>NZ_CP094657.1:0-1390468 GCF_023920705.1 Acinetobacter sp. XS-4 | reverse complement strand
GACAACACAACACATGTAGCAGCTGCTTCTGCTTTAGGTAGTGTCGCTGGTACTGCAATTGGTAAAAGCATGGGCGGTACATCTGGCGCAACAATTGGTGCTGCTTTAGGTGGTGCTGGTGGTGCAGCAGTTGCAAGTGACCGTCGTCACCGTACAGAATCTGCAATTGGTGGTGGTTTAGGTGGTGGTGCTGGTTATACCGTTGGTAAAAGTATGGGTGGTACAAATGGCGGTTACGTTGGTGCTGCTTTAGGTGCTGCGGGTGGTTCTGCTTTAGGTAATAAAATTTCTAAAGACCGCGATGCTGACAGATCTTCTAAGCACTGGAAGAAAAAACACCGTCGTCATCACTAATCAAATTTGATGAAACGTCTCTAAGCACCTTCGGGTGCTTTTTTATTAAGATCAACAAATATTCACCACCTCTCCTTTGCTCATGATTTATTCACAGATTAATAGAAACAATACAAACAGACACAAAACTAGCGTATCTCCTTTGGGGTTCTCCATAATTATCACGAAATTTTTTATTACATTTATCTCAAGATAAAAATACTGTCCTTCTCAGTAAATAAGGACATGGAGCTGCAAGATGAAAATGAATATTTGGTTAGCTAGTGCATTAATTGCAACATCGTCTATGGTGACAGTTGCACATGCAGATAATGGTACTCGTGTTGCGGCAACCTCTGCGTTAGGTAGTGTTGTTGGTACAGCAATTGGTAAAAGCATGGGCGGCACAACAGGTGCAACAATTGGTGCTGCTTTAGGTGGTGCTGGTGGTGCAGCAGCAGCGAGTGACCGTCGCAATCGTACCGAAGCTGCCATTGGTGGTGCTTTAGGTGGTGGCGCTGGTTATACAGTTGGTAAAAATATGGGTGGTACCAACGGTGGTTACATCGGTGCTGCGGTAGGTGCTGCGGGTGGTTCAGCGCTAGGTCGTAAAGTTTCTGAAGATCGTAATTACGATGATCACTATGATCGTGGTAGTCGCTATGATCGAGATGATCGTAGATATGACGATGGTGACCGTCGTTATTATAGTAAAGGTGGCCATCGCCGTCATGACAATGGTTTGCACCGCGGCTGGTACAAAAACCGCTAATTCACATATAAATCAAAAGAGCACCTTCGGGTGCTTTTTTATTGAGAGGTAAAATTTAATATCGAAAAAAAACGATATACATTATCCCTCATATATCGTAGTATTTCGATATACCCTTATTCGAGAATATCGCATGCGATCACTTCAAGATACCAAGTTTTCAATTTTGGAACTTGCTCCTATTCGTAATGATAAAACCATCGAATTTTCGTTACGCCACGCATTAGAGCTAGCTCAACATGCAGAGAAACTAGGTTTTGAACGTTTCTGGCTTGCAGAACATCACAACATGGATGGAATTGCGAGCTCTGCTACAGCAGTCTTACTTGGTTTTATTGCAGCACATACACAGCATATTCGTTTAGGTTCAGGCGGCATTATGCTTCCTAACCATGCTCCTTTAGTTGTCGCAGAACAATTTGGAACACTTGCTACCCTTTATCCAAATCGTATTGAACTTGGGTTAGGCCGCGCTCCAGGTACAGATCAATTAACCATGCGAGCTTTACGCCGTGGGCATCAAGAAACAGAAGATCAATTTCCAAAAGATGTTGTCGAAATTCTAAAATATTTTGGTGCCCCTCAAATCGGACAAAAGATTATTGCAACGCCGGGGCAAAATACCCATGTTCCTGTTTGGTTACTTGGGTCTAGCCTTTTTAGTGCTCAACTGGCGGCAAAACTTGGACTTCCCTACTCATTTGCATCTCATTTTGCACCACGTATGTTAGGTCAAGCGATTCAACTCTATCGCGAGAACTTTGAGCCTTCTGAATATTTAGATAAACCTTATGTTTCTATGGGCGTGCCTGTTGTTGTGGCAGATACAGATGAAGAAGCACAATTTTTAGCAACGAGTGCGTACCAACGCGTATTGGGCTTAATTCGTGGTGAGAGCTTAAAGCTTAAACCGCCTGTTGAATCAATGCAGGGATTATGGAATACAGCAGAACAGTTATCTGTTGAAAACTTCTATGGCATGGCACAAATTGGTTCTGTAGATACAGTTCGCTCTGGTTTACAAAAGCTTTTAGCGAAATATGATGTTGATGAGTTTATTTTTACATGTGATGTGTACGATACAGCTAAACGTTTAGAAAGCTTTACGCAACTAATGAATGTAAAAACAGAGCACTAAACTCCGCTTCACTTTCCCATACTTGAATTGATTTCGAGTATGGGATGACCATCTATCTGAAAAGACTTTACCCCAACTTCCTGCTTGGTTATTTATATTAAAACGATAAAAACATCATGATTTAAAAACCAAAAGGACTTTTGGAAAATGAGTATTAATATTAAAAATAACGCTTCAAAATCAGTAGTTTTCCAAAATACGACTCAAGATTTTGAAGACTTTACTGGTCAAGTGATTCCGTCAATCTTAATTAAAGAATTTGATTTTTCACATTCATCTGTCGCGATTATTGGTACAAATCAAGATACCGTTACCCATCTTGAAAAAATCTGCCAACAAGCAAAATTTGTCACTGTATTCCAAATCACACCTCACTTTATTTTGCCTCATAGTCAAATGGGCACAAATAAGTTAATTACCCATCCACTCATTATCAAAAACCGGCGATTATTTAACAATCGAGTAAAAAGTCTTTTAGCCTTACGTTTTCTTGACACCCAGATTAGTGAAACGTGGCTTAAGCGCCTTTTAACACCCAATATTGCAACCACTAAAAAAGTATTTTTTAAATCTGATAGTTATTATGCCGCACTCCAAAAATCCAACTGTAAATTGCAAACTTGGCCCATCGTTAAAGTTACCAATAGATCAATTCACAGCATGGATGGTGTAGAACAACCTATCGACATTATTATTAGAACAACCGCATAAAAATAAAAAAAGCATGGTTTTAGGCCATGCTTTTTTTATTTACTCATATTTTTGCAAATTGCCATGATCATCGTAATGCAAAATAACACGTTGTTTCTTTTGCAATTCACTTAACATTTCGGAACTAACCGAAAATTGGGCTGCTAACAGTTCAACAGAACTATTTGGTGCTTTCGTCCGTCGATCCTCACCACTGAATCTAATCCAGTTATAACTCGCCCACAAAATTAAAATGAGCGCGCTAATTCCAATGAGTAATGCTAAATGAAGTAAGGTCTTAACTTCTGATATATGGTCAACCCAGACATAATCATAAATTAAGTGTCCTTCAAAAACCCATAAAAACAGAGAAACCAATGGAAACAACAACCACATTAAACAAAACCAACCAATGGTTTGTAATGTGTAGTTTGCCGTTTTATTTTTGACGTATTCTGGCTGGTCAATGTATTCAGGGATATCTAAAATCTCGATATCCTTATTTTCCTCAGGTTTCATGGGTTATCTCCACGGAAGCCTCGGTCTGGGCTCACCCAGCGGGCACGTTTTTTAGTGTTAAATAAAGTTTTTGGAACCGCAACGACACTTGTAAACAAAGTCAGTAACCAGAAAAACAACGGGTACCAAATAACCCAGAAATAATTTCTGAAGAAGCGGCTACGGTCATAGCGCTGATCAATCCACAAACTCACCAAAAACTGGATTAAACACGTTCCGCCTAATATTACGCCGTACCACTGTGGCATAAGCGTTTTGATCTGCCATTGCAGAGGCAGTTCAATAAACAATCCCACAAAAAATAGCGTAAAGATCAGAATCATGACATAAGACCAGATAATACTGACTAGCGCCTCAATCATGACTGGCCACATTCTGCGAACACGTAGCTTAAACATTTGTGGAATATATTCGATAAGAACCTCTACCCCACCTTGTGCCCAACGAAGACGCTGTTTCCATAGACCTTTAAATGTCTCAGGCATATAGATATAACAAAGCGCTTGCGGAATATACTGAATATCCCAGTGGTCGAGCTGTAACTTCCATGAAATATCAATATCTTCGGTAATTTTATCGTCTGACCAAAAACCGACTCGAACGAGAGCTGTTTTACGGAATGCCGCAATCACACCCGACACTGTAAAAATACGACCATATGTACGCTGCGCACGCTTGATCAAACCAATAATCGAAGAGAATTCACCAACCTGTAATTTTCCTAAAATACTAGATCGGTTTAAAATTCGTGGATTACCTGTTACAGCCCCAATTCGCGGAAAGTTAATAAATGGCTGCATTAACCAAAGTACGGCATGTGGATGTAACAACGCATCACCATCGATACAAACAAGATATTCGTATTTACTAACTAATACTCCTGATCTTAACGCTACGGCTTTACCCTGATTTTCTGCTAGATGTACAACCCGAAGTCGTGAATCTTGCGCTGACAATTCATCAAGAATTTCGGCTGTTCTGTCACTACTTCCATCATTGACGGCAATCACTTCAAAATTAGGGTATTTGGTTTGCAGCGCATAACGGATTGTTTGGCGTACTTGAGCTTCTTCGTTGAAACACGGAATAATGATACTGCATCCTTCGCTCGTTGGTTCAGGAAGCGCTTGTTCACGGTACTCTCTTTTAAAGAAGAACCAAAGTCCTCCTACCATCCATGTCCAAGCCATCAGTAAGGGATATAAAAAGGCAAAAGCAAATAGAATATCGAGTAATACTCTCATTACTTTTTCCCCTCTACCAATCCAGCAAATGGCTGATACATAACAGGGCTAGCATTCAGACTAATCGGATTATATAAATATTGATGGACATCTTTTGATTTTTCAAAGTCATAGCCATCGATACCGAATTTCTGAATCCCTATCCGCTGAATCGAAAAAAGCCCTTGCTGGACTTCTTCCCAAGCAGTTTTTTGCGAGTTTTCTGGTAATACTAAAGTCAGCATTATTCTTTGCTTATCATTATCATCAAGTGTACTTAAAAGCTTTAACAACTGGTTAAATTGCTTTTTCTTGCCAATTACATTCAACTTCAAATTGACTAAATCATGTTGCAATAAAAGCGTTTTGCTAAGCTCAGGTAGATTTTCTACATGCTCTAAATCAGGTGTAAGCAATAAGCTAAACTGCGCCTGATTACTCATATTTAAATAAGGTTTGACCGCTTTTTTAGTCAGCTGGGTAAGCTGTGCTAGCTGTTTTGATTGTTCAATACAACTGCTTTCTTGCACTGTTATTCTTTGCATTGCGCAATTTAAAGCTGTTCCCGCATTAAGCTGAACACCGCTTAAATTACTGTTAAATCGTGCGATATCTTTAGCCAAATCTACTGTTAAAAATGGCTTATCTTTTTGAGGATAAGCTGGCAACTCTAATATTACCGATTGACCTGCCCGAGTTTGAGCCTGCCATAAACTACGGTTTAAAATATCTTGTTGAACTGGCATTTTATTTGTAGGGAAATAAGCAACATCGTATTGCCCATCTCCGTTTTTATCTTCCAAAGGCTTTAAGATGAGAGCATTGTTTTTTAGGCTATATAGTTTTGATAACAACTGCCCTAGTTTTTCATCGGTCTGAGCATTTTGTTGAGCTGCTAATTGCTTTAAATCCATACTTACAAAATGACGAGGTTGCTTAAATAAATCTGACTCTTCAAAGTTCAAAATATTTAACATGCCTTCGGTGAGCTGTTCAGCTGTAGGGTTACCTATAACCAAGCTACGCTTGAAAGTTGAATCACTCACACGATTCATACCATCACGACCCAAACTGAAAGAAAATTCAAAGCCTGCTTGCTGTGCTATTTTTTCCAGTTGCTCATTCACAGCGCCATAAGGCCAAATAATTGCTTTCGGATTAACACCAACTTCTTTTTTCAAAACGGCGTAGGATTTTTTCAAATCCTGCAAAATACGTTGTTGATATTCTGCATCTGTTTCATAACGTGATTGCGATTTTAAATAGGCATAAGAAGTTGCAGCTGGTTGCTCATTGCCTTGAGGGTTGGCCAATACACCATGATGTAAATCATCACTATGACTTGCAAATTCGGCTAACCCAGATGCTTGCATTTCACAAACTTGAGCCCAGTTCACCAAGTGACCTTGACCATAAGCTTCATAACCAGCCTGCGTATTACCATTTAACCAACTGGTTGGAAGCGCAAAAACTGCCGGAATATCATATTGCTTAAGTAATGGAAATACTCGGCTATAACTACTCAATGCACCATCATCAAAAGTAAGCAGAATAGAGTTATGCGGTAATTCCTTACCTTGTCTACGGGCTTCCTCAATGTCTTTTAAACGAATCGGCTTCCAATCAGATTGACTAAGCCAATCGAAGAATTGCGCCAAATTATTGGTCTGAATCGCATAGACATCCCGGTCGCCTTCCTTTAGTACATCATCTCGCACATCATGAAAAGTTAAAGAAACCGTATGATTTTTTGGTAGTTCAGTTTCAATGCGGGCATGAGAAAATTGTACAGGTAATAATGTTGAAGCAACCACACAACTCAACATTTTTGACATCATATTATTCATTAAAAACGCCCTTCAAATCCGAAAATACCGTAGGTATGTTGTTCATCATGACCATCATATGGATGGTATTGCCAACCAATTCCATAATTGAGCTGCCAAGTCCGTGAGAGTTGCCATTGATGTTGATATTGCAGAGAGTATGTTGGTCTAGCTGAGTAATCTGCTTGTTTATAGAGTCCGACTCCAGCCTCGAAATGCTGCTTAAATGAGCGTTCATATTCTCGCCAAGTGACCCAGTCATGGCTTAAATTCAACTCAGCACTGTAGTGATTACTTGGGCTAAAGTAAGCGGTCTGATCTTGGCTATTGCTACCATAAAATCCACGAACCGTTCCATAGGTAATATGATGCGGTGCATCAAATAATCGTTCGCGCCAAAAAGTCGAAAATTCTTGTTGTTTATTACCATCGCTTATATCAGTTAGACCGTAACTCGCCCCAATTTGGCGTGACTCATCTTTTTGCCATGTCAAAGCAGCACGGTAAGCTTGTCCATCTTCACCAGCGTCAATTGCCTGCAATGGAATATTAGCCTGACTGTCATATTGCAATTGATATTGCCAGTGGTCGTTTAACCATTGCGACCAATCAAGACGAACTCCTGCTTGTCCACCATCTGTACTTTGCGACAAAATTGCCGACAATGCCTTACGATTCGCTTGCCACTCAGCACCGACGCCATAACGTTGGTCATGCACATCGCCAAAACGATATTCTCCGAAACGATCTTGATGCCAAGCAAATAAACGATAATTATCTTTAATCCATGGACTATTAATACGAGTTTCCATTTCACGGTCTTTTAAACCATTTTGACCGCTCACAGAATCACTGTTCTCTGCTTTACTTTGACCCCAAGTTGTTGAGTGCGAGATAGTTGCTCTATCACGATCATCTAATTCTTTTCGACTTTTAACTACGCCACTATCTTCAGGATAATATTCCAAAAGACTTTCAGTATTTTTACGCCATTCTGGAATATCCCCTAAAGCCTGCGCATTTTGCATTTGATTAATTCGTGTATCTTTAGCAACCGGTGTTAAACCATTTAAACGAGAAATAGTTTGCTTGGACTGTAGAGGTTTATCTCTCCAACGCTCAACACGAGCCAAATTATTAATTAAGCCTTCATTGGCAGGTGCAAGATCTACTTGTTTCTGAAAATGCTTTTCTGCTTGATCAAGATGATTTGCATAAGCTAAATGCATACCTTGTAAAGTAATATAGTCATCACGATCAGGATGGCTTGTTTTGTCCACCCCTTTTGCTTGACTATATTTATACGTCGGAACAAGTCGATCAACCTCACTCAAAAACTGTTCAGCTTGTTGATATTTTTCTTGCTCTATATATGAATAGTACAGCCCAGTATATACGGTCATATCTGGATAGTTTTTTTCAGTAAGCACAGTTTTAAAAGCAAGTTCAGCTTGCTGTGGTTGTCTTTCAGCCAAATAACTATCGGCTATTGCATGACGAATATAGGCAGGTAGTTTTTCTAGAGGTACGTTTAATTTAGTAAATTGATCTAATGCCGTACGGCTACGCCCGCGGAAATCTAACGCATATATATAGTCATAATGGAATCTTAAATAACTAGGATCTGACGGTTGAATCAAAGGCTGCATTTGCTCGCCTTGCTTCAACACAGTATCAAGCTCAGAAAAGCCGTCACTATCTGACATGCCCTCCCGATTCAAATATTTATAACGAGCAATGGCATTATTTACACGTTGAGAAAACTCACTGACTTGTAGCCAGTGTTGTAACGATTCTGTTTGTGGATTTTTATCGCTGGCAAGCAATAATTGCTGAGCCTTGTTATAAGCTCCCACAGCTGCTAAGTCATAACTATATTCTTGTAAAACTGCAAAAGACTTGGGCTGCTGTTTATATGCTTGCTCAATTGCAGATAAAGCATCTACAGGTGAATTAATGAGTCGATATGCATAAGCTATTTGCACAAGCTGATCAGTCTTCAGATTTTTACTATTAATTTTTGCTAACTGTGCTTTGGCATTTACAACATCTTTAGCTTCAGCATATAAAACTGCTAACAGAATCTGCCCATCAGGCGTTTTTTGAATATTAAATTTATTCGACCAATCAATCGCATTTTTAAAGTGTTTAAAATCACGAAAATTACGTATTAAAGGTAGCTGTCCATATTCTGGAAAACTAACCAAATTAATATTCGCTAGATGCTGAGAAAAAGTTACCAGATCTTTTTTTTCATTTGACATTACAACTAAATAATCAGCTAGCAATTTTTGATCATGCGGATAGGTTTTTAGCAATTGATCCAGTTGAAATATTGCTTGGTGAGTTTGTCCAGTTTTGTAAGTGTGAATAGCCTGCTCTCGCAACTCATCCACTTGAGCGGCATACAAATTAAGAGGCAAGATGTATACCAATGAAAAAACACATTTTTTTAGCATTTTGATAATCGGATAGTCCCATATCGAGGTGGGAAAGTATAATTAAAATTAAAAACCAATCACACAACACAAAAATAGTGTGATCTATTTATCATTTTTAAATATTTAATGTATTTTTACATGATTTTTGAAAATATTTAGCAAAATTAAACAATTAGAATTTTTAAACTTACTTAAATATATACATTTCTTTTCAATACTCTTATTTTATTTCACAATTGGATTATAAAAACCTTACAGGCCGATAACCAATAAAAACGTTTTAATAACTTTTTGTTTTATATTTAAAACTTTTATTTTTCATTCTATTTTTATATTACAAACCATTCAAATTATCTATAAATTAATATAAAAATTTGAATGGTTAAAATAAATAATTGATTAAACTAACCAATGCGACGTTTTAATCCTGTCATTTGTAAAACACGTGTTGAAATTTCTTCAATCGACATTTCAGTCACATTTAAATATTTAATTCCTTCTGAAATATAGATTCCTTCAATTGCTCTAAGTTCCATTTGGCATTGGCTAAAACTCGCATAACGACTATTAGCCTTACGCTCACTACGAATCGCCACTAATCGCTCAGCATCAATCATTAAACCAAATAATTTATTACGATGTGGTCTTAATACTGCTGGTAAACGGTTATCATCCAAATCTTCTTCTGTTAACGGATAGTTTGCAACACGGATACCAAATTGAAGAGATAAGTAAATAGAGGTCGGTGTTTTACCCGAACGAGAAACCCCAATTAAGATTAAATCAGCTTTATCGTAATGACGAGTACGTGCCCCATCGTCATTATCAAGCGCAAAATGAACAGCATCAATACGAGCTTTATACGACTCAGAATCGGTTACAGCATGTGTCTGTCCAACTAATGTTGTAGGCGGCGTACCTAATTCTTGTTCGAGTTTACTGATTAAGCCTTCAAACACATCTAGATTAACTGCTTTAGCAGTATTAATGATTTCTCGTACGTGTGGATCAACCAAAGTATCAAATACTAAAGGTAGACAACCATCTTTGGTTTGACATCGATTAATCTCGACTACAATCTCCATTGCCGCTTCTTCAGTTGTAATATACGGCATGATATGAATATCAAAATCAACATTGGGAAATTGTGCTAATAACGAATGTCCAAGAGTCTCGGCAGTAATTGCAGTTCCATCAGAAATAAAAAAAACGCTCCGTCTAAACTGTTTACTTTCTGACATTAAAATTCTCCTTAAACATTTGTCTTAGTGCTATATAATCTTTATAGTAAACTGATCTTACATGACTGTCGCTTAGTATAATTCTCAACTAAGCACTTTATTTTTATAATTTCATGCCAAGATAGACATTAATACTGCAAAAGTGGAGTGAAAACTTTGGAAGCGCGCGTAATCGGTCTAGAAAAATTAGGGAAACACGATGTCGAACTCGTAGGTGGGAAAAACTCATCTTTGGGTGAAATGATCAGCCATTTATCAAATGCTGGTGTATCAGTACCTGGTGGTTTTGCAACTACTGCTGATGCCTATCGTGAGTTCTTAGATCAAAGCGGTCTTAACGCTCGAATTCAAGCAGAACTTGCTCAACTCAATGTTGATGACGTAAATGCTCTTGCAGAAACAGGCGCTAAAATTCGTCAATGGATTGTAGAGACTCCACTCACTGCAAGCCTAGAACAAGAAATTCGCGCCGCTTTTACAACACTTTCTAACGGCAACCCAGAAATCGCGGTTGCCGTTCGTTCATCTGCAACTGCTGAAGATCTACCAGATGCTTCATTCGCAGGTCAGCAAGAAACTTTCTTGAATATTCGCGGTATTGATAACATTCTTATTGCAATTAAAGAAGTATTTGCTTCTTTATATAATGACCGTGCAATTTCTTACCGTGTACATCAAGGTTTTGATCATGATGTCGTTGCACTTTCTGCAGGCATTCAGCGTATGGTGCGCTCTGAAACTGGTGCTGCGGGTGTAATGTTTACACTTGATACCGAGTCTGGTTTCCGTGAAGTTGTATTTATTACAGCATCTTATGGTTTAGGTGAAATGGTTGTACAGGGTGCGGTTAACCCAGATGAATTTTACTTATCTAAACCATTATTAAATGCTGGTAGACATTCAGTTTTACGCCGCAACCTTGGCTCAAAACACCAGAAAATGATTTATGGTGAAGAAGGTTCTGCTGGTAAATCAGTTGTGGTTGTTGATGTTGAGAAACAAGAGCGCCAACAATTTGCTTTGAATGACCACGAGTTACAAGAGCTAGCTAAACAAGCGCTGATTATTGAGCAGCACTACGGTGCGCCAATGGATATCGAATGGGCGAAAGATGGCGATGATGGTCAAATTTATATTGTTCAAGCTCGTCCTGAAACCGTAAAAAGTCGTCAAAACGTAGGCACAATGGAGCGCTATCTTCTTAAACAAAGAGGTACTGTTCTTTGTGAAGGTCGTTCAATTGGTCAACGTATTGGTTCAGGTAAAGTCCGCATCATTAGCTCAATTAAAGAGATGGACAAAGTTCAAGAAGGCGACGTTCTTGTATCAGATATGACCGACCCTGATTGGGAACCGGTAATGAAACGTGCAGCTGCAATTATTACTAACCGCGGTGGTCGTACATGTCACGCGGCAATTATTGCACGTGAACTTGGTGTACCTGCTATTGTAGGTTGTGGTAACGCAACAGAAGTATTGACTGATGGTCAAGAAGTAACAGTTTCTTGTGCTGAAGGTGATACTGGCTTCATTTATGAAGGTGCTTTAGATTTCGAAGTTCAACGTAACTCAATTGAATCTATGCCTAAGCTATCGTTCAAAATTATGATGAACGTTGGTAACCCTGACCGCGCATTTGACTTTGCTCAAATTCCAAATGAAGGTATCGGTCTTGCTCGTCTTGAGTTCATTATTAACCGTATGATCGGCGTGCACCCTAAAGCCTTGCTCAACATTGATAGCCTACCTCGTGAAACTCGTGCTGCGGTTCTAACTCGTACTGCGGGTTATGCTTCACCTGTAGATTTCTATGTTGAAAAATTGGTTGAAGGTATTGCAACTCTTGCTGCTGCATTTGGTGACAAGCCAGTTATCGTTCGTATGTCTGACTTCAAATCAAATGAATATGCAAACTTGATTGGCGGTAAGTTATACGAGCCTGAAGAAGAAAACCCAATGCTCGGTTTCCGTGGTGCAAGCCGTTATGTATCTGATAACTTCCGTGACTGTTTCGAATTAGAGTGCCGTGCACTTAAGAAAGCTCGTGATGAAATGGGTCTAACCAATATTCAAATCATGATTCCTTTTGTACGTACTGTATCTGAAGCAAAACGTGTTATTGAGTTACTAGCACAAAATGGTTTGAGACGCGGTGAAAATGGCTTAAAAGTAATCATGATGTGTGAATTACCAACTAACGCTCTGTTAGCTGAACAATTCCTAGAGCATTTCGATGGTTTCTCTATTGGTTCTAATGACTTAACTCAGTTAACGCTCGGTCTTGACCGTGACTCTGGCATTGTTTCACACCTATTTGATGAGCGTGATGCAGCAGTTAAAGCCCTTCTTTCAATGGCCATCCATGCCTGCCGTAAAGCGGGTAAATATGTAGGTATCTGTGGTCAAGGTCCTTCAGACCATCCAGATCTTGCAAAATGGTTAATGGAACAAGGTATTGAGTCTGTATCTCTTAACCCAGACTCAGTTTTAGATACATGGTTCTTCCTTGCTGAAGAAAAAATCAAGCAAATCTAATATGTTATAAAAAAAGGCCCATCCGTGGGTCTTTTTTCATCTTTGGAACAGAGAACTTTTATTTATGCAAATTTACTTGGCACGTAATAATCAACAAGCTGGGCCTTACACCTTAGAGCAAGTAAATCAAATGTTGGCTAGCCAACAAATTTTGTTAACTGATTTAGCTTGGCATGAAGGCATGACAGAGTGGAAAGCTTTAGGAGAATTAACCCAAGGTAAACTTGTATATCAACCTACTGGTGATTCTGCACCTGCCATAAACACAAACAGCTCAGTTAATGAAACTATTCGTCAAATTCGTGTAGAACCTAAAATTCACGAACTTGCCTCTATTCCATCTCGAGCTTTGGCAAAAATTATTGATTTATTGCTCTGGATACCAATAGCTGCAATTCCTTCTTTTTTCTTTAATGAGTCTCAGTATAAGCAATTATTTGAATTGCAAAAACAAATGCAATCGGCTGAAGTTGCTTCAACTAAAGCAGCTGAGCTACAGCATCAACTTTTCACTTTAATTCCTATTGAAGCTTGGCATTCTATGCTTGTTTACGTAGTAATCATGCTTGCCATTCAAGCCTTTCTTTTAACAAAATTTGGGCAAAGCATAGGTAAGAAAATTGTTGGAATTAAAATTGTAGATGCTGAGAGCAATGGTAAAGTTAATTTAACTCGCATTTTCTTATTAAGAAGCATTGTTTTTATCATACTCAATTTGTTGTTTATGCCTATTAGTACAATTATTGACTATGCTTTTACATTAGGACAAAAGCGACAAGCGCTACACGACAAAATTGCAAGAACAAAAGTGATCAAACGATAGTGAATTACTCATTCATTTAAGGTCTAAAAAAAAAGGAGGCACCCCGCCTCCTTTTTTCTATAGAGAGTTGATATTTAAATAAAAGCTCTATAGAGATTAGATACCCTACAAAAAAAATCGGGTTTTAAAACAATTATTTCAGCCTACTTTATGTATAGCTTAGTTTGTTGATATGAGGCATAATGCCCTACAACGTAGCGGTGTCATATAATTGAGAAGTCTAAATTTAAGGATTAGCGTTCTCAATCATGCGACACTTTAATCGCTATCCCATATTTAATTAGGGAATGGGACTCTTCACCGAGGTTGTAAAATGAGACAAACGATTTTAGCTGTATTGTCTTTATCAACGCTTGCCGCACTTTTGACTGGGTGTGGTGGTGATATGGTACTTCTAAACTCTAAAGGTCCAGTTGGTCAAGGTCAAAGTGACCTCATGATGACTGCGATCTATTTAATGTTACTTGTGGTGATTCCTTCAATCATCATGGCATTATGGTTTGGTTGGAAATATCGCGCGTCAAATAAAGATGCAGACTATAAACCTACATGGGCACACTCAACTACAATTGAAGTTGTAGTATGGGGTATCCCTGTCATTATTATTGGTATTTTAGCTTGGTTAACTTGGTGGGGTTCCCACAAGTATGACCCATACCGTCCTTTAGAATCAGATAAAGCTCCTTTAACTATTCAAGTTGTTGCTGAACAGTTCAAGTGGATCTTCATTTATCCTGAACAAAACATTGCAACTGTTAACGAAGTACGTTTCCCAGAAAAAACTCCGTTAAGCTTTAAAATCACCTCTAACTTTACAATGAACTCATTCTTCATTCCACAGTTAGGCGGCCAGATTTATGCAATGGCAGGTATGCAAACTCACCTTCATTTGTTAGCAAATGAAACTGGCGTATATCGTGGTTTCTCTTCTAACTACTCAGGTTACGGTTTCTCTCAAATGCGTTTCAAGGCGCATAGTGTTACAGAGCAACAGTTCAACGAATGGGTAGCAGCTGTAAAAGCGGGTAATGGTTCGACTATTAATCCAGAAGCAGTTCAAAAAACTACGCTTGACCAAGCTGAATTAGCAACCTTACGTGATGGTGACCGTTCTAAGCACCAGATCGAGCATTTAGTAAATCGTGCTAAAGCTGCTGGTGATGAAGAAGCGCTTGCTAAAGCTGAAGCTATGAAACCGTTCCCGACTAAGCCACACCCTGTGACTTATTACTCTTCAGTTGAACCAAAATTGTTTGAAACAATTATCAACCATTATATGAGTAATTATCATGGTGTTGACCACTCTGCTGCGCATGCAACAGCTGAACACGCTGCTCAAGGGGAATAAGACATGGATATGATTTTTGGTAAACTGGGTTGGGACTCTATCCCGACAGAGCCAATCGTGCTTGTCACCATGGTCCTTATGGCACTTGGTGGAATTGTTGTGCTTGGCGGTATCACCTATTTCAAAAAATGGGGATATTTGTGGAATGAATGGTTTATTACGGTAGACCATAAAAAAATTGGTATCATGTACATCCTTGTATCTGTGGTCATGCTTTTGCGTGGTTTCGCCGATGCAATTATGATGCGTCTACAACTTTTCCTCGCTAAAGGTGGCGGCGAAGGTTATCTACATCCAGACCATTACGACCAGATCTTCACCGCACACGGTGTAATTATGATCTTCTTCGTAGCAATGGGTCTCGTTGTAGGTATGATGAACATCTCTGTACCTTTACAGATTGGTGCTCGTGACGTTGCATTCCCATTATTGAACTCTTTAAGCTTCTGGTTATTCGCCGGTGCTGCTGGTTTGATGATGCTTTCACTTGTATTAGGTGAATTTGCTGCGACTGGTTGGATGGCTTACCCCCCTCTGTCTGGCATTCAATATTCTCCTGGTGTAGGTGTTGACTACTATATCTGGGCACTTCAGGTTTCCGGTCTAGGTACGCTTTTATCTGGTGTTAACTTCTTCGTTACCATCATCAAAATGCGCGCACCTGGCATGAAATTAATGGACATGCCTATTTTTACGTGGACTTCACTTTGTACGGCTGTATTAATCATTGCATCGTTCCCTGTATTAACAGGTACACTTGCAATGTTAACTTTAGACCGTTACTTCGGTTTCCATTTCTTCACAAATGAGCTTGGCGGTAGCCCAATGCTTTATGTGAACTTGATCTGGACATGGGGTCACCCTGAAGTATATATCTTAGTATTACCAGCATTTGGTCTATACTCAGAAATCGTTGCAACCTTCTCTCGTAAAGCGTTGTTCGGTTATAAGTCTATGGTGTATGCAACTATCGCGATTACAGTTCTTGCGTTCGTTGTATGGCTTCACCACTTCTTTACCATGGGTGCTGGTGCGAACGTGAACGCGTTCTTCGGTATCATGACCATGGTTATTGCGATTCCTACTGGTGTAAAAATCTTCTCTTGGTTATTCACCATGTATAAAGGTCGCATCACCTTTACTACTCCAATGTTATGGACGCTTGGCTTCCTTATAACATTTGGTATCGGTGGTTTAACTGGTGTACTTATGGCTGTTCCACCTGCGGACTTCCTTGTACACAACTCATTATTCTTGATCGCTCACTTCCATAACGTAATTATCGGTGGTGTGGTGTTTGGTATGTTTGCCGGCATCATTTACTACTGGCCAAAAATGTTTGGTTGGAAGCTCAATGAAGCATGGGGTAAAGCTGCGTTCTGGTTCTGGTTCTTTGGTTTCTATTTTGCATTCATGCCACTTTATATCCTTGGTTTCATGGGTATGACTCGTCGTTTGAATACATATGACAACCCTGAATGGGATCCTTACCTTGCAATTGCATTATTTGGTGCTGTTCTCGTTGCGATTGGTATTGCATGTTTCTTAATGCAAATCATTGTTGGTTTCTTACAACGCAAAGACAACATGGACCTTACAGGCGATCCATGGGATGCACGTACGCTTGAATGGGCGACTTCTTCCCCTGCTCCGTTCTATAACTTTGCGCATGAACCAGATGCAAGCGGTATTGACCGTTTCTGGACTGACAAAGAAAATGGTGTAGCATACGCACGTAACACTAAATATGAAGACATCCACATGCCGACTGATCGTGCTGCTGGTTTTGTCATTGCAATGTTCATTACAATTCTTGGCTTTGCACTCATCTGGCATATTTGGTGGCTCGTTGTTGTTTCATTCGTTTCAGCTGTTGTTAGCTTGATCGTAAGCTCATTCACTAAGAATGTTGATTACTATGTTCCAGCTGCTGAAGTTGAGCGTATTGAAAACGAACGCTATGCTTTACTTGAAAAACACTTGAAGAAGGACTAAGGAAATGGCTGAAGTACTTCATCACGACAACCACGGCCACGATGGTCATCATGAACATGATGATACTGACTTAACGGTCTTTGGTTTCTGGACATACTTGATGAGTGACTTGATTCTTTTCGGATCACTCTTCATCGCGTTCGCTGTATTAAGCAGTCATATTCCACCAGGAACTCCAAGTGCATATGACCTGTTCCATGACTCATTGGGCTACGTGTTAACTGAAACATTTGCCTTATTGATTTCATCGGTAACTTTCGGTTTTGCTGTACTTGCATCTTATAAAAAGAATGTAAATCAAGTTATCACTTGGTTATTTATTACATTCCTTTTTGGTGCAACGTTCATTGGAATGGAGCTTTATGAGTTTCATCACCTTGTAGAAGAAGGTCATGGTCCAACTCACAGTGCATTCTTATCATCGTTCTTTACTTTGGTTGGTACACACGGTATCCACGTAACTTCTGGTTTAGTGTGGATGTTGGTATTGATGTATCAAATCAAAACTAAAGGTTTGACATTACCGAATACACGTCGTCTAGCTTGCTTAAGCTTGTTCTGGCACTTCCTTGACATCGTTTGGATCTGTGTATTCAGCGTCGTTTACTTACTGGGAGTTCTCTAATGAGTAGTCATGACCATAATGCTGCAGGTGCGTCACACGGTAACTTTAAGCAATACACTGTTGGATTTATCCTTTCTGTTATCCTCACCATCATCCCGTTCGGGATGGTGATGGCGGGCGGTTTCAGTCGTGGAATTTTAGTTACAGTTATTGCTATCGCTGCTGTTGCTCAGGTTCTTGTACAACTTGTGTACTTCTTACACATGAATACATCATCTGAACAACGCTGGAATATGATTGCATTCATCTACACAATCTTATGTATTGCCGTACTTTTAATCGGTTCTGTGTGGATTATGAATTACCTTCACTACAATATGATGATCTAAACTGATTGTCATGTTGAAAAAATATCTATTCCTGACTAAACCAGGAATTCTCTTCGGTAATTTCATTACCACCTTGGGCGGCTTTTTCTTAGCCGCCCAAGGCTCTATAGACATCTTATTATTACTCACCTTACTTGGAACAACTTTAGTTGTCGCTTCTGGTTGTGTTGTAAATAATGTGATAGACCAAGACATCGACACAAAAATGCAGCGCACACAAAACCGTGCATTGGTCAAAAAAACCATCTCTCCTACTATTGCACTTATATATGCATTTGTTCTTGGACTTATCGGTTTTAGTATTTTGTGGTTCGGTGTAAATGCTTACGCTTTCTTGTTTGCAATGATTGGTTTTATTGTCTATGTCGGTTTTTATAGTTTGTGGACAAAACGTACCTCAATCCATCAAACCGTCATTGGTAGTATTTCCGGAGCGAGCCCTCCTGTTATTGGTTATACAGCAGTAACTCATCATTTTGATGTAGCCGCTTTACTTTTGTTTTTAGCTTACGCGCTATGGCAAATGCCACATTCATGGGCAATTGCTATTTATCGTTTTGACGATTACAAAAATGCGGGAATCCCCATTCTGCCTGTTGCACGTTCTATTTATCGCACGAAAGTAGAGTGTGTCATTTATATTGTGTTGTTTGCAGCCGTATTGAATGGTTTATATTGTTTTGGCTATACCAATATATTCTTTCTAGTAACCTTTAATGCATTAACAGCAT
This sequence comes from Acinetobacter sp. XS-4, assembly GCF_023920705.1. NCBI lineage: Bacteria > Pseudomonadati > Pseudomonadota > Gammaproteobacteria > Moraxellales > Moraxellaceae > Acinetobacter > Acinetobacter sp. XS-4. The sequence continues at coordinate 1,371,899 of NZ_CP094657.1, read as the reverse complement.
ATTGGTTATATTTATCAATTATTGGATTTAAAGCTGAAAATGACCAACTTTGGGCTAAACGTTTTTTCCTCTACTCGGTCATATTAATTACCCTGTTAAGTTTGAGCTTTAGCTTTACCTATCAATCCCCTGCTCCAGATCTTCCTCTCTTTTAAATAAGGGAGGATTTCCTCCTTAAGAGTAAAGAAGTTTTACTTTTCTCATCAAAAGATTTGTTTTTAGTCGAACTTTTACTTATAATTCAGCCTTCGCAAATTTTGCGACATAACTTTCAAGTTATGACTCCTTGCTTCTAATTTTTTATTTATTAGGGGCTGTTTAAACCGTAAGGAGCTGACAATGCGTCATTACGAAATCGTACTTTTAGTACACCCAGATCAAAGCGATCAAGTTGTAGGTATGGTTGAACGCTATATCTCTCAGATCAAAGAAGCTGAAGGTCAAATTCACCGTTTAGAAGATTGGGGCCGTCGTCAATTGGCTTACCCAATTAACAAAATTCACAAAGCACACTACATTCTTATGAATGTTGAGTGTGGTCAAACTACACTTGATGAGTTAGAAGAATTGTTCCGTTATAATGACGCGATCATTCGTAACCTTATCATTCGTCGTGAACACGCAATCACTGAAGAGTCATTGCTTGCTAAAAGTGCTGAAGAAAAGCGTGCGCGTAAAGCTCAACGTGAAGAAGCACAGCAAGTTGCTCAAGACGCTGAATAAGGAGAACATCAATGGCACGTTTTTACCGTCGTCGCAAGTTCTGCCGCTTTACAGCTGAGAATGTTGTGTACATCGACTACAAAGATATCGATACTTTAAAACAGTACATCACTGAAAACGGCAAGATTGTTCCTAGCCGTATCACTGGTACTAAAGCTCGTTATCAACGTCAATTAGCACTTGCTATCAAGCAAGCTCGCTACTTGTCTTTGATTGCGTACACTGACAACCATAAGTGAGGTGATCTGTGGACGTTATCTTATTACAACGCATTAAAAACCTTGGTAAATTAGGCGATAAAGTATCAGTTAAAGCTGGTTACGGCCGTAACTTCCTTATCCCTCAAGGTAAAGCAGTTGCAGCTACTGAAGCTAACACTGCTGCTTTCGAAGCTCGTCGCGCTGAACTTGAAAAGCAAGAAGCTGAAATTTTAGCTGCTGCTCAAGCACGTGCTGAACAATTGAATGAAGTTAACATCGTTATCACTGCTAAAGCTGGTGACGAAGGTAAACTCTTCGGTTCTATCGGTACTCGTGACATCGCTGACGCTTTAACGAATGCTGGTCTTACAGTTGACCGTGCAGAAGTTCGTTTACCGAATGGTGCGCTTCGTCACACTGGTGAATTCAACATCGCAATCCAATTGCATCATGATGTTGTTGCAGAAGTTCTCGTTACTATCGTATCTGAGTAATTTCTCATCAAAAAAAAGAGCATGCTTTTGCATGCTCTTTTTTTATGTGCTCTATTTTTAAATAAGATATATTAATTCCTGATCAGTTCTTTAGTTTAATTGGTTTTTTAATTAGGTAGTTTATTTCATTTTGTTTTAAGATAGTTCTCGGCCTCACAGGCTATTTGCGTACATCTTTCTTTATCATCAGGTCTAATTATGTCTCAGGCGAATGCCACTTCTTTAACTCTTTCATCTCCAACAGAAAATAAAACGAGTGAATCAGGCCAGCTTAAAGAGTTTCGCACTCCCCCACACAATTTAGCCATCGAGCAAGCTGTTCTTGCGGCTCTAATGACAGTTGCCGAATCTTTTGAGCAAGTCAGTGACTTATTAAAAGAAAATGATTTTTATGCAACACGTCACAAATATATTTATCGTGCAATTGAAAAACTGGCACAAGAAAACTCCCCTTATGATGCTGTATTAGTAAGTGACTGGCTCTTAAAACAAAATTTACTCGATGCTATTGGTGGTGAAGAATATTTAATGCAGCTTATGGCTGATTCACCATCAAGTTTCTATAACTTAGAAACATATGCCAGTAAAATTAAAGAGTTCTCTACACTTCGTAGTATGATCAAAGTCAGTACTGAAATTTTACAAAATGCTTATGACACAAAAGGTCGAGGCGTTAGTGAAATTCTAGATCTAGCAGAAACCAGCATTTTTTCTTTAGCAGAGCAGCATAATAACAATAAAAAAGATGCAGGCCCTAAATCTATTAGCTCTGTTACCGCCGATGTAATTACTAAACTTGATGAACTCTCAAAACTAGATGGCAATATTACAGGTTTAACCACAGGTTTCTTAGAACTTGATAATAAAACATCTGGTATGCAAGCTGGTGACTTAATTATTGTTGCTGCACGTCCATCAATGGGTAAAACCACTTTCGCCATGAATTTGGTTGAAAGCGTTCTGCAATATAACAAGCTACCCGCTCTGGTATTTTCAATGGAGATGCCAGCAGACTCGATTGCGATGCGTCTTATTTCTGCAATGGGTAAAGTTCACCAAGGACATTTACGTTCGGGGAACTTAGATGCTGATGAATGGACCAAAGTGACTGGTACCATTTTACAACTTCAACAAATGCATTTGTATATTGATGACTCATCTGCTTTACCTCCAACAGAACTTCGTGCCCGTGCTCGACGCGTTGCCAAAATGCATGATGGTAAAATTGGTTGCATCATGGTCGACTACTTGCAGCTTATGAAAGTTCCAGGAATGGGTGATAACCGTGTGGGTGAGATTTCAGAAATTTCACGTAGCTTGAAAGCATTAGCAAAAGAAATGCAATGCCCAGTTATCGCACTTTCCCAGCTCAACCGAAGTCTGGAAAACCGTCCAAATAAACGCCCTGTAATGTCCGACTTACGTGAATCCGGTGCGATTGAGCAGGATGCCGACTTAATTATGTTTATTTACCGTGATGAGGTGTATAACAAAGAGTCGAAAGAAGCTGGTACCGCAGAAATTATTATTGGTAAGCAGCGTAACGGTCCAATTGGTTCAGTCCGTCTTGCCTTTGAAGGTCAATATACTCGATTTAGTAATCTCTCTCCTGAGTATTACAGCCAATATGATGATGAAGAATAAACGCTATCTCTAGCCCAAAGGAGTAAATGAGGGTGCGCCAAGCAACAGTTTATATTGATCGCAATGCGCTTCAATATAATTTAAACCGTGTCAAACAACTCGCAGCAAATTCAAAAATTGTAAGTATGGTGAAAGCTAATGCTTATGGACATGGAATCAAAGACTGTTTAGCAGCCTTAAACGCCTCAGATGCCTTTGGTGTCGCCTGCCTACAAGAAGGTTTAGAAATTCGTGAACTCGGATTCCAACAACCTGTTACTTTAATTGAAGGGGTATTTTCTGAAGATGAAATGCCAACTGCAATTGAACATAAATTTGAATGTGTCATTCACCATCAACAACAATTTCAATGGTTAATTAAACACAAACAAGCCTATATCGCTCAAGGTTTAAAAGTCTGGATTAAGCTTAATAGCGGCATGAACCGTTTAGGCTTTAAAGTTACTGAAATTATTGAAGTTATTGAAACGTTAAAAGCCGAAGGATTTACCTGTGTGCTGGCGATGCATTTCGCAAATGCAGATGTAGACCACCCGCTTAACGAACAACAAAAGCAACAATTTTTACAGGTAAAGCAAGCTTGTGATCCAGTTTTAGCATCTTGCTGTAACTCTGCTGCTATTTATAAATGGCCAGAATTACATTTTGACTATGTTCGTCCAGGTATTATGCTTTACGGCGCTTCACCTTTTGCTGATAAGACAGCCCATGATCTTGACCTAAAACCAGTCATGACTTTTTCAGCAGAAGTGATTGCATTAAACCATATTCAAACTGATGAACATGTCGGTTATGGTTCTACTTTCTGTGCAAAACAAGCCATGGATATCGCGATTGTTTCTATAGGTTATGGTGATGGTTATCCACGAGCTTATATTAAGCAAAACTATGTCGCTATTGATAAACAGCTCTGTGCAGTTGTAGGCCGAGTGAGTATGGATATGCTTGCAATCGATGTGACAGGTAAGCAAGTAAAATTAGGTACGCCAGTCGAACTTTGGGGTACGCACCGCTTAGTGGATGATGTGGCTGATGCAAATGGAACAATAGGATATGAATTACTCTGTCGCCTAAGCAATCGCCCTATCCGTAAAAGCAGTTAAATTATAAAAGCTAGAAAAAAAATCCAAGGATGCTTGGATTTTTTTATTTAAGTATTCAAAATTTTATCGCCAGTAATCATCTGTTGGTTTTGGCATTTCCTGTAAACCGCGACGTAGAGTATCTGACCATTGCCTACTAATTTGTGAAAAATAAGGATCATCTTCTGTGATTCGTTTTCCCATCGGAATCACAAAGCTATCTTTATTGTAAATCAATGCATCAAGTGGTAAGCCAACAGAAACATTTGAACGTAATGTCGAATCAAAAGAAATTAGACTACAACGTAATGCATCATCTAATGGCATTGCATAATATAAAGCTCGGTCCAGAATCGGTTTGCCATATTTACTTTCACCAATTTGAAAATAAGGCGTATCTGTGGTGGCACAAATAAAATTACCTTGTGGATAGACATTATAAAGTTGCATGTCACCACCTTTAATCTGCCCACCCACCAAAATACTACAGGCATAATTCATTTGTTCTTGGGTGTCCGAACTAATATCCTCTAAAACAGCTTTTAAAGTTTTACCAATCAGTTCAGCTGCCTCAAACATAGTATTAACACTATATAAATTAGGCTCTTGCTGCAAAGTAAGCGCATTTTGCAAATGACCTATAACAGCTTGCGTTGTGGCTAAGTTACCTGCTGTTTGCAAGGCAATAAAACGCTCTCCAGTAACGCCAAAAGTATGCAATTTTCGGAACACAGAAATATGGTCAACTCCTGCATTAGTTCTCGTGTCACTAATAAACACTAAACCTTGTTCCAATCTTAGCGCACAACAATAGGTCATTTCATTCTCTTTACATTCAACATGCCAACACTTGAACCACAGACATCATGTTCTCAACTCCACCTTGTTCTCTTACACCACGAATAGGTGCCACATCGAGATAGTCACGACCCACTGCAAGGTAGATATGATGTTTGGGTGTAAACAACTGATTGCTTACATCAAAACAATACCATTGATTTTCTAAAAATACTTCCGCCCAAGCGTGACTGGCGAGGTGCGGATAGTTTTGATCAAACAGATAACCAGAGACATAACGTGCTGGTAATTGTAGCGCACGACACATTGCAATTAAAATATGAGCATGGTCTTGGCATACACCTTCTCCAGCATGAAATGCTTCGGTTGCAGTTGTCTGAACCGAAGTACTTTCAGGCTGATAAAGTATTTTTTGCAAAATATATTCGCTTAATAACGCAATATGCTTTCGATCTTTGACCACTACAATATTTCTGGCAAAGTCCAACATTTCTGCATCACATCGGGTTGCACTTGTCATCTGCAAAAACAAATTTGTAGGTGTAGATAGATTTACACAACCCAACTCTACATTCTGAAGTTCAACGATTCCTTGAGCCATAAATGTAAGATGTTGGTATTGATAGCGCTGACTAGCCGTCATCCAAACATTGTTAAATATGTCCCTTTTGATCGTTTTGTCACCCGGCACGCTAATTGCCCAATTCATAACATGTTGATGCGGCGATGTTTGAGGCATCATTTTAATATACTGAATACTGTTTTGAGCAGTTTCCGTATAGCTATAATGCGTTTGATGATTAACCATCAATTTCATAATCAGACCTCAAACATATTTTCCAACTGCTGTGTAAAAGTATAATAAGCATCCCACTCTAGGTGGTGCTTTAGCACTTGCCAATTTTCATCTATAGTCTCCCAACCTAGGTCAGCAAGCCGTTTCACCACAACATCTAGCTCTGACACAAGCTCTGATAAATCTTGCCCAAAACGTAGTTCTATATCAAATTGCTCTATTTTTTTGCCTAAATGCAGAAATAAACCCACATCTTCATTCTCCACTTCTAGTATTTGAATACATTGTTCAACAGCTTTTCTCAAAGCTTCAGGTTGAGCTTGAAGCATGTTAATCACATGATTTAATTCTGCATAAGCATTTGATGACAATATGCCTCTTAGTTCCTGAATATTATCTTTAGCAATAACCAACTGGTTCAGTAATGAAAATGTTTGCTTCTTGTCTAACATATAGTGATTTAGTAATTCAGCATTTTCTATGACCAAACCAAATGCTGCTGCAAATTTTGTTGCTTTCTCATCTTGTGTAAAGGGTAAATGAGAGACTGCGAATTTAACTCGCATTAAATATCGACCCAACCAATATATTTGATGCGCACTCGAATTGAGTAAGACCATAAAGTTCCTCTTTAACCCACAATCAAGAATGTAATGTTTCGACAACCCATGTATCTTTTATACCGCCACCTTGGGACGAATTTACGACTAGAGAACCAGCCTGCATGGCCACTCGTGTTAAGCCACCCGGCACTATTTCCGTACGATAAGGGGAACTCAATACAAATGGACGTAAGTCGATGTGACGTTCAGCCACCCCTCCTGTAGTTAAAGTCGGAGCCACAGATAAAGCTAAGGTAGGTTGTGCAATGTACATATGAGGCGTGGCGATCAATTTTTTTCTAAAATCATCAATTTCACACGAACTTGCTTGAGGCCCAATTAACATGCCATAGCCACCCGATCCCTGTGCTTCTTTAACAACTAATTGATCTAAATTAGACAGCACATAATCTAAGTGTTCATCTTTACGGCACTGATAAGTAGGTACATTTTTTAGAATTGGTGTTTCGCCCAAATAATATTGAATCATTTGATCCACGTAAGGATAAATAGATTTATCATCAGCCACGCCTGTTCCAGGCGCATTTGCAATCACAACATTTTTTTGCAAATAAGCAGACATCAGACCTGCTACACCTAAAGCACTGTCTGGCCTAAATGCTAGAGGATCTAGAAAATCATCATCTAATCGGCGGTAAATCACATCTACTTTTTGACGCCCACGAATAGTTTTGACAAATACTTGATCATTTTCGACAAATAAATCGCGATTTGTAACCAGTGGCACCTCCATTTCACGTGCTAGAAAAGCATGCTCATAAAAAGCACTGTTAAAACGTCCCGGTGTCAGTACCACCACAAAAGGTTGGTCCGCAGATGAATTCTCCTGCAATATTTCTTTTAAAAGTTTTGGATAATGCTCAATTCCCTGCAAATTATTGGCAGCACATAGTTCAGGCATCAATTGTTGGCTAATGTTTCTACTTTCAATCATGTATGACACACCAGAAGGCGTTCTTAAATTATCTTCTAGAACAAAAAACTCTCCTTCACCATCGCGAATAATATCAATTCCGCTAATTTGTGAATAAATTTTACCTTTCAAAGCATGTTTGAGCATATGGGGCTGAAAAGCCTCATTCCCCATGATTTGATCTTCGGGAATCAGTTTTTCTTTTAAAATATGTTGTCCATGATAAATATCATCTAGGAAATAATTTAATGCTTTAACACGTTGTGCGCAGCCCGAAGCTACTTTCTCCCACTGTTTTTTTTCAATCACACGTGGAATTAAATCAAAAGGAATCGTTCGCTCTGTGCCTTCTTTATCACCGTATACGTTAAAAGTAATTCCATGATAAAGAAAATGCTGCTTCGCTTGAGCATTTAACTCTTTTAATTCATCTAAAGTACGAATACTCAACCATTGTTCAATTTTTTTAGAAGCAGCCCCATTTGATGTTACATCATCCAGCATCTCGTTAAAAAACTGTGATTTTAGCTGCTCAAACAGATTGGTTTGTACGGAAATATGTTCTAAAAAAGAGGTTGGGTTAATGAGTGCCGTAGTTGTCTGCTCTTGTATAAAAAAATCACTATCTATATGTAATTCATGCTCTTGTTCTGACATAACCACCTCGTCTTATCATTTATCTATATTTCATTTTTAAATAAGCAATTTCAGTGCCACTTATATATGTTTAATATTTTTACGGTGTTTTGTTATAACTTTCTTCTTTTAAATCTTAACATCGATTGTAAAAGCACTCATAAACCGAATCTGACAAACTTGCTAAATGTGTAAAGATTTTTTATTGTGTTGACACCAAAGCAATTGGATATAGATGTATTACGCTTATGTCTGTAATAGAAAAAGAAACTTCGAATAGTTTATATCGCCAATGGCAGATCTTATCTCGCCTTCCGACTGGTAAATGGATCGGGACACGAGAATTACAAGAAATGCTTGAACGCGAAGGTATTGATATTAGTTTAAGGACTATTCAGCGTGATTTAAATCAAATTGCTCAGCGCTTTCCAATTGAAAGTAATAAGGCTGTACCTCAAGGCTGGCGGTGGCAATCAGACGCCCCTATTCAGAGCTTACCCCACATGACGAGCTCTCAGGCAGTAACATTTATGATGGTCGAGGAGCATCTTAAACACTTACTTCCCCCTAGTCTGCTTGATGAGATGGGACCTTGGTTTGATTTAGCTAAACGCAGCCTCTCTACACAAAATAATGTGCGACAGTGGATTAACCGAGTACGTATTGTTCCTGCAAGTCAACCTCTTATCCCGCCTGTAGTCGACCGTGCTGCTCAACAAGCAATTTACGAAGGTCTACTCCAAGACAAGCAAATAGAATGTATTTATCGGGCACGAGTCAACCAAGGAGAAGACAAAACTTATGTTTTAAATCCTTTGGCTTTGGTACAAAAAGGTGCAGTAATTTATTTGATTTGCACACGACATGACAAAACTGAAGTTCAAACGTTTGCCTTGCACCGTTTTAAATCAGCAAAAGTCTTAGATAGTCGAGCACTGCATCCTGTCAATTTTGATATTGATCATTATATCGATTCAGGCGCTTTAGGCTTTAGAGTAGACTACAAACAGCCAACTGAATCAATTCAACTCACCTTAACCATGACAGAGCAAACTGCTCGAACTTTCTATGAAAGTCAGTTAAGCAAGGACCAAACTATAGTTCCACTTGAAGAAAATATTGTAGAAGTTACCGCAACCGTACCTTTTACATCTCAACTGGTGTGGTGGTTACGTAGTTTTGGCAAGAAATTACTACATATCGAACCTATTCAAGTACACAACGCTGTGCGAGAAATTGAATCCGAGAGTAAATAGATATAAAAAAGAGAACCATGAGGTTCTCTTTAGATTTTGAATTATAATTTTCTTAATTTTATATTGGCTCTTATATTTATAGTTGTTTCAGATCAATCTGTGCCCCCCCCTACCAAACTGATCTGCTCTTTCTTTTGCGCTATTTTAAACATGAACATTGGCATGCAATTTCATCTCTATTGTAGCGAATTGATTTCATTGTCATGGTTAAAGCCCTCTTGTTTGAACGTGAATTCAATATAACTGGCTGCTTGAAATATGTGAAATAAGAAAAAAAGGAAGTCAAATCTATTTTCTTCCTTAGGAAGTTTCCATATATTTTTGGAACAGAAAATAAAAAAGCCCAGTCTTAACTGGGCTTTTTTACATTTAAAAGATTAAGCTGTTTTCTTAACCATATTGTTCTTACGAATTGTGATCATTACAAGCTGAACTGCTGCTGGTGTAACACCAGGAATACGGCTTGCTTGAGCTAATGTTTCAGGAAGAACTGTTTTCAACTTCTGGGTAATTTCACGCGATAAACCAGACACTACGTCATAATTAAAATCACTAGGAATTTTAGTTTCTTCAAGACGCTTTAACTGTGCTACATCTTCGTGTTGACGGTTAATATAACCTTCGTATTTCACAGCAATCTCGATTTGCTCACCAACTTGCTCAGAAACTTCAGAACCCGTAAGTTCTGCAATTTGACCAAAGTTAATATTAGGGCGTTTAAGCAAATCAATTGCACTACATTCTTTACTTAAGTCAGCACCCGTCATTTCAACGAATTTTTTACCCATTGGGTTATTTGGTGCTGCCCACAAATGTTGTAAACGAGAAGTTTCACGCTCAACTGCTTCCATTTTTTCACAATAAGCAGCCCAACGCACATCATCAACCAAACCAAGTTCACGACCCACAGTCGTTAAACGTTGATCTGCATTGTCTTCACGTAGCATCAAACGATATTCCGCACGCGAGGTAAACATACGGTACGGTTCTTTAGTTCCTAAAGTGATAAGGTCATCAACCAACACACCCATGTAAGCTTGGTCACGCTTAGGTGTCCACTCTTCTTGCTCCCATGCACGGCGCGCAGCATTTAAACCAGCAAGTAGACCTTGAGCACCGGCCTCTTCATAACCTGTTGTACCATTAATTTGGCCAGCAAAATATAGACCATTAATCGCTTTAGTTTCGAGAGTGAATTTCAAAGCTTGCGGATTGAAATAATCATATTCAATCGCATAGCCTGGACGCAAAATATGCGCATTTTCCATACCGCGAATAGAGCGAACAAGTTCAAACTGCACATCAAATGGAAGTGAAGTCGAAATACCATTTGGATAAAGCTCGTGTGTATCTAAACCTTCTGGTTCCAAAAATACTTGATGTGAGTCTTTATCAGCGAAACGGTGAATTTTATCTTCGATTGACGGGCAGTAACGCGGACCAACACCTTCAATAACACCGGTATACATTGGTGAACGATCTAAACCACCACGAATAATGTCGTGGGTTTTTTCATTCGTATGCGTGATATAACAATTTACTTGTTCTGGGTGCATAGAAGCATCACCCATAAACGACATGACTGGAGACGGGAAATCACCCGGCTGTGGAATCATGACTGAAAAATCAACCGAACGTGCATCAATACGTGGTGGAGTACCAGTTTTTAAACGACCAACAGGTAGTTTTAATTCGCGTAAACGTTGAGCAAGTGCAATAGAAGGTGGATCACCCGCACGACCACCGCTTGATTTTTCTAAACCAACGTGGATGACACCACCCAAGAATGTACCCGTAGTCAACACAACAGTTTTCGCGTCAAAGCGAATACCCATTTGGGTAACAACACCTTTAACCGTATCACCTTCAACAATTAAGTCATCTGCTGCTTGCTGGAAAATATCAAGATTTGCTTGATTTTCCAAAGTCTCACGGATGGCAGCTTTATAGCGCACACGGTCAGCTTGAGCACGTGTTGCACGCACTGCTGCACCTTTACGTGAATTTAAAATACGGAATTGAATACCACCTTTATCGGCAGCTAAAGCCATTGCACCGCCAAGTGCATCAATTTCACGTACTAAATGCGACTTACCAATACCACCGATTGCTGGGTTACAACTCATTTGGCCCAAAGTCTCAATGTTATGGGTCAAAAGCAAAGTCTGTCGTCCCATACGCGCAGCAGCAAGGGCCGCTTCCGTACCTGCGTGACCGCCGCCGATAACAATAACATCATAAACTTTAGGATAGTGCATGAGTACAAAAACACCAGAAAAAAAAGACGGAACATTATAGCAAAATTATCTGCTTATTGATGTACATAATTACAAAATTGTCTTCACATGATTTACGGTACTCCACATGTTTTGACATTTTGTTGCATGAATTCAATACAAAGTGAATGTTTTTAAGATTTTTTCATCTTAGAATAAAAAATGTACAGCACTTCTACGACTTTAAAATTAACGCAACGAGAAGGAACACAAAATGAAAACGACTATGTTAAAAATCTTAACCGCATCTCTTCTTTGTTTTTCAGGCGTAACGTTGACCCACGCTGCGACGAATCATACTGCTAAATCGACTCATGTGGCTAAATCAAGTAAAACAGCTAGCCATGCTGCAGATTCAAGCAAATCAGTGACGCAAAAACAACTTAGAGCTTGTGTAAAAAAACAGCAAGGTGAATGGGTATCTTATAGCCATAATGGTGTAACCTTTAATGGTACTTGTGAACCAAACGAAAACGGTAAGCTACAATTTAAAGCCCCTGCTCCTTAAGCGGTTTTGACATAAGGTAGAGAAGAAGTCATTTATTTTTCGCCATATCTCATCAGTATTTTCAAAGACGGCTCATTAAAGATGAGCCGCTTTCTTTTTTAAAACGGTCTAGTCCGCTACAATACGCCTTTAAATAAAATTTTTAGGTCCTTTTTGTGAAGTGGTTACAAATACACATTACCGTTGATCAAGAACAAGTTGAGTTCACAGAAACACTTTTAATGTCTCTAGGTGCGGTAAGCGTAACTCTGGATGATGCTGAAGATCAGGCTTTACTTGAACCATTACCAGGTGAAACACCTTTATGGAACAAAGTAATTGTGACAGGCATCTATCAACAAGACGAACAAGACCCAATTGATGTCGACACTTTAGAAGCTTTCTTAAAAGCTCAACTTCCAGATGCTCCTATACGTCATGAAGAACTTGAAGACCAAGTATGGGAACGTGCATGGATGGATTATTACGAACCAATCCAAATTGGGGAAAAGTTCTGGATCGTACCTGAATGGCTAGAGCCACCAGAAGCTGATGCAACTAACATTAAATTAGATCCAGGTCTTGCATTTGGTACAGGTAACCATGCGAGCACCTTCTTATGCTTACAATGGCTAGGTAAAACTGACGTTAAAGATAAGATTGTGATTGATTATGGTTGTGGTTCAGGCATTTTAGGTGTAGCTGCTTTATTGTTAGGTGCTAAAAAAGTATATGCCACTGATATTGACCCTCAGGCTGTTTTAGCAACAAAACAAAATGCTGAACTTAATGGTGTATTAGATCGACTATATGTAGGCCTTCCTGAAGAATTTGATCAAGAGTTCAAACCTCAGCAAGCAGACGTTTTAGTTGCAAACATTTTGGCTGGTCCATTAATGGCACTTGCGCCAGAGTTTGCAAATTTACTTAAATCTGACGGTGAGTTCGCACTTGCAGGTGTAATTGAAGAGCAAGTTACTGATGTTTCACGTGTTTATTCTGAATTTTTTGATATATTAGATGTCGAAAAACGCGAAGAAAACTGGTGTCGCATTTCAGGAAAACGTAAAACAATAAATTGAGATTTTTTAACTCATGAATGAAAAACAAACCCGCTGTCCTAAGTGTTTAACAGTTTATAAAGTATCTCTTACTCAATTGACTGTTGCTCAGGGTATGGTTTGTTGCCCTAAATGTGATTCGAGCTTTAATGCTCTCACCCATCTAATTAATATAGAAAACCCTGTCATATCTAACTCATCTACATTAGCCAACGGTTCAATGCAAACGAGATATATGACACATTCACATGTATTAGATATCTTTGATCAAAAAGTTGAAAATTCGAATATTGATCTTTTAACCTATCTCAACAACTTAAATTATTTTCACAACGAACCTATTAATGCCCTACCAAATCTTAATTTAGCTGAACAAGCTTCCTCACAAGAACAAGACAATAATAAAAAGCATAGTTGGCTGTACTACACGCTCTGGAGCTCTGCTAACCTAATTTTAATTTTAGTTTTTACTTTTCAAATTCTCTGGTTTAATCCCAAGCTTATGCATGCAAGCCCGACCGTTAGCCATGCATTTAATTATGTTTGCGAAATAATGCACTGCAATCAGTCAGCCGAACAATATCAACTTATTTATATAGAGAAATTAAAACTTCGCAAAGTTGACACAAGTCATACGCAATTCTCAGGCATATTGCTTAATCAGAATGATAAAAGTATTGAACTTCCCAACCTAAAGTTAAGTTTTACAACAGAGCCAAACAAAACAGAAGAAATTATATTAACTCCTCAACAATATCTTGTTGAAAACTTACGGGGTATTCAGCGCATTCCCTCTGATACTCCTTTCCGATTCCAATTTGAGCTAAACAAAAGCAAAAAAAGCCTATTAAATTATCGATTAGAAATTGTCCACCCCTAAAATGTAAAAAAAGTGAAAAAAAAATGAAAAAAAATGCAGTTAATTTGCTCACTTTTTCCTAGACAATGGTATGATACGCGCCACGAAAGCTTTGACTCATATACTCCTCGCTCTCAATCCAAAAAAAAATACTGTTAAGCATGTGTGCTTTTCTACTTTAAGCACATAGCCTAACTTTTTTTGTTTTTGAGGGAGCTGTAACAAATATTTAACTATTGTTACGCTTATTTTTTATTCAATACGAAGAAATATGGCAAGCTAATTGTTCTTATGTTTTAGAGTCACTGTTTTAGGATCTAAAACAGGACTCCGTATTTTTAGACCACATTTATATACTACTTTATCCAAGCTAGTATTTGATTTTCGGATTAACTCGCATGAATAGCAAATCTCCTATTTTTACTGCACAATCTGATGTTGCTCTTCGCATCCACGTGGATCGCGCAGTTCGTCATTATTTTGCACAATTGCAAGGTGAGCAACCATCTCAGGTATATGACATGGTGCTAGCAGAAATGGAGAAACCTCTTTTATCTGTAGTTCTTGAATATACACGTGGTAATCAAACCCGTGCTGCAGAGATTCTTGGACTCAACCGTGGCACTTTACGCAAAAAGTTAAAAGCTCACGGTTTAATGAGTGAATAAATGATAAAATGCTCACGACTTCGTGGGCATTTTTTTATGCTTATTGGTTTTAATCCGTAGACTTGAAATTGTTGAATTAAACATCATGACTATTAAACGTGCTTTGATTTCTGTATCTGATAAGACAGGAATTGTCGAATTTGCTCAAAACCTTGCAGCTTTAGGGGTAGAATTATTATCTACAGGCGGCACATACAAGTTGCTTAAAGATAATAATATCGCAGTTGTTGAAGTATCTGAACATACTAGCTTCCCTGAAATGATGGATGGTCGTGTTAAGACATTACATCCAAAAATTCATGGCGGTATTCTTGCTCGTCGCGGCTTAGACGAAGCAGTAATGGAAGAACACAACATTGATCCGATTGATCTAGTTGTTGTAAACCTTTACCCATTCGCTGCAACAGTTGCAAAACCTGACTGTACTCTTCCTGATGCAATCGAAAATATCGACATCGGTGGTCCTACGATGGTTCGCGCAGCTGCTAAAAACCATGCTTCTGTAGGTATTGTAGTAAATGCTTCAGATTACGACACCGTAATCAATGAATTAAAAACTGCTGGTTCACTTTCTTATGAAACACGTTTTGATTTAGCTGTTAAAGCATTTGAACATACTGCTCAATACGACGGCATGATCGCTTCTTACTTAGGCGCTCGCGTTGGTAAGACCGAAGGTGAAGCTGATTTATTCCCTCGTACGTTCAATACTCAATTGAACAAAGCACAAGATCTACGTTACGGTGAAAACCCACACCAATCTGCTGCATTTTACGTTGAAGCAAATGCAAAAGAAGCATCAGTTTCTACAGCAAAACAGTTACAAGGCAAAGAATTGTCTTATAACAACATTGCTGACACAGATGCTGCGCTTGAATGTGTTAAATCATTCGCAAAACCTGCTTGTGTAATTGTAAAACATGCTAACCCTTGTGGTGTTGCTGTTTCTTTAGACGGCATTAAAGCTGCTTACGATTTAGCTTATGCGACTGACCCGGAATCTGCTTTCGGCGGTATCATTGCATTTAACCGTGAGTTAGATGTTGCAACAGCTCAAGCAATTGTAGAACGTCAATTCGTTGAAGTGATTATTGCTCCAAGTATTGCTGATGGCGTGCTTGAAGTTACTGGCGCTAAGAAAAACGTACGTGTTTTAGTATGTGGCGAATTACCTGCGATTGACGCACGTGCACCACAACTTGACTACAAACGCGTTAATGGTGGTTTATTAGTTCAAGATCAAGACTTAGGTATGATTACTAAAGATGATCTTAAAGTAGTAACTAAATGCGCACCAACGGAACAAGAAATTGATGACCTCATCTTTGCTTGGAAAGTTGCGAAATATGTAAAATCAAATGCAATTGTTTATGCGAAAAATCGCCAAACTATTGGTGTTGGTGCAGGTCAAATGAGCCGTGTTAACTCAGCTCGTATTGCTGCTATTAAAGCTGAACATGCTGGTTTGGTTGTTGAAGGTGCTGTAATGGCATCTGATGCATTCTTCCCGTTCCGTGATGGGATTGATAATGCGGCTAAAGCTGGCATTAAATGCATTATTCAACCAGGTGGTTCTATGCGTGATGAAGAAGTAATCGCAGCAGCTGATGAAGCTGGTATTGCAATGGTCTTCACTGGTATGCGCCATTTCCGCCACTAATTTAAATTTAGTCCTCCCTAACCCTCCTTTTATTCAGGAGGGTTTTCCACAATAATGGAGCTAACTCTCCACCTTGAGGGATAGAGGGAGATGAAAAGGATTAAAGTTAAGGAACAAATTAAAAATGAATATTTTAGTTTTAGGTAGTGGTGGTCGTGAACATGCTTTAGCATGGAAAATTGCGCAAGATACCAATGTTACTCAAGTTTTTGTTGCGCCAGGTAATGCTGGAACTGCCACAGAAGACAAATGTGTTAATGTTCAACTTGATATTTTAGACAACTCAGCAATTATTGCTTTTGCTAAAGAAAATAATGTTGATCTTATTATTGTCGGTCCAGAAGCACCATTAGTTAATGGTGTAGTAGATGCTGCACGTGAAGCAGGTTTAAAAATTTGGGGACCTACTCAATATGCAGCGCAGCTTGAAGGTTCAAAAGCATTTGCTAAGCACTTTTTAAAGCGTCACAACATTCCAACTGCTTTCTATGACGTTTTCACTGAAGTAGATGCAGCTAAAGCTTATGTTGAAAAAAATGGTGCACCAATTGTAATTAAAGCCGATGGTCTTGCTGCTGGTAAAGGCGTAATCGTTGCAATGACCAACGAAGAAGCTTTCGCAGCAATTGATGACATGCTTGCTGGCAACAAATTTGGTGATGCTGGTTCACGTGTTGTAATCGAACAGTTCCTTGCGGGTGAAGAAGCTTCTTTCATTTGTATGATTGATGGTAAAAATATTTTACCAATGGCAACTTCACAAGATCACAAGCGTATTTTTGAAGGTGATCAAGGTCCTAACACCGGCGGTATGGGTGCATACTCTCCTGCTCCGGTTGTAACTTCTGACATTTTCGAACGCGTTATGTCTGAAATCATGCACCCGACCGTAGAAGGTATGGCTGCTGACGGACATGTTTACACTGGTTTCTTATATGCTGGTCTAATGATTGATGAGCAAGGTCAACCACGTGTGATCGAGTTTAACTGTCGTTTTGGTGACCCTGAAACTCAACCGATCATGATGCGCTTAAAGTCATCTCTTGTTGAATTGGTAGAAGCTGGCATTGCTGGTAATTTACCAAAAGAAGCTGAATGGGATGAACGCAAGTCAATTGGTATTGTACTCGCAGCAGAAGGCTATCCTGATAGTGTCCGCAAAGGCGATGTAATTTCAGGTATCGGACAATCACCGGAAGATACCAAAATTTTCCATGCAGGCACTGCAACTAGTGAAGATGGTCACATTGTGACTTCTGGTGGTCGAGTTCTTTGTGTAACAGCATTGGGCGACAGCGTTCTTGAAGCACAAATTAATGCGCTAGAAGTATGTGGTCAAGTAACCTTTACTGGTATGCAATATCGTAATGACATTGGCTACCGCGCAATTGCACGTGAAAAAGCTTAAAAATATCACAAGTTTAAGATCCTAAAGAAAAGCCTCTATATAGAGGCTTTTCTTTTGTGTACCACGATATAAGAAAATCATATAAATCTTAGTAGTTTGCTAAAGATATCAACAAATAGAAAAGAAGCCCCCTATATCAAGCACACTTTTATTGATATCATTAGCATAACGTTGGAACTGCCAATAAACACTGCTGTTTTAATAATTTTCATAAGACTTGCTCTACACACTATGAATGTAGAGAGTTTTTTAATGTTCTAAATTTATGAACACTCATTTGGCTACAGTTTGGGGATTAACTGTTTGGGGAAACAGTTTTTTGTTTGTAAAACAATTACCCTCTCTTACGGCCAAAGTATGCAAGCAAATTATGAACCCCTGAAAAAGATACCAGAGTTTAAATCTGTTGTAATTCCAACTCCTCCCTTTTCATATTGATGTAGATCAATAGTTATTTTTCTATATCTCCTCAATCAGGACTTTTTTAAATGAAAAAGCTGATCAGCCTTTTTTTAAGCATGTCAGTAGTACTATTGGCAGCATGTGGTAAACAAGAAGGTTCTCCACAAACAAATCAAAACAATGATAGCTCCCAAGTACAAACGGTAGTAATTGCTTCTACAGGTTCAGATGCTGATATCTGGCGTTATATCGCAACTTTACCTGAAACCCAAGCTGCTGGTTTAAAGTTAGAAGTGAAAAACTTCACAGACTATGTTTCGATGAATACAGCCATTGCAAACAAAGAAGTAGATCTGAATGCTTTCCAGTCATATTCATATCTTGTTGCATTTAATAAATCAAACCAAGATAAGATTGCACCAGTTTCTACGACATATCTTGAGCCAATGGGTATTTACTCGAGTAAACACAAAAAAGTTGAAGAACTACCAGAAGGCGCAATTATTGCAATCCCAAATGATGCTGCCAACGAGGCTCGTGCTTTACTTTTATTGCAAACAGCTGGCTTAATCAAACTTAAAGCTAATTTTAATCCTGCTCAAGGTAGTCCAAACGACATCATCGAAAATAGCAAAAAGATTGATATCAAACCAATCCAAATGGCAACTGCATTACGCATTAAAGACGAAGTTGATGCCGTTGTTCTAGGTAACACCTTAGCAATGGAAGGTGGTTTGAACGCACTCAAAGATTCTATTTTCTATGAACCTGTTGATCAAAGCACACGACTGAATGTCAACGTTCTTGCAACTGCTGATTCACGCAAAAATGATGCTGTTTTGCAAAAAGTTGGGCAGCTATATCACAGTGCAGCAGCTAAAAAATATGTAACAGAGCGTTTTGGCGGAACAAAAGTTGACGTAGATCAACCAATCAGCTATCTCTCAGAAGCTAAATAGTAATATAATAGCGGAAACGTGAAACAGGCAAATTCTCTTTGCCTGTTTTTTCTTTCCAGCATAGCTTCTGACGATATGATTCAATTTAAAAACATTTCAAAGCACTATCAGCTCAAAAGTCAAACCATACGCGCACTCGACCAAATCAATTTAGAGATTCCAGAGGGCAGTATTTTTGGCATCATTGGCTATAGTGGTGCAGGTAAAAGTACCTTAATCCGCCTGATCAACCTACTTGAGCGACCAACAGAAGGTCAAATCATTATTAATCAGAAAGATTTCACCGCTTTGGATGCGCGCTCATTACGTCAGGAACGTGCAAGTATTGGAATGATTTTTCAGCACTTCAATTTGCTACAAACCAAGACGGTTGCTGAAAATATTGAAATGCCAATGCGTCTACTGAATTACAACAAGGTAGAACGTGAAAAGCGCTTAAATGAGTTATTAGAATTCATTGATCTTAAGCATAAAAAAGATGCTTATCCAGATGAACTTTCTGGCGGTCAAAAGCAACGTGTCGGTATTGCCCGTGCTTTAGCAAATCATCCAAAAATTCTTTTGTGTGATGAAGCAACCTCTGCTCTAGATCCGCAAACAACCAAGTCAGTTTTAGAACTGCTGAAGAAAATTAATCAAGAGCAAAAAATCACGATTGTTATGGTGACCCATGAAATGGATGTCATTGAAACTATTTGTGATCATGTGGCTGTAATGGAAGCTGGTAAAGTCATTGAACAAGGTTCAACGATTGATATCTTTAGCAAACCTCAACATCCAACGACTAAAAACTTCATTCAAACTGTTTTACATCAACAGTTGCCTGTGAATATTTTAAATCAGCTCGAAAACCAGCATCATCATAGTATTTACTGTTTACAATTTTTAGGGCGTTCTGCTCAAGAACCTGTAATTCAATCACTCATTAAACAATTCGATATTAGCTTAAATATTTTATTTGCCAACATGACTGAAATTAATGGAACAGTTATTGGTCAAATGTTTGTTCAGCTTTTAGGTGATCCTCAGCTCATCAAACAGGCTATTGAGTTTTTGGAACAAAATGAAGTAGGTGTAGTTCAATCAGGAGATCAAGTATGAGAGATTTAATCGTACAGTGGTTAACTGAACTTACTCAACCTTTCTGGCACAGTTCCCTTTCTATTGATCAGTTCGTTACAGCTTTGCAAGAAACCTTTCATATGGTTTTCTTCGCACTTTTGTTTGGTGGTATTTGGGGATTTATTCAGGGAATTATTTTATTAGTTACCCGCCCAGAGGGTATTTTACCGAATAAAGTGATTTATCATTTACTTAATCCAATTGTAAATGCTTTACGCTCCCTCCCTTTTATCATTTTACTTATTGCAGTAATTCCTCTTACTAAACTATTAGTAGGTACTTCAATTGGTACATGGGCGGCTATTGTTCCATTGACTATTTATGTTGGCCCATATATGGGACGTCTGATTGAAACTTCATTACTTGAAGTCAATGAAGGAATTATTGAATCTGCTCAAGCAATGGGTGCTACACCTTGGCAAATTATCTCTCGCTTTATTTTGCCTGAAGCACGTAGTTCACTCATTTTAAACCTCACCACAGCGACAATCAGTCTTATTGGCGCAACCGCCATGGCTGGTGCAGTTGGCGCAGGTGGTATTGGTGATTTAGCAATTTCTTATGGTTATCAACGTTTTGATACAAGTGTTGTGATTTTAACAGTCATTATCCTATTACTATTAGTACAAATTGTACAAACGCTAGGGAACTGGCTCGCTAAGCTCCGTTAAGTTACCTATACAAAAAAAGCTCTCTTCTAGGGAGCTTTTTTTGTTTTATATAACCCCTTTCTTAAAGACAGTTGAGTGCATGGCTCAATAACATTTTCTGGTATGATCAGACTTAGTCATTATTCATTTACTCTTTGGATTTAGTTTCAGGATAAAACAATGCGTTACAGAATTCATTTTATTGATGTGCAGAATGCTCTCCAAAACTATATCTGGATTTTAGAAGATACTGAAACCCAAGAAGCTGTAGCAGTTGATCCAACAGAAGCAGAACTAGTCACTCAATTTTGTCAGAATCATCAGTTAAAATTAAAAGAAATCTGGCTTACTCATTGGCATAAAGACCATATTGGTGGTGTCGCTGGTTTAACAACTGCTCAAAATATTACTGTCTATGGCCCACGTGATGAGCTCACAAAAATTCCGGGAATTACTCACCCCTTACAACATGACGATCATCTAAAATTTAATGATTTAAAAGTAGAGATTATTGCAACCCCAGGTCATACCTTAGGACATATTGTCTATTTTATTGAAGAGTTAGAAGCTGTATTTTGCGGTGATACCTTATTTGCAATGGGATGTGGTCGATTATTTGAAGGCACAGCCGAACAAATGTATCACTCACTGAGTCGTCTGGCAGCATTACCAACCCACACAAAAGTATATTGCACACATGAATACACGCTTTCAAATGCGGAATTTGCTTTAACGGTAGAACCGCACAACCATGCCCTATCAGAACGAGCCGAAGAAGTCCGTGAGCAACGTAAACAAGGATCAATCACCCTACCAAGTACGATTGAGCTTGAATTAGCAACCAACCCATTTCTTCGCGCAGAAAGTGTTGAAGACTTCGCCCACCTACGTGCTCTTAAAGATAATTTCTAAAGTTAAGCTTTTAAAGAGGATACAATTTCATTTTAAAAATTATATCCTCTTGCTTATTAATAGTTACCTGTAATTATTTTTTACATTTAATCTGTTTTTTATTTGCTCATTATTCTAAAAATAACGTTGAATTTATATTTTTTAAAAACACTCAAGAAAGCAGCTTTTTAAATATAAAATTATTGTTTTTTAGATACATAACACATTTATAATTTTATAAAAGTAAAATCTTTTCTTACTTTTTTACAAGTTGCAAAATAAAAAAAAGTTTTACCCCTTTAAAAAATCTAATTAAAACCCTATTAATAAATAAGATGTAATGCCACGGATAGAAGGAGTTCTCACGTGAAAAAGGTTGTTAAAGCTAAAAATTTGATTGCGTTTCGTATTTGGTTAGAAAAGTTAGGGTATTCAGTTAAAAATCTTGCTGACGGGAAAGGTTTTACTTTTAGTTTTAAAAAAGAATATGGTTTGGTGACTTGTGAGTTAGCCGGCAATTCATTGGCAATGCAATTAGGTGAAGAGTTTGAGGATCACTTAAAAGCATAATTTTTCACGACTTGATTTTAATTACAGCATTGTCTTTCTTGAAAGATAAGTAATATTGCAGAACTTTAGAATGGCTTAATTAAAATATATTTTTTAGTTATTAAACAAAAAATCTGTAGCAGGGCTACTCTCCCAAATTGCCCTTAGCTACAGATTTTTTTGTAAGGTTAATCTGCTTTATGGTTCTTTAATGCTTTATCAAGAAGATCTTTATCTAAAGCCTTATCCCAACGTGCCACCACAATTGTTGCGCAAGCATTACCAACTAAGTTTGTTAATGCACGGCATTCAGACATAAAACGGTCGATACCAAGAATTAAAGCCATACCCGCAACAGGAACAGCCGGCACAACTGATAGAGTTGCAGCTAAAGTAATAAAGCCTGCACCAGTCACCCCTGCTGCACCTTTAGAACTTACCATTGCAACAAGAAGCAATGCAATTTGTTCACTAATTGATAAATCTACATTACATGCTTGTGCAATAAACAGAGCTGCCATAGTCATATAGATATTTGTACCATCAAGGTTAAATGAATAACCTGTTGGAATGACCAAACCGACCACCGATTTTTCACAGCCTGCTTTTTGCATTTTGTCCATTAAAGATGGCAAAGCTGCTTCTGAAGAACTTGTTCCTAAAACCAACCAAAGTTCATCTTTGATATAACGAATTAAATGAATAATTGAGAAACCGTTATAACGAGCTACTGCACCTAAAATAACTAAAATAAATAAGACTGCAGTGATATAGAACGTCATGATTAATAGTAATAAATTACCAATTGATTCAATTCCATACGCACCGATTGTGAAAGCCATTGCACCAAAAGCACCAATTGGAGCAAGCTTCATTAACATACCAACCAAGTAGAAAACTGGAGCTGTTAAGTTATTTAAGAAATCGGTAATTGGACGTGCTCGGTCACCCAAAGCAGCCAAAGAAATACCAAATAGTACTGCTACAAATAACACCTGCAAAATCTCGCCACCAGCCAAAGGACTGACTAAGGTCTGCGGGATAATATTCATGAAGAAATCGGTAATATTTGTTGCATGCGCCTTTTCAACATAAGTATTTACTTTGTCGTTGACTAAGGTAGCAGGATCAATGTTAAGGCCTTTACCCGGTTGGATAATATTTGCCACAATCATACCAACCACAAGAGCCAAACTTGAGAAGGTCAGAAAATAGAGCATAGCCTTACCAGTCACACGGCCAACTCGGCTCATGTTTGTCATACTGGCAATGCCTGTAACAACAGTTAAAAAGATGACGGGAGCAATAATCATTTTAACGATCTTGATGAATGCATCACCAAGCGGTTTTAAACTTTCGCCAAGTTCTGGGTAAAAATGACCAATTAAAATGCCCAAAATAATTGCAAAAATGACCTGTACATACAAAATTTGGTGAAATTTCTGTTTTTTCTGTACCGTTTCTTGGTCAAGGGTATTGAAATCCATTATCTAAATACCTTTTCGATGGGGATAAAAAAATAAAATATAAAGCAAGCACCACAAGCCGCTTTATCAAGGAAAAGCCATTGTAAAGAATAAAAAACGGCCTGTGTTATAAATTTAAAAAATGTCAAATTAGAAAATCATGCATTAAATTGTATAGAATACTTTTTATTTTTAGATTTAAAAAATTTAAAAAACAACTAGAATTTACTATAAGTAATTATTTAGTTTTAATATTTTTGATAAAAACAAGGGTAAAAACACCTATACAAACTTAATTACACCATCACACCCTACCATTTATTTAATAAATGATTTTGTTAAAAACATGTAAATTATAAATTATGAAAATTTAATTTAAAAATAATAAGAAAAATTGATATATAAATATTTAACAAGAAAAAGCGTCTATTTCCTGTTAAATATTTAGGTTAATAGGTCGCGATAAATTAATTAAAATTGGGATGAGTCTTAAATAATCGCTCTAATAAAATATGGACATAGTCTAAGTTTAATGCACGATCAGTGAATAAAATGCGAAATAACATAGGTGCAATAATAGCTTCAATAATTTCTTGATTTTCTAAAGTTGATTCACCACGTTTTTTAGCTCTTTCTTGAATAATATCAAGTTGTTGAATAATTAAAGTTTCACACTTTCGAGCATTTGAAGATTCAGTTGCATATAACAGATCACGTAGCAATGTTTGTCCTACTTCAGAAGAATACTCTTCGAAATATTGTTCAACCCATGCCGTGATATCAAGCTGAAATGAGCCTAAATCTTTTGGCTCCATATCCGGTTTCAATTCATTAAGGGCTACATCTGAAAATAACTGATTGATATCTCCCCAACGGCGATAAATTGTAGAAGGTGTTACTCCCGCTTCATGAGCAATCATGGGTATAGTAATTTGGCTTTGCTCCAAGTTTTTTTGAAGCTCTTTTACTGCTTGATGTACCGCAGTTTGAATTCTTTCACTACGACCGCCAGGGCGCAACCCAGTAACAACTTTTGCCATTAATTAACTCTACTTCAATAAAAACGATTAAAATAATATTTGTATATACAAAATACACTAAAGCTAATGATTTGCTTTAGTGTAAAAATCATGTATAAAAGCTAAATATTCGCTTTTATGTTATTCATCTTATATGAACAATTCAAGTTCAAAACGGTCTGGATCAGTTTTTCAGCTAGATTCAACAGTGGCGTTGACCTTAAACACAATCACGCTCATGACCTTTATGGCGGCGTCTAGTGCCCCTACGCCTCTATATCGCTTGTATCAACAAGCATGGCAATTTTCGCCTGTTACTTTAACTTTAATTTTTGCCACCTACGCGTTTACCTTACTTGCCTCTTTACTCATTATTGGTTCTTTATCTGATTATATCGGACGTCGGCCTGTCATTATTGCAGCGATTTTTTTGCAAATGGCTTCAATGAGCTTTTTCCTTTTTGCCTCCGATGTTTCTATGTTATTTATTGCACGTGGCTTGCAAGGTATTGCAACAGGTCTTGCCGTTTCTGCAATTGGAGCCGCAATTTTAGATTTCAGTAAGCATCATGGTTCGCTAATTAATAGTATTGCTCCAATGGTCGGCATGGCAGTAGGAGTTTTTATTACATGTTTTATTCTGCAATTTTCAGCTCAACCATTACATTTGGTTTTTGAACTTTTATGTGTTTTGTTTGCATTTGAACTTATTCTAAGTTTTTTTAACCCTGAAACTGCAAAAAAAAGATCGGGTGCACTTGCTTCTTTAAAACCCAAAATGGCTATTCCTCATCAAGCAAGAAGTGCTCTATTAAGTATTAGCCCTATTAATATTGCGCTTTGGATGGTCAGTGGTTTTTTCTTATCACTTATGCCCTCTTTGCTAGCAAAAATTTTTCAGACATCTTCAGCTTGGCTAAACGGTATTATGTTTATGGCTCTTGCACTCTCAGGTGCAGCAGGGATTCTGACACTTAGAAAATCTACTAATTTTCGTATTTTACTCACGGGTACTTTATCCATCATCATTGGTGCAACCGTTTTATTTTTAGCAATTAATTTTACAAGTGCCGTGGTTCTATTTATTGGTTCTATTATTACCGGAGTAGGTTTTGGTACAGCTTTTATGGGAGCAATCCGCACAGTCATGCCCCTCGCTTTACCTGAAGAACGTGCAGGTTTAATGGCTGCATTTTTTGTTGAAAGCTATTTGGCTTTTAGTGTTCCAGCAATTCTTGCAGGCTACTTTGTGGGTAAAATCGGACTTATGAACAGTGCCAATATTTATATAAGTTTAATTATTGGTCTTGCACTGATTGCCCTTCTCATGATTTTTAAAAATATTAAAAACAAATAATGATTTAAAAAATAGCCTCCATTGAGGCTGTTTTTTTACTTACTGATCACGCCAAGGTTTCAAAAAGCGTTTTACATATTTTTTAAAAGGCCATGTAAACTGTTTTACAAAACTATTTGGGATTTTATAGCCCACTGTTCCATACACACTTGCCAAATGTTTAGGCATATAGACAGTTTTAAAAATGACATCATAGAGTGGAATAAAAGCAGCGTAGTTTTTATCAATAGCTGGTTTTTCTGAAGAGTGATGCCAATGGTGGAATTCTGGCGTTGCGATAATCCAACGCAAATATGGAAAACGAAAACGTACATTGGAATGAATGAAAATAGCGTGAAATGAAATAAAAACTAAATAAGCAAAAACTGCTGAAGTATGAAAACCCAACAGGAAAATAGGTAATGTCGCAATAAAGCGAGTCATCAGCACTTCTATCACATGCAAACGAGAAGACGCTAACCAATCCATATATTCAGTCGAATGATGAATCGCATGAAAACGCCATAAGAAATTAATTTCATGCATGGCTCGATGTAACCAATACACCGTAAAGTCGACCACAATTAATAGTTCAATAAATTGCAGCCAGATTGGCTGAGCTTGTACATAAGGCACAATTGGATTATCAGGTAGATGTGTAATCCAATATTGAATCGGCATGACCGTTAAAAAACTGAATAATTGAATCCCAACATGGCTGACCATGAAATATTTCATATCGGTCACCCAGCCCACCCTTAATATTTTCTGTTCAGGATTTTTAGCAAAAAAACCTTCAAGGGGAATAAAAATGAACGCTAAAATGAATAAGGTCAGTACAAAATAATCGATACCTGCATAAAACGGTACACTTGGTAAAACGGGTGCCTCAATTACACCACAGCCCAAAACTGCTGCTATAAGTGAAAAACATAGTCCGTAAAAGCCATATCGGTTTTGACGAACAATTGCACTAAATGCACCGAAACTAGCGCTAATAATAATGCCCGTAATCAGGCCATAATAAAAAAGATGATAGTGTTTTGCGTAAAGAGGACGGAGTTCTGGGGTTGTTAATACACTGGGAAATAAAAAACATAATGCACCAAATAGACAAAGTAAGCTGACTGACATTGAAATAAAGGCGCTGATTTTCCCTAAACCTGCGTTCAGTTCTAAATTCTCAAATTTTGCTCTTAATTGATCTGTCATAATTCATATACAATTCTTATTGTGTATAACGCGAATGCTATCAAAATTTAATAATGAATTGGAAAGAACTTTAACTTCACAGATCAAAGCCCTTAATCTGAAAATGAAATTTTAAATAGTTGTAAATAGTTCTTATAAAACTTCAAATATTTGACCGACAGATTGAATCAGCCATTTTCTGGCGATAATATCATCACTGCGATTAAACCAGTTCAAGCTCACTTTAAAAGAATCCATGGCAAAAGGTAATTCAAACATTTGGACATTACCATGCGCTAGATAATGCCGAGCTGCTCGCGACGGTAATGTTACCAACATATCTGAACTCTGCAAAACACCCTGTAAAACACTAAAATGTGGAACTTCTAAACGAATGCGTCGCTTCAAATCCATTGTTTTTAAATATTGTTCAACTTGGATATGTCCTGTCGATGACTTGATGGCAACATGATCTTCTTGCAAATATTGCTCTAACGTCAGTTGCTGCTGTAGCCTCGGGTGGTCAGCTCTAGCAATGCATACATATCTTTCTTCAAATAAAGTACGTGTTTCTATTTTAGGCATTATGGTCTGCGTACTATTAAATACGGCTAGATCTAAAAAACCATCAATAAGCCACTGTTCAACCTTAGACGACTGAATCTCTTCAATCTCAATTTGAATATGGGGCGCTGTTTTCTGCAAAAAAGCGATAAGACTAGGCAAGAGACAAATCTCCCCTGCGTCGGACAGTCCAATTCGGAAAGTTTTATTTGAGTTTTCAGGATGAAATTCCTGTGCTTGAGCAATCGCTGATTCAATATTAAAAATTGCTTGATGAAAAATTGGATAAAGCTCATGTGCAACTTTTGTCGGCTCGACCCCACCTCGACTTCGAGTAAACAACTCGTCATTTAACTGACGGCGTAAACGGTTCAAATTATAAGTCACAGAAGGCTGACTCAAATTTAATTTATCAGCAGCTTTACTAATATGACGAGACTCATAAATGCAGACAAAAACTTTAATCAAACCTAAATCCATGGTTGTGATCCTTTAAATACTCTAAACAAAGACTTTAACTTCTTTGCTTAGAGTTTAGTTCCTTTTACAGGAATAAAAATGCTTAATTCTTATGAAGATATACTTGAATTTAGCATTACACGTTTGGTTCGATTACAAATACTTATGGCAATAACACTTAAGGTTGCCAGCACACAAGGAATGGCTAGCGCGATAAAATTATATTCAATGGGTAGATGCAAACTTAAAAGCCAGCCGCATAAAATCGGACCTAAAATCGCCCCAATACGGCCTACACCCAAAGCCATACCAATGCCGGTACTGCGAATTGGTGAAGGATAAAACTGAGCCATATAAGCCAGCAATAAAATTTGTCCACCGATAGACGCGGCTCCAGCAATTGCAATACAGAGATATAAAATGACCATAGGTAAAGCATAGCTCAGCAAGTAAAGTGAAATTGCCCCCGCTAAGAAGAGTGAACAAATAACTTTACCTAAATGAAAACGATCAGCAAAGTAACCACCACCGATTGTACCCAACATCCCACCTAAGTTTAACGCCAATAAAAAGACCAAACTGGTTGATAAATCATATCCCGCTTCGACCATGAGTTTTGGTATCCAGTTACCGAGCGCATACACCATCAGTAAAGCCATAAATACACTCAGCCAGAAAAACACAGTGACTAAAGCACGATTCTCGGTAAAAAGAGCAACCAAAGGCCGAGCCGCAGTTTGTTGATTTTCTTGATGTAATACGATGCTCGTATGATCAGCTATGTTTTGTTCTGGTGCTAACTGTTTAAGTAAATCACGCACCTCATTCCATTTTTTTTGGCGAACCAGATAATCAATTGATTCGGGTAAAAATTTCCAAATAATAGGTAATGAAATGAGTGGAATACCCGCCAAAATAAACATGATTTGCCAACCAAATTTAGGAACCAACCATATGCCTAAAAGTGCTGAGCTCATGCCACCAATCGCATAGCCGCTAAACATGAGCGATACCAAAGTTGATCGTAATTTCTTTGGGGCAAACTCGGTCATTATGGCAATGACATTTGGCATTACGCCGCCCAAACCTAAACCTGCAATAAAACGATAAATGGCAAACTCTTTAGGACTATTAGCAAAACCACATAACACCGTAAAACCGCTAAAAATGAGGACGCACAACATAATTAAACGCTTACGGCTAAAGCCATAGGACTCTAATTTGTCAGCCAAACTACCGAAAATCATGGCACCAAACATCATGCCAAATAATGCAACACTGCCCAGCAATCCAGCAGTCATACTATCTAACTGCCAATGTTGCATGAGCTTAGGCAATGCAACACCATAAATGACTAAGTCATAGCCATCAAAAATAATAATGAGCGCACTCAGCAAGATCACCCGCCAATGTAATGGCGTTAATCTTGCATTATCAATCAATTGATTTGCATTTAGTTTTTCCATAATTGCTTTCCTTAGCAAATTGTGTGTAAAACAAAAATTTATTTAAATGGTTGCCATTCCTAGTAGGTGTAATTGTTGCTGTGCTTCTGCAACATCCTGTTCTAGATCGTGTTGCCATAACCAATCAAAGCGATGCTCCAGATGTTCGCCAATTTCGGCAAACGTTGGGTACTGAGTTGAATAACACTCATAAATTTCGCCAGACTCACGAGAAGTTTGCTGAACGCGACAAGCACGTTTTAAACGGAGCTTTTCATATATTGAAGACACATCGGCTAACTGATCTGCTTGTAAGCTTTTTGTCGACAATAAGGCCGCAAGGATTAATGCATCTTCAAGACCTTGACCGGCTCCTGCACCTTGATGAGGTAACATTGCATGTGCAGCATCGCCCATGACAATGACATGACCGGAGGTACTTTGATAAGTCGAAAGTTCTTCAATTTCATGTAAGGCCCAAATGGTAGGCTGTTCAATTAAACCGAGTAATGTTTGGCAGCTTTCACTCCAGTCTGAAAAATCGGAAAGCATTTGAGCTTTATCGACAGGCTTAGTCCACGGTGTATCGGCTGATAGTACTGTATCTTCGCGGTTTGAGCAGAAAGCAACGATATTAATTTGCTCCCCCTTACGAATTGGGAACGTTAAAATATGTTTATCTTTACCCAATAACATTTGGGGAATATCTGCTAAATCTGTATCACCATTTACTTGTTGCAAAGCTTCTTTAAATGAAGTGTGAGAAATAATGCCACGATATGCCCAAGTTCCTGAAAAACGTGGATCAACTGGTGGTAAATGATGAGAAGCTAAAACATATTGGCGAGCCACAGAGCGGATACCATCAGCCCCAATCAAATAATCGCACTCATGCTGACTACCATCATTAAAATGCAAAATCACCTGATCATTTTCTTCTTCAATCGCTTCAAGGCGTTTAGAAAAGTGAACATTTTGCGTAGGCATGTGAGGAATAATGGCATCAAGAAAATCAGCACGATGAACAGATGACTGTCCTACACCTGTCGCGATCGATGCAGATAAATATTCATCGGTATAACCATTGCGCCATTGAAACCAAACATCTTGAAATGGTGCAGATACCTTATCTGCAATTGCGTGATATTCGTTGGCTAAACCTAACAGTTCAATCGCTTTGACTGCATTGGCACCAAAAGAAATCCCTGCCCCAATTTCAGAAAACTGAGGTGCAGATTCAAACATTTGGACATCTAAATGGGCGTATTTACTTAAATTACTTGCTAAAGCTAGACCAGCTATACCACCACCGACCACAGCAATTCGAATATGTGTATTCATGTGTTTGTTCCTTAAACATCATTATCGTTTTCACATATTCATTTTTGAGAAGTTGGCTTATAAAGTCCAATTAGTATTTTTTTCGTTCAATTATTTAAAAATTAAATAATAGCCACTTAGGCGAGCCCTTATAAAGACTAAAGGCCGCCCATGCTAATAAATGATCGTTAAAACACTTTATGGTGTACCTGGCGGGGTTCCAATAGCACGTTTCATTGGAGCTTCATAAGTCGTTTCTGCAAATGGCGAAACGCGCCAAATCGTATTACCCACATCATCTGCAACTAACACGGCACCTGAAAAATCAATTGCCACACCCACAGGGCGGCCATACGCTTTGCCTTTATCGCTGAGGAATCCCGTCAAGATATCTTGCGGTGGACCAGAGGGTTGACCACTTCTAAATGGTACAAAAATGACTTTATAACCACTATGAGGCTTACGGTTCCAAGAACCATGCTGACCGATCAATGCCCCTCCTCTAAACTGCGGCATGAGTTCTGCTGCATAAAATGCGAGGCCTAAAGAAGCAGTATGGTTGCCTAGTGCATAGTCAGGTTTAATTGCACGAGCAACCATTTCAGGATTTTGTGGTTTTACTCGCACATCAACATGTTGGCCATAGTAACTATAAGGCCAGCCATAAAAAGCTCCGTCTTGAACTGACGTCATATAATCAGGTACTAGGTCACTACCAATTTCATCTCGCTCATTAACCACAGTCCAGAGTTTGCCATTTTGAGGTTGCCAAGCCATACCATTTGGATTGCGTAGGCCCGTTGCAAATGAACGAGACTTCCCGCTTGCGATATCAAACTCTGTAATTTGTGCTCGACCTTTTTCTTGATCTAGACCATTTTCAGCAACGTTACTGTTAGAACCAACAGTAATGTACAACTTGGTTCCTGCTGGGTTAGCAATCACATTTTTGGTCCAATGGTGATTTAAAGGACCACCCGGTAAGTCCAACACTTTAGTTCCACTGGCCGTAATTTGAGTTTCACCTTCCTGATAAGGAAAACGCACCAATGCATCTGTATTGGCGATATATAAGTTATTACCCACCAATGCCATACCAAATGGAGAATTTAAGTTTTGAAGAAATACCTTTTTCTGGTCAGCGACGCCATCTCCATTGGTGTCACGAAGTAAGCTAATACGGTTTGCACTTGGATGAGATGAGCCTGCACGTCTCATCACAAAAGACATAATTTTACCTTTAATGCCTTTGGTGTCTTCTGGTTTAGGCGGGGCATCCGTTTCAGCAACCAACACATCACCATTTGGTAGTACATAGAGCCAACGCGGATGTTCAAGTCCTTTAGCAAATGCTTTGACCTTTAAACCTTCTGCTGGAGTTGGCATTACCCCACTCGGCCAGCCTTCTGCTGGGGCTATATTAACGGTCGGCAATAGGCTTGATTTAGGTTCAGGAAGTTTTGGTTCTGGCCCATAACTGTCTGTAATTGGATATTGAGAGGATGAAGCGCAACCAGCTAATGTAATTAAAACCGTAGTGCCAAAAATTGGCAGTAAAAAACGTGTCGCCATGGGTTATCTCCATTTATTTTTTGTCGTCATGGAAATAGCGTAATTGATGTTTGCAATTAAACAAGCAACTTTAATAGAGTCTTTTGTTTATGGCTTGAAAAAAACGTTCTTTATCTTTTGGTGAAATCATCACTGAAGTAATTTCTCCATTTTTCATATAATAAATTTTGAGTCGATCTAATGAGAGTGCTGGAGATGAAAGTGGATTATGAGTAGGCTCTATTTGGGTAATATCATCAATATTAATTTTCCATCGGAATACCAAACTCTTAATCATTAAGGTGTTGTTTTCTACCACATAATAAGTATTAAAGATGGGGAGCCAAATAAGAAAAATGATTAAACTATAAATGACGAGATGTGGAAAATTTGAAGCTAAAGAATAATGATGATTTGCTTCATAAATTTTCATAAGAATATTGGCAGTGATAACAACGAATATTAATAAAAGCCACCAATCAATTTTTGATCTAAATTTCAAAAGTTATCCTCCACGTCTAAATCTCATTTATAACGAGTCTTTCTATATTTTTTATAAAATAATTGAACTAAAAATTAGCTTTAAATGTTAATGATAAAAAATCTCGATCATCTATCGTGCTAAATTCATTAGAACCAAAAAAGTTATTATAGGCAATCTCTGTTGTATATTTTTGCTGATAAGTCATAGATAACGCTGCACTTACACTCATTTGCCCTTCTTGAAAGTTTTGGCTATATCCATAAACATCATGTCTAAAACTAAGACTTGGCGTAATCACAGTAGAGGGTAAAATATCTTGATAATTTAATGCGCCACGTAATCGGTAGCCAAATGACCATTCATTAAAAAAACCATTTTTATTACAAAAGCGTTCATTCAAGTTATCTATTTCTGCATTGGTAAGATGAGCTGTACCATACGGCGTACATTTAAAGTCGCCTGTTTCAGGATTATAAGCCCCTGTTGACAGCTCACTACGGCCAAATGCGCCTGTCCGACCAATCCGATGATTACCAATATCTGCAATATGGTTTAAGGCAAACTCTGTAGACCATGTCAGTGAATTCGCGCCCCAAACATTGAATATGCTGTCAGTTGCTCCAACCGAAAATTGTGTTACGGGTAAGCGTACATATCCTTGAATATATTGACCTAATTCAACAGTTTTTCCCGGCGGTGCAAATGGTGTTCCTTCCGATAGCACTTGAGCATAGACAATGTCTGTACCGTTTAGTTGTAAAGGTTGATTAGGTTTGTGGGTTAATTCACTAAAAACGGTTGTTGTTCCAACTTTCCCAGTCAGACTTAATCCAAACATTTTGATATTTTCAGGATAGATCGAAAAATAACTGGCGGTATTAAAATGTTCGGGTCCTGTTGCTGTTACAGCCGTTCCATCAAAGTTTGCATTGCGACTATGGTAGTTCGCATAGTAAATACCTAACTCAGCATTATTTAAACTTGGTAATGTCTGTTTTAAAGCAATACCATATTGGCCATTATCCTTTGCTTTTCTACTTTCTGCACGCGGAATATAGGTACGTAAACGAATTGCGGTATCTGATAATTTATCTCCACCTCCAGCAATCAGAACTGGACCTGCATTTTCGGGCACAAAGTCTGAAATCTCAAAGAAAATTCCGTTACCATCAACAACTGAAGGTCTAAATTTAAATTGATAGAACCCTTCTATTTTCAAATTTTTATTAATGCTTGTGTCGAATGAAAACATTTCGGTTGGAATGATTCTTTCTTTTGCATCACCACCTGGTCGGTTGATTGCGGCAAAATCAAATGCACTTACCGAATTTAACCCGTTTTGGAAAAACTGAGATTTCCCCCAATTTAATGTCTGTTTACCTAATTTTAAATTAATGTTTTTTTCACCATCCAGTTCAAAATCTTTCCATATATAGGCATTCCATAAATCAATACCTTTGAACTTTGCGAGCCTTGGCCACGCTGAATCATTAAAGGGTTTAAAGTCTCCTTGTCCTGTCTCATAGGCATGGTCATACCAATATTTAGTGCTAATAACCGCACCCTGCTGTTTTCCATTTAGCTTAACTTCAGTTATGCCTCTGATGATCTGTGAGATGGTGTCATATTTACTAAAATTCATTCGCCCATCATCACCATTCACATCAATGCTAGCGCCTTGTTTACCTATTTTGTTTGCGTCGGGACGGTAAAGTAATGAAACGGATGGGTCTTGTGTACTCCAACTGGCACCTAGGCTTAATGTCGTTTTTGTCTCGAACTTCCAGTCTTTATCAATATCAAAACTGGCTGCGTTCACTTTAGACATGAAAAAAATCAGACTTAATGAAACACCTATTTTTTGAATATATAAAACGTGATTATTTCTTTGATTTAAATAGACGTAATGACCCATCATATTATCTCCCTATAAATATGATTTTTCTTATTTATTGCTTATTACTCAAAGCCATCCATTGGCTTTAAATGGTTTACATAAGCAAGTATTTTTTTGCACTAGGCTGGTTGTTCAACCTGATCTAACTGTTGAATGAATTGTTCAGCTAAAGGCCAATAGCCAAAGCCAGATGCGGGGTTTAAATGTCCCACTTCACCTAAATTTACGAGTTGACTCCCCCACTTTTCTGCCATTTCACTTACAGCTTCATAACGAGCTAAATGGTCATTGGTGCTTGCAACCAAAATGCTGGGAAATGGTAGTTCTTGATCTGGTAAAGGACTCCATCCTTCTTGATGAAGTACGGTTGGGCTTGGATAATTTTCTGGCCAGCTTTCGTTTAAGTCAGGTGGAGCCACAAGTAGAGCACCCTGAATTGGTCGTTGGTATTTTGCAGCCCAGTGTAGTGTCATCAGCACACCCGCGCTGTGTGCAACCAAAATGACAGGCCCTTGTATTTGTTCGAGTTGTGCCTGAATAGCAGCAACTCTATTTTCACAATTGAGTTTATTGATTTGCACCGGCGGTACAGAGCGAACCTTTGCTAGCTTTGTTTCTAAGATCGTTTGCCAATGCTCGGGAACATGATCGCGTAACCCCGGAATAATTAAAATTGTTGCTTTGGTTTGTATTTTGTCCATTTCGACGCCTGCGAATTTTGCCATCTAGGAGGCACAAGAATTTTTATAAAACTCCATTCACAATAAAGACTCATTTTAGCTAGTGGTGTACATAAGACGTCATGGACTTTTCATTTGACGACACATCTTTTTAAAATTTCGTAAATTAATTAAAATATTTTTGTAATTACAAGTGAGTCAAAAGAATAAGTTTAAAATTGATTCGACATCACGATTAGGCTCTTAAATAAAAGCTTTTGTAATGTGAATATTTTGGTTATAACTAGATATGAGCTGTAAGGAATATGGCTGATTAAGAACAGGAGATAATAAAATGGTCCCTCTTGCGCATACCGCCTCTTTAAAAAATTATTTGGCTGTTGCCCAGCAATTAGCTATTAATCCATACCATTTATTATCACGCGTTGGTCTTAGCCAAAATCAATTGAATGATCTTAAACAGCGAATTCCCGTCGATAAAGCTATTACCTTGCTTGAAGACTCAGCCCAAATGAGTAGCTGCGATGTATTTGGTTTACATATGGCAGAACAGCGCGAAATCGCGGATTTTGGTGAAATTAGCCTTTTATTGAATTATCAACACACATTGAGAGATGCCTTACAAACTATTGTTAGATATAGAAATTTACTCAACAACTCACTTGAAATATATATTGAAGAAATTGAGGATACGGTTGTTATTCGAGAAGAAGTTGTGACCACAACTTGCGGATATAGTCGTCAAGCCACTGAACTTGCTTTAGGAATTACCCATCGTTTTTGTGCAGCGTTACTGATGCAAAAATGGCGACCATTAAGTGTACACTTCACTCATAACCCACCCAGTGATTTAACTCTGCATCGGCGGATTTTTGGCTGTGCGCTAGAGTTTGGTAGTGACTTTAATGGTATTGTTTGTACGGCGGCCGAACTTAATACAACAAACCCTCAAGCAAATCTGGCTATGGCCAACCATGCGCAGCGTTATTTAGATATTTTGCAAAATAGCAATGAATCGACCATGATTTTTGATATTCGTAAAAGTATTTATCTTCTTTTGCCAATGGGTCGCGCTACGATTGATCAAGTCGCTCAAACCCATGGTATTCATGTTCGGACCTTGCAACGTCGTTTAGAAGAAGCTCAGACGAGTTTTAGTGATCTAATGAATGAAGTACGCAAAGACCTCGTATTTCGCTATTTAAAAAATCTAAATTATTCGCTCGCTCAAGTATCGGATATTTTAGGTTACTCGATGCCGAGTTCTTTTACTCGTTGGTTCATTAGCCAATTTGGTATGTCACCAAATATGTGGCGTAATCACAACAAAATCCTACTCAATTAACTTCTCTTTTTTTAAGCCAAATGAAATTACTTAAAATGTAAGGAAGCTCTGGTGAATCATTCTCCCAAAACTTCCTTAGAAAATTTAATGTATTAAAACTAAAACCAGAAATGCATGAGTGCGAGGACTAATGCCACTAAAAAGATGCTTTCGCCGATCATTAAAAGAATCGGTTTAATGCCGACAGACGCTAACTCTTTTAACTGAGTTTTCATCCCTAAAGCACTAATTGCGATGACTAAAAACCAACGTGATAAGTCATTAATTCCATTTTGAACCATCGTTGGTACCCATCCTGTACTGTTAATACAAGCGAGTAGTAGAAAGCCAACAGCAAACCAAGGCAGTAATGGTGGCCGCTCCCCAGTTGAATCTGCTCCTTGCATGCGGGTAATCATGGCTGCACAAACAATCACTGGAAGTAACATTGCCACACGCATGAGTTTAACAACAGTGGCAATATCACCCGTTTCAGTAGACATGCTATAACCAGCGCCGACCACTTGCGCCACATCGTGAATCGTAGCACCAAGAAACACACCAGCCGCTTGTGGCGATAACTCCAACCACTTCGCAATCATCGGATAGACAATCATTGCAAATGTTGAAAGTGCCGACACGCCAATTACGGTAAACAAAGTCGCTTTTTCTTTTTGCGGATGATTTGGAAAAGCAGCGGATAGTGCCAGTGCAGCAGAGGCACCGCAGATTGCCGTGGATCCACCAGTTAACATGCCAAATAGTTTTTGGAAGCCTAAGATTTTAGCGGCAATAACAGAAACGGCGATTGTCACAATAACCAAAGTGACAACTAGCGCAACAGGCTGCCAACCTAGTGCAGTAATTTGCCCCAAAGTAATACGCATGCCGAGTAAGGCAATACCCATTCTGAGCACACTACGTGCGGTAAATTCGATCCCCGCTTTGCATTTACTTTCAGCTGCTAAAAAATTCACGCTCATGCCGAGTAATAGTGCAAATAGCATGACTGGTGCGCCATAGTGCTCTGATAAAAAACAGGCAGCCGCAGCAACGACCGAACTGACCACAAAGCCTGGTGCTAATTCTCTTGTACGCTGGGGAAAATTTTTCAAAACTAAACTACTCATGATTTTCCCCACAACCCATCACAATAAATACCTTGTCCTCGATCACTTCTACGGGATAGGTTGCAACTCTGAGCTGAGCAGAATTAACTAAACAGCCATTTGTTAAATCAAAGCGTAGACCATGGGCACAGCACTGAATCACTTGTCCTTCTAGACGTCCACTAAATAGCGATGCGCCCTGATGAGGACAACTGTCATCGATTGCATAAAACTGAGTCGCAACGTTAAATAGTGCGAGAGTTTTATCTCCAATTTTTAAAAAAGCCCGCTCACCTGAATTCGGTATTTTCTCAAATGGCACTTCAAATCGGTTGATCATATCAATTCTCCTTGTGCCACCATTGCCTCTTGCATCGCTTGATAAAGTGCATCTGCTGATTGCGCGCCAACTAAGGCAGAAGCCCGATCAAAAATAAAGTAAGGCACGCCATTACCTCCTGTACT
Organism: Acinetobacter sp. XS-4; assembly: GCF_023920705.1. Lineage (NCBI taxonomy): Bacteria > Pseudomonadati > Pseudomonadota > Gammaproteobacteria > Moraxellales > Moraxellaceae > Acinetobacter > Acinetobacter sp. XS-4. The sequence continues at coordinate 1,333,432 of NZ_CP094657.1, read as the reverse complement.
TGCAGAGATAAAATCTTGATGATCTTGAATAAGTAAATCTTTAATAAGCTCAGGTGAGAAGCCACAACGTTTCGCGATTTTGTATAAAGTGGTGGTATTTCCGATGTCTAGCCCATCATAAAAATATGCAGCAAAGAGTTGTTCTAACAACGCATTGCACTGCTCAGGAGTTCCTATTTTTAAAGCTTTAACAAATAAGCGATGAGCTTTGGCCGTATTTGGCATCCGTTTAATTTGCTCAAAATCGATCTTGAGCCCAACTTTATTTGCAGCTTTATTGACTTGTTCTTGTCTCATACGAACTGCAGTCAAGCTACCTAATCGTTTCAAATAAAATGTTTGAAAAGGTACGCCTTCAGCAGCTAAATCTGGTATGAGCTGAACACCTCGCCAGTGCACGACAACTTTGACTTTGGGGTGAAGCTGATAAAACCTATTTATAGCGATCAGTAACTGACGTTTTCCGATCAAACACCAAGGACAAATAAAGTCAAAAAAAACATCAATGTGTAATTGCCGAATCATCATTTGTTATTCATCCCGCATTTTTGTATTTGGTTACCTGAATGATTTTTAAGCTCAGTTATTCCTTGCTGCTCAAAGCGTGCGATATCTTTGTGATAATGGCGTTTGGCATAAAAAAATACGGCTGCGGCTGCAATACTGACCAATGGCATCAGTTGAAATGCACTGTGTAATCCAATCACATCAGACACTTTGCCAACGACTAAAGGACCAAGAGCTAAACCAAGAAAATTGTTAGCCAAAGTAAGCGTTGCAAATGCAGAGCCATGAACTGAGTTATGTGTAAGATTGGCCACCATGGCGCTAGATGGCCCATTAGTTCCTAGGGCAATAAACATTCCGAGACAAATGAGAAGTAATTGGTTACGTCCCGCAGGCACAGCAAAAGCAATGAATAAAAGAACACAACCGAGCAGGCAGTATGTAATTGCTAAACTGACCTTACGATCTGGACAGTTACGGCCCAAATAATCACACAACATGCCGCATAAGATTGTGCCTACTGCACTACATAGCAAAATGACCGCTGCCATCACACCTGCTTTGTCGGTACTCATGCCGTAATAGCGATTGAGATAACTCGGCATCCAGACAATTACTGTGCCACCAACAAATAGTTGCAGACCACTACCAATGTAAGTGGCAATGATTGAACGACTTGAATATAAAGTTTTTAAAGGGCTTTTAATGTGCTGGGTTTTACTACGAATTTTATTTTGAGGTACTGCGTTTATTCTGTTTTCTTTCACTAAAATTGGATATAGAAAAGCCAAAACAAGACCAAATAAAGCAATGCCTCCAAAAGCCCAACGCCAACCGAAGTGCTGTGCAAGTACACCACCTAAAGCCACACCCAAAAATGAACCAAATACGCCGCCCGCCATAAAAGCACTGGCGAGTGTTGCACGCATCTCCCTCGGAAAAACAGCCACAACCACCGCGATTCCAACGCTGCCATAAGCAGCTTCACCCACACCAACCATAAAACGAGCAATAAACATTTGCTCGTAGTTTTCAGCAAGTGCACATCCTAGAGTCGCCAAACTCCATAATGCAGCCATAATGGCCAAGCTTTTAACTCGCCCAAAACGGTCTGCCATTAAAGACAACGGCAGAGTCAATAAACCCACCATTAACGCGACAATGCCACTGAGCAAACCTAACTGGCTATCGCTGAGCAACCACTCATTTTTAAGTAAAGGAAAGACTGCGTTTAAGACTTGTCTGGACATGTAATCTGAAATGAGCAAACCAAATGTCAAAGCAAAAACAAGCCATGCATAACGACGAGGTATACTGATTGACGTATCAACATCGCTCATCTGATCTGAATACTGATGTGCATTCATACGACCTCCTTGTATTTTTTATAATTTCTATTTAGCTAGTGCAGCAACGCACTTTTAAAATTAAAGCGAATAAACTGCACTACAATTGAGGTCTACATTCCGTTAGACCTTGTCACATTAGTTACGCTGTGGCACGCCCTTTTGTCCTGCTTTACGGTTGGGTGCCATACCATTTGCGATTAGAGTTTCTTCAATACTGTTGTATTGCACCCCAATACGATAAATTTCACGGGCTTCTTTTCCTGAGGCAATTTCACGGCCTAATTCATGGGCAATCCGAACGGTTTGCTTAATTTGCTCTACAGATGAAAAACGGCGTCCGTGATGATCAATAATCGTGTCTTCGTTACCCACACGAGCATGTAAACCCATTGCCATCGACATGGTGTTAAAAGGCAATACATTTTTGAGCAGAGACTCAGATGTCAAAGTACATCCATCGGGTACGCGATGAATAAAATTAAAGAAATTAAATGGGTTTGGACCATCAAAACCGCCACCAATTCCAATCCAAGTTAAGTTTAAAGGCCCCATATACAAACCTTTACGTACCATACGTTCTAGGGTTTCAAGTCCGTGCATACCCGTTAACTGAAAGTGCGGTTGAATATTGTTTTTGCATAAACGTTTAATATGTTCGGTAACCCATGCAGGCCCTGCTGGCACAGTCATCTCTGCATATGCTGCCTGAGTCGCTGGATGTGCCAATGAAGTCCCTTCTAAATATTCAGGATAGAGCAATTCCATAATATTCATTTGTGTGGTGTTAATTGCCACAGTGACCTGATCGGGCTTTGGTGTGAGTTCAGCCAACATATGTCGGGTGTCATCACTTAGCCATAAAGCCGCTTCACCTTCACTCTCTGGTGCAAATGAAATCGAACCACCCACCTGAATAATCATGTCAGGCACAGCTTCACGAACACCTGCAATAAGCTCATTAAATTTTGACAAGCGTTTAGAGCCTTTCCCATCAAGCTCACGGACATGTAAATGCAGCACCGTCGCGCCTGCTTCATAGCACTCAACCGCTTTTTGTATTTGCTCATCCATGGTCACTGGAATATCTTCTGGAAAGTCTTCCGGCATCCATTCGGGTCCATACGGCGCAACAGTGATTACCACTTTTTCCATATTTTCCGGGTGCAATGAGTCGTCAAAGAATTGCATGCGCATCTCCATATATTTTTTAGAATTTTCAATTAGATAAAATTATTTAGCCTATAGATTTAATAGGTTGCATCACCAATAATGCCGGCCCGTTCCATTTTTCGGTGGCAAGGTGGATAATCCATGACTGCATAATGTTGTGTACTGCGGTTATCCCAGATCGCAATGCTGTTAGGCTTCCAGCGCCAACGCACTTGAAACTCAGGAATATAGGCTTGAGAAATTAAGTAACGTAATAGTTCGGCTGCGCCCGGATTGGCATCTTGTCCAAATCTGACTCGCTCTTTGGTGTGATAGTTACTGAAGTGGGTCGTAAACGCGTTTACATATAAAACTTTTTCGCCTGTTTCAGGATGAGTACGTACCACTGGGTGCTCAGCATCGGGGAACTTTGCTTTTAAGTCTAAGCGCTTTTCAGGTGGCATTGCCGCCCCAAAACTCGCTTCTATGCTGTGATAAGCACGTAAGTCAGCAATCTTATCCTTAATATCGTTAGGTAAAGACTCATAGGCCATGACCATATTGGTCCACATAGTATCGCCACCTACTGGTGGGCATTCAACACAATGCAACACACATCCCATCGGTGGAACCTTGCGCCAACTCGCATCACTGTGCCAAGCATTTTCATAACGATCGACGGGGCTTTCAGGGTTTTTATAAATCTGGACTAAACCTGGATGATCAGGATGACTGCCTACTGCGGGATGATCTTCGAGCTGTCCAAATTTTTCAGCAAATGCGACATGATCCTGACGGGTTAAATGCTGATCTCGCAAGAACAACACACGGTGTTTAAGCAGTTCTGTACGAATTTCAGAAAATAAACCATCATCATAAATCGCATCAGCGAGCTTTACTCCACTAAGCTCTGCACCAATATTGCAAGTTAACTGTTCAATTTGCATAAGAAATCCCTTCAAATTACAAAGATTGATGAGCCTATTGTTTTACGTGCTTCCAAATCACGATGAGCTTGCACGGCATCCTTTAACTCATAGCGCTGATTAATTTCAATTTTGATTCGTCCATGTCGAACATGATCAAATAATTCATTTGCCAGTTCTTTCTTCTCGACAGGATCTGCAATGTAGTCTGCCAAAGCTGGACGTGTGACAAACAGTGAACCTTTCACGGCAAGTAATACTGGATCAAAAGCAGGGATTGGGCCCGATGCAGTTCCTACGCAGACCAACAAACCACGGCGTTTTAGGGAATCTAATGAACTCATGAAGGTCGCTTGACCAACACTATCGAAAACAACATTTACACCAACGCCGCCTGTTAACTCACGTACACGTTCGGCAACATTTTCATGGCTGTAGTTAATGACATGATCACAACCATGAGCTCGCGCTACGGCAGCCTTTTCTTCTGAGGATGTTGTACCAATAACGGTCAAACCTAGTAATTTGGCCCACTGAGAAACAATTAACCCAACACCACCTGCAGCTGCATGTAATAAAATTGAATCGCCCGCTGTAAAGTCATAAATACGGCGCATTAAATAAGCAGCGGTCAACCCTCGCATGGTCATGGCTGCTGCTGTTTCACAAGAAATTTCTTCGGGTAATTTAATTAAAGCATTTGCTGGAATTAGACGGTGGGTGCTATATGCACCTAAAGTATTTAAAAAACCTGTATAAGTAACTCGATCACCGACTTTGAGCTGAGTGACTCCTTCACCTAATGCTTCAACTACACCTGAAGCCTCTACGCCCATGCCATTAGGCATTGGAATTTGATAGGTTCCATTACGAAAATATGTATCGGCATAATTTAGACCGACTGCCACATGACGTAGGCGTACTTCCCCTGCTTTTGGGTCTCCTACTTCTACGTCTTCATAGCGCATTACTTCAGGTGTTCCTGTTCCATAGAAACGTATAGCTTTCGTCAAGGTCATGTCCTATTCCATATTTTGGTTTTTTATTGAGTGCCTATAAAAGCAATAACCAAAATTACAACAGTTAGGATATGGGCCACTTTACATTTGACGACACGAGCTTAACGTTTAATGACAAAGGATATTCCAAATATTGCTAAAGAATACTCCCAGCAATTGCAGCAGACTTATGTAGATTGGCTCTATCAGAGTTTTTATTTTCATTTAAGCTAAAACTGACCGCTTCTTTTGCATGAATGGCGGTCGTATCAAATAAAGGAACCGAGAATTTAAGCTCACCAATCAACATACAAATTTCAGTACAACCCAAGATAATACCTTGGGCACCTTCAGCAATGAGCGTCTCAACAATAGTGATGTACTTTTTTTGGGAATCTGGGTTAATCACACCTAAACAAAGTTCTTCATAAATGATGCTATGAACTATCTTTCGGTCGGCTTCATTTGGAATAACGACATCAATTCCATAATCTTGTAATCGGGCTTTATAAAAATCTTGCTCCATTGTAAAAGCTGTCCCTAACAGTGCAACTTTACCAATGTTTTGACTCAAAATTTCTTTTGCCGTTGCATCAGCGATGTGTAAGAAAGGAACGGTAATTGAATCTTCAATCTGTGCAGCAACTTTGTGCATGGTGTTGGTACACAACAAAATACAATCTGCCCCTGCTTTTTCTAAATTTTGTGCTTGCTCAGCTAAATATGCGCCAGCCTCTTGCCACAAACCCTTCGCTTGCAAGGCTGCTATTTCTTCAAAATCGACACTATTAATAATGACCTTAGCAGAATGCAATTTTCCTAATTTATGATGAACCATTTTATTGATTTGTTGATAATAAAGGGCTGTAGACTCCCAACTCATTCCACCTAATAAGCCGATTGTTTTCATTATTGAATCCTTCTATTTATGCAAAACTTATCTATATCTCTTATGGGTAAAGTGTAGCTAGAATAAAATTGCTTTATTAAATTTATATAGCAACTAAAGCCTGTTTAAATGCAAAAAAAGCCCCTTAACTATAAGGAGCTTTAAATTAGGCATAGAACAAAAAATAATTACAGATAATTCGTTAATTACTACGAACAAACACCATTGCTAATAACCGATTTTTTATTTGAATCTAGTGCCACAATTGAAGAAGAAACCGTATTAATGATTTGGGTCATTGCCTCACTTGAAGCACTCACAATCGCATCCATCTTTTTAGCTTTTTGATCAATCGGCTGCTGAAAAGCAATTCTACAATTGAGCTGAGATCCTGCATTCGTAATGACTTTTGCATTATTTGACTCTAATTGACTAGGCGGTATTTGGCGTTTCACCACCCAAGACACCGCAATATTAATATAGCTTTTATCTACAATATCAAAATGAGAAAAATCTGTAGAAACTCGATATAACGGTTGATTATTTCCAGCAAGCCCACTGCTATAACTGTCAATTGCACCTAATTTTTGCTGTAAACCCGCCGACAAGGTATCGCGTAATTGTGTACCCATAGTCGATGTCCAGCGCTCATTATTTAACACCGTAGATTTACCACTACTGTCTTGTAACACCAAAGGCGCGCGGTCTAATCGGTCTGGAATCCCGACTGGTAATACTTCAATCACTTGCACAGTTGATTTGGTAGCCGCAGTGATTTTAGGAGAAATCGTATAATAGTTTGGCGTTGGCGAACTCGAACATGCTGTCATGGCAACTGCCGTTAAAAGCAGACCGCTCCCAAGCAGCCATTTGGCTGCTTTAGGATGTTGAAAAGATAGAGTGTTTTTATTTTTCATCATCGGCCTCTGGTGTCTTACCACGAATAATTGATTCAGGATGTTGTTCAATATAGTCTGACATTAATTGTAATGACGCTGCCGCACGTGTCATTTGCTGCAATGCTTTGCGTACGTCTTGTTGTAACGGCGCATCGCTCGACAAAATAGACTCAGATGATCTTACAGTTTTACGAACATCGTCTAAGGTTGCTTGTAAACCTGGTGCAACTTTCCCATCTAATTGTTTAACCAGTTTGTCGGTAGACGCAATTGCGGTGTTCATATTATTGAGCGTTTTACGCACATCTTGCCCAATCTCAACTAACGGGAATTTCGTTAACTTATCAGCAATCTGAGAAACTTGAGCTTGTAAACCACTCAGTTCAGTTGGTGTAGTCGGAATCACCACACGGTCATCACTCAAAATTTGTAATGTCGCTGGTTTAGCTTTAGGGAACTTATCTAGTGCAATATAGTTTTGACCCGTGAGTAGGTTGCCTGTTCTCATTTGAGCACGCCATCCATGTTCAACAAAATCTTTGAAAATTTCACTATTTGGATTAAGCGCCTGACCATTTTCAACACGTGAAGGATAGATAACTGCCTCAACACGCATACGCATCTGCTTATAGTTGTTATAAAACTCTGCATTAATTGATTTAACATTACCAATTTCAATGCCCATGAAATCAATTGGTGCGCCAACAGATAGTCCACGCAATGAATGATCAAAATACATAATCACGCCGCGAGGTTGACCATCTGGTTCTTTTAATGCCTCAGATTTTGAGTCCCAAAGATTAAAGCGACTCTGATTTGCTGCCATCGTAGCATGCGAGCTTTCAGGGAATCCAAACGCAATCCCCCCTGCGACAATACTTGCCAGAGATTGAGTATCTAAATTAAAGCCCGAAGCATTTAAGGTCACATCGATCCCGCTCGCCTGCCAAAAACGTGCATCGGTGGTTACAAACTTGTCATACGGCGCACGGATAAAAGTTTGCAGTTCTACGGTTTTACCATCATCAGATAATTTATAGGCTGTAATCTGCCCCACATTAATTCGACGATAATAAATTGGAGAACCGACATCTAAAGACCCCAAATCATCTGCATTTAAGAAAAATACTTTTCCGGGAACATCAGAAGAAATGACTGGTGGCACTTCTAATCCAGTAAATTCGAACTTATCTTCTTCTGACTTTCCGCCATCCACTTCAATATATGAACCTGACAATAAGGTGTCTATTCCTGAAACTCCACTCGTCCCAATACGCGGTCGAACAACCCAAAATCGCGAATCTTTTGCTGCAAAGTTACTTGCACCTTTGCGCAAATCAATTCTAGCAATAACGTGTGAACGGTCATCTGAAAGATCAATTTGCCGTACTACACCAATATCCACCTGCTTATAACGGACTGTTGTTTTACCGGCAACTAACCCTTCAGCTGTGCGAAAAGACACATCAATGCTAGGGCCATGAGACAGTAACGCCTTTATCGCCAACGAAAGCGCGATTAAAAGAGCAATTAATGGAATGAGCCAGATTAATAAAGGCTTCCATCGACTTTTCTTTTCTTGGGGTTCTGGCAAATCATTCATGTTATCCAGTTCAACATCCGGATCACGATGATCTGAGTTACCAGTGGTTATTTCATTTTCAGACATACTCATTGTTCTTTTATTGACTGGGATTAATAGAATCATTATTCAACGGCGGATGTTCTGCCTGAATAATCTTTGGTTTTTCTGAAGCAAAAGAAGAAGGTTTATTGGTATTTTGAGATGCGTAGAAGTTATCCCAAATAATACGTGGGTCAAAACTTAACGATGCAAACATGGTTAACACCACAACCGCACCAAAAGCAATCGAACCCGGCCCTGCTAAAATCGTAGCAAGCGATTGAATCTGAATGAGTGCTGTTAAAAGTGCGACTACAAATACATCAATCATTGACCAACGGCCAATAAACTCAACAATTCGATATAACTTAACGCATTGCTCAGGTAAAAAATTCCAACCTGCCGATTGTTGAAGATATACCGCCACTAATAAAAAATACAAAATCAGCAGCTTCAACATGGGAATAAAAATACTGGCCATGAAAATAACCACTGAAACCAGATAGTCTCCGCTTTGCCAAAAGTAAATGACCCCACTCATGATGGTATCTTGTTGACTACCCAAAAGTGAGTCAGTAACCGTCATGGGAAGTACATTGGCCGGAATATAGAGAATGGTCGCAGCCACCACTAAGGCAAAAGTTCGATTTAAACTCGCTGGTTTACGTGAATGCAGTACGCTATTACATCGAATACAACGTAAAACTTGATGGCTTTGGTTGAGTCGTCTTTTATCATTTTGAGCAGAATTTACAACACCACAGCAGTGACACACTATTAATGAAAGATCTTTGGCTCTTGGATATTGCTTAAGGTCCAACTCGTGCTGCGAGCTTTTTGTTTGGGTCACTTTTTTTATCATTTTCATGGCAGTGACCTATCAATTTCATTCCATATATCACTTACCTTTATGGAAGTAATATAGACCAACAATATGCTTAAGATCGCAAACGCCCATAATGCAATTTCGGGAATCACCAAGACCATTCCCATTAACTTTACAAGTGTGACCAAAATTCCGATTAAAAACACCTCAACCATTCCCCACACTCTCATAAAAAAAAGTGTGCGTAAGGCAATCACCAAAAACGTTGGCCGTTTCTTCAACACACTCACTGTACCCAGCACATAGGACAGTAATAAAAGATAGGTAAGCGGCACAATAAAAGTAGTGATTAAAATGAGTACGCCAACGAAAGCCCGATCATAATGAAACATCACCCAGACTGCACCAAGTAAGGTGGTTTCAGATGTGTTTCCCTGTAATTCAATTTTTACAATCGGAAAGCTATTGGCAAGAATAAATACAATTAAGGCAGTTAAAATTAAAGCTAACAGTGTTGAAAAAGGTTTGGTGTGCCGATAGAGTTCAGCACCGCAGCATAAGCAATAAGCTCTTTTTCCATAAGCAAGTGGGGTTCTACGATAGACAGTATCGCACTCCTCACAACCTGCTAATTCTTTAAGCTTCATAGTTATACTCTGAAATTTATAGTTTTACTGTATCAGTCACTGCTTGCTACAACGCTTGCGTAGAATTCTACTTCTAAGCAATGTGCCAAACTAATCTCATTTCTTCAAGAGAAAATTGAATACCGACTTTACGGTTTACTTTATTAAATTATAGAAATAACAGAAAACGATATAAGAAACTCCTTTCTTAAAAGGAGCTTTTTTTGCTAACTCTTAATGAATCATAGTTAAAAAATAATTTAGTAATCTATCTCGATCATCTACCTGATTTTCCCCTAAAAGTTGGACTATAGCGCCATCAATCACAAATAAAAACAGGTGTGCATCTTCAATTGAAGCCGTAACTTTTAACGTTAAAAGTAGTTTATAAATTTCATTAATGAGCCAATTTCGATAGTCAATCACGACCTTGTAGGCTGTTGGATAAAGCTTTTCAATTTCAAAAATGGCTTTAAATAGCAAATGGTAAAAGCCCTCTACATCTGCATGTAAATAGAAAATTTTCTTGAGCTTATCAAACAACATGAGTTCACGATAAGAATGGATAATTGAAAACACCTCGTCTTTTAATGCATCTTTTTGAAAAGTCAGACACATCTCGATGAGCTTTTCTTTGGAGTGAAAATCATTATAAAAAGTGGATTTGGAAATTCTGGCTTCAGCAATAATTCGGTCGACACCGACATTATGAAAGCCATGTTGATTAAATAGATCTTTTGCCGCGTGGAGCACTCTTAATGCTCTAAATGAATGTTCTAAATTTGGCATAAATATTCTGCTCAAAGATATTTTTTTTGTATATAAAAGAGATAGAAAGGCCGTCACTCTTAAAATGAGCGATAAAAACGGACAACTTAGGCACACAAAGCCGTGCCAGAGCCTATCTCAAGCTTTATTGTTGATATGATTTTTTAGTCGTAATGATCTAAAGGCTAAACCGATAAATGTTTAAACCGTTTTAAAGACCAGTTGAGCGGTATGGATAGAGAGAGCTTGGCAAAGGCAAAAAAATAAAAAGAAATAGTACGCATAGAGGACTCCTCATGTCTAAAGAAGTTCTACCGAATTACTGTCAAATAATTATGGTGGCAGAACGAGAGAAGGTTGACAGACTGGTTAGACGCCAGCACACCCGAAAGTGTCCCTCTCCCGTCCTACCTCTACGGGAGGAGACGAGGAGCTTACGCACAAAACTATTCCTCAGACGGAATAATTCTGATGCGGTCTAAAACAGCCTGTCAAAGCCGGCTGGCGATGTAGGCCAGCAGGCAAAGGATAGTGTTCAAGTTTATTGGCGTCAAGCACACAAAATGACATTTGTTTTAAATTAGATCATTAAAAAAGTAAGGCTAAATAATTAGAATTTATTGTTAAATTAGGTTTATATAACTATTTAATTATTAACCCCTCTCATAGCTAAGATCGGCACGAGTATTTTTGATAATCCGTTGCATAAACTGATTGCGTTGTTTAGCTTTATATTTACCCAAACGATTAATACCATTAGGTACAACGCGTGCAACTGACGTAACAACAAAGTTCTTAACAAATGAGCCACCGACCAAAGCTATACCTGTCATTGATTTTTTTGGGAAAGTTAGTGAGCTTGCGATCTCTTTACCAAGCATTAAATGAGCAAGTGTACTAATATAATCTTGAGTCATTTTTCTTTGAATACGGTCTTTAAGTTTATTCTGATCAAAACCTATTATTTCATCTAAGGATTGCCAGAGCGCACCTCCCAACATGGCGGATGTCTCATCTGGTATAAAAACTTGATCTAGTTCAATCCAAGTTAAACGCCAAATATCCGCTTCATTTGTTGGAATAAGAGAAGGATGTACCCCGACAACATGTGCTATTAAACGCCACAAATGAAAAATATCTTCACGCTCTTGTTTCGCTGAAAGGATTCCTAAAATATTTGCACCCAAAGTTGCAAGTAAAGCAAATGGTAAAATTGTTGCTGTATAAATAACTTGATGAATAGGCTCATCCCACTGATCAAAATCCCAGTCATTTTTAGATTTCATAGCTTTTCGCATATGTGCATGAATCATTCTTATTCGTATACATGCTTTATATCCTGAACTAAAACGACTAGACATGCCATTTGGAGCAGTGACATCATTAAACCAATTTAATGTTTCTACAGCACGCTTTCCTGCTTTTTTATAAAGATCTCCCGATCTTAGTAAAACGTGATTGGCAACAGGGGCAACATAACTCACGGCTAAACCTGGAATAAAAATAGCAAAACTCTCTTTACCTATCGTTTTGTACAAACGAGTAGCACGATTAAGTCTTTTTTGATCCACCCAATATGGGAAGTCATCCACTACAGCAAAAAAATCTATAAGTTCTTGAGGTGGGTTATCAACAGTCTCAATGCCATATTCAAGCGCTTGATTAAACATCTGTCTAGATGAAGATCCAACTCTATGCATACACTCAACTAAATTATCTGCTACGGGATCACCAATCTGCCTAAAACAGTTAAAAGATGCTATTTGCGCTTCTGTAGCATTCGGTGCATCTTCATTAAAAAACCTAGAGGCTACATTAAAAGGGAATCGCTTCATTGCACTTGGATTTTCAACAACTGCATAAGAATATTTAGCCAACATCTGGGATCTCAAAATGATCAAATATTATTTTATAAGTTATTAAAAAAATACTTCACACAATAGGTGTAGCTATGCCATATTAATAATCAGTTTAGGCCAAGACTAAGTATATGCAAGATCCTTTCGGCTTATTTAATGAGACAATATCTATCTCGTATGCTCATCTTTTATTAGAGATTTGCGAAAAATATGATATTAGTGCTGCGATTCTTCTAGAAAATACAGGGCTATCCTTATTAGACATCAAGCAATATGATGCAAAGATGAGTGCACATCAATGGTCTAAACTAGTAGCCAATGCACTTCAGCTGACTGGTAACAACCGTCTAGGAATAGAATACGGATCAGCTTTACGACCAACGGCCCATGGCTCATTAGGTTTTGCTTTTTTGAGTTGCGTAGATGTAGAAACAGCTCTAAATCTTTGTCAACATTTTTTCTGTACACGTATTCAAAGTTTCATACCTAATTGGACTTTCGACGAAAAACTTGTATACATTTATCTGGATGATGTTCACCCAGTAAAATTAGGTGATGAAGAGCAGTCTCAACAACTAAGAGCATTTTTAATTGAAAGTCTTTTATTTGGTGGAATTCATTTATTAGAACTACTCATTCAAGAAAATTTAGAGAACTGTGAAATTTTTCTAGATTGGTGTGAATCTTCAGACTATGAAGAGATTTTAAATAAAAATATAAAATATCATTTTAATAGTAAACGGAATGCCATCGCTTTTCCTTTAAAATATTTAAAACAGCTCAATCCACAAGGTGATTTAGTTGCCTTCCAACAAGCTATTCAATACTGTGAAAAAGATAAAGGTTTAATAGTAAAAGACGCCACACATCATTTGCAAAATTCGATAAAGATGGAACTTTTACATAATTTCAATAAAAACTATCCATCTCTTCCCGAGATTGCTAAACGTTTAAATATGTCTGAAAGAACGATTAAACGCCATTTACAGAAACAAGGAACTAGCTTTCTTCAAATTCTCAATGAGATTCGTTTCAAGGAAGCAAAAAAACTTTTAGCAAAAGAACAATATAATATTCAAGATATTGCAAACTTGATCGGATATGAAGAATCTACTAACTTTGTTAGGGCTTTTAAAAAATATTCAGATATAACTCCTCATCAATATAGAAAAAAATTAAAGTCTGAATAGACTGTACATTCAGAAAACAGAATGCAAGCAAAATTAGCTTCATCTAGAGTTTCTGGACAATAAATCCCATCCACTGATAAACCTGATCAACTTACCTTGCTTATTTGGCAAGTTAAAAGCAATAAGTTTCTATCTTCGGTTGATATATTCTAAGTAGCCCCTTCCCACTAATGGCTAATCATAGAATTCACCTTGCCATGCATATGAAGAAACAAAACCAGCAGCCAATCCAAAAACAATAAGGAGTGTCTACATGTGCTGAAATATCTAAAACCTAAAACAAAAAAGCCAACTCTTTCGAATTAGCTCTAATTACCTCATGACCACTTCTATAAAAATTGCTTTTGATTTTATTGTTCTCAACAATCTTCATCAATTTTTGTTATCGGTTTAAATTAACCTTTCTTTATGACAACTCAATTAAAAAAATACCGCCCGAAGGCGGTTTGCTGAAAATTACACTTACCCAGTCACGTTCACTTTTTCAAGGTTTTTGTGAAAGCTTTAGAATTAAAGTATTCCATAATTTCCTCGCCCTGGTTTTTAGATTTTTCATCAGGTAAAGCTACCGAGTCAAACTCTAGTCTTAAGCTAATAAATTCAGGAATAAAGTTTTTGATTGGAGGCGGTGCTTTAGGCCCACCTTCAGTAATTTTTTCAATAAATCCCGCTAACCATAAAATATATTCATTTTCATGATCATAATGGGGAACCAAACTTACATCTATTTTTACTTTACATTCATTTAGTGGCTTACTAAATGCTTCATTGAAATCAATATAGTTGTATTTAAGTTTAAATACGGTTCCTAAGATTTCTTTACGAATAAAAGTCATCAGATTATTAAGATTTTCAATAGAATCATCTGAAAAGAGCTCATTTTCTTTAACTTTCCTATACACACTTTCTGCAATCATCAGATATTGAGGCATTAAGTTATCCTGTTATTAAGTGGTATTTGGATTGCTCTTAAAGTAAGTATGCTTTAAGTTTTGTAACTTTAAGAAACAATAAGCAAATATTGTATAGTTAATATTAATAGATATTTCCAATTAATTTTATTTTTTTAAATTATTTGATTAATTTTAAATTAATTCATTAAAAAACGAACAGATAAAATTATTACTTACAATTCCATCTTGAGCCAAATAATTGATATAACTTTAAAAGAAATAGCATTTTTTTATAGATTTTTTATCTTAAATAGGATCAATTCATGAAAAATATCTAAAACAGAAATAAGCGACCGAAGTGATGAACTCAGCCCTCAATCCAAACTAACAATAAGATAAAAATTTAAGGATTAAAATCATAAAAATCGTGATCAGTTTGAACTGCACAATAAAACTCAATATTTCCGACTTCCGAATTATTACCAAAAAAACTTCATTAATAATATTTTATCTAAATTAGATGCGATTAAAAACCCGCTACCGAGTTTTTAATCTTCGGCTAAACCATCAATTAATCAAAATTCGACTTGTACCGTTACGGTGTCTTGATAAGTTCCCGCAGGGACAGTGTCTGCATTTTCATCAGTAATTTTGGTAGTAAAAATATAGTTCTGCTGTGTAACCGCATCATGCACACCCGGATTAATCGTCGCATTTAAACTCGACCAACGTTCACTACCACTTCCCCATCGATCATTGGATGAGTTTTTAAAAATATCATATTTTAAAAATACATTACCCGATTGAGATTTCATCGCCCTCTGGTTGCCATTTTGTGGAGATAACCCATTATTCAGACTGACGTAATATGGGGTCTTTAAAGAACATCTAATTCCCATAGAAGACTGTACAGGTTCAAGCTTCGATGCAAACGCAGCCGTACCGAAGTTAACATCTTGAGTTAAAATCCGGCAGTCAGGAAGCACAGTAATAGAAAGTGAACCAAGCGAGTCAGCCCCACTTCCCCAGTTAAAGCCAATACCTAATGCACCGCGTCTAAATCCAGGACTTTCAAAAAAGACCCCGATTCCAATAATCGCAACTGCGGGTACGGAATAAAACCATTTTACTTTCAATGGTGAATCAGCCTGATACACACCCGGCGATACACTTTGACCAGCAGGAAGTCGTATATAAAACGGTAAATTACCATCTGGGCCGCTAAAAAGGTTGACCAGCGTAAAGCTACTCATGTCTTTTTCTTGGCCTAAACTTATGATTTCATTATTACTGTCTAAAATAATAGCATTGAGCTTTTCTCCGGTCTGAGCATTAGTGAATGAATTCGACATTTGCTCAACCCGATATTTTAAATAGGTCATATTAGCCAAAGCCAAACTAAAACCTGTACATGACAAACCCGAGTTAAATTGAGACGAGTTCTCACCATTTTCCATTAAGTAGATAGACGGAACTGAAATAGATGATGTACCTGAAGCATTGACCCCACATGAGGCATAAGCCAAGTTTACGCTCAACATGAGTCCAGCAAATAGACTCAAATGGCTCAGTAATTTTTTTGTTTTTATGTTCATGGTAAAGATACCTCATGGCAAGTAACAGGTTTAATCACCACAATCTGCTGCTTGGCTTGTTCTACATCGACAGAAAAATCTGCTTTACATATTGACTGATCTGAATGTTGAACAGTAATGGTGTTATTGGCCTTTAAATTTTCTAGATAAACAATACCATCCATGCCCACATAAGAAGATTCTTGGTCTGCTCTATGAACCACAGAACCTACAGAAATTGGTTTGCCATTTTCTTGGGTAAGATAAACGTTTGCAGCAAGAGACTGGTGAACTGGAAACTTAATAACAACTCCAGAACCACGTTTAGCAGAAATACGTTGTTCAACTTGAGTAATTGTAAAATTCGAAGGAAGATCAATAGGGTCAACACTATATTTACCCGAATAGTAAGGCGTTACTGACGGTACAAAAATATGACCCTTTTTATTACTACGACCAATTAAACTGTTTTCGTATTTTACTAAAACATCAGATACTTGATTGGTATCGACTAATGCAAAAGACTCACCTAAACGATTTGAAGCAAACAACTCACCTGACATATATACCAACGAGCCAGACAGCCCAAACCAATAGTTATAATCTTGATTTCCAGATAATCCAAAATCGGTATTAATATAATTGTTACGGTAATTTACCCGTGCCTGATTTAAATCTTCACTATTTTCATTAAAGCGTCTGGTTAAATCGACTCCAAAACCGCCTTCGGATGGTACAGAATGATTAAAATTAATATAACCATAATTACCATGATCATTAAATGAATAACCTGTATTGGCAGTAGACCTGCGTTGAAATAGCGGCACAGAAAGCTGAAATGCAGCACTCCATTCTTTATCAATAAAATCACGGTTTGCACTTAATGAAACAGTTACCCCGTTCATATAAGTTGGTAAAATTGGTGCCCATGATAAATTTAACAATCTATTTTTAAAGTCATTTGCTTCAGTATTAATATAGCCCACCCCAAATGTACCTGAGTTTCTAGTCGCAAAATAAGTATTTGCTGTAAGGCTTTTATTACTATTTACTGAAATTAAATTACTATATTGCATTCTTGAAAGATCAGTATATTCATCATCACGTTGATTATGATTAATGCTAAAACCAAATCGATTACGGTTATAACTATAGCCAACCGTATATTGTTTTCCGTCAAGATCTTTAACTTGGTCTTGAGCTATAGATTTATCAGCTCTACTTTGTGTAAAAGAAGCGCTTAATACACCCCAATTTGCTAGCTTTAAAACAGACCCAGCGCCTAATAATTGTAAGTCTGATGAAAGCTCTGTACGCCCTTCTACTGTAAGCCAGTCATTTACCCCATAACGGGCATCGGCAGCACTTGCAAACTTTCCATAAGAAAAGTTCTTAAGGCCATAATCTTCCCTAATCTTTCCTAAAGATAATGAATAATCAAATAGGCCAGGTTTTAATAAAGTATTTGAAATATAAAAAGGTACAGACGTAGTAACTTGACGACCAACCGCATCAGTTGTAACTACAACTGCTTCACCCTTACCATTAATAAAAGGAACATTATTTAAAATAAATGGACCAGACTGCACATCTGTTGAGCTTGCTTTTTGTCCATTAATAATTAAATCAACAGTGCTTGGTAAGGCAGCTTGCCCAATAAATTGTGGTAATGGGTAAGTAATTAAATCGGGTCGCGTTGAGTAGTTACGCTGAACTTGAAATCCGCCCAACCTAACAGAACTGCCCCAAGTCGTTTTATTACCGGTGATAATGTCACCAAGTAAAAAAGATGTTGCATTCTTCTGATTATCAAATTGCCAAGATGTGTCATAACGTCGATAGCCATCGCTATTGAACGACTCTAGGTTGTCTTCATTTTTATACTGATTTTTTACATAGACTCCAGAATTTTTAATTACGCCTAAAGGTGAGAAAAAACGTTGCTCCGTAAATAAACTACTTGTTGAGCCACCTTGATAAGGTCTGTAAGTATAAAAATCATAGTTATTCAGCAAGCCAATTCCTGATTGAGCTATTTCTGGCTTATACCATGAGTCTTTACCCAAAATCTGTGTTGGCATCCAAGCGGGTGGAATATTTAGCTGAAAATATTGATTTGACGAATTATATTCATAACTCACTTCTTTCAAGCGATCTAAAGAAATCCAGTCTGTTGCTTCTCCACTAAACCCTAAAGTTAAAATATCTTTATCTGTTAATACAGTTTCACTATTTGAAAGCAGCATTTCTTCTGGAATGCTAATTTCCAATTCATCAACCAGCTTCTTTTTTTGTATAAAATATTGGTCATTTTTAACAATGATCGGAACCACTTGCTGAATAGGGTATTTATTCACAATTAAGTCTAAATATAATTTAAACAATTGATTAATATCACTTACATCTTTAGGCGCTGGCGGCAACTCTCCAGCAAACACCACCTTAGGAACGCTTAAACAACCACCAGCCAAGAAAACCAACAAAATACTTTTGCACAAGGTATTATGCTGAAGGATCATGATGGATCCTCCATTTTTGTAATTTCGATTAATTCTTGTTTTACACCTGAGCTATCAACACCATATAGGGTAGAACTTTTTAATAACGTATTGGCAGTCGACTTATCTATTGCAAATTTTACAGTGCTATTTGATAACACATAACCAAAAGCGGCTTTACCTAAAGCAATATTGGATGCTGTTTTTGATGCTTTAACTGCCGAAAGTCGGGCAAATTTCTGACCACTATTTTTAAGATATAACTCTGCTTGCCCCTGATCATTATTACGGATTGACCACTGCAAAACTGGTTTTGCTAAAGCATTTTTTGCATTAAGTTTTTGGCTTTCCTGCGTTAATCCACTACCAAGTCCTTTCCCATAGGCAAAAAGCGGAATTGAATAACGCATTTGGAAATTTACTTTAGATGCATCTGGCTCATTTCCATCAGAAAGGCGGATAGGTAACTCATCAACAATCAAACGATATGATTGTTCTTTACCATCTGGCAAATTAATACTTTTTGTTAGACGCAACATGTGCTTCTCACCTGCTTTTATTTTTGCTACAGGTGGACTTGGTATAATCTCTAATTGCTCACTGTAATTATCTTTTAACCCATCTTGATTCCATTTAAAAACTCGAATCTGAACCATGGCATCAGACTTACCAGTATTTTGTAACCAGACCGCAGTTGCTTTTTCATTTGCTTCAATTTTGGGATAAATTGGCCAAATTAAAAAAGTTGCTTGTGCCATTACCGGAGTAACAAGTGATAATGTACTTGCAAATAAAAAAGATTTTAAAATGCCATTTTTAATAAATGCTGAATTTTTCATACAAATCACCAAGTAATCATTATTGAAACAGTATCTTTATAAATTCCGGTTGCTCTGGCTTCATTATTATTTCCCAGATCAACAACACCATATATTTCGAAATTGACTAAATGATTTGCTACACTTGTAGTAGGAAGAGAATATGTATTCCCTACTAAATATTCAGTAGTCAGACCACTTGAGTTATATAATTTATAAGCAATATAATCAGAAGATGTGCTATTTTTCATGCGTCTAGTATTATTTTCTAGATTATCACCACCATCTAATGAAACATTAACTGGTAAATTCTCTGTGCAACGAATATTCCAAGTAGAGTTTGTATTAATAACATTTGAAACAATCTTATTATTAGATAAAGCTGAATATTGACCAAAATCGATCATTTGCTCAATATTATCTATTGAACAACCATTTTCAATTGTGGCTTGAACTTTAAAGCTAGATGAGCTTTGTGGATCAGCAGCATACAAAGATTGACTATAAAAACCTAAAAAAAACCCAGTTAACCAATAATATTTCATATTTTAAAACTCAATAGTAATCGGTACTACATCTCTATATTCCCCTTTGGAAATACGACTACCATCATTTATTGCTTGTCCAAAAATATCTATATTTTTTTTAATATTCATATCATTAAAAATAAAGACCTCATTAGATTTAATGACTTGCTTATTTAAACCATATAACAAATTATAAGCTACAAAGCTTGTACCATTAGTTAATGCATGATAATAATTTTGTGAGAATGATGATGGGACATTACTATCATTATTTCCTGCACCAAAAATAACTTTCACTGTAGAAATACCAGCACACTGAATCTGAAAACCAGCATTACCATTATTAACTAAGCTCGCATCTAACACACCACTAAAAGCAGAGCTTACCTCTCCAAAATCGATATTACCAAAGTTTAAATTTACAGTATTATTCTCAACGATTTGACCATTTATAGAACAAGAGGGTAATAATTCAATTTGTGTATTTAATTTAGCCCCAATTTCACCCGCATTAACTGAAGAAACAAAAAAACTGAAAGATATAAATGCAAAAGCACGACCGAGTATCATCTTCTCTCCATTTAAAACAGGCTTACTCAATGATGAGCAAACCTGCCACTCAATTAATTATTTCTTATAAATTAGAAATTTACTGTAACTAACAAAGTATCTGTATAGTCACCTTGAGCTTTTGCTGTACCTGTATTTGGAGCAATTGCACCGAAAACTGGTACGGCTGTAGCTTCGCCACCTACAGCACTAAATTGTTGAGGTTGATTAACAACATAAAGGTTTGTACGTGCAGCATCGCGATAAACGTTATAGTTAACTAAATCAGCAGATGCCGTATTTTTTAAAGTACGGTCTGTACGTTCACCGCCATCAATTGCAACTGTAAAATCAACAGGATCAGTGCCATCACAAGTTACTGAAATGTCACCGCCGCTTGCAGCAGAAGCTACTTCAGCTGTCAAAACGTTATTCCAAGTACCAGAAGTTTTACCAAAATCTAAAGTACCAAACTTGTTCATATTTCCTTCAGTTTGACTACCGCCTACAGTACAGCCAGTTGAAACATTTAATTTAACGTCAACTTGGCCAGTAACAGCTGCTTGAGTATTTACTGCGTAACCAGCAACTATTAATACTGCAAGAAGTGATTTCTGAATTTTTTTCATATTCATAACCTACATATATAATGATTAAATTTGCAGAACAAAATGAATCAGACTCGAAAAATAAAATGCCGCCCATTTGTTTTATATACAAAACAAACTACATATTTACCATTGTGTGATTCTTTTCACAATTTAATAACAATTATTTAACTTGTATACATAGATTACAAAAAGACAATGCTGTTTTATTTAAATTTCAAATTTTAAGTAATATAAATAATTCATAAAAAACTCTTAATTCCTATCTACAATACTATAAATTATATTTTTTCAAACAAATGACATATGCATAATAATTAAGCATAAACAAAGAATTACTCTTTTAAATACAATAATTTAAAAATTTAAAAAATAATAATATTTACCTAATTATTCAAATAGATAAGTTGACCTATCGTTCAACTTTCCAAAAAAGATAAAATAAGTCATCTGACCTATTTTTTTCATTTTATTTATGTCACCCGACCTATTGTTAATCACATTTAGGTCAATAGACCTATAATTATATTAATAGTTTTTTTATATTTTATTTATATTTTTATAAATTCATGGTTTAAAATGCGATTTGTTTTTTAATTTTAGCTACAGGCTGGATAATGATCAAAATTGATACTTTTGATACCGAAAATGGAAAGAAGTCTTTTACTACAATTAAAGGACAAGAAAGAATAAAGCAAATTTTAAAAAATGCTGAAATAGTATTTTTTACTAAAGGCTATTCAGGTTTTAGTATGAGAGGAGTTGCAAACCAATCTGATATAAGTCTAAGTACATTACAACATTACTTTAAGAATAAAGATACGTTATTAAAAGCCTTACTTAAAAAGTTAATTTCTGATTATATAAATCGAATCGAACATTTAATTTCTTTGAATTCAGCCGAACTCCCTCTTCATCGTTTTATGGGTATCATTAGCAATATAATTTATGAGATAGAACAGCCTATAATTACAAACACATTTAAAGAATTTTTTTCTATTTCTGATCATCTACCTTATGTACATGAAGCTTTGACAATACTACAAAAGTATAACTTTGAACTTATATATAAAATTATTCTCCCAATACACACAAAAATATCATCAGAAGAGTATAAAGAAAGAGCCCTTATTATAATTACCCAATTGAATGGATATTTAGTCCAATATTCGAACAAAAATACAGATGAGTACCATAAGGTATTTTTAAGAAATATTCTTTTGAAAAATATATCAAGATTAGTGAGCGAACCATAAGCTAAAAAACATAGGAGCAGCCTCTCCTATGTTTAATAATAGACTTTCATTGCACCCTGAATATTTTTAAGCTATTGAAATATTTTAAATAATAATTTCGTAATAAAGCAAAGCCTGCCCCCATAACACTTGAATAAACAAATAAACCTAAAGATAATAAGCTAAAGTAAATTAATAATTTTTAAAGCCTTAGAGTAGTTTTAATGACAAATATGAGAGTCTTCAAATTTATAAACGTTGTACTCGCTTTTCTATGGATTTATCAAGGACTGGTTCCTAAACTACTTTTTATTAACTCAGATGAAATCTTTGTGTGGCAATGGATGGGATTGTCTTTAGAGAATGCGAAACTTGCAGGCCATGCGAGCGGTATAGCCGAAATTATTTTTGGTTTACTCTTTCTCTTTTCTAGTCACAAATATATTCATTATTTAAGTATTTTAGGCTTACTCGGGCTACTTGTTTTAATTGGCGTCTTAATCCCTTCTACGCTTATCTTGCCTTACAACCCTATCGTAATGAATCTTTCGATGATAAGTTTATCAATTATCTATCTACTTTTATTAAAAGAGCAAACTACTCATTTGCATAGAGTCAGTCAATAACATTCTAATTTTTATATAGAGATTTCAATGAGTTTATCTAAAAGCGATGTTTGTTGTGTAGTCATTACAGGAAGTACCAAAGGTATTGGTTTGGCACTCGCTGAAGCTTTTTTAAAGTTGGAATGTTCAGTTGTGATTGCTGGACGAAATTCAGAGCACTTAAATCATGCCCTCACCCACCTAGAAACTCATTTCAATAAAGAAAAATTTATGGGTCTATGCTGCGATGTGACTCAAATTTCCGACGTACAAACCCTTTGGAATAGTGCAATTGAACATTTTGGACATGTAAATGTTTGGATTAATAATGCGGGAAGCTGCCATCCAACAAAAGACTTTATTGATCTTCAACCTGATGAATTAAACGCGGCTGTTTCAACCAATATTTTAGGTACGATGCTGGGTTCGCAAGTCGCTTTAAAAGGCATGCTCAAACAAGGTTATGGTCAAATCTTTAACATGGAAGGTTGGGGAAGCAACGGCGAATGGAGTGCAGGTATGACGCCTTATGCAACTACCAAACGAGCGGTAAGTTATTTTAGTAAAGCACTTTATAAAGAGACCATATCGACATCAATTTTAACTGGCACCCTAAGTCCGGGCATGGTGGCAACCGATTTGTTAGTTTCGTCTTGGACCAATGGAAATATCCAAAATTGGAAAAAGATGAAACGGTTATTTTTCTTTGTGATTGATTCACCAGAAGTCGTCTGTGCGTATTTAGCAAAGCAAATTATGCAAAACAAAAAAGCCAACCGACGCATCGCGTGGATCACACCATGGAAGCTTTTTCTTAGATTTTTACAACCTTATTACTGGCGTAGAAACCCTGTTAAAGGCACAGCATTAGAGCACTTATAGTTGGATTTAACACTTTAAGCTCTTTTCGCCATAAAATTGTTCATTAAAAGTTCTCTTTAGAAGAACTTTTAATGAACTTGATATTCATCAAGACTCGCTAGCTGAGTTATCTTCCTTGTTTAAAAGCCGCCCTTCCCGTTTTGGTCGAATCAATGGCGCTGTTGGTCTTGGATGCGTATGTGTATATTGCATACCTACTCCCGCATTTACGTCATCTGCTGCAATTTCAGTTTCAAAACGCTCGTTATCCAGATCTCGAATTTCTTCGGTAATTCTTTCTACTTCGTCTTCATCTACGCCAAGTTCTTGTAAAATTACTCCGCCAAACTTAATCGCAGATTCAAAGGTTTCACGGATC
This sequence comes from Acinetobacter sp. XS-4, assembly GCF_023920705.1. Taxonomy (NCBI): domain Bacteria; kingdom Pseudomonadati; phylum Pseudomonadota; class Gammaproteobacteria; order Moraxellales; family Moraxellaceae; genus Acinetobacter; species Acinetobacter sp. XS-4. The sequence continues at coordinate 1,309,275 of NZ_CP094657.1, read as the reverse complement.
ATAAAGTCCACTTTTTGTTTGACTAAATGCAGTGAGTGCTCGCGGTCATATGAGCGGACTAATAATTTCGCCAAAGGAAATTCATGAGTAACAAGTTCTACAATTCTATTTGTGGTTTCCTTACTGTCGACACACACTACAATTGCCTGTGCTGTTGCAGCGCCAGAAGCATGTAAAATATCTAGACGGCAACCATCGCCATAATAAATTTTAAAACCAAATTTTTCCGCGTTTTGAATCATGTCCGTATTATTATCAATAATGGTGACATCAACACCTCTTGCTAACAACAATTGACTGGTTACCTGCCCAAATCGCCCGAAACCAATCATTAAAACACTACCGCTTAAACCCTCGGCAATATTGACGTTTTCTAATGAAACATCCGCTTTAGTTTGAGTAAAACGTTTAAAAAGAATACCCACTATTGGGGTCAACACCATTGAAAGTACCACAATAGCAGTAAGATTAGATTTAACGGTGCTATCAATGACTTGTGCACTTAGCGCGGCAGAGAAAAGTACAAAAGCAAACTCTCCACCTTGAGCCATAAGTAAAGCGCGGTCCAATGCTTCAGTATGAGGACTTTTGGTTAATCGGGCGACAATATAAATCATGAGTGCTTTAGCAAACATTAGGGCAATTACGCCACTCACAATGAGCTGCCAGTTTTGAGCAACAACTGATAAATCCAATGACATGCCGACCCCAAGGAAAAAGAGACCTAACAAGATTCCTCGGAATGGTTCAATATCAGCTTCAATTTGATGTCTAAAGGTCGATTCAGATAAAAGCACACCCGCTAAGAAAGCACCCATTGCCATGGACAAACCGCTGACTTGCATGAGTAATGCTGCACCCAACACCACCAATAATGCGGCGGCAGTCATGACTTCTCGGGCTTTAGCAGCAGCCAAGAGTCTAAATAATGGATTAAGTAACCAATACCCTGCCGCAATCAGACCTGCAATTGCAAGTAAACCAATTCCTATATTTTCTAGACGTACAGATGTGCTTTCGACCACATGATTCGGCGCCATAAAAGCGACAATAGCCAGCAAAGGTACAATTAGTAAATCTTCAAAAAGTAAGATGGCTACAATTTTTTGCCCACGAGGTTGAGTCAAATCGCCCCGATCGCCTAATAACTGCATCACAATCGCAGTCGAGGTTAATACAAACCCTGCCGCACCAATAAAAGCGACTTGCCACGTAAAACCAAATAACAGCCCGACGCCAGTCAAAGCCAAAGCACAAATAATGATCTGTAGTGTACCAAGACCAAAAATTTCGCGCCTAAGACTCCACAAATGTGATGGCTGCATCTCCAAGCCAATCAAAAACAGGTACATCACAATTCCCAACTCAGCAATATGCAAAATTGCGGTGGAATCTTGAAAAAAAGCAAAACCAAACGGGCCAATAATTAGACCCGCAATTAAATAACCTAATACCGAACCCAAGCCAATACGTTTAAAAATAGGGACTGCAATGACAGCCGCTGCCAATAAAACCACGGGAGCAACCAAGCTAATTGAATGTGCTTCTGAGCTCATACATTTCTCATTTTATTTATCTGCAATTTATTCTATGTGAAACTAGGTTTAAGGGCGATTATTAGTTTTAAGAAAAAGTATCCTAAAAATAAAATGAGTTAAATCATCCTAAAATGAAAATTTAGAGTATCTGTATGAACAAAATATATGTCTTTTTTTAACATTCATAATTAAGTACTCATAAAAAAAGCCCTTACGGGCTTTTTTGATTAAACAACGAATTTCAACATGAGCTGAATAACTGTTGCATTAATTAAATCGACAAAGAATGCACCACAAAGCGGAACAATTAAAAATGCCTTATGCGATGGACCATACATGTTAGTAATTGCCTGCATATTTGCCACGGCTGTTGGCGTTGCACCCATACCAAAACCACAATGCCCTGCTGACAACACCGCTGCATCATAGTTTTTGCCCATTACACGGAACGTCACAAATGCTGCATATAACGCCATCGTAATGGTTTGAGCACCTAGAATCACAACAAGAGGCCCAGCCAAATCTGCAAGTTGCCAAAGTTTTAATGAAAGCAGTGCCATTGCTAAGTAAAGCGACAAAGATGCATTACCAAAAACATCAATCGCACGGTCGAAAATATCAATTTTCAACACGCTTTCTAAAATATTTCTTAAGATTACGCCGCCGCCCAGTGCCCAAACGAAGGTTGGTAACTCAAACCAAGTTCCCTTACTAAAGCCTGTCATAAATTCAGCAAACGCTAAACACGCTGCAAACATACCTAGTGTAGTAATTGCATTATCGGCAGTAATTAAACGAACTTGATGCGGGTTTTCAAACGGCGCGAGGTCATCCGAATTGTGTTCGACTTGACCATCACGCTGTTGTATTTCAGCATTGGTTTTCGGTTGTGCAAGGTTGTAACGATTGATAAGTAATTTCGCTAATGGGCCACCAATTACACCACCAATAATCAAGCCAAAAGTCGCACTTGCCATTCCCAAAGCTAGAGCGCCCTGAATGCCATGCTGAGTTTCTAAAATTTCACCCCAAGCTCCGGCTGTACCATGGCCACCCGTTAAAGTAATTGAACCAGCAATTAAACCAATCAATGGATCAAGACCAAGCAGAGTCGCAAGACTCATGCCTACCGCATTTTGCACAACAATGAACGACGCTACACAGACTAAGAAGATAACCAAAGCCATACCGCCTTCTTTAAGCTTCATAAAATTGGCACTTAAACCAATAGAAGCAAAGAATACGAGCATAAAGCTAGTTTGCAATTCGCTACTAAAAACAATGCAATATCCCCATAGTGTATGGACAAGTAGAGAAATGACCGCAGCCACCAAACCACCTGCTACAGGTTCGGGAATATTGTAGCGTTTTAAAAAATCAATTCGATTAACAAGAAAGCGGCCCAACAATAAAACAATGACCGCCGAAATTAGCGTATAAAAACCATTAAAAACAAATTCCATATAAACTACTTTCTAATTACATTCCTAAGGGATTGTAAAATAATTATATTTTATTTATTCATATGTAAAAAAAACACAAATAAACTTTACAAAACTACCCTATCAATAAATTTTTACTATTCTTAAAAAAAGCTTAAATTTTTAAATGTTTTATACAAAAATATTTAATAACATTATTTTGTTATTAATTTCAAATATTTATTTAAAATTATTCTTAATTAAAAATAATTACTCCTTGATACCTTCAGCAGAAAATACTGTCTTTTAGGTCACTGAACTTAGAACTCATTCCCTTTAATATCCCTAAAAAGACCAGCTCCTTATTGCTCTGGGCAACATCTTTATAGGTTTTATATTCAATGAGTTTATTGCTTAAAGTTCGAGAGAACGTTCCACAGCTACAGTCCATTAAAAAATCTCTTCAGACACGTGCTGGTCAAAAAATACCTCACATGTTGATCAATGCATCGGATCTATTTTTTAGAGGTCCTGAAATTGCCTTATCAGGGAAAACGCCCTTTGACGTAATTTATAAACATGAAATTATTAGCTTAAGACACTATAGAAATGAGGCTCATACTTCTGCATCTAAACATCGTGTACCGTTAGTTATTGTTCCGCCGTTAGCAGTGAACATGCTCATTTATGATTTGTTTCCCACTCGCAGTTTTGTACGCTTCTTTTTAGCACAGGGATTTGATGTCTATTTAATCGACTGGGGTGTGCCAACCCGACACCAAGCAAAATACAATTTCGGCACTTACATTAAAGTCTTTATGCCTGAAATGTTAAAGCAAATTCGCGAGCATAGCGGTCAGCAACAGCTTTCTTTGCATGGCTGGAGTTTAGGCGGCGCACTTTCACTCTGCTATACCGCATTATTTAAAGATAAAGATATTAAGAATCTAATTATTCTCGCTTCCCCTATCGATACCCATAAAGCGGGTTATATGGGGAAACTTTATGGCAGTCTGACTAAACCTGCCGAATGGGTTCGTAAACATACGCCATTTCGTATTCGTCACCACGTGCCAAGTAAAGCGTTTCATATTCAGGGATGGCAAAACACGCTAGGCTTTAAATTAACGGACCCGATTGGAAATTTGAAAACATATTGGGAGCTTTTTAAAAACCTCGATAACCGGGAATTTATTGTCGACCATGCAACCTCAAGTTCATTCATCGATAATATGCTGGCCTATCCAGGCGGTGTCATGCGTGACATTATCCTCCGTTTCTGGATTGATAATGAACTATCCAATGGTGTAATTAAATTCGGCGAACTTACAGCTTATCTAAAAGATATTGAATGTTCAGTGCTCGCGGTCGGTGGCAGCACAGATATTATTGTGACTGCTGATGCTGTTAAGCCACTCATGACTTTAATTAGCAGCCGAGACAAAACCTTTAAAGTCGTTCCAGGTGGCCATATGGGTGTCGTTTCTGGAAGCCAAGCTCCTACTGCGGTTTGGCCAGAAATGAGTCATTGGTTAGCGATACGTTCCGATTAACTCACTCGAACATCAGGAAACCAGTGTAGCCATATCTACACTGGTCAATATTCAAATTTTGCGAAATTATGCTTTTTAGTTTTATTTATATTGAAACATAGTTTTCTTTGAAATTTTAAAAGCACCTTATTTTTAAATATAGACATACTATAAAGATATATGGGTATTTCAATTCACAAAAAAGTATTTAAATTACCAAAAAATATAAATTTTATTTATTAAAAATATACTTCAACAATAAAATATTTTATCAATCGTTAAAAATTATTTAAACAAAGTATTTGCTATCAAATTAATACTTTTCATTTTTAAAATTATCCTCATCAAGTAGATGTTACTTTTTGTTATTTATGTAAAGCTATTTTTAACAATAAAACCAATAACCATTTGTTAAATATGATTTTTAATAAACCTTATTTTGTAAATTTTGTCTATTTTTTATACAAATGTAGGCATTTTCTCACAATCATGTAAGTTAAAACCTACAACACAACTAATTGTTTTTCCTATAATTAATTTCAGTACATATAAGCACTCTTTACTATTAAATAGAAAGCTGAATATTAATGAAGAGATCTGGAGAAACGGTAACGTTATCTTTATTAATATAAAAAATCTTAATAATAGAAAAAGAATCTCAAAAAATTAATATGTACTATCTTTCCTCTGGAAACAAAGGAAAGATCTTTTTTAATCATCAGATAGGGTATAGAAAATGTTTATTGCAAAAAATATATTTGTATATTTACTATCAATGTTAGCTTTATGCTTACTGATTATTTTCTTTAACTACCTTGGAATGAATGAGACGACTAACCTTCTGCTCTCTTCAGCACTTTTTGGAATATTCATTACTTGGTATTTCAAAGGTAGCGGACTGTGTCTTGCCTTATTTAGCTTTTTTTACTGGGCAATGTTTGTGATCAGCCAGAGTTTAGAAGTGATATGGATGCTCTCAAGTTCAGTCATTGTCTATCTGGTGATGACTAAAATGATTCCTAAACTCAAAACCATCCATATTGGTGTGATAGCTAAAAAGGATTCACCCCACGCTTAACCATGCCGACTTTCTTAACTGTATTAATTTTACTTTGCTCGGCACTTAATAATTCATTTAAGAAAATTTTTAAACTTTGCTCATCAAGACAAATAGGATTAAAACTAGTTTCTCCCATACTTAAAAAGAAAGATTCAATATTCGTATTACGCTGTACATATTTCATTGACCAACGCTGAAAAGAGTTCTTCTCGATGGAATATGTACATAGCCATTTAACATTGTAATGCCTTTGATCATTTTTAATTTTTTCAAATAATCGCTCTACTAAGTCTTGTTCACCTTCTAAGCATTGAAAGAAAGCATTATCAGCATAATAGAGCACACCACAAATTTGATTCAAATCATTGAAATTTCTAGCTTCTGTTAGGATATCACGTAAATCTTGCAATAAATCTTCATTTTTTTCGTTTCGTTGGCTGGCATAACACAGTCGAACGTTCATTAACAATTCCGTGAAATATAAAATTTCTTATCTAAAGATTTTTCAATCTAACACATATCTATTCCTGATAATTTATATTTCACACCTACACTAGATCTATGCTTTAAACAAGCAATCGATGAGTGATTGCAGAAACTTGTTAGACTTACAAACGATTAGATAAAAGAACAAAAAGCCCTCTTATAGAGGGCTTTTATAGCGCTTAAAAGAAAATAGAATTCCTTTTAAGCCTAAAATAAAAAAAGCACTAAATAGTGCTTTTTTTCTTACTGAAATATTATTGTGGAATAATATTTACAGCATTTGGGCCTTTTTGACCTTGAGTAACAGTAAACGTTACACGTTGACCTTCGTGCAAAGTTTTGAAACCTGAACCAGAGATCTCTTTGAAGTGTGCAAACACGTCTGGACCATTGTCTTGTTGAATGAAACCGAAACCTTTAGTTTCGTTAAACCATTTTACTGTACCGCTTACTGTATTAGACATGATATATCCTACTGATTTCTAATATTTTAGCATCATTTAATAATGACACTAACATAACTTTGAAAAAAGAATAACAAATTGAGTTAAGATCTTAAAAAACGAAGGATTATGACTAAAACTACGATACTTTAAAGAAGATTTACTAACAAGACTTTTTTCTAGTTAAGAGCATGATACCTGAAATAAATTTCTATTCAAGCTTTTTATGAAAAAAAATTTATAAATTATAATAAAAAACCGAAAAACAATAACTTAATAAGACAACTAAAAACTTAGTATATTCCCTACTTAACCAACAACTTATATCTGATTAGATAAAATATAAGTGGGCAGAAGAATAAGTTGGTTATAACTTATCAAATGACAGAATAATATATAAACAAAGAGATGAAATAATTTGAGCTTTAAAATTCGGGCAATAAAAAAACTCCTAAAGAGGAGCTTCTTTTTTAAATCATTGGCAGAGGATCAAGGACTCGAACCTTGACGAACGGTTTTGGAGACCGTCATGCTACCATTACACCAATCCTCTATCTTTATGATTAAACAACCAATAATTTAATCATAAAAAAAGCAAGAACATCGTCTTGCTTCTTTTAATGGTGGGGGCGAAGAGACTCGAACTCTTACACCTTGCGGCGCTGGAACCTAAATCCAGTGCGTCTACCAATTTCGCCACGCCCCCATCTGGGACATTTATTTAAAATAAATGTGGCAGAGGATCAAGGACTCGAACCTTGACGAACGGTTTTGGAGACCGTCATGCTACCATTACACCAATCCTCTTCCAAAATATAGATGCCTTAACATCCATATTAAACTTTAAGTTTTAACTTAAAGTGGTGGGGGCGAAGAGACTCGAACTCTTACACCTTGCGGCGCTGGAACCTAAATCCAGTGCGTCTACCAATTTCGCCACGCCCCCGATGGCTGTGTATATTAGCGATAAGAACTTGCAGTGACAAGTGTTTTTTTTCTAAAAAAAACTGACCGTGTAATTTGTATACAGAAACTAGAGCAATGATTTTTATCAGATTCAAACTATTTTTAAGCAATTGATTGCTTCAGCAGCATTTAAGAATCGATTTTGCTGCTTTTTTTGCAATAAACCTAAAAGTAATGGATAAAAATTCATAAATTGTGTGGGTAATTGAATGGTTAAATTTTGGCAATGCAATACTGCCCACTCATAGTAACTCCCTGCTTCTAAGCGAGTTTGGGTTAACCATTCATATAAAACGATACCAAATGCATATAAATCGCTTTGTATATCCTTAGAAGCACCTCTAAACAGCTCTGGAGCCATATATCGTGGTGTAGCATCCATTCTTGAATCTGAGCGCGATATAAGTCGGGCTTTCTCAAAATCAATCAAATAAGGGTTTTGCTGAAACTTTCGAAAATGCTCTTTCTTAATATCTCCATGAATCCAACCAAATCTATGGAGTTCTGCGAGCTTATCTAACGCGAACCAAATCGTATGATATACATCAGCTTCATGAGGCAATGAGCCAAACCACAAATCAGTATCAGGTAAAACTAAAACTGTACCTAAAGAATGGGTTAACTGAGGAATGGCACTAACTTCAATTATTTTATAGGGCAAAAGCCACGCAGGTTTCTTATGAGTAATTTCTTCGTAAAACAATTGTTCTCGAATGAAATCTTGCTCACTTTGAACATCTGTTTTCGGTAAATGATATTTTAACCAATAGTCTTTGTTATCTATGCTGCATGTCCATAGATACCGCCCTAAAGCGGCACTTGTAGGATTTATCACATTTTTTAAACTTTCTACATGCGAAGCAAAATCATGCTTCAGCATAGTAAGACTCAGGCTGTTGTTGCTTTTCTTCAAAACGTAAAACTTCTAAACAATGCTGAATCGTCTTGCCAATACGAGCATGGGTCTCAATCGAAGAAATTTTTGGCCAAGTCGCACGCTCCCCTTCTCGTTGCAAACGTTTGAACAAATGTGGACGTGGGTTTTGTAAAGTATAGGTATAGTGACTCAAGCCATATTTAGCAATGATATTCACATCACCATAATAACGCTGCCCCATTACACCATAGCCATGATCGAGTAACCGTCTAATTGGAGAAATAGAACCAAGTCTTTGACGTGTAAAGTCCATAAGCCCCATGGATAGCACTTTACCTTGACGTCTTAAAATCCGTTCAGGCCAACTTAAAACGTCTTTACGAAAGCGGTCTGCATCATTCTGCATAAATGGAACAACATGTGGGTTTACCTGACTGGCGATGGTGTAATTTAAATTATAAAGTCGTGCCATTCTTTCTTGCGGAAAATCATTTCTTACACTGCCATCTACCCATTTTGTATTTGCCATATAAGGCGTGTGTTCACCGTCATAACGTTTACTGGTTAAACGTACGGGTGGAAATAGCACAGGTACTGCACATGAAGCCAACACAGCACTCCACACTAAAACATTAGGCGTCATAATGGCATTCATGATGCGCGGGTTTTCTGTTGCATCGTAAGGTGCAACTGCAACATTAATGTTTAAACCTGATTTTTTAAAAGCTTCTTCAAAAGTAAGATCACCCAGATTTTCAACAAGGAATTTTTTCAAGTAGTGCACATCGGCAATTCCACCATTTCCTTTAATGAGTTCCCGAAGTTTTCTAAAATGAAAAGCATCACTAAAGAATTGTTCTCCATTTAATAAATTTTGAACATCTTCACTGGCAGAAGTTCCGAGCATGCCCGTCATAATTGCTCCAGCACTTGAGCCAGATAATACTTTAGGCATTAAATCTTGTTCAATTAATGCTTTACACACACCTGTGTGAAAAAGACCTAAAGTCGCCCCACCCGAGAACATAAGGGCTGGTTGGCCATATGCTTTTTCACAATTTTCAAAAAACTCAATTTTTTCTTTGCGTTGGAAAGTAATACATTCACTTGAAGCAATATAGGCCAAGCTTTGGCTAACTTCTTCAATATAATCTTCAATTAACTTTTTTGTTCCCACATGCGTTGCAGCAAACAGCATAGGGTGGCCAATGTTTGCAATATCGTAGGTTAGGCCTTCTTTGAGTAAATAAATAAGATCTAGCGTTCGATGTTGCTGACGATATCTTTTCAGTAAAGTGTATCTATAAGAAATAAGCTCTGCATCAAAGTAAGGCGAACTATTATCAAACTTCCACTCTTGTACCCCTGTTTCTTCATCTAGTTTTAATGCAAAAGACTTCCACTCTTCATAAGATTCAGCCATGTCTAATTGACGTTGTAATTTTTTGATACGGTAGGCCTGATGCGGATTCATATCACTTCGTATTTTTTCAAACATATTTCGTCCTCATCTTCACAGATGATTTTACTGAATAGACACAACAACACTATGCGCGGTCTGAAGATTTCAATCAATTGCAAAACCGATAAACTGTATAGACAATAACTTTTTTGTCAGCCTGTTAATTTCGGTGTTAGTATCCTAGTAAATTACTGTTTAACATGATTGACTTACCATGGCTACCATTGATTTACCAGATAATTTAGTTCAAACATTATCACTTGTATTAAATCAGTTACAGCAGGTCTTACCTGAACCTAAACAAGAGACAGATTTTAATGCACCAGCTTTTAGATGGGAAAATCAGCAACTTAAAGCTATCTATACACCCAAAAATATTTATCTGGATGACTTAAAAGGCATTGAACGTCAAAAAGAGAAAATCATTCAAAATACTTTGCAGTTTTTAAATGGTCTACCCGCAAATGATGTGCTTTTAACTGGCTCACGTGGTACAGGAAAGTCATCTATTGTTCGTGCTTTATTGACTGAATATGCTCCGCAAGGATTACGTTTAATTGAAATTGAGCGTGATGACTTAGCAGATTTACCTAAAGTTCAGAAACTCATTCAAAACCGACCTGAAAAATACATCGTGTATTGTGATGACTTAGCGTTTAATGCTGAAGATGAAAATTACCGTAGTTTAAAAAGTGTATTAGATGGTTCCTTACAGTCTGGTTCAAGTAATTTTATTATTTATGCAACCAGTAACCGTCGTCATTTATTACCAGAATTCATGCATGAGAATACACCTGTAACTAGAGTTGATGTTCCACAATACACTGAATTACACCCACAAGAAGCGATTGAAGAAAAGATCTCTTTGTCAGATCGTTTTGGTTTATGGCTATCTTTTTATCCAATGGACCAGAGTCTATATTTAGAAATCGTAGAGCATTACATTCATAAAGCAGACATGGTTTTTAATGATGAAGTTCGTGCTGAAAGTTTACGTTGGTGTCAAATGCGTGGTCAGCGTTCAGGTCGTGCTGCATATCAGTTTTCTAAGCACTGGATTGGTTTAAATGGCTTAAAAGAGTTGTCTAACAATTAAATAAAATGTCCCGGAAAGCCTTAGCTTTGGCCTGAAAACCGCTTAGTTTTGACAGTTGTTTTTCATAACCTAAAACAAAGATAGTCCTATCCTCATTTAGGTTTATATATGAAAAAACAATTGCCCAAAATTTCTATAGGCAGCAAAGTTTTAGGTCAAAGCTTATTGCTCGCACAAAGTGTTATAGATAAAGCAGAAAAACACTCAACTCTTCCTTTTTCTCAGCCTCATATCATCCAGCCCCGAGTTAATGAAAAATATTATAGCTGGACACATTACGGTATCTTTTTTCCACTTTTGCCTGAGCCGCATCGCTATTTAAATATTATGATTTTATTAGGCACCCCAGGTGCTCTTGCATTTGATCATGATGACATAATTCATGGAAACCCTAGAAAAACAGCTACACTCTTTTCAAGTACCGCCGCGGTAGAGAAAGCTTTGCTTAAGGCTTATGTCATTCCTGAAGATACAAAAATTACTAAAGATGGAAGTTTAATCGAACTAGGACAGGAAATTTCAATTCAAGGAAAATTCCCACAAATTCACGTTCATGGACATTATGAGGGTCTTGATTTCGACTTTGATATTGATGTCACCTCGCATGTTTCTTGGTTTATAAAAACACCGATTTATGATCATTTTAGTTTATTGGCAAAGTTTAAAGGCTTCTTAAGCTATCAATCAGAAAGGATTGAAAGTGAGGGACTCTGCACTTACGAGTATGCTCGAGCAGTTGGAGCTCACTCCATCGCAAATAAACTTATTCCTGATGCTTATAAGCTGCCGCTTGATTTTTTTACTTATCAAATTATCAATTTAAATGAGACCACTCAACTTCTTCTTACCAAAGCAGATATAGCAGGAAAGACTGCTGCATATACTTTGCATATTAGATATCTTGATCAACCCGCAGAAATTTATACAGATGTCAGTTTTGATGTTATTTCCCATCAAGTAGATAATTACATCTCACCGACTGGGCAAAAGATGCGACTTCCTAAATTCTTTTCGTGGATTGCTCGAAATGAAGCGAAACAAATAATTTTAAATATTCAAGCAGAAATTGACTGCCCAATCCGCTACGGTCATGGGCGAGGTTATGCAAGTAGTTATATATTTACCGGTAATTATTTCGGTAATGAAGTTCAAGGCCGTGGGTATATCGAATACATTGATGTCGAAAACCAACAGGCCTTTGAAGATGAATAGTTTTATTCAGGAATAGACAACTCAGTCATTGGCCAACGTGGTGTTGTGGTTACAGCCAAACCATCCTGTTGGCCGGCTTTTAAGCGTTGATAGCCTGCAAAAGCAATCATTGCCCCATTATCAGTACAAAGAGCAGGTTCTGCATAATAAACTTGTGCCTTAATTTTAGCTAATGAGGTTTCCAACTGTTCACGTAGTCGTAAATTTGCACTTACTCCACCAGCAATAACTAGACGCTTAAGTCCAGTTTGCTTTAAGGCTTTTACTGATTTTTTTACCAAGGTATCTACAATTGCTTCTTGGAATGAAGCAGCAATGTCAGCATCTCTGTTTTCACCATTCAATTTTTTCAATTGCACAGAAACAGCTGTTTTTAAACCACTAAAAGAAAAATCTAGGCCTTGGTGAAGCATTGGTCGCGGAAATTCAAACGCTAAAGGATTACCACTTAAAGCCAATTTCGCAATATTAGGACCACCTGGGTATGGCAAACTCATCATTTTTGCAACTTTATCAAAAGCTTCCCCTGCCGCATCATCAATAGATTCACCTAAAAGCTCATATTGACCAATACCGTGGGCTGCCATTAACTGTGTATGCCCACCTGAAACTAATAAAGCAACAAATGGAAATTCGGGTGGTTGACTTGAGAGTAGAGGTGCCAACATGTGTCCCTCCATATGGTGGACACCAATGGCAGGTTTATTTAAAGAAAAAGCTAAGGTTCTTCCAAATAAAGCCCCTGTCATTAAGGCTCCCATTAAGCCAGGACCACGCGTATAAGCAATCGCATCAATCTCTTGCTTTTTTATTCCGCTTTGTTCAAGCAGTTGATTCATTAAAGGAATTAATTTACGAACGTGGTCACGAGAAGCAAGTTCAGGTACTACCCCACCATATTCGGCATGAAGTTTAATTTGGCTATAAAGAACCTGTCCCCGCAAGCCGAGTTCGCTATCATAAAGTGCCAACCCTGTTTCATCACAAGAAGTTTCCAAGCCTAAAACAATCATCAAAACTGCCTTTTATATGAGTCAAAATATTGCAATCGCTATTATAGACTTGTGATATGAGTTGTAAATGAGTAAAATACTGACCTTCACTTGTGATCCGGCACAATAGTGTGCTTGATCTTATCCATAATCTAGAGGATTTTACATGCCACAAGTTAAGTTGAAAGAAGGCGAACCAGTTGACGTAGCTATCCGTCGTTTCAAACGTTCATGCGAAAAAGCTGGTGTTTTAGCTGACGTTCGTAAACGCGAATTCTACGAAAAACCAACTCAAGAACGTAAGCGCAAAAAAGCTGCTGCAGTTAAACGCTACCAAAAGAAATTGGCTCGCGAATCTGTACGTACTACTCGCCTTTACTAATTAATTTGTGATTGACTGCTGAATTATGACTACTTTAAAAAACCAAATTACTGATGCATTAAAAACTTCTATGCGTGCCAAAGATATGGCAACAGTGACGGTTTTGCGTAGTCTACAAGCAGCAATTAAGCAAATCGAAGTCGATGAACGCATAGAGCTTGGCGACGCTCAGGTTCTTGCGGTCATTGAAAAGCAAATTAAACAACGTAAAGAATCGATCAAAGCCTTTGAAGGTGCTGGTCGTGATGATTTAGCTAGTAAAGAACAAGCCGAAGCTGAGATTTTATCCCAGTTTCTACCAGAAGCTATGACTGAGGAAGAGCTTGATTCTCTCATTGAGCAAACGATTTCTGCTCAAGAAGCAACTAGCATGAAAGATATGGGTAAGGTGATGAATTCTCTACGTCCGATCATAGCCGGGCGTGCCGATCCTTCTATAGTTTCAGCAAAAATTAAAGCTAAATTAGCTTAATTTCTCTCTTAAATTTTATATTCCTTCAAACCAAAATTCCTTTTAGTTTGCGAATATTTGCATATCTGAAAATTTTTAAAGATATATCTTTAAATTTTCATTCTTCGCTCATCTTGCATTTGCTTTAATCTACTGTCTATTCTAGCCGACATGGCTTGATTGTCTTTTGCTAATCGCTGAGCATGCAACATCGATTTAATTGCATTTTCCTCACTCCCCGACCAATATTCAGCTTCCGCTCGATAGCGTAAAACGTTGACTGCTCTTAATGATCCAGCCTTGTCCAAATTAGCAGCTTGCTGTAAAAATTGCCAACCTTGTATATCTCTTGGGTTTTTATTAATAAATCGTTGAACGAGAGTTTGAACTTGCGCAAATTTACCTTGCCGTAGCAAAACTTCAGCCAATTTATAACTAAAAGCTCTATTTTCCGGCATAGTCATTTGTGTTGAAGCAATTGAAGTATATGCCTGATCCAGCTTGTTTTGCCCCAGATAAATATCAGTCTGCAATAGCGTAACAAGAGGTTTTCCACTCGTTTTTGCTTGATCTAAGGTGGATTGTGCCTGTGCATAATCACCTTGTTTTACGTAAAAAGCTGCCAAAGCAATAAGACCAGCAATATTTTTTTGAGAGGCCAAACTCTGTAGTTGGTTTTCAGTAGCCTGATTTGAAACCACCATTGTGTACCATTTTAAAATTTCAAAATCGGCATCATATATACGATTTTTGACTTTAGGCATCTGGTTCGCACGAAGTCGAGCTTCACTCATGCGCTCAGTCGTCAATGGATGAGTCAGCCAGAAATCTGGTAAAAAACTTACCCGACTCGTCGCACGGTGCATTGTTTCAAAATAGTCTGCCATACTTTGCGGGTTATAACCTGCTGCATACATATATTGCATGCCAATACGGTCTGCTTCACGTTCCTGATTTCGACTATATGTTAATTGTTGATCCATTAGTGCAGCCTGTGTTCCCAACATCACTGCTGCTCCTGCATCTCCACCGCCCTGTGCTGCGATGGCCACACCTGCCAAAAGCCCAGCTAAACTTAATAAAGTTTGCCCCTTAAAGGCTTCCTCTGAACGACTAAAATGCCTTTGTGATACGTGTGCAATTTCATGCGCCATAACCCCAGCAATTTCATCAATATTGCGAGCTGAAGCAATAAGCCCAGTATTAAGCGCAAATAGGCCACCAGGAACAGCAAAAGCATTAATTTGTGGATCTTTAATAACAACCAGACCAATAGGCTGACCAAGTTGAGTCTCACTCAAAATACTTGAAAATACTTGGAAAAATTGGTCTTCGAGCCAGACATCTTGGAGAACTGGCATTTGCTTATGAACTTCACGGAATACTTTTTCACCAATAAATTTTTCTTTTTGTTGATCAAGCAAGCCTATTCCACTTCCGATATTCGGAATTTCCACCTGATTCGCAGATGGCTGAGGGTCGAAAGACTGTGCATACGCAGCATTTGCTATAAAAGTCGCACTTAAAATAACTGGCAAAAATCTCAAAAGTTTTTCTCTATTAAAATCAAACCATAAAAAAAGCCTACTGATGTAAACCATAAAAAATGATTTTCAATCAATAGACTTTTACTATATCACTCGAAATCGACTAGTTTTGCAATGAAGTGTTATTCATCACTTATATAAAGTTTTGGTTTACCAGATATCTAGGTGTTTTACCCTCTAAAGCTTCAACCAGATTTTTATAGGCAAGATTTGCCATTTTTTTACGGGTTTCAGCAGTAGCTGAACCGACATGAGGTAAAGTGACTACGTTTGGTAATTTAAAAAGTGCTGAATCTTGTAAAGGTTCTTTTTCATACACATCTAACCCAGCAGCAAAGATCTGATTTTGCTGCAAAGCCTCAATCAAAGCTTGTTCATCAACTACCGAACCGCGCGCAATATTAATAAAAATAGCGTGTTTTTGCATAAGCTCAAACTGAGCTTTACCCATTAAGGCTTTTGATTCATTATTTAAATCAACGGCAGTGACCACGAAATCAGACTGCTGTAGCAATTGATCTAAATCAAGATATTCTGCATTTAACGGTTCAGCTAATTCAGGCTTTTCACGACGATTATGGTAAACAATATTCATGTTAAACCCATAAAAACCACGACGTGCAATTGCAGCACCAATATTACCAAGTCCAATAATACCTAATGTCTTTCCAAAAACGTCCAAACCGAACTGCTGAGGCCCTACAGTTCTTTTCCATTCACCTTGTTTAGTCCAATGATCAAGAAAAGGAACTTTTCTAGCAGCGCTTAGTAATAATGTAAAAGCAAGATCAGCTGTTGTTTCTGTTAAAACATGAGGCGTATTTGATAACCAGATTTTTCTTTGATTTAAATAATCCAGATCATAATTGTCATAGCCCACCGTTACAGATGAAATAATTTTTAGTTTTTGGGCTGGTGCGAGGTTATTTTCATTGAGCAACCGTCCTGCACCAATCATCCCGTCAGCATCTACAACGTGTTGTCGTATCTGCTCATTAATATCACCCAATTTAGGGTTAAGAACTACAACATGATAATCCTGTTGTAATCGAGACAAAATTTCTTCATCAATTTGACTAAAAACTACAACTTTTTTCATGTAAATCCCTACTACTCGTTGTTATCTTGCATTAATTTCCATAACCTTTTTTTAAGGAGTGGTTTCTCCAGCATCTCTTTTAAGCTTGCTAAATGAATAATATTGGTGTGTTGAATGTAAGAACAGTCACCCAAACACAATATTTTCTTCTCAGCTGCAACAGCATCTAAGAAGCCTTGTATATATGAACCAGCACCCCGCTGATCTTGATAAGTAGCTAAAGGGAAAGGCCATTTTAATTCAGCATATTGCCCTATTTTTGCTTTTTGTATGTTAATCCAAAGGTGTTTTTCTTCTTCACCTAAATGGGTAACATCTAAAAAAATAACACATTTTTCAAGAGAAAAAGCCTGTAACTCAAATGATGTAATCTTAATAATAGGTGCTTGCAATTCATTACGAGGTTCTATAACAGGTTGAACCGGCATTGAAACTGGTGCCACAATTTCAGGTTCAACTTTTGGAATATCGTTAATTTGTGGCTTTGTGGGCTGTTCAAAAACTATTGGTTCTACAGAAGGCAATATCATCGGTTCAGTTTCTTCAACCACATGATCTCGCCAAAGGCTTTGAGCATTATTTTTTTGGCATGTCTGTGTCTTAGGAATCCACAAATCAATTCCTAAAGTTGCCAGTATATTTCTTTGCTGCCCAATCATGTGTGAATCAATACCTCTACTCAAACTACATTCTAACGGGCTTCAGTTTTTTTTTCAGTGTTTTATTTCGTTCAGTTGTTTTTATAATCGTAGATGTCTTTTAAATAATCATAACACTATTTCTTTTTTGCATTTGCTCAACAATTTCTTCTGTCTCAAAGCCAAAACGCCAATAAAGCAATTCAAGTACATCTAGCTCATCTTGCGTGATAATACGATCACTCCATAAGCACATTTCTGCAATCGCCAAAATACCAAGACGGTCACGCAACAATAAACCCGCAATATCATTTAAAATTTCGGCCAAATCTAAAGGCTCATCCGAAATCTCATCATAGACATACATTTCATCTGGATTGAGTAGCGAACGTAAAATACGTTCACGTACTTCTAACTGATTTGGGCTATTAATTTGTTGAACATGAAGCAAAGCATCAATCAAACGAACAATTTGAGGTTTGACTTCTTCAAGTGCTGTTGGCAAATGTAATGGCATCAAATTCAATTCATATTTAACTCGCTCCAACAAAAGTGCATCTAGCAAACCAATTTCGCCATCTTCTTGAATAATGAGCGCTAGCTTTGTTAGAAATTGCCGCGCAATACTTGCTGGCATATGCCCAATGTTTTTACAAGCATCATGAAATATCTGAATATGAATACGTCCATCAAGATTTAACAAGGCATCAATAATCGCATGACTCACTGGCGCATCTTTAGGGATAAATTCTCGATATTGACGAATCATCAAAATAGCGACCATTACCTCACGAGAACCCGTAGCAGTTTGTAGCGCACGCTGAATGAGCTCAGGGCGCTTTTTATTTCGACGCACATCACTGCTAAGAGGCTTAATAGCATCATTTAATGCAAAACTAATCGGTGACAACCGTAGTAAAGGCAAAGGTTGTGGAGATGACCACGGAACATAAATTTCTTTCTCAGATTCCTCTAAAAAATGAAATAAGCTAAATAACGGACGATTACGGAGTTTTTTTAAATTTTCTAATTGTAAATCTTGGAGCAAAGTTGGATTTAACTCATAAATCCGTGCACGAATGCTCGGGTGAATATTCATCCAGCTTTGAGGGCTAAGAGAGTTTGCAAAACACATATGCGCGATTGACTCAGAATAAGCACTATGAATTTGTGAACCAGAATGGTGAACATAAATACGCAATAAAGTCTGAGTATTGGCGCTATTTTTTAATAATCGTACCGTTTTTTGGTCATTACGAAATGTACGACCACTTAAGGTTAAATATTTAATAAATCGGGTAATTAATACACCTAAGCTTCCAGCCAGCCAAATGACACCACCCACCGCAACAAAAACGGTTTCAAATTTATGTTTATAACCTGGGCTATAGCGCTTAAAGCCTTGTTTGGCTAATTTACTGCCCCACTGACTAAACGTTGTTAATCCACTATATAAAATCTTTAATTTAGTATTCTCAACAGCTTCACCTGATAAAATCTGGTTAAACTCATGGCCCAATAAACCATATAGCTCAAGTTTATCTAGGTTTTGCAGAGCACCCCACGTCAAAATAATCACAATATCTTTAGGGTGAAAACCTGCTGTAAGTGCATTTACACCAACTTCATCAGGTAAAACATATAAGGTTGGAACTTTAAGTGAAAAATTTTGCGCCAAATATTCAGTAATTTTTAATGCTTCAAGTTCTTCTGGCGTACTTTCTTCTTTTACTAGACAACGTGCTTTAAGTTGCTTTGCTAAAGAATGTCCACCTTTACGCAAGATATAAAGTTCAGTAACTACCGACCAAACCATAATAAAAAGCAATAGCGCGACGAAATAAGGACTTAAGGTGTGCCACCAGATAGGCTGACTATAATCAAAAAAATGGACGAGTAAACCTAAAATTAAATTTAAGATAAAAATGGTAAGCAGCACAGCAACCAAACACATAGTGATGGACCATGCCATATTCTTATTTTCGATTAGATAGTGGCTTACTTCTTTCAATGTAAATATTCCCAATTACATTGTTAGTTTTCATCATAAAAGAAAAAAGCGGGAAACACCCGCTTTTTTCAGCTATTTCTATTCTTCTTTAATGCCTGTTAAATCGACAGAAGCTGCGTCAACATTAACATCAATGTAACCATCTTTTTTCTTTTTCGCAGAATCATTACGCTTCTGCTCCAAATTATTTAGATAAGCACCATCAATATCACCTGTGACATAGATTCCATCAAATACAGAGCAATCAAACTCAGTTAGATCAGGCACTTTGCTAGTACGTACAGCATTTTTCAAGTCTTCCAGTTCTTGGAAAACCAAACGATCAGCACCAATAATTTCTTGGATCTCTTCTACACTGCGCTCTGATGCAATTAGCTCAGTTTTAGCAGGCATATCGATACCGTAAACGTTTGGATACATAACCTGAGGTGCAGCTGATGCAAAGTATACTTTTTTCGCACCAGAATCACGTGCCATCTGAATGATTTCATTACAGGTTGTACCACGAACAATCGAGTCATCAACCAGTAGTACATTCTTACCCTTAAACTCAAGTTCTACAGGGTTTAATTTCTGGCGTACTGATTTTTTTCGTTGTTGCTGGCCTGGCATAATGAAGGTACGACCGATGTAACGGTTTTTCATAAAACCTTCACGGAACTTCACACCTAGAATATTTGCAAGCTCTAATGCTGAAGTACGGCTCGTATCTGGAATTGGAATAACCACATCAATATCATGGTCCTCACCCCAGTCACGTAAAATTTTATGAGCAAGCTTTTCACCCATTTTTAAACGTGCTTTATAAACTGAAATTCCATCAATAATGGCATCAGGACGCGCAAAGTAAACATATTCAAAAATACATGGACGGTATTTTGGATTAGCTGCACATTGTCTTGAGTACAATTCACCATCAGCAGTAATAAAAATTGCTTCACCTGGTTCAATGTCACGCTCAATTTTAAAACCAAGAGCTGTAATAGCAACTGATTCAGAAGCGATGATGTATTCCATCTCGCCTTGTTCAGTCATACGTGAACCATAGATGAGTGGACGAATACCATTTGGATCGCGGAAACCAACTAGACCATGGCCAGTAATCATCGCCACTACGCCATATGCGCCAAGACAGCGCTCGTGTACACGAGAAACTGTGTGGAAAATATCATCTGGTGTAGGATTTAAAGTACCATTCTTCTGCAACTCATGCGCAAATACGTTCAAAAGAACTTCTGAGTCAGAGTCCGTATTCATATGACGTAAATCTGTTTTAAACAGGTCATCATGAATATCTTCAGCATTGGTTAAATTACCATTATGCGCAAGCGTAATACCGTAAGGTGAGTTCACATAAAATGGTTGTGCTTCAGCACTGCTAGCAGAACCAGCAGTTGGGTAACGTACATGGCCAATACCATAATTACCAAGTAATGCTCTCATATGACGAGTATGAAAAACATCACGCACCATACCGTTATCCTTACGAAGGAAAAGACGGCCTTCATGGCAGGTTACTATTCCAGCTGCATCTTGCCCACGATGTTGCAACATCGTTAAAGCATCAAACAACATTTGGTTCACTGGCGATTTACCGGCTATACCAACAACTCCACACATAGCAACCTCGCAGACAAGCTAGGAATTAATAAAAAGGATTCTTTGTCGAATGGTCGGATCGGTTTTCTAAATCTTCCGATTCGTCCATTGTTTTTGAAGGAGTGCTTGATGCACTACCTCCAGATGTTATTTGATGAAATGCCTCACTCGCTGCATCTTTAGACAACTCGGTCGCTAAAGGCGCATAAGGCAGTAAAAATTGTATAAGTATGGACTGTTTCCAGTTTGGTGAACTTTCAACCCAAGGCCCTACGCCCTGCATTGTAATCAACACAACTAACAAGCCTTTTAAGGAACCAAAAGCACCACCTGCTAAACGATTTAATGGCCCCAATTTTAGACTTTTCAAGAGGCCATTTAAAAAAGCAGTGACGATCCATGTTAAAACAATGATCATAAGTGCTATAAATGCGAAAGCTGCAATTTTTTGAACAACCGGATCATGACTTAAACCCGACATGGACGGCGCAAGGAGGACAGCATATTTTGCACCCATAATTAATGCAATGATCCATCCTACCAAGTTCGCAAAGGCTTTGATAAATCCTTGTCGCAAACCGTTTAGCCCCCCAATGAGCAAAAGTATCAGAATAATGATATCAATTGTGTTCATATTCACTTAAGTCATAGCTGCAACACATTGCTTTACTAATATAGGACCTGTGTAAATCAATCCGCTATAGATCTGTACTAATGTTGCTCCAGCTTGCTGTTTGACTGCTGCTTGGTCACCCGACAAAATTCCACCCACACCAATTAACGGGATTTGTCCTTTTAACGTTTGGGCAAATAAACGTAAGCATTCGGTACTTTTTTCGAAAACAGGCGCACCTGATAAGCCGCCCGCCTCATTACCATAAGGAAGATTTTCTACACCTTCTCTAGATAAAGTCGTATTGGTAACGATTAAACCATCAATTTTAAATTGCAGTAATTGCGCTGCAATAAACTCAACATCTTCCGCTGTTAAATCAGGTGCAACTTTTAAAACTAAAGGAACATAATGGTTATATTGCTCGGCAAGCTCAAGTTGTCTTTCTTTTAATGTTTGCAATAATTCAGTTAATGCATCACCACTTTGTAAACTTCTTAAGTTCTTGGTATTTGGAGATGAAATATTAACGGTAATATAAGAAGCGTAGTTATAAACTTTCTCAAGGCAAATCAGGTAATCATCAACAGCCTTTTCTACAGGCGTATCTGCATTCTTACCAATATTAATACCTAGAATTCCTTTAAATTTTGAAGCTTTGACATTCTCAACGAGCTTATCAACACCATCATTATTAAAACCCATTCGGTTAATAATGGCTTTCGCTTCAGGAATACGAAACAAGCGTGGCTGTGGATTACCAGACTGCGGACGAGGTGTAATTGTTCCAATTTCAATAAAACCGAAACCCAGTCCAGCTAAAGAATCAATATGTGCACCATTTTTATCAAGCCCAGCCGCTAAACCTACCGGATTTGGAAATTCAATTCCCATACAGGTTGTTGGTTTTGATTCTACGCTCTGGCGTAGCAGGCCGAACTTATGTGCTTTATCAAGCATAGATAATGTTAATTCATGGGCACGCTCTGGTGCTAAACTAAACAACATCGGGCGAGCAAGTGAATATAACATACCAATCACAATCTACTGATTTTAGGTAGGCATATTATAGGCACAGGTAGCACAAAACACCATGCTTAAGAACAGCATATTTTAATGTGTTATTGAACTGTCGCTGTTAATTTAATCTGTCCGCCACTTGAAACCATTTCCATTTTTTGAATACTTAAGCCCATTTGAGCAAGTTGGGTTAAAAAGTTTGCTAAAATTGCATAATTCTGATGAGTAACAATAATTTGTAACTGCTCACCATTTTGTTGAGAAGTGACCGTTAAGCCTTGTTGCTGAGCTACTCGTTGTATTTTTTCCGATTGACCCAATTCAAGTTCATTGGCTGGCTTCATGGTAACGGCATTACTCTGCATCCATACCATCAAATCTTTTAAATCATTTAAGCGTTGTTGTTGTTGCTCTGCCAAAGAATGCATTTTCCAAAGTGAAGCCCCTACAATAGCCACGACTACAAAGATTGTAGTAAAGACCACCATAATACGTTCACGGATAGTTAAACGATCTAAATATTGAACGATTTGTTCGACCCACTGATCAAAGCGGTTTTGCAATTGAGTTATCATTTTCATTATTGTATTTTCACCACCCCAATTGCCCCACCACCATCAGCTTGAACATTACCGAGCTCTGCTTTAAAACCTTGCTGGTTAAGTTGCTGAGTTAAAGCTTGCAAATCGTCTGCCGATTTTGCTTTTAATGCCATAGTTAGTATTGAAGCATCATAATTTAACTGCTGAGCTAAAATTTGTCTTTGCATCAAAATAGGCCCAACACGACTCAATAAAGAAAGTGCTTGTGTATCACCTTGCTTGCTCATGCGTAAATGACTTTCAAATTGGCTTTTTATGTTTTGTTCATTTACACGACTAGAGGAACCAAACCAATATTTATATTGCTCAATCGTCTGCTCAGCAGTTTGATTCGCCACACTTTTTAACTTTACCCAGCGCAATAAATCATAGCTAAACTGAACCACTATAATTGCCAAAATTACAGCGGCACACGCTTTCCAATAACCTGAAACAGTTTGCTCTTGCCCTTTAGCTTTAGGCAGAACATTAAAAGGATGCTGTTTAGGTTTATCTAAACCTTGAAATTGATAAATAAATTCTGAACGTTGCTCGACACTTGAAGCTGCCATCAAGCTTTCTAGTTGCTCTGTTGTCAAACCACTATATTGATAGTGCGTTTCAATTGGCTGGAACTCTAAAAACAACCCTAGATCATCTAGTGAATTACCCACCCATTTACTTTCACGCACAAGTAATTTTTGGTCAATATTACATAAGACCACTTGCTGCTCTTGAGGTTCCGGTAAAATTAGAAAGTCTGGCAATAAAGCAACGAGTTTAATAGGTAGCAAAGCCATTGCATGCTGCCACGTTTCTACTGTTGTTTTTGCAACCCCCAATACAGTTAATTGATCAGCATGAAAATGATGAACCACTTTCATATGATCAATCGGCAAAGTCACAAACTCTTCAAGCAAATATTTAACACCATCTGCCCCTAGTTGCTTGTAATGAGACTTTGCCATGTGCTGTTGGAATACCTGAGCATGGCGACTAGGGAAAAAGATGACAGCTTCTTTTCCTTGATGTAATTGCAGGTCTTGTATTAATTGATCAAGACTTGCTGCCTGCGACCAATTTTCTCCGTTAGACCAATGCCATATTCCATTGGTTTCAGGCATCCATAAATACAGCATAATGGGCTAAATGACCTTTTTAATTATATTGTGGGTACAAAACTATTTTTTTGTGTTGATAAACCAGTAGCAATCACAGCCTGATCATAAATTCGAGCTTCGGCAAGTGCAAATGGATTAAAGTTTTCATGAGTCAGTAGTTCGGCCATATGCCCTACTACATTCATATGACACACGACTACAATTGACTCGTACGGAACCTGAGACAACCACTCAACTGCTTCTTTTGCATTATCATCTGGTTTAATTTTATCGCATAGCAGCACAGGAACATCTTTAAAGTAAGTTTGAATATGCGCCAATGTCTCTTGAGCACGCAATAATGGACTCACTACAAAAATATCAGGCTTAACAATATCTTTTAAAAATGTTGCTGTCTGCTCAGCTTGAGCATGCCCACGAGCGGTAAGTGGACGTTTAGTGTCATTACCATTTACTGGAGGAGCGGCTTCCCCATGACGAACCAATGTCAGTTGCATAAATATTCCTTATTAATAATTCTTGCATTATAACCGTAATTTATGACATTTCTTCTTCAGACTTCATGATGAGGTAAAACAAACTCAACATCACTACGGTGCCCATTTTTCATGAGAGATAAGGCAATATTTAAAGGAGGCGCCCCTTCAAAGATAACCTCATATAAAGCATTGGTAATAGGCATATATACGTCTAGCTCTTCTGCTTTACCACGCACCTGAACAATCGTGTTAATTCCTTCAGCGGTTTGCCCCAACTCTTTACTCGCCTGATCAAGTGTTTTGCCTGAACCCAAAGCATAACCTATTTGATAATTACGGCTTAATGGACTATTACAGGTTGCAAATAAATCACCAACGCCAGATAAACCTAAGAACGTTAATGGATTTGCCCCTTGTTTGACTGCAAAACGACTCATTTCTGCCAAAGCACGCGTTAAAATCATACTCTTGGTGTTTTCGCCAATTTTGTAGGCAGCGCCAATTCCCATTGCAACGGCATAAATATTTTTAAGCGCCCCGCCCAGTTCAACGCCATGCACATCATCACTACCAAAAACTCGGAATAAAGCACTATGAAGAGCATGCTGTACAGCATAACGAACGAGTTCAGAATCACTGGCAATAACAGTACCAGATGGCATGCCCGCCATAATCTCCTTAGCGAGATTTGGACCAGACAACACCCCATAAGGAACTTCTGGTAATTCTTCACGAATAATATCGCTCATAAAACTAAAAGTTTTAGCCTCGACACCCTTCGTTAAAGAAACAACCGCCTGTGCAGTAATAAAAGGGGCTATTTGCTTTAATACATCACGAAATGAATGGCTAGGAATGGCCACCAAAATAATATCTCGATCACACACTGCTTGTTCTAGGTCACACACAGCACGTAATGATGACTCCAAAACAAAGTCTGGCAAATAGCGTTTATTAATATGGGTTTTATTGATTTCTTCTGCTGTATCAGCATCCCGAATCCAGATCATGGTGTCACAACCATTACGTGCAGCTAAGTTCGCCATAGCCGTACCGAAGCTGCCTCCACCTAAAACAGTAATACGTAATGCCGTTTTTTTATCGACCGCAACAGGTTCCACTAAATCTGTAAACTTAAATTCAGTCATGCTTTATTATCCTATTTCTTACTTCTACAGACTTCTATGCCTGCCAAACTTTTACGAATTCTTTACTTTCAATATCTGCCCGTGGTGCAATCGCTTTAGCTGCCGTGCCCACATAAATAATACCTGAAATTAAATCATGTGGTTGCAATCCTAAATGCTGTTTTAACCAGTTTGATTCGACAACAGCACCACTACGCCACATCGTAGAAAAACCTTGAACTTGTAAAGACAATAAGAGATTTTGTACGGCAGCCCCAGTACTTAAAATCTGTTCAAAATGTGGAACCTTAGGATGATCTTGCAATTGCGTAAGCGCTAAAATAAGTAAGGGCGCGCGAAAAGGATGTTGCTTAACTCGCTCAAGTTGCGCTGAGTCAGTTTCACCTAAGTCAGCCAATGCTTTCGCTAAAACCTCACCAAAAGCACCACGTTGTTCAGCTTCGATAACGACAAAACGTGTTGGTTTAAGTCTATGATGGTCAGGAGCAGTTAACGCAGCTTGAAAAGCCAACTCTAATTGATCTGCATTCGGTGCAGGCTCAATCAATTGCCCAATAGATTGACGTTGGTGAATATTCTGATGAATTATTTGTGTTGCTGAATCCGTCATTAATATTGATCTAACTCAAAAAATTCAAAATAGATTAGCATAATCTACAGATAATCCACCATTGTATCTAGAACATAAAAATAACGAATTCATACTTTGACATTTTTCTAAGACAAAACATCAAAACTTATACAACGTCTTCAAAATCAATTAGAAAACTTGTGTTCAAATAGTGAGATCTTTTGACGATTAACGATATTAGGTGAAACATGAAAAAAATAATTTTAGCGAGTGCGTTGAGTAGTGTTGTTTTATTACTAGGTGCTTGTGCCACTACCCCTAAAAACACATTGGCTGTTCAAAAAGAAAATAATCAATTTGAAGTTACAGGCATAGGTAAAACAAATCTAATTGCAAAAAATAATGCGATTACTGCCGCTCAAAAAACTTGTTCAAAAAGTACTACCCCCGTTGTTGTAGATGAAAAAACAACTTACAACGGTGTATTAAAAGATGTAGTAAGTGAGAAAACAGGTCAAATAGTTGAAGCAGCAGCTGGTGTAATTGGCACCTTAACTGGTAAAAATGCATCTCTAGCAAAAGACGATGATTATCAAACAACACTTACTTTCTATTGTAAAATTAATTAATCAAAAAAAATCCCAATCAAATGATTGGGATTTTTTTATTAGCAATAACCCTCTAGCCGGGTTAATGGCAATTTCTTACCAATTGCTTTTTCAATTTCTGGCAAGTAAAAAGCATCATCTTCAGATAAGAAACTAATACTTACACCTTGTGACCCAGCACGACCTGTACGACCAATGCGGTGCACATAATCATCTGATTGCTCAGGTAAAGTATAGTTGATTACATGAGATACGCCATCAACATGAATACCACGGCCTGCAACATCAGTTGCAATCATGACGTTATTTTTACCCTGCTTAAACTGCTCTAACATTTTTAAACGCTTATCTTGAGCAATTTCACCAGAAAGCATCCCGACCCGATACCCATCTCTCTTTAAATGATCATAAAGACGGCGTACTTGATCACGTCGATTAGCGAAAATCATGACTTTATCGATCGGTTCTTCACGCAGAATATCTTGTAGCAAACGATATTTATCTTGTTTAGCCACTACATAAACGCGTTGTTCAACATCGTTATTGGTTTTTTGCTCAGGCTCAATTTCAACAGTGATTGGCTCAAACAACCATTGTCTCGCCAAATTAAGCACGTCATAACTAAAAGTAGCCGAGAACATAAGGGTTTGACGTTCTTCTTTACGCGGAGAAAAACGCACAATACGTTTTACAGAAGGAATAAAACCCATGTCCAATAAGCGGTCAGCTTCATCAATGACAAGGAATTCAATTTGATCAAGCCAAACTTCTTTTTGTTCTACAAAATCAATTAGACGCCCAGGAGTGGCAACCATGATATCGACAAAATTAGCGTCTAGCTGTTTCTTTTGCTTATCAAAATCTACACCACCTAACAGTGTCACGATGTGTAAATCTGAAAATTTTGTGAGTAATTTCGCATCGCTTTCAATTTGCAATGCCAACTCACGAGTAGGCGCCAAAATCAAGGCACGTGGCTCACCACGAAAACGCTGCCCTTGAATCGGGTTATGTAATAAGTCATTAATGACACTAATAAGGAATGCTGCAGTTTTACCTGTTCCCGTTTGTGCTCTACCAATAGCATCATGCCCGCCCAACGTATATTTTAAAACCTTTTGCTGAATCGGGGTCATTTGCTTAAACCCTAAAGCATCAATCGCCTTTTTAAGTTGCGGATGTAAATTCAAGGTTTCAAAACCAGATGTCATAAATACGTGCTCTAACAAACAATCTCTCTAATGAGAAGATCACTATAAACAAAAACGCCCCAATTCAAAAATTGGAGCGTCCATTATTCATCAAAAGATGAATTAGTCTAAAGGCTGAACGTTTTCAGCTTGAAAACCTTTTTGACCTTGTACTACACTAAATTCTACGCGTTGGCCGTCACGTAAAGAACGGTGGCCGTCACCAACGATTGCACGGAAATGAACGAATACGTCGTCACCGCCGTTACGTTGAATAAAACCAAAACCTTTAGTGTCGTTAAACCACTTTACTACGCCTTGTTCGCGAGCTGTCATAAGTCAATCCTCAGATGTTGAAAAAAGGACCTTCCGGTGTTGCAAACAGCAGAGCAAACAAGTGTTTAAAATATTTATAATCTTAAAGCTTGTAATCATTCTGTAAAACTATCAACAATTTCCGGTTACATCCATTTGTTATAAGATTTTTAAACCAATTTAAGTGTGCGGTAAATCTTAAAACGGTTCGAGCTTACCATGGGTTTATGACAATTAATAGAATTTTTTTCAATTATTCCCCCTATTTTTAGTCCTTTTTTTAAACAGCTTATTACAATATTTTTTATAGGTAATTGCTTGTTTCTTCTTTTATAAAATGTGCAGCGTTTATAAAAAAATTTGTTAGAATAATCTTTTTAGTTGTTTTGATAATGAATGACCAACACTTCTTCTACTCTAGCAGTTATTGAAATTAATGCTTTGGGCCAACCATGTCCAATGCCGTTATTAATGCTAAAACGCGAACTTAAAAAAGTATCGGGTAAACAGCTATTCTTATTAAAATCTTCTGACCCTCATAGTGAAATAGATGTAACTCGTTACTGTGGTTTACATCATTTTATGTGTCAGACGACACAGATATCTGAAAGAGAATTTCACTATTTAATTGAAACTCAATGATTCTTTGATAAACTAAAAAGATTAGAAATTGCATAAAATTTTACATTTCTCTACCCAATTTTCCTTAATTATGAAGCTGATTCAAATTAAGATGAATCTATTGGTTATCCCATCCGATCCTACAAGGAGAAATCATGAGTGACAGCAGCAATCAATTGATGCCCCTGTCATTGTCTGCGCCCGGTGTAAACCTTGGTGCATATATCAGTACTGTCAATCAGATTCCTATTTTAACGGCCGAGCAAGAAAAAGAACTTGCTGAACGTTATTATTATGACCAAGATCTAGATGCCGCAAAAATGCTGGTAATGTCGCATTTACGTTTCGTCGTTCACATTGCGCGCAGCTATGCAGGTTATGGCCTACCACAAGGCGACCTTATTCAAGAAGGTAATTTAGGCTTAATGAAAGCCGTGAAGCGTTTCGACCCAAACATGGGTGTGCGTCTTGTATCTTTTGCCGTCCACTGGATTAAGGCAGAAATTCACGAATACGTTATTCGTAACTGGCGTATTGTCAAAATTGCAACGACCAAAGCACAGCGTAAATTATTTTTCAATTTACGTAGTTTAAAAAAATCGAGTAAAAAATTAACGCTCGAAGAAGCTCAATCGATTGCGAATGACTTAAATGTTACTGCAGAACAAGTTCTGGAGATGGAAGGTCGTTTAACCGCTTATGATGCTGCTTTCGAAGCTCAAGGCGATGACGACGATGACACCCCACATACTGCGCCTGCGTTATATCTTGAAGATAACCGCTATGATCCAGCTCGTTTAGTTGAAAATGAAGACTGGGAAGAGCAAAGTACATCTGCTTTACATGATGCAATGGATCAGTTAGATGACCGTTCGCGTAACATTTTACAACGTCGCTGGTTAGATGATGATAAATCTACTCTCCACGAATTAGCGGCCGAATATAATGTATCAGCAGAGCGTATTCGCCAGCTTGAAAAGAATGCAATGGAAAAAATTAAAATTGCTATGTCTGCAAGCTAAAATAAGTTTAAAAAATAAAAGGGCGATTAGCCCTTTTGTTTTATCTGGCTATGTTTAGCCAACCCAATCTATGATAACGTTGCCCTTCATTATTCATTTGCGTTTTTTGTTATGTGGATTGCCATTTCAGCCCTTAATCTTGCCTTTGCAGTCATGTTGGGTGCTTTTGGAGCACATGGTCTTAAAGCTCATGCGAGTCCGGAGCAACTTGTTTGGTGGCATACTGCAACCGACTATTTTTTTTACCATGCTTTAGGTCTCTTAGCACTTGGTATTTTAAGTAAAGTTATCCTTACGTTCCCCATTAAATTACCATTCATATTGATTCAGATCGGTATTTTATTCTTCTGTGGTTCACTCTATATCATGGCACTTGGATTACCGCGAATTTTAGGGGCAATTACCCCAATTGGTGGAGCATTTATGATAGCTGGATGGCTCGTTTTGGCTTGGAATGCCCTCAAATACGCAAAATAATTGGAATGTGATCATGCAAATTTATTTAAATGGCGAATTAACGGACACGCCTTGTCAAAACCTGTTACAACTCATTCAGGAAATGGCACTTGAAGGAAAACGATTTGCTGTCGAGCACAATCAGCAAATCGTTTCTAAAAGCAAATTAGAGCAAATCACTATTGCTCAACATGACCGTATCGAAATTATTCACGCTGTTGGCGGCGGCTAAGTCGGAGTTATCCATGCAAGACACCCCTCTCATTATTGGTTCACGTTCTTTTCAATCTCGTTTATTGGTAGGAACTGGCAAATATAAAGACTTAAATGAAACAGATTTAGCCATTCAAGCGAGTGGTGCAGAAATCGTAACTGTCGCAATCCGCCGTGTGAATATTGGACAAAATCCAGATCAACCGAATTTACTCTCTGTCATTCCGCCAGAAAAATATACAATTTTGCCAAATACCGCAGGTTGTTTTGATGCTGATAGCGCAGTGCGCACTTGCATGTTAGCACGTGAACTTCTAGACGGTCATAACTTGGTAAAACTTGAAGTTTTGGGTGACGAAAAAACGTTATATCCAAATGTAACTGAGACTTTAAAAGCCGCACGCACTTTGATTGATGACGGTTTTGAGATTATGGTCTACACATCTGATGACCCGATCATTGCTCAAGAACTTGAAAGTATGGGCTGTGTTGCGATCATGCCTTTAGGTAGTCTTATTGGTTCTGGTTTGGGTATTTTAAACCCTCACACTATTTCAATTATTAAAGAAAATGCAAAAGTGCCAGTTTTGGTCGATGCAGGTGTTGGTACAGCAAGTGATGCAGCTATTGCCATGGAACTTGGTTGTGACGGCGTGCTGATGAATACAGCAATTGCAGCTGCTCAAAACCCTATTTTGATGGCTTCTGCAATGAAAAAAGCTGTTGAAGCTGGTCGTGAAGCATTTTTAGCGGGTCGCATGCCACGCAAACGTATGGCAAATGCAAGCTCACCAGAAACAGGCTACTTCTTTAAGTAATCATTAATTTTGCCTAAATTTTAAAGCACGATAACAAAAGCTATCGTGCCGAGTGGCATGGATGCCACTGTTGAACAGGGGCCACATGGATGTGCCCTCTGTTCAACAAAGGTTTTTGTTACTTTTGAAAGGTCAAAAGTAAGGCATAGCCAATATAGAGTTTAATAAATTAAACATGAGACCAAAAGCCGCATGGCACGTGAAATTATTAATTTAATTAAGCCACTTGTTCATCGCGCTTAAACACCAACTCTTTTGCTGATGAATTCTCAGCATCAAAGTAGTATCCATCAGTATTAAACGCTTTGATGTCTTCAGCTTTATTTAATTGGTTTTCAATCATAAAACGAGCCATTAAACCGCGTGCTTTTTTCGCATAGAAACTAATGACTTTATATTTACCATTTTTCTGATCTAGAAAAACAGGCTTAATAATTTCAGCCTTAATTTTCTTCTCATTGACCGACTTGTAATACTCATCTGAAGCTAGGTTTACAAGTAATTCAGATTTAATGGCTGCCAAGTCTTCATTAATCTGGTTTGTGATAATTTCACCCCAGAATTCATACAAATTATGACCACGCATATTTTTTAGTTTAGTACCCATCTCAAGACGATAAGGCATCATTAAATCTAAAGGACGCAATAAACCATATAGACCAGAGAGCATACGCAAATGCTGCTGTGCAAAAGCAATATCTTTGTCTTTTAAGTGGTACGCATCTAAACCCGTATATACGTCACCTTTAAACGCATAAATTGCCTGACGAGCATTTGAAAAATCAAACTCGGGCTTCCAATCTCTAAATCGGTCTGCATTCAGTGTGGCAATTTTTTCACTGACACTCATTAAGCTCGCAATTTCAGAAGCAGAAAGTTTACGGCTAACATCAATTAATTGTTCTGAATGTTCTAACAAGCGAGGCTGAGTAAACTCATCTGTAGGTAACGCTGTTTCATAATCCAAAGTTTTTGCAGGAGAAATTAAAGCAAGCATAGACAACCTGAAAAAATTATTCTTAATACCAACTATAACAGTAGATATTTTTTAATGCTAACTCGTGTTTTCAATGACGACTATCGGTAAAATAGCATCACGTATTGTTATTTAGCGGTTCTTATATGTCTGAGCAAACTTTCATCCAGGGTCCAGTAGGTAAAATTGAACTTTTCGTTGACCGCCCTGAAGGTGAAATCAAAGGCTTTGCGGTTGTTTGTCATCCGCATCCATTGCAAGGAGGAACCCCCCAACATAAAGTCCCGGCCCTTTTAACCCAAATCTTTAATGAATATGGTTGCATTGTTTATCGCCCTAGCTTCCGTGGCTTAGGTGGTAGTGAAGGTATTCATGATGAAGGCCATGGTGAAACTGAAGATATTTTAGCTGTAATTGAACATGTTCGTAAGCTTCACGAAGGTCTACCGTTCTATGCAGGTGGCTTTAGTTTCGGCTCACATGTTTTAGCAAAATGCTTTGCACAGCTTAATCCTGAATTACGACCTATACAATTAATTTTATGTGGTTTACCAACGGCTACTGTAGTGGGCTTACGCCACTATAAAACTCCTGAAATTCAAGGTGATATTCTACTCATTCATGGTGAGCAAGATGACATTACCTTACTTTCAGATGCAATTGCATGGGCAAAACCGCAGAAACATCCAATTACGATTTTACCGGGTGCTAATCACTTCTTTACAGGTTATTTAAAACAGCTTCGTCAAATCATCACACGCTTTATTATCATGAAATAAAGTGTATTTGGTGGACATAGATTCGGTCTATGTCCATCATTTTATGAGCTGTATAACTTCTAAAAATTATTCCAATTCAATCCAAAACGAATCTATTTTTACTTGGTTATTATCATTCGTTCGCCATAATTACTATAAAATTTTAATAAGTGTCTATAATATACAGCACGCATTTAACTAAAAAATTCCAAAAATATGCTTCATTTTACTTTTTTAGGCACATCCTCTGGTGTACCCACTCTTACACGTAATGTTTCAGGATTAGCCGTTCGTAACCACAAAAATAAAGACTGGATTTTAATTGATGCAGGTGAAGGTACTCAGCACCGCATTCAGCAAGCCAAACTTTCCTTACAAAACCTAGTTGCTATTTGCATTACACATGTTCACGGTGACCATTGTTATGGTCTAATTGGTTTGCTAGCAAGTGCAGGCATGAATGCCCGCACAAAACCATTAATCGTGATTGCACCGAAAGAAATACGGCAATGGTTTGAAATTACGGCCCAACTTACAGATTTATATTTGCCCTATCCAATCAATTTTATTGATGTTAACGAGGCAATACAGTCTCAGCAGGTCTCTGATGAGTTTATAGTTCAGGCCCATCCCCTCAGCCATCGTGTCCCAAGTTTTGCCTTTAGCATTTATATAAAATCTACGCAGAAGAAGTTAGATATCCAAACTTTAACTCAACTTGGTGTACCCAAAGGCGATATCTGGGGGCATTTAAAACGAGGCTACGATGTTGAGTTTGAAGGACGAGTTTTAAAATCGAAAGACTTTATCAAAGTTCAGGATCAGCAAATCCATGCAATTATAGGTGGTGATAATGATCAACCTGAATTGTTAGCAAATGCTTGCAAAGATGCTCAACTACTCATTCATGAATCGACTTATTTACAAGCCAGTTTAGATAAAATAGGCAAAGGCCCTATGCACAGTTCTGCAAAAATGGTGGCTGAATTTGCAGAACAACAATCTCTGGATAATTTAATTCTGACTCATTTTAGCCCTAGACATCAGGATAAAGCTGGGCAGCAAGCTATTGCTGAAGAAGTTCGTCAGTTTTATAAAGGCCATTTTTATTTAGCAAATGATTTTGATCAGTTTACTTTAAGTGAAACAGGGCAACTTCTAAAAATCGAGTAAACTTATATCCGCTATGATTTTAAATTTACCGAGTTAAGTCCAGATCATTTCCATGTAAAGGTCAAAGTTTAAGAAGCTCATAACTGAGCTTCTTATTTCTAAAAATTACTCTACAGATGCTAAAGCCGTTACTAACAGTTTCCAGCATTTCTCTACCGTATCTACTTTTACTCGTTCACCGGGTGCATGTGCACCTTGAATATCAGGACCAAATGAAACCATCTGTAAATCTGGATAGTGCTCGGCAATAATCCCGCACTCTAAACCTGCATGAATTACTTTGAGATTGGGCTCAATGTTAAA
The DNA here is from genome assembly GCF_023920705.1 of Acinetobacter sp. XS-4. Lineage (NCBI taxonomy): Bacteria > Pseudomonadati > Pseudomonadota > Gammaproteobacteria > Moraxellales > Moraxellaceae > Acinetobacter > Acinetobacter sp. XS-4. The sequence continues at coordinate 1,274,477 of NZ_CP094657.1, read as the reverse complement.
CGCCTTTTGATAGGCTTGCTGTAAGCACTTTAAAGCAGCTGAGTCAGGATTTGGTGTCCAACCCGAAACTAATGGTGTCAGTGTAGAGGCGATATTAAATTGACTAAAATGCTTTTGAATTTTTTCTGCAAAATCTTGAGCTTCTTGGTTCACCATTGAGCGGACCATTAAAACAGCTTTTCCACCTTCTCGATTTAGTTTTACAACTCCAATGTTATTTGAGGTTTCAACTACATCTGGTAAAGCTTGACTCATACTGACAACACCGTAAGGGCTTGTAGCCAAAGCTTGTAACCATTCGTTTTGCTGTTGTTGAGTAATCACTTGATTCGCTTCAGCGCTACTGAGTTGAATAGTTAATTGCAGGTTATCATCAATACCTTGTAGCTGCTTTTTCGATGCTGTTTGATATTCAGCGAGTAATTTTTCTAATTCAGGAAATTGGTTAGGCAAAATTGCAATGGTTGCCACTGCTTCTCGAGGTAAAGCATTACGGGCTGTACCACCTGTAAACTCAACAAGTCCTCCACCAAGCTTTGCTAAATACTCATTTAAAAAGCGGGCTAGAATAACGTTGGCATTGCCACGCCCCAAATGAATATCTACACCAGAATGACCACCTTTAAGACCAGCAACCTGAATGTTTACAATGGTCAAGTTTTCAGGGATTGGTTCATAAGTGAGTGATTGCTCCACTTCAACATCAATACTGCCAGCACAGCCGAGATATAGCTCACCCCACTCTTCTGTATCAATATTAAATAACCATTTCCCTTTTAGCACCCCGGCCTGTAAAAGCCGTGCACCACTCATGCCTGCTTCTTCATCAACTGTCAAAAGAACTTCAATAGCTCCATGAGCAATATCATTTGAATCTAATACTGCCAAAGCTAAGGCTACCCCAATGCCATTATCAGCACCTAAAGTGGTATCCTTGGCAATCAACCAACCATCCTCAAGTATGGGGCGAATCGGGTCTTTAAAAAAGTCATGTACTGTGCCCGTATTGGCTTGTGTAACCATGTCTAAATGGCCTTGCAGAATGACTCCAGATACATGTTCTTTACCCGCAGTCGCATTCTTACGGATAATTAAATTACCGACTTCATCTACGTAAGTTTTTAGATTTCGACTTTCAGCCCAGTTTTTTAAAAACTCACGAAGCTGCTGTTCATGCTTTGATGGACGAGGAATAGTGCAAAGTGTTTGAAAATGCTGCCAAACGACTTGAGGAGATAACGCTGCAATATCAACTTGTGTCATGAAAACCACACTCTAATTATGTAAATATCTTAATAATTTCAATATACACAATGCATTAAAGATAGGTAGGAATTTCGGGAAAGATTTTGTATTTTTATCTTAATCTAAAGAGATAGTACGACTTTTTAAAAAGCCGTACTTCATGAATAAGTCTTAACAATAATATGTTTTAATTTTTCCATTCAAATGCTGAAAAGCTTTGATCAGCTTTCAGACTATTTTCAACTGCCTGTGCGAGCTGACGAATAATGCTTTGTGTTTCAATCTTCTCAAACCAGTCTTGTTCTTCATCTGGATTGGCAGAGATTTCACACATTAAATGCCCATCATGGTCTGTTTTTTGGCAAGTAATAGACAAGGGTAAAAGATGATTATCAATACTCACTTCTACCTTTTCATGTTCATGCACAATGTGCTGTGCATCAAAGCCATAATGCCCCAATTGTTTAAATAATAAAGCAGCTACATATTCTTGAGTGATATGGCATTCATTTGGTGGATGATCAAGCACCCCATGTTGTGGGCAACTGGCAATAAATTGTAATTTTTTCATCCTTTGTCCTAACACTTTTATCATTATCTGCGCTTAGCATAAGCAATAAACAAACAGCAGCCAAGCCTTTAGCCCGCTGCTGCCGTTGCTATTGTGTTAGCAATTATAAAATGTGTTAGGTCAAAAGTTATTGGCTAACTTCGATTGTTAAGCCTGCACGATTCGCCAACTCAGTGAAAGTTGGGAAGCTTGTCGCCACAGTTTCAGTACCTTGAATCGTAATCGGACCAGAATTACGAAGACCTGCCATACTAAAACTCATGGCAATACGGTGGTCATGATGTGATTCGATTTCACCACCAGCAAAGATTGGTGACCAATCGCCTGACTTACCCTTACCTTCAATAATGATGCCATCATCAGTTGGCGTACAGTCAATTCCCATAATTTTCAAGCCATCAGCCATGACCTGAATACGGTCAGACTCTTTCACACGAAGCTCTGCCGCACCAGTTAATACCGTTTGGCCTTCAGCACAAGCTGCTGCAATAAATAAAGCTGGGAATTCGTCAATTGCTAAAGGTACTTGGTCTTCTGGCATATGAATGCCTTTAAGCGTGCGTGAACCTTTAATATGAATATCAGCAATAGGTTCGCCACCAGCGATACGTTCATTTTCAACAGTCAGGTCAGCACCCATCTGTTTTAAAATTTCAATTACGCCAGTACGTGTTGGGTTAATACCTACAGCTTCCAGAATAACATCAGAACCTTCAGTAATAGCAGCACCCACCATAAAGAAAGCAGCAGATGAAATGTCTGATGGTACTTGAATGTCAGTACCTACTAATTTTCCGCCACCAACAAGAGAAATCTTGTTGCCTTCGGTTTTAACATCATAGCCAAATGCACGAAGCATGCGCTCTGTATGGTCACGCGTTGGCTCTGGTTCTGTAACAGAGATTTCACCCTCAGCCCATAAGCCCGCAAGTAAAATACCTGATTTCACTTGAGCAGATGCCATAGGTAAATCGTATTGAATCGCTTTTAATTGTTGACTACCAGTAATGCTTACAGGTGGTGTACCTTTCTCACCTGTGGTCTGAATTTGCGCACCCATTAAACGTAATGGCTTAGCAATACGCTCCATTGGACGTTTAGAAAGTGATGCATCACCCGTCATAACGGAATCAAACTTTTGTGCTGATAGCATACCTGAAAGTAAACGCATGCTTGTACCAGAGTTACCCATATATAATGCACTTGCTGGCGCTTTTAAACCATGCATACCCACGCCATGAATGGTCACTTCACCATTTTTAGGCCCTTCAATGCTTACGCCCATATCACGGAAAGCTTGCAAAGTTGCCAAGGCATCTTCACCTTCAAGGAAGCCAGTTACATGGGTAGTGCCTTCGGCAATAGCACCAAACATAATGGAGCGATGTGACACAGATTTGTCACCCGGTACGGTAAATTTACCTTTAAAAGCCTTATTTCCCGGTAAGATACTGAATTGCTGTGTCACCTTATTTTTCTCCATTAAAGGTTTTTTGGCTAACATATGATTGAAATGCTGACGTGCTGCTTGAGCATGGCCGAGTAAACCCATTAATGCATGAGAATCTTCGTTTTCAATCAATTTTCTAAGTACGGTAAGTTGCTTTTCAAAGCCATCTACAGCATTTAATATCGCTGTTTTATTGGCAAAGAAAATGTCATGCCACATTTGAGGATCACTAGCCGCAATTCGCGAAAAATCACGGAAACCACCTGCCGCATAACGGAAAATATCAAGATTATCTTCACGATTTGCAAGTTGCTCGACCAGATTAAATGCCATTAAATGTGGTAGATGACTCGTATGTGCCAGCACTTCATCATGCTTAGCAACATCCATACAAATGACTTCAGCTTTAGCAGCTGACCAAAGTTGAATCAGTTTATCAACAGCCCATTCTGCACTGGTTGGTAACGGCGTTAAAATTACTTTGTGATTTGCAAATAAGTCAACCTTACCTGCATGAACACCCGTGTGTTCACTACCCGCAATAGGATGCCCTGGTACAAAACCTGCTGGTAAATCTTCACCAAATACAGCTTTTGCTGCATCAACGACATTACCTTTTGTACTTCCCACATCAGTTACAATCGTGGTTTCTGACAAATAGGGTTTAATTTGCTCAAGCACTTTTTGTGTAGCACGTACGGGCAAGGCTAAAACAACTAAATCTGCCCCTTTCACGGCTTCAACAGGATCAGCAAATCCTTCTTGTATTAAGCCAAGTGATTTTGCATCTTCTAAAGTTTTCTGTGAGCGTGTAGATGCAACAACAGTTGTCGCCAACTTTTCTGCAACAATAACACGAGCTAAACTCGACCCGATGAGTCCTAAACCAATAAATGCAACTTTTTTAAATAGGGGTTGTGACATAACTTCAACTTTGCTTTTGCTCAAAGTTATTTAAACCATTGAGCAATTTGTTTTTAAGCATAATGACATGCTTATCTTGATGCATGTCATTATTCCAACATAAGTGATTACAGAACAGCTGCAGGATAAGAACCTAAAATACGAATCTCTTTCACCATTGGGCGAATATCATTAATCGCAGCAGCAACATTCTCTTGTTCGATATGACCTTCTAAATCGATAAAGAATACATATGCCCACTTTTCAGGTAATGCTGGACGAGTCTCAATACTTGTTAAGCTAATATTATGTTTTGCAAATGGTGCTAAAATTTCTAATAAAGCACCTGCACGATCATGTGCTGAAATCAATAATGAAGTTTTATCGTTGCCACTTTGTGGAATTTTTTCACGGCCAATCACTAAGAAACGAGTTGTATTTTCCGGATTATCTTCAATATTGCTATGTAAAATTTCAAGGTTATACATGCCTGCTGCAATATCAGATGCAATCGCTGCCGAATGCCATTCGTTGCGAATACGGCGTGCAGCTTCTGCATTTGAGTTTAAAGCAACACGTTCAACACCCGGATAATGCGCATCTAACCATTGGCGACATTGGGCCAAAGTTTGCTGATGAGCATAAATCTGCTTAATACTGTCTTTACGTGTATTTTCAGAAACAAGAAATTGATGATGAATACGTAATTCAACTTCACCAATCACATTTAAATTCGATGTTTTAAAGCAATCTAAGGTATGGTTTACAACACCTTCAGATGAGTTCTCAACTGGAACCACACCGTAATGTGCACTACCTGCTTCCACTTCACGGAAGACTTCATCGATAGTTGGAAGTGGTCGTACAACGGCATCTTTACCAAAATGCTTAAGCACAGCAGATTGCGTAAAAGTACCTTCTGGCCCTAAAAATGCAATACTTTGCGGTGCTTCTAAAGCAAGGCAAGCAGACATAATTTCACGGAATAAACGTGCCATGGTTACATCAGACAAAGGACCTTGGTTACGCTCCATAACTTTTCGTAAGACCTGCGCTTCACGTTCAGGACGATAAAACAAAGGATTCTCTTCGGAAGCAAATTTAGCTTTCGCAACAGCTTCAGCAAGGCTTGCGCGTCGATTTAATAATTCTTGAATCTGTTGATCTACGCTATCAATATCTTCGCGAATTTGTTCTAAACTAAGAGAAGTCGTTTTGTTTTGATCATCGTTGATCATTAGAATGCAGCCTCAGTAAAATCATCTTTTAAACGAGAGTATAACAATAGTCTGCTTTGATTTGTTAGGCAATATGGCTGTAAGAGCTTTTTTCATTAACCTTTTTGCACACATTTCTTGAATCGCTTTATTTGATAATGATTTTCATTTATCATTTGTGTAATAAATTTTATTATTCCCCATTATGCATAAATCATTTTTCTTTTTACCTTGCTGTTTTATTTTGAGCTCATTAATAAGTGGCTCTGTTTTGGCTCAAACTTCTACACAAAATCAATCAAAAATCGTTTTTCAAAATAATCAGGCACAATTTCAAATTAAATCTAAAAATACAGGCCATGATTACCTTATTCAAATTTATAAACCACCCGTTGCCCCACCCCAACAGGGTTATCCAGTACTTTATATATTAGATGGCAATGCAACATTCCCAAGTGCTGCCAATATTGCCCAGTCTATTGGTGCAGGCTCAGCAAAATTAGGCCTAGATCCACTCATGATCGTCGCGGTTGGTTACCCGCAGCAAAAAACTTTTGATGTGCAGAAACGTGCTTATGATTACACACCAAAACCTTCTGCTGAATTTCAGGCACAAGGTAAATATAAATATGGTGGTGCTGACAAATTCATCAATTTCTTAAATGATGAACTCAAACCAGAAATTGCAAAACAGTTTCCAGTTAATAGTAAACAACAGAGTCTATATGGGCATTCTTTTGGCGGCTTATTGGTTCTTTATCATTTTTTTCAAAAGCCTAATGCATTCCAGCGTTACTTTGCTGCAAGCCCTTCTCTTTGGTTTGATCAAGGCATGTTATTTCAAAAGTTAAATCATTGGCAAAGTCAAAAACAAAGCAATTCTCCGATGCTTTTGACCACAGTCGGTACACATGAGCAAGGCGGGCCTCGTACTCAACTTGATAATAAATTTAACGAAACAGATTTCTTTAAAGCTCTGGAAAATAAACGTTCAGATCAATTTACTTATTGGCATTTTTATAACCCTGCTGAACAACACATTACAAATTTGTATGCAAGCCTACCTAAAGCCCTTATGTTTGCTTCGTGCAAAGACCTAGAAAGCTGCAAATCTTTATTTGATGGGCCATTACAGCAGCCAGTCAAGTAAAAACAAATTACATTTAAAGCTGATTATTTCGTTGTTCTTAAAGATAGACCTCTTAATGCATAGATTGGTTATACTGACCCAATATGTCATAACAACAGTAAAATAGAATGAATAAAATTATTGTATTGGGCTTACTGGGCCTTACAAGTTTTAGTTTAACGGCTTGTGGCGGTTGCCCCTTAATCGCAGGATGCAATGGTACTGATAATTCTCCGTACTATAGGACGACTGTCAGTAATCAAGTTCGTGGTATTCCAATCCCACCTCAAACCAAGCTGACCTATCAGTCGCAAAATTTCAGGCAGAAATTTGAGCAATCACATGCTTTAAAAGAGAAAAATTTATCAGGCATTGCTTTACCAGAAAATAAAGCAATCATTTGGGGCGGTATGCCAGTAGACATGTTTATACAGTTTTCTAATCCCGAAATGAAAGGCTTCTCGGTCTATCCAGCACGAGGATTTAAAACAGAATTATCAAATGATTTTTTACGTTTATGGAAAAGCTGTGAAAGTGATTTAAACATTAACTTAAAGAATCCAAATGACTGGTCATTTAATCCTGAAAATATGAAAATAACTGGTTGTGGTGTCGTCTTTCAAGAACGTAGTGAATACACCGAAGATTCATTCCATCAAGATGAAGCAGATGAGTTTTTAAGAAAGATGAATCATGCATTACAGCAATTACCGAAACAGAAAAACTATCCTGTCATTCAACAGAAGACCAAATAGTTAAAAACAAAACAGCCTGTTCTAAGACAGGCTGTTTTTTCTCTGCTTAATTAGGCTTTGCCAATTAATCCACGCGCTACGATTTCCTTCATAATTTCATTTGTACCGCCGTAAATACGTTGGATACGGGCATCGACAAAGAAACGTGAAATTGGATATTCAGTCATATAGCCATAACCACCAAAAAGCTGGAGTAAGTTGTCAGCAACCTTCATTTGCATGTCACTACTGAAACTTTTTAATGCCGCAGCTGTTTCTACATCTAATTTGCCTTCTTGATATAAGGCAACGTTTCTTTCATAAAAAGCCGCTGTAGCAAGCTCATCAATTTTTGCTTGTGCTAAAACAAAACGTGTATTTTGGAACTGTGAAATGGGTTGACCAAATGCTTGACGCTCTTTTACATAAGCTGTTGCCAAATCAATTGCACCGCGAATTGCCCCAATTGCAGTAGATGCAATTGCAGTACGTTCACGAGGTAACTCTTGCATTAAATAAGCAAAACCTTGCCCAGCTTGACCAAGTAACTGGTTTTTAGGTACTTTCACATTGTCAAAAAACAGCTCAGATGTATCTTGAGAGTGCAGGCCGATTTTGTCTAAATTTGTGCCTTTCTTAAAACCTTCCAGATGTGTATCTGCTAATAATAATGACACACCTTTTGCACGTGCTTGAGGGTCAGTTTTTACTGCGAGCACAACAAGATCAGCATGTTGCCCATTTGAAATAAAGGTTTTTGAACCATTTAATAAATAGTGATCGTCTTGCAAAATGGCGCTGGTACGCATTGATTGTAAATCCGAACCTGCTCCTGGTTCAGTCATACCAATTGCACCAACAACTTCGCCAGTTACCATTTTCGGTAACCAGTATTGTTTTTGCTCTTCTGTCCCGATGTGTAAAATATATGGTGCAGCAATTTCAGAGTGGCAAGAAATAGCTGTTGATAATGCACAAAAACCAGCACGTGCAGACTCTTCAACCAACATTAACGAATAATATGTCGGAACCCCATAACCACCGTATTCTTCTGGAACATCCACACATAAATAGCCATTTTCACCCAGTTGATTCCAAACTGAACGAGGCATGATTCCTTCGCGTTCCCATTGATCGTAGTGAGGCGCAATATGCTCACTCATAAAACGTTTAAAATTATCACGGAATAATTCTAAATCTGCATCGTATGCCAACATAATATTTTCCTTCAGCTTTATTGTTTTATCGAATCTCATTGCTGTGCATGCTAATCATTTTTTTAGCAACTGTCATGGCATAGCTGCTCATTAAAACTGTACTTTTCAGTCAGCCAATAAAAAAGGAAGCTTTAGCTTCCTTTTTTATATAGGTTTCTTTGAATTAATCTAGACCTTCAGCGACTTGAGGACTTTTTGGTTCCATCATTTTTCTGTCGACTTCATCTGGATTATTTAAAGCATCATTAAGCTTATCTTTATCTAAAGCACCGACCCATTTCGCAACAACAATTGTTGCCAAAGAGTTACCAACAAGGTTAGTTAAAGCACGTGCTTCTGACATGAAACGGTCGATACCTAAAATCAATGCCAAACCTGCAACTGGAATATGTCCTACAGCAGACAAAGTTGCCGCCATAACAATAAAGCCAGATCCAGTTACACCCGCCGCACCCTTAGATGAAATTAAAAGTACTAATAACAAAGTGATCTGATGTTGAATATCAAGCTGAGTATTCGTTGCCTGAGCAATAAAGATTGCTGCCATAGTCAAATAAATTGACGTTCCATCAAGGTTAAATGAATAACCTGTTGGAATAACCAAACCAACTACAGACTTTTCACAACCTGCAATTTCAAGTTTACGCAACATGCGAGGCAAAACAGATTCAGAAGAAGATGTACCAAGTACAATTAATAACTCTTCACGAATCAGACGGATCATTTTGAGGATACTGAATCCACTCATACGGCTGATTGTACCCAAAATCAAGAAGATAAAGAGTAGACACGTAACATAGAAGCAGAGAATTAATTGCCCTAATTGTACAAGTGAACCAACGCCATATTTACCAATGGTGAATGCCATTGCACCGAATGCACCAATCGGAGCCAGTTTCATAATCATGTTCACAATGTTAAAGAACACATGTGCAACTTGATCAATAAATTTTAAAACTGGACGTCCTGCATCACCTAACTTATGTAAAGCAAAACCAAAGAGAATTGCAAAAAGAAGGACTTGTAAGATTTCACCATTTGCAAATGCGCCAACAACCGTATCTGGAATGATGTGCATTAAGAAATCAATGGTAGATTGTGACTCACCCGAACTGACGTATTTTTGAATGCCCGAGGTGTCTAGAGTTGTAGGGTCAATATTCATCCCTACACCCGGTTTAGCAATGTTAATTACAACAAGGCCAATCAGAAGTGCAATTGTTGAAACAACTTCAAAATATAACAACGCGACGCCGCCAGTTTTTCCGACTGACTTCATACTTTCCATGCCAGCAATACCGCTGACCACGGTACAGAAAATAACTGGAGCGATGATCATCTTGATCAAACGAATAAAGGCATCACCTAATGGCTTGAGTTTCTCACCTAAACCTGGGATATGCTGTTCAACACCATTGACAATTTGCGTTGAGCTTGGGGAAAAATGCCCTACCAAAACACCCGCAATAATCGCAATAATCACCTGAAAATAAAGTGATTTATAAATCGGTTTTTTAGCCATAACTTTACTTCAATCTATATTTCCAAGTCCGTTGGAAATACCAAAATGAAACGTCTATTCTTTACGAATACACAGCCCTAACCTTTCACATGAACACCGCAAAAGGGAAACGGTTCTTTGTAAACAAAAAACCTTCCTACTACCTCAATGAAAACAAAAAAAGCTGTTTTCTAAAACAGGAGAATACCTGAAGTTTCTAACCACTTTGAGTAGTTAGAAATAACCTCTTACTTTTTTAATAAAAAGCTGAAGATATAGGAGAATCACAGAAAATTATGATATGAGTGCTCAAAAAAGCACGAGAAAGTGTACTCGAATTAAATAATGATTCGGTTAAATTTTTAGCTAATACGCACAAAAAACACTCATGCAACCTTAAGACTTTAGTATAAGAAACACTTTTGATATTTTTTCGACAGTTTTTTATGTCATATTGATTAAATACTTGTGGACATTTCATTTTGAGCTGCCTACATCCCATCATTTTTATTGTTTTGAACTACGATGAATACTAAACGTAATATCTATAAAGATGCTGAACACCCATTCGCTCAATATGTCCGTATTTTAGGTAAGGGTAAAAGCGGTTCACGCTCTTTAAGCTATGAAGAAGCTTATCAAGCATTTACCATGATTTTAAAAGGTGAAGTACTTGATGTACAGTTAGGTGCTTTTTTAATGCTACTTCGTGTTAAAGAAGAATCTATTGATGAACTCGCGGGATTTGTTCAAGCCACTAGAGATCAACTCAATTTTCAGCCATTGGAAGTTGATTTAGACTGGTCATCTTATGCGGGTAAACGAAAACATTATCCTTGGTTTTTATTAGCTGCTCTTACGCTTGCCCAGCATGGCCATAAGATTGTTATGCATGGTGCATCAGGTCACACGCTTAACCGTGTTTATACCGAACAGGTTTTAGAATATCTGGGTTATCAAATTTGTCATTCTGAACAAGAAGTACGAACACAATTAGCAGAGCAAAATTTCGCATACTTACCACTAGATGTGATTTCACCAGTTTTAAGTGAACTGATTTCTTTAAGAAATGTAATGGGTCTACGCTCACCTATTCATACATTAGCTCGCTTAATCAATCCTTTTAGTGCTAAAGCCACCTTACAAGCAATATTCCATCCAGCTTATCGAACTTCACATCAACATAGTGCATTGCGCTTAGGCTATCAAAATAGTGCTGTCATTAAAGGTGAAGGGGGTGAGTTTGAGCGAAATCCAGATGCAAAAACACTCATTTGCGGTATTAAAAATGGTGAACTTTATGAACACGAGTTACCAAAACTCACGCCTGAACGCAGTCCAATTGAAGAAGAATTAGATTTAGCAACTTTTAAAGCAGTATGGTTAGGTCAACAGCACCATGAATACGGTGAAATGGCAGTAACAGAAACCATCGGAATTGCACTATATACCATGGGAGTTGTTGCTAGTTTTGAAGAAGCAATGCAGAAAGCAAAAGTGTTATGGGAAACACGTAATTCAAGCAATCTTAATTCGTAGTTAACAGATGCTATCGTGAAAGTCGACATGGATGTCGACCGTATCACTGCGATACATGGAAGTATCGTCAGTGATACAAAGGATTTTTGCTTACTTTTAATCCTTTAAAAGTAATTAAAGCCTATATGCTATAACTCATGAAAAACATGGTATTCAAGGCCATATGGAATAACCAAAAATAAGTTTTCTGTCTTATAAAATTTTAAACAAAACGAATTGGTTTAAATTCTGGCTCATGTTTGTGGTGATCATCTTCACAAACCTCACCCTCTTCTTTTGTACCGCGGTCAATATAACCACTACGCTGCTCTTCTGGTAAGTTCTTTAACTCCCAAGCAATTACAGCTTGCATACAAGTTTCACGCTGCTCTTTTGTTAAAACAACGCCATTTGGCCATTTACCAATTTCTACTGCTGTTTTTAAACGCTCTACAATCTCAGGGTTTAAAATAGATAGCATTTGTTCAATATTCATGATTCATCTCTTTGGAAAGATTCAAAATCTTGGTTCCAACCAAGTTTGGTACGGCAGGCCATATAAAAATCATAACCTGGTGGATGCAATAAACTTAGTTTAAATGGATGTTTGCGGATGTGTAAACTATCTCCAACATTGAGCGATATACTATGTTGTCCATCTGCACTCACCATTGGTAACACTCGATTTTCGCGAATAACAATCTTAATTTCGCTTTGACCACCAACAACGATTGGTCGTGATGACAAGGTATGAGGGTGCATTGGAACTAATGCAATCGCGTCCATGCTTGGATGTAAAATTGGTCCACCGCCTGACAAAGCATAGGCCGTTGATCCAGTTGGAGTCGAAACAATTAAACCATCACTATGCTGGCGATAAACGTATTGGCCATCAATGTTAAGTTCAAAGTCAATCATGTGGACCGACTTACCTGAATGCAAAACGACATCATTTAAAGCAATTGCATCATAAATGACTTCGCCATTTGTTCTTACTTCCATTTCAAGTAAGAAACGGCGATCAAGTTGAAAATGCCCTTGAAGGACTTGATCAAGTTTAAAAATAGCTTCTGAAGGTTTGATATCAGTTAAAAAACCTAACCGTCCACGGTTGATACCAATTACAGGCGTATTGTAACGAACCAAAGCCCTTGCAGCATGGAGTAAAGAACCATCTCCTCCAACCACAATAACTAAATCAGCAACTTCACCTAATAAATGACGGCTTACTATCTGTGCATGATCATAAGGCACTAATTCGGCTGTTTCCTGATCAAAAATGGGGTTCAAACCTAAGTTCAATAAATGATCATGAATTAAACAGAGTGTTTCTACAACTGATGATTTATCTGGTCGACCGATTAACCCGACGTTTCTGAAGGACTTATGTGAAATTTGCACGAATGAGTAAGCTCCGCTGCGATACTTGCCTATAATAACATTAACCCGATTAATTTAAAAAAACATAACTACAAGATGCTGTAAAATTCAATCTAACTTTTCCAATTATTCACAGTTTTATCATTGCAAATTGATGACAAGCTATCGCATCATTACAGGCATTGTTAGGGTTTTATCTCATTTTTATGAAGTTTGAACGTGGTATCGGTTTCTTTGCACTAATCTTTTCCATTTTGATCATTGGTGCTTTTATTGCTCTTAGTATCTATCTGATTCGTTTAGATAATATTATCCGTGAAAAATTTGAAGGACAGCGGTGGGATATTCCTGCCAAAGTGTTTGCACGCCCTTTGGAAATTTATAACAACGCGCCTATTTCTCAAGCAAATTTTACTCAAGAATTAAAGCTATTGGGTTACAAAACTTCAAGTAATTATGACAAGTCTGGAAGTTATGTTGCTCAAGGCAGCAATATGTATATCCACACACGTGGTTTTGACTACGGTGACAGTGTTGAACCTGAACAAGTCTTAGAGTTAAGTTTTGCAAATGATCAAGTTGTTGAAGTACGAAGTACCAAACCTTCTTCAACCGGCGTTGCACGCTTAGAACCGTTACTCATTGGAGGAATTTATCCTCAACACAATGAAGACCGCGTACTCATTAAACTGAATAATGTCCCTAAACCACTCATTGAAGCTTTAATTTCTACAGAAGACCGCAATTTTTATCATCATCATGGTATTTCAATTCGCGGTACAGCTCGTGCATTGGTTAGTAATGTTACGGGTGGAAAGCGTCAAGGTGGTTCAACCCTGACTCAACAATTAGTTAAAAACTTCTACCTCACTCCTGAACGCACATTAAAACGTAAAGTCAATGAAGCATTAATGGCTTTACTCATCGAGCTGCATTACAGCAAAGATGAAATTTTAGAAGCCTATTTAAATGAAGTGAATTTAGGCCAAAATGGTAGCTACTCAATTAATGGCTATGGTTTGGCTTCACAATTTTATTTTGGTTTACCATTACGTGAGCTTAGCGTTGCACAACAAGCTTATTTAGTCGGTTTGGTTCAAGGCCCTTCTTTATATAATCCTTGGAAAAACCCTGAAGGTGCAAAAAAACGCCGTGACACTGTGTTAAATAACATGCGTGTGATGGGTTATTTAACTCAAGCCGAATATGAAGATGAAATTGCACGTCCTTTAAATGTGTTAAGTAAACCAAGTTTAGGGCCTGCAAAGTTCCCAGACTTTTTAGATATTGTGCGTCGTCAATTGCGCACAGAATATCAAGAAAGTGATTTAACCAATCAAGGCTTACGTATTTTTACGACCTTAGACCCAATTACTCAAACCCAAGTTCAAAACGCGTTTAAAGCTTCAGTAGATCGCTTAGCCAACAGCAACCCAGCACGTTTGAAAAATTTACAAGGTGCTGTACTGATTGCACATCCTGAAAATGGCGAGCTCGTTGCGGCAGTTGGTTCTACACAAGATTTTACTGGTTTTAACCGTGCTTTAGATGCGAAACGTCAAGTCGGTTCTTTATTGAAACCTGTGATTTATTTAAGTGCTATCGAATCTGGACGTTATAATTGGGCAAGCCAAATTGAAGATGCTCCAATCAGTGTTCCTGTAGATAGTGGTAAAAGCTGGACACCTAAAAACTATAGTGGTGGTGGACATGGTGTAGTGAGTCTGAGTGAAGCATTAGCAAACTCATACAACCTATCAGCTGTACGTTTGGGTCAAGAGTTTGGTTTATCAACATTTACCAATAATCTAAGAAAGTTTGGTGTTGAATCAACGATTCCTGCCTACCCTTCTATTTTCCTTGGGGCAGTCAATATGTCACCAATGGAAGTGCTCGGAATCTATGAAAACTTCGCTACAGGCGGCTTTAAATATCCAACTCGTGCAATTCGGTCTGTGGTAGATGCGAATGGTCGTTTACTTGACCGTTATGGCCTGAATGTTCAACAAACGATTGATCCATCTGTTGGCTATATTATGAATTACGGTTTACAACAGGTTATGTCTTCGGGTACTGGTCGTTCAGCCTATAGCAGCTTATCTCCAGCTTTAAAATTGGCGGGTAAATCAGGTACGACTAACGATACACGTGACTCATGGTTTGCTGGTTATTCGGGTAACCATGTCGCTGTAGTATGGTTAGGTTTAGATGACAATAAAGTAACAGGATTAACTGGTTCATCTGGTGCATTGCCAGTATGGACTAACGTGATGAAACAGTTACGTCAAACTCCTGTGAATATACGTCAACCAGACACTGTACAGTGGCAGTGGATTGATCGTGCAACGGGTGATTTATCTGCTCAGGCTTGTGATGGTGCTATGTATATTCCGATGCTAACGCATACAGTTCCGCACCGTGCTACGCCATGTGGCGCACCTTATTATCAAGTTGATCCAACATATACGCCACAAAGTGATAACACAACGCCTGACTCTCAGGATGATAATACCGACAGTTATATTCGTGAAAGTGAAAGTCAGATGCAACAAGATCTGTCAAATAATTCACGTGTAATTTCAACTGGTAGTTATAACAACTAAGCGTAAACAGGAAATTAGGATATGTTGAAGAAAGGTGTTTTTTATATTGGTGCTGTTCTTATGGTCGGCTGTACAACTTTGCCTGATCATTCTGAATCCAAAGAGAAAACACCTACTCCACCAGTGAAGAAAAATACGGAAACTCCATCAGGTGTAAAAATTACACCTTATGAACATCCAGAAATTCAACGCAAAAATTTACAGGTGATTGTTCCTCAGCAAAAGAAGCTTCAACGCTTTAATGATGATGGAAGTCAATTACCTGCATTTAAAGTATTAATGCAGAAAACACAGCAAGCTTACAAAAACCAGCAATGGTCAGAGGCTGAACGCTATGCACTTCAGGCACAGCGTTTAGCACCACAAGCGGCTGAGACTTACTTATTTCTTGCCCTTACGGCAAATCATAAACAGCAATATTCTAATGCTGAGTCTTTAGCACGACGTGGTTTGAGTTTTGCCCAAAGTCAGGCGATGAAAAAGCAACTTTGGTTGACCATTTTAAAAGCTGGACAACAACGTAATAATCAAAAAACTGTTCAAGAAGCGCAACAAGCATTAAAAGCGCTCTAGCTTTTAATGCTTATTTATTTTTTTATTAGAAATTACGAATGCCTGCTAAACCATATGCACCATGCTGCTGTGCAGTAGCTAAATCATCAGGATGCACTCCTCCTAATGCAAAAACTGGAATATGGCTATTTTGAGCTAGATCTGCAAAACGTTCCCAACCTAATGCCACAGCTTCTGGATGAGTCGTTGTTGGCTTTACAGGACTAATAAAAACAGCATCACAACCAATCTGCTCAGCTTGCTTTAAAGAAACTGCATCATGACAAGCGGCAATATAACGCACGCCCATTGTTAAATCGCCTTTATGCAAATTCATGAGCTGAGATTGTTTTAAATGAACAGTCTTAATCTGTTTTTTTAATTCAGGGCTCAACTGCTGCCAGATATCTACATTAATAATTAAGTTTGATAACTGATTTTCATCTAAAGTGCTTAATTGCTCTATTGATTGCTGGTCAGATTCATCTTCTATACGCCAATACAATAAAGCATCACTGCTTCCTACCGATGTAAGCGTATTGCTAATTTTGATGAAATGAGGCCAATAAAGTCGTTTTATGATGTCTTTATTCGCTTTTGGAAAGTTTAAGTAAAGTAACTGTTCACGTGTATACCATGCCCATGGTTGATGAATAAGATTTAATAGTTCATCAGGCACATAACTATGGAATAAATGTAAATTGACGATAATGTCATCATACTCATGGTGAATATAATTAAATTGGTGCCAATCTTTTAAACCAATACCCACTTCTTCATAGATTTCACGGCGACAGGCTTCTTCAGGTGTTTCACCCTGCTCAACCTTTCCTCCAGGAAACTCATGCTTTCCACCTTGATGTTGCTGCTCTTCGCGCCATCCAACCAGTATTTTTCCACGATGGATCAAGATTGCTATAGCGACATCGACTATCGGTTTGGGCATTTTTCTACTCTCTAAAATTTTTCTCAAGTGTAAGCAAATTTTATCATTTTATAAATTTTTTAAAATCTCATTGACAGACCTATTCGATAATGATTATCATTTAAATCGTTCAAGAACATACCACGGAGCACAACAAATGAACGCACCTTTTAGCTTATTTACTCGTAACAATGAAACAGCTCATGCCTTACCAATGTTACATTCTAACAACCTCTTTGCATTAGGCCGTGAAATCCGCATTATGCATGCTGGCGAGGAATATCGTTTACGCCTCACTCGCAACAATCGTCTAATTTTAACTAAATAAAAAATACACTCGCGTTTCAATAATATTCGTGGGAAAACAAAAAATGGATAGCATGGGTAACCATGCTATTTTTTATAATGGAAGATTAACCTCTACCCTCAAACCACCCTGTTCAGCATGCATAAAATGCAATTCACCATTGTGCAACTCAATAATTTTTCGAGTAATTGAAATTCCCAACCCTGAACCTTGCTGCTGAGTACCTAATACTCGAAAAAAACGCTGCCCTAAACGTTGCAATACCTCATCATCTACACCATTTCCTGTATCCTCTATAGCGACCTTAATTTGCTGTTCGTCCTGACTAATCTCAACATGAATAGAACCTAAAGTCGGGCTATAACGAATGGCATTATCAAATAAATTTCTAAAAGCAATAAACAGTAATTCTTCATTCGCAAAGGTTTTAGTTTCTGTCGATAAGGTATTTGTCTCTATCAACATCTGTTTAGCATTCGCATCTAAAGTTACAGTTTCAATGACTCTAGCCAATAAGTAATTTAAATCGATAACTGTTTTAGGAAGTTGTGGCTGCTCTGCTTCATTGGGTTCTAGGCGAGCAAGAAGGAGTAGGTTTTCAAGTACTTTTGTACTTCTTGAAACGTCCTCTTGTATGCGCTCAAAGTCCTGATGAAGTTCTGGAACATGTTGATATTTACGCTGTAAAACTTGAAGACGCATTTGTATGGCAGACAACGGAGAACGTAGCTCATGGGAAGCATCTGCCGTAAAACGTTGCTCAGCCACTAATGCTCTTTGCAATCTTGCAAGTAATTGGTTTAAAGCATCAATCACAGGCTGAATTTCGGTAATGACATCTGGATCTTGAATTGGTTCTAAATTTGAAGCTGTTTTTTGGGCAATACGTATAGAAAGTAAATTTAGCGCAGCCAATTGTTGCTCCGTACGCCAACTTACAATGACCCATTGCAGCAACCAGAACAACACCATAAGACCGCTATAGCCTGCAAGTGCTTTGAGTACTTCTTCAATACGGGTACTCATTGGCTGAAAGACTTCAACTTCTAGTTGAGAGTCTTCTTGTTGTGCAGCCAGACTACGCCATAATTGACCATCAAACCAAAAATATGAAAAACCTTCAGATAACTTTCCTTGTTCAAAAAGTTCATGCTGATAACTATGAGAATGAGTAAGTAATTGCCCAGAGCTTAATAACTCATACTGAATATCAAATTCATCACTGAGCTGATCAAACTGTTTCATAGAATGTTTTGACAGATCAGAAACCAGTAAAGTGTCTGAAATTTCATCCATGATTTCGTCTTGAACTGACATGTTGTGATAAACAGAAAATATGGTAAGTAAGCTTAAAGCCACCAAGCCCACCACCACACTACTCCACATGGTGGTTTTAACCAGTTGCGACTGCAAAGATGAGCGATTCGATTTCATTTTAAATCTCCCATACGGTAACCTAGCCCCCGTATGGTTTTAATGCAGCTACTTCCGATTTTTTTTCGAAGCTGATAAATAAATACTTCGATGGCGTTACTTTCAATTTCCTCACCCCATGCATAGAGTGCTTCTTCTAATTGATCACGGGTAATAATATGTTCAGGATGAACCATCAGCTTACGTAATATTTGGAATTCTTTTGCAGTTAAATCAATAGATTTTCCAGCGCTTAATACAACTTTCGCTTGTGTATCAAGTTGCAAATCACCCCACGTTAAAATCGATTGCTGACTTAAAGTTTGTTTACGCAATTGAGCGCGAATTCGGGCAGAGAGTTCTTCTAAACTAAAAGGCTTAACCAAATAATCATTTGCGCCTAAATCTAGTCCTTCTACTCGATCATGAATGCTGTCACGTGCGGTAATAAAAATAACAGGAACATTTTTTTGTTTATAACGGATCGTTGTTAGAACTTTTTCACCCGCTAATTGCGGCAGTCCCCGATCAAGTAAAATACAGTCATAGTCATGCTGTTCGATTGCCGTAAGCGCATAATCACCTCTTTCTACCCAATCGACCTGATAACCATCTAACTCTAACCATGATTGAATACTTTCAGCTTGAGAGCGATCATCTTCTGCAAGCAAAATTCTCATCTATTTTTCCTGTTATATGCTGTTTTAATCTTGCCAAGCCTTTATAAAAAAAGCAAAGCCGCATCATTTAAATGCGGCTAAAAGTAGTAGATTCAGAGATCAATGAATTAGAACTGAACTTGATCGACCTCAATTTCTACACGTTTTAAAGGTTTATAGTCGATGTCTACTTCACCAATTAAAGTCACAGTTGTATTTGGTGAAATAGGACGACCCTGCCAAAGTTCATCATCTACATCAATTGTAATGCTACCTGTCTTATCACGAAATTGGTATTTTTCATCACCTAAAGATTTTACAACCTGACCCTGTACTTTTACTGGTGTATTATCTTTTGCCGTTAATGCATGCTTAACAGTTGTGAGAGTTGCTGGAGCAATTGCTGCCTGATTCACAGGTGTATTTGCTATAGACACACCAGCCGCTGTTAGACCTGTAGTCATTAGTATTGCTTTAAGTATTTTCATATGATTACCCTCTGTTTACGGTGTCCTCTTGGGATAAAGCAATTAAATCAAGCATAAATGAGGTGAATCTTAAGAAAAACTTAATTTAATGGCACAACCCGCAATACCTCTTCTAATGTTGTAAGACCATCAATTACCTTACGAGCACCCGCAATTCTTAAGGGTTCTATACCTTCTTTTTTAGTTTGCGTTCTCAAATCATTTAATGTCATATGGCTACTAATAAGATGCTTAAGCTCAAGACTGACCGGCATAAATTCATAAATACCGACTCGCCCTTTATAGCCTGTATGACGACATTGTTCACACCCTACTGCGTGATAAACTTTTTCTGGCATTTCCATAATGTAGTCGAATGTTAAATGTTGCCACTCATCCTCATTAATATGAGTTTGTAGCTTGCAGTGCGGACAAAGCTGTCGCACTAAACGCTGTGCGAGAACACCTAAAATAGTTGCTGCTGTTAAAAATGGCTGCACACCCAAATCATGCAATCGAGTCAAACTAGACGGCGCATCATTGGTGTGTAGTGTTGATAATACTAAATGACCTGTGAGTGCCGCCTGAATGGCCATATTCGCTGTATCTTGATCACGAATTTCCCCAATCATAATAATGTCTGGGTCTTGACGCATAAGCGCGCGAACACCATCTGCAAAGCCTAATTCAATTGCATTATTGACCTGCATCTGGTTAAAACTAGGCTCTAACATTTCAATCGGATCTTCAATGGTACAGACATTGACCTGATCTGTTGCGAGCTGCTTTAAAGATGAATATAACGTTGTGGTTTTACCTGAACCTGTGGGACCAGTAACCAAAATAATCCCATGGCTATTTTTTGTTAATTGCTGCCACTGTTGTAAGAGACCCTCTTCAAAACCCAGTTGATGAAAAGAACGTACCAACACATCGGGATCAAAAATACGCATGACCAGTTTTTCACCAAATGCAGTTGGCAAGGTTGATAAACGGAGTTCAGTTTCTTGCCCTTTAGGTGTCCGTGTTTTTAATCGACCATCTTGCGGTTTACGTTTTTCCGCTACATTTAAACGCCCTAAAATTTTAATTCGGGAAATCACGGCGGTCAGTGTATTTGATGGCATGTTATAAATAGTGTGCAAAACACCATCTATACGGAACCTGACTTTGCCATTGTCTTTGCGAGGTTCCATGTGAATATCACTGGCACTCTGCTCAAATGCAAACTGTAAAATCCAATCGACCAACTTCACAATATGCTGATCATTCGCATCTGGGTTTTGACTATCGCCAAGCTGTAGAAGAGCTTCAACGTTTTTAGTGTCTCGGTCATGAGCTGCATCTTTTTGAGCTGAGTTGACCGCACGACTGACCTGATAATATTCGCGCAAATAACGTTGCAACTGTTCAGGGTTAAGTAATACCCGCTCAATTTTTTTAGGTGCTAGACTTCGCTCAAGATTATTAAGCCAATCTGTTTGAAATGGCTGATCTGTTCCTATCACAATTCGGTCAGCGTGAATTTCAACAGCTAAAATATGATTGCGAATAGCAAACTCTTGTGACATTACCTGCGTTAAAGCACTCACATCTGCCTTTAAAGGATCAATCACAAATAAAGGGAGCTGAACCCGATCTGCAAACCATAAACACAAGCGGTTTAAACTTAAATGAGCATGTGTGTGCTGCTGGTCTTTTAAATTAAAATGTGCAATCCACTGTAAAGGATGCCACTTTAACTGGTCTTTTTGGCGGTGGCTCGACTGTACAAGTAATTTATCTCGCTCTGTAATCCTGCCTTCTTGTAATAGTTGTTCTAGACACCAATACGTATCTATTTCTACGTGTGCATTCATGCGTTATCCCCAATAAATTTTTATAATATAGCAGAGATATTTTTGATTTAACTCACCACAAAATTGCTAAATCCAACTTTTAAATATTCTTTAACTTCAAATAATTGAACTAATTCTCAACTTAATATTTTTTTGCGTCATAGTTCATATTTATAAAAATACTGTGTATGTTGCTTTGTCTAAAAAAGATACTATGCTCACTATAATAAAAAGCATAAACTGAACGTGAATATATGATTTTTAAAATGATTCAAATCTACTTATAACAATAAACCAAAGAGGAAGTAACATGGAGCTTCCAATGACAATGTCATTACAAACAACTTCATTTGAAGAATTCATTACCGTCATTGCTGCGGCGCTCGGTTGTGGTTTACTAATTGGTTTAGAACGTGAACGAAGTAAGCTTAAACATGAATACAAAACTTTTGCGGGATTTCGATCTTTTGCAATTAGTTCACTATTAGGCGCCATCTGTTTTTTATTCGGCACTGAAATTGGAATTGTAGGTGCCCTTCTCATTGGGGCTATTAGTATTGTATCTCTCAAAAATCAGCCCAATGACCCCGGTGTAACCACCGAACTTGCCTTTATTATGACTTATTTTATTGGGGCACTTTGTATTTGGAATATTTCGCTTGCTGCTGGCCTAGCTGTGATCATGACCATTATTTTATTGGCTAAACAATCTATGCATGGCATTGCCAGTCAATGGATTACTGAATCGGAATTACGTGATGGTATTTTCCTACTCGCTTTACTTTTAATAGCGCTGCCTTTAGTCCCTAATAAACCCTTTTGGGGTCCTGTTTTAAATCCGCATGTGATTTTAAAATTACTCACTTTGATCTTATTTGTACAAGCACTCGCCCATATTGCAAAACGGTTACTCTCATCTAAGAATGCTTTATTACTCTCTTCTTTAGCCTCGGGATTTGTTTCCAGTACAGCGACCATTGCCAGTTTAGGTTTAGAAGTACGCTCTGGCAGAGCCAATGCAATTACAAATGCAGGCGCTGCATTAATGTCGTGTGTTTCAACACTCATTCAAACTTTAATTATTGTGATTGGGATTAGCTTTGCTTGGTTTAAGCTCATTATATTTCCTACACTTATTGCATTAGTTGTTTTAGCAATCTGGGCTTTCATTTTATTACGTAAAGCAGAGCCCAGTACAACTTCACCCGAAATCGACTCAAGAATGTTTAGCTTAAAAGAAGCCATTATTATTGCAGGCACACTCACGCTCATTCAGGCAGGTGTTTATGGTTTAAGTATATCTTTAGGCGATGCCGGATTAATCGCAGGTACTCTACTCGCATCTTTATTTGAAATACATGCAGCTATTGCAGCAGTCATTGTGCAAGGTGAACCTGATAGCACCCATATGACGCCTTTATTAATTGCCTTTCTAGGAGGCTTTGCAGTTCATGCGCTTGCCAAAAGTGTGAACTCTGCAATTTCGGGCGGGCTACGCTATGCCCTTGCTTTCGTGCCTGCCCAACTCATTCATATGACTATATTTATTAGTTTACTTTGGCTCAACATCCATTGGTTTTAAAGATTTCTATTGTGCAAACGAAGAAGTCTTCACCACATCAATGATAGTAACTACAAATTGATCGACTTTAAAATGAATATCAAAGTCTGAAAATTTCATTTTATAGATCCGTTCAGCGTCTTCTTGGTAGGCAGGCCGAGGGTCTAAAGCTAAGACTTGTTCAAGCTCATCAATGTACTGTGAATTCATTTCACTATTTTGCAAAAAATATTTTTGCGCTGTTAATGCCGCTTCAGCCCAAATGACAGACTTTCGTTCTGGTTCAGCATGTGCATAACCACTTTGTGCATCAACAATTGCATCAGAATATTGAATGTAGGGTTTGATATCTAAAATTGGAGTGCCATTTAATAAATCACTTCCTGTAACATAAACACGAACAGACTTACCGACTTTTTCCACTTTATTCAGCTTTACAACTGACAGCCCGATTGGAGATGGTCGATACATACTACGTGTAGCAAATACGCCAATTTTTTCATTACCGCCTAAACGTGGCGGACGAACCTGTGGACGAAATTTATCGGCACTACCCTGATTTTTATTGTCATGAAACTGCCAAACTAGCCAGAGATGACTGAACTGCTCAATTCCCTCAAATGCCAATAAGTCATTATAAGGTTCTGCCATTTCGATATAAGACTCAATATTTACCAAATTAGGCTGACGTGGAATACCAAATTTTTCACGATAAGGCGAACACATATGGCCGATTATGGGGAAGGTGACAGAGTTGTTCATCACTTTTTCTTATAAACACAATTAAATATATTCAGTTTATCGGGAATGAAATTAGATTAGAATAGCTATCTGTTTTCTTTTAATCGTGATCGAGACCTTTAATGGCTGCTTTTAACGTCGAACGCATTACTCATGTTCACCACTGGAATGACACCCTTTTCAGTTTTAAAACTACACGCGACACTAGCTTACGTTTTAAAAATGGTCAGTTCGTAATGATCGGACTTGAAGTGAATGGCAAACCGTTAATGCGCGCATATTCGATTGCAAGTGCAAATTACGAAGAAGAGTTAGAATTTTTCTCAATTAAAGTACAAGAAGGTCCTTTAACTTCGATTTTGCAAAAAGTACAAGTTGGCGATGAAATTTTAATTTCTAAAAAACCGACAGGTACATTGGTTCATGATGACCTTTTACCGGGTAAAAACTTGTACCTTTTATCTTCTGGTACTGGCCTTGCACCATTCTTATCAATTATTCGTGACCCAGAAACTTACGAACGTTTTGAAAAAGTAATTGTTGTTCATGGTACACGTTATATTTCTGAATTAGCTTATCAAGACCTTATCTTGAATGAATTACCAAATCATGAGTTCTTTGAAGAGTTAGGTATTAAAGACAAACTTGTTTACTACCCTACTGTAACTCGTGAACCTTTCCACACTCAAGGCCGTGTTACCACTGCAATTGAAACTGGCGCTTTATTCGAAAAAGTTGGTTTACCGCGCTTCAACCGTGAAACTGACCGCGCAATGCTTTGCGGTAGCCCTGCTTTCTTGAAAGATGTTGCTGCGTTACTTGACCAACACGGTTTAGTTGAATCACCTCGTATGGGTGTAATGGGCGACTACGTGATTGAGCGTGCATTCGTAGAAAAATAAGATTTTTCTAATTAAAAAACCGAGGCACAGTCCTCGGTTTTTTTATATCTGTTTTATAACTTGATTGTGCCATCAATACAGGTAACGGCATTTCCACCCACTAAAATTTTGTCTTGATACAAATTTAGTTGAAGCTGCCCGTCACGACCTAAAGCCCGTCCTTGTGAAGAAAGAACTAAATCATTTTGTGCTGGTAAAATACCATAGTGACGAATGAAAGACGCCACACTACCATTACCACTGCCACAAACTGGATCTTCATTTATTCCACAAGCAGGTCCAAATGAACGAACTTCTATATGTTTTTGCTCAACATTATTTTCATAAAAACCAAAAACTGTCGCGCCCGTAACTTTCATTTCTAAGTCATGTTGTTTTAAGGCTGCAAAGTCTGGTTGAGCTGCTAAAACAGCTTCGGCATTAACCGCTTGTAATACAACCCAACGCGCGCCTACATCAACCAATGTGGCATTCCATTGAGTATTAATTTCACATTTTAAAATTTCTACTAATTTCTCAGTGTGCATTGCATCTAATGGTGTAATTTTAGGCTTAGGTAGTTCAAATGAAATATGACTTGCGCCACTCACGGTAAGCGTTACCAAACCCGCACCACATTGCTGTACCAGCTTACCTTCTTTAGCTGTCACAAGGCCGGCTTCAAGCAAAGCATAGGCTGTACCAATTGTAGGATGGCCTGCAAATGGCAACTCACTTTGTGGAGTAAAAATTCGAACCTGATAATCAGCTTGCGAATCGGTCGCAGGGAGCACAAATGTCGTTTCAGAAAGATTAGTCCAATTCGCAATTTCCTGCATCTGTTCAGACGTTAAAGTACTGGCATCCATAATGACTGCGACAGGATTACCTTTAAATGCTTGTGAAGTAAAAACATCAACTTGTTTAAATGCAACAACAGACATAGACCACTCCTACTGATTTTAAAATTTAAAAATATGGCTTTTGAGTCCTTACCATTTTTTGATCTTACTGATTTATTTTTAATGGTCACAGTACCAGTTAATATGAAAAATAATAGACACAGTTTTTAGTTTAGATTTGCGTTAAATGGACTAATCAAAAGTAATCACAATATTTGAGTTAAATAAAAGATCACTCTAAAGTGTATCCATTGCTTTGGCTTTTTAATGAATTGATATGTACAAATATAAAAAAGTGAGTGATGACCTAGCCCTTCAAATTCAGAATGGAAGGCAACCTATTGGTTCACGCTTACCATCAATCCGAGACTGCGCAAATCATTATCAGGTCAGTATTAACACCGTAAAAGAAGCTTATCGTCAGCTTGAAGACCAAGGTTTAATTTCTGTTCGCCCACAGTCTGGTTACTATGTTTGTCATGCACCTTCAAACTTACTAGAACTCGAAGAGCGTTATGTAAGTGAAGAAAAAGTATCACTTTCAGGCATTAGTTGTTTTCTCGCACAAATCGTTAAAAAGCAAATGGACCCAGCCTATATCAATTTGGCTTTAGCTTGTCCTTCTGGTGAAAATTTCTACCCAATTGAACGCTTAAAACGTTTAACTGCTCAAGTTTTACGGACACAACCAGATATTTTTAAAAGCTATACTTTACCGCCCGGCTCTATACGTTTACGTACTCAAATTGCTAGGCGAGGCTTACAACTCTGCATGTTTCTTTCAGCAGATGATATTGTACTCACTCATGGCACAATGGAGGCTTTAAGTCTCGCGATTATGGCAACAACTCAAGCGGGTGACAGCATTGCACTTGAGATCCCTACATTTCACAATCTGTACCCGCTTCTTCATAATTTAGGCCGAAAAATTGTAGAAGTGCCGACTTCACCGCATACAGGTATGTGCCTAGATGCTCTTGAAGAACTCTTAAAGTCTAAAAGTGTACAAGCCATATTAACCATTCCAACAGGACACAATCCTCTCGGTTTTAGCATGCCTGAAAGCAACCGCCGCCGTTTGGCAGAGCTAGCTAATCAATTTCAGGTTCCCGTCATTGAAGATGCGATGTACGCCGAATTGCAACTCACTGAACCACTCTTACCCAATGTGAAGGCATTTGACCAAAATGGGTGGGTATTGGTATGTGGTAGCTATACTAAAACTGTAGCACCCGACTATCGAATTGGCTGGTTAGAAGCTGGGCGCTTTCGTAATATTGTGCAGCAACTTAAATTTACGACAACCGTTGCCGAGCCAGCTTTGCTCACAGAAACGTTAGGACTTTTCTTAGAAAATGGTGGTTATGATCTGCATTTACGTCAGCTCAAAAAACGCTATCAACAACAAATTGATACCATCAAATCTTATATTTGTCGTTATTTTCCACTCGGTACTCGAGTCAGTCGCCCACAAGCAGGATTTATTTTATGGCTAGAGCTGCCTGAATCGATAGACACATTAGAACTATTTCACCAAGCAATGGACGAAAAAATCTTATGTATGCCAGGAATTTTATGTTCGGCTGATAAACGTTTTAGTCATTGTTTACGCATAGCAGCATGTTTTGAGTTAAACCCTAAAATGTTAAATGCTTTGATGCGCTTAGGAGAATTAGCAAAAAATATGCTACCCGCACAAAAAGATATAAGTCAAATCCCTACTAATTCAGTAGGTTGAATCCAAAATGTGGAATTAATAAAATAAAACCATATATTTTTTATGCCTTTTATTTTATGAAGACTGAACTCCTCTCTCCCGCAGGTTCACTTAAAAACATGCGCTATGCATTTGCCTACGGTGCAGATGCCGTATATGCAGGCCAACCACGTTACAGTTTACGTGTGCGTAATAATGCTTTTGATCATGACAATTTAAAAATTGGAATTGATGAAGCCCATGCTTTGGGCAAAAAGTTTTATGTGGTGGTTAACATTCAGCCACATAACAGTAAATTAAAAAACTTTATTCGTGATCTTGAGCCGATTGTGGCTATGCAGCCAGATGCTCTCATTATGTCTGACCCAGGCTTAATCATGATGGTGCGTGAGCATTTCCCAGAAGTCCAAATTCATCTATCGGTTCAAGCCAATGCCATTAACTGGGCAACCGTTAAATTCTGGAAAGATTATGGTCTAAGCCGTGTGATTTTATCGCGTGAGTTGTCTTTAGAAGAAATAGAAGAAATCCAGCAACATGTGCCAGATATTGAACTCGAAGTTTTTGTACATGGCGCACTATGCATGGCCTACTCAGGCCGTTGCCTACTTTCTGGTTATATGAACAAACGTGATGCCAACCAAGGTGCATGTACCAATGCGTGCCGTTGGGATTATAAACTGCATAAAGCCCAAGAAGATGCAAACGGCGATGTGATTCCAGTCACTCAGCTCAACACCTCAGAAAAATCTTGCTACTCATCAGCACAATCAGAGACAACTTCAGCTCAAACTTTGCTTGTACAACGCAATGATGAAGAAATGTTTGCTGCTGAAGAAGATGAACACGGTACTTATTTTATGAACTCCAAAGATTTACGTGCTGTACAACATGTAGATCGTTTAACCAAAATGGGCATTGCCTCACTGAAAATTGAAGGTCGTACTAAATCGTATTTTTACTGTGCCCGCACCGCCCAAATTTATCGAAAAGCGATTGATGATGCTTTAGCAGGTAAACCATTTGACCCAAGCTTAATAACCCAACTTGAAGGTTTGGCAAACCGTGGTTACACCGAAGGCTTTTTAAGACGTCATGTGCACAGTGAATATCAAAACTATGCTGATGGTTCATCACATTTTGACTACCAACAATTTTGTGGAGAGGTTTTAGAACGTCACGGTGATTATATTCGCATTGAGGTTAAAAACCGTTTTGTGGTTGGCGACTCACTTGAGCTCATGACACCGCAAGGCAATATCACCTTTACCTTAACCGAAATGCGCGATTTTAAAGGTAACCCAATTACAGATGCTAAAGGTTCAGGGCATTTCGTTGAAATTCTACTCTCACAAAATATTGATATCAGTTATGCCCTACTCGTACGCAATTTGCCGCATGCGAAAGAAAATATTACTGCCTCTACATTGGCTTATTAAGCGAGTTAAACATGGCACTTTTGATTACGAGTGACTGCATCAATTGTGATATGTGCTTACCGGAATGCCCGAACCTCGCTATTTTTGAAGGGAACAAAGTTTATGAAATTGATCCACTTCGTTGTACCGAATGTGTAGGCTTTTACGATGCGCCAACATGTAAAGCAGTTTGTCCAATTGATTGTATTAAACAAGATCCGGCCCATATTGAAAACCAAGATCAACTGCTAGAGAAATTTAAGGGACTAAATTTACTCAGCTAATTTATCTTTTAAAAAAGTCTATGGAGGATCAGGCTAAAGTTGCAGATCCTCTTAAATAACCATGCAAACAAAATATTAAATAAATGAATACATAGCTGAGAACGCTTTGCTAGTGATAAAATCAATTTATCAGTTCAGTTTGATTTACTGGTCATTTTGTACCAAAAAATTAAACAATCGTTAAAACTGCTAAACCATTTCAACATTTCATATAGATTGATTAAAACTCATCCTGGCGCGGCTTCCCATGTCTTATCTTTATTTAGCAATTGCCATTGTTTGTGAAGTCATTGCAACTTCAGCTTTAAAAGCATCTCAAGGTTTTACTGTTCCCATTCCATCCATCATTACGGTTGTGGGTTATGCAATTGCTTTTTATTTACTGTCCCTGACATTAAAAACGATTCCGATCGGAATTGCATATGCCATTTGGTCAGGCGCGGGTATTATTTTAATTTCTGCAATTGGCTGGATATTTTACAAACAGCATTTAGATTTGGCGGCCTGTATTGGTCTTACTTTAATGATTGCAGGTATTATCATTATTAATGTGTTTTCTAAAAACACCCATCTATAAATTATAATTAGAAAGCAACCGAATAAGATGAGGATCCTTTTATCAAAAACTTCACCTTACTCGGTATGTACAACTTATTTTAAACTGCCCGTCAAAAATTGCTTTAAACGCTCACTTTTTGGATTGTTGAGTACTTCATCAGGATGGCCCTGCTCCTCAATTTTCCCTTGATGCAAGAAAATCACCTGATTAGACACATGACGTGCAAAGCCCATTTCATGTGTCACCACAATCATGGTACGTCCTTCTTCAGCCAAGCCCTGCATTACTTTTAGTACTTCACCCACCAACTCTGGATCAAGCGCACTGGTTGGTTCATCAAACAACATGACTTCAGGCTCCATCGCCAAAGCACGAGCAATTGCTACACGTTGCTGCTGACCACCAGATAAAAAAGCTGGATATTTATTTTCAACACTTTCAGGCAATCCAACTTTGCGTAGATATTTCCTTGCACGCTCTTCGGCTTCAGCACGCTTCACCCCAAGCACATGAATTGGCCCTTCAATGACATTTTCAAGCACTGTCATGTGTGACCATAAATTAAAGTGCTGAAACACCATCATCAGTTGGGTACGCATTTTTTGTAGTTGCTTTGAGTCAACAACTTTTAAATTGCCTTTTTTATCAAAGACTGTGCGTAGTTTTTCACCATTGAGTTTAATGGTGCCGTTGCTCGGTTGCTCCAAAAAGTTGATACAACGCAGCAAAGTACTTTTACCTGAACCAGATGAACCAATAATACTAATTACATCGCCAGCATTTGCATCAAGTGATATCCCTTTCAGTACTTCATGATCGCCAAATGTTTTGTGTAAATCACGAATCACTAGTTTTGCAACGTGTTCCATTTATGTCTCCTAATGATTCGATGGCTTTAAAAATGCCAACCAACGTTTTTCCAACTTACGAAATATCCAAATCAAAATAAATGCCAGCATCGCATATAACACCGCGGCAATCCCAAAAGCATTGAAGGTGTCATAGGTTGCCGCATTTACATCACGCGCAATTTTTAAAATATCTGGAACAGTTGCTGTAAATGCAATGGTTGTCGCATGCAACATCAAAATGACTTCGTTACCGTAAAATGGTAAAGCACGGCGCAACATCGACGGAATAATAATACGTGTGTAGAGTTTCCATTTTGACATGCCAAAAGCTTGGGCGGCTTCAATCTCGCCATGTGGAATAGAACGAATCGCTCCAGCGAAGATTTCAGTCGTATATGCACTAGTATTGAGCGCAAATGCCAAAATGGTGCAATTTATGCCCTCTCGAAAAAATGCATCGAGCGTCTGATGTTCATGGATGTAATCAAAGCTGTAAATGCCTGAATAAATAATCAGCAATTGGATGTACAGTGGTGTGCCACGAAAAACGTAGGTAAATAACCAAACTGGACCACGCAACCAAAGATTTTCAGATACTCGTGCAAGTGATAAAGGCACAGCAAGCACAAACCCAATACCAATAGAAAGCACCAATAACCAAGCAGTCATCGCGACACCAGTCATTTGTAAGCCATCAGTCCAAAGGTATGCCTGCCAATACTGTTGAAGGATTTCAATCATAATTGTCCCTTCCTCACACCAGCAGAATAACGACGCTCAAGCCACATTAAAATCAGGTTTGACACGGTGGTAATGACCAAATAAATCGCAGCAGCCACGATGCTGAAAAAGAATAGTTGCATGGTACTTCTACCCGCATCTTGCGTAATTTTTACAATGTCAGTTAGGCCAATAATCGAAACCAGTGCAGTTGCCTTAATCAAAACTTGCCAATTGTTACCAATACCCGGCAATGCAAAACGCATCATTTGAGGGAATAATACACGCCGAAAAACCTGCCAAGGGGTCATCCCATAGGCCATTGCTGCTTCAATTTGACCCGTTGGAACCGATTGAAATGCACCACGAAAGGTCTCGGTAAAATATGCACCATAAATGAATGCTAAAGTAATCACACCAGCCACAAAAGGATTGATATCAATCTGGTCCATTTGCAGTGCTTCAGTAATTTGGTTCAAACCTAACTGCAAGCTATAAAATAACAGCAGCATAATCACCAAGTCAGGCACACTACGAATGAGCGTGGTATAGGCAGTCGCAATATAACGTAAAGCTTTAATATTAGAGAGTTTTGAACTCGCACCAATTAAGCCAATAATGACAGAAAGCAAAAGTGACAACAGCGCAAGCTGTATAGTCATCCATGTTCCGTTGAGAAGGAGTGGCCCATAGCCAGATAAAAACATGACTCATCTTCTCCTTAAAAACAATATCTAATATTGATGAGATGAGAATAGATTTTAAAATGTCGGCACTAAGCCGACATTTTTCACATCATTAGTAAATGTTAAAGGAGAAATATTTTTTCTCGAGTTTCTTATATGTTCCATCCGCAATGATTGCTGCGAGCGCTTTATCAATATTCGCTTTCAAATCTGCATCTTCTTTGCGTAAACCAATCGCTGCGCCTACACCCAGTGTTTTTGTATCAACCACATTGCTGCCGACAAAAGTAAAGTTTTTGCCTTTTGGTTGTTTTAAGAAAGCACCATCAACCATGATTGCATCTTGTAAAGTTGCATCTAAACGACCAGACATCATGTCTTGGTAAATCAAGTCTTGAGTTGGATAAGGAACAATGCCCACACCTTTTGGTGCCCAATAAGCTTTAGCATAAGTTTCTTGAATTGTGCCCTGTTGTACCCCTACACGCTTACCTTTCAATGATGCAGCTGTCGGTAATAACGGTGAGCCTTTTTTTGCAACCATACGCGTTGGCGTATTATAGATTTTGTTACTAAACAAAATTTGTTTCGCACGTTCATCAGTCACTGTCATTGATGAAAGAATGCCATCAAACTTTTTCGCTTTAAGTGCTGGAATCATTCCATCAAAAGAGTTTTCAACCCAAACACACTTGGCTTTGAGTTTTGCACAAATGGCATTACCCAAATCAACGTCAAAACCAGTTAACTTGCCATCCGGTGTTTTATATTCAAACGGTGCATAAGAGGACTCAGTACCAAAACGAATCACCTTCCAATCCTTTGCTTGTACATTCGTTGCAACAGCAGCCAAAACTAAGGTTGTTGAAACGAACATTTTTTTCATAAAGCTTGCCATCTTGAAGCTTCTCCTTAAAATCCAAATAAGGTGATAAAAATTTGAGTATTTCTAAATTACTCTTCTGCCGAAATAATTGCAATTTCTATACCAGTAAGTTAAGGATTTATGAAGATGTCAAAACAATGGATTGTGTTAACTGATTAAATGTTGAAAAATCACTCAAACTCCAAGGCTAATTTTTGAGTGTATAGGCTTCTGCCATATTTTCATTTTCAACCAATGTCCGAATGGTATATTCATGGTTATGTTCTTTGGCACTAGCAAATTCACATTTCTGATCCCATAGCATTGAGCAACCGCTCAACAATTGACAACCTGCAAATAATTCAGCGACCCAATCAACAAACACACGAACTTTAGGTGATAAATGACGGTTTTGTAGATATACAACTGATATTGGCATTGGTGCTGGCAACCATTCAGTAAGTACTTCCTTGAGTGTGCCATCTTCCAGATGTTTCGCTACCATATAATATGGACATTGAATTAGGCCAAATCCTTGTACTGCCAAATCAATATATGAATCACCATCGTTGACAGAAACACGACCTTTCACGCCAACACTATGAATCTCACCATCAACCATAAAATCCCAGTCGATATTGCGTCCGGTACGACTATTAAAATAATGCACAACCTGATGTTTTTTTAAATCATCGATGACTTTCGGTTCACCATGTTCCGCCAAGTAACGAGGTGCAGCAACCGTCACACACTGAATTGTTCCAATACGACGAGCAACCAAACTTGAATCTTTCAACTGACCAATACGAATGACACAGTCGACCGCATCTTGCACCAGATCTACCGGCCGATCACTCATTCCAATCACCAAATCAATATCAGGATATTTGGCATGAAAATCACAAAGCATTGGAATAAGGATGAGTCGTCCAATTGAAGCTTTAACATCAATACGTAGTCGACCTCGTGGTCCACGTTCCGAATCATGAAAAGTCGATTCAACGTCTTCGACATCGGCTAAAATTCGCGCAGTACGTTCATAATAAACAGCACCATCTGGCGTCAAACTGAGTTTACGGGTAGTTCGGTTCAATAAACGAACTTGTAAATGTCTCTCTAAACCCTGAATGGTTGTAGTCACTGAAGCACGCGGTAGGCCTAAGCTATCAGCCGCTAAACTGAAACTATTTGTTTCGACAACTTTGTTAAATACTTTCATGGCATGAAATAGATCCACACGCACACTCCTATCAGTCAATGCATTTTTTCATTCAAACACATCAATTGTTATAAAAATACGAATAGTGTTATCGAATTTAATATATTTATTCGTGATTGACAAACTTTTATGCTCCGTCCATCCCATAAACCCTGTTTCTCCCATACGGACCATAATTAAAAGTCTGAAAACAGGTATCCAGATGATTAGGAGCACCTCATGTCATTTTCACGCAAACAGTTCGCGCTGTCTGCCATCTTTGTCGCCATTTTGGCAACGGGTGGCAGTTTTATGTTTTTACATGAAAATGCCGATGCAAAAGCTGCACCGACAACAGCCCAACAAGCTGCTACTGTTGATATTTCCAATGTCATCAGCAAAACCATTACCGATTGGCAAGAATATTCCGGTCGCTTAGAAGCCATTGATCAAGTCGATATTCGGCCTCAGGTTTCGGGTAAACTCATTTCCGTACACTTCAAAGATGGCAGTCTAGTTAGAAAAGGTGAGTTACTTTTTACCATTGACCCACGCCCTTTCGAAGCAGAACTAAATCGTGCCCAAGCTCAACTCGCTTCGGCTGAAGCACAAGTAACTTATACAGGTTCTAATCTTTCCCGTATTCAACGCTTAATTCAAAGTAATGCTGTATCACGCCAAGAATTAGATCTAGCTGAAAATGATGCGCGCTCAGCCAGTGCTAACCTGCAAGCCGCTAGAGCAGCCGTTCAATCTGCCCGTTTAAATCTTGAGTATACACGCATTACTGCACCAGTCAGTGGTCGAATTTCTCGTGCCGAAGTGACTGTAGGCAACGTGGTTTCTGCGGGTAACGGAGCACAGGTTTTAACAAGCTTAGTCTCTGTCTCTCGTCTCTATGCATCTTTCGATGTGGATGAACAAACTTACCTCAAATATATCAGTAATCAGCGTAATTCTGCACAAGTTCCTGTCTATATGGGGCTTGCCAATGAAACTGGGTTTTCTCGTGAAGGAATCATCAACTCAATCGACAATAACCTAGATACGACCTCAGGTACGATTCGCGTTCGCGCGACTTTCGATAATCCAAACGGAGTTTTATTACCGGGTTTATATGCTCGAATCCGTCTGGGCGGTGGTCAACCTCGTTCAGCAATTCTGATTAGTCCAACCGCAGTCGGGGTCGATCAAGATAAACGTTTTGTTGTTGTAGTTGATGCTAAAAACCAGACAGCTTACCGTGAAGTAAAACTTGGCACACAACAAGATGGCTTGCAAATCGTGAATAGTGGATTACAAGCGGGTGACCGTATTGTGGTGAATGGTTTACAGCGTATTCGTCCGGGTGACCCTGTTACCCCGCATCTTGTTCCAATGCCAAATGCACAAATCACTGCTAGTAGTACCACTCCTCAACCTCAGCCAACAGAAAAAACATCAACTCCGGCAAAAGGTTAATCACATATGAATATTTCTAAATTCTTTATTGATCGGCCAATCTTTGCTGGTGTCTTATCAGTACTGATTTTACTCGCTGGTCTACTTTCAGTATTCCAGTTACCGATTTCTGAATATCCAGAAGTTGTTCCCCCCTCTGTGGTGGTACGCGTTCAATATCCGGGTGCGAACCCAAAAGTGATTGCTGAAACTGTTGCCTCTCCGCTTGAAGAGTCGATCAACGGCGTAGAAGACATGCTGTATATGCAATCTCAGGCAAACAGTGACGGTAACTTAACCATTACAGTGAACTTTAAGCTCGGTATCGACCCTGACAAAGCTCAACAATTGGTTCAAAACCGTGTGTCGCAAGCATTGCCCCGTTTACCCGAAGACGTACAGCGTTTAGGTGTCACCACTTTAAAAAGCTCGCCTACATTAACCATGGTTGTGCATCTGACTTCGCCAGATAATCGCTATGACATGACCTACTTGCGTAACTACGCGGTGCTTAACGTAAAAGACCGTTTGGCTCGTTTACAAGGTGTAGGTGAAGTCGGTTTATTTGGTTCGGGTGACTACGCAATGCGTGTGTGGCTCGACCCACAAAAAGTGGCGCAACGGAATCTCACAGCGACTGAAATTGTGAGCGCAATCCGTGAACAAAACATTCAGGTTGCAGCAGGTACCATTGGTGCATCACCAACCAATTCGCCTGTACAACTTTCAGTAAACGCTCAAGGTCGTTTAACGACTGAGCAAGAATTTGCAGATATCATTTTAAAAACTGCTCCTGATGGCGCTGTCACTCGCTTAGGTGATGTTGCTCGTGTTGAACTTGCAGCTTCACAATATGGCTTGCGTTCATTACTCGATAATAAACAAGCGGTCGCAATTCCAATTTTCCAAGCGCCGGGCGCTAATGCTTTGCAAGTTTCCGATCAAGTGCGTAGCACGATGAAAGAACTTTCAAAAGATTTTCCATCTTCAATTAAATACGACATTGTTTACGATCCAACCCAGTTCGTACGTGCCAGTATTAAAGCAGTCGTTCATACCTTGCTTGAAGCAATTGCACTGGTTGTTGTAGTTGTTATTTTATTCTTACAAACATGGCGTGCCTCAATCATTCCATTGCTTGCAGTACCAGTTTCAATTATTGGTACATTCGCGCTCATGCTTGCTTTTGGTTACTCAATTAATGCGCTTTCACTGTTCGGGATGGTACTTGCCATCGGCATTGTGGTCGATGACGCGATTGTGGTCGTCGAAAATGTCGAGAGGAATATTGAAGCAGGCTTAAGCCCAAGAGATGCAACTTATCGCGCCATGCGAGAAGTGAGTGGTCCAATTATTGCCATTGCTTTGACCCTTGTTGCAGTATTCGTACCTCTTGCCTTTATGACAGGCTTAACAGGGCAATTTTATAAACAATTTGCCATGACCATTGCCATTTCAACCGTTATTTCGGCATTTAACTCACTGACGCTCTCGCCGGCTTTAGCAGCTATGTTACTGAAAGGACATGATGCTAAACCTGATGCATTAACACGCATTATGAACCGGGTATTTGGACGTTTCTTTGCGCTGTTTAACCGTGTGTTTACCCGTGCGTCAGACAACTATGGTAAAGGTGTGAGTCGTGTTATCTCCCATAAAGCATCTGCAATGGGTGTATATGCAGCTCTTCTAGGCTTAACTGTTGGTATTTCTTATATTGTTCCGGGTGGCTTTGTTCCCGCTCAAGACAAACAATATTTGATTAGCTTTGCTCAATTGCCAAACGGCGCTTCATTAGATCGTACCGAAGCAGTCATTCGTAAAATGAGTGACACCGCACTTAAACAACCTGGTGTAGAAAGTGCTGTTGCCTTCCCTGGTCTATCAATTAACGGTTTTACCAACAGCTCAAGTGCGGGTATTGTCTTTGTAACCTTAAAACCATTCGATGAACGTAAGGCTAAAGACTTATCTGCAAATGCAATTGCTGGTGCTCTCAACCAGAAATATTCAGCAATTCAGGATGCATATATTGCAGTTTTCCCACCACCACCCGTGATGGGCTTAGGGACCATGGGCGGCTTTAAACTCCAACTCGAAGACCGAGGTGCCTTAGGCTATTCAGCCTTGAACGATGCTGCACAAAACTTTATGAAAGCAGCACAATCTGCCCCTGAACTTGGTCCAATGTTCTCAAGTTATCAAATTAACGTACCTCAACTAAACGTAGATCTGGACCGTGTCAAAGCCAAACAACAAGGTGTTGCTGTGACAGATGTTTTCAACACCATGCAGATTTATTTAGGTTCTCAATACGTTAACGACTTTAACCGCTTTGGACGTGTTTATCAGGTTCGAGCGCAAGCTGATGCACCTTTCCGAGCTAACCCTGAAGATATTTTGCAGCTTAAAACCCGTAACAGTGCCGGACAAATGGTGCCGTTATCTTCATTGGTGAATGTAACTCAGACTTATGGTCCTGAAATGGTAGTGCGTTATAACGGCTACACGTCAGCAGATATTAACGGTGGCCCTGCACCGGGCTATTCATCTAGCCAAGCAGAAGCAGCGGTTGAACGTATTGCTGCACAGACCTTACCACGTGGTATTAAGTTCGAATGGACAGATTTAACTTACCAAAAAATCTTGGCTGGTAACGCAGGACTTTGGGTATTCCCAATTAGCGTATTGCTCGTGTTCTTGGTGCTGGCTGCTCAATATGAAAGTCTAACTTTGCCTTTAGCTGTAATTTTAATTGTACCAATGGGGATTTTGGCAGCTCTGACGGGTGTTTGGCTGACAGGTGGAGATAACAACATCTTTACCCAAATTGGTCTGATGGTATTGGTCGGGCTAGCCTGTAAAAACGCCATCTTAATTGTCGAATTTGCGCGAGAACTTGAAATGCAAGGCGCAACTGCCTTTAAAGCAGCAGTTGAAGCAAGTCGTCTACGTTTGCGTCCAATTTTAATGACTTCTATTGCATTTATTATGGGTGTAGTCCCACTGGTTACCTCAACTGGTGCAGGGTCTGAAATGCGTCATGCGATGGGTATTGCAGTGTTCTTCGGCATGATCGGTGTAACGCTGTTTGGTTTGTTCCTGACCCCTGCCTTTTATGTCCTGATTCGTACATTGAACAGTAAACATAAATTGCATTCGGCAGCAGTTCATGAAGCACCTTTATCTAACCCACATGATCATTAAGGAGGATATTTAATGGCTACAGCAAAACAAAGCTTATTATTGTCCTCACTCATGGGAAGCCTGCTGCTTGCAGGCTGCTCTTTGGCTCCGGAATATCAACCTGCAAAGGTGATAGTTCCAGTCAAATTTAAAGAATCTGACCCTAAACTTGAGGATAATAACTGGAAAATTGCCCAACCTGCCGATCAGCAGATTCGAGGTGAGTGGTGGCGTGTTTTTAATGATGCTCAATTGAATGAGCTCGAACAACAAGCCATTTCTGGAAACCAGAGTCTTAAAGCGGCAGCGGCCAATATTCAGGCTTCACGTGCATTACGTTCAGCAGCACAAGCTGAACGTTTGCCAAGTATTAGTGCCGGCTTTGGCCCAACTCGTCAAAAACCCTCTCCTGCTTCATTGGGTTTAGATGACAATGCTCATACATCTGCACAAACCTTATGGCGTGCTCAAGCGAATGTTTCATATGAGCTCGATTTATTTGGTCGTATCGCCAGTAGTGTCAATGCAGCAACAGCTGATGTACAGCAACAAGAAGCTTTATATCAGTCAGCACTTTTAGCGTTACAAGCAGATGTTGCTCAAGGCTACTTTCTCATTCGTCAGCTTGATGCTGAACAAGCAATTTATAATCGCACTATTAAACTGCTTGGCGAGACACGCGACTTAGTTCAAACACGTTTTAGAAATGGTTTAGTCAGTGAATTAGATGTTTCTCGCGCACAGACTGAACTGGCTACCGCCCAAACCAATGCACTGAACATTGCTCGTAACCGAGCCAATGCAGAACATGCACTTGCAGTATTGTTAGGCAAAACACCTGCTGAGTTTAGCTTGGCAATTGAACCTTTAACTGCAAACAGCCTCCGTCTGCCAGCAGGTTTACCTTCAGCTTTACTTGAAAGACGACCTGACATTGCTGCGGCTGAACGTGCCATGGCAGCAGATAATGCACGTATTGGAATAGCACGCACTGCTTTCTTCCCGAAACTGGACCTGACAGGTGCTCTAGGTTATGAGTCATCAAGTTTAGGTGATTTAGGTAAATGGTCGAGCCGTACATTCTTGCTTGGTCCAGTCGCAGGTACTATTTTATCTTTGCCATTATTTGACGGCGGACAACGTAAAGCTGGAGTCGCCCAAGCGCGAGCTGCCTATGAAGAAAGCGTTGCGAATTATCGCCAAACTGTACTAAATGCATTTCGCGAAGTTGAAAATGGTTTATCTGATCAAAGAATTCTCGATCAACAAATTCTGGCACAAAACCAAGCACTTTCTTCTTCTCGCCATGCAAATCAGCTTTCTCATCTACGTTATCGAGAAGGTGCTATTAGCTATCTTGATGTGATTGACTCTGACCGGACTATTTTGCAACAAGAACAACTTTCTGCACAGCTTAACGGCACTAGAATGATGGCTAGTGTAAATTTAATCCGTGCATTAGGTGGTGGCTGGCATAATGCCGAGTCATCTATAAAATCT
Organism: Acinetobacter sp. XS-4; assembly: GCF_023920705.1. Lineage (NCBI taxonomy): Bacteria > Pseudomonadati > Pseudomonadota > Gammaproteobacteria > Moraxellales > Moraxellaceae > Acinetobacter > Acinetobacter sp. XS-4. The sequence continues at coordinate 1,234,339 of NZ_CP094657.1, read as the reverse complement.
AAAAGTTAATTCTTATCTAATTAACTTGATATAAAAAAAGCGCCATACGGCGCTTTTTTTATATTTATAACTTATTGTGCGTATACAGGGAATTTTGCACAAACAGTTTCAACTTTCGCTTTTACGTCAGCAATAACTTTTTCGTCACCTTTGCTGTCAATCACGTCAGCGATCCAACCAGCAAGTTCACGAACTTCAGCTTCACCAAAACCACGAGTTGTTACTGCTGGAGTACCGATACGGATACCAGAAGTCACAAATGGAGAACGTGGATCATTTGGAACTGAGTTTTTGTTAACAGTAATGTGAGCAGCGCCTAACCAAGCATCTGCTTCTTTACCAGTTACGTCTTGCTTGATTAAAGATAACAAGAATAAGTGGTTTTCTGTACCACCAGAAACAACGTCATAACCACGAGCGATTAATACTTCAGCCATAGCTTGAGCATTTTTCACAACTTGTTGTTGGTAAACTTTGAAGTCATCAGACATTGCTTCTTTGAAGCAGATTGCTTTAGCAGCAATCGCATGCATCAATGGACCACCTTGGTTACCAGGGAATACAGCTGATTGAAGTTTTTTCTCGATTTCTTCATTCGCTTTTGCAAGGATTAAACCAGAACGTGGACCACGAAGTGTTTTGTGAGTCGTAGTTGTAGTTACGTCAGCAATTTGAACTGGGTTTGGATATACACCAGCAGCAACAAGACCTGCAACGTGAGCCATATCAACAAAAAGGTAAGCGCCAACTTTGTCCGCGATGTCACGGAAACGCTGCCAATCTACAACACGGCTGTAAGCAGAGAAACCAGCAACGATCATACGCGGCTTGTGCTCTAATGCTAAACGTTCAACTTCTTCATAATCGATCTCGCCAGTTTCAGCATTTAGACCGTATTGAACAGCATTATAAGTTTTACCAGAGAAGCTTACTTTAGCACCGTGAGTCAAGTGACCACCGTGAGCCAAGCTCATACCTAAAACAGTATCACCTGGGTTAAGAAGCGCTAGATAAACAGCAGAGTTAGCTTGTGAGCCAGCGTGTGGTTGAACGTTTGCGTAATCTGCACCAAAAAGTTCTTTAGCACGATCAATCGCCATTTGCTCAATGATATCCACATATTCGCAACCGCCATAATAGCGTTTACCTGGATAACCTTCTGCATATTTATTCGTAAGTTTTGATCCTTGCGCTTCCATCACAGCAGGAGAGCAATAATTTTCAGAAGCAATTAACTCGATATGTGCTTCTTGACGCTCACCTTCAGAAGCAATTGCTTGAGCTAATTCTGGATCAAATTCAGAAATGGAAATATTGGCAAACATTAGCGGGGGTCCTATAAAATTAGGGCTTTTAAGCCGTGCTAAGATTGCGACATATTGTAGCATGAACTTTATAATTAAACAGAATGAAGTTAGCTCAGTTTTAAATAAAAATGGCTCAAGTTTTATAAAAAATGAGCCATTGTGTATAAATAAATAAAAAAGCTGATTTAAAGCTTATATTTTAAATTTTTTCATCATTAACTTTAGCTTTTAACAATGTTAAAAATACTTTAAATATCAATAACTCTATTGTGCTGTTAGCAAAGTCTGAACATTTCCAACAATGTTGTCTACATTACTACTCATTGCCGTATTATGGTCCCAGTTACCAGTCACATAACTATTAATTTTAGTACCTACGACAGTGGCATTAGATATCAAAATATCTGTAGCTACTTTAGGAACTGTTGTATCTGCCAGCCCTTGATAAATGATGATTGGTGTAGATACTTTTGCCTGTAAAGGTTGGGAATCTTTATCTAAGAATGTTTTAACCAAGGGTACTGCCATAAAGTTAGGTTGTGTACGCGTAAAATCATCCAGTGTGCCGCCATGTGTTGCTGCGTAGGTTTGCATATTAACTACCAAAGCTTGGGCTAATGGCCCCGCACAAATCGTTTCTGCCTGCTTTGCTGTACTTTCTGTTTGTGAAGTAAATACCTGCGAATAATTAAAGCTTGGCTGTGTATTTCGAATACCGGCTGTAACTAACGCAGTATAGGTATCAAGCTGTGCATACATCGGAATCTTTTGATCCAAAGTTGCATTAGCAACAGCTTGTTCACCTGCAACTAGAATAAAACCTAAATTAGAAGCTGGTGCTACGGCTACTGTACCTTTATAGTCTAGCTGTGCACGACTCGCATATTGTGCAGCACTCAACGCAGCATGTCCTCCTTGTGAATGCCCCACCGTAAGCCATTTTTTTGAAGCTAATAAGTTACGCTGTGATAAATAATTACGCGTTGCAACCACAGCATCCGTAATTGAGAAAGCCTCACTTTTAACATTTAAAAATGGATGTATGCCTGAAGTACCTAAACCTTCATAGTCTGGTGCAACAACAACATAACCAGCTGCAAGTAACTTACTAATTAAATCTTTTGTACTATCTGTTAAAGCTGCTTTACTTGGTGCACAGGCATCAGCAACACCCGTAGTTCCGTGTGCCCAGACTACAATTGGCCAACCGCCTGTTGGTGCTGGTGTGTTTGGTGTAAATACCAAACTGGTTGCTTGCACCTCTTGGCCACTTTGGCCTAACATTTTATAGGTCAGAATGCTACTTTCTGCGGCAACTGAACCTAAGTTGGTGCTCGTGTAAGCATCTACTTTAACCACTGGGTTTTGAATATTATTGGCTGGAGTACCAGATGGATTAGTACTTACTGGGCTGTCATCGCTACTTCCTCCACCACATGCCGTCAACAGTAAACTTGTGCTAAGAACACTGGTCATGAACAGTTTCATTTTCATTGATATATCTTCCCTTAAATTCCATTTTTGTTGTGCTTTAGTTTTTTAATCAACATTTTCTAATGCCTTAAAAACAATTACGCCTAAACTTAATTTTTGGCAAGTCATATTTGAGCAAAATTAATCCATGAAAGACTCTATTTTTGAGCATGAATTGCCATTCTCGCTAATTTCTGGCTCTACTCCATGTTTTAAAGTGAATAGCCACCTGTTACCATTCATAGCTACTCGTAATTATTTGAAAGGCCAAATATGCAAGCCATTATTTTAGATACAGAAACACATACACTAAATGGTTTGCCTATTGAAATTGCGTATGCCCCGATTGAACTTAATGAAGGCAAACTCACCTTAGATAAAAGCAAATTGTTTGATCAGCTCTATCAAGTGGGTATTCCTATTTCTTACGCGGCTATGGCAGTTCACCATATATTAGAGTCAGATTTAGAAAACCAGCCCCACTATAAAACCTTTGAATTACCAGAGACCACAACTTATATTATTGGTCACAATATTGATTACGATATTGCCGCGATTGCTCGTTGTGGTGTTGATGTCTCTCATATCAAACCGATTTGCACTTTAGCTTTAGCACGTAAAGTGTGGGCAGATGCAGAAGCGCATAACATTTCAGCCCTCATCTATATGATCTCTCAAGGCAGCAGTAAAGCTCGAGAAATGCTTAAAGGCGCTCACCGTGCTGATGCCGATATTATTTTGACTGCTAATATTTTGATGCATATTGTCTATCATTTAAATATTCAAAATATTGAAGAGCTTTACCGAGTTTCTGAAGAAGCACGTATCCCCACAACTGTTAACTTTGGTAAGCATAAAGGCACTGCAATTGCTGAACTTCCTAAAGACTATATTCAATGGTTATTACGCCAAGATGAGCTTGATGTCTATCTTCGAAAAGCATTAGAAAGTGCCTTTTAAGAATTTAACCAAATGATATTTATAGATTATTCATCATACTGTCATTTTTAAGTTTTATTGTTAACCCCATTTATATTTTATTAAAAACAGCACTGTTCAACTCAAAAGATTGAACAGTCTGATTTATTTTTATATTGGGGAAACATAATGGCTGGTTTTTATCGAACCAATTTAGGAAGAGTTGCGCTTCAACAACGCAATATTGTTTTAAATGCAAAACAAAGACGTTTATTACTCTTAATAGACCATGAAGATTTTCAAAACTTAAATAGTGAATTTAAAAAGCGTATTGCTTCTCCAGAATTGATTCAACAACTTGTCGACTTAGAACTTATTGCCCCAACTACTTCTACCGAAACCTCAACTGATGAAGAAATTATTTTAAAAACATCACCAATAAATAAAGCAGAAGAAAATCAGAAAGAATCTATTGTTAGCTCTATAACTAATTCTGCTGATCTTGTTGGAGAAATCCAGCTTTCCAAGCAAAAAACTTTAGATCAGTCCAATACTACATATTTTCAACCAGTAATATCTTCTGAGGCTCTTTCTTTCGAAGAAATACAACTATTAATGATGAAAACGCTTAGCAGTTATTGTGGACTAATGACTAAACCACTTGTTCAAAAAATAGAGAAAACTGCAACAATACAAAACCTTAAAGTATGTCAGGTGCAATGGATTACCAGCCTGCAAGAATCACGCATTCCTCCTCAGGAACTTGCAAGTGCTTTACATACAATTAACTATTCAATTCAGCTTCTTCAAGAAAGTATATAAATATTAAACAACTTGCTGTTTAATTAAGCATTAAATTCACTTGGCACGTATTTCGTGCTTTACCTGCCAGTGTTTTTTTCCTATGATGTGCCCCACACATGCGCTCGTAGCTCAGTTGGATAGAGTACAGGTTTCCGAAACCTGGGGTCGTGGGTTCGATCCCCGCCGGGCGCACCAGCTTTTATATAATAATTTCACAAACTTATCTCAATTTTATAAAATTCCGACTATTTTACTTGGTTTATTAATCATTATCGCTCAAAATATACCCCTCTTTCATAATGTGAGAATTTCATGACTGATGCTTTGGTTTTAAGAGATTTGTCCAAAACATATCGTAATGGTTTTCAGGCGTTAAAAGGTATTAACCTCACTGTGCCTGAAGGTGAATTTTATGCGTTGTTAGGCCCAAATGGTGCCGGCAAATCAACAACCATTGGTATTATCAGCTCCCTCACGAAAAAAACCTCAGGAACAGTTGAGATTTTTGGGCATAATCTCGATACCCATCCATCTCTGGCAAAACAGCAGCTTGGTGTCGTTCCTCAAGAATTTAACTTCGGACAGTTCGAAAAAACATTCGATATTTTAGTCACTCAAGCTGGCTATTACGGTATCCATAAAAAGATTGCAGAAAAACGTGCCGAACATTATTTAGAAAAGCTCGGCCTATGGGAAAAACGGAATATACAAGCACGTATGCTGTCTGGTGGTATGAAGCGTCGTCTGATGATTGCCCGTGCCATGATGCATGAGCCTAAGCTTCTTATTCTAGATGAACCTACTGCCGGTGTAGATATTGAATTACGCCGTTCTATGTGGGACTTTCTGACAGAAATGAACGAAAGCGGTACTTCTATTATTTTAACGACCCACTATTTAGAAGAAGCAGAAATGTTGTGTCGTCGCATTGCGATTATTGACCGCGGTGTAATTAAAGAAGATACCAGCATGAAGAGCTTCCTTAATCAGCTCAATGAAGAGTCATTTATCTTCGATTTAGCTGAGCCAATTGGGCCGCTCCAATTAAACATTATTGGTGTCAAGTTCAACTTAATTGATAGTAATACTTTAGAAGTAACGATGGATAGAGCGCATACATTGAATGACCTATTCCAGTTATTAGAATCACAAGGTATTCGCGTTCACAGCATGCGTAATAAATCGAACCGTTTAGAAGAGTTATTTGTCAAAATGGTCGAGAAAAATCTTGAAGGAGAGGCAAAATGAATTTTAGCCAACTGCAAATTGCTCTCTGGACCATCGTTCGTAAAGAAGTACGCCGTTTTCTACGTATTTGGCCACAAACCTTATTACCACCAGCAATTACAATGAGTTTGTACTTTGTCATTTTTGGTAATTTAGTGGGTTCACGCATTGGACAAATGGGTGGCGTGAGCTATATGCAATTTATTGTGCCCGGCTTAATTATGATGGCAGTCATTACCAATAGTTATGCCAACGTCTCTTCAAGTTTCTTTAGTGTAAAATTCCAAAAAAGTATTGAAGAACTCATTATGAGTCCCGTACCACTCCATATCATTTTATGGGGCTATGTCATTGGCGGTATTTGCCGTGGTGTATTAGTTGGTGCAATTGTGACTGCAATGAGCATGTTCTTTACTGACCTTTTCATACACAACTGGTTTGTAACTATATATACAGTCTTAATTACTTCAGTTCTTTTCTCATTAGGTGGTTTTATTAATGCAGTCTATGCAAAATCATTTGATGATATTTCTATTATTCCCACCTTTGTTCTTACACCCTTAACTTATTTAGGCGGTGTGTTTTATGCCATCAGTGCACTTGGCCCTTTTTGGCAAAAACTTTCTTTAATTAACCCTATTGTTTATATGGTTAATGCTTTCCGTTTTGGCATTTTAGGTCATAGCGATGTGAATGTTTCATTCTCTTTAATCATTGTGACATCATGCTGTGTTGTACTTTACGGAATTGCTTACTATTTACTTGCTCGTGGTTCAGGAATGCGTGAATGAGTGTCGAACAGTCTTTATTGGGTAAAGAAACCCAATATCCAACTAATTATCAACCTGATGTGTTATTTCCAATTGCCCGTGCTCAGTCTCGTGAAAGCTACTCGCATATTGAAGGCATTACTCAAGGTAAAGATTGGTGGCATGTTTTTGAAATCTCATGGTTAAATGCTCATGCTATCCCGCAAGTTGCTATTGGCAGAATTACACTGCCCGCTTCTTCGCCAAATTTAATTGAGTCAAAATCATTAAAACTGTACTTCAATAGTCTTAATTTCACTCAGTTTGATTCTAAACAGTCTTTCATTGAAACGGTTGAAAAAGATCTCTCTACTGCTGCGGGTGCAAAAGTTGAATTAACCTTATTTCAGGTTGATGATTTAGATATTTCTAAACCTCAAGGCATTTGTATTGATGATCTTGCTCCAGAACGTTTAGAACAACATCCTGATGCCACTCTTTTAAAACCAGATGAGTCTGGTGAAGAAGTTGAAATTGAGCTGTATTCTCATCTTTTGAGAAGTAACTGCCCAGTCACGGGACAGCCTGATTGGGGTACAGTTTTTATCCGTTTTAAAGGCAAAAAACCTTGTTATCGTAGTGTATTAGCTTATATTATCTCGTACCGTCAGCATAACGGCTTTCACGAACAGTGTGTCGAACAGATCTTTGCCGATATTTGGCAAAATCTAGAGCCTGAAAAGCTGATGGTTTATGCAACTTATACTCGTCGCGGCGGACTTGATATTAACCCTTGCCGAGTATCGGATCTTTCATGGATGCCAAAACCGATTCGATTGGCACGACAATAAAACGAATAATTTGAGGATATACCATGCCGTTTTTTGGTTTTACACCTTCTGAAGGCTTATTGAACGATATACAAACTGGAATTGCGAATAAAAATTCTAGCGAACCTTTATACCCACTTCGCGATAAGATTGCTTTACAACTCAATGTAGAGATTATTGATAATGTCTTAATTCAGCTAGTTCAGCATTTTCCTGCAAGTGAAAAGCGTGATACTGCCGAAAAACTAGCAGGTTATGTCAAATCAACTGTTGCTGTTCTTTTAAAGCAATTGTTAAGCAAAGCACCAAATGATGTGGTTAAACAGTCAGTAGAGTTTTCTGAAAAAAGCTTATTTAAAGACCCACAAGGTCAATATAAAGTAGGCGTAAGTTTAGATGCAGGTTTAGTGACTAATCTTAAACATAACTTTGCTGAGCTAGAAGCAGGCAATGACATTAATAAAGCTGCTTTAGCTGAATTATATAAACAATTCGGCGATGCCATGATTAAACATTTTATGTCTGATTTTAATAAAACATTAGATCTTGGCATGATTAAGCGCAAAGCAGCCGATATTGGTGCAGCAGCTGTAACAAAAGCTGTTCACATTGCAATCGACAAATTGATTCCAAGCTTAAATCGTACTGAACTAAAAGCGATGGCTGAATATCATGATGGTTTATTCTTTAACTAATAAAAAATAGACTATCGGAAACCTAGCGAAAGCTAGGTTTTTTTATTGCAAAATATTGATATACATTGCCATTAACCAAGTTTATGTTAGCATGCGCCAAGCACTGATTGACCTTAGTTAACGCCGCATGTCTCCTAGTCCGCAATATAAATTTTTACGCCAAGCTCCTCGAGATGGTCTTAGCACCGCTATGCAACCGTCAAAGTGGCAACAACTCCATGTTGACCCTTGGTTATGCCTATTTTTGCTATTAAATGCGCTATTAGGTTTAACCGTACTATATAGTGCCTCTGCACAGGATGTGGGGTTAGTGAGTAAACAAGCCATGAGTTTTGGGATTGGCTTTTTAGTGATGTTTGGTCTAGCCCAGATTCCACCAAAGGTTTATCAAGCTTTTTCACCCTATTTTTATTTATTTGGCTTATTTTCACTTTTGGCAGTCATGGTGTTTGGCGAAGTCCGAATGGGTGCTCAGCGCTGGATTGATATTCCTGGTTTCGGAAGTGTCCAACCCAGTGAGTTCATGAAAATCGGCATGCCCATGATGATTGCATGGTTTTTAGCACGTAAACCCCTTCCCCCTAGTTTTTCACAAGTTGTTTTGTCCTTAATGTTAATTGGTATTCCTTTTTTACTGATTGCAGAACAACCTGACTTAGGGACATCACTTTTAGTATTAGCAAGCGGTATATTTGTTTTATTTTTAAGTGGACTATCATGGCGTATGATCGGTGCTGCGGGAGCCTGTGCTGCGGTGGTCATTCCAATTGCTTGGGAATTTCTTTTACACGACTATCAACGTCAACGGGTTTTAACGTTACTTGATCCTGAGGCAGATGCACTCGGTACAGGTTGGAATATTATTCAATCTAAAACTGCGATTGGTTCTGGTGGTTTTTCAGGTAAAGGATTTCTTGAAGGTACCCAATCACACTTGCACTTTTTACCTGAAGGTCATACCGACTTTATTATTGCTGCGTACTCCGAAGAGTTTGGGCTCATCGGTGTACTTATTTTAGTTATACTTTATTTTGCTATTATTTTTAGAACATTCCAAATCGGTTTACAAAGCTTCCATAACTATGGACGTTTAGTTGCTGGCGCCTTTGGTTTGTCTTTTTTTGTTTATGTATTTGTAAATGCGGGAATGGTCAGTGGTATTTTACCTGTAGTAGGTGTTCCTTTACCTTTTATGAGTTATGGCGGAACAGCTATTATTACTTTAATGGCCACCTTTGGTTTAGTTATGTCCATTCATACACATCGATAATCTGGAATTTTAAAACGATATGTTGTCTCAACACTTAAATAAAACTTTAAAAATGCTCGCTTTGTGTACTGGTTTAATCAGTACAAGTCACTTCGCTCAGGCCAATGATTTTGCCACGCATCCTGATTATGTAAATTTTAAACAAAAAACCATGAGCGCTTATGGGTTAAGTGGCGATCAAGTTGATGCGGCCATGAATGGTGCAAAAAATTTACCAAACATTCTAAATATTATGACTCGTCCAGGTGAAAGCAAACCTTGGTACGACTATCGTTCTATGTTTTTGGTGGAAGGGACAATTCAACGTGGTGTCCGTTTTAAAAACCAATATGCAGATGCTTTAAACCGCGCTGAACAACAATATGGTGTATCTCAAGCTGTCATTTTGGGAATCTTGGGTGTTGAGACAGGTTATGGCGCAAATAAAGGTTCTTTTATTACACGTGATGCATTAGCCACACTTGCTTTTGGCTACCCTCGCCGTGCTGAATATTTTGGTGACGAACTCGCAGCTCTTATCGCATGGACTTATAAAGAAGGCTACCCAACAAGTAGTATTGTAGGTTCCTACGCAGGTGCAATTGGCTATCCACAATTTATGCCAAGTAATATTAGTAAATATGGGGTCGATTATGACGGTAATGGACATATCGATTTAAGAAACTCTGCAGAAGATGCAATCGGTTCAATCGCAAACTACTTAGCAAAACAAGGATGGCAACGCGATCAACCTATCGGATTTATGGCACGTTACACAGGATCAACTCCGGAAAGTGTTATTGCTAAAGATTTAACTCAACCTTTCCCATATGGCGCATTAAAGACATTAGGGGTTTCACCATTAAATCCTTTAGTTAAAATTGATGATCTCGATATGGTGAATGTTATTCAATTACAAGACTATAACGGGCCAATTTACTATTTAACTTACCCGAATTTTCAAGTGATTACGACTTATAATAAGAGCCGTATGTATGCTACTGCTGTATGGTTATTAGGCACTGAAGTGGCTAGCCGATAGGCTAGCTTTTTTATGAGTTGTGTAAAAGTCAATAAATATTTTTGTTAAATAGATCACAATGTGCACAATTTCAATATTTTGTTACACTATCGATCATTTTTTAATCTAGAACTGTAAGTTTTTGACCTTTTTGTAACGATTTCTCGTTAAAGACTAGACACTCTCCGTAAGCGATGAATATTATCCACCCCAATGTAGCAATTGCAAAAGTGAATAATAAGACATGTTCACTTTAAATTTCAGTCAATCGCTGAAAGAAAAAAGTACATGTTCTCAGGAGTTTATACAAATGCAGTTATCGCTGAAATACGTTCTTGCACTGACGGCTAGTTTAAGTATGGCCCCATTGCACGCTGAAATGGTGCAATCTTCATCATTGAATAATGATTTAGATGGCTCTAATTTAGCAGCTCGTGTATTGAGTAAAGATACTCAAAATTTTAATTCTCGTTTTTCTAACATTAACAGTCTTTCAATCACTGAACGTTCTGGCGACCAAATCCGTCGTCAAGCTATCGCAGCAAAAATTGAAATCCCTGAAGATGAGCCTTCAGTGATTGAAAAACTTAACACAGTAGCTTCAAACACTGTTCGTAAGTTTAGCCAAACTGGCATGGCTTCATGGTATGGCCGTCAATTTCATGGTCGTAAAACGGCAAATGGTGAAACATTCGACATGAATGCTCTCACTGCTGCTCACCGTAGCCTACCATTGAACTGTTACATCCGAGTAACGAATAAAGACAATGGTAAAAGTGTGGTTGTAAAAGTAAATGACCGTGGTCCTTTCCATGGCAATCGTGTACTTGACTTATCATACGGTGCAGCTAAACGTCTTGGCATTACCAATGCTGGAACAGCAAAAGTAAATATTGAACGTGTTGATGGTCCAACTTCATAAGTTATAGCCTCTAGAGTTCATGAAAAAAGCCGCAATTTTTTATGCGGCTTTTTTATGTTTTAAACTATAAAAATAATTCCTAGCTTAGGCTTAAAAAATCCTCTTTTTTACCCCTTCTCCAGCATCAAATTTGCATATTTTTTACACAAAAAAATATGTTTATTTTCTCCAAGCTTATTTTACCTCTAAATTGCGCTTAGAGCGACTTTAATAAATTTGCGCTACCCTAGTACCATTTTTATAAAATTAGGGCTATTTATGGCGTTTTTAGAGTAGATGAGTCGAGCTTTTTCATACAATTTTCCCACCCATCTCAAAATTACACTTTTTTGGATGATTTCATCATCTAGTAACCTATAAAAAATATTCTGAAAAATTACATCATTCTCAAGACCACATTGAGTACTTTTTCAATAACCGAAGCATTACGTTTTTCTCATGCTTTTCTTAAATACCTATTGCTAGGTTTCTATAGTTGAATATTATCGGTTTCTTGTCGAATTCCTTCAGAACAGGCTAAAATACACTCAGAAAAAATAAATCAAAGCTAAAACAAGGAGTGTGCCTTTAATGAAATCCATTACAGAATGGTTTGATGAATATAGCGAGAGCCATCAGAACCCAACCAATAAACAAATTCACTGGCTATGCGTTCCTGCCATTTTATTTTCTATAATTGGAATCATTGCTCATTTCAACACTTTGCTCACTGCTCTATTACTTGTGCTCACTTTAGTATTTTATGCGCGTTTAGATCTTGTACTTGCTGTTGCAATGGCTGCTTTACTTGTTGTTATGGCATGGCTTATTTACACCCTACCTGTAGGAGTAGGATTTTATATCGCTATTTTTGTGATTGCTTGGGTCGGACAATTTTATGGTCATAAAATTGAGGGCAAAAAACCATCTTTCTTTAAAGATTTACAATTTCTACTGATTGGTCCAGTCTGGTGCATGGATGCCTATCTAGGAAAAATCTTACCTAAATGGAAAAGCAGACAAAAACATGCTATTTCCTAATTGTTAAATTAAAGCTGAATCATCTCGATTCAGCTTTTTACATTTTACCAATTTATTAGAAAATTTATAAAATAGAAAAAAGCCAAACTGGCAATAACACTTAAAAGTACTCTTTTGAGATAAATGGCAATCACAATACAAAAGATTGCTGCATAAATATAAGGATTATCTAAAATTCCTTTTAAATTATTACCATCAAAAAAAATAACTGGAATACAAATTGCTGTTAATAAACAGGGTGCAGAATAATTAAGCATCTTATTCATAATAAGAGGTAGTTTAATTTTAACATTGGGCTCTAAAAAATAATAACGATTAAAAAAGACGATTGTGGCCAAACCTAAAATCATGAACCAAGACATCTTATTGCTCCTTACCTATTTTTTCAGTTAACACAGCAACCAACATTCCTATTAATCCTGAAAGTAAAATCGCTCCTTCAATTTGATAAAGTTTAAAGAAAAACCCACTTAAACAAGTCACTAGCACACCAGCGATTACAGGCAACCTCTTACATAGCGGCACTATCATGGCAATAAAAATAGCCACAATCGAAAAGTCTAAATGATAATTTAATAAATCAGGAATCACTGTTGCCAAAAGTATTCCGACCAAGCTAAAAACTACCCAGAATAAATAAAAAGACAAGCCTGCACCCAACAAATATTCTGGCTGCCTTTTGTCACTAGATGCACATACTGCAAATAATTCATCTGTTAATAAAAAGCCCAAACTTAAACGTTTTGAAAGAGGCAAAATAGAAATATCATTTCTGAAAGTTAATGCATAAATAAAATGCTGAGCCGTTAAAAAGAAAATCGTCACATAAATTGTAAAAGTAGATGCACCTTCCATGACCATGCTTAAACTAACTAATTGAGCTGCCCCAGCAAAAACAATTCCTGACATTGCAAGCGCCTTATAAAAAGATAAGCCTGCATGAATTGCCATAGAGCCCGCTAAAATTGCCCACGGAATAACAGAAATTGACAATGGCAAAATATCCATCGCACCGCGTAAAAAAAGATAAGATGGCTTATCTTTTGAAAACCCCACCAACTGATGAAGCTGAATATTCATATATATAAATCCAATATAAGAGATCTCTATATAAAATGCTCAATGAGAGATGATTTATATTGAATAAAATTGCTGTAAATAAATTTTTAATAATTTAGTTATTTAGACTAGCTACATATTGAGTAGGCGTCACTCCCATTGCTTTTTTAAAGTGACGATTAAAATGGCTTTGATCAGAAAAGCCACATTGCTGTGCAACCATCGCAATTTGGTCACCCTGTTTTAATAATTGCCTTGCTTTTTGTAAGCGTGCTTGAACAAGCCAAGCATGTGGTGGCAAGCCCACATATTTTTTAAATTGTCTTAAGAAATGCCATGCGCTTAGACCCACCATATCAGCCAGATCTTGCAAAGAAAAATTCGTTTCAGGCATTTCTATTAGTAATTCTTTAACTCTTAATATTTTTGAATATGCTTCTGGCAACTCACAAAAAGTATGATTTGATTTACCATGTCGCTTCATTAGACAGGCTAAAGTCGACAAATACATTGTTTCTTTAAGCAGGAAATTATCTTTTTGTTCTAACAAATCAAAGAGTAAGCAAAGTTGTTGAGCCAAACCCAAGTCACGAATGACAGCTTGAGGAAACCATGGGGCCCCACGTGAATTTTCAAAAAAATCTTGACTGACTTCTGCCAACATTTCAGGTGTAGGATAAATTGCCCGATATCGCCAACCTGACTCAACAGCAGATGAACCCGTATGAATTTCGTCAGCGTTTACTAAAATAATGTCGCCTTTGGGAGCCACATGTAGCTGGCCCGTCCTAAAAAAAGACTGTGCTCCCTCTTCAATCACACCAATACAGTACCCTTCATGAGTATGCTTCGAAAATTGTGTTTGGTGATAATGTGCTTTTAGTAACTCTAAACCGCCCAGCTCTCGCACATGCAGATAATCGGCTTGCTCCCGCTGCATAAATACGTCTCATCTATTCAATAAAAAAACCATAGCATGTTTTAAGAAACTGAATAGAATAAAATTGCTCTATAAAATAATCTCTTTAATGGTCTATTTGGCTTTATTGATAGATTTGCCCATCATGTTTAAGCCAACCGCTTTCATGACGAGCTTGTGGATCACGATGAGTCCAGTGTAATACACCACCTTTAGGGTTATATTCATATTCACCATAAAACTCTACCACATCACCTTTTTTCAAATTAGAAATTTTAGGTGCTAAATCAATATTATGCGCGACTAAAATTGAAAGACCATTCTTTAATACAAGTATAAATTTCTGGTGCCTCGACCCATCATTATCATCTCTTAAAATTGCTTTTACTCGACCACTTCCCTGCACTTGAACATTACTTTGTCTCTGCTCGTAAGCAGCTTTTATAGTGTCCACCCCATTATTTGAAAGTGTAGTTTCAGTATGCTGAGCTTCGGGAATGGCTGATGATGGCGATTGATTTTGCTTATGCCCAGATAAATCCAGACCAAAATATGCAGCAATCAATAAAACGATGACACCGCCAATACTAAGATTTTTTTTATTTATCATTTTATACACTCATTTTAGTTGTGATAAAAAAAGCCCCAAAGGGGCTTTTTTTATCGTGATACGAATTACTTCGCAGCAGCTTGAGCAGCAGCAACTTCTTCAGCGAAGCTAAGTTCTACTTTCTTCTCAATACCTTCACCAACTTCGAAACGTACGAAGCTAACAACAGTAGTACCAGTTGCTTTTAATACATCAGCAACTTTTTTGTCGTTGTCAATTACATACATTTGACGATCAAGAGCAACTTCGTTCAAATATTTATCAACAGAACCAGTTACCATTTTTTCAACGATATTAGCTGGTTTGCCAGATTCTAACGCTTTCGCTTCAGCAATTTCTTTTTCTTTAGCGATAAGGTCAGCAGGAACAGCTTCAGCATTTACAGCAACTGGATTGAATGCAGCAACGTGCATTGCAATACCTTTACCAGTATCAGCATCACCTGTATAAGAAACTACAACACCGATTTTTAAACCGTGTTTGTAGATAGCCAAGTTTTCGCCTTCAACGATTTTCGCGCGACGAACTTGGATGTTTTCACCGATTTTTTGAACAAGAGCAATACGCGCTTCTTCAACAGTAGCACCATCTTCAAGTTTCAATTCAGCAATTTTAGTCGCATCAGTTTCATTTGCAGCAAGCGCAACAGCAGCAACTTTAGCAGAGAAACCAGCAAAGTTTTCGTCTTTAGCAACGAAGTCAGTTTGACAGTTTACTTCTAAAAGAATCGCTTTATTGCCTTCCTGAACGATAGTGATCGCACCATCAGCAGCAATGTTGCCCGCTTTTTTAGCAGCTTTTGCTTGACCTGATTTACGAAGGTTATCAATCGCTAATTCAACATCACCATTAGATTCTGTTAATGCTTTTTTGCATTCCATCATTGCAAGACCAGTACGGTCACGTAATTCTTTTACCATGCTCGCAGTAACTGCAGTCATGTTGTTCTCCTAAATACGGTAGAAAAATGAATCTGTTCAACAAAAACGGCCCAAAGTGTTCTCTGGGCCGTTCCGCTTTCTTGACGCTTAATTTGCCACCATTACATGTCGCAAAAATGACAATTTTGCATCAAAATGCATTAAGCCTCTGGAGCTTCTTTAGCAGCTTCTTCGCCTTTAGCTTGTGCATTTGCTTGAGATTGAGCGTATTCTTTACCAGCAAGAATCGCATCAGCCATAGCTGAAGCATATAGAGTTACTGCACGGATCGCATCGTCGTTACCAGGAATAACGTAGTCTACGTTGTCTGGGTTAGAGTTTGTATCAACGATACCGATAACAGGAATACCTAAGTTCTTCGCTTCTTTGATTGCAATCGCTTCGTGATCAACGTCGATTACAAATAATGCGTCAGGTAAACCACCCATGTTTTTAACGCCGCCTAAAGAACGCTCAAGTTTTTCCATCTCACGAGCACGTTCTAAAGCTTCACGTTTAGTAAGCTTAGCAAAAGTACCATCTTGAGATTGAGTTTGAAGATCTTTTAAACGGTTGATAGATTGGCGAAGTGTTTTCCAGTTCGTCAACATACCACCTAACCAGCGGTGATCTACATATGGTTGACCAGCGCGTTGAGCTTGTTCACGGATGATGTTAGAAGCAGCACGTTTTGTACCAACGAACAAAACTTTGTTCTTTTTGCTTGCTAATTGGTTAGCGAAGTTCAAAGCATCATTTAACGCAGGAACAGTGTGCTCAAGGTTGATGATGTGAATTTTGTTGCGCGCGCCAAAAATGTATTGACGCATTTTTGGGTTCCAGAAACGAGTTTGGTGACCAAAGTGTGCGCCTGCTTGAAGAAGGTCGCGCATGCTTACGTTGTAATCTGCCATTTTCTTTACCTTAAAGTTTGGGTTAGGCCTCCATATATCCGCATTCTCCACCCTTTAACAGGCACCCAGAGTAATGTGACGATATATGTGCGGATTTTTACTCCATCTATCAAAATTGTTCGTAAAAGATATTCACGAAAAGCATTTGATAAAATGGGCGGCTATTTATACCATAGACACTTGTAAATTACCAAAAGTTTTTAGAGATCATGAACAGTACTTATACAGCTCCACGTCGATTAATCAAAACTCCAGATGAAATTGAAAAAATGCGCATTGCAGGACGACTGGCGGCTGAAGTTCTAGAGATGATCAAGCCTTATATTAAGGCAGGTGTAAGTACACTTGAACTTGATACCATTTGCCGTAATCACATTGAAAATGTACAGCATGCTATTCCTGCCTGTGTCGGCTATGGTGGCGCTCCTGGACGCCCTGCTTTTCAGCACTCTATTTGTACTTCGGTTAACCATGTTGTTTGCCATGGCATTCCTTCTGAAAATAAAACATTAAAAAACGGCGATATTCTTAATATTGATGTAACTGTGATTAAAGACGGTTATCACGGCGATACAAATATGATGTATGTCGTTGGCGGAGAGACTTCTATTTTAGCCAATCGTCTATGCAAAGTTGCTCAAGAAGCGATGTATCGCGGAATGGCAACTGTTAAAGATGGTTCATATTTAGGCGATATTGGCCATGCAATCCAGAAATATGTTGAATCAGAGCGTTTTAGTGTAGTACGTGAATATTGTGGTCACGGTATTGGTACCGTTTTCCATGATGAACCTCAAGTATTACATTATGGTCAAGCTGGAACAGGTATGCGTCTGGAAGCAGGTATGACTTTTACTATTGAACCTATGGTAAATGCAGGCGTATGGCAAACTAAACTTTTAGGCGATAAATGGACTGTTGTCACGAAAGACCATAAACTTTCAGCCCAATATGAACATACTATTTTAGTAACTCAAACGGGCATCGAAGTTTTAACTGCACGCCCTGAAGAAGACTTATCTCGCTTCAATTAATAGTTTAACAAACTTAAATAAAAGGCTACTTTATGTAGCCTTTTATTATTTATTATGTATTTTTTATTAATAAATCTTTCTAAATATAAACAAATATTTCAAAAAAATTACAATTATTAATTTTTAATAAACAATCATTTTAATAAAACGCGGTATGGTTGGCTCAATAAAAATCAGTAAACAAATGTCGGACATGGAGTCCTTTTATGATGAAAAAGTCATTATTTTGTATGACAGCTGCCTTTTTTGCCCTGCCAACAATCACTAACGCCGCTTCGCCATATTTTAGTTTAAAGGATGGTGATGGCTTCAAACGTTTTTCAGTCTCTGCTGGTCCTTTATATGTTAAGCCGACGGGTAATGCTCAGCCTTTTAGAATTAATACGTCTGTTAAAGAAAATGAGCAATCTAAAGTCGGAGATATTAAAGTTAAAACTATTCAAGACAATATTTCAGACAGCAATAGTAATGTCGTTCTTGAAAAACTCATCGATGTTATCGGTTTAGGTACAGATACCATTCCTTCTTGGTTAAGTGGAACAGCTGAAGTACGTGGTCTAAGTCAATGGGATGCTGACAAAACAGGCTTGGAAGCAGATGATGTCACAACATTAGGATTAATGAGCAATTACTTTTTCACAGATAATTTTTCATTAGAGTTAAAAGCTGGGATTCCACCTAAAGTTGACTTGCAAGGAAAAGGGAAAATTTATGCACCTTTTTCAGCCACAGCTAAACCCGCTGGTGGAATTCTTGGATCTATGGAGCTTGAAAATAATCTTTTCATTACAGATCTTGAAGGACATGGTAGCGCGGCTTCAGCACGTGCTTGGACACCAGCCTTTGAATTTCAATATCACTTTGGCAAAACTGGTGTAAATAAATTTAGGCCCTATGTTGGACTAGGTGTGATGTATGCCTACTTCAGTGAATTAGAAATGAACCCAGAAATTGAGAAAGATTTAGTCAATGCTGGTCATATGATTGTAAATATTAAAGATGGTAAAGCAGGTGCTGCTTTAGAAAGAAAAACTAGCTCTGGCGATCCTAAAGTAGAACTTGAAGCTTCAGATGCTATTGCTCCTGTAGCGACTTTAGGTTTCACCTATGACTTTAATGATAAATGGTATGCCGTTGGTTCTGTCTCTTATGCCCACTTAAAAACAGATACGACTATTACAGTAAGCGACGCAAAATACGGTGAATTAATCAATGCAAAAGCGGATATCGAAATTAACCCAATTTTAGGTTACGCTGGGGTTGGTTACCGCTTCTAACGTATACCCCATATAAAGCTATAAAAACTTTTGCACGTTTTTATAGCTTTCTTTCAATTTATGCTGCCTAAAAGTTGCTTCTTTTTAAATCAAAATGCTAAAAAAACGAGCATTTTTAATAAAAACTACAAATATAAAGACCTTCTTATTCTCTTATTACACTCCACCATTTTCGTGATCGTTTTTATGACACTCATCCTCACAAACTAATCCAATAAAATTAGAAAGTAATTTTTCCTGTTTAGTAAAATTCTTTTTTTGGCACGCCCTTTGCTTTATTCATTGCATGATGAGTCAATGATGATTCAATGAATACACCAAGACGGCCAACGATGTCCGCTCTGATCGGTCTGCATACAGGCAATAAATTGCCCTGCAAATTAAATTTCGTTCAGTTCAGGGGGACGGCGTATGTCTTCAAATATCCAGTTAGATGCAAAAAAAGCAACTGAAATTAAATTATTCAGTTTTTCAACTCCAGCAATGCGTGCCTTCCACATGACATGGCTTGCTTTCTTTGTTTGCTTCTTTGCATGGTTTGCATGTGCACCATTAATGCCCGTGATTAAAGGTGAGTTTGGCTTAACAAAAGATCAAATTGCTAATATTAATATTGCTGCTGTTGCCATTACTATTTTAGTTCGACTTATTGTCGGACCACTCTGCGACAAATATGGCCCACGTATTACGTACACCACTCTCCTATTAGTTGGTAGTATCCCAGTCTTTGGTGTAGCTGCTGCCAATAGTTATGAATCTTTTCTGTTCTTTCGCTTACTCATTGGTGCGATTGGTGCAAGCTTCGTCATTACTCAATACCATACAAGTGTCATGTTTGCTCCTAATATAGTAGGGACAGCAAACGCAGCCTCGGCTGGTTGGGGAAATGCTGGCGGTGGTGCAACCCAAGCTTTAATGCCTTTATTGCTCGGTGCAATTGTGATGTTTGGTGTTGAACAAACCATGGGATGGCGCGTGGCATTAATCGTACCTGGCGTAATGATGGTTATTGTTGGCATTCTTTACTGGAAATTAACTCAAGACTGTCCTCAAGGGAACTTTAAAGAAGTTCGCGCACAAGGTATTGAAGTCGGTAGTGGTAAAAAAGGTGGTACTGCCATTTTAATGCAAGCAGCTCGTAACTATCGTGTCTGGATTTTATTTTTAGCATATGGCGCAAGTTTTGGTATTGAGATTTTTATCCATAACGTTGCAGCAATGTACTATGTTGATCAGTTCAAAATGGATTTAAAAACCGCTGGTCTAACTGCTGGAATCTTTGGTCTACTCGCATTATTTGCTCGCGCACTAGGCGGTATCATTTCTGATAAGGTTGCACTCAAAAAAGGCTTAGATGGTCGCACGAAAGTACTTGTACTCCTGATTTTGGGTGAAGGTTTATTCTTAATACTCTTCTCACAAATGAATGCTGTTGCGCTCGCAATTATTTCGATGACCATTTTTGCACTGTTTACACATATGGCATGTGGAGCAACTTACGCACTCGTGCCATTTATCGATCGTAATGCATTAGGTGGTGTTGCAGGAATTATTGGTGCAGGCGGTAATGTTGGTGCTGTCGCAGCAGGTTTCTTACTTAAAGGCTTACTTGATGTTCAAACTTGCCTGTTTATTTTAGGTGGTTTAGTTATGGTCGCAGGTTGTAGCGTAATTTTAATTCGCTTCACAACCGAACATAAAGAAAAAGAAAAAGTTCTGTTTGAACAAGCCCTACTTGAACGTAATTCGGCAGCTTAATTTTTAGAAGAAGCAGAAATCATTTTAATTTCTGCTTCTTCAATTTTCTTATCATAAAATACGACCCTTACAAACTTTTTAATTCTTCTTAAATATTCTCTTCAGATATATCGATATTCCTCGATATATCTTCTACAATAAATCATCACATTATTATAATTTTCCATTAATCATGACTAAAACTGGCAATCACTTTTCCCAGCCCCTCATCTATATGCTGATTGGTAGCGCCCTTATTTTGGCACTCTCTTTAGGTGTCAGGCATGGTTTCGGTCTCTATCTTGTACCGATGAGCCATGAGTTCGGTTGGGGCCAACACATTTTTAGTCTCGCTATAGCCATGCAAAACCTGATCTGGGGAGTTATTCAACCATTTACTGGTGCAATTGCAGACAAATATGGCAGTAAAATTGTGGTTGCAGTTGGGGGACTACTTTATGCCCTCGGCTTACTCTTAATGGCCTTTAGTTCAAACGTATTAATCTTAAACTTAAGCCTAGGGTTGATTATTGGCTTAGCTTTATCAGCGACCTCTTTTACTGTCTTACTTAGTGCCGTAGGTCGAGCTGCCCCCCCAGAAAAAAGAAGTATGGCAATGGGAATTGCGAGCGCAGCGGGTTCTTTCGGTCAGTTTATTATGTTGCCATCTACCCTTCTCTTACTCAAAAATGTGGGATGGTCAGCAGCCCTAATGGTCAGCGCACTTTTAATTTCTCTTATTATTCCACTAGCATGGATGTTAAAAGGACCAACTAATCAAGCGCCAAAAGCAATCGTCCAGCCTCAGCTCACATTTAAACAAGTACTAAATATTGCCAGAAAACATAAACCTTTTTGGTGGTTAGCTTTAGGTTTTTTAGTATGTGGATTCCAAGTTGTTTTCTTAGGTGTACATTTACCCGGCTATTTAATCGACCATGGCTTTGATGCAGCTACAGGTACTGTATTTCTGGCACTCGTAGGACTATTTAACATTGTTGGGACTTACGGCGCGGGTTGGTTAGGAGACCGTTTCTCAAAACCCAAATTATTAATGGCGCTTTACGGCAGCCGTGGCATTGCAATCATTGCCTTTTTGTTATTACCTTTAAGCACTTATACGGTATATGCTTTTGGTATCATTATGGGCCTTTTATGGCTCTCTACTGTTCCGCTCACGAACGGCATCGTGGCAAATATGTTTGGTGTTAAATACCTTTCAATGCTAAGTGGCATTGTGTTTTTCACCCATCAAGTCGGTTCTTTCTTTGGCGGTTGGCTTGGCGGTGTTAACCATGACTTAACAGGTAATTACAATGCGATTTGGCTATGTTCTATTGCATTGAGTATATTAGGTGTAATCGTACATTTCTTTGTGAATGAGGAGGCTGTTATTCATGACGCATAATGCCTTACTTTTGAAAACAATTATGACTTTTTTCATAGCTGCATTTTTGGTGCTTTCTATAATTTTATGGAAACAAACACCAGATTTATTTGAATATTTTAACCAAGCATTTTGTGCACACTAGTAAGATTAAAAGCTGAAATCATACTTTGGATTGTCATAAAAATATAAAAAACCTATGATCTAATGAAAATAAAAAAGCCCGCAAATTTGCAGGCTTTTTTATTGAAAACTTATTTAAAATCAAAACAGACGATTCATACCATTTAGTGCAGCTACACGATATGCTTCAGCCATTGTTGGATAGTTAAATGTCGTTTCAACAAAATATTTCAAGGTATTATTCGGGCTGTGCATAACTGCTTGCCCAATGTGGATAATTTCGGCAGCGTTATTACCAAAACAGTGAATACCTAAAATTTCCATAGTGTCACGGTGGAAAAGAATTTTTAACTCACCCACTGTATCACCGGTAATTTGTGCACGAGCCAAATGACGGAAAGAAGCTTGACCTACTTCATACGGAATTTTCTCTTCCGTTAATTCCTGTTCATTTTTACCAATTGATGAGATTTCTGGAATGGTATAGATACCTGTTGGGATATCACGTACTGGCTTCGCATCTTCACCACTCATGTTTGCACCAGCACAGCGCCCTTGGTCATAAGCAGCAGAAGCAAGGGATGGCCAACCAATTACATCACCAGCAGCATAGATGTTTTCAACTTCAGTTTGATATTGATCATTTACTGAAAGCTGACCGCGGTTGTTTGGAACTAATCCAACGTTCTCAAGACCTAAGCCTTCTGTATTACCTGAACGACCATTACACCAAAGAATGGCATCGGCTTTAATCTTTTTACCACTTTGTAAATGTAAAACAACATGGTCATCAAACGTTTCAAGATGATCCATTTGTTCGTTGTGACGAATTAACACACCTTGTTCACGTAAGTGATAAGACAAAGCATCAGCAATTTCATCATCTAAATAGCTTAAAAGTTTTTGCTGAGTATTGATCAAGTCAACTTTATGATCTAAACCAATGAAGATTGAAGCATATTCACAGCCAATAACGCCTGCACCATAAATGATGATTTTTTGAATTGAGTAATCAAGATCAAGAATTTTATCTGAATCAAACACGCGAGGATGATCAAAATCGAGACCTTGCGGATGATAAGGACGGCTACCCGTCGCAATCACAACTTGTTTACAGATAATTGTTTCTTTAATGCCTTCATGACTAAAAACTAACACTGTGTTTTTATCTTGAATATATGCACGACCGTGGAAGACACCAATCTTGTTGCGGTCATAGAAACGTGTATGTGTATCAACCTGCTGCTGAATCACTTTGTGTGCATTACGCAAAACTTGTTTCATGGTGAACTGTTTCCATTCACCTACTTTTTGAAACATTGGATCACGCTGATAGCGAATAATACTAGAAACTGTTTGACGCAATGCTTTACTTGGAATCGTTCCTACGTGCGCACAGTTACCACCAAGTTGATCACGCACATCTACAATTGCAACACGCTTACCAGCTTTTGAAAGCTTCATTGCCGCGCCTTCACCCGCAGGTCCAGAACCGAGAACTACCGCATCGTATTTAACGAAATTCCCACTAACGACCTCTTTTTTACGTGGCATTGAAAGCTCCTTCCTCTCTTGAATGACCATATTTTATAATAGATTATGACTAATATGCGGTGAATTTATGTATTTCTCAACCCTATATTTCTGAATAGCCACATTTATTATATGAATAGTTATTTTCCGCTATTAACTGAAGAACTTCGCTATAATACAATGTCAATGTCTCTATAAACGAGTGGAAAAGTTAGATATGTCAGAACACCGTAAACCTGAACAGGGTGTAAAACTTCGTGGCGCAGAAAAAGTCGCAAGAATTCCTGTAAAAGTTGTACCTACGGTTGAAGTGCCGCGTAAACCTGACTGGATTCGTGTCAAGATGACAGCACCAGAAGAAGTTCAGCGTATTAAAACGACTTTACGTGCTCAAAAACTCCATACCGTTTGTGAAGAAGCTGCTTGTCCTAACCTGCCAGAATGTTTTGGTGGCGGTACGGCAACATTCATGATTATGGGCGATATTTGTACACGCCGTTGCCCTTTCTGTGATGTAGCACATGGTCGTCCAAATGCACTCGATGCTGACGAACCTCGTCACATGGCAGAAACTATTTCTAATCTTAAACTCAAATACGCAGTAATTACTTCTGTTGACCGTGACGACTTGCTTGATGGCGGTGCACAACACTTTGTGGACTGTATTAAAGAAGCTCGCGCGCTTAGTCCGACGACATTGCTTGAGATTTTAGTACCAGACTTCCGTGGACGTATGGATATTGCTTTACGCATTATGACTGAATGTCCACCTGATGTATTTAACCATAACATTGAGACTGTACCGCGCTTATATAAAGCAATGCGCCCAGGTTCAGACTATCAACACTCTTTAACCTTATTAAAAATGTTTAAAGAATACTGCCCAGACATCCCTACAAAATGTGGTTTGATGGTCGGTATTGGTGAAACTGAAGAAGAAGTAATTGCATTACTCGATGACTTACGTGCTCACGATGTTGACTATGTGACTATTGGTCAATATTTACAGCCTTCTAAACAACACGCGCCAATTGACCGCTTTGTAACGCCAGAAGAGTTTGAACGTTATGCAGAGCATGGCCGCAAACTTGGTTTTAGAAATATTTGGTCTGCACCAATGGTTCGTTCAAGTTACTTTGCTGATCGTCAATATCACGGTGAACCAGTACCAGAAGTTCGTCGTAAAGTAGATCCAGCTAAAAAAATCGCTGTTCAAACTATCGAAGCTTAATAAATTAAATATCTATAAAAAGCCCTCTAACACAGAGGGCTTTTTATTTGTATAAGAAAATCAATAACATTTCTTGACAAATCGATATAACAACCCATTACACTTTCACTCAAAAATATCTTATACCTAAAAGTACGATATATCCCTGCTCTAGCATATACATCAATATTTGCGACATAAAAACTCAAATTTAAACAGCAACTAAACAGCTAGTTAAGCCTTAAATCTCTCCTCACTTTTGTAACGTCATCCACCTGAGGGCTTATCTAGTAAGGAGCAAGTATGATTTTCCTACTCTTTATATTAAGTATTATTATTCAGCTTATTGCAGTATGGGCAATTTTCTATTTTAACTTAAATAAAGTTCTTGGTAGCGGTGTGGCGATTATTGTTGCCCTACTTTCGGCATTCTTGCTAACACCATGGTCACTGCTTTTAGGTATTCCAATTATTGCGCTCAGCATCATTATTTTAGTTGAACCATTACGATTTAACCTGATTACCAAGCCAGCCTATAAGACTTTAGCAAACTCAATGCCAAGCATCAGTACTACTGAACAAGAAGCTTTAGAGGCAGGTACCAGTTGGTGGGAAAAAGAGTTATTTATGGGAGCGCCTGATTGGTCTCAATTTGAAAAGTATCCCTACCCAACATTGTCAGAAGAAGAGCAAAGTTTTATCGACAATGAAGTTGAGCTACTTTGTAGCATGCTCAATGAGTGGGAAATTCATCACCATTTAAAAGATCTTCCACCAGAGGTTTGGCAATTTATTAAAGATAAAGGTTTTTTAGGCCTCATTATTCCAAAATCCTTTGGTGGAAAAGAATTTAGCTCGTTTGCCCAAAGCCGTATTATGAGCAAAATTGCTTCACGCTCACTCACCACTGCTGTGAGCTGTATGGTTCCAAATTCGTTGGGACCGGGTGAGCTACTCATGCACTACGGTACCGATGCGCAAAAGCAACAATATTTACCGGGCCTTGCTAAAGGTGAAGAAATCCCATGCTTTGGTTTAACCAGCCCAGAAGCAGGTTCAGATGCTGGTGCCATTCCAGATTCGGGTGTTGTTTGCTACGGCGAATATGAAGGTGCTCAAGTTCTTGGTCTGCGCATGAATTTCTCTAAACGCTGGATTACCCTTGCCCCGATTGCCACAGTCGTAGGTCTTGCATTTAAACTATATGACCCTGAAGGGTTACTCGGCGATAAAAATAAAACAGACTACGGTATAACTTGTGCACTCATTCCTGCCAGTCATGCAGGCGTAAAAATAGGAGCGCGTCATTTCCCAGGTTCTCCATTTATGAACGGAACCGTAGAAGGAGAAGATGTTTTCATTCCTATTGACTGGATTATTGGTGGGCAAGAAAATGCCGGTAAAGGCTGGCGAATGCTGATGGAGTGCTTAGGCGTTGGCCGTGGTATTTCCCTTCCTGCTTTAGCAACAGCCGCAGGTGAAATGAGCTATTTAACCGTTGGTGCTTTTGCGAAAATTCGCCAACAGTTCAATATTTCAGTCGGCAAATTTGAAGGCGTACAAGAAGCGACTAGTGAAATTGCCAGCGATGCCTACATGCTTGAAGCATTCCGTTATTTAGTCACATGTGGCCTAAACCAAGGTGGAACACCTGCTGTAATGACTGCCATGGCAAAATATTATGCTACTGAAACGATGCGTAAAGTCGTCAATCACGGAATGGATATTGCCGGAGGACGTGCTATTCAACTTGGACCACGTAACTTCCTTGCCCTTACCTATCAAGCAATTCCAATTGCAATTACGGTAGAAGGCGCAAATATTTTGACCCGCTCATTGATGATTTTTGGTCAAGGTTCAATGCGTTGTCACCCTTATCTTTTTGAAGAGTTACAACTCCTTCAATCTGAAGATAAGAATACTTCAGTCAAAAAATTCGATGATTTATTATTTAAACATTTAGCCTATACCTTTAACCGTGGTGCAAAATCATTTGCTTATGGTTGGACAGGTGGCTCAAGCGATGCCCCTCAATCAGTAGATCAATTTACGGCCAGTTACTACAAAACGATTAACCGTTTTAGTGCCAACTTTGCACTTGTTTCTGATATGTCACTTGGTTTACTTGCAGGAGACTTAAAACGCAAAGAAATGTTATCAGGACGCTTGGCAGATATTCATGCACACCTTTTTATTTCCACTGCAATTTTAAAATTTTATGAAGCTGGACAAAAAACTGAAGCTGAACAACTTCACGCCAAATTAGCTCTACAAAAAGCTTTCTTAAATATTCAGGAAGCATTTTGGGGATTATTTGAAAACTTCCCAGCTAAACTTCCAGCAGCATTTGTAAAATGGATCTGTTTCCCTTTTGGTCGTATCATTTCAAAACCAGATGACGAGTTAAAACAACAAGTCGCTGAACTTATGATGCAAGAGCATCCTTTCAGAGAACAGCTTAAGCATCACGTATTTTATTCAACCAAAGCTGATGATGTGACTGGGCGTTTAGAACATACATTTCAAATTTTAAGAACGCTTGAACCTCTTTGGGATAAGTTTAAAAAAGCTGAATCTAAAGGCAAATTTACAGGACTTACTTTCGAAGAGAATATTGCACAAACGATAAAAGAAGGTTTTATTACTGAAAGTGAAGCTCAACAATTATTGCAATATAACGCAATTCGATTCGACAGCATGCTTACAGATGTATTTGATGAAAATTTAAATAAAGACCTTCCTTTATCGAACCCTCATCAAATTTAGTGACTGACGCCTCCACTAATTCACTATTGCAATCACACTTGATTCGGATTAATTAATAAACAGCCATAAAAGCGTCAATCGACGCTTTTATTTTTAGGAGAAATTAATGTCTAAACAAGATTACGAAAATGGATTAAAAGTTCGCACAGAAGTGATGGGAGAAGCTTTTGTAAAACGTGCCCAAGAAAATACCGTACCCTTTACCCAGCCTTTGCAAGACTGGATTAATGAACATGCATGGGGTTCGACGTGGCAACGTGAAGGCGTGCTCCCACGTAAATATCGTTCATTAATTACTTTGGCAATGTTAACCGCACTTAAATCACCAACTGAACTCAAAGGCCATATTCGTGGTGCACTCAACAATGGTTGTACAGTTGAAGAGATTCAGGAAACTTTATTGCACAGTCTGCCATATTGCGGCGCCCCTGCTACACAAGAAGCCTTTCGCGCCGCTTTAGAAGTGATTCAAGAATATCAACAAAAATAATTTTAATATGAGCCAGCATCCCACTGGCTCTTTTTAAGCTAATTTAATTTAGTCGAACGCATTTGAAAATTACAGTCGTCAATCACAATAGCCTGACGACAAATCCCGTCTACTTGACGTTGCTTTTCAAAGACAACCGCCGACATCGGTTCAAAACTATCAAAAAAGCAGATTTCTTTTTGGTTAATAGAATAGATAAGAGACTGATTTCCGACACCCTCTAAAGTATCGTAATAGACAATGACCATTTTACCATTTTGAATTTCAGCTTGAATATCTTTATAGCTCAGTGCTGGCCCATTTGATATTTTCAATACCTTTGCTTCTTTATAGCTCATTCGTTCGCTTGGGCTAATATTAGGATCTTCATCTGAATGAAATGACACGTCAAATCCAAATTTCTTTAAAGCCACAGCTAAAGCAATAGTATAGGTACCCCCTTCATCGTGTCGGCAAAATTTAATCAACTCAGCAATATCAATTTGTACTCCATGATGTTGAAGTACCATCCAAACCGCAAAAACACCACAGTTTGCTTCTAGATTCTGCAAAGAGTCAGGAATCTCTAAAGCCATAAGTTCACTCTCAAGATGATATGAGCCGGATGATATATAAATCTATCTCTAAAATTAAGATTTATTAGCAAAGCTTCAACTTATGAATCTTTATGCAACAAAGCCATTTGCATTTAATTTCTTAAATCCTCATGGTGCATTTTTGATATACATGAATAAAATCCAGCTTACAAACAATACTGTCCACCCTCCTATAAAGAAAATGGCGATAAATAAATACCTTTGCCGCTTTGACCATGTTTGAATTTTATTCTTTGGATTGATGACTTTTTTTATAATTAAGCCCAAAATCGCCAATAAGATAAAGATAGATACTAACTGTATCCCCCATAAAATCTTTGCAAGCCATGAACCCCGTATATCAAACCATTGTTGCGAATAAAAGAACATAGATTCTTGCGGTTTAGCTGAATTGACCAATACCACAGCCTGACCATTTAAAAATTGATGTTTCAATTTAGATTCTGTGAGCTGGCGTAGTTCCGGGGGTTCATCTGTCAACAACATTGAATATTGACGTACTAAATCACTGCGCTCTGCTGAATAATGTTGACCCTGATATTCATACTGATAAATCACATGCATATAGGCATAACTGACACTTCTAGAACGCCGATAAACGTCTGATTGTGAGTCGACTAGCTGAACCTGATAAGCATGCTGCCAATGCGGATGCGTCAATTCAAACTCTTTGAATTGTAATTTAGGAGAAGCCCCCCAAACTATTTGCAAAAGCACATAACAAATAAAGATTGAAAGAATATGAAATAAAATCTGATGGCTTGAAATATATTTTCTAAGAATGAACAAATAAATAGTGAAATGAAGTCCGATGGCATAAACAACAATACGTAAATTCTCTCCATAGAAAAACATTAAAAAAAGCCCGAAAACTGCTGCAAGAACACCCAATACAACGATTATATTTTCTTTTGAAGTATCTAACTTCTCATTCATCCACTTATTTCACATATTTATCTTTATCACCATTCAAGTTTAAGACATCACCGTTCCGCTGAATACGGTTGATACGTTTTTATACAATCTACATTGGAACAAAACCAAAATGTGAGTACAATACTCCGCAGTCGAGGGATGCTGCGACTTTTTCACAGGTACATAAATGTGAAATCGCTAGGCTCGACGATTCGGTTAGACCGGCCTTCAAAAATAAGCCTCTAATCAACAACGGCATCCGCGAACATAATGATCAATTTTTATTTTTAATTAAGGAGATCGTAATGAACGCGGTTAATGCTTCATTTACAGATTATAAAGTTGCTGACATCTCTCTTGCTGACTACGGTCGTAAAGAAATCAAACTTGCTGAAGCAGAAATGCCAGCTTTAATTGGTTTACGTAAACGTTATGCAGCGTCTAAACCACTTGCTGGTGCAAAAATCCTTGGTTGTATTCACATGACCATTCAAACAGCGGTTCTTATTGAAACGCTTGTTGAATTAGGTGCTGAAGTTCGTTGGACTTCATGTAACATTTTCTCGACTCAAGACCATGCTGCTGCTGCAATTGCTGCTCGCGGTATTCCTGTTTTTGCTTGGAAAGGCGAAACTGAAGAAGAATATGTATGGTGCCTTGAACAACAAGTAAATGTTAATGGTCAACCTTGGGATGCCAACATGATCTTGGATGATGGTGGTGATTTAACTGCTCTTGTTCATGAAAAATACTCTGCGCTTTTAGAACGCATTCACGGTATTACTGAAGAAACTACAACAGGTGTTCAACGTCTTATCGAAATGTGGAAAGACGGTTCTTTGAAAGTACCTGCAATTAACGTAAATGATTCAGTTACTAAATCTAAAAACGACAACAAATATGGCTGCCGCCACTCATTAAATGACGCAATCAAACGCGCAACTGACATGCTTTTGTCTGGCCGTCGTGCGCTTGTGATCGGTTATGGTGACGTTGGTAAAGGTTCTGCTCAATCTTTACGTCAAGAAGGCATGATTGTTCGTGTAACTGAAGTTGACCCAATTTGTGCAATGCAAGCATGTATGGACGGCTATGAAGTTGTATCTCCATACAAAAACGGCGTACAAACTGGCAAAAAAGAAGATATTAACCAAGATTTACTTGGCAACACTGACCTTGTTGTAACGACTACTGGTAACTACCACGTATGTGACGCTGCAATGTTAGATAGCTTAAAAGCTGGTGCAGTTGTATGTAACATCGGTCACTTCGACACAGAAATTGATACAGCTTATTTACGTGGTTACAAGTGGGTTGAAGTTAAGCCACAAGTTCACCAAGTTTATCGTTCAGAAGATGAAAATAACTACCTCATTCTTCTTTCTGAAGGTCGCCTTGTAAACCTAGGTAATGCAACTGGTCACCCATCACGCGTGATGGATGGTTCTTTTGCTAACCAAGTGTTAGGTCAAATTCACTTATTCCAAGAGAAATTTGCCGACCTTCCTGCAAACGAAAAAGCTGAAAAAATTCGTGTAGAAGTTCTTCCTAAGAAACTTGATGAAGAAGTTGCTGCGGCAATGGTTGCAGGTTTCGGTGGTGTACTTACTCAATTAACTCAAGAGCAAGCTGGCTATTTAGGTGTTGCTGTTGAGGGACCATTCAAGTCTGACGCTTACAAATACTAAGAATTTAAGGGCAGACGGTGAGCCGACTGCCCTTTTTTCTAAAAATATTGTTTCGCTGTTTACAAGGATTTGACATGACTAAACGTATACCCATTTCTTTTGAGTTTTTCCCACCGAAAACTGATGCCGGTGCTGAAAAACTTCGTATTGTTCATCAAGAATTACAACTATTAAATCCTGATTTCTTCTCGATTACCTATGGTGCTGGTGGCTCTACTCGCGAACGTACTCTTGCTGCTATTGACGATTTCAATGGTAAAGGTACACCAGTTGCACCTCACCTTTCGTGCATTGGTGATGATAAAGCGCGTATTGCTGAACTACTCGACCTCTATAAAGCACAAGGCATTAACCGTATTGTCGCTTTACGTGGTGACTTACCTTCTGGTCAAGTTGGACTTGGCGAACTTCCTTATGCTCAAGATTTAGTACGTTTTATTCGTGAGCATTCAGGTGATCATTTCCATATTGAAGTTGCAGCTTATCCAGAAATGCACCCTCAAGCTGAAAATCTTGATGCAGATATCCAACGTTTTATTGAAAAAGTTCAAGCTGGTGCTAATGCAGGAATTACTCAATTCTTCTTTAATCCAGATTCATACTTTTATTTTATTGAGCGTCTGGAAAAAGCTGGGGTTAATATTCCGGTGGCTCCTGGCATCATGCCGATTACCAATGCCAGCAACTTAATTCGCTTTGCTGATGGTACTGGCGCAGAAATTCCTCGTTGGATCCGTAAACAATTACAAGCCTATGGCGATGACAGCGAGAGTATTAAAGCTTTTGGTCATGAAGTTATTGTGAAGCTATGTGAACGCCTGATTGCAGGTGGTGCACCAAGCTTACATTTCTATTCAATGAATCAAGTCGAACCAACTCGTCAACTCGTTGTTGATCTTGGTTTAAATTAATTTTGTAAGGCGTACCCAATGAATCGTTTTTTTATCGAAACTGAACTTACAGTTGGTTCAACTATTCAACTAACTGAATCAGTATTTCATCATTGGGTGCGTGTTTTACGTGCACAATTACAAGAGCAAGCGATTCTATTTAATGGTCAAGGCGGCGAATATCTCGCGACACTGACCGAAATTAATAAAAAAAATGCATTTATCACGATTGAGAATTTTAATCCTAATAACCGTAGCGCCCCCTTCAAAGCCCTTCTTGGTCAGGTCATGAGTAAAGGTGACCGAATGGATTATGCCATTCAGAAAGCAACTGAACTTGGAGTAAGTCAAATTCAGTTACTTACAAGTGACCGCTGTGAAATGCGTTTAAAGTATGACCGAGATCAAAAAAAATTAGATCACTGGCAAGCCGTTGCAATTGCAGCCTGCGAACAATGTGGATTAAACCTAGTTCCAGAAGTTTTAGCGCCTATTTCTCTTAATGAATGGTTAAGTTCTTCAGAACTTCCTCAATCTAAATTTGTTTTAGCACCAGAAAAAGAACAAAAAGATGTTTTAGCTGGCATACAACCTGAACTTGCCTTGCTGATTGGACCAGAAGGTGGTCTAAGCGAAAATGAAATTACTCAAGCCAATCAAGCTGGCTTTATGAACTGGTGTATTGGTGACCGTGTTTTACGTACAGAAACTGCGCCTGTCGTTGCCTTATCTATTTTAAATTATCGGTTTTTATCCACCTAAGTTCATTGAACATTGATTAAATTGCTATTTAAAGTTAATTTAGTTTTATTGTATGAATAAAATTTTAAATTCTTTATCACTGATAAATCAGATTCTTTCTGTATATATGTAAAAAATAGGATAGAAAAATCTTATGTCTGGGCTTCAGGAAGAATACTTACAGCATCAAACAAAAATTGAGCAGCTAAAACTTTCAATTCAATATATACGCTGGTATTTGGTTAGCTTAATACTGCTATGTCTGATCTCATACGCTATATTTTCTTATTATTTTTCATCTTCAATAACAATATTTAACTGGTCTATGGGTCTCACTATTGCCTCTCTTACCTCTTTATTATTTGTTCCGAATATTTTAACGCATTATCGTACTATTAACTTTATTAAAAAAGCTGATCTTATCTTACAAAGCATTTGTTTTATTTCAGGAATTTTATTAGGGGCAACCGTTACGGTTATTCATTTTTATCTTCCTCAAGAGCTTATTACCCTACCAGATACTCATATTTTAATTGCTTTGTTTATTACTTCTGTCCATATCATTGGACTGACTTTTTTAACGCAACAACCTCGATACTTTTATCTCTTATTTATTCCAAGTACATTACCCCTCTTAATCGCTCAATTTACACATACCCCCATTACTCAGCTGCCTTTTTATTTCGCCTATAACATCGCTTTCGTAGCTACCATACTCTGTGCATATGCAACTCAACGTAACTATAAAAAGATTTCTCAACTATTATTTAGAAATAAACAGCTCATTCAAATTTCAGAACAACATACCCAATGGGCTGAAGAGTTATGCGTACAACTTCAACAAGAAGTGAATAAATCGAAAGATATTGAAGCCCAGCTCCAATTTAATAATCATTTACTTGAACAAAAGGTACGTGAACGCACTTACGATCTCACTAAAATGAATGAACAACTCGAAAGTCACCACTACAATTTAGCTTTTGCAAATGAAACGGCAGGCATTCGACCTTGGGACTGGGACATTGAAAATCAAAAATTAGAAATTACGTTTTTCGATCAACAAAAGCAGACACAAACGACCATTATTCATCTCAATACTATTTTAGACCGCGTACATCCAAGTGATAAGAAACTGTTTAACGAACGCTTAAAGCAACATCTGGAAGGAACTACTGATCATTTTAATATCAATTTCAGGATTTTACGTCGAGATGGTTCATGGCGATGGATTCATGATGTAGGTCGTGTCATTACCAGAGATCCTAAAACACAAAAAGCGCTTCGTATGGTTGGGATGACCCGAGATATACATCAAGAGAAAAAAGACCAAGAACACTTAAGACTATCGGCAATTGTGCTTGAACAAGCAGCCGAAGGCATCTTCATTTTAGATGAACACCTGAACTATATTGATATTAACCCTTACTACGAAAAATTAACCGGATTTTCTAAATCAGAACTGCTAAACAAAGAATTATTTAGCATTACGATTAATCAAAAAGAATTACAACAACAATTTCATACCTCAATTACCCAACAGCTCCTTGAAACTGGGGAATATATGGGTCAATTTGATGAGAAGTTTAGTTCTGGTAAAAGCGTCTATTTGTGGTTACACATCAATGTGGTCAAAGATGAATTCCATCAAATTACAAATTATATTGGGTTTGCACGTGACCTTACTGAGCAAAAACGTCAGGAGCAGCATCTATCCTATTTAAAAAATTACGATAGTCTCACTCACTTGCCTAATCGTCTTTACTATTACAATCAATTACATCAATATCTTGTAAATCCTTCATATAACATTAAAAATCTAGCATTGATACGAGTAAACATTGACCGTTTTCGTGCGTTTAATGAATTTTTAAATAATGATAGTGGTGATGAACTTCTTAAACAGTTCGCACAACGATTACGCCTAATTAATATTAATGCAATTTTGGTTGCCTACTTAAATAGTGACGATTTTGCGATTATTTATGAAATTTCTCCAATTCATCCAAATATTGAGCAATATTGCCAAAACATCTTACAAGCGCTCAATGCACCTTTTTATATTGATAATCACGAATATTTTATTACGGCATCTATCGGTGTTGCATGCTTTCCTGAGCACGGCCGACAAATTGATCATCTTAACAACCATGCAGAACAAGCACTTTCAGAAGCAAAACGCTTAGGAGGCAATACCATTTCTTACTATTGCAATAAAGCAGAGCATCCATATAAAACTGCTGATTTAGAACAAGAGTTACGTAAAGCCATTCAAAATAATGAATTTGTCATTTATTACCAACCCAAAATTAGTCTACAAGATCAATCCATTATAGGTTTTGAAGCATTAATTCGTTGGCAACATCCCGAAAAAGGATTAGTCATGCCAAATATGTTTATACCTTTTGCTGAGCGTAGTAGCCTAATTTCAGATATTGGCAAAGTCGTTTTAGATAAAGTTGGAAAACAATTACAAGAATGGAAAAACGCAGGCTACACAAACATTCAAGTCTCTGTAAATATTGTCGCGCAGCAAATACATCGAGGCTTATTACTTAATGATCTAGATGAAGTTTTGCAAAAATACAATATACAAGGTGCAGATCTTGAACTTGAAATTACCGAGTCCGCCCTTTTAGACAATACTGATAATGTTAAAACGCTATTACATGCGATAAAACAACGAGATATTTCAATCGCTCTAGATGACTTTGGTACAGGTTATTCCTCTTTAGCATACCTAACAGAATATCCAATTGATGTATTAAAAATTGACCGTGCTTTCATTTCTAAAATTGGTGATCACAAACAAGAAGCTATTGTAAATGCCATGATTGCAATGGGTAAAAGTATGGGGCTTAAACTTGTTGCTGAAGGTGTAGAAACAGAAGAACAATTTGCCTATCTACAAAAACAGCAATGTGATTTTTTACAAGGCTATTTCTTTAGCCGCCCTATCCCTGTTGAGCAGATTATTCCTTATCTACAAACAAATTCACATATTTCTTAGTTGTTTAAACCTTCGATTTTTAGATACGCTGCTTTTTCCAAAAATGAGCGTTTTTGACTGTGAGAAATAAAGAAGTAGTGTTATATTCTTTAGCATTTAGCTCACTACAGGGCTATTGGCAATTCGTCTACTATTCTCTTAATTGGTAAAAATTAAAGCATAGTAAAAGAACTGGATTGCCTTCCCCCTGAATGAGTGATTTGACTAGTTTGCTTTTTTGTATCAAATAGAGACTCAGATGGACGATCAATCTTTAAAACAGGCCGCTTTAAATTACCATGAATATCCAAACCCAGGGAAAATCAGCGTTACCCCAAGTAAGCAACTTGTCAACCAACGAGATTTGGCTTTAGCCTACTCACCCGGAGTTGCTGCGCCATGTTTAGAGATTGAACGTGACCCTTCAACTGCTGCTAAATATACAGCACGCGGAAACTTAGTTGCTGTAGTAACTAACGGTACCGCTGTTCTTGGTTTAGGTAATATTGGCCCATTGGCTTCTAAACCTGTAATGGAAGGTAAAGGCGTTCTCTTCAAAAAGTTTGCTGGTGTTGACGTATTTGACATCGAAATTGCAGAAAACGATCCAGATAAAATTGTAGATATCGTTGCCTCTCTTGAGCCAACTTTCGGTGGTATCAACCTCGAAGATATTAAAGCGCCAGAATGTTTCTATATTGAAAAGAAACTTCGTGAACGTATGAAAATTCCTGTATTCCATGACGATCAACATGGTACAAGTATTATTGTAGGTTCAGCTTTGCTCAATGCATTGCAACTTGTAAATAAGAAAATTGATGAAATCAAAATCGTAGCTTCAGGTGCAGGTGCAGCAGCACTTTCATGTTTAGACTTGCTTTGTGCGCTTGGTGCTAAAAAAGAAAATATTATTGTTGCCGATTCTCGTGGTCTATTAACGACTTCTCGTGACGGACTTGATGACTCTAAAAAACGTTATGTTCAAGACATTACCGCATCTCAGCTTCATGAAGTAATGGCTGGCGCTGATATGTTCTTGGGTCTTTCTGCTGCTGGTATTCTCACCAAAGAAATGGTGAAACAGATGGCTGAGAACCCTATTATTTTTGCTTTGGCAAACCCAGATCCAGAAATTTTACCTGAACATGCACATGAAGTACGCTCTGACGTCATTATGGCAACTGGTCGTTCTGACTATCCAAACCAAGTAAACAACGCATTATGTTTCCCATACATTTTCCGTGGTGCACTTGACGTTGGCGCAACTACGATTAATGAAGAGATGAAAATTGCATGTGTACATGCAATTGCGCGTATGGCTCATGTTGAAGCTGATGCAGCAACATATGGTGAAAAAT
Source organism: Acinetobacter sp. XS-4 (assembly GCF_023920705.1). Taxonomy (NCBI): domain Bacteria; kingdom Pseudomonadati; phylum Pseudomonadota; class Gammaproteobacteria; order Moraxellales; family Moraxellaceae; genus Acinetobacter; species Acinetobacter sp. XS-4. The sequence goes on along the minus strand of NZ_CP094657.1, from coordinate 1,196,971 downwards.
CTGCTTCATTTGGTCGTGACTATTTAATTCCACGCCCACTTGATCAGCGTTTAATTTTAGAAATTGCACCAGCAGTTGCTAAAGCTGCAATGGACTCAGGTGTAGCAACTCGTCCTATCGAAGATTTCGCTGTGTATCGTCAAAAATTATCTGAGTTTGTATATAACTCTGCATTTTTGATGAAACCAATTTTTGCTCAAGCAAAAGCTGATCCAAAGCGTATTGCATATGCGGAAGGTGAAGACGAACGCGTATTACGTGCAGTACAAATTGCAGTTGATGAAGATTTAGCTAAACCAATTTTAGTAGGTCGTACTGCTGTAATTGAAGCAAATATCAAAAAATTAGGCCTACGTTTACAACATGGCGTAAACATTGAGATTGTTGATCAAGAACAAAACCCGATGTATGAAGAGTTTTGGAAAGATTACTATCAAACAATGCAACGCAAAGGCATCACTGTTGAATATGCTCAACGTGAAGCTCGTCGCCGTTCAACGTTAATTGCATCTCTACTGGTTAAATTCGGTAAAGCAGACGGTATGTTATGTGGTACTTACAGTAGCTATAACATTCACCTTGATTTTGTACGCAATGTTATCGGTCTTAAAGAAGGCATGAACAACTTCTTCACGTTAAATGCATTAATGCTAGAAGATCGTAACTTGTTCATTGCAGATACCTATGTAAACACTAACCCGACTGCTGAACAACTTGCTGAAATGACTATTTTGGCAGCTGAAGAAGTACGTCGCTTTGGTATTACTCCACGCGTAGCACTTCTTTCTCATTCAAGTTTTGGTAGCGACCAGACTGATTCAAGTGCTCAAAAAATGCGTGAAGTTTATCGTATTTTATCTGAGCAAGCTCCTGAGCTTGAAGTTGAAGGTGAAATGCATGGTGATGCAGCATTAGATGAAAATATTCGTCAATTTGCATTCCCAGGTTCGCGTTTTAAAGGTTCTGCAAACTTGCTTATTATGCCAAACCTAGATGCAGCAAATATTTCATTTAACTTGTTGAAAGCGACTTCTGGTAACAACGTTACTATTGGTCCAATTTTGCTTGGCGCAGCAAAACCTGTTCATATTTTGACACCGACAGCAACGACTCGTCGTCTTATCAATATGACTGCTTTAACTGTTGCGGAAATCCAACAACAAGAAAAGTAATTTAGAAAGAGCTTTTTACGAAAAGCCTGTCTAATGACTTGAGAAAACCTCTATTCTGTAGCATGATTGCTTGAAGAATAGAGGTTTTTTCATGCAAGTGTATTTAGTAGGCGGTGCCGTCCGAGATTCTCTACTTGGGCATCCCTATCAAGAAAAAGACTATGTTGTGGTCGGAGCAACACCTGAACATATGCTCGCCCAAGGTTTTCAACCTGTAGGCAAAGACTTTCCTGTGTTTCTTCATCCTGAAACGAAAGAAGAATATGCACTTGCACGTACTGAGCGAAAGTCCGGTAAGGGCTATCACGGTTTTCAGTTTTTTACTGATACCACAGTAAGTTTAGAAGAAGATTTAATTCGCCGTGATTTAACCATCAATGCCATAGCAATGGATCAAGATGGCAAATTATATGACCCCTATGGCGGTCAGACGGATTTAGAAAATAAAACCTTACGACATGTCTCAGAAGCTTTTGCTGAAGATCCTTTACGTGTTTTACGTGTCGCACGCTTTGCAGCTCGATATTCTGCATATGGTTTTCATATTGCACCTGAAACCTTACAACTCATGCAAACGATGGCTGAATCAGGTGAACTTGATGCCTTAACACCAGAACGTGTGTGGAAAGAAACTTCACGTGCACTTTTAGAAGATCATGCAGATATTTATTTTCAAACATTACGAGATTGTGGTGCGTTAAAACATCTTTTCCCTGAAATTGACGCATTGTTTGGTGTACCACAACGTCCTGAATATCATCCTGAAGTAGACTGTGGCATACATACTCTCATGTCTTTACAACAAGCATGTAAGTCCAACTACTCGCTTGATGTTCGATTTGCTGTTTTAGTACATGATTTGGGTAAAGCACTAACACCAGTTAATGAACTTCCGCGCCATATCATGCATGAAGAGCGTGGCGTGAAACCCGTTACCGAACTATGCGAACGTTTAAAAGTTCCGACACAAACTCGACAGTTAGCATTATCGGTATGTAAAGAGCATTTAAAATGTCATCAGATTATGTCTTTAAAACCAGGAACTGTATGGCGTTTATTACAACGTCTTGATGTATTGCGTCGTCCTGAGAGAGTGGAAGCTTTTGTACAAGCATGTGAGTGTGATGCTAGAGGAAGACTGGGTCTAGAAGATCGTCCCTATCCTCAAGCTCAGTACATGTTAGATGCGATGCAAGTGGTTCGCTCTATTAAAGTTCAGGATTTACCAGAGAACATTACAGGTGCTGAAATTGGCGAAATGTTAATTCAATATCGTATTGATGCTTTAACTGAATTCAAACACCAACATCAGAAACCGACGCATTCTTAAGTTAAGCCAATAAAAAAGCCTCATTACGAGGCTTTTTTATTTTACTGTTTAGGTAACGGTATAAATTGAGATTGACTATTTTGGTTTTTTCTTTCACCAACTGTTACCACAAAGTTTTCTTGCTTCCCAGCTCGCTCAACTACCACATTAATTTCGCTATTAGGCGCTTGTAATGCAACGTAATTAATCAAATGAGATGCTGAAGTGATTGGTTCATTATTTACCTGAACAATCTTATCACCAACTTTTATACCAGCTGCAGCAGCTGGCCCACTTTTTAATACATCAGCAACCACAACTCCAATTTGTTGTTTTGGTGCCAATACATCGTCTTGTGTAGGCGGTACTAAACTAATGCCTAACCATCCACGTACAACGCGACCATCTTTCAAAATCGAGTTTAATACTTGTTGGCAAATTTTAGCCGGAATTGCAAAGCCAATACCTAAAGAGCCACCAGACTGAGAGAAAATAGCAGTGTTCACCCCAATTAAGTTACCAGCCACATCAATTAATGCACCGCCTGAGTTACCAGGATTAATTGCGGCATCGGTTTGAATAAAGTCTTCATAGGTATTGATGCCTAAATCGGAGCGTTCAGTGGCAGAAATAATACCTTGAGTTACTGTTTGCCCTACGCCAAATGGATTACCAATTGCTAAGACAACATCACCCACTTCATTACCACTGAGCTTAAATGGCAACACAGGTAATTTATCTAAATCAATTTTAATGACTGCTAAATCTGTATCTGGATCCGTTCCAACAATCGTTGCTTCTGCACGGCGTCCATCACGCAATGCCACTACAATTTGGTCAGCCTGAGCAATCACATGATTATTGGTAAGAATATAGCCGTCAGCGCGTACAATAACCCCAGAGCCTAAACTATTTTCATTTTGCTGTTGTTGTTCAGGAACCTGATTTCCAAAAAATTCACGGAATACTGGATCACTTAACAATGGATGATTTTGTTTAACTTTCTGGGTCGTAAAAATATTAACAACTGCCGGCGCTGCAACTTTTACCGCAGCACTATAAGACACTACCCCGCCCGTTCGTGAAGTATCAACCAATGGTTCAACTTTTTCGGCAGGCATTTGTACCCCATCAACGGCAACAGTTGGTTTCGGCTGACGGTATTTTTGCCATGCAATAAAACTGGCAATTACAATAATAAGTAACACCCAAGGTAACCATGTAAAGGTGCGGCGCACGTTCATATCCTCTACGCAAAGAAGTTTTTAATTAAATTAATATATTGAACAAAAAGAGTTTTCAGTTAAGCATTTTAAATTAAATATGTCGATATACATAAAAAACTCAAAAAAGATTTGTCTAGCTTTAGTTACACAACAAAATATGTTTCTATAGCTTTAGCAATTATTAACTACTCAATTCAGGAAATATCATGGCGAATTTGCATGAAATTATTCAGTGGTGCGACCAAACCTTAAAAGCAGCAGAGTTTAAAGATTACGCACCAAATGGCCTGCAAATTGAAGGTTCAACTGAAGTAAAACGTATTGTTTGTGCGGTTACGGCTTCCGAAGATGCGATTGATGCAGCAATTGCTCAAAATGCGGATCTATTACTTGTACATCATGGTTATTTTTGGAAAGGCGAACCGTACCCAATTACAGGGATGCGCGGTAATCGCATTAAAAAACTCATTCAAAATAATATTTCATTAGTCGCTTACCATCTGCCTTTAGATGCCCACCCAACTTTGGGCAACAATGTAGCAATTGCAGAAAAATTAAATTTACAGAATTTAGAACCACTCGATTTAACCGAAAAACATCCGATTGGAAATATTGGATATTTAGAGCAAGTGCTTACTGTTGAAGAATTCAAAACAAAATTACAAGATAGCTTTGATTTTAAAGTGATTCACCTACCAGCAGGAAAACAAAGCATTCAAAAAGTAGGCTTTTGTACGGGTGGTGCTCAAGATTTTATTGCTAAAGCAGCTTTGCAAAATTGTGATGCATATATTTCAGGCGAAGTCAGTGAACGAACTTTCTATGAAGCCAAAGAATTAGGCGTTCATTATTTTGCATGTGGTCATCATGCAACTGAACGTTACGGCGTTCAGCGATTGGCTCAAGCAATTTCACAGCAGTTTGCAATTGAAACCGAATATTTTGAATTGAATAATCCGATTTAATTAAGTCTTTTTTTCAATCTGTGTTATGCGTATTAATTAGATCTTTATTGTGTATAGTTCTTTAAAACGATGCCCTATTGTGAACAGAATCATTTACAATAGAGCCACTTAATTGTATAACCCAGCAAATGCAAGGAATAGGAACATGACAACCATTACTTTACCTGCACTTCCATATGGCTATGATGATTTAGCGCCACATATTAGTAAAGAAACTTTAGAATACCATCACGACAAACACCACAATACCTATGTTGTTAACTTAAACAACTTAATCAAAGGGACTGACCTTGAAGGTAAAACTTTAGAAGAAATCATCAAAGCAACTGCTGGTGATGCATCTAAAGCTGGTATTTTCAATAATGCTGCTCAAGTTTGGAACCATACATTCTATTGGAATTCTATGAAGCCAAATGGTGGTGGTAAGCCTACTGGCGCAATCGCTGCTAAAATTGAAGAAGCTTTTGGTAGCTACGAAAAATTTGCAGAAGAATTTGCAGCTGCTGCAACAACTCAATTCGGTTCAGGTTGGGCTTGGTTAGTTGCTGATGAAGTAAACGGTAAATTATCTATTACTAAAACTTCTAATGCAGACACTCCACTTGCACATGGTCAAATTGCCGTATTAACAATTGACGTATGGGAACATGCTTACTACATCGATTTCCGTAACTTACGTCCTAAATACATCGCAACTTTCTTAGAAAGCCTAGTGAACTGGGACTATGCAAATGCAAAACTTGCAGGCCAACCAGCTGGTGTAGAGAAATAATTTTATTTCTTTCTAAAAAACCACCCTTTTTGGGTGGTTTTTTAATTTTTAGTGCCGTAAAAGCATATTAATCAAGCAAACGATTCATTTTCTTTAATATTCTTATTGACGCTTTTAGATTTCATCCATAAAATGCGCATCAGATTCTCCAATAGCTCAGTCGGTAGAGCGACGGACTGTTAATCCGCAGGTCCCTGGTTCGAGCCCAGGTTGGAGAGCCATCTACTAATCTCCCATAGCTCAGTCGGTAGAGCGACGGACTGTTAATCCGCAGGTCCCTGGTTCGAGCCCAGGTGGGAGAGCCAAGATTCTAAAAGCCCGCATTTATTGCGGGCTTTTTCTTATCCAATCATTTAATAATTTTCTATTATTTTTAATAAAATCAATGTTTCGAATATTTTTAAACCAAACGATTAGATATTCTCACTAATTCTGTTATTAAGACTTGACCCAGCCCCCTTTCCTCCCTAAAATCCTTTTCCAGATTCTCCAATAGCTCAGTCGGTAGAGCGACGGACTGTTAATCCGCAGGTCCCTGGTTCGAGCCCAGGTTGGAGAGCCAAGATTCTTAAAAACCCACTCATCATGAGTGGGTTTTTATTTGTATGATGCCTTCACATGTTCGAATCGAGTCACTTATTTTTTATTGTTTTAGGTTGCATAAGCACCTGCATTTTTCTTGTTGTTTGTTTACGTCCTTATTTATTTCCAAAACAAAAATTCTTTGCTCGTCCTATCATTACCAACTTTGAAACTCAGATGTTTATTCGTTTAAAACAAAGTTTTCCAAGTTATCATGTTTTAGCACAAGTGGCTTTTAGTGCTTTAATTACTAGTAAGGACTATAAAATTCGTAGTCAGTTCAATCGAAAAGTTACCGACTTCGTTGTACTTAACGACAAGATGGAAGTGATTGCCATTATTGAGCTAGATGACCCTACCCATCTTGAAAAAGCAGAAGAAGACCGTATTCGTGATCAAATGCTCACAGAAGCAGGTTATATAGTAAGACGTTATACAAACATTCCAAGTGTACGTCAGCTACAAAAGGATATCCATTAAAGGCACTGCTGTTATTTCTTTTCAGAACTTGCTGCTTCTTTTTCAGCTATTCTTTTTTCCATCTCTAAACGTTGCTGTTCATATTGTTTTTTAGTCTTAGCATCACTTTTTGCAGCCAAGAAAAGTATTCCAATAATAAAAAAAGGAATAAGCAAGCCTAATCCCATTAATAACCAAGGAACAGATTTCTTTTCAACAGGTTGCTGGCTCATAACTACTTCAAACTCAAATGGTGTCAATTTTAATATACGTAACAATATAACAAAAAGGGCCACTATAAAGTGGCTCTTTTTTAAAGCTAATTTTTAAATAGATAATTAAATCTTAGAATTTACCTGTGCAGTGAGGACTTTGGCTAGCATCTTTCTGAGCATCTGTTAGTACAATACCCGTACCAGCTGACATATTGGCTTGAATGAAATCTACAGCATTGGCATTTTGACATATGATTGCTTGTGTATGAGTTGCATTCGGTACAATAGTTAGCTTATAGCCTTTATCGTAGGCTGCTTGTGGGAACAGATCTGCAGCTTTCGCTTTCATATTCGCGAATAAGCCTTGTGTGACTACAGGCAACACAGCTTGATCTTTTTCACCTTGGATAATAAATACAGGTGTTTTAATGACTTTCTCGACTGTAGCATTCGTCGCAGGTTGGGTTGCTGTCAAGAAACTTTGAACAACTTGATCGGCCTTAAATTTATTCAGATCAATACCGTACTGTGTAATTTGATGTGTAGGATCAGCCAAGAAAGTTAAGATTCCTGCTTTAAATTTCTCTTGCAAGCCATTTGCACTATCAGGTGCAGGATAACTTAAACATGCACCATCATCACCTGTACGTCCATAAGCCAATTCTGCAATGTCAGCCGCTCCTGATGTAAAAATTGTCTTAAAGTCATAGTTTGGTTGCTGGGCTTTAATCCCTGCACTTGCAAATGCTGCATATGCTAATAATTCAGCATAACCATCTGCAATTTGGTCAATCATTGCCTGACCTTGAGCCACCGTAATTACATTATTAGCTACTGCTTTACGAACTTGAAGTAAGTTCTCGTCCAGCTTATTTACTGCTTTAGGTTTTCCATCTGCGTCAAGATTAAATTGTGGGTCAATATAAATTTGAATAATTGTTCCCAAGCTTGAAGCAGGTGCTCCCGCTACAGCACCTTTGTAACTTGTATCCATATTCGCAAATTCAGCAGTACCTAAAGATGCATGTCCACCTTGTGACTGACCAATTGACATCCAATCACCTTTTAACTGGGCACCATAATGTTCTTTTACTGCTTTTACTGCAGCTAGCGCTGATTTTGCTTCGCTAGATAAGTTTAAGTATGGATGCACCCCTGGTGTACCTAAACCCTCATAATCTGGTGCCACAATCACGTAACCAGCCGCCAATAAAGTCTCAGCAAGAATTTTAAATCGTGGATTAATTGTATTCTTACTTGGCGCACAACCATCACCTACCCCAACAGTGCCGTGCTCCCATACAACCACACGATAACCATCTTTCGGTTGTGTTGCTTTGGGAAACAATACCATTGCTGTAGCAGTTGCTGTTTTTCCTTGAACATTAGCCATGTTATAAGTCATTACTTTAATCGTTGACGCATTATCAACTTGATCTATAGCGTAATTACTTTCAGACAGATAGGTTTTATCAGGGTTTACGCCAACATAGTCATCATCATTGTCATTACATGCTGCAAGAAATAATGTTGAAACCGATAATGTTATAGCTAAAGCAATTTTTGACCGTTTCATAGAATATCCTTTTTTATGTATTATTTATTCCGCATATTTTTTATGCACGAATATTAAGACATAAAAAAAGTGCTCTGCATAGAACACTTTTCAACCTTACGGTCATTTTTACTATATGAAATTTAAAAATATTCCTAGAAAAATGATTAATCCAACCCAGCGATTGTGACGGAATGCCCAAAAACATACTTGAGGGTTGCGGTCTTTGGTTTTAATTGTTTGATATATAAAATCGAATGCAACAATAATTAAAGCAATGATCGCCCATGGAAATAAGATATTTTCTAAATACAGTGCAGCCCCAATCAAAACAAGGCTGGTTGCCTGTAAGAGTGCAATAATCTGAATGTCATATCGACCAAAAAGAATAGCAGTAGATTTGACGCCAATCTTTAAATCATATTCACGGTCTGTAATTGCATATTGAGTGTCATAAGCCACTGTCCAAGCCAAATTACCAAAATAAAGTAGCCAGCAAGTCAAATCTGGGGTTTTCCCTACCGCAGTAAAAGCCATTGGAATCGACCATGAAAATGCCGCACCTAAAAAGACCTGTGGTAAGTTGGTATAGCGTTTCATAAATGGATAAATGAACGCTAAGAATAATGCCCCAAATGACCAATAGAAGGTTTCAATGGGTAAAAAGAACAATAGACATGCACTTGCTAAAACGAGTACCAAGAACACATATACTGCTTCTCTTGCACGAATCACCCCAGTTGCGAGCGGACGCGTTTTAGTACGCTCAACATGAGCATCTACTTTACGGTCTGCAAAATCATTAATCGCACATCCCGCAGCACGCATAAAAATGACGCCTAAAATCATGACAAATAAAATACCTAAATCAGGTATTCCTTTTGATGCAACCCAAAGCGCCCACATGGTTGGCCAAAAAACCAGTTCAGTACCAATTGGCTTATCAAATCGACATAGATAATAATAAGCTTCTAAGCGCTGACGCCATGTTGTGCTTGTTGCAGTCGTCATAGTAATTCCTTGTCGTGCTGCTGATTTAAAAAAGCTTCAAAAGCCGGTAAGAATGTTTCTTGAACAATAAATTTACACCCATGCCAAGTATAGCAACTTTGTCTTGTCCAGCCTTCCGGCAAACGAATGACACGGCGGTCACAAAGTGGTGTTGTTCTTTGAAATAGAAAAAAGCCAATTGGCTTAGAACCAATGTGCTGAAATATACGGGCTTTTTTTTGTAAACTTTGAATTGGAAAAATACTTTTTGCTTTAACCCATGGCTCTGCTTCACAGCCATATAAATAGGTTTCCCTTACCCATGAAGTATGAGCATGAGACATCTTCATCCACTGACTATCTGCAAAAGTTAAACGCTGAAAATGCTCTTGAAAAGGCTTTACACTAAACTGGCCACCACCAAGTTCAGTCAATTGTTGAGTCAGAGAACCGGACGCATACAACCATGTTTTCAACTCAGGATTTAAAGTCTTTTCCTGTTTAAGTACTGGTTGTCGTTTACGCATAATCTGCTCACATGAAAACTCGCACCTAGTTTACCCCAATTTTTTGATAAAAAACGTAGAGAATTCAATCAACATTCCAAGCAATAAAAAAGCCTGCATAAGCAGGCTTTTTTACGCAAATATGTATTACAAGCTGTAGTACATATCGAATTCAACTGGGTGAGTAGTCGTGTTAAGACGACGTACATCTTCAGTTTTAAGTTCGATGTATGCATCAAGCATTTCTTTAGTGAACACGCCGCCTTTTAACAAGAATTCGTGATCTGCTTGAAGTGCTTCAAGAGCCATATCTAAGCTATGAGCAACTGTTGGGATTTTTGCTTCTTCTTCTGGAGGAAGATCGTACAAGTTCTTATCAGCAGCTTCGCCCGGATGGATCTTGTTTTGAATACCGTCGATACCAGCCATTAACAATGCAGCGAAACCTAAGTACGGGTTCATCATTGGGTCTGGGAAACGAGCTTCGATACGCTTACCTTTAGGGCTAGAAACGTATGGAATACGGATAGACGCAGAACGGTTACGTGCTGAGTAAGCAAGCATGATTGGCGCTTCGAAGTGAGGAACCAAACGCTTGTATGAGTTTGTAGATGGGTTTGTGATTGCGTTCAATGCGCGAGCGTGCTTGATCACACCACCGATGAAGTACAATGCCATTTCTGAAAGGCCTGCATATTCATCACCAGCAAACAAGTTCTTGCCATCTTTAGAGATAGACATGTGAACGTGCATACCAGAACCGTTATCACCTACCATTGGTTTAGGCATAAAGGTTGCAGTTTTTGCATATTGGTGAGCAACGTTCCAAACAGCATATTTGAACTGTTGAACTTCGTCAGCTTTACGTACAAGTGTATTGAAGCTCACACCAATTTCTAACTGGCAAGAAGCAACTTCGTGGTGATGTACTTCTACACGACCTGGGCCCATAATGTCTTCGATTTTTGCACACATTTCTGCACGCATATCTTGTGAAGAATCAACTGGAGGAACTGGGAAGTAACCACCTTTAACACGTGGACGGTGACCAGAGTTACCAGACTCGTAATCTTTACCAGTAGACCAAGCAGCTTCTTCAGCGATCAATGTATGACGAGCGCCAGACATGTCGATGTCCCACTTCACTTCGTCAAATACAAAGAATTCTGGTTCTGGACCAAAGAATGCAGTATCACCGATACCTGTAGATTTTAAATATTCTTCTGCACGGCGAGCAATCGAACGTGGGTCACGCTCATAACCTTGACCAGTTGAAGGTTCAATAACGTCACAAGTCACAACTACAGTTGGTTCAGCAAAGAACGGGTCGATAAAACCAGTTTCTGCATCTGGACGTAAAATCATGTCAGATGCTTCAATGCCTTTCCAACCAGCGATTGAAGAACCATCAAACATTTTACCGTCTTCAAAAGTATCTTCATCAATAGAATCAGCTGGGTAAGTTACGTGCTGTTCTTTACCCTTAGTATCAGTAAAGCGAAAATCGACCCATTTTGCGCCACTTTCTTGTATGAGTTGAAGGACCTTGTTCGCCATGCTCATTTTGCTCCAATGAAATTTTGTTGCACTTGTTAAGTGCGTGTTAATTGCTGGTATTTATATAGCAATTCTCATACCAACTTTATAAGACTTACCTAAAACATTGAATTGCTTATAACTATCTATGATTTAGGTCCCTTGTCTTGAACCCATTATACTGTTTGCATCGTTAAATGCACCATATTCAGACATTTTCAAATTATGGCATACAAGAATAGCTCGCAATTGCCCTAATTTAGTGCAAAATTGTTGCGCCAATATGAATCATCGCATCAATATCTAACAGTCATTCATGATCATAATACTTTCTTATATAGAAAGCTGACATTCTTATTGCAATGAATGAAAATAATAAACGATGACTTATAAATTTTAAGCTTAGTTGAGCCTGCTATACCTACTCATGCCTTTGCCAAAAAGGTTTTAATATAAATATTGTCTTGAAGAATAGTCCTCTAAAAAATTAAAAAAAGTCGTCTATTGCATCCCACCTCGTCTATTAAAATAAGGAGGATTGATGAAATTATTTTTCTTTTTACAACACCCTCTATTTTTAGACCAATTAGAAACAATTTATTTCCCTTAACTTAAAGCAAGTTTTGATCAGCTTTGGTGCAGTAAGAAACTAAAGAGGAATTTTTTACCATTTGTTATATACCTTTTTTATACATGACCAACTTGCTTTTCAATTTAAAAAAATCTAAAAAATAAAACATAACTTTTTTTTATAATTAAACAAACTAAAAGTTTGGTTTATTAAACTACAAATACATTCAAAGGATTTGAAATGAAGCATGAACTCGAACAATGTGACACCGCTTTTTTCGGCCATCCAAAACCATTAAAAACTTTATTTTTTACAGAACTGTGGGAACGCTTTTCTTACTATGGAATTCGACCCTTACTCGTTCTTTATATGGTTGCGCTGGTCAATGACGGGGGTTTAGGTCTTGACCGTCCTACTGCCGCCGCAATTGTTGGGTTATTTGCAGGTTCCATGTATTTAATGACCGTTTTAGGTGGTTGGATTGCCGACAACTGGTTAGGCCAAGCACGATCCGTCTGGTATGGTTCCCTCATTATTGCGCTAGGTCATTTATCAATTGCACTTACCCCTATCTTTGATCAATTCTTTTTTTATTTCGGTTTAGTCCTAATTGTTATTGGTTCCGGATTGTTTAAGACCTGTATTTCCGTGATTGTCGGAACGTTATATAAAGCACAAGATAATAGACGCGATGCTGGTTTCTCCATTTTTTATATGGGTATTAATATGGGGTCATTTATTGCCCCGCTTATTACAGGTATATTAGCTCGCGATCATGGCTGGCATCTGGGGTTTGGGATTGGCGGCCTTGGAATGTTAGTTGCATTACTCATTTTCCGGGCATTAACTATTCCTCAACTACAGTCCTTCAATCAATTACGCCAGCAAACTGACAACTGGAATAAACCTGTCGTAGAAAATAAAAATGCCCCAAAAATTGCTTTCTCATTTTTATTCAGTGTTGCCGTCGTTATTGCTCTTACCTTCTTTGGCGTTATTCATATCAATCCAGTCGCGGTGGCAACTTACTTAACAATTGGAATAGGCTTTGGAATTATCGCTTATTTTATCTATTTATTATTTTTCCTTGGTTTAGAACAACATGAAAAATTTAAAATTATTATCTGTTTTGTCTTATTAGCAACTTCTGCTCTATTTTGGTCTGCATTTGAGCAGAAACCAACGTCTTTTAACTTATTTGCGCAAGATTATACAGACCGTAATGTTTTCGGATTTGAAATTCCAGCAGTATGGTTTCAATCAATTAATGCGCTTTTTATTATTATTTTTGCCCCGATTGCAGCATGGCTTTGGGCTAGACTAGGCAAATCAAATAAAGACCCAAGTTATATCAGTAAATTTATTATTGCGCTTTTACTCGCAGCAGGTGGCTTTCTAGTTATGTCATTTGCAAGTCGTTTTGCAATTGCTGGTGGCTTAGTTTCACCATTCTGGTTAGTAGGTACTTTATTTCTACTTACTATCGGAGAGCTTTGCTTAAGCCCGATTGGTCTATCCACCATGACTAAACTTGCACCTGATGTCATACGTGGTCAAATTATGGGCCTATGGTTCACAGGTTCAGCTTTGGGTAATCTTATCGCTGGTTTAATTGGCGGGCACGTATCGGCAGATGGCATTAATCATTTACCTAGCCTCTTTATGCGATGTGTTTTGGCGTTAGTGATTGGCGCAATCGTGTTATTTTTATTAAAGAAACCTATCAATAGATTAATGAACAAAAGTACCAGTAAAGTTCAACCTGAGTTGGAAACTATATGAGCGTTTTAACTGTTCCAGAAAAACTTGAGAAACTTCGTGAACTCATGCGCAATCAACATGTTGATGCTTTGATTGTGATGAGTGCCGATCCGCATATGTCAGAATATTTACCAGACTACTGGAAAGCAAGACAGTGGTTAAGCGGTTTTAGTGGTTCGGTTGGCACCTTAGTCGTGACTCAAAGCTTTGCAGGACTCTGGGCTGATGGCCGCTATTGGGTACAAGCTGAACAACAACTTGTTGGAACTGGCTTTGATCTTCAAAAATTAACAAGTGACGAATCTTCAACACATCTCGCTTGGATTGAAAAGAATCTACAACCAGAATCAGTCATTGTGGTAAATGGGCATACTTTATCAATTCAGCAATTTAAGGCGCTCGAACATACTGCACGAGTTAATAATTATAAACTCGAAACCCAGCAAGATTTAGTCGGAGAAATTTGGTTAAACCGCCCAGAACTTCCATCAAAGAAAATTCATTTCATGCCTGAAGGGTTAAATGCCCTATCTCGTAAAGAGAAAATTCAGGCTATTCGTGAAACTTTACATAGTAAGAATATTGCGGGTCATTTTATTTCATCTTTAGATGATATTGCATGGATCTTAAACACACGTGGGCAAGATGTAGAATATAACCCTGTGTTTCTTTCACATTTATATGTAAGTGCAAAACAAACTATTCTTTTTATTGATGCTGAAAAAGTTGATGTAAACATTCAGCAAGCTTTAGCAGCCGATGGTATTGAAATTCGTAACTACGAAAATACAGCTCAGTTTTTATCAAATATTTCTGATGCCTCAGTACTTTTAGATCCAGCTAAATTCTCGATTTTTCATGAACAAGCCATCGCAAAAGATATTCGGGTTGTATACGACATCAACCCAAGTACGCTTTTTAAATCGCGTAAACATGAAAGTGAAATTGCTCATATCCGTCATGCAATGGTTAAAGATGGAGTTGCTCTTTGCCACTTTTTCCACTGGTTAGAAAAAATGCTTCATCATAGTGAAAGCATTTCAGAACTCACCATTGATGAAAAGATTACAGCTTTCCGTGCGCAGCAAGATGGATTTATAGGGCCAAGTTTTTCAACGATTGCTGGCTTTAATGCGAATGGTGCTCTACCCCATTATCGTGCAACTGAAGAGCACTATTCATTTATTGAAGGTGATGGTCTATTGCTCATTGACTCAGGTGGGCAATATGTAGATGGGACAACGGATATTACTCGTGTTGTTCCTGTAGGCACGCCAACAGGGCAACAAAAACGTGACTACACCTTGGTTTTAAAATGTCACATTGCTTTGGCAAAAACCATTTATCCAGAAGGTTTAGCTGCTCCGCTACTCGATTCAATTTGCCGCCATACTTTATGGCAGCACGGTCTAGATTATCGACATGGAACGGGACACGGCGTAGGCTTTGCACTAAATGTGCATGAAGGACCGCAAGTTCTTTCTTATTACGCTCCTGTTCATGCCTACAGCAAATTGCGTGAAGGAATGATTCTCTCTAATGAACCGGGCTTATACCATGAGGGACAATATGGTATTCGCATTGAAAATCTAGTTGCAAACCAGCTCCACTCTGGGTTTGAAAAAACTTATGGTGATTTTTTAGAGTTTGAAACACTCACGCTTTGCCCAATTCATTTAGATTGTATCGTTGTTGATATGCTCACTAATGAAGAAAAAGAATGGTTAAATCGTTACCATCAAACTGTTCAAGAAAGACTAGCTGAACACTTGTCTGGAGAAGTTTTAGACTGGCTGATTTACAACACTAGAGCGATTTAATCTTCTTTTTTACTCAGGCAGAATAATTTTCTATTTGTAATGAAATAGCTTATTTTGCCTGAGTTGTCGTTATCGCTATTTTCAAACAGACTAAGATGTATCAAAGCTGATTATTTTTCAGCAAATTTCTAACGAATGAAATAGTTAAACTGGTCACCTCATTTTTTGTTATATTAGCCGCTTAGAAAGTGGCTTTTTATTTTTTAATCAAGAAGTTCTTTCTAAAAAGTGAGTATTAATGTGAGTAATTACTCTAATCACTTATTAAATATATATTAATTATTATGAGGTTAAGTTCATCATGCTTCTAATGATCGACAATTACGACTCTTTTACCTACAACATCGTCCAGTATTTTGGCGAGTTGGATCAGGAAGTAAAAGTTGTTCGCAATGATCAAGTCACATTAGAGGATATTGAACGATGGCAACCTAAATATCTAGTTATTGGTCCTGGCCCTTGCTCTCCAAGTGAAGCAGGTATTTCAATTCCTGCAATTAATCACTTTGCCGGAAAAATTCCTTTGCTTGGCGTGTGTTTAGGGCATCAAAGTATTGGGCAAGCTTTTGGCGGAAACGTTGTAAGAGCCAAAACGGTTATGCACGGACGTTTATCTGATATGTACCATAGTAACAAAGGTATTTTCAGTAATCTTCCTAGCCCATTCTCGGCAACTCGTTATCACTCTTTGGTGATTGATCAGCAAACACTGCCTGATTGCCTTGAAGTAACGTGTTGGACCAATGAAGCAGATGGCTCAATGGAAGAAATCATGGGTGTTAAACATAAGACATTACCTGTTGAAGGTGTGCAGTTCCATCCTGAATCAATCTTGAGTCAACATGGCCATCAAATCTTTAAAAACTTTTTAGATATTTATGCATAAGTGATCACTATGAATATTCAACAAGCACTTAACCATATTACAAAAAATATTCACCTGACTCAGCCGCAAATGGAAGACATTATGCGTAGCATCATGCAAGGTGAGGCAACCGAAGCACAAATTGGTGCTTTGATGATGGGCCTTCGCATGAAAGGTGAAAGTATTGATGAAATTACTGCTGCCGCACGTGTTATGCGTGAATTCGCGATTAAAATCGATGTTAGCGATATCAATTATTTAGTTGATATTGTTGGTACTGGTGGTGATGGACAAAACTTATTTAATGTCTCTACTGCTTCAAGCTTTGTGATTGCGGCAGCTGGTGCGACCATTGCAAAACATGGTAACCGAGGCGTTTCAAGTAAATCGGGTTCATCGGACCTACTTGAACAAGCCGGTATTAACCTTGATTTAGACATGCAACAAACTGAGCGCTGCATTCGTGAGATGGGTGTAGGGTTTTTATTTGCTCCAAACCACCACAAAGCAATGAAATATGCTGTAGGCCCACGTCGTGAACTTGGTGTTCGTAGCATTTTCAATTTACTCGGCCCGCTTACGAATCCGGCTGGTGTAAAACGCTTTGTCATTGGCGTATTTTCAGATGAGCTTTGCGGTCCTATCGCAGAGGTAATGAAGCAACTTGGTGCTGAACACGTGATGGTTGTTCATTCAAGAGATGGCCTCGATGAAATCAGCCTTGCTGCTCCTACTGCTATTGCAGAGCTTAAAGACGGCGAAATTACTGAATGGACACTTAATCCAGAAGATGTCGGCATTGAATCACAAACCCTAAATGGCTTAGTGGTTACAGATGCAGCGGCAAGCTTAAAACTGATCAAAGATGCATTAGGTAAAAATAAAACTGACATTGGCGAAAAAGCAGCAAACATGATTGCGCTTAATGCGGGTGCTGGTATTTATGTTGCTGGTATTACCAAAACTTATGCTCAAGCTGTTTCATTCGCTCAAGATATTATCTATGGCGGACAAGCTTTAGAGAAAATGAGTGTTTTGGCTGAATTTACTAAAACATTAAAACAATGTCAGGCAGATTAAGGATTTCTCATGATTAATATTCAAAATACCATTTTAGGTAAAATTGTTGACCGTAAACATGAGGAACTTGCTGCACGTTTAAAACAACGTAATTTGCAAGATGTTGAAGAACTAGCGAAAGCTGCGACTCCTGTACGAGGATTTGCAAAAGCGTTACAACACAAGCGCCCTGCCGTGATTGCTGAAATTAAAAAAGCCTCTCCATCAAAAGGTATTATTCGTGCAGATTTTAATCCTGCTGAAATTGCCGAACAATATGAACAAGCTGGAGCAGCATGTTTATCTGTTTTAACTGATGTTGATTTTTTTCAGGGTGCAGATGAAAATATTGCAATCGCACGAAGCCACTGTGCCTTACCTGCTTTACGTAAAGACTTTCTGATTGATCCCTATAATGTAGTCGAAGCACGTGCTTTACATGCTGACTGTATTTTATTGATTGTTGCATCTTTGTCAGATCAACAACTTGAAGAAATGTCTAAAACTGCTTTTGAACATCAACTTGATGTATTGGTTGAAGTTCATGACGAAGAAGAACTGGAACGTGCTTTAAAGTTGTCTGAGCAATGTTTGTTAGGTGTGAATAACCGCAATTTAAAAACCTTTGATGTTGATTTAAATACATCAATCCGTTTGAAAAATTTGCTTCCTGCATCTCGTTTACTCGTGACTGAAAGTGGCATTGCCACTCCAGAAGATATTCGTATGATGCAAGAACATGATATTCACACTTTCTTGGTTGGCGAAAGTTTTATGAAACAACCAAGACCAGATCAAGCCTTTAACGCCCTTTTTGGACAACCCCAAACGGTCTAATAGAAGATATATGAGTAATAAAGATTCATCGCTTTCTAAAGAGCAACAAAAGTTATTGAAGCAATTTAAAAAGCAAATCTCCAATCCTCATTCAAGCAAAATCGCAAGTCAGCCTGAGGTCAAACCACCTCAGGCTGAGTCTGAAGAATTGGAAAATGCAAATCTGTTTCAAAGTGCTTTAGTCGGTGTTAAACCCATCAATAATAGTAATATTGCTGATGTAAGAACTCCGCGTGCAAAAAAAGTTGATGCTCAAACATTAGCTAAACGAGCAGCTGCCGAAGGTGGGCGTGACACTGAGCATGCTGAGTTATCTGATACTCAAGCTGCTTTAAATCCTGTCGCAAGCCAAGCAACATTAAGCTATCGCATTGCTACCCTTCAGCATAAAGTTTTTGAAGACTTAAAAGCTGGAAAAATACGTTGGTTTGAAGCTGTAGATTTACACGGTTGTACCATTGAGCAAGCACGTGACGCAGTTTTACACATTCTCCAGATGGCAAAAGATGAAAATCAAAATGTGATCAAAATTGTACATGGTAAAGGCCCTGAAGCGGTCTTAAAAACCTATGTCAACGGATGGTTACGTCAGCACCGCGATGTTTTAGCTTTTGTAAGTGCCCCGGAAAATCAAGGTGGCACAGGCGCCGTTCTCGTACTGCTTAAACGCGCAGAAAAAAATCCCAAGTACCAACAATAAAGCGGCATTTTCTACAGAATTCAGACTTTTTATAGTTTTCTGATAGAATGCCGTTTTGTTCAACCAGTGTAAGTGAACATTCTTATGTCTATGCAGCAATCGTACGCAAATATTCTGACTGCCGTCGGTGAAGATCTTGATCGTCCCGGCCTTAAAGATACGCCTGTGCGTGCGGCTAAAGCTTTTTCATATTTAACTTCTGGCTATAGTAAAACTTTAGAAGAAGTCACCAATAATGCGGTTTTCCCATCAGATAACCATGAAATGGTATTGGTGAAGAATATTGAATTTTATTCGCTTTGCGAACATCATCTCCTCCCATTCTATGGCCGTGTTCATGTTGCCTACTTACCAGAAGGCAAAGTTCTTGGCTTATCTAAATTTGCGCGTATTACCGAGATGTTTGCTCGTCGTTTGCAAATTCAGGAAAACCTAACTCAGCAAATCGCAGAAGCTGTGGCTGAAGTCACTGGCGCACGTGGTGTCGCTGTCGTTATCGATTCAGCACATATGTGTATGATGATGCGTGGTGTAGGTAAGCAAGAATCAACCACACGTACAGTTTCATTTGTCGGAGATTTTAAAACTGACAAAGAAGCACGCCGTGAGTTTTTAAGTGCAGTACCAGAAAGCTACTAATCTGGTTACTACTGCAAAAAAGCCCGACTCAGTTGGGCTTTTTTTATACCTATATAGCTTTTATTCTATAAAACATAACAATCAAATTATGTGATTTTTGTTATAAAAGTACGCATCTTTAATTTTAAATGATGTATGAGTGAATAATGCGATTTAACAAAATTTCCTGCTTTCTTTTACCCCCTCTTTTTATTTTTAATACCTCAATTTATGCGGGTAATTCACCAAAAGAGCAAGAAATTAAAAAACAGGTTGATCAAAACTTTAAACCATTATTAGAAAAATATGATGTGCCCGGTATGGCTGTTGGCATCATCCAAAATAATAAAAAGTATGAAATGTATTATGGTCTACAATCCGTTCAAGATAAAAAAGCTGTAAATAGCAATACCATTTTTGAACTAGGTTCTGTGAGTAAATTATTCACTGCTACAACTGGCGGATATGCAAAAACAAAAGGAACAATTTCTTTTGATGACACACCCGGAAAATATTGGAAAGAATTAAAAAACACACCGATTGACCAAGTTAACTTACTTCAACTTGCTACCTATACGAGTGGTAACCTTGGCTTACAATTTCCAGATGAAGTCCAAACAGACCAACAAGTTTTAACTTTTTTCAAAGACTGGAAGCCTAAAAATTCAATCGGTGAATACAGACAATATTCAAATCCAAGTATTGGTTTATTTGGAAAAATTGTTGCTTTGTCTATGAAAAAACCTTTCGACCAAGTCTTAGAAAAAACCATTTTTCCAGATCTTGGCTTAAAGCATAGTTATGTGAATGTACCTAAACTTCAAATGCAAAACTATGCTTTTGGCTATAACCAAGAAAATAAGCCGATCCGTGTTACCCCCGGCCCATTAGATGCACCAGCGTACGGCGTTAAATCGACCTTACCTGATATGCTGAATTTTGTTGATGCCAATCTAAATCCACAAAAATATCCGACTGATATTCAACAGGCAATTAATGAGACACATAAAGGTTTCTACCAAGTAGGTACGATGTATCAAGCATTGGGTTGGGAAGAGTTCTCTTATCCAGCACCTTTGCAAGCTTTATTAGACAGTAATTCAGAGCAAATCGTGATGAAATCTAATAAAGTGACTGCCCTTTCAAAAGAACCTTCAGTTAAGATGTTCCACAAAACTGGTTCGACCAACGGTTTTGGAACATATGTTGTCTTTATTCCTAAAGAAAATATTGGTTTAGTCATGTTAACCAATAAACGTATTCCCAATGAAGAGCGTATTAAAGCAGCTTATGCAGTGTTGAATGCAATAAAGAAATAATCTTTTCTTAAAACAAAAAAGGGAGAAATGATCTTATTCATTTTTCCCTTTGTGTCATTCGTAATGTTATTTAAAAGAACCAAACATACCCTAGACTTGATTTCATCCAGTCTCGATGATTTTGTTGTTCATAATCCCAGTTTAATCGAACAGTATTATTACTATTAATCACATATTGCCACTGTGTGTTTAGTCTTAAATTCCACTGGTTTTGGTCTTCCCAATAGGGCAACTCAATTTGCACGACAGAGTTGAATTTTTCAAACCATTGGTTCATACAACCTAAAGTCGGGCCCATTCCCACACGCCACCCTTTATCTAGATTTGAACCGGCTTGTAGGTAGGTTTGTAGTTGCCCATAGCAAATATGTTTGCGTTCATAGTCAGCAAAGCTATATCCGACTTGAGCATTAAAATTCGCTACGCCATGCTGTTTTTCTTCACTAAAAGCACCATCATGAATCGCTTCCTGACGCCAACCCAAATTAAATCCCCAACTCAGCGGTGTTTTAAAAGGTTGAATCGGGTTATAAGAATTTACTTCTAACAAATCAAGATGTTCTAGTTTTAAATGGTCATCTCTCCACTGTGTACTGCCATTTAAAAAGAGTAATTGAGTTCCCGCACGATATCCTCCTTGAGGATCTATTAAGTCATGATAGGCTTGGCGATGACCAAGTTCGATAAACTTGTCTCCTTGAACCTCACCTGCTTTCACTGAAATATTACGCGCATTGTGACCTTGAGTTGGCTCTTTTGCTGGTCTTTTAGGTTCTTGACGCTGTTTGTCTAAATCAATCTGACTTCTTAATGCTAAAAGTTGACGCAATTGTGGCTGAGCAATGCTTTCTTCTATTTGCCGACTCGTAAATTGAAGATATAAATCATCATAAGCCATCTCTAAAATCTTAGCCTGATCTTGTTCACTAAATGATTTTAGAACCTGAGAAGACTGCTGAGTGGACATCATCGCAATTTGATGAGCTACCTTCGCTAATGAGGCACCATGCTGATGAGCTTGGGCTAATAACTGGGTTTCTAAAGCTGGTCGATATACAGGAGTTTTGGTTAATCCTTGCTGCTGCATCGATTTGATGGTTTCCATCGGAATGGAAGCATGAGTGAATTTCTCTTGTAGGTTAGACTCAGGTTTTACTAAATCAACCAATCCCAACAATCTATAGGCACAGTTATCGCTCACAAAGTAATAAGGAAAGCTCACATGTTGCATTTCCCAAATATGAGCCACTAAAAATCGTGTTTCTTCAGGTGTTAAATTTAGCTCATATTCCCATAAATCACGGCTTTCAAAATCGCCATACTCTTTTACCTTACGATAATAAGGCATCAGTGAATATTCACCCGGATATTGCCCTGTTAAGCCTTTCCATGCATATGACCAATTGTCGTTCCCAGCCACAGTTGCTGCATAATTTACAGCATAGGAAACTAAATTTAATTGTTGCTGATCTTTGGGGTCTAAACGCAATAAAGTATGACCAAACATTGAGCTCGGATTGCCCATAAAATCGGTTGCATAAATTAATGTCGCTTTATGAGGCTTAATCTGCCCAATCCAGTTTTCAAATTCTGAACATTTAACTTGAGGCAATTCATTTTCTTGAATGCCTACTTTTTGTATGAGCCATTGGCTGCGCGCCGGAAACTTACAGCGGATCGACTGATTATCTTGAGCAGGCATAAATAATGCCGAGATATCAGCTTTCAGTTCTTCTTTTAAATTATTTTTTCCATTTTCTGACATGAAATAGCCAGAATAAGTGACATCACTTTTATGGTTTTTATTGGCATACATGAGTCTTTGCCATGTAATGTCTTGATCTAAGTTTTTCTGTTCTGCAATTGACCAATATTTTTGAATAGATGGATTTATATCTGCTGAATACGCAATATTAACTGCCAAAGAGGCAAAAACTAAAACAACTGACTTCATTAAGCTCATCAATTTTTATCATTAAATATAAGAAAAACCCTGCCAGAAGACAGGGTTTTCAGTTTCAAACTTATACGTAAGCTTTTAAAACGTCGTCTTTAGCCATTACCGTTTGCAGTGATGCTAAAACTTGAAGGGTATTTTGGTTATTTGCAGAATAGATTTCACCAAAGTTTGCTTTTGAAACTTTAAAGAAACGGTCTTTGTCTTGAGGTTTGATTTGCATTAACTCAGCAAGTACGTTCAGGCTTTCACCTTGGCCTACTGCCATATCACGTGCTAAAGCTTCTGCATTTTCATTTGTGAATGTTACAACTTGCGCTGTTACTGTTCCGCCTTGACGGCAGCCTAAAGTACCGAAAGTGATCCCTAATAATTGGTTAGTAAAAATACCGTTTGTTGTTGCAGCAAGAATTTTAGGCGCTACTCCTTTTTTGCCAGCCCATACTTGTGTACCCACACCACAGCCCACATCGTTGTCAGCCATTGCAACAGTTGAACCAGCTGCTAATAAAGCAGCTAAAGCTAATTTTTTTAACATAGATGTAAATCTCCAAAATCATTATTGATTGTTTCTTATGTGTTGTATTGTTATGTGTAATTTTTATTACACGATATTAAAGATAACGAGAAGGTTGTGATTTAGCAATTAAAAAATAAACAATATGATAAAAAGTGCAAAAGAAAAATTATCTTAAATTCCAGTTACCTTGATTATCTCTGTTGCCTAATATTTTAAGCACAAGTACCAGACTTAAAATTAACAATAAATACCACGACCCTAACTTGCCCCAACCGACCATATGCCAAGCATCGACCTGACTTGGATAGAGCCAGATTTTATAAAAAGTACTTATATTTTCAGCAATCCAGATCAGAAACGCGAGTGTAAACAACACAGGTAACATCGGAATTTTGAATTTATATTCATTTAACTGAAAATAAAGTTTTGTTTTCCAAAAAATAAAAATACTAATCGCAAATAAAATATAGCGAATGTCAGGTACAAAAAATTTACTCATAAAATTTATATATGAGAAAAATGCCAGTAATAGCATAGTTGCAAAACTTGGAAGTTTTTCAAAAGACACCTGAAACAGTCGTATAGAGCGTGCAAAAAAACTACCTACAGCCGAATACATGAAACCTGCAAATAGAGGCACAGTTAAAATTTTAAATACGGCGGGCTGTGGATATTGCCACGATGCAATCGCTGGATGCGTTAAAAATATTTCCATGACCATTGCCATGACGTGAAATAAAGCAATGACCTTGGCTTCTGCCCATGACTCCAGTTTTAAATAGAGTAGGCAGATCTGGATTAACACTGCATAAGTCAGCAAATAATCATAACGATAGAAGCCCATATATTCGTGGCTTCCCATCGGTGCTGTTAAAGCAAAAGCAATTAAAAGCAAAATACCAAACAAGGCTGCCGAAACAGCCTTGCCGATAAATTGAAACGGTAAAGTTAGATGGCGCACAAAAACTATCCTAGATATTTAGCACTATACTCATGCACTGTATCTACAAAGATTTTTGGTTGTGCAGGGTCTACCCACTGAGTAATCCCATGGCCCAAGTTAGCAATGTAACCGGTCTTTTCACCATTTGCGTAGGCATCGTCCAACATCGCTTTTACTGCTTTCTCAATTGAAGCAGCCGAACCATATAAAACAGCCGGATCAAGATTCCCTTGCAGAGCAACACGTCCAGCCACTGTAGTTCGAGCCGTATTTAATGGTGTTGTCCAATCTAATCCTAATGCATCAGCACCTGTGGTGATCATTGGCTCTAACCATTGACCGCCACCTTTAGTGAACACAATGATAGGAATACGTCGACCATCTTTCTCACGTTGTAAGCCTGCAATGATTTTATTCATGTAGTTTAAAGAGAATTCGACATATTCACGGTGTGCTAATGCCCCGCCCCAGCTATCAAAGATCTGGATGGCTTGGGCACCGGCATCAATTTGAGCATTTAAATAGTCAATGACTGAGTCTGCTAAATGATCAAGCAAAGCATGCAAAACTTCTGGTTGAGCGTACATCATCTGCTTGGTATAACGGAATTCTTTACTTGAACCACCTTCAACCATGTAAGTTGCTAACGTCCAAGGGCTGCCAGAAAAACCAATCAGTGGAACTTGACCACCTAAAGCAGAACGAATCGTGCTTACGGCATTCATCACATAATCAAGATCTGATTTTGCATTTAACTTTGGTAAATTTGCGACATCTTGCTCAGTACGTACGGTCTTTTGAAACTTAGGGCCTTCGCCAGTTTCAAAATAAAGTCCTAAACCGAGTGCATCTGGAATAGTTAAAATATCTGAAAATAAAATTGCTGCATCTAAATCATAGCGACGCAAAGGTTGTAAAGTCACTTCACAGGCAAAATCTGTATTTTTACATAAAGATAGGAAATCGCCTGCTTTTGAACGTGTTTCACGATATTCAGGCAAATAACGCCCTGCTTGACGCATCATCCACACTGGTGTGGTATCTACAGGTTCGCGTAACAAAGCACGGAGGAAACGATCATTTTTCAAAGTCGTCATTACCAATCTCTATCTTCTTTATGTGGCAGCATCATAACAAAAACAGAGACATTTTTATAATTTCAATTTCACACAAAAAACTCGTCAATCTACTAAAAAATGCATATTTACACAAAAGTCTACTGCAAGCCGTGGGGTTTTCTGCAATACTTGCAACATGTTACATTGGGGTCATTGGATATTCTTTTAATCACTAAATTGCCAATCTTGGGCTCATAGAAATGAGTTATTGGTAGTTTTATGCACTTTGAGATTAGATCAATTCCCTATTGCTTATATGAAAATTCTTAAGGTTGAATTACATGTTTGTTCGCTCATTACTCGCTATGAGTTTAAGTTGTATTATTGCTAATGTTGCTTTTGCTGCTTCAACAACTGAGCAACCCCTGAATCCTAAAAAGGTATCAGCTCCTGTAGAAGATCCGATTGATCCTTTAGCAGTAGATGCAGTTTCAACTGTAAAAGCTCAAGCTTCGACACAAATTACCGCTCAAGAACAAAATGACCTAAATCGAGCGTCAACAACATTACAAAATTTACAGAAAACTGAAGATCCAAATGCTGAATCAGGCATCGCGGCGTCTACCCCAGCTGTTGCTAAAAGCGCTGCTGCGTCTACGGCTCCTGCGACAACCGCTGCATCATGGACTTTAGATAGCTTAAACTCGGCAGAATGGTCTGAAAATATTGGTAAAGGCCAACTTCCAGTTTATGCGCGTGCCCATGTAATGCTTAATAATGCACATGCATCGCCAGGTGCAATTGACGGCATGAGTGGTAAAAATACATTAAAAGCAATTTCTTCATTCCAACAAATGAATGGTCTATCACCTACTGGTGATCTAACCAAAGAAACTTGGGATGCATTGGTTGCTAAACAAACCAAACCAGCATTTATTGAATACACGATTTCTGATGCTGACCTAAAAGGTCCATATGCTGAGTCGATTCCTTCTGACTACGCTTTACAAGCTAAAATGAAAGGTTTGTACTACACGCGTGTAACCGAAATGTTGGGCGAGAAATTTCATATTGATGAAGGTTTCTTAAAAAAATTAAACCCAACTGCGACATTCAAAAAAGCGGGTGAAAAAATCATTGTTCCAAACGTGCGCAATGATTTACCAGAAGATATTCATTTGATTATTGCCCATAAAGGTGCAAAACAATTGTATCTCTTCAATAGCCGGAACCAAATGATTGCCTCATTTCCTGCGACAATTGGCAGTACTGATACGCCTTCTCCGGCCGGTACTTACAAGGTAGTTGGTGTGGCTCGTAACCCTTGGTACAGCTATTCACCTTCGAACTTCGTACAAGGTAAAAACTTAAAACCTCTTTCTTTACCACCTGGCCCGAATGCTCCAGTGGGTAATATCTGGATTGGTTTAAGTAAAAAATCTTTTGGTATTCACGGAACACCAAACCCATCTTTAATTTCTAAAACTGCATCGCACGGTTGTATCCGTTTAACAAACTGGGATGCAAACGATTTAGGAAATAAAGTACGTTCTGGCGTAACTGTTAAATTCCTTGAGTAATCCATATATTCTTTAAAAGACCTGCCATCATGGCAGGTCTTTTTTATTATTAAAAATGCAACAAACAAGAAAAAATAAAAAAATCATATCAATTTTGAAACGACATGTTGCAGTAATCCTATTTTTCTATCCCCTATAGAACGTTACTATATTTCTCAAGAGATAAATAAAAATTTGGGAGATTAGATCATGAATGCTTATCTACATCGTGGTGAAGATCGAGGTCATGTAAAAGCGGGTTGGTTAGAGTCGTATCATAGCTTTTCATTTGGTAACTGGTACAACCCTAAATATATGGGCGTCAGTGCACTACGCGTGATTAATGACGACAGAATTGATGCGCATAATGGTTTTGGTACGCACTCGCATGACAATATGGAAATCTTAACCTGTGTGCTCGATGGTGCAATTTCACACCGCGACACGATGGGAAATGAAGGCCAGATTAAAGCAGGTGAATGGCAGTTAATGAGCGCTGGCACAGGTGTTGCCCACAGTGAAATCAACAACACTGATACGCCTGTACATTTATTACAAATCTGGATTATTCCAAACGTAAAAGAAGCTGAGCCAAATTACCAGCAAATTAACCTTGACCCACGTAATGATCCAAACAAATGGCATTTAATTGCAGGGCCTGATGCAAATGCACCGATGCATATTCGTCAAAATGTAGAGATAAAGTCGGCTGTATTGGAAAAAGAACGTGAGTTAAGTGTTGAGCCAGTTAAAAAAGTGAACTATGTTCACGTGATTTCAGGTGTCATCCATATTGGTGATCAAGAAGTCAAAGCAGGTGATGCTTTCGTTTTTGAAGATAAAGCTACGATTCAGGCAACTGAAGATAGTCAATTTATCTGGTTTGACTTACCTTAAATCATTAAAAGCCCTTTGCATAAAGGGCTTTTTTTAATCTCCGCCACCGCCGCTATCGCAGCTACCTGAATCTGAAGATGATGAACAATCATTTGAATAACTAGAGCTATGATGGCTAGGACTATTATCGTGAAAATGATGTGTTGAAGAAGATGAATGATCATGTTCGCCAGATGACGAGTTATTTTTTAGATTTCTGAGTAGAGCAATTAAACAGATCAGTCCAATACTAGAAAAAATTGCAATAAATATAATAATAAATAACTTCAAATAACTACCTCCTCATAAAGCGACAGAGATTCTTGTTGTATTCCTATTTCATTATTTAAATGAGTCATGCTTAATAAACAAGTTGTTTTTTGATAAATAAGATACAGCTTCTGCAACAAAAAATTGGCAGAGCAACCTTTCAAAAAGTACAAAGGTTACGTAATACCCATTTCAACACAGGTTTAAATACACTATTCGAACCTCATAAATTATAAAGAATCTTTTAAGTTTTTTTTACATACAAATAAGCACTCGCTCTTGATATACCTAAATGTTGTGCAACTGTCTCTACAGCCTTTTTAATGTCTAACAAACCATTATTCTTTAACTCATGTATTAATTGCTTTCTCTCATTGAGTTTTAACATACGGGGTGTAGTGGCATGTTTTGAGGCAAATTGATCGATATATTTTCGAATTGCTTCAGTCCCATTCGGTTCCAGATTTTCAACAATACTATCAGTTTCAATTTTAGTGAAATGCTCTAAAGCACTTTGCATGCCTTTAAATAGAGTTAAATCAATATTCATACACAAAGCGGCCACATACTGGCCCTCTTCATCTTTAATGCCAATAGATGTGCTTTTTGCGGGACGGCCATCAGCAAACTGATTTGCATAATTTGAAATCAGATTTGGAAATTCTGGAGACATGATTCTGGCAAGTCCTAACTCAGTTGCCGGATCTCCAACTTTTCGACCAGATAAGTTATTGTGGATGGAGAGTATGGCATGCTCAGGATTTGTTAAGTCATGGACAACAACTTCACAAAAGGGAGATAGTGTTTCACTTAAGCCCTTTGCGATTGTATCTAGTTGAGTGAGTAAATGTTTATCGCGATTTCCCAATTTATTTTCTCCAAATGACTTACTGACTATTTCAAACCCTAGCGTGAAGTATGCCAATATTAATTTAGACTTTTTATCTAATTTTAAACTTAATGTAAATCAAAATCTTATATCTCATTGTTATCACATTAGAAAAATGTATTAGACATTTTATCTAAAAGTACATATTTTATCTAAACAAGGTAAATATTTAGTGTGTTCCTTGCGCGATACGAAATCTTGCATCCAAAAACATTGAATAGCATTAGGTTTAATTATGAAAAATTTAACCCTTCCAACTTATGAAGATGTCACAGCCGCTGCTGAACGTATAAAAGGTTTTGCAAATAAAACTCCTGTTTTAACTTCACGTACTGTTAACAAGGAATTCGAAGCAGAAGTATTCTTTAAATGTGAGAATTTTCAGCGTATTGGCGCTTTCAAATTTCGTGGTGCAATGAATGCACTTCTACAGTTCGATGAGGCTCAAAAAAAAGCTGGTGTAGTTGCTTTTTCTTCCGGAAATCATGCACAAGCCATTGCGCTGTCATCAAAAATCCTTGGTATTCCGGCAACTATCATCATGCCTAAAGATGCGCCTGCTGCAAAAATGGCAGCGACGCGAGAATATGGAGCCAATATTGTTGAATTTGATCGCTATACAGAAGATCGAGAACAAATTGGAAAAGATATAGCGGAAAAAAATGGCCTGACACTCATTCCATCTTATGACCATCCGTATGTAATTGCTGGTCAAGGAACTGCCGCAAAAGAGTTATTTGAAGAAGTAGGCGATTTAGATTACCTCTTTGTATGTTTGGGTGGTGGGGGGTTATTAGCGGGTTCTGCCCTATCCGCTCGCAAACTCTCGCCAAACTGTAAAATATATGGTGTTGAACCTGCCCTAGGAAATGATGGGCAAATGTCCTTTAGAAAAGGAGAAATTGTCCATATTGATACCCCACAAACGATTGCCGATGGTGCTCAAACTCAATATTTAGGCAAATTAACTTTTCCTATTATTCAACAAAAAGTTGATGACATTTTGACAGTAGAAGATGAAGACCTGATTAGCTGTATGAAGTTCTTTGCTGAAAGAATGAAAATGGTCGTTGAACCGACAGGCTGTCTCGGATTTGCTGCTGCGCGTAATTTAAAACATGAGTTAAAAGGCAAACGTATAGGCATCATTATTAGTGGCGGGAATGTCGATATTTCTAAATATGTAGAATTTTTATCAGCGAAATAAAAGCCTGAGATCTATCTATGATTTCTTTTAAAACGTCATAGATAGACATTACACATACACAGGCCTCTTGACCTATTCGCATCTTAATTTAAATAAACTTTTGGAGATGGTGATGAGATTTATTTCTGAGTCTGAATCTTGTCAATCATGAACTGGCTTATGATGCGATTTACCAAGCTTTAATTGCTGCAACTCAACCAGAAACTAAAAGTTTTCCTGTGATCCATGGTCAAGCGTCCGATAGCAAAAATACCTTTAGCGTTAAGTCATCGGCGACTCAGCACTTAGCTGGCCTTAAAGTTGGTTCTTTTTGGGAAGATAATCCTAAAAATGGTTTGCCTCGACATAACGCGCTTATTTTATTATTTAATCAAGCCAATGGAAAAATGGCAGCAGCCATCGAAGCAGGCAAAGTAAATGCATTTCGTACGGCGGCTTCTAATGCAGTTGCAACCAATGTATTAGCAAGAAAAGATTCAAAAGTATTAGCGATATTTGGTACAGGAAATCAAGCCAAATATGAATGTGAGGCTTTAGCAAGAATTAGAAATTTCGAACAGATGTTGATAGTAGGACGCAACCAAAGTAAAGCTGAAAAAATGGCAGAAGACCTTCAACCCTTAGGTGTTAAGCTTCAAATCACGAGTGCAAAAGATGCTTGTGAACAGGCTGATATTATTGTGACTGCAACCTCTTCGCACACTCCTCTTTTTCAAGCAGAATGGGTCAAAGCTGGTACTCATATTTCATCTATGGGTTCAGATAAACAAGGCAAACAAGAGTTACCGCCAGAGTTATTTTCACATAGTGGTTTATTTTGCGATCTTAATGTCCTGTCTAAACTTATTGGTGAATTTCAACATGCGCCTGAGTCTGCAACGTTAATAAATATCGGTGATGTGCTTTTAACAAACGTTCAAGGTAGGCAATCTCAGCAACAAATTACAATTTATGATAGTTCAGGGTTATCGATCCAAGATTTATATATCGCCCAAAAAATTTTAGAAATTTCTTAAAATTTATAATTAAACTGCATCTTTCAGGTTGATGCAGTTAATTTAACAGCATATTTCTTTTTATAATGCTTTACTGAATTTTGTTTTTAAAATCAGAATTCATCTTGAGTAAAAACTTTGGCAAAAGATGCTATATATTGCTCAGCCTTAGCATCATAATTTTGAAAACCTGAATCAAAAACCCATCTTTCAATTTCAGATTTTTTGACTAAATTTTGCAGATAAAGTTGATGATGTTTGTCTAATTCTTCTTTTAAACTTCTTAGCATGAGTTCATTTAAACCAGCAGGAGGATTCAGACCTGTATCTAAAATACTCGGCGCAAATGCCACACTTTTAAGTTCCAGTTGATGCGCTGTCTTTACAGCAGTTTTTATCGCGATCTCGATTTTCTCTAATGTAAATTCTTCTGGTTTCCCCATTCCTATGAGTAAAACTTTAGATGCTTGTATGGTTGAGGGAGTCTGATTTATTAAAAGAACATCATTCAATTTCGCGCTAAACCAGTTATTTTTTCGTAGCAGATCTAGTCTTCCATTTAGAGCATCATCTAAGTGTGCCAAACCACCCGAAAAAGAACGGTTATTCATTTCATGTTCAAAGATACAAGCACAGGAAAGTTCAACCTCGGCCGAAGCACAGTCCCAAGTCACGAGTTCAATATTTAAATTTTGATAATGGCCAATTTTAGTTTGCTTTAAATCTGTGTTCATATCTTTTCTCTTCTATTTTTACCATGCATATTTAAGTTCAAGACCTAAATAATTTGAGTCTTTCCCACCTGCTTTCTTAATGGTATCTCCGACTTCAAAGTGCACTCCTTCGGCAGCAACAGACAAGTTAGAATTTATTTTTTGGTCTGCTCTCAGTTGAATATATGCTCCCGTCCAGCTTGAACCTTGCCCTGCTGTGTTTGCCATGCTGTTATTACCTTGGAAATAAACTGCATCATTGGTGGTTTCACGCCACTGCAAACCTAAAGCACTTAACAGAGTAAGTTTATCTGAAGGCTTAAGTGTCAGAGATGGTTTTATGTGAATAATATTACTGTAGCCACTGTAACCCGCCAAAGTAAAGTATGAGCCATTTGCAAAGAGCTGGTTAAAAGTATTGAGCTCATTATCGTTGGCATTTTTATCGCCTGTGGCAATATCAAATTGGACGCCTAAGCGTGGTGACCAAGCTTGGTCAGCAAACGTGTATCCTGTAATACTACTGAGTCCCCATGCTTGAATAGTTTGTCCACCAATTCTTCCATGTTGAAGCATACTTTCAACATCCCAATCGATATTATTCTTTTTACCCATATGACGAACGTCATATAAGTCTCGAATTTCATCGCCCTTAACGCTCGTAAAAGATGCATTATCCCGTTCATAACGCGAGTAATAACCAGATAACTCACCTTCCCACACATTTTGTTTATCTACGCGAAAACCGCTAAAACTTAAATTACGTTTCGAGTGGTCATTAAAAGTTGAATCTTTTTCAATTTGAACAGGTCTGGTGAGATAACCTAAAACTCTCCAATCGCCATATTCATAACCCGACCAAATTCCATCAAAGGCTTGCCTAACGTTTGGGCCTTCACGATTTGAAATAAAACGCTGTAAGTCAAAAGCCATCTCTTGACGGCCCACTCTAAACTTAAAAGTTCCATTGTTTAAAGGACTCACCCAAGCAATAAAAGCTTGCTCTACATCAAGTCTATTCTGATCTGTAGTGCTAATATTCTTTTTATCAAACGCTCGCGCGTCACTGAGCTGAGTAAATAATTGTAAATGATCGCCAATACGGGCATCTGCATGAACTTGTAATCTTTGAATTAAATAGCGATCGGCTTGATTATTTCCACTGCCAAATCTCGCATTATTATTGATTTCAAAACGCTCACGAATATTCGCACCCAATGACAAATAATTATTAGTGCCAAAGGGTATATATTTGAAATTATCCCCTATTTTTTTTGGGACATACGGGTTTTTTAAAACATCCCAATTTTCTTGCCACCGATTCGTTGAAATCTTTGGACGAGTTGGACATGCATTTGTATTTGAAGCCTCATTTTCCGCATGAGCAAATTCATAAAGAAATAAACTACCCGTCATTAATAAACTCATTTTAATTATTTTAAGGTAAGTTTCTGAGTAGTTAATTCGATCGTTTCTATCATTAGAAATAGGCTGGGCCATATTGGTATCCATGGTAATAAATAGGTCATTGCAGAGACTTAGTCTTTTACACTCACACTGCCCCTAGGCAATATGAGTGTCGGTTTCTATCCATCATTAAGCTAATAAATTACTTGATAGATGCATGGATTTCGGCAATATAACCACCTGGAAACTGTACCATAGCCGCCTCACGACCCTCTGATTTATAGGCATTCACCAAGACTGTCGCACCAGCTTTTGTCGCTTTATCTAAAGTCTCAGATAAATTTTTGACTTCATAACCCGTCATATCGTGTCCATATGGATATGGAAGATGACCGTCGGTGACCAACACTGTCATTTTTCCGAAATCAGATTCAACGCGAATACGTCTATACGTTTCATTTGGGCGTCCAATTTCTACACCAGCCGCTTTTGAGTTATCTGAAACCACTTTACCGTGCGAGAAGTTGACGAACTTTTTAACAAAAGAATCGGCACTTTGTTTTGAAATATAAATACGATTTTCTGGAACAGTTTCTAATTTGTTATAGCTCGGTTTAGTCGTGTGCCAATAGAGCTGCATATTCACACCACCCGGCCATTGGATGACTGCATCGCGCCCGATCGGGTCAGGGAATGCATCCACAATCACATCTGCCCCATTTGCTTTAGCAGACTGTACGGCTGCATCCATATCTTTGACTAAATAGCCTGTTCTTTCTAAACCAAAAGGATGTGGAACCGGAGTTTTAAAACCAAATACAGACAGTGTTCCTACTGGAGTCAATACAAGCTGGGAAATGGTCTGACTTGGTGTTGGAGTCACCTGAAAAACGCCCTGTTTAGATTTAGTCCCGCCAAAAGTCGCCACTAAGCTGTCGGTAAATTTATCGAAGTCTTCTGGGTTAACATACACATGCGTTGTATCGTATTGAGGGGCTACACCGGGCGCTTCACTTTTTACACTGGTTGTTGTTTTTGCTAAAACTTGAGGAACAATGGCAACATTTGTGCCCACTAACATTGTGCTTAAAAGCAAGGCTGATAATGATTTACGCATAAAAGACTCCGTAAGAATTGAGTACTACAACTTATTGTGACTTTGTTTGTTGATTAGAAAGAATGGTGACCATCACTAGAGCTGCAATGAGACCGAGATGTTCAAAGAAACTATTAAACGTACTAAAAAATGCTGGGCCTGTATGATTCCAAAAATCGTTTGCAACCAGCATCGCTATTGCTGTTAGGCAGCCTAAAGCCCCAGCTCCTAACCAGACAAAACGATTAAAAATAACCAAGAGCGAGCCAACAATTTCAATAAAAATAGCCGTAGATGCCCAGAGCCAAGCAGGCTGTAAACCGAAACTCGCCTGCTCCTCAATAGCCATATGAAACCCTATTAATTTATTAATTCCACCGACTAAATAGGCTGAAACTAATGCAAGTCGAAGAAGTGGCAGTAATCCATGAATTGATAAGATTTTTTTTACCCACACAGGATTATTATTAATTAAGTCACTCATCTCGTTACCTCATTGATATTTCATTTTTAAACCCAAGAAATTTATGAAAAATTTAAAATATCAATTAAAAATATAAATATTAATTCTTTCAGTCACATATTAATATTTCAAAAAACAATGATTCTTAATTTAAATATTTAAAATAATTATTTAAACAATCTACCACCGCTAAAAAAACAAAATTAACAGACTATATAAAATCAAAAATAAATGTAAACTACTAGATATTTATTTAAATACAAACTGTATCCCCCAAAGATACAATGATTGATAAGTAGAACATCATAATATAGTTTAGCGACACGCCAATTTAACCTTTCAAAATTTAATGGATAAACTAGACTGTATTAATACTTTCATTAGTGTCGTAGAAACTGGAAATTTTAGTCATGCCTCTAGAGATTTAGGTATTACTAGAGATCAAGTTTCTAAAAGAATCTTTTATTTAGAAAGTCTATTTAGTACATCATTGTTTATACGTAACACCAGAAAGATGGACCTTACCCGCTCAGGAGAGAAGTTTTATCAACGTTGTAAAGTTATTGTTAAAGAATTAGATTTAGCTGCCAATGATTTCATCTATGATCAAAAGTACCCTGAAGGCATATTAAAAATTAGCGCTCCTCATGCTTTTGTACAAACATGCTTTTCAGATATTATTTCCAATTTTTTAATTCAATACCCTAATATTGAAATTGATCTTTTATTTTCCGAAAACTCAATAGACATCAATGAAAATAAATTTGATATTATTTTAAAAATTGATGAGGAAATTAAAGAACAAAATATCTTTTTACTAGATACGTATAAAAGAAACTTTTATGCAACGACTGCATTTTTAAATAAACATGGAAAACCTAAAAGCATAGAAGAATTAAGAAATTATAATATATTATTATATTCAAGATCAGATTTAAAAGATAAACTGATAAATTCAATCCCTCAATTAATTTGTAATAATATAGAAATTCTTTTAGATTTTTGCCAAAAGAATCACAGTATTTTATTTATTCCCGATTTTTTGGCAAAAAAATATGAAGATGATGGAATTATTATTAATTGTTCAGAGAATATATTTTCATCAACGGTTCATTTTTATGCAACTACACCGTATGGACCAAAAACGCCAAAAAAGGTTCAGCTTTTCTTAGACTCATTAAAGCAACATTTTCAGGCTATGAATGAAGTTCTATAATTTAGTTTTTTAATCACATACAGCTATTCATTTTTTATTAGCCACAACTCCTTCCAAAAAACAGTCCAGCACCTTTTCCTGCTCGATTGCCACATTGGAGCTTAAAAGTTGAATAATTGCGCCCTCAATCATATATAAAAATAGTTTGGCGTCCTGAAAAGTCACCTCGTTTTTGAGTGTTCTAAGCTGGCTATAGATTTCATTGGTTAGCCATGTTTTATATCTCACTGCGACTTGATAGGCTTTTGGATAGGTCAGTTTCGTTTCAAAAATGGCTTTAAACAATAAATAGTACTGCCCTTCTAAATCGGTATGTAAGAAATAAAGTTTCTTTAATTGATCAATCACATTTGTATGATTTACATGTTCAGCAATTGAAATCACTTTTTCTTTTAAGCGTTCTTTTTGCACAATCAAACAGATTTCGATAAACCGCTCTTTAGAGTGAAAGTAGTTATAAAAAGTCGCTTTTGGAATTTTTGACTCTTTCACAATTCGATCAATGCCCACAGTATGAAATCCGTGATGGTGAAACAAATGAATGGATGTATTAACAACTTCTATGGCACGCGTTGGGAGAACTAAATTTGGCATATTTTTACCGTTATAAATTCTTGTTGTTTCTAAATGAGATACTTTTTTGGGAGAAAAAAAGGCATAGCAAAGCCCGTAAAGACTGTGCTTGGCACATCTCAAGTTTTATTGTTGAACTAAGTTTTTAGACGTGACGAATTAAAGCCTGAAAATTTGTAGATATTCAAACTGCTTTAAAAGTTTAAGTCGTGTCGTTATAGCTTTTGGCAAAGGCTGCCAACAAATTAAGAATGTGCAAAGCCAACTCCTTTTTATTGGGAGTTCTGCCAGACATTTATAGAATTATGGTGGCAGAACGAAAGGGGGTTAGCAGACTGGCCGAAAAAACCCAGCACACCCGAAGGTGTCCCCCTCCCGTTCCACCGTAGAGGGGGCACGAGGGTTCGTCACTAAAAGAATTAACTTTTAATGCTTTTCGGAACGGTCTGCTAAAACCGACTGGCAATGTGGCCAGCAGGCAAAGGATAGTGCTCTACCCTTTAGCAGTCAAGCACACAAAATGACATTTGTTTTAAATTAGATCATTAAAAAGTAAGGATAAATAATTAGTAAGTGATTGTTAAATTGGGGTTTATAAAGGTCGGGAATTTTAGGAAGTGGGGAACAGTGTTATTAGACAATCTAAATCAACTTCTTTGAACATAAGCTTATCGTTAAATTGAAGTATTGCATAAATATATGGATATGCGTATATTCAAACTATAGAATATATTGGTATCGAAAAATGGATCAAACAGACTTTTTTAAATGTCTCTCGGATTCAACACGTTTAGACATTTTGAAAATGATAATTGCCAAGGAAAACGTCTGTGTATGTGAATTAACCCAGCAATTAGATTTAAGCCAACCGAAGATTTCCAGACATTTGGCCTTGCTTAGAAATCTTTCTATTTTGCTTGATCAAAGACAGGGCCAATGGGTTTATTACCGTTTAAATCCCAATCTGCCAGATTGGGCAAAATCAGTTTTAGAAATCATCTCAAATCAAAATGACGACTTGATCAATACAAAGGAATTTAATTCGTCAATTTCAATTCATTGCGAGTAATATTCATGAAATTCTTATTTTTATGTACTGGAAATAGTTGCCGAAGCATCCTTTCAGAAGTCCTATTTAATAGTCGCGCTCCAGAAGGTTGGATTGCATATAGTGCTGGTAGCAAACCATCAGGACAAGTTCATCCTTTAACTTTAGAAACGCTTGAAAATTTAGGCTTATCTACAGAAGGTCTATGGAGTAAGAGTATTGATGACTGTGAAAAATACCAACCAGATGTTGTGATTACCGTTTGTGATTCAGCAGCTCAAGAAGCTTGTCCTCTATATTTAGGTGGTGCAATTAAAGCTCATTGGGGACTATCCGATCCTTCTCATTTGGATCTACCAAAAGAAGAAAAATTAAAAGCATTCCAGTATACAGTTGATCATATTAATCGCCGTTTAGATGCTTTATTTGCCTTAGATACAACGCATTTAAATCGATCACACCTCATCACTGAAATTAATCAAATTTCTCATATTGATTAAAGAGTAAGACATGACCAAATCAGGGTTATCCTTTTTAGATCGTAACTTAACGCTGTGGATTTTCATTGCCATGGCATTAGGAATTGCTATCGGTGTTTTTTCCCCTCAAGCATCCACCGCATTAAACAATCTGAGTGTTGATACAGTTAATATTCCTATTGCCATTGGGCTAATCTTAATGATGTATCCCCCACTAGCAAAGGTTGACTATGCTTCATTGCCACGAGTGTTTAAAGATAAAAGAACTCTTATTCTTTCTTTAGTACAAAACTGGGTTATTGCACCAGTACTCATGTTTGTTTTAGCAATTATTTTCCTACATAGCTATCCAGAATACATGACAGGATTAATCTTAATCGGTTTGGCCCGTTGTATTGCAATGGTATTAGTCTGGAATGGGCTTGCATGTGGTGATAATCAATATGTTGCCGCACTCGTTGCATTTAACAGCATATTCCAAATTCTATTCTTCAGTACATATGCTTGGTTGTTCTTAACATTCTTACCCCCTTATTTTGGTGTTGCAGGGCAAGTGATTAATGTCGATTTTTGGACTATCACTCATGCAGTATTAATATATCTTGGTATTCCTTTTATTCTTGGCTTTTTAACACGACTGATTTTAATCAAATCACGTGGTTTAGAATGGTATCAAGGAAACTTCTTACCTAAAATCGGCCCCCTCAGCCTAATTGCTCTGCTATTTACTATTGTTGCAATGTTTAGCCTTAAAGGTGGTGATGTTGTTAGTCTTCCCCTAGATGTATTACGAATTGCTATTCCATTAACCATATATTTCGTAGTGATGTTCTTTGTGAGCTTCTTTATGAGTAAACGCATGGGAAATAATTACCCACGTACAGCAGCAATTTCTTTTACAGCAGCAGGTAATAACTTTGAGTTAGCCTTGGCCGTAGCAATTGCGACCTTTGGTATCGCCTCTCCAGTTGCTTTTACAACTGTAATCGGACCATTGGTTGAAGTACCAGTTTTAATCTCTTTAGTAACCGTTTCCCTCTGGTTAAAGAAAAAGTATTATCCAAATGAATAATTCAGATTTAAATCTCCCGAATATTGACCTTGATCTACTTCCAACACCATCATTCGAACAAATTCAACCAACTCAACTTGATCATTCTCCACGCATATTATTGCTTTATGGCTCTAATCGAGAACGCTCGTATAGCCGCCTAGCTGTTCTAGAAGCAGGTCGAATTCTTGAACATTTTGGAGCTGAAGTAAAAATATTTCATCCGAAGGGTTTACCATTACCAGAGGATGCTGATACAGAACATCCAAAGGTTAAAGAACTGCATGATTTACTTGCTTGGTCTGAAGGAATGGTATGGTGCTCTCCTGAACGTCACGGTTCGATGAGTTCAATTTTAAAATCCCAAATTGATTGGATTCCATTAGCAGGTGGTGCAATACGAGCTACCCAAGGAAAAACATTAGCACTTATGCAAGTTAGTGGCGGTTCGCAATCATTTAATAGTGTGAACCAAATGCGAATATTAGGTCGATGGATGCGGATGATTACGATCCCAAATCAATCCTCGATCCCAAAAGCATTTTTAGAATTTGATGATGAAGACCGAATGAAACCATCATCATATTACGATCGTATTGTAGATGTTATGGAGGAATTATTTAAGTTCACTTTACTCACTCGAGGCCAAACTAGGTATTTTACTGATCGTTACTCTGAGCGAGTCGAAACGGTAGAAGAATTATCAAAAAGAGTAAACCAAAAAGAAATTTAAAAAATTAAAGTCCTGACTAGAGGGCTTTAGGTAATGCTAAATAAACTTGTATCAATAGTTCAGTAATTACGATGTTATAAGGTTTGATCTGCTATATAATTTTATACAAATCAATAAAAAAGCCCTAAACCATTATAGTTCAGAGCTTTTTAAGTCATGTAAAGATATTCGAGTTTACATGACTTTTTATAGAGTAAGCTTTTGAGGGTATAACCTTTTAAAAATGAGAAAAGGTTACAGATTTCTGAGGTTACAGCGCCCAATTAAATTATAAATAGAAATTAGGCTTAATCTATTTTCATAAAATATAAATCAGTGCCTTTTGTAATTACCTGCTCTTGAAACGGAACCATCACAATACAGTTCGCTTTAAAAAACGGTTCAATTTGATATGGCTGCTGTTTCTCAATAATTTCTAATAAATATTCCCCATTTTCTTGAGCCTTATAGTTTCCCCATAACAATTTTCTGTTTGTCGTATCAGGAACAATCTCTATGTCAGCTTTACCTTTAAAGTAAGCATGATCAAAAAAGTCTGAGATATGCTTATTCAAAATATATTTCACAAAAGCATGCATCAGAATTGCAATATCTTGGATATCACCCGGTAAATTAATAATAGTCGCTTTGTCTTCTGTAACGACTACACGCATACCTTTATGATTACCGCTTTCATCATATATCTGCACTGTCTCACGACTAGGTGGAGTCCTATCTTTGCCTTTAAGAATTTTGATTTCATTAGCTGGCATACAACGCGTATTCAAGGCCGATGACATGCTGCTTTGATCAAAGATTGGAAGTTTTTCAAGCTGAAATAAAGCAGAACGGTTATTTTGATATGTGCAGCAAATAATGACATCAAAATTCGAGGTTTGTTCTTCAAAGAAGTTTATATATTGATCTCTGCTTGTCGTTAATGAGTCATCTAAAGCTGGGTCATTATCTTTTTTAAGATTATTAAATGCTGCATCGAAACGTTCAGGTTTAAGTAATTTTATTTCTACGTGTTCATATCCCCATGTTTTCAAGACATCTTTAACATAGAGACTTTCCTCACTCATTTCATCTTTATCAAAAGAATGCATGCTTAAAATGAGAATTTTTGGATTCTTATATATAGATAATTCTTTGATTCCAGCCCGTCTTAAGGCAATTAATTTTTCAGGAGTTAGCTTCTCATCTTTTTTTAAAATCACATCGCCTTGTTTAAATATACCGCCCTTCGGAATAACACCATGCATGGCTGGAATAGAGCCAGTAATTTTTTTAGCATCGGTATCAGAAATATCTAATCTTTCATCTTGTTCAGCAATGACTGCGTCTAAACACTCTGGTAATTTTGTATAGGCAGGAATTTCTAACAAACTTGGAGCTTTTAAATCTAATTTATACGGATTAATAGACCGATAAAGTTGTTGTCCCCAATAGTACCAATGAGTAATGAGTAATGGACTTTCTTTAGTTGCACTTTGAGTTATTTCTGAATTAATAGCCCAACCCGCATATCCTGATAAATTATGTAGAGGATAATCTTGCAAAGCATAGACATCACTTGCATTAACTTGATTTAATGCTTTATCCAGCTCTACAGTTTCTTTTAAATCGCCTTTTGGCAAATTTATATTGATATGGTAAAAAATGTCCGTTAAATGATTTGGTAAGTTATCGGGTACTGGAAGTTTTTTTTGCATAAGTATAATTCCTGGAAGTACCTCAAATAGGAGGTACTTCGCTAATTTTAATTATTAATCCACATTAATAAAGAACTTATCGCCATCTAAGACGCGTTCAGCATTGAAGAAAACCCCTAAAAGACTACCTGCTCTACGGTTGTCAGATGCATCAATTTTTTTCACTGAAGCCCCCGCACCACCTTGGCCGGTAGCTGCAAATGGAAATTCATCACAATCACAATCAGTTGCGACTTCATCTGAATCCCCAGTAAAGAAGCATTTTGAACCAACCTCTGGACCATATTTAACTTTGCACATTTTCACAGATTTAGCTCGATTATCTTTACGAGCTTGAGCATCACGTAAACGAGTTAAAGCACTTGCACTTGAACTAGGGAAAACAGAGTTAGGTGCACCCACTATAAACTTACCCGGTTGTCCCGCTGCAAATGCTTCTTTAATGTGCTTTGCAGATTCATCTACATCAGGATTAGTGATTTTAATTGTAGTAAGAACAGGTGGTACATCTGAATATACACATCCTTTCGTATTTGCTTTAGCTTTACCGATATCACAACGTACACTAGGACTAAAAATACCTGGGTCATAACTTCCCGCATCATTAAATGAAGCATTTGCTTTAACAATTTGTAAAGACACACTAGGAGATAATGATAATGGGTTTGATGAAGCCAATTCAGTGCTAGATGGGGTAAAAGTAGTGGTAGATTCTAAAGATAAACCATTTACTAAATTAATTGGATTGCCATAGACAGTTTTGGCTGTGCAATTATAGCAGTACAACTCAGGACGTATTTTTAATGAATCTCCAGGCTGCCCTATAATTTGTGTGCGTAGCTTATATTTAAAAGTCCAAGTTAATGCATTTTTGGGATTATCAGAATAAACATATGCAACCACTTTCGCAGTACCTACATTTAATCCTTTTGCATCAGTTAATGGAATTTCAAATGGGTCGGACTCTAAACAATGCGCCCCTCTATTTATATAGCTATCTAAATCTTTCCCAACTTTTTTACAAATTGGTGATACATCCAAAGCACTAGCAGCATGGCTAGTTGTTACTATGAATACTGAAGCTAAAGCTATTATATATTTAGTTATATTTAACATGAAGTTTCCAATTTTATAAATTTAAAAAATCATTCTAATAAGCCATTTTGGCTTACCAAAATGAGGGCGCATAATAGCACAATTAAAAAATAAGTAAATTTATTGATTAAAATTGATATGTTAGATTTACCAATTGGTATTTTTAATATTTTAGATCAGAAAAAAATGAAATACTATTCATGTAATTATTATTCATTACCTTATCTAAACTTCTTTTGTTTAAACTATTTTATTAAGCTTTATTTCAATTTAGCTAAATAAGAATGATACTCGAACACTTAGTTATCATTGTTTTTAGCCGCTCCTATCTTGGTCTTCAAAAGAAATTTTTAATTATCTTTTACTTAAGGATTAATCAGCTATATAAGCTTATAAGAACCAATAAAAAAGCCCTAAATCATCATAGTTTAGGGCTTTTTAAGTCATATAACGCTATTCGAGTTTATATGACTTAAATGTCTTGTTAGGTATATCCAACACCTATCTTCTCACTTTAATTTAAGAAACAGCTAAATTTTAGAGGTTACATATCAATTTCATAAAAAACTTAAGTCTATATCGAGAAACACTTCACAAAGCCACATCCACCCATGATAAAAATTCATTCATCCTTGAGAATAAATCCGTTGAAGAGAGCTGTACATTTCCCCTATCGTGAAAATGATTTAGTCAGGGAGAACTACAAATGAATCAGTGGAATTATTCAAATGCCAGAGCACAACTTACCATGATTATGGAACAGGCTATCGCTGGGCATCCTGTAGAAATTACTCGCAGAGGACGAGAATCCGCAGTTGTTATTAGCAAAGCATCTTATGAGGCTTACAAGAAAGCAGAATATGATGTTGCCTACTATAAAATCTCAACATCAAAAGAAAATTCAGAAGCTTAAACCCTCTCCAAAAACATTCTTTATTCAATGCAGCAAGGTTCCAT
This sequence comes from Acinetobacter sp. XS-4, assembly GCF_023920705.1. Lineage (NCBI taxonomy): Bacteria > Pseudomonadati > Pseudomonadota > Gammaproteobacteria > Moraxellales > Moraxellaceae > Acinetobacter > Acinetobacter sp. XS-4. Next base: position 1,153,335 of record NZ_CP094657.1, on the reverse strand, counting down.
GAAGCTCAATATTTCTTTAATTCAAATTGGTTCCTTGTTTGCATTTATCTCTGCATTTCTATTTAGCAGTAAAGCAATTTTTATTAAACAGGCATATAGCCTTACTTCGTCATTAGATGCCATAACTCTAATGGCGATCCGTATGGGAATTGCTCTACCCTTCTTTTTAGTAATCTGTTGGTTTTGTCGCCATCAAAATCGAAATATCAAGCTAACAGATATTCTATATTTACTTTCTGTTGGCTTATTAGGCTATTACATTTCTAGTTGGCTCGATTTCTATGGCCTCATGTTTATTACAGCGTCACTAGAGCGAATAATTTTATTTTTATATCCAACTATGACCGTTTTAGCGTCGAGTTTTATTCTCAAGCAAAAACTAAGTTCAAAAACGATATTTGCACTAATTTTAAGTTATGGTGGAACAGTCATTGTTATGCTTCAAGAGCAGAAAATGCTTTCAGATCAGCATAATTTCTGGTTTGGAGCAAGCTTAGTGTTTGCTAGTGCTGTTGCTTTTGCTTGCTACCTGTTATTTACCCCACCGTTAATTAAAAAATTTGGTTCGTGGAACTTAACGGGACTATCTTTATCTGCAGCTTGTATAGGTACTCTAATACATTTTCTAGTTGTAACTAGTCATCCTATACAGCTACTTACAAGCTTACCCATGCAAGTTATTTGGTACGGAATCTGTTTAGGTTTATTCGTTACTGTTCTACCCACGCTCCTATTGATATTGAGTATAGAATACGTAGGAGCAACACAATCCGCTATTATTTCATCCATTAGCCCCATTGTTACTATTCTGTTTTCATTCTTCCTTTTAGGCGAGCATTTAAATAAAATCCAGTGGCTCGGTTGTTTTCTTAATATTTTTGGTGTGATGCTTATTACACTTAAAAGAAAATAAAACTAATAATTAAATTATAAAAAATATATTTTAAGTACTTTTATTATCTATTTTTAATGATGATAAAAAGTCATTAACTCATGATTATTTATCGTGTTCAAATAACTATTAAAGTGCCCAGTTAAAAATTATGATTAATTTTTTAATCGGGTCTATCGTATGAGCCGTCAAATCTCAACCTTAATTGGTGTTTCAGCTTTATTACTTTGGTCCACTTTAGTTGGCTTACTCAGGCTTTCTACAGAAAGTTTTGGTCCTATCTATACAGTGACTTATGTATACACCATCAGTGCTATTATTTTATTTTTAACATATGGTCTACCCGATTTAAAAAAGGTTTCAAAGAAGTTTCTTATTCTATCTAGCTTGCTTTTCGTTGTTTTTGAATTGTGTTTTGCCTTTTCAATTACTCTAGCAAATTCATCAGAAAAATCGATTGAGATGAATATTATTTTTAATATGTGGCCAACTCTCATTATTATTATATTGGCAGTATTAAAAGAAGAAAAAGTAAATTTAATGACAATATTAGGAGTGATCATAAGTTTTTCAGGCATAGTGATCATTAACTATCATCCAAACCTAAACTTTATTGATAACTTTTTAAAAAACCCGATTAGTTACCTACTCATTTTTTTAGCATCTATTCTTTGGGCGGTCTATTGTATCTACACCAAAAAGCAAAGTAATGGAACTAATGCTGTTTCGCTTTATTTTATCTTAACTGCTATAGCCTTATGGATTCTTACTCTCTCTACTCAAGGTTTCCACCTACCTCACACGCATGGAATTAACGGCTACCTGTTTGTCTTTATCAATGCTGTTTTTTTCTCGATGGGTTATCTAGCGTGGAATATTGGTATTATCAAAGGCAATATGCCCGTTTTGATTATGCTTTCTTATTTTTCTCCAATTTTCTCATCGGCATTTTCAGCTTTTGTATTGAACTCCGATTTAACAATCAATTTCTGGTATGGTGCATTAACGGTTACTTTCGGGTCATTGATCTGCTGGTTCTCAATTCGAAAAAACCATGTTCAACATAACCAAGCGAAATTAGCTTCTTAATTTATTAGTCACAGCCATCGTATTTTGGCTGTGACTTTTTACTTTTATCAAACTTTATCAATCAAACGTGTAACACCATTCACAATCATATCTACTGCGATTGTTCCAATTAATAAAGCAGCTAAGCGTCCTACAACATCAAAATAACGATCAATATATTTGGCATGGCTATAACGTAAGTGATCATGAGAAAATTTCATTGCGATCAAAACACTACAACTCAGAAATAGCACTAAGGCAATCACTATAGCAGCCTCTACAAGAGACATACTCATGCCTGTAACTACAGCTGCACTAATTGTTCCTGGCCCAATCATAAATGGCATAGCGACCGTCCCAGCCAAATGTTCAGGCGCTCCTCGCATTTCACCAATCGTATCAGCTCCTTGAAATACATATCGATATCCAATCACTAGAAAAATCAGACCACCAAAAATCTGAAATGATTCAAACCTTACATTTAAATACCGATTAAAAATTGCTTCCCCACCCCATGCAAATAAGAGGAATACCACATATGCAATGAGACCTCCTTGAATCAAAGCCTTATTAAATACTCTAGTATCTGTATGTCGAATTAGTCCGATCATATAAATACTCATGAGGAATGGGTTAAGCAGTGAGAAAAACAAAATAAATGTACTAATAAAGGGTGATGACATTTTTATGATCCCTAAACGACTTCAGGAAGCTTTTAAACTTCCTGAAAATTGATAAATGAAAAACCCATGCAAACTTTTAGAAGCTATAAATCAACATTAGATTTAAGAGTTTGTTCCATTTCCCATCATCGCCAGATGCAAGCGAGCTGCCCGTTCCACCAACAAATGGATCGTTTTTACTCATCACATATTCGGTATATAAAGAAATACTTTTATAGTCCCAAGCCACGCCAACAATGTTGCGCTGAGAGTCATCAAATCCATTTTCTTTCTTGTTAAAACCACTAAAAACGACATACGGCGTAACATTGAGCGAATCTTTAACGTTCTTAAAGACATAGCTGGTATCAACAGTATAGAAATAGCCCTTATTCGCAATGTCGTATTCGCCGTCAAAAGAACCAAAAGTTGAACTAGCTGGACTCAATGAATCTTTATTACTAATCGATTGTCGCCCTCCAGTTAACACGACATTCAGATTTTTATAGTTAATACGGTTAAATAGAGCCCATGTATTTCTCGTACCATCAGCAGAAGTTTTTTTATTCTCAATGTCTGAATACCAGTAACTTCCACCTATTGATACCTTTAGATCATCTGTACTTAAAAACTTAAGATCCTGATCTACACGTGCCATCCACATGTTTTTTTCATTTAGGTTGGTTTTGAGTGGATCAGATGAGGTAACAACATTAGCCGTATAACGAGCTGAATCTTTGCTGGCCCCGTGATAGTTACCACCATCGGTTGCGAAATACGCTAAATCTACTTTGGTAGCAGACGGTAATTCAAAGTGATAGTTTGCGCCTAAATTAGAAGCATCCTGCAAACCCATAGTGTTGTTAATACCAGCATAAAAACTGCTATCCCAAAAACGACCTGGTCCAAAAGGAATGGGTTGCACACCTACAGTAATATGATCTGTTGTATTTAAATGGTAGCCGGCATAGCCATAAACTAGAGTAGAGAAATCACAGAATTTATCATATTGATAACAACGATATTCGACTTTTCCAAACCAGTCGGGTGACTCATAACCTAGTCTTAAAATAGCTGCATCAAATTTTACTTTCTGATCTGATGCAGACTCTCCGTAATCCTTATCTTGATAATTCCCACGTAAAGCACCTGAAATTGTTAAAGCACCCGTATCACTTTTAGGATCTCCAAAAGTTACTCCGGCAAAAGCAGGTAATGCCATTCCAACTGAAATTAACCCAAATCCAAGTTTTAAATAGACCTTGCTCATTTACAAATCCTTGTTTAAATGAATATTTGCAGAAAACCTTTCCTGTCCTCTGCTTATTTTTTCAGACAATACTTCCCTGTTCAGGAGAAGCTCCTGAAATTTAAAATTTTCGTTAATTCGCCTTAGCCCTCATTCAGGGCTAAGTTGTCAAAGTAATAAAGCGACCCACATTATTCTTTTCCTGAACAATATGGATCGCTTTTGTTATGCAATTCCGTGCAATTCTTTCCAGTTACCCGGATGTACGACATAACCAAATACTGCATGTCCACCATAAATGAGTTCGGTTCCTTCAGGAATCCATAACATTTGTCCCGGACGAACTTCATATTTGTGACCATTTGCAGTAAGTTCAAAACAGCCTTCAATCACAAAAATGACTTCGTCATAAAGTAATTTCCAACTTACTTCCGCCCCTTCCCAGCGTGCAAAACCAATACCCATGTTTGGGGAAACATCAGCTCCTAATGCTCTTGCCACATAAGCCGTACCATCTGGTGTTTCGCCACGTAAATTAAAATCAAGTTGAGCGCTATCAACTAACTTTACTTCTTTCATCTATTTCTCCCGCTTACAATTCACTACGACTGCGCCATTTTTCAAATCTAATGCGTGTTCTGACACCTAAGCCTAAGAACGGTTCTGGTGGATTTAAGCTAGGCATACCAGTGACATACTGAATATCTTTTAAAGCTTGAGAATCTGAGCCAACAACGAGGTCAGCCAATAGCGTTCCAGAAATTGTGCCCCATGCCGCTCCTACACCATTGTCACAAGCACTCGCATAAACGCCGTCTTCTAATTCACCAAAGAAATTAGTGAAGTTACGAGAAATAGCGTAAACACCACCCCATGTATGGGTAAACGGAACATTCGCCAAATCTGGATAACGATCTAAAAATGCTTTGCGATGATCTTCTTGTATCCAGCGACGATTATCATCGTTAATGTTTGCACCGTATTTAGGTACATGTTTATAAGTATTACGGATTAGGATACGGCGGTCAGCGGTCATTCTTAAGGTTGTTCCCGCATGATCGGCTGGAGTAAGCCCCCAATCTAACTCACCACGATAAACTTTCATTTCCTGATCAGTTAATGGACGTGTCCAGCTCGCAAAGGTCATGACTGGTAATAAACGGTTCTTCAAGTAGCCAAATTCACGCGTAAAAATACTCGTCGCAAGTAGAACTTTAGGTGTGGTGATTGACCCTTCATCGCCTTGTAAAAGCCACTGGTTATTACTTTTTTGCAAACTACGAATTGGAGATTGCTCTAATAGCTCAACGCTGTCTGGTAAATGGTCACCCATACCGCGTACTAAAGCTGCTGGTTGCATCAAATATGAACCAGGAGTAAAAATCGCACGGCTATAAAAATCTGTACCCAATACTTTTTTAAGTTCTGCTTTTTCGACCCAACGATATGGTTCACCTAAATCTTTCATTAGGTGTTCAAAATGATTGAGGTGCGCTTCACCACGCTCACCTACAGCACCTTGATATTTACCCGCCGCAGACCATTGGCAATCAATGTTATGTCGCTCTACGAGGCCTTGTAATTGAGCAATTGCCGATCGGTTCAGACTCAATAACTTTTGCTTATGCGAAGGGTCTGGATGTGATAAAGCAAATTTATGCGGTAAGTCAATTACAAACCCTGAGTTACGCCCTGAAGCGCCTTCTGCTACACGTTGTGCATCCACTAAAATAATACGGGCGTTCGGTTTGAGTTCAGCTAATCTTCGAGCTGCTGCTAAGCCTGCAAAGCCTGCTCCGATAATGGCATAGTCAGCTTTTTGTGGACCGATTAACTTTTTAGCGGGACCTGCTGGAGGTAATGCCGCATACCAACCACAGGTACTATCATCATTTGGTAAAGCAATCATTTTGTTATTCCCTTAACTTAAACTGTGGATGGACACGAATTTAGTTTTTCAAGCCACTCGCTACGGTGGTGCTGTAATTGCCGACCAAGTAAAGCAAAGCCTGTTAATTTGCCTTGTTCATTGTAAAAACCTGCAGCTAACTCGCCGTCATGTTGTTCCACTTTCCACTCACCTGTTCCCATTGCTGGCAAAACAGAAAGCGGCAAAATTGGTGTTTTTACTAAAACTGGTGTTAATTTCAAATCCGCAGCAGTTGACTGACCTAAAAGGTTATTCACCAAAGCTGGTAATGCTTGCGTGATTGGGTTGATATAAGGTGCCCACTGGCCGTTCACTTCTGCACAATCACCTAAAGCAAAAATTGCAGGGTCGCTACTACAATGATCAAGTCCGGTACAAATACCGCGTGCTGTTTCTAGACCGGCTGCTTGCGCAAGTGCAATATTTGGTCTCAGACCAACTGCACTTAATACCAAGTCAGTTTCAAATGACTGACCATCTTGGAGTGTTAACTGGTAACGACCATTTGCAGATTGAATAGAACGGATACTATTTTGTAATTTCCACTCTACGCCCAACTGGCCTAGAGCATTTTGTAGAGCATGGCCTAAAGGTTCTGGAATAAGACGCGCCATTGCCCATTTGCCAAGCCCGACAACCGTGACTTTGATGCCATGTGCAGCTAAATCATTGGCAAATTCACAACCGATGAGGCCATCACCAAGAATTGTGACATGCTGTTTATCTGATAATTGCTGACGGAAACGGCGATAATCCGCTAGATCATTTACGCTTAGTGTTGCAGTCGAATCACCATCAATTGGAATGACAACTGGTGTTGCGCCTGTAGCAAGTACGAGTCTGCCATAAGGATAATCACCAATTGTGGTTTGAAGCTTTTTATTGGCACGGTCAATATGAGTTACTTTTGTATGTGGATAAACGCGGATATTTAAACGTTGTTCCCAACTAAGAGCAGACTCACGAACTAAACTATCTCCGTCTTTACCTAAGGCTAAAGCATTAGATAAAGCTGGTTTGCTATATAAAGCACCATCATCAGCAGTAAATACGGTAATAGACAAGTCTGGAGATTGTGCACGTAAAGTTGAAGCCACTTGGTAGCCAGCATGGCCACTGCCAATAATAACGACAGGTTCAATCACTGGAGCTGCAGCTACTACCGGAACTTCCTCAATTTCAACATCAGTAATATCGAGCATTTCGAAGTCAGCTTTACCCACCTGACACTCCGGACACATCCAGTCATCTGGAATATCTTCCCATTTTGTTCCTGGTGCTATCCCGTCATCAGGCCAGCCTTTAGCTTCATCATAGATCCAGCCACAGACAATACATAACCACTTTCTCATCTTGTCTATTTCCCTTATTTCTTACAAATTACACGCTATGTTTCAAACGGATACCGATATTGCGAGTTTGAACATAACTGTAGATGGCTTCCTGCCCTTTTTCGCGACCAAAACCAGATAAACCCACTCCACCAAATGGTGTTTCGATACCGCCAGCAAACCATTCGTTAACAAAGACTTGACCAGCAATAAGACGGTTTGCTACTCGAAGTGTTTGATTCAGATTTTCACCAAATACACCTGCAACAAGTCCAAAGTCCGTACCATTTGCGATTGCAACAGCCTGGTCTTCGTCATCAAAAGGCATGATCACCATTACAGGACCGAAAACTTCTTCTTGAGCAATCGACATGTCATCTTTTGCTTCAATAATAGTTGGCAGGACAAAGTAACCTTCTAGATCTGCAGCTTTCCCACCCGTTAAAACATTGGCACCTTCTTCACGTGCTTTATCAATCATGGTAAGAATCTGTTGTTGCTGATCTTTAGATACAACTGGAGTAAGTTCAGCATTACTTTCGCCAATACCTACAGTTAAGCTCTCTGCAAGATTCACAACAGCTGCTTTAACTTCTTCATAGCGACTGCGGTGCACCAATAAGCGAGACATCGCTGAGCAAACTTGACCAGAGTTATAGAAAATTCCAACTTTAACGCTACGTAGTAATTGCTCAAGATCAACATCAGCAAAAGCAATTGCAGCTGATTTACCACCTAACTCCATTACTGAAGGTGTTGCACGTTCAGCCGCATCTTTCAAAATGCGTTGGCCAGTTGGAACTGAACCGGTAAATACGATTTGATTGGTATCTTGATGCTTAACCAGATGAGTACCAACTTCTGAACCTTTACCACAAAGCAAGTTCACTGCACCTTGTGGGAAACCAGCTTTCTCAATAGCTTTGATGAGTAAAACCATGCCTAAAGGTGAAACTTCAGGTGACTTAATGACTACTGCATTGCCAGCTGCTAAAGCAGGTGCTAATGAGCGTGCACAGATCGAGACGGGAAAGTTCCAAGGTACAATTTGAACCGATATACCCATTGGAATATATGAAGTAAAATCAACGTAATCTTTACCTAAAGGTACTGATATCCCTTCAATTTTATCTGCCATACCCGCGTAGTATTCAAAATAGCGAGCCGCTTCATCGAATTCTTCACGAGCTGTATCAACATTTTTGCCATTTTCAAGGCACAGGATTAATGCACCCTCTTCAGCAATTTCACGAATTGCTTCTGCGGCTTTTAACATCCAAGCTGTACGTTTTGCAGGACGCACATCAGTCAAAGCACCGCTATTCACACAACGTCGAGCTGCTGCCATCGCGGCATCTGCATCTTCAACACTTGCACGCGCAACTGTTGCAAAAGCTTTATCTGTTGCTGGGTTGATCACTTCCAATTGGCGAGAAGCATCTCGCCATTGGCCATCAACATAGTTGAGGTAATGTTGCATATTATGCCTCCAATGCCGTTTTAGCTTGGGTTGCTAACCATTTCTGGAAGAAGTGAGTTGGTAAATCCATCTCTGGTGAGAAAACCCCTCCACCAAAACCAGGTGAGTGACGACCCTTTTGCATGGTTTCAACGGCAAATACATCTTCAGCAAATACAACTTTCCATGATTCTAAAGTCGCTTCACGACATGCATCATATTTAGTGTCTAGTGATTCATCACCAACGTAATACAAGCGTAGTTTTTCAATTGTTTGCTCTGGAGCGATTGGATCAATCATCATTGCAAATGCATGATCCGCTTGAATACCTAACAATACGTTCGGGAACACTGCTACATATTCAGCATGGCGAAGTTGATCTTCTGGCCAGCTTGGGAATTTTGGTAAATGCGTACCCGCTGTTGCTGACAAGTTATATTTATAACTGCCCTGACCAGCAAAGCGATCTTCGAACATAATGTTGTAGTGATCTTCAAGTTTTGAATATGTATTTAGCGCTGGATGTACCCAAGGTAAGTGATAAGCTTCGCAATAGTTTTCAACTGTAAGTTTCCAGTTACTATTTACAGGTAACTCAAAAGTTGAACCTACTTTGCTATTACGAATAAGCTCTAGACCGTTTTCGCCCAAGAAAGGCTTCCAACGTTCAACTAATGGTGCAATATGCTCTTCAAATGTTGGCGCATCACCAGAGATATTGACGAAAACCATATCCATCCAGATCTCTGAACGAAGTGCTTTTAAGCCATGTTTTTCGCATTTAAAACGTTCATCTTTATGCTGGTTAATTCCACCAATATGTGGAGTACCTTTTAAATTACCGTTTAAGTCATAACTCCAAGAGTGGTATTGGCAACGAATCACACCCTCAATAGTGCCTTCTTGTTGCACCAAAATCATACCGCGATGGCTACAAACGTTATGGAAAACTTGGATTTCCCCTTCACGGTTGCGCATCATGACTAAAGGCATGCCCATGAAATTAACAGGCTTCACATAACTTTTTTTAGGTAAATCAGAAGCAAAACCAACACATACCCAAGTTTTACTTAAAATATTGTCGCGTTCAAAATTAAAATATTCGCTACTGGTATATGCTAAATTTGGCATACCATTTGATTCAGTAATAGGGTTTAAAACATTATCGACTTGCTGAACCGTAATTAATTGCTGGCTAACTCGACTATTCATCTGAGGATCTCCATATATTTAAAACTAACGCAGAACTCCCTGCGTTGAGATGATTTGCACTCTCTGCGATTTCTTTACAGATTGTGTAAAACCTAATGGCGACAGACAAACGACTTTTTAGAGGGGTATTGATGAGTTTTTATCATGCATCCTAAAACTTGCTTTCCCTTCGATAATTTTTAAATGTATTAGGTACAAGGAATGACCTATGACTAAAACTCACCCATAGATGAGAATAAATCGGTTGAGCAATCTTTATGCTCATCACTACTCTTTTGCTATTCGCATACAACGGTTAACAGGTAGTTAACTGCTACGCATCCAAGGAGGATTTATGCGCAATACATCAGGAGCCCATACTGGACTCAACTCAACAGTGATGATTGTCTCGAAGTTATTACTTTTTATTTTTATTGCGTTTTGTATTTTTAAAGAAAAACAGGCTGGTGAATACTTTCAAATTATCTCAGATGTTTTATTGCAAAATGCAAAATGGTATCTCCTATTTTTAGCTACTTTTTTATTAGGTTTTTTGATTTATTTATGCATGAGTCGATATGGGCATATTAGACTCGGAAAAGACGATGAAAAGCCCGAATATAGTAATATTGCATGGATTTGCATGCTTTTCTCTTGTGGTATGGGAATTGGATTGATGTTCTGGTCTGTTGCAGAACCAATCACTCACTATGCAAGTAATCCGTTTACGCAAGGTCTTTCAGATGAATCAGCACGAATGGCAATGCAACTCACCTTTTTTCATTGGGGACTTCACCCATGGGGCCTATTTTGCTTATCAGCTGTTGCTCTAGGATATTTTTCTTATCGTAAAGGTTTACCTTTGGCATGCCGATCCGTATTACATCCTTTAATTGGTGACAAAATTTATGGTTCTATCGGTAATTTCGTTGATATTGTCACGATCGTTTTAACAGCATTTGGTGTTTCTCAAGCCATTAGTATGGGAATTCTTGAACTGAATGTTGGTTTAAATCATACATTTGGTATCAATATTGACGTTAGAATTCAGTTGGTTCTTGTTCTTGTTCTAGGCGTTTTAGCAACCCTATCTTTATTATCCGCGATTGGTAAAGGCTTTAAAATTATTGCTGAAGGGAACATGATTTTATCCTATGTTCTTGTCATTGCAGTCATCATAATTGGTTCAACTCGTTATATTTTTAATACTTTTTTTGAAGGACTTGGGGATTACTTACAAAATATTGTAGGAATGAGTTTATGGAGTGATGCTCAAAAAGATTCAGGTTGGCAAAGTTGGTGGACTGCTTACTACTGGCCGTGGTGGATGACTTGGGCACCTTTTGTAGGTTTATTTATTGCTCGCATTTCACGCGGACGTACGATTCGTGAAGTTATTCTAGGCTCACTTGCTGCACCTACTTTACTCACCTTTATTTGGATTGCAGCTTTTGGTGGCGCTGCTCTTAAAATTGAAAAAGCGAACCATCAACCGCCAACTCATCAAGTTGTTGTGAGTAATGCTGCGATTGTTCAAGTAGATAAAGTCAAACCTCATGAAGTTACAATCGCTGAAGCGACTAAAGAAGACCCTGCCCGTGCTGTGTTTGTTTTCTTTGATCATATTTCAGAAAATCATACTGTTACGATTTTCTTAAGCGCACTTTTATGTTTATTGTTATCTATCCATATCATCACCATTGCGAACTCAGGTGCTTTAGTTTTATGTTTTCTAGATACTAATGGTTCCACTAATCCATCAGTAGGAATTCGTCTGGTTTGGGCAGTAATTATTCCACTTATTAGTGGGGGCTTACTTTTAGCTGGTGGCCTGTCTGCCATTAAGACAGCCTGTGTGATTGCGGGTTTTCCAATCTCCATATTGCTTGCGATTATGTGTATTTCTTTAATGAAAAGTCTTCGTCAAGATCCACAAGCATGGGTCATGATGCCTGAACATGTTCGTCCTGATTTCTGTAAAACCAAATCTGAAAAGCCTGTTGCTGAGACAAAGGCTCAACTCATTACAGATAACTAAATTTAATTCAAAAAAAGGGCTCTAAATAGAGCCCTTTTTTATTATTTTAACAGTGTTAATTTAATCCCTTTTGCCCTACTTGCCCTGGTAATTGCTCTAATAACCAGCTACGGAAATGCTTTACACTCGATGGAATAACTCCCCGATCTGAAGGTTCCAACATACTAAAATTTGCTTCGGTACGTAATACAGTTTCGACTGGGCGAACAAGAGAACCATTTTCCAAATAATCATCAATTAAAGACCCCCATGCTAATGCCACTCCCTGACCATTAATTGCAGCTTGGAGCAACATTGGATAGTTATTAATATTGACTCTATTTTTAGGTTTCACCATAGGATAGTTGACTGCTTCAAACCATTCGGCCCATGTAATCCAATCCTTTTGAGAATCATCTAGATAAAGCAATGCTTTACCAAATATTTCCTCTGGAGGAGTACCCTCCTTAAATTGAGCAAGATAATTTGGACTACAAACAGGAAATACTTCTTCTGGGAATAATGTGGTGACTTTCATTCCTAACGGAGGAGTTCGGCAATAAAAAAGTGCCAAATCAAAGTCCATTTTCTGTAAATCCAAGATATTTTCTGTCGTTAATATTCTTAGATCTACACCTTCGTTATTTTGCTGAAAAGTAGCCACTTTAGGCAATAACCAAAGCGCAGCCATTGCATTGGTCGTAGCAACAGTTATTTGATGCTCTCCTTGCCATTTCTTAATTTCAGCCGTTGCTTGTGCAACATTTAATAAAGCACTATAAATCGTTTGGTAATATTGCAAGCCCATGGGTGTTAAAGAAATATTGCGATTTGCTCGAATAAATAATTCTTTACCTAGATACTCTTCCAATTGTCGAATTTGGCGACTTATCGCTCCTTGAGTAACATTTAATTCATTTGCTGCTTGTGTAAAACTAAGGTGGCGTGCGGCTGCCTCAAACACAATCAAGCTATTCATTGGGGGTAATGGCTTAATCTTCATGGACACTCCTAATTTGTCCCATTTCCGTAGAAACTCTTTTCCAATTCGAGTTCTTTTACCAAGCTATTTACTACGAAAATCAGTTTTTGAACATGGCAATATGAAATAAACCATGACTTTTCCTAATGTATAGGGCCTACCTATATGGTGTTGACGTTCCTCCCTGTAAAGCCCATAAAATCTCATAAATATATTTGAATAAAAAGTGAGTAAAAGTATTCCATCCATGAGTTTTTCTCATTTGAATAATCCCTTACCAATGTAGGGCGTTTATAGCCTACCCATGCAGGCCATAAACTTTTTATTTGGATTAAATAAACCCCAGTAAAAAATACTCAAGTAACCTCTCCCTTTCATCTGGTTTGTTGGGGTCTAAAAGTTGAACCATCGCCCCATCAATCACAAATAAGAACATGTGTGCATCTTGTTTTGCGGCATTGGCATTGGTGGTTAAAAGCAAATTATAGATTTCATTAATGAACCAGTTTCGATATTCAACGACCACCTGATACGCCTTTGGATGTGTTTTTGAAATCTCAAGAATGGCTTTGAAAGGCAAATGGTAGAGTCCGTCTAAATCGGTATGTAAAAAGTAAATTTTGCGGAGCTTTTCAATTAGCGTTAATTCTTTTTGAACATTGATAATCGAAATCACCCCATGTTTAAGTCCATCTTTTTGAAAAGTTAAGCTCATTTTAATAAGACGTTCTTTCGAGTGAAAATAATTATAAAAAGTCGCTTTGGACGTTTTTGACAATTCAATAATTCGGTCTACCCCGACTTTATGAAAGCCATATTTATTAAAAAGATATCGAGAGGTATGAAGCACGCTTAAAGCACGAAATGGGAGATCTGAATGTGGCATAGTTTTACCGTTATAAATTAAATTTTTGTTGTATATAAATGAGATAAAAATGCCGCTGCTTTTTTGGGAGAAAAAAAGGCATAGCAAAGCCCATAAAGACTGTGCTTGGCACATCTCAAGTTTTATTGTTGATTAAGTTTTTGAGCCGTAATGACTTAAAGCCTGAAAACCCTAAAAGTAATCAAGCTGATAGATATGATTTAAGTCGTGTCGTTATAGCTTTTGGCAAAGGCTGCCAAGAAATTAAGAATGTGCAAAGCCAACTCCTTTTAATTGGGAGTTCTGCCAGACATTTATAGAATTATGGTGGCAGAACGGAAGAAGGTTGACAGACTAGTATTATCTCAAACTAGCACACCCGAGAGTGTCCCTCTCCCGTCCTACCGCTACGGGAGGGAACGAGTGGTACACCACACAAGGCTATTCCTCAGAAGGAAAAGCTCTGATGCGGGAGATAATATTCAGCCTGTCAAAGCCGGCTGGCAATGTGGCCAGCAGGCAAAGGATAAGCTTCACATTTATTGCAGTCAAGCACACAAAATGACATTTGTTTTAAATTAGATCATTAAAAAGTAAGGATAAATAATGAGTTGGTTATTGTTTAAGAGGGGTTTATAAAGGGGGAAGACTTGTGGCAGCTATAGCTAGAGATTTTGGTTATGATTACTATCAAGATAAGATAGTTGAGTTTTACTTACTTAATTCCCTCTATTGCTATAATTATGTAAACTTTCCATTTTTTATAATAAATTTTTGTTGAAGAACATTTTATGAAGCTTTCTAATTATAAAAGCCTAGTTATCGCTATTCTTGTTGGTATAGTTAGCAGTGGCTTATGGACATTCTTAAGTGGAACAGTAGCACCAGCAGTTACAGCCTATTTAATTAGAGTATCTAGTTCTTTTAGCAAAAAGGTCTTTATACAAATTTCTTCTCATGACTTAACTGCTTTACAGCAATCTACCTACTTTCTATTATCATTTTCGTATGTAATTTTAGTGTTTTTGATACTTTTCTCAATTTTCTTTGCAATGCTTTATAACAAAGAAAAATTTAATAAAATAAAAGCTGATATATATCAAATAGAAGCGGTAAGAGAAGATAGCATTTTAGAAGTTAGTCATGAAGATCTAATTAATGAAGTTAAAAAAACAGATAAAATTATCAAAAAACTATTTTTATTTACTAAAATCCTTTTCCCTGTTTCATTAATAATTTTGATTACTTTATCTTTATACTCAACATTAACCTCAAAATATGTTTATGAATCTATTACATATTTTGATTACCTTATAAAAGTAAATTCAGTAAATCTCGATGATCAAACTGAAAAAATGTATATGAGTAGGTTTACACAAATTCGCAATAGTAAAGATTATATAACTATAATCGTAGAACTCGAGAAATTAGCTTTGAAAAATGGCTTATCCTTCCTTCCAAATTCAACCATAAGAAAAGAGGAAGATTTATTAAAAGATCATCCAACTTCTAAATCAGTTCACTGGAATGATATTTAATATTAGATCAATCAATTGATCAAAACTTAAAATACAATATGTCTTTATATAACTTTATATAAACCAATAAAAAGCCCTAAACCATTACAGTTTAGGGCTTTTTAAGTCATGTAAAGCTATGGCGACTTTATATGTCTTTAATCTCTTGGTAGACTGATTGAGACACGAACTCGAAACCTCTACGATATCAAGGGTAGAATAATTAATTTAATTTCATATAGTTAATATATTAATAACGTATTTTTGACGCACAATTAATATACACTTTTGCCTAACTCATCCCGAACTACATCTATCCATTTATCGTAATAGTGCCATTGCTTCCCCGCCACTAATGCGCCGAAACCATTTGCCGGATTTTGGGCATCAAACTTTCGAACAAGTTGCGTATGCTGATGAAAATTAAAAGCCGAGTAACCTTCTGCTTTCATTTTAGTTACAACCTGTCCAGGCAAATATTTCGTTTTTTCAGTTTCCTTAATAACAGCGTAATGCTTATTTAACCCCTCAGCCAAAGGTGAATCTGATTTCACAAATTCAATCACTTTATCTGCCTGACCTTTTCTATTGGCTGTCTTTGGTATAAATAAGATTCGATATGCATATCTAGGATTAGCGTAATCATCCTCACTAAGCGCTTGGTCAAAATCAAGAATGTAAGAAGATATATGTTTTGGAAGCCCTTCTTGATCAATCAACATTTCTTTCTGTTCTTGGTCTATTGAGGAAAACTGTAAACTAAAAGAAAGATGATTTTCTATACCTAACTCATCACCAAAGAATTTCTTCAAATATTCATTATAGTTTAAACAACAAGCCTGAAATCTGGCACTTAATAAATCATCAATCCTATTCGTCATTTGATGTTCAATTTCATGCCTTAAGCCTATTAAGAATCTTAAATTATTTGCAGTATCTTTATCGATTGGATTCTCAGCGCTATTTAAACAACGCTCTAACTCCCAATACTTGAAAGCCCCTTTCGTAGTTTTATGATATCTTTTTCGAGTACCTTTCATATCAAAATATTTATATTCTATTTTTTTTGAGCGAAAGTAAGCATGAAAAAGATACGTCCATGCAATAATCATTAGAACAATATATGCTTCTGACTTAAAGCACATGCTTGGATTATTAAATATTTGCACACCAGCTAAAGCAGATTCTCGAGATTTCTTAATCAATTCACTTTTTACAGATGCTATTTGCCTTGTTTTTTTCATATATTCCCAATTTAAAATAAAGTTTAAATAAATTAATTTTTTGTTATTTTATTTTACTCGAATATTAATTTAAAACTTACTGATATTAATTATATTTGACGCAAAATTGACGTATTTTTATGAGTAAAATTGGCTTTTTTGACCTTTTACTCCATAAAATCCCCATTTTTTATTTTTATTAAAGACAAAAAAAAGACTTATAAGCTACTGAATTGCTTATAAGTCCTTGATATATCTTGGTAGGTATATCCAGACTCGAACTGGAGACCTCTACGATGTCAACGTAGCGCTCTAACCAACTGAGCTATACACCTAGAATGGAAAGCATCATATTCATTTTTCAAAAGCAAAACAAGTTATTTTCAATTGAAAAAAATACAAATGAGCAGACTTTAAGCAACCTTTTTTCATTTCCCAACAAAAGAAAAACGGTACATGGTTTAACCACATACCGTTTTGTTTAGCTGAATTTCAAGTTCAACTTAACAAGGACATTTCTTTAAAGTACCGCCTGCCGATGGATAACGCGCATCGACACAATGACGATAGAAAGTCTTTGCATCCATGGGTGTTAAATCAGGATGATGAGCTTTCATGTGCTCTACATAAGTCTGATAGTCTGGAACACCAACCATCAGTCGAAAGCTTTGCTGTAAACGCTGCCACAAGGTTGCAATACGCGACCAGTTCTTTGGAGAAAGCAACAGCTCTTTTTGCGAGAGCACCGTCATTTTGATGATTTTCGCAATAATGACAGTTCCATTTTTTGCAAATTTAAAATTCATCATTACTCTCCTCGTGGGGTGACCACTTCCGGATCGGCATATACAGCAGGCGCTTCATTTACTGTTGGTTTAGGGCTTGCTAAAGCACGGCGCACA
This sequence comes from Acinetobacter sp. XS-4, assembly GCF_023920705.1. Lineage (NCBI taxonomy): Bacteria > Pseudomonadati > Pseudomonadota > Gammaproteobacteria > Moraxellales > Moraxellaceae > Acinetobacter > Acinetobacter sp. XS-4. The sequence continues at coordinate 1,136,046 of NZ_CP094657.1, read as the reverse complement.
ATACCAATTGAAGCAATAATCATGACAATCGAAACAATCATAAAGAAGCCACAAAGCGCAGCATTAATCTGATTCGACATCACAATATTTTGCATTTCAGCAATACTTTTAGCTGGTTTTAATATTTCACCACGAGCAATCGCGTCAGAAAACTTATGTGCTTGCGCCAAGAAACCAATCTTTGGATTTTCGTGGAAAATCTTTTGCCAGCCCGCCGTCATACAGGTCACGAATAAGAAAATCGTTGGAATGATTGTCACCCATACATATTTTTCCTTTTTCATTTTAAACAGAATGACTGTACCCAAAATGAGTGCCATTGAAGCCAACATCTGGTTACCAACACCAAATAAAGGCCAGAGTGAATTGACACCACCGAGTGGATCAATCACACCTTGATAGACGAAGAAGCCCCATCCACCGACTGCAACAGCCGTACCAACCAAGTTACCAAAGAATGAACCTGATGCTTTAACCGCAGGAATAACAATACCAACCGTGTCTTGCACCATGAAACGACAAGCACGTGTACCCGCATCTACAGCAGTTAAAATGAATAACGCTTCAAATAAAATGGCAAAGTGATACCAGAACGCCATCATTGAACGGCTATTGAAAATTTCCGAAATGATATGTGCCATACCAATCGCAAAGGTAGGTGCACCACCTGTACGCGATAAAATCGAAGATTCTCCGACTTCCTGTGCCAACACAGTTAACATTTCAGGAGTAACAACAAAGCCTAAATTACGCACAGCTTCTGCTGCAGTTTCTACAGTTGTACCCAGTACAGCCGCAGGTGCATTAATTGCAAAGTACACGCCCGGATCTAAGACAGTTGCACAGATCATCGCCATAATACCGACGAATGATTCCATGAGCATACCACCATAACCAATCACACGAATATCAGCTTCGTTATCGACGAGTTTCGGTGTTGTACCACTTGATACAAGCGCATGGAAACCAGAAATCGCACCACAGGCAATGGTAATAAATAGGAATGGGAATAAGCTACCCGAGAAAACAGGGCCAGTACCATCAATAAAATGAGTCACTGCTGGCATTTTCAGTTCAGGTAATGCAATGATAATACCGACTGCTAAACCGAGAATGACACCAATTTTAAGGAATGTTGATAGATAATCACGTGGCGCTAACAATAACCAGACAGGTAAGACTGAGGCGATAAATCCATAAATGATTAAGCACCATGTTAGCTGTGTTCCTGTTAAGGTGAAAAATTCACCCCAGTAAGGATCTGCTGCAACATGTCCACCGTAAACAATGGCAAGCATCATTAAAACGAAGCCAATAATCGAAACTTCAGCAATACGTCCCGGGCGAATAAACCGCATGTAAACGCCCATAAATAATGCAATTGGAATAGTTGCTGCAATCGTAAACACACCCCATGGACTATGGGCGAGTGCTTTAACTACAACTAATGCCAATACCGCAAGGATAATAATCATTACCCCAAGCGCACCAAGCATTACAACAATACCAGCAAAAGAGCCCAGTTCCTGTTTTGCCATTTCACCTAGCGAACGACCGTCTCGACGCGTTGAAATAAATAAAACTAAGAAGTCTTGTACTGCACCTGCGACAACTACACCGACCAGTAGCCAGATTGTGCCTGGTAAAAAACCCATTTGTGCAGCCAAAATTGGCCCGACTAATGGCCCTGCTCCGGCAATTGCCGCAAAGTGGTGACCAAAAAGTACATATTTATTGGTGGGAACATAATCCAGACCATCGGCTAAACGGTGGGCTGGGGTTAAACGTCTTGGGTTTAATTCAAATACTTTAGTTGCAATAAATAGACTATAAAATCGATATGCAATGCTATATACACATGCTGCAGCAAGTACAAGCCAAACTGCATTGACATGTTCACCACGACTGAGTGCCAGCATCCCAAAAGAAATTGCACCTATAATTGCCACTAGGCTCCAGACCAGCTTGGAGGGAAGCGTAGATTTCGCTTTCATTGTGTCCATTCTTAACCTCTCAATAAATAACTACAGCATTTTTATATTGTTATGTACTGTTCTCTCTCAAATCCTTGTGACTGTACTCCTCCTTTAATTTTTTTCCTCTTATACTTTCGCATAAAAAAAGGGATGATTTACATCATCCCTTCGATAATAGTTTATTTTTTAACTATTATGCACGCTCTAAATAATCGCCAGTACGAGTATCTACACGAACGCTATCTTCTTGCTGAACAAATAACGGAACACGAACAACCGCACCTGTTTCAAGCTTAGCTGGTTTACCGCCACCGCCAGATGTATCACCGCGTACACCCGGATCAGTTTCAACAATTTTTAATACTACGAAGTTCGGTGCGCTTACAGTTAAAGGCACGCCGTTGAACAACATAATAGTACATTTTTCATTTGAATCGTCTTTTAACCATTTAGCCGCATCGCCCATTGCAGTTTTGTCTGCAGCGATTTGCTCAAAAGTTACAGGATCCATGAAGTTCCAAAGTTCGCCATCATTGTATAAGTAGTCCATTTCTACTTCTACGATGTCAGCCGCTTCTACAGTATCGCCAGACTTAAAAGTTTTTTCTAAAACTTTACCAGTTCTAAGGTTACGTAATTTTACGCGGTTGAACGCTTGACCTTTACCTGGCTTTACGTATTCATTTTCCATGATTGAACATGGGTTACTGTCAAGCATGACCTTAAGGCCCGGCTTGAAATCATTTGTAGAATAATTGGCCATGACTGGCACACTCCAAACTTAACAAGTCAACTATGCGATATAATGCGTTCTTGCATTATCTTAATCGTGTCAAATGATAAACTATTTATACCAAGAGCAAAACTGGCAATCGCAACTGAGTGACCTTATTACTGATCCGTCGGAGTTGCTAAGCCTACTCGAGTTATCCACCGATCAGCTATTATCAGGTGCGATTCTGGCTTCTGAACAGTTTAAATTGCGTGTTCCTCGCGCGTTCGTCGGAAAAATGAACGCAAAAGACCCGTTTGACCCGCTTTTGCTACAGGTTTTACCTCATCATTTAGAACTCGAAGAACATCCTGAATTTGTAACGGACCCTTTGGGCGAAGAAGCAGCAAATCAATTACCCGGCGTATTACATAAATATAAATCACGCTTTTTACTGACTTTGACTGGTGCTTGTGCCGTACATTGCCGTTATTGTTTCCGTCGTCATTTTCCCTATCAAGAAAATTTGCCAAAAAATGATGATTGGCTAAATATTAAAAATTACATCGAAGCGAATCCGCACATTAATGAAATCATTTTGAGTGGTGGAGACCCTCTTACGCTTTCTAACCGTAAATTAGCACTTTGGCTAGAACGTTTATCATCTCTCAAACAAATTAAGATTCTGAGAATTCATTCACGGGTTCCAATTGTGATTCCAAACCGGATCGACGAAGAGCTGATTTCTTTATTAAAAAACAGTAGGCTGCGTATTATTCTGGTGGTACACTCAAACCACGCTTCTGAACTCGATGACTTTACCTGTTCAAAATTGTTGCAGTTATCTGCCGAGCACATTACTGTACTTAATCAGGCAGTATTGCTTAAAGGCGTTAATGATTCTGCACAGACATTAATTGATTTAAGTTATCGTTTATTTGAAGCTCGCGTTATGCCTTATTACTTACATGTGTTAGATAAAGTAAAAGGTGCACAACATTTTGATTTAATACCATCTGAGATAGATGATATATATCGTGATGTGTTAGCGAACCTACCGGGGTATTTGGTTCCTAAACTCGTCAGGGAAATTGCGGGCGAAAAGAATAAAACACCGCTTTTTGGGGCAACAACATTTTGAGTTATATAATAAGTGATGATGAATAATGCACTATCGGACATTTTTCACAATCAAACCGAACTCACTCGTGAACGGTTAAGCTTTTGTGAAGCCAATATTAAAGATCTTAATGAATGGGTTACTACCCTTTCTATTATGCAACTCGGCGATACGTCAAAAGCATTATTCACCGCTATTTTAGAGCTCAAAGAATTAAAATGTAGTGAAACCTTACGTTTTGATCTTATACAAACGCTTCACCCCACCATTAATAACGTTCTTGCAAGTCTAGAAAAAAACTTTTTTAACCAAGGTGTGATTAGTACAGACCGTAACGAACATATTATTGAGTTAGCGATGTTGCTGCGTTGCTATTTCGCCAGTATTTATTTGAATATTGCACAAAATAGCCATGGGCAATTACAACATCAAAAGTTTTCTCTATTTGCCTATAAGCAAAAAAAGAACTTGCAAACGGCACGCACCTTATCGACTTTTCATGCACTACAACAATTAACGAGTCTCTTATATCAGCAGCATATGCTCTATAGTGAGCCTCTTAAAGGACAGTGGCTGGTTGCACATCAACTCTACGAAACTGCTGTTCAACACAAATATCATCTCATCAATATTAATCATATTCAGGGTATCCACCACCCTCTAGCAAATATTACCCAAGCTTATGCTCAGCTAATTCTGCTCGATATTTTAAATACAAATCAGATTCGCCAATCAGAAATTCAAGCCTTATTTCAATGTAGTTTTGACTGGGCAAGAATGATTCATATTTTGCCGAAAGATACAGCATTAACCAAATATGTGGTCGACCCAAGTAAAGACCATCCGCCAGTCTATAACACCAAACGCAGCTCTAACTTTAGCCCAAGCATTTTTATTGGCACACAGGCTTTACTTGAGCATGTCACTGCAACCATGCATAAAAATGCGCAATATATTTCTAAAAATGAAAAGTTTTATTTAAGCCCAGCGTTAAAGTTTCATGTTCAGACCATTTTAGGTACAACGGCTCAACGTCGTCACGAACGTTATGAGTACAATGCCGAACTACAAATTTGTTTTGGTTTAAGTACAGCTCATTTCTATCTTGCAAAAGCAAAAAACTTTGAAGAAACACTACAACTCAACAATAATTACAACTTACAAAGTGAGTCTAAAGTTTTATCAAATTTAGAGAAAAAAGAACAACAAACGACATCCTATCAACGCTTAAGTCGTGAAAGCAAAACCATTTATCAAACCACGGTTCTCGATATTAGTGTCAATGGATATCGTATTAAATGGTCTGGAGAAGCACCGAAAAATCTAAGAACCGGTGAATATATTTTAGTCAAAGAAACTTTGCATGGACAATGGCGCGGTGGCGTAATCCGCTGGATTAAACAGTCAACAGAAAAATCTCTAGAGTTAGGTCTAGAGATTTTGTCACAGGCAATGTTCCCTTGCGCAGTGCATATTCAAGCTGAGCGTCATACACGCAATTATCATCCTGCACTATTACTACAAACACAAAATCTAGAAGAAATACAAAATACGTTGATTTTACCGGGGTCACAAATTTTTAGAGAGCAACAAACAATTCATTTACGATTGGGGACAGAAGAAATCAAAGTGTATCTACTCAAAGCACAACTCATTACTCAAAGTTTTATTCAATTTCAGTTCGAACTTCTGAATGAGCAGCAACAAAATCTGCTTGATCAGTTCATGATGAAAAAGAATAGCAACTCTAGCAGTCAAGATTTATGGGAAGCACTAAAGTGAGAAACTCTTTATTATCTAAAAAGTTAAAACGTACTGAAACACGTTTACTCATTATTGATGACAACCAGCTACGTTATAACCAGATTTTAAATTTATTATTGGGGAATAATTATCAAGTTCATGCTTTATTACTTGATGATCTAAAAAGTTTCGAAAAACAGTTAAATACGCCTTGGGATGCTATTATTTTTGGTCGTGCTTATGACCTAAAAATTGAACAAACCCTCTCCCTTATTCAAGCATCTGAGCAGCCACATTTACCTGTTTTGTTATTGCAACCTGAAGATTATCAACCTCAGCAATATCAAACCTATATTCATAAAGGTATTTATGACGTAGTTCCATTAGAGCCGTTAGACTATTTTTATATCACGCTTATTCGGACCTTGTCGTATAGCCATTTATTACAAACCGAGCAACGTCTGACCAATGAATTGGAAACTATTCATTCTCATACACAAACATTGGTCAATAACAGCCATAAAGCAGTTGCCCTCTTTCAAGAAGGTATGCACGTTAAGGCAAATATAGAATACCTCAACCTTTTTGGCTTTAAGCAAGAAGAAGAGATTATTGGCCTACCCATCTTAGATGTTTTACAACCCAATGATTTAAATGTTTTTAAACAAAGATTTAAGAAGATTTCTTTAGGTCAATTTGATCAGGCACGTTTTGAAATCCAGAGTCAACATGCGGCAATTTCAGGTAATAATGCTTTAAAACTTGAATTTATTCCTAGTCAGGAAGAAGATGCAGTACAGTTAACCATTGACTATCAACTGGATTTACAAACACCTGCAAATACCGTTTTTTCTGAAAAGAGTTATGGGTCAATTAACCCGTGGCAACAGATTAATCGACAACTATCGACACATCCAGCTCAAGCAAATGCATTGGTTTTATTTAGACTAAATCAGTGTCCAGACCGTGTGTTTCAACTAGACTGGCAAACCCCTGGGCAATATTTTAATCAACTGCAAAGTTTCCTGAAAGAACAGGCTCAAATGCCGATTTTCAATCTTGAACTTGGCGCATATCTTGGGGTTTTGCAAGCCGAAAACAGTACAGTCCTTAACTCCCAATTGGCTGGTCTGCAAAGTTTGCAAAAAGAGCATTTATTAACGGTTGATGAACTTAATTACTCAGTGCAATTCAAACTGAGTTATGCCCAAATTACTGAACAGTTAAATGAAACTAACTTTGCAAAGCTTATTGATCAAACAAATCAGCAAGAGCTACCTAAAGCAAAATCAGAAATTGAGTTAACTCCAACAATCGATATTATCTCTTCTGAACCAACCAATTCCTCCCTATCACTTGATTTAAGCCTTCAAGATATTGATGCTCCTGTGCAATCATCGCTATTGCAGCAATTAAAGCAACAGCTAGCACGGGGTGAAATTCATTTAAAATATCAGCAGATCTATGATAAGCATGATCAAGAAACCCATAACTACGAAGTGACGAGTGGTTTTATTGCAGATGAACAGTGGCATGATTTAAATGATTTAGCCGTATTAAGAGATGACAGCGAACTTTCGATTCAATTAGACCGTTGGATTTTGGTCGAGGCTTGCAAGCAGCTACATAATTTCATTACGCAGTACCCGAAAGCTAAGCTGATTATTAATCTGAATATTGATATCTTGCTCAAAGATAAATCAGCCCCTGAGCTTATTTCGAAATTACTCACCATTATTGGTAGTAAGCAAGAAAGCCCGTTGATTTTACAATTTTCAGAGCAAGCAATTCAGCCACATCTTACAATTGCACAGCAACTCATAGCCCGCCTACATCAACACGGCGCAGAAATTTCAATTCGGGATTTCACATCTTCTATGTATAGTGAATCAATATTGCAACAACTTGATGTTCAATATTTAAAATTGCAATCGAAAAAGACAGAGCTATTAAACTCAGACGCTGGCTTATCGCAATTACAGGAAATGATTCTGAATTATTTGACTGTAAAACCTGTTGGGATTTTACTTGCAGATCTTAATGATATGAACTTGTTTGCGAATGCTTGGAATGTAGAAGCACGTTTCTTACAAGGTCGCTATTTCCAGAAAAGACTTGATCGCTTAACAGACGTACAAGACCAATAATGGTCTTGTCGTCCACAAACAAAAAACGGGCATAAAGCCCGTTTTTTGTTTCGTTTTCAGTATTAACGCTTGATAGAGCGAGACATACCAGAAAAACGTTGTTTGAATTTGTCGATACGACCACCAGTGTCTACATTCTTTTGCTTACCAGTGTAGAAAGGGTGGCAAGCTGAACATACGTCAAGGTAGATAGTGTCTTTACCTAAAGCAGAACGAGTTTCGATTACGTTACCGCAAGAACAAGTTGCTACTAATGTTGCATATTTTGGGTGAATATCGGCGCGCATCGTCGATTACTCCTAATTTAGAAAGGCTTAAGCTGTTATCGCAATTGATCACTCTCAAAATAAATCGAGGAAAGCTCAAAATGAGCAGATCAACACCACAACAGACCATTCTTTTGGCTCACCGAAACCCCTAGGGTTAGAGCTAAGCACAACAAGTGGACAAGATTATACGCCAAATAATTTTTATTTGCGAATTAATCTTTAGATTTAGCCCAGTAATTTGCAATGACCCCGCAAACCATTAATTGAATTTGGTGAAAGATCATAATAGGTAACACAATCATGCCTAAAGGTTGACCAATAAATAAGATTTGCGCCATCGGCACACCACTTGCCAACGTCTTTTTTGAGCTACAAAAGAAAACCGTAACTTGATCTGCTCGGTTAAATCCAAAAGCACGCGGTAAATACAGTGCTAATAACATAATGATGGTTAAAAGAACTGAACAAGCAACCACTAAAATAAGTAAGGTTTTCCAGTTCACCTGATGCCAAAGGCCTGCAACTACTGCCCCACTGAATGCACCATACACCACCATCAAAATTGAGCCTTGATCGAATGCTTTAACAATACTTGGAACTTTTGCCATATAAGGAAAAATATAAGGACGTAATATTTGTCCTAAAATAAATGGCACTAACAGCAACAATGTAATTTGTATAATTGAAGCAGTCGGATCGAACCCATGTTGGCTTTGGCCTAAAATAAAAAAGCTCACCAACACTGGTGTGATAAACATACCGATCAAATTTGAAAAAGATGCGCTACAGACCGCTCCAGCCACATTCCCTTTTGCAACTGATGTAAATGCAATAGAAGATTGAACTGTAGAGGGTAAAAAGCACATAAACAGAAAACCCCAATACAGCTGCTGACCGAGTAGAGGTAACAAAATCGGTTTAGCTAACAAGCCAAGTACGGGGAAAACAAAAAAAGTAAATGCGAAGACAAGTAAATGCATTTTCCAATGCAAAACGCCTTCGATTACAGCCTCACGAGAAAGCTTCGCACCATGCAAAAAGAATAAAATTGCAATTGCGACTGTAGTCAGTGTATTGAAATATTGCGCTGCTTGACCACTGACTGGAAAAAATGTTGCTAGCAGTACCATTCCAACTAACAAAATTGTAAATCGATCAAGTGCCAATAACTTCAACATAGCCACATCCTATGATTATTTTAGATAATAAAAAACCCAGTTGATAAATTGACCATCTGGTCAAGCGTTCATCATACTGGGCTAAAAAAATAAAGCTAGACTTTTAAGATCTAAATCTTAAAGCATCATAGTCAATTTTTAGTTATTTGTCGCATTAGCATCTTGTTGAATCAACTCGATTTTATAACCGTCTGGATCTTCAACAAATGCAATAACGGTAACACCACCTTTCATTGGGCCCGCTTCACGCACAACTTTACCACCACGTGCTTTAATTTCTTCACACGCTTTGTAGGCATCGTCAACACCAATCGCAATATGACCATAGGCATTGCCTAACTCATAACTTGAAGTATCCCAGTTATGGGTAAGCTCAAGCACAGTATTGGTTTCTTCATCACCATAACCAACAAATGCCAGTGTAAAGCGCCCTTCTTCATAATCACGTTTACGAAGTAACTTCATTCCTAATACTTCGGTATAGAACTTTAAAGATTGTTCTAAATTGCCTACTCGCAACATTGTATGAAGCATTCGCATGTTTATTCACCTGCCTTTTCTGATTCATGAGTTTGATGATCTTTTAGAAGCTTTCCAACCCAAACCACTAAAATCAAGATTGGAATACCAATAAGAGTGGTCATCAAAAAGAACTTTGGATAGCCAATATTACTCACTATGGTACCTGAATATCCACCCAAAAGTTTTGGTGTGAGCGTCATGAGTGAACTAAAGATCGCATATTGAACAGCTGTAAATGACACACTCGTTAAACTTGAAAGGAATGCAATAAATGCTGCACCAGCCAAGCCAGACGCTAAGTTGTCGACAATAATGGCAAAATAAAGCCATAAAGAACTATATGGTTTAATTACCTTACCGCTGATTTCAACTGACTGGCCAGAAAGAGGATCGATGTAAGGGAGTGGCTCAATATTTACATCTAATTCACTTGTCGCTTTTAGATTTTCGCTCACTGCATATGGATGAGATGCAGAAAGTATTTTTTGTTCGCCCTCTACCACTGCTACATCAAGTTTTTTACTCGTTGATGCCACTAATTTTTTCGCATCAATTGCTGCACTAAAAACACCTTTTTGGTCAGTCATTTTTGCATCAAAATTTTGCCCATCAAGACTAATTATAATTTTTTGTGCAGGAGTTAAAGCTTGTCCAAAGTATTGGCCACGAACGACAACACTTCCCTCTCCCTCTTTAAATGAAACCTGATCATTTCCCATGACAGGTAAAATTTGTAGAGGTAATTTTGCCAATTCAGTAGTGAGTAATGGCTGAGTACGTACTATAGGCGGCACAGTATTTTGTGTAGTATAAGCAGCCTTTACTTCAATTTGTTTTGTTCCGCTAAAAGCAGAACTTGGAACTTCTAATTTCCATAAACCCACTTCATCTGGTTTAACTTGATAGCTTTGACCGCCAACTTTTACATCAACCATATCTAATGGCTGACCAGATTTTACGAGCCCAATGAAGATTAAATTTGTAGAACTTGCTAAAACTGCACCCACAAACATAAGCTTCATAATGTTTATGCGCTGTGCTAAAAGTCCACCTAAGAACCCACCAACTAGACTAAATAAAACGCCATAGATTTTGACCGCTTCGGCAATTTCTTCTTTACTAAAGTTCAGATCTTGATAAAACACATTGGAAATGACGCCAGCAATAATGTCTGAAATACGGAAAAAACCAATGAGAAGTAATAAGACTAATGCAAGTTTGACACCATAACGTTTAAAGAAATCTAAAATGGGTGCAATCCATGTTTCTTTCGCCATTTGCTGATTAACTACACCAAATTTAACCAGTAGATAACCCACAAAAATGGCACAAGCTGTGGCCGTTAAGAATCTTAAAGCTTCTAAACCAAATAATGCGGCGTTGTCTTTTATATTTCCAGCTTGTGAGATTGCATCTGTAATCTGTCCAGAATAAATGTAGGTAACTACAAATGAAATAACAGCAATAAAAAATACGAACACCAAACGGTAATAATCACTACTCTTATAGTTTTTATAGACACGATTTACCTGAGGTTCACGAACAAGTAACGTCGTTACAATACCGACTAACATAACCGCTGCCATGGTTAAATAAGTCATTTTCCAAGCTTCGTAAATGTAATTACCTTTAGCTGTTCCCAAATGTGCAGCTAGAAATAATGCCCCCGCTCCAGCCACGATCATTCCGATTCGATAACCAGCATTATAAGTAGATGCCAACACGGTTTGCATTTCTGTTTCGGCTAATTCAATACGGTAAGCATCAATTACAATATCTTGTGTTGCTGCTGAAAAACCAAGTAACACCGCACCTACTGCCATTTGAACCAGATAACTCTGGCCTAAAGCCGGATCAGAGAAAGCCATAATACAAATAGCTAAAATGATCAAACACTGTGCGATTAACAACCAAGCACGTCTTCGGCCTAACATTTTAGTTAAAACAGGAACAGGTAACTCATCAATGAGAGGAGCCCAAACGAACTTAAAAGAATAACCTAGAGCCGCCCAGCTAAAAAAAGTAACTGCACTTTTATCAATGCCCGCTTCTCCAAGCCATAAAGAGAGACTAGAGAAAATTAATAAAATTGGAATTCCGGCAGAAAATCCAAGAAACAGCATAATTAATGCACGGCGATCTAAAAATGCTTTAAAAGCCGAGACCCAACCCGAAGCTTGTGTGGTCATTCGTTTTTTATTTTCCATAAATTATAAATGTGCCTATTCAAACTCTTCTTACAATTGCTTTCAAGATTCTTTATGCAAACATTTTGGGTTTGGCGATAAAAACCGCAAGTTTGCTTGATATTTTATGCTAAACCTGTATACCTTTAGGCTTCAAACTTCGTTTTCTTTTGCTGGATATCAACAGTGACACAAAAACTTGATCAAGTGACTATTTCAACTTTATCACTCGCTAAAACAAACACCACAAACGTCACAGTAAATGCATTTCCTTCAGCTTTTGAGAAACCTGATATAAAAATGACCTTAGATAAGACAGTTTTAAAACCTGAACAACTTACACATATTCCAGATTTTGAAAAAATTCCAGCTTCGACAAAACGCATCAAACCTCTTAATAATTTTTTAGGTCAAGATCGTGCAAAAGCATCTGTAGAGGCGGGAATTTCTTTACCCTACTCAGGCTATAATATTTTTGCAGTAGGAACTGCTGGTTTAGGCAAACGTACCATGATTAAACGTTTGTTACAGCAGCACGCCAAAACAATGCCAACGCCTGATGACTGGGTGTATGTCTATAATTTCAAGCAAGCACGTCAACCTATTGCTCTACGTTTTCCAGCTGGTCAAGGCACTAAGTTTCAACAGGCACATGATCAAACTTGGCAAATTATTTTAAAACAACTTGAACGCCGTTTTAGTGCAGAGACTTATCACAATCGTATTGAACGTATCCGTCAGGAAACAGGTGATGTACAACAGCAAGCGCTTGTTGAACTAACCAAAGAAGGTGAAGAACTCGACTTAAAACTCATTTCGCGTAATGAGAAACACGGTTTTGTGCCAGTACAAGTCAAAGATGATCAGGTTCAAGAACTTACCCAAACAGATATTGATGCGTTAAATAGTAAACAACGTGCTGAAATTGCTGCCAATATTCGTTATATGGATAAAAAGCTGGATCGCCTTGGTCTACATTTAGGTGATTTAGAAGATGATGCACGTGACAAGGTTTCTGTGTTAAATCGAGACATCGCTACTCAAGTCGTTATGCCAAGAATGGATCTGATTTTAAATAAATATGGTCAGGTTAAAGGGCTCGAAGATTACTTAAAACAATATGCGCAAGATATTATTGATAATGTTGAACTGATTTTAGAACAAGATGAAGATGATTATGCTCCATCAATGTTTAATCGTGTTCCTGCACGTTATCAAGCCAATGTGATTGTTTCAAATAAACCAAATAGCGGTGCTCCTGTTATTTTTGAAGACTTTCCAACACACTATAATTTACTCGGTCATGTTGAACAGCTCACCCATAACGGCACAATTATCACAGATTTCACTTTGATTCGTCCGGGTTCATTGCATCAAGCCAATGGCGGATTTTTAATGCTTGAAGCTGAGCAGTTACTAGAGCAACCTTATGCTTGGCAAGGTTTAAAACGCGCGCTTAAATCTGGACAGCTTAGATTATCTTCACTCGAACATATGCTGACTTTAACAGGTAGTATTTCGATTGAACCTGCTGCAATTCCACTCGACATTAAAGTTATTTTAATGGCTGAACCTGAAATTTATTATGAAATTTTAGAGGTTGAACCAGAACTTGGCAGTGTCTTTAAAATTCGTGCAGATTTTACCGATACTCTTCAGCGCAATGAAACAAATGAACAAGCCTATATGCAGTTGATTGCCGACTATGTACAAGCTGATAAATTATTGCCATTTGATCGTAGCGCTTTAGCAGCTTTATTAACTGACTCTAGCCGCCAAGCTGAAGATCAGAGCTCATTATCATTACATGCATCTACTTTAGGTGATCTCATTCGAGAAGCACACCACCATGCGTTTAAAGCCGAAGATAAGATCGTCACTGAACAGCATATCAACCTAGCTCTACAACATCGTCAATACCGCTTAGGCTATTTAAGAGAACTTTACTGGCAAGATCTGTCACGTGGTACACAATTAATCGAAACATCTGGATACCGTTTAGGTCAAATCAATGCCCTCTCTGTTATTCATTACGCAGATGTTGAGTTTGGTTTACCTTCACGTTTAACGGCGTCTGTTTATCAAGGTGGCGGCGATATTCTTGATATTGAACGTAGTGTAGAACTTGGTGGTTCACTTCACGCTAAGGGCGTGTTGCTGATGTCTAGCTTCTTGAAAGCTCACTTTGGCCGTGAACAGATTTTGCACTTCTCTGCTGCGCTTGCATTTGAACAGAGCTATGGTCAAGTCGATGGTGATAGTGCCACTGTTGCTGAACTTTCTGCGTTGATTTCTGCGATTAGCCAGATCCCAATTGATCAATCATGGGCGATTACTGGCTCTATGAACCAGTTAGGACAAGTTCAGCCAATTGGTGGCGTAAATGCAAAAATTGAAGGCTTCTATGATGCATGTAAATTGCAAGGTTTGACAGGTAAGCAAGGTGTCATCATTCCTCGTCAAAACATGCAGCATTTAATGTTACGTCAAGATGTTATTGATGTTGTTCGCAGCGGCCAATTCCATATCCATGCGATTGATACAATTGATCAGGCACTTGAAATTTTAATGGCTCGCCCAGTCGGTACACTCGATAAAAAGGGTAAATACAGCAAAAATTCTATTTATGCAGCAGTGATGGAACAACTTGAATATTGGCAAGCCATTGAAGATGGTGCTGAAATTGAAGAAGAACCAAAAAAGAAGAAGAAAAATAAGAAAAAAATTAAGAAGCATGAAGAACTTACTGCGAATGATCTGCCACAAGAAAATGCAGAAGAAGTTGCTGCATTAAAACAGAAGTAATAAAAAAGGGCCTGTAAAATACAGGCCCTTTTTACTTTTAGACTTGCAAAATTAACGAACGATCTGAATCGCTCGCCCTCCTGCTAACTGGCTAAAATATTGTTTAAGTGCTTCAACACAACGTTGAATTTTCATTGGCTGCTGTTCATGCTTGGCAATCTCAGCATACAAAGTAAACGTTGGTAATTTCCAATCTGGCATGAGTTCAATCAAAGAACCATTTTTTAATTCTTTTTGAGCATCCAGATATAAAATTCGTGCAATACCATGTCCTTGCTGACATAACGCTTTTGCAACTTGTAAATTATTGCTCTGCAAACGGCTTTGCATGTCAATATTAAGTGTTTCACCTGTTTTTACATGTTGAAAATTGAAATGGCGCGAGTCATTCATGACATTAATAGACAACAATTCATGATCTCTTAAATCATTAGGATGCACAATTGGACTAGACTGATTCAGATAACTTGGAGAAGCTACCAAAATTTGATCTACAAAAGCCATCGGAATGACAGAGCTACTCTCTTCTACTGGAGTTGAACTCATACGTACTGCAATATCAATTCGCTCTTCAAGTAAATCGATATAACGATGCCCAACTTCGAAATGCACGGATAAACCGCGATGAGCTGACATCCAGTGAGATAATGCAGGAATGAGGTGTTGAACTGCTAAATCGGGAGTTGTTGCAATACGCAAATCTCCGATTAAGTCATCCCTCAATTCATTAATTCTGATTTTTCCCCTTTCAGCGGCCGCCAACATCTCTTGACAGCTTGAAAAAAAAGCCTGTCCGGCTTCTGTCAAACTAAGTTTACGAGTGGAGCGATGTAATAGAGTTACATCCATTTCATGTTCAAGCGAGCGAATCTGTTGGCTCACTGCGCTTGTTGTAATTCCTAATTCACGTGCCGCACCACTAAATGAACTTTTTTCGACCACACAAGCGAAAACACCCATCGCACGAAGCTGATCTAACATAGGTTTCCTCAAATCTAATTCTAAATTTATAAAAAATGCTTATTGTTGTAATGAAAGCAACCAATTACATTATACGAGGAAACCTAAGTTTTTTGCATTAGCTATTTCGGTAAAAGATTTATAGGATTAATCGGTTTTCCATCCAAACGAATCTGGAACTCGAGCATGACTTGAGATGCACCAGTAGACCCCATTTCGGCAATTTTTTGCCCAGCGGTTATATTATCACCGCTTTTCACAAACATCTTGCTATTGTGGGCATACGCACTGATATATCCGTCAATATGCTTAATTAAAACCAGATTTCCGTATTCTTTTAAGCCATCAGCTGCATAGACAACTTGACCGTCGGCTGCGGCATAAATAGGATCACCCTGATTTCCACCATAACGGATTCCTTTGACATTATTTGCCAAATTAAACCCTTGAATTACTGGTCCGTTGGTCGGTTTTATCCAACGTAAACTCGAATTTGGTGCAACCGAAGTCACTGTAGTATTTGTTGACGGTGCAGTAGTTGACGGCTGAGTTACCGGAGTAACTGGCTGTGTTGTTGGTAAAGCAATGGTTTGACGCTTAATTTGTTCAGGTTGTGCCATGACTTGCGTAGACACTGTTCTTGGTGAAGAACCTTTCTTCAAACGCAACGATTGATTGACATAAATACGATACGGCGCAGGAATATCATTCATTTCGGCAATACTGATATAGTCCAAACCATAACGCATTGCGATACCACTTAAAGTATCACCTGAACGAACTGTGTAATAGTTAGGAGCCATTGCATAGCGAGAACTATTATTAATTTGTGGTTTAGAAGCACATCCAGCCATAGCCACGGTAAAACCTACAACTACAGACAACAACATAATTTTCATTATTTTGTCTTTTTGGATATTCACCTTGCTTTGTTGCCCAATTAAATGCATCGATCTCCCTCACTAAATGCTACAAATCATTTCGGCTAAGAGTACCAAAAAAGTAAGAGGAAACACGTTCCTCTTTTTCTTTATTCACAAAGTTATAACATTCGAGCTCAATTATTGACTCAAACTGACCTGAAGCTCTTCTAAAACCGCGTAATTTGTAGCATCCATTTGAATAGGTGTAACACTGACATATCCATTTGCTACCGCAAAGAAATCCGATTGAATCTGGCTTGAAACACGCTGCGGATCTGTAACGGCCTCGCCTGCTAATCCGATCCAGTAAACTTGACGTCCTCGTGGGTCGACATGGCTAGTAATAGGCTTAGATTGAGCACGGCGTCCCTGATAAGTAATTTGTGCTCCTTTTAACTGTGGCACATCAGGAATATTGATATTAAAGATGTGTCGTGGAGGCAAAGCTGGTAAACCGCTTGCAATAAAATCATGAACCCACTGTGCAGCCTGAGCATAATCTTCTTTATCGTTATAAGCACGCACATTAGGCCCAGCTAAAGAAACAGCAATTGCGGGTTGCTTCATTAAACGACCTTCAAATGCAGCCCCGACTGTTCCAGAATATAAAACATCATCACCTAAGTTCGCGCCACTATTGATTCCACTTACGACCAAGTCAAATTCGAAATCAAACAAGCCATTCATGGATAAATAAACACAATCTGCTGGCGTACCATTTACGGCCCATACATCTTCGGCAATTTGAATTGGGCGCAATGGTCGATCTAATGTCAATGCACTTGAAAAACCACTTCTTTCACTTTCTGGTGCAACCACAACCACACGGCCGAGTGGTTTTAATGCATCAGCTAAAGCCTGTATACCTGGCGCAAAAACACCGTCATCATTCGCAATTAAAATATTCACTAAAATCTTTCTCTACAAATAAACCTAAAGGTTTTCACAATTGAATTATTTGTTGAATTATATATATTTATGCCTCCATAGCATTATAAAATTGTGAAGAAATGAAAACTTTTGCTCCTTTTTTTCAGGTATTGGGGATCAGTATCACATTGTGTACGCAAGCGGTTTTTGCCGATGAGGATATCTCAACACAAGAGGCTGATAGCTTAATTAAAGATGATATTGCTGCAACGCAAGTCTTACAGGAAATTTGTCCAGCTTTCGTAGGAACAAATAAAAAACTTGAGTCAAATACTCAAAAAATTATTGCGATGTACCTAAATGGCTATTCAGATAAATCAATTACCCTTTCTACTCTACAAAATGATGCAAAGTTTAAAACCTTGTTAAATGAAGCACGCCAAGGTGCAAAACAAATGGACCACCATGAGCAACATGAACTCTGTGAAGAGATTGTCAATTATAAAGAATAGATTTTTTCTCTTTTAGCGTAGAGACTTATTGAGGTTTTCTGTTTTGTATTAAGCAGAAAACCAACATAACAATACATTTTTTCCATTTTTTTAAAATCTAAATTGGTTAAGCTAACCACATATTTAAAAATTTTATTTCGGGTTATCGATGTTTATGAAGAAAAGCTTAGTTCAATCGCTCTCTTTGGTTTTACTTATGAGCATGGCAACAGTTGGTTTTGCTGCTGATAAGAAGAAAACAGATGAAAAGAAAACCGAAAATGAAAATGTTGTTGAAGTAACTCCACAACAAAGCATAACTCCTGAAGAATTAGCTGCAATTCAAGTACTTTCTGAAATTTGCCCAAGCCTTATTGGCAAAAAAGATGCTGATTTTGCTCAAGGCTATGAACGTTTAGTTAAAGATTACCTACCAAATGAAACTGATGCTGTTTCTGCATTAGAAAAACGTAGCAAAGACAAAGGCTTCAAAAAATACTTAAAAGAAGCACGTAAAGATGCAAAAGCTGCTGGTGATGAGCAAAACACATTAGTTTGCCAAGACGTGAAAGCATATCAATCGCAAAACTAAATTAGTAAAAAACTCTTGAGTTACAATACTGTTTGAAAAAGCCGACTTCCCCCATAGAAGTCGGCTTTGCTTTATCCTAAAATGCTAGATTCTTCTGCTTCATACAAGATATTGGAATTACCTAGAATGACTCGAAAAAGCGCTATTGCTGCACTCCTCCTCTTACCAAGTTTTTCTTATGCAGCAACTGTCTTATCAGCTCCGCCAGAATTAAATAATAAGTCTTATGTATTAATGGATTACGAGACAGGACAAATTCTCGCTTCTAAAAATGAAAATGAAAAGCTTGCTCCTGCTTCTATGACAAAAATGATGACAAGCTACATCATTGAACAAAAATTATTAAAAGGTGAACTGACTGAAAATGAGCAGGTTCGTATGAACGAGTCTGCATGGTGTAAAGGAAGTAGTTCTGAATCATGTATGTATGTCCCTTTAAATGGTACAGCGACTGTTTTAGAAATGCTTCGCGGTATTATTATCCAATCAGGTAATGATGCATCAAAAGCAATGGCTGAACATATTGCCGGAAATGAAGGCACGTTTGCTCATATGATGAATCAGGAAGCAAAACGTATCGGTATGACAAATACCCAGTTTATGAACTCAACTGGTTTACCGGCAGAAGGCCATTATTCAAGTGCTAAAGATATGGCTGTTTTAGCACAACATATTATTAAAGACAGCTCAAGATATTACCCAATCTATTCTGAAAAAGAATTTACTTTTAATGGTATTAAACAAGGTAACCGTAATGCCTTGCTTTACACTGACCCAAGCGTAGATGGTTTAAAAACAGGCCATACTGATGAAGCGGGTTACTGCTTAACAACGTCAAGCAAACGTGGTCCGATGCGTCTCATTTCCGTTATTTTCGGAACAGATAGTGTTAATGAACGTGCCAATCAAACACGTACATTATTGTCTTGGGGCTTTGCAAACTTTGAAACTGTAAACATTCAACCAGCCAATCAAGTTCTTGCAAAAGCAAAAGTCTGGTTTGGTAAAGAAGATGAAGTTCAAGTTGGTTTAGCTGAAAACTTTAGTGTGACTATGCCTAAAGGCAAAGCTAACGGCATTAAAACGCAGTTAGTCGTTCAACCTAACTTAAATGCACCGCTTCAAAAAGGTCAAGTCGTGGGCAAACTTGTTGCTAGCCTTGACGGTAAAGTAATTGCTGAAAAACCATTAGTTGCATTAAAGCCAGTTGAAGAAGCAAGCTTCTTTGCACGTTTAATCGACCATATCAAACAATTCTTCAGCAACTTATTCTAATTTCTGAATAGTTGAATTAAGCACTCATGCTATTTAGCCTGAGTGCTTTTTTATTTTATAATCCTACAAATTTTATTTTGATACTACTCATGGCAAAGAACATACGTCCTTATCTTGAACACCGTCCTCAAGTTGATACAACATGTTATGTCGATGACATGGCCGTTGTAGTCGGTGAAGTTAGCTTAGCCGAAAATGTTTCTGTCTGGCCTTTTGCCGTTATTCGCGGTGACGTAAATAGTATTCAAATTGGTAAAAACAGTAATGTACAAGACCATTGTATGTTGCATGTTAGCCATAAAAATGATGCAAAACCTAATGGCTCACCTCTTATTATTGGTGAAGATGTAACAGTCGGACACCATGTCACTTTGCATGGCTGCACCATCGGTAACCGAGTTTTAATCGGAATCAACACTGTTGTTCTAGACGACGTGATTATTGAAGACGATGTAATGATTGGTGCTGGAAGTTTGGTTCCACCGCGTAAAGTCTTAAAAAGTGGTTATTTGTATGTAGGAAGCCCAGTACAACAAGTGCGACCACTGACCGAAAAAGAATTAGCATTTCTTCCTTATTCAGCAAGACATTATGTAAAAGTACAAAATAATCATAAAGTGGCTCAAGCAGAGCAAGATTAATTAGCTCTATGAAATATCAGCAATAAAACTCTGATTTTTTAAATGATATGGTTTTGTAGTATTACTCATATCGTTTAGCAGATCACCGTAGCCAAAAACCCCTAAATTTCGTATCATACGTCTTTTAAATCATGGTGCTTTTTTATGGCCGCATGGACTCCTCATGTCACTGTTGCTACAGTCGTAGAAAAAGACGGACGCTATCTTTTTGTAGAAGAACATAGCGAAGGTTTTGTACACACAGTATTTAACCAACCTGCTGGTCATGTGGAATGCGGTGAGTCATTAACTCAAGCAGCCATTCGAGAAACACTTGAAGAAACAGGTCATCATGTTGAAATTGATGCCTTGCTTGGTATTTATACGTATACCCCGCCCATGTTTCCGGATCGTACCTATTACCGCTTCTGTTTTCTAGCACATGTGACTCAAGTTGAAAATAATCCTCAACTCGATACTGGTATTGTAGCTGCTGTGTGGATGACACCAGATGAGCTTAAAGAATCTGCTCGTGCCCGTAGTCCGCTCGTACTAAAAGCAGTTGAAGATGCCATGAAAGGCCACCATTATCCTTTATCGCTTATTTATGAGCACCCTTTCTCTCCCTCATTAACTTCTCATTTGGATGCCTAGTCCTATGCAACAACGTGTCATCGTCGGTATGTCTGGTGGTGTAGACTCTTCTGTTTCTGCAGCACTTTTACTTCAACAGGGATATCAAGTTGAAGGTCTTTTCATGAAGAACTGGGAGGAAGACGACGGCACGGAATACTGTACGGCAATGGAAGATTTAGCCGATGCTCAAGCAGTAGCTGATAAAATCGGTATTAAACTCCATACAGCAAACTTTGCTATGGAATATTGGGATCGTGTATTTGAACTTTTCTTAGCTGAATATGCAGCTGGGCGCACCCCAAACCCAGATATTTTATGTAATAAAGAAATTAAGTTCCGTGCATTTTTAGATCATGCCATAACTTTAGGTGCAGACTTTATCGCGACTGGTCATTATGCTCGCCGTGGTGAAACTGCATACAACTCGAAAGGCGAAGCATACGCACCATTATTACGTGGTGTAGACAATAACAAAGACCAAACTTATTTCTTGCATGCTGTTCATGGTAAAGAAATTAACAAAACCCTATTTCCAGTAGGTGAAATCGAAAAGCCAGAAGTCCGCAGAATTGCTGAAGAACTTGATCTTGCTACAGCCAAGAAAAAAGACTCTACAGGAATCTGTTTTATTGGCGAACGTCGATTTAATGACTTCCTTAAACAATATTTGCCCGCTCAACCTGGAAAAATTGTACTTGATACAGGTAAAGAAGTTGGTGAACATCACGGTCTGATGTACTATACGCTCGGTCAACGTGGCGGAATTGGTCTAGGTGGTTTGAAAGGTGCAGCGGAAGGTGCATGGTTCGTACTACATAAAGATATTGCCAATAATCGCCTCGTTATTGGTCAGGGGCATGAACACCCACTCATGCAAAGCACGCAGCTTTGGAGTGAGTCAATTGACTGGGTGGCTGGTGAACAGAATATTCCTGTTGAAGGTTTACGCTGTACAGCTAAAACACGCTATCGCCAACCTGATCAGGCATGTACAGTTTTTATTGATGAAAATAGTGAACACGGTGTACGAGTTGAGTTTGATGAACCTCAGCGCGCTGTTACACCGGGTCAAAGCGTTGTATTTTATTCAGATGAAGTTTGCTTAGGCGGGGGTGTCATTCACCATACAAATGCCCCTACACCAAATTTTATTTAAGGGAATGAATGACATGGTGGAGTTACCATTTCAACAATCACAAGCCTTGAATGTTCGCCAAAACCGTGCCCTTGCCTTGGCTGGGGTATTTCAGGCTACCCAGCTCACGCACATGACAGCTTTAACGGGTCAGCAGAGTATTGGTGAAAGTGGTAACTTCTATTTTGAGCTGTTAATCAAAGCGAGTTTAAATATTCGCCCTACAGTCAACAATGGTGTTCAAACATTAGATTTTTTTAATCAGTTGGCAGATATTTCTTTAGGGCTTAAGACCCTCGAAAATTGTATTACTCAACCTTTTACAAACATGCCTAAATCTCGCCTTCCGAAAATGGGCACTGCCAAGCTTCCAATGTCATATGCAATGTCCCTTTTGCAATTAGAGAAGAAGGTCTATAGCAATCCTGAATACGTTGCAATTATTGAAAAAGCTCAGCAAAAGATTTTAAAACAGCTTTCTTTTTTTGATAATAATTACTTACACCCAAGCATTTTAGCCAATTTGGCTCAAACTTATGTTGATACTGCTGGGCAGATTAACCCTCGCATTCTCGTTCGTGGTAATGCAGAAGCATTTAAAGATACCAACCACACTAACCGCATCCGTGCTTGTCTGTTTACTGGCTTGCAAATGGCCCATTTATGGCGACAACTCGGTGGTAGTTCGTGGAACATGATTTTTAGCAAACGTAAATTGCTACAGGATATTCAGGCACTTGCTCGTTTACAGTACCAAGTCATCTAAGGCTGTAAAGAGATTATTTTTAGTTTTATGTTTATTCCAACATTAAGGAATCGTTATGAACGCTTTAACCGCACTATCACCATTAGATGGACGTTATGCCAGCAAATGTGATGCGCTACGCCCTTTTCTTTCTGAGTTTGGTTTAATTCATGCTCGTGTCACTGTAGAAGTGCGTTGGTTACAAGCGCTTTCTAACCGTCCAGAAATTGTTGAAGTTGCTCCTTTTTCAAATGAAACAAATGCAGCGTTAGATGCAATTGTTAGCAACTTTTCTGAAGAAGATGCTAACCGCATTAAAGAAATTGAACGCACAACTAACCATGATGTAAAAGCTGTTGAATATTTCTTAAAAGAGAAAATTGCAGGTATCGCTGAATTACAAAATGCGGGTGAGTTCATTCACTTTGCATGTACTTCAGAAGACATCAACAACTTGTCTCATGCACTCATGCTTAAAAACGGCCGTGAAGTTTTAGTATCAAGCATGAAGCAAATTTTAAATGCGATTTCTGCTTTGGCAACGACTCACGCTGAACAACCAATGTTGTCACGTACACACGGCCAAACTGCAAGCCCAACAACTTTGGGTAAAGAAATGGCAAACGTTGCATACCGTTTAGCTCGCCAAATCAAACAATTTGAAAATGTTGAGCTACTAGGCAAAATCAATGGTGCTGTAGGTAACTACAATGCTCACCTTTCTGCTTACCCAGATGTTGACTGGGCTGCACATGCTCAAGCTTTTGTTGAATCTTTAGGTTTAGCATTCAACCCGTACACGACACAAATCGAACCACATGACTACATGGCAGAGTTGTTTGATGCTTTACGTCGCTTTAACACGATTTTAATCGACTTTAACCGAGACGTATGGGGTTACATTTCTTTAGGTTACTTCAAACAAAGATTGAAAGATGGTGAAGTTGGTTCTTCAACTATGCCACACAAAGTTAACCCAATTGACTTTGAAAACTCTGAAGGTAACTTAGGTATTGCGAATGCTGTATTGGCACACTTAGGCGAAAAATTACCAATTTCTCGCTGGCAGCGTGACTTAACTGACTCTACTGTACTTCGTAATATGGGTGTTGGTTTTGCGCAAAGTTTAATTGCTTTTGATGCGTGTTTAAAAGGTGTTGGTAAACTTGAACTCAATGCAAACCGCTTACTTGAAGATCTTGATCAAGCTCAAGAAGTGTTAGCAGAACCAATTCAAACTGTTATGCGTCGTTATAACGTTGAAAAGCCATATGAAAAGTTAAAAGCATTAACTCGTGGTCAAGCAATGACTCGCGACATGATGGTTAACTTCGTAAATGGTGATGAGCTTTCTCAAGTGCCAAGCGAAGAACGCGCACGTTTAGCTGAACTTACTCCTGCAACTTACACAGGTAATGCAGCTGAACAAGCTAAACAAATTAACGATTTAATTAGCAAAATCTAATTAAAAAGTTTATAAAAAGCGGAGCTTCGGCTTCGCTTTTTTATTACACTGACATAAAGCACAATAAAGTTCTATTTCTAAAATGATCGAAAAACAATTCAAACTTAAACACTATATTGCTCTTGGCCTACTTTTAATTGCAATTGTCATTTCCGGCATTCAGCCCCTTGAATTTGAAGCTTATTTACTTCATCAGGTGGGTACAATTTTTATGTTAGTTCTCTTATTTATTATTTTTAAAAAGATTGGTCTCGATTTTTTGAGTTTTACTTTCTATTTAGGTTTTTTGCTCATCCATATTATCGGTGCACACTACCTGTACTCATATGTTCCGTACAATGACTGGATTCAACACATATTTCATTTTAATCTAGATCAATACATGGGATGGTCCCGGAACATGTATGATCGCTTAGTTCATCTTGCATATGGCGTTTTACTCTACCCTCTTATTTATCGAGTTTTTCAAGTTTGGTTACCTACAGCGCGGCCTTTTACTCTATTTTTACTTGTGGTTCAGTTCGTCATGGCATCTAGCGTTTTTTATGAACTGGTTGAATGGGCAATTGCGATTGGCTTATCACCAGAACAAGCTGAGAATTATAATGGCCAACAAGGTGACATGTGGGATGCCCATAAAGATATGTTGTTAGCAACAATTGGTGCAATTCTCTATGGACTGACGGCTTTTATAAAAGCACCTAAAATAAATCATTGATAAATAAAAAAGCGCTCAATGAGCGCTTTTTTTAAGAGTTTTTTAGACGACTGAATAAGTTTGATCTAACAGATTTGATAAAGCTGAAGAAGCCGTATTTGGTAGAAGCTGTTCTAGATTAGTTGTGACATCACTCGCTGTATTATTTACTTCGCTCTGTTCATGCACCACTGGTTTAGACTCTGTAGCAGATAAAATTTTTGCGATCGGGTCAGAAGCATCAGTCGAAGAGCTTTTTAATAAATCATCTAATGGCACAGATTTTTGCTGCTGACTATTCGATTCATTGGCTGTGTTTTGCACTAACTTTAATGTATTTAACCCGACACTATCCGCCACAGAAGGGACAACTTCATTTACATCACTACTGACAATTTCACTCGTACTCGCCACTTTTGGTGCGACCACATAAAAGGTAAATGGTGAACTCACTTCACTGGTAAGTCCTGCTGCGTCTGTTTGAATTAAAGTAATCGTATGTTTCCCAACAGCTAAATCTTTATCAAGTGTAAATGACCATAGATTATTGGCACCGACCTGACCAACTTTAATGATCGAAATTGCCACTCCATTATCGTAAATAGTCAACGTTGCATGAGACTCAACTTTGACAGTAATTTTTGGAGTTGAATCATCAGTTTCTGAGTTAGCAGCAATTTGTTTTACACTAGTACCATTATCATTATCCACTCTATTAAAAATAGGTTTCTCAGGAGCTATAGTATCTTTATCACTACCAACAATTTCCAGCGCAGTAGATTTATTTCCTGAACTGTCTATTGCTATTACAGAACCTTTCGAGCTATCGGTTAAAGCAGGAGAAATAGTGATTATAAATTTTCCATTCGCATCTGCTGTACCAGTACCAATAACCTTATCTGCTGAGTTTTTAATTTCTATTTTTGAATTGGCTTCAGCAGTACCAGTAACCGAAGTTCCTTCTGCATTCACTGTAGCTGTAGGTTTATCTGGCGCTACAGTGTCATAGCCAGAGGTGACCTCTAAAGGCTTAGAGGTATTACCTGCCGCATCTTCAACAATAATTGTCGCCTTTTGTGACTCTTTTAAGGCAGAAGAAAGCGTAATTTTAAATTCACCTTGCGCATTGGCCGTACCACTTCCAATGACTTTACCATCTGCATCTTTTATTTGAACTTTTGCATTAGCCTCTGTTTTTCCTTCAACCACAGTTCCTTCTTTATTTACTTCAACGAAAGGAACCTCTGGAAGAATAGTATCTTTCCCAGCAAAGATCAGAGTAGCTTCAGATTTATTCTCTGCTGCATCTACAGCAACAACTTTGCCACCCGCTTCACTGGTCAAAGGTGGAGTTAGCTTTAAAGAAAAAATTCCATCTGAATTTGCTTTTACAGTTCCTAATAATTTTCCGCTAGCATCATAGACGTTTACAGTAGCATTCGCTTCAGTTTTACCATCTAAGATCGAACCATCTTCATTTAATTGAGCCTGAGGAGCATCTGGCGCAATTGTGTCTTTAGTACCAGTAACAACAGCTGCTTTAGAATTATTACCAGCAGCATCTTGTGCAATAACAGCTACTTTTTCACCATTTACCAATGGTTTATCAAGTTTAATGGTAAAATTACCATTGCTATCGACAGTACCAGAAGCAAGGATCTGTCCCTTCGCATCTTGAATATAAATCTTTGCATTAGCTTCGGCCTTACCCGTGATCGTAACAGTGTCATCGGCCAGAGTAGCTGTTGGCTGATTAGGTGCAATTAAATCCGGCGCAGATGATGAATCATCTTTGTCATCTTTATCAAAAGCCCAAAGGTATAAACCTTCAGCGGCTAAAACTGCTAAGCCTGCTTTTAAAACATTGCCCATCGAAAAAGTTGGGGAATCATCAACTGCCATTGTTGAAGCTGGTTGACTAGTACTTGTATAGGCTAAATCTGTGACATGGTTTAGACCTGTATAGTCGATCACCTTACCTTGTGCATCGAATTGTGCTTCAACAAATTTTCCGTGCTCAGTCGGAAAAACAAGTGAATGGTCTGTTGTATTTGCTGCTTCATTAAAGAAATTTTCTAAAACAAGGGTTTCACCATTTTTTAAATGGATGATAAGACTTCCCCCCTGCTTTTCCATTGATGCTATATCTTTTTGACTTACACCAATTTGAATGATTGTTGGTTGGTTTAAAACCACTTTATTGAGCTGACCATCTTGTAGAACGTCCAAACCCTCTTTGGATGCCACAATTATTCTTGTCATTATTTCCTATCCTAAATTTCAATTATATTTTTAAATGTCTAACTTTTTAAATGATTCATCTAAAAGCTATTTTATTGCTGTTTAAAATATCAAAAGCATGTCTTTATCACAATTCAAAAAGTATATTTATCAATAATTATTTTTGACTTTTAATTAAAATATCTACTCCTCATAAAATTCATATCAGCCTATTCGAATATTTACTAAATTTCTCATATATTAAGGCCATCATTTACATTCGTAAGTAAAAGAAGCTAAAAGTGCTTATCAGAATCAAAAGAAATAATGCAGAAAATTTAGTTATTTTCGCATCTAACAAGGTCATTTTTAGCATACTCCAGCCCTGAAAACGTTTTGCAAAAATGCTATTTAGAATAAGAGTTGAAACATGCAACAAAACCAAAGCTAAAAACAAATTTGCAAAAAATTCGTGTAGGTCTTTCAAAGAAAAATTAACATGTTCAGTTGCATATCCTAATCCCACCACAACTGGAATCACGAGAAATATAAGTACAATTGAAACTTGAAAGAGTGCAATGCTGATTGAATGAATTGAATTTTTAGAAAAAAAACTCTTAAAGTTTGCATGGCTCAAGGATTTCTTGATCGCATTTATTGCTATGTTACTTCGCTTTTTAATACCGAACGGTGTTGTACTTGAAATACGTGGACTCAAAAAATGCCAGATCACTCTCACAGCAATACTAATAAGAAGTATGTAACCAAACATCATGTGGACTTGGTGTAGATCTTCATTATCTCCAGTAAAGTAAGCACCAATAAAGCCAAGCATAATAATGATATGTAAGATGCGTATAAGAATATCAATGTGTGACCATGTTTTTGACATTACAAAAACTCAGAAGTGAAAAGTTAACTATAACTTTTACAATTGAAACTTAAACAAATATTAATCAATTTTTTATCATTACTCACATAAAAAAAGAGCACCTATGTAGGTACTCTCTATTTCAAAATTTGGCTTAATTAAAATCTAGTATCGCGTATTTGAACTAAGGTTGAATTAGCTTTAGCCAAGCTATCTACAACTTTATTCATTACAGCCGGAATCAAGCTATCTGCCATCTGTGCCGCTTGCAAACCCAACTTTTCACCCAAGGTCGCTTTCTTACGCGTGTTAATTACATAGACATCATGTTGTGGTAATAAAGCTAATAGATATTCATCAGATGTTTGTAATTTATCAACAAGGTTCAGATTAAGTGCATCTTCACCATACCAATGCTCACCTGTAGCGACTTTATCAACATTAAGTTGTGGTCGATACTTTTCAACAAAGTGCTTAAATAACACATGAGTTTGTTGAAGCTCTTCTTCGAACTTCGCTTTACCTTCAGGGGTATTTTCACCAAACATGGTCACAGTACGCTTATACTGCCCTGCTGTGTAAAGCTCAAAATCAACATTATGTTGTTTTAAAAGACGGTTAAAATTTGGAACCTGAGCAACCACACCAATTGAACCAACAATAGCAAATGGTGCTGTAATAATTTCATTTGCGATACATGCCATCATATAGCCGCCACTTGCAGCCACTTTGTCTACACAAATTGTCAGATGGAAACCTGCATCGCGTAAGCGTACCAATTGAGCCGCTGCTAGACCATAGCCATGTACCATGCCACCAGGGCTTTCAAGGCGAACGACAACACGGTCACGACCTGCTTTAGCAGTTGCTAAAATGAGGGTAATTTCTTCTCGTATGTTTTCAACTGCTGAAGCTTGGATATCACCCTTAAAATCTAAAACAAAGATTTTCTGGTTATTTTTACGACGAATTTTAGCTTCTTTAGCAAGTTGTTGAGCCAATTGTAAAAGTTCTAAACGGCTTGCAGTTGTTTGTGCAATTTTTTTTCTCTGTTCATTTACACGTGCATTTAAATGACTAACACGTATTTCTGCAGGGAGTTTAGGCAAATGGAATAACATAAAATTCTAAGCTCATAAGTTATCTTTTATAGCCTTAAGATGTGGTTCTTTTGACTAAAATTCAATAGCGTTTTTGCAAAATAGATTCATTTTCATTTATAAAATAAAAAAAAGAGCACATGGCTCTTTTTTTATATGGATAACTAGTTAACCGAATCGTCCAGTAATGTAAGCTTCCGTCAACTGATGATCAGGTTGAGTAAAGACTTTTTCAGTTGAGTTGACTTCAATCAAATCACCTAAATGGAAATAAGCAGTACGATCAGACACACGTGCCGCCTGTTGCATTGAGTGAGTCACAATGACAATTGTATATTGCGTTGATAATTCAGAAATCAATTCTTCGATTTTTGCTGTTGCGATTGGATCAAGCGCAGAACATGGCTCATCCATTAAAATCACTTCAGGACTTACTGCAATGGTACGTGCAATACATAAACGTTGTTGCTGACCACCTGATAAACCAGTACCCGGTTGATTCAAACGATCTTTCACTTCATCCCATAGGCCCGCTTTACGCAAGCTATTTTCAACAATTTCTTCAAGATCATATTTATTACGCGCTAGACCATGAAGTTTAGGACCATACGCCACGTTATCAAAAATAGTTTTAGGGAACGGATTTGGCTTCTGGAATACCATACCAACCTGAGCACGCAATAATACGACATCAAGGTTTGGATCATAAATATTGTGGTTATCGAGTGTAATCTTACCTGTCACACGGCAACCATCAATGGTGTCATTCATACGGTTTATCGTACGAAGAAAGGTCGATTTACCACAACCAGACGGTCCAATAAAGGCAATAACTTCGTTTTGGTAAATATCGAGGTCAATACCCTTAATCGCTTCAAAATCACCATAATAAACATGGGCATCTTGTGCACTAATTTTGATTTCGGTTGAGTTCTGCTTTTTTGAAGTGTGTGGTTCAAAATGCGAAACATACGAAGTGCCATGATTCTGCGATTTATCTGTAAATTGAGATTGTTCAGTGTTCACTAACTTATCCTTTTCTAAGGAATTCGTAATATCAATAGTATTCATAATTTATCCTCTATTACCAACGCACTTCGAACTTTTTACGTAACCAAATTGCAAGACTGTTTAAACCAATCAATAGTGCAAGTAGTACGATAATCGCAGCGGCAGTACGGCCTTCGAAGAAGTTACGCAACTCATTACCTTGCCATAAGTAAACTTGGACAGGTAAAGCGGTTGATTGATCAAATGGAGTTGTTGGAATACTTGCAACGAATGCACTCATTCCAATTAAAAGTAAAGGTGCAGTTTCACCAAGCGCATGGGCAACACCAATAATCGAGCCTGTCATAATGCCTGGTAAAGCTAATGGTAAAACGTGGTGAAAAATGGTCTGAAACTTAGAGGCTCCCAAACCAAGTGCAGCTTGTCTAATAGAAGGTGGCACTGCTTTTAATGAAGCACGTGTCGTAATAATGACTGTTGGTAGTGTCATTAAACTTAAAACTAAACCACCTACAAACGGAGCAGATAAAGGTAAATGCATCCAGCCAATAAAAATTGCTGCGCCGAGTAAACCAAACACAATTGAAGGAACAGCCGCAAGGTTATTGATGTTAACTTCAATAATGTCTGTAACAATATTCTTTGGAGCAAATTCTTCAAGATAGATTGCGCTAGCAACACCAATTGGAATTGCAATAATGATCACAATCAGCATCATGAACAATGAACCCATGAATGCACCTGCAAGACCACTAATTGCTGGTGAACTACGAGAATCCGGATTCTTAAACAAGTTCAAATTGAACGTATTTTCAAGAACGCCTTTTGCTTTTAGTTCATCCGCAAGTTTACGTACTTCTGGTTCAAGTTGTTGCTGATCATCTGGCAATGAACGGTCAATATTACCTTTTAACCAGACATCAACATTGGCATCACCCAAGAAATTAAGATTTTCTTTTTTACCAATGAGTGATGGGTCTGCAAAAACCATGTCACGTAAACGATAAGCCTCTGAGCTCGCATAAAGACTACTTAAATGATCACGTTGACTAGCAAGTGCTGGGTCTTTGGCAATCATTCCATTTACAATAATGCCATCCCAATCCACCATACCCATTTTGGTTTGCCAATCGACATAACGCTCTTGATAATGTGCAGGTGTTTCTCCCTGCTCACGAACAGGTAAAGGACCTGCATCAATGACTTTCGGATCGAAGTAAATTGGAACATTCATACTGGTTTGCCAAAAAGCAGGTAAACCTTTTGCCAAAATACTGCTAAACAACAGCGCAACGAATGCAAGACCAATTACGACTGCCGAGAAACCAGCAAAACGAAAAGCTTTTTCTTTACGGTGACGCTTAGCCAAAGATTTTTCGATGACCTTTTTACGTCGTTCACGTGATTCAGCAGCAGCTTGTGGATCAAATACGTTCTGATCCATAGGAGACGATGTATTTGATGTACTCATTCGTATTGCTCACGGTATTTACGCACAATGTACAGTGCAACAATGTTTAAACATAAGGTAATCACAAAGAGTGTTAGACCTAACGCGAATGCAACCAAAGCTTGTGGGCTGGCAAAGTCAGTATCACCAGTTAACTGTTTTACGATCGTAACGGTCACTGTCGAAACAGCTTCAAATGGATTTGCATGTAAAAGTGGGCTGTTGCCTGCTGCCAAAACCACAATCATGGTTTCCCCTACAGCACGAGAGACAGCTAATAAAAAGGCGCCCGTAATACCTGGTAACGCAGCAGGTAAAACGACTTGACGAATTGTTTCTGACTTCGTTGCTCCAAGCCCCAAAGAACCGTCACGCATTGCACGAGGGACTTGGGTAATAATGTCGTCTGATAAAGAAGAAACAAACGGAATAATCATAATCCCCATCACGAAACCAGCAGTTAAAGCACTGGTCGCGTTAATTTCAAGACCAACATAGGCACCAGCTGTCTTGAAAAATGGACCAATAATCATCATGGCAAAAACACCATAAACAATTGTTGGAATACCAGCTAAAACTTCAATTGTCGGTTTTGCCCATGAGCGTAACGACGAAGATGCATATTCAGCTAAATAAATGGCAATCATTAATCCAATTGGTACGGCAACGAGTAAAGCAATGCCGCTGACCATGAGTGTGCCCCAAAGCAATGGCAATAAACCATAACTACCTTCAGCATTACCTGAAGTACTAAAGCCTGGGTTCCACTCTGTTCCGAAGAAGAAATCAAGCGGGCTTACAAAACGGAAGAAGTGCATTGCTTCGCCAAACATCGACATCACAATACCAACGGTTGTCAAAATCGCAACGCCAGAACATAAAATCAAAGCAACATTAATCGCACGTTCAACCTGATTACGCGCACGATATTGTTGATTAATCTTTTTCTTTGCCCACACTAAACCCAATAAAGCTGCACAAACTACAACAGCAAATTTGGCAAAAGAGCCAATAGTTTGAAATTTTGCAAACTGTTGAGCAGCAGCTAATTCATAGGCTGCCGGTTTATCACTCACCCCAAAACCAGAAGCAATTGCTTGAACACGATCAATCAATACACTTCTGCCAGCTTCATCAAGTGATGCACTTACAGATGCAGGAATATTATTAAAGATAATATGATTTAAAATACTTGGTTCAACCAAGCTCCAAATGATCAAAATTAAAAAAGCAGGGATACCGCACCAAAGACCAACCAGTGCACCATAATAACCAGGACGAGAATGTAACATCGCCGAGTTGCTTCCCTTACCTGCTAGGCTACGGCTCTTTCTCAGCCCAAGTTGATATGCGATTGCCACAAGGGCTAACAACACACCGATAAGTAGCAGATTCATGTACTCTCCACTGTTTTCTCAATTGTCATAATTTGGAAAAAACAAGTTAGACAAAAAGGCTGATGAACTCTCAAGATCACCAGCCTTCATTCAAACTAACTTATTTAACAGTTTTACCTGCTTTAAAGTCAGCCAATACTTTTGCACGTTCTGCATCAGACATTGCGATTAAGCCATCACGTTCAGCTTTAGAGCCTTTGCCTGTTGCTTTTTTGCTTACGAAATATTCTACATATTGCGGTAAGCCTTTAACTGATTTTAAGTGTTCACCTTTCACGTAGAAGAACAATGGACGAGACACAGGATATGTACCGTTCAATACAGTTTTCTCAGATGGAACAACGTTATTTACTGTTGCTACACGTAACTTGTCACGGTTCATATCATAGAAACTTAAACCAAACACGCCTACTGCACTTGGAGAAGTCTTTAAGCGAGCTAGAGTTTCTGTATAGTCGCCAGCAATTTCAATTACACGGCCATCTTTACGGAAAGTAGAACATGCTTTCTTCTGAGCATCTTTATCTAGGCTCTTGAAGTATTCATATGATTCACAACCAGCATCAACCATTTTCTCTTGGAAAACTTCACGAGTACCGTGGTTAGATGCAGGAATTACAAGCGTAATTGGTTCATTTGGAAGTGATTTATCAATCTGGTTCCAGTTTGTATATGGGTTTGGAACCAACTTACCTTTTGAAGGTAACTGTGCAGCTAAAGCAGCAAACACATGGTAAGGTTTTAATTTATAAGCTGCTTTATGTGAGTTAGACGCAAATACGATACCGTCGTAACCAATTTTGATTTCTTGAATTTGTTTTACACCAGCTTTGTTACAAGCTTCAATTTCAGTGCTTTTAATTTTACGAGAAGCGTTAGCAACGTCGATTGTGTTATCGCCAACACCTTGACAGAATTGTTTCAAACCAGCAGAAGAACCGCCAGAACCAACTACAGGAGTTTTAAATTGAGGGAATGTATTACCAAACTCTTCAGCTACAACGCTGGCAAATGGTAATACAGTTGAAGAACCAGCAATTTGAATCGTATCACGAGCTGCATTTGCAGTCGTTGTTACAGCTGCCCCAGTTACTGCTAACGCAATTGCGATTTGACGTGGATTTAAGCGCATTCTGTTCTCTCTCATTAATGCAATAGGTTGTACGTCACTTTTTGTTGAGTGCTTGTACGCTCTTCGATAGCTGCATTGTGAATAGAAAATATGACAATTAAGTTACAGTATGATGACGCTTTAATGATTTCGATATTGTTCGTTATCACATTATTATTTTTTATCTATTATCAAATATTTAATTCAACCCAAGTGGGTATTTTACCTTATATATTAGTCTGTATTGTGACACTGATTAAAAATATAGACTTTAAGTATTCATAAAATATAAAACCAAAATATATTATAAATATTTTAAAAATCGACTATTTAACTCTTTTTTTACTTTTACTACTAAAAATAATTTTATTACTAAAACTCTGATTAAAGAGGGTAATAAATAATAATTTCTTTGTAACATGAAAATAATATGACAAAAGATAAAGGGTTACCTACTTGAAGTCAGATAACCGCAATATCATTGTAAATTTAGTTGATTAATTTGATTGTACTTCTGGCATTGCGACCATTTTTCTGCGGTATTTGAAGAAATACATCAGTGCCAAAACAGCTAGCCAGATTGGGCCTAAAATAACAGCCAATCTCATATCTGGCGTCATTGCCATAATAATAAGAATAAAGCATACAAAACTAATGGTTAAGTAATTACTCCACGGGCTAAGAATGCTCTGAAATTTGGTTTGTCGTTTTTGCAATTTCATTGCTTTAGTAAATTTCAAATGTGTGACTGAAATCATGAGCCAGTTAATAACAAGTGCAGCCACAACAAGCATCATAAAGAGCTGAAAGGCTTGCCCAGGAATCAGGTAATTTACGACTACACATATGGCTGTGATTGATGCAGAAACAACTGCCGCTGGAACTGGAATACCACGGCTGTTTACTTTTTTCAAAATTGCTGGGGCATTACCCTGCTCTGCTAAACCATGCAACATACGACTATTACAATAGATACAGCTGTTATAAACCGAAATAGCAGCAATTAAGACCACAAAGTTTAGAACATTCGCAACACCATTACTGTTTAATGACTGGAAAATCATAACAAATGGGCTACCGCCTTCTGCCACCATATTCCAAGGGTAAAGGCACAGTAAGATCCCAATAGCACCGATGTAAAAAATCAAAATACGATAAACAATTTGGTTCACTGCTTTTGGAATAGTGGTTTCAGGTTTTTTAGTTTCAGCCGCAGCAATACCAATTAACTCTAAGCCACCAAATGCGAACATAATAACGGCTAAAGCCATGACAAAACCGTGAATTCCGTGTGGGAAGAAACCACCGTGTTGCCATAAATTTGCAATACCTGCTTGCGGACCAGCAGAACCTGTAAATAAGAGATAAGTACCAAAACCAATCATGCTTAAAATTGCAACAATCTTAATGCAGGAAAATAAGAATTCTGATTCCCCAAAAAAGCGGACATTCACTAAGTTAATGCCGTTAATTAAAATAAAGAAAAATAAAGCAGTCAGCCAAGTGGGAATTTCAGGCCACCAAAACTGAATAAAGGTTCCAATTGCACTGAGTTCAGCCATGCTTACCAACACATACAACACCCAATAGTTCCAGCCTGACATAAAACCAGCCATTTTGCCCCAATACTTATTGGCAAAATAACTAAATGAACCGCTTACTGGTTCTTCAACGACCATTTCACCTAAATGACGCATAATTAAGAAAGCGATAATTCCAGCAATTGCATATCCTAATAAAATTGAAGGACCTGCTAATTTAATCGTTTGAGAAAGACCTAAGAATAACCCTGTTCCGATCGCTCCTCCGAGTGCGATGAGTTGAATATGCCGATTGGATAAACCTTGTTTTAACTCGTGCTTATTGTTTGCATCCATAACATTATCTCCAATGTTGGTGTCACTTCCTGTACACCTTTATTCAGCACCATATCCGAAGGCCAGAAACCGACCTTCGGAAATACGTTTGCTTTAATATGAGTCCATTTAATTTTTAAGAAGAATTTTCCTATCTTCTATTTAAAACGAGCTTGCATCCTTACATTTAACAGGCTGGGAACGCTCCTTTAAAATTTCATAACCACGATCACCATAGTCAAAACGCGCGATGACTGAAGCAAATTTTTTCAAACTCACTGGTGCATCCATTGCTGGTAGTTTTAATTCAATAAAAGTTAACTGATCATTTTGCTGAACATTCTCTAAAACACTTCTAAGCTGTCCAGCAGTTTCTACTACATAGGTGGTATGGCCTTTTTTACCGTTAAATACAGCTGGAATTTCAGTGTATTTCCAGTTTTGCACATCGTTATAGGCTGCATTTTCGCCCATGATTAATCGCTCAATGGTATAGCCGCCATTATTCAACAAGAAAATAATAGGTTTTAGACCGTGACGAATAATCGTAGAAAGCTCTTGTACCGTAAGCTGGAATGAGCCATCACCAATAAAGAGAATTTGACGGCGCTCAGGAGCTGCCAACAAACTACCAAGTAAAGCTGGCAAGGTATAACCAATTGAACCCCAAAGCGGCTGAGCAATATATTTAGCTGTCGCAGGAAGTTTTAAGCCAGACAAAGCTGAGTTTGAAGTTCCTACTTCGCCAATAATCACATCGTCTTCTTTTAAGAAACCCGCAATGTAGTTCCAAAGTACATCTTGGCTTAACTTTTGTTGGGCTGGAGCTTCAATTACTTTCTGTGGCTGCTTTTCAAGAAGAGGCATTGACGATTTACGTGGTGCAACTTTTTTATTTAGCTCAACAAGTAACTGTCCAATTTCAATACCCGGAAAATCCTGACCAAAGATATTTAAGCCATAAGATTTAATTTCAATATAGTTCTTAGTCTCAATTTGATGCGTGAATACAGCTGAACCAACATCTGTAAAACGTGCACCAATACCAATTAGGCAGTCAGACTGTTCAATTATATTTTTCACATGCGGCTGGCTTGCCCCACCCACATACGTACCAATATAACGAGGTGAGCCTTCATCCATAATATTTTTTGCAGTATTCATACCCGCAAATGGAATTGAGCATTTTTGAGATAAATCATTTAAAAGTGAAGTTACGCCAAAAACTGAAGCTTCATTATCAATAAGAAGTGCAGGGCTTTTTGCATTGTTCAAAATGTCGCAAAGTTTGCTTACCACACTTTGCAATAAGTCTGGTTCAACAGCTGGATAACTTAAATCAAGTGGGCGCTCAGTAACTTCAATTTTAACGTGAGTAATATCTCCCGCTAGCTGGATGTGCACAGGACGGCGTTCAAGAAAACACTGACGTAATACACGATCAATTTCAAAAGCTGCATTTGCAGGAGTTAAACGTGTTTGAGCAACTGTGAACTCTTTCATACAGTTCATAATATTGTCGTAGTTACCATCGACAAGCGTATGGTGAATTAAAGTACCCTTTTGAACTGCATGTAAAGGCGGAATACCAGAGATATGAATAAGAGGTACATTTTCTGCATATGCACCTGCAATGCCATTAATCGCGCTTAAATCGCCTACACCATAAGTAGTTGCCAAGGCAGAAAAACCGTTAATTCGTGCATAGCCATCTGCTGCATAAGCAGCATTTAATTCATTACAATTTCCAATAAATTCGAGTTCTGGATCTGCTTCAACTTGTTCGAGATATGAGAGGTTAAAATCACCAGGTACGCCAAACAGATGTTGGATACCCATTTGTTTTAGACGAAGATTTAAAAAGTCACCGATTTCTATGAACATTGCTCTATATCCTTTGAGACCAATTTTTATTCCATAGAAAAATAATATTTCATCTACCTTTTAGATTTCGTGCATAATGAAAACGCATTTTAATAAAAATACATGATTTGTGTATCATAAAAGGATTTTATGCAATGGATAAGTTCGACTGGCAAATCATTCAGGCATTACAAAAGAATGGACGGCTCACCAATCAGGAAGTTGGTGATTTAATCGGTTTATCTGCGTCCCAATGCTCTCGAAGAAGACAGCTACTTGAGCAAAAAGGCATAATTTTAGGTTACACCGCCCGCATCCAGCAACAAGCGCTAGGACTGGAAGTCACAGCGATGATTCACATTAATTTAAGAACACACGAGGCAAAATCTCAGCAGGCATTTCAAGAGTTAATTGAAGCAGAAGATAACATTCAAGATGCATTTTCAATTAGTGGTGATGCGGATTTTATTTTAAAAGTCGTTGCTGAAAACTTAGAACAGCTTTCTCAATTTGTAACCGAAAGATTGCTTTCTTATAATTTTATTGGTCACATAAA
This sequence comes from Acinetobacter sp. XS-4, assembly GCF_023920705.1. Lineage (NCBI taxonomy): Bacteria > Pseudomonadati > Pseudomonadota > Gammaproteobacteria > Moraxellales > Moraxellaceae > Acinetobacter > Acinetobacter sp. XS-4. The sequence goes on along the minus strand of NZ_CP094657.1, from coordinate 1,097,544 downwards.
GTCTTACATTGTTCTGAAAAAAATTAAAGAACAGAATCATTTTTTAATCAAACCTAAAGGTCACGGTTACCATCACACGACTTAAGCAGACTAATTTTACTAAAATAATTGAAAATAAAAAGGCGGATCTATCATCCGCCTTAAAATTAATATTTAGACTTTACTGATATGAACTGTTTGCCCAATCGTATTTTCAAGCAAACCTTCTAAACCGAACTCAGTACCTAAGCCTGACATTTTCCAACCACCAAAAGGCGCATGAGGCAGTACTTCTGCATGTGTATTGATCCAAACAGTCCCGCATTGAAGCTGAGTCGCATAAGTTTGAGCAGCTTGAATGTCAGAAGACCAAATTGAACCACCTAAACCAAATTCACTGTCGTTTGCACGAGCAATTGCATCGTTAATATCTGTATATTTTAAGACAGGTAATACCGGGCCAAACTGTTCTTCTTGTACCACACGACACGTATCAGAAACTTCAGTCAAAATGGTTGGTGCAATAAAATAACCTTGCTCTGGTAGCTGTTGTTGTCCTGAAAGTGCTTTTGCACCCTGCTCTATGGCTTCAGCAATAAGAGCTTTCACCTTATTATATTGCATTTGGTTTTGTACTGGACCAAACGTTGTAGAAGACTCCATTCCCCCGCCCACAACTTGAGCATTGGCAATGTCAGCTAACTTTTGCGATAAAGCTTCATATTGGTTTTCATGCACATATAAACGTTTTAACGCAGCACATGTTTGCCCCGCATTCAAGAAAGCCATGTTAAAAATCTTAGCAGCAATTTCATCGATATTTGCATCTGGTAATACAATGCCAGCGTCATTACCACCAAGCTCTAAAGTTAAATGTTTTAACTGTTGAGCTGCACCAGCCATAATGTGCTGACCTGTTCGAGTTGATCCTGTAAATACGACTTTTTGCACATCAGGGTGTGAAGATAATGCTTCACCAATCTCACCAGCACCAACCACTATTGAAATCACACCCGCTGGTACTTCTTGCTGAATAATTTCACATAAACGCAAAGTCGATAGTGGTGTGTATTCAGAAGGTTTGCTAATGACAACGTTACCCGCACGTAAAGCAGGCATGATATGCCAGACCGCAATCATGAGTGGCCAGTTCCAAGGAGTGATTGAAGCTACAACACCCAATGGCTGACGATGACGCTCAATACGCTTGGTTTCGCTGTCTTCAATCACCTCAACAGGTAAATCCATAGCAGCAGCATAGCGAGTCCAACCAATTGCACCCTGCACTTCCATTTGAGCAAGTGTAAGTGGTTTACCTTGCTCAAGCACAACTAACTCTGCAAGCATTTCAGCGTGCTTTTCAATACCATCCGCAATTTTGTTTAAAATCGATTTGCGTTCATCATGTGAAACTTGTTGCCAAGCTTTAGATGCTTGCTTAGCTGCACTCACGGCTTGATTCACCTGTTCAACCGATGCTTTTGCACAGCGTGCAGCTGTTAAACCTGTAGCAGGGTTAATAATTTCCAGTTCACCCTGTTCACCTGAACAAGATTGACCGTTAATAATCAGTTTAAATTCATTAAGTACATTAACTTGTTGCATTTCTTCTTCCTTGTCTTAATTGTAATTACAATGCCATTTCTTATTAATTCAATCAGAGATAATAAGCTGAACACTGTTTTCAAATATTGATGACATCAATAAGCTAAAATATTGAGAATCTACTAATACAATATGAAATTTGCTTGCTAGACATCATGCATAATTATTTTTCTTTTAAAAAAATATGCATGATTTGTGCATATAATCTTTTTCAAATACACATTTTAATAAAAATTCATATGCAATAAAAAAGCCTGGTAATGAACCAGGCTTTTTTAATATCAATTCAATTAGTCAATTGCTGGTACATAATTACCAGAAGCAATCGCATCTTTAATGCGGTCAGCTTCAGCTAGCACTTGAGCTAAAAGGTTTTTGACATTTTCAAAGGTTACTACAGGGCTTAATGTTGTCATTTTCAAAGACTGCACATCACCTACTTTCGTTACACCGATATTTGCTTCACCACGTGCAAACAATTCATCTGCTACGTTTTGGTTTAAGCTGTCGATTAACTCAACTGGATAACCTTGTGGAACAACACGGAACAATACTGAAGCAAATTGTGGTTCAACTAAAAGCTCTAGACCGTCAGTTGCCTTGATGTAATCTGCAACTTCACGAGTAAGTTTTACACCATGGTCAATCATTGAACCGTAAAGGTCTTCACCAAGCGATTCAATTGTCATCCACAATTTCAATGCATCAAAACGACGAGTCGTTTGTAATGATTTAGAAACAAGGTTTGGTACACCATGTTCTTCGTCATAAGCAGAGTTCAAGTATTCAGCTTCGTAGTGCATGAAACGGTAGTTCGCCTCATCTTTCAACAAGAACGCGCCACAACTAATGCTTTGGAAGTAATGCTTATGGAAATCGAGTGTAATTGAATCTGACAATTCAATACCATCAAGCATTGCACGATAGTCATTTGACAGAATTAATGCACCGCCCCATGCCGCATCGATATGCATCCATGAACCATATTTCGTTGTGATTTCACGAATTTTCTTCAATGGATCAATTGCACCAGCATCAGTTGTACCTGCTGTCGCAACGACACAAGCAACTACTTTGCCTTCTGATTGCAAATGCGCCATCGTTTTTTCGAGAGCATCTACATCCATTTGTGCATTTTCATTCACAGGAACAGTCACAACTGACTGGAAGCCCATGCCCATCATTGCCATGTTCTTTTGCACAGAGAAATGCGCATTTTCAGAACAAATAACTTTGACGTTTTTCATTGCTTCAGCTGGAATACCATCACGCTGTACAGACCACGGATTACCGTTTTCGTCTTTCCAGTTTTTCGAGATACACCAGTCACGAGCAAGTAACACACCCATTAAGTTAGATTGAGTACCGCCAGAAGTGAAAACACCTGCCTGACCAGAACCATAACCAACTTTTTGACGCAACCAATCAATGAGCTGAACTTCCATTAATGAACCGGCTGGGCTTTGATCCCATGAGTCCATAGACTGGTTAGTTGCATTGATTAACACTTCCGCAATCTGGCTCATCACCATGGTTGGGCAGTGTAAATGTGCTAATGAATGTGGATGATGTACTTTTAAGCTTTTATTTAAGAAAAGCTCAATCATACGTTGAAGTGATTCTTGTACACCCATACCTTCTTTTGAAGGTTGGAAAGAAATTGCTGAACGCAATTCTTTAATGCTACCGCCTGTGTACATCTTTTCATTTTGCAACCATGCTGAAACGGCTTTTACCGCTTCGCCCATTGCTGACTCATAGTCAGCAATGGATTGTGCATCATTGCAGAGTAACGCTTTACGATGTTCTGCAAAATCCACCATACTTATGCGCCTCGTACTGCAACCAATGCTTCTGCAATTGCTTTCTTAAAGCGAGCAACTACGTCAACACACTCTTCTTGAGTAATAATAAGCGGACAAAGTAAACGAATTACAGTGCCGTTACGACCACCTTTTTCAAGCAATAATTTATTGTTGAAGCAAGCAGTTTGAATTGCAGCAGCTAATTGAGAGTCTGCAGGAAGTGAACCGATACGGTCAGCTTGTTTACGCTCGTCAACAATCTCAACACCGATCATTAAACCGCGACCACGTACGTTACCGATACATGGGAATTCTTGAGCTAATTTTTTAAATTCAGCTTGTAGATAATCACCACGTTCTTGCGCATTTTGAGCAAGATTTTGTTCAGTAATCGTTTTTAATACGACAAGGCCTGTACCCATAGCAAGTTGGTTACCACGGAAAGTACCGGTGTGACCAGCAGGTTGCCAAGCATCAAATTTACGTTTAATACCTAATACTGCAAGTGGTAAACCACCACCTACTGCTTTAGACATTACAACAACATCAGGTTCAATACCTGCATGTTCAAATGCAAACATTTTGCCTGAACGTGCAAAGCCAGCTTGAACTTCGTCTAAAATTAAAACGATGTTGTGCTTTTCAGTCACTTCACGGATTTTTTGCAACCATTTTACTGGAGCTGTAACTACGCCACCTTCACCTTGAATCGCTTCAAGAATAACAGCAGCCGGTTTTGTTACACCGCTTTCAACATCTTCGATAAAGTTTTCAAAGAAGTAAGTTAAAGCGTCAACACCAGCTTCACCACCTAAACCAAGTGGGCAGCGGTATTCATGCGGATATGGCATGAATTGTACGCCTGGCATTAAACCGTTAACTGCATTTTTTGCACTTAAGTTACCAGTCATAGCAAGTGCACCATGGGTCATACCATGATAACCGCCAGAGAAACTGATCACTGAACTACGGCCAGTGTAAGTCTTAGCAAGTTTAATTGCTGCTTCAGTTGCGTCTGCACCAGCAGGACCACAGAACTGTAAGCAATATTCTTCTTTACCACCAGGTAAATATGCTAACAATGCTTCAGTGAATGCATCTTTTAAAGGTGTGGTTAAGTCTAAAGTATGCAATGGCAAACCACTTGCCAATGTATCTTGAATACTTTGAATCACCGCAGGATGATTATGACCTAAAGCCAATGTACCTGCCCCAGCTAAACAATCAAGGTACTCTGTACCTTCAACATCAGTAACCCAGCACCCTTGTGCTTTCGCTATCGCTAACGGTAATTTACGTGGATAGCTACGAACATTTGATTCCATTTGACTTTGGCGAGTCAAATAATATTCATTAGTAGCATTAGTGGCAGGGTTAACGGAAGTAACGCTCATATCGGATTACCATCTCTGATAGGGGTAGAAAGAAATAAGTCTGGTGACTTTTGGTCCTTTGACTCGGTGCTTTATAGAACTAGTAAAGACACTTATTTTATATCTTGTAACTAGGAGCGCGATGATACCTAATTTTACAAGAAAAAAAACGTCTTTTATGTACTTTACTCATCTAATCTTATTGAAAAAAAGTATCATCCCAATAGTTAAGATGAATTATCATCATACTATGTGACAACCTAAAGAAAATATTCTTTTTTTATATTACTTTTATTTTTTAAGTTACATTGACACACTTTAATTTTAAGTATTTATTTTTAAAAGAATTTAAATTTACCGAAATTTAAAAAAACTGATCTAAATATTACAAATACGCCACAAAATCTGCAAAAGTTATGCATAAGTTATGTTTAACATTTCTTAATGAAAAAAATTAAATTTATATTAATTTTTAAAGGAAAAAATTATGCGTACTTTAGCTGTTTCAACCCTTCTTTTAGGTTCTCTCCTTAGCCCTTTAGTTTTTGCTCAGGATGATAATGCTTTGAACTATAATATTGTGAATGTACAAGCTGAAGCTTCTCGTCAAGTTTCTAATGATGAAATGCATGCAACTTTATATATTGAAAAAAGTAACAAGCAACCAGCCGAACTTTCAAATCAGATTAATCAATTGATGAATCAGGCACTTGCCGTTTCTCGTAAATACCCACAAGTAAAAGTGGAAACTGGTGCTCAAAGCACTTACCCAATTTACGATAACGACAGTAATAAGCTAAAAGAATGGCGTGGCCGCGCTGAAATTCGTCTTGAAAGTAAAGACTTTAAAGCAGCGAGCCAGTTAGTCAATGAATTGCAACAAAGCTTCCAAACTCAATCCATTAATTTTACGGTTTCAGATGAGCAACGTAAAAAAGTTGAAAATGATTTGATGGTCGAAGCGTCTAAAAACTTTCAACAACGTGCTCAAATGTTGACTCAAGCGTGGAATAAAAGCCAATACACGCTCGTTAACTTAAACTTAAATACTAACAACTATTTCCCACAGCCTGTCATGCGAGCCAGCATGGCTAAGTTCGCTGCTGCTGAAGCGGCTCCAGCTCAAGACATGGCAGCTGGTGAGTCTAAAATTACTGTGAATGCAAACGGTTCAATCCAATTTAAATAATTTCTTTCTCTAAAAAAGCCGCATGAAATATGTGGCTTTTTTATGTATAAACCAAAATATTTAACTCAAATTTTGCAGAGAATCCCAAGCAGCTTTCGCCAAAATATCTTTATAAATTTTAGGATTTGAGGGCACACGTTGTGATAACCATGCACGGCAATAGTTCTCTGTAGACCCAATGACTAATGAAAGTAATAGTTCATGAGGAATAGATTTTAAAAACTCAGCCTCAGCATAATGTGAAATTTCACTAAAGATCTTTTGATTTCTTAATTTATTTTTCTGAACAAGACGTTGTTGGTCTTCACCCTGCATCACACTAAAACGAGCAGATATTAGAAATTTAGCAAACTCAGTCTGCTCACTTACCCAATCAATATAACTATGAATAAAAGCATATAGCACTTCTTGAAGGGATTTTGTACCCTCCAAGTAGTCATCTCTTAATGCCGCTTGGTCATCTAAAGCTGCAAAAAATAAAGTCGCAACAATCCCTTCTTTATTTTTAAAGTGGTGATAAATAGCCCCTACACTGCTGTCAGATTTCGAACGAATCATTTCAATGCTTGTGGTTTCAATTCCATTTTCTAAAAAACAAGACAGGGCATCTAATAAAATTTGTCTTTTTAAAGCAGCCCTTCTACCGGGATATAACCGCTCTAATAACTCTTGTGCAGATTGCATTGTTTATTCCCTAACCAGTTATCGGAGATATTCTGAATGACTTGACTCACTTTTGTAAACAGAATTATATTCTGTTAAAGAATATAATTCTGTTTTTATCAATATGGAGCTTTAAATCATGGCAACCACTTTAGAACTTTGGAACAAAGTGTCTACTTTTCCGAAAGGAAAATGGACTTTCTCACGCATGCTATGTTTAAAAGCACCGTATTTCGGCAGTATTTCACCGCTATTTATTGAGTTAAAACCTAATTATTGTGAAATAGCCATTAAGAAAAAACGTTCTGTTCTCAATCACATTGGAACAGTTCATGCGATTGCAATGTGTAATATGGCCGAGCTTGCAGGTGGCACAATGACCGAAGTCACTGTACCTTCTACTCATCGCTGGATTCCCAAAGGTATGACTGTCGAATATTTAAAAAAGGCAGAAACAGACTTAATTGCAGTTGCAACGCCTGTAGAGAAAAATTATGACTGGGATAAAGCTGGCGAATACTTAGTGAATGTAGAAGTCTATGACTCTCAAAAAGAGAAAGTCTTCCAAGCTACGATTACCATGTGGATTTCTAAAAAGAAGTAATAAAAAAAGCCCTGAACTGATCAGGGCTTTTTTTGTTTATTTTTTAAATGGTAAAGCATATTTCAAAATACGACCTACAACCTGACCAAACTGTTTAGTCAAACTTGCGTTGTTATAGTTCAGGCCATATTTTTTACATACAGCTTCAACTTTTGGAGCCATTTGGCGATAACGGCGCGCCGGAACATCAGGATATAAATGATGCTCAATCTGATGGCTCAAATGTCCGCTCAAAATATGTAATGCTTCTGAACCTTTTAAGTTTGAAGAACCACGAATCTGGCGCATATACCAGTGACCACGGCTTTCATCCTGTAAAACAGACTTTGGAAATACTTCTGCATCTTTAGTAAAGTGACCACAGAAAATAATCGTAAACGTCCAGATATTACGAAGACCATTTGCAACTAGATTTCCAGTAAATACAGGTAATGCTGCTGGCCCTGCAATTAATGGGAAAAAAACGTAATCTTTGAAAAGCTGGGTACCAATCTTTTTATTCACTGGTTTTAACTCTTCCACGAATTTTGCCATGCTCTTACGTTTATAAAGAACGCGACCAATTTCAAGGTTCTGAATGGCTACACCCCATTGGAACAATAAGCAAAATGGAATGCTATAAACCGGTTGAAACAAGAAACCAGGCTTCCAACGTTGCTCTGGGAATAAGCGAAGTAAACCATAACCAATGTCATCATCGATACCTTTAATGTTGGTATAGGTGTGATGTTTATAGTTATGAGTTTGACGCCAGTTATCAGAAGTACCAACAGTGTCCCATTCGTAAGTTTGACCATTAAATTTAGGATCGTTCATCCAGTCGTATTGGCCATGCATCACGTTATGACCCAGTTCCATGTTTTCCATAATTTTAGAAAAGCCTAATAGACCTGTTCCTAAAATCCATGCTGGTGGGAACCAACCTGCAAACAAACATGCTCGGCCTAAAAAACTACTATAGCGAACTGCTGCATAGACACGGCGGATATATTTAGCATCTTTCTCACCCAAATCATCCAATACTTCTTGTTTGATCTGATCGAGTTCTTTTGCAAATGCGTCAAGTTCTGCTGGAGTCAAATCTCGATTTTTAGGATTTTTAAAATATTCGACTTTCACTGGCATATTCATAAAAGTTCTCTCTTAAAGATCAATAACTAGATCAGATTGTGCTGAGTTCACACAAATTTTGAGTAATTGGCTTGGTTCGGTATTTTCACTACCGTTGAGTAAGTTACGTGTAGAACCTTGAGCTTTACTACAAACGCACTTATTACAAATTCCCATACGGCAGCCATGTGTTGGCTTAAGGCCTTCATGTTCCAGACTCACCAAAATTGATTCGCCTTTTGGAATTGCAATAACCTTATTAGACTGGGTTAATGTGACATTTACATAACCAACTTCAGCCGTACTATCACGCGTTAAGCTAAAAGCTTCTGTTAATACAGTCGGTGCTTTTTCAAAAAGCTGTTCCACTGTTGAAACGAAACCAGAAGGTCCACATGCATATATAGTGCTATTTTCCAAATCGTCTACTAATGCTAAATGCTCTGCATTTAAACGTTCATCATTTGGTGTTTCTTGTGTATAGAAAACCTGATAACTAAAATTTGGGAATTGCTCTGCAACTTTTTCAAAGTATTCAACAAAAGCTGCATCTGAGCGTTGCTTTACCCAATATAAAAGCTGCACTTGAACTTTATCTAACTGCTGGCTTTGTTTAATTGCAGTGATTAAGCTCAACATTGGGGTAATACCACTACCCGCAGCCAGCATAATTAATTTTGGTGTTTTGATATTTTGTTGCATGTCGCCATAAGGCTGACCTAGCTCAAAAACATCGCCAATTTGGCTTTCAGTCATAAACCAGTTACTGACAATACCATCGGCTACTTTTTTAATCGTTAAACGTAAATGTTGTTCGTCAATTTGCGTCAAGCTATAAGTACGTTCATAACGACGACCAGCAATTTCAACAATGACTGGATGATGCTGACCAGCAACACCTGCTTTCACTAAACGGTTGCATTTTAGTGTAAGACTTACCATGTCATGAGCGACAAATTCTTTTTTTACAATTTGAACAAGCCCATGTTTTACAGACCATAAAGGATTAACTTTTTGTAGCCAGAAGTTAGCCATTTCTTTATCAAAGATGGCTTGTGTCAATGAATTGAATAGAGAATTTCTCTTTTCGATTGCTTGCATAGCTGGAGGCTCTGTCGCTCTTTTTTAATTATTATACACATGTATATATATTTGTATATACACCCGTACTTTTAATTACAATTTCACAAGTTCAGCTTCTAAGGCTATAATCCTGAGAGTTTACAAATATATTGAACAGCATGACCCAATCTTCACTTTCTCAGAACCTGAATGACACACCTCAACAACAAGATGTCATTGAAATTAAAACAGCTACGCGTTCTGTGGGAAGAAAAGCGACAATTACTAAAGAAGAACTTTTTCAGGCTGCTCTAAATCTGATTGGCCCACAAAAAAGTATTGCTTCATTAAGTTTACGTGAAGTAGCACGAGAAGCTGGCATTGCGCCAAATAGTTTCTATCGACACTTTAAAGATATTGATGAATTAGCAATTTCTTTAATTGACCGTGCAGGTATCGTCTTACGTAAAATTATACGGCAGGCTCGCCTACGTGCTTCCTTACAAGAAAGTATTATTCGCAGTTCTGTCGATATTTTTCTTCAACAGCTCGATGCCGATGAAGGTAATTTAAGCTTATTACTACGCGAAGGTTTTACAGGTTCTACTTCTTATAAAGCAGCGGTTGATCGTCAATTAAACTTCTTCCAGCAAGAACTACAAGAAGATTTAATTCGTCTAGAGCACTTAAATAATAACCACTTATATCACCCTGAACTTGTTGCAAAAGCAATTACGCAACTTGTGTTTCACATGGGTGCCAAAGTGATTGATCTTCCAATACATCAACGTGCGGAAGTTGCTGAGCAAACGATGATTATGATTCGAATGATTTTAGAAGGTGCTCGGCATTTGGATGAAGCAGAAATTCGTTAAAATTATCTAATGAATGGCTTGTTAATAAACAGGCCATTTTTACATCTAACTCCTCTATTTTCCAATAAAAATATAATTCACCGATTGAAGCGAATAGCTTGCGAGAGTATAAATAATTATTCCATTTGCTCTTTCTTCTATATTCCCAACGATCTCAGGGATCAACATGCAAAATTTGAATAATCGTCAAAGTCTGATTGCAAGCTACATTCTTATGGGCATCTTTTTGCTTTCGGTTATCCCATTACATCTATTAGCAAGTTTTTTTGCAGGCTTTCTGATTTATGAAATTATTATTAGCTTAAGCTCGGTTGTAGAACGTTATATTGATGGTCAAAGAGCCCGCATTTTTATTAGTATTTTATTAAGTATTATTACTATTTCACTTATTGGTTTTTTCATTACAAGTTTAATTAGCTTTGTCGTTCATGATTTAAAAGGTGTAGGCATCCACAACATCAACAGCAAAGTTGATCAAACCCTGCTGCATTTACAAGCTGAAATTAGCAAATATCTTCCGGGTTATATTCCCGATAGCGTGACAGAATTAAAAGATGAAATTTTCGCGTTTATGAAAGATAACGTGACCATATTAAAAAATACCAGTTCCGATATTTTGCATAACTTCGTGACGATGGTTATGGGCCTCATTATCGGTATTTTGGTCGCTATACATGGTTTTCACCGCCGTACTCCCCAACCTGTTTTTAAATCTCTTTTAATCCAACGTATTCAAAAACTATCAATTTCATTTAAAAATGTTGTTTTTGCACAGATAAAAATTTCAGCAATTAATACGCTGCTCTTTATTTTATTTGCATTTGTTTTATTACCGCTTTGGGGAGTCCACCTTCCTTTTGCCAAAACTCTTACTATTTTGACCTTCATGTTTGGACTGATTCCAATTTTAGGTAATCTGATTTCAAATACATTAACGTTCATTGCCGCGCTTACTGTTTCACTCGGACTCGCAGGTGCAGCATTACTTTATCTCGTTCTGGTTCATAAACTTGAATATTTTATTAATGCTAAAATTATTGGGCATAAAATCAATGCAAATGCATGGGAGATTTTATTAGCAATGCTGGTATTTGAGTCAATTTTTGGATTAGGCGGTTTAATCGCAGCTCCAATTTTCTACGCATATTTAAAATTAGAATTAAAAGATGCGGGTCTCATCTAACTCAAAATCGATGTATAAAAAAAGCGCCCTCTAGGCGCTTTTTTTAGTTTGAGTTAATTATGGCTTAACCACAACTAATACTTGAATTGCTTCTGGTGTAACAGTTAAACCATCAAGCAAGCTCAAGCCTTCTTTTTGCAGCTTTTGTAAACGCTCAATTTCATCTTGACGAATACTTGGGTTGAACTGTTTTAGATAAGTTAAACGGTCAATTTCATATTGCCATTTATTGCCATAATGCTCTTTCGCTTGCTGCTGAAGCTGTGGCAAATCAACTTTTGCAATATCCAACGCTTGTTTATAACGTTCCTCAATGATATCACGGCGAGCTTTAACCACCTGACGACAGCTATTACCATCTAAGTGATGTAAATATGGTTTCAAAATTGCTGGATCAATTTTTTCAGACAAATCTTGACCAGTTTCGCTTAATAGCACACGAATTAACTGCTTAGGCAAGCTCGATGGTAAGTTCAACGCCTTAGGCGCAACGACATCGACTTTAAACCACACTTCAATTAATACTGAACCCTGCTTTAATGCATTAGATTTGAGTACAGCAACATTAGTACTACCAAATGATTGCGTACGGATCATTTCCATTACACTTTCAATGAATGGATGCTCTAAAGTTAAATATTGAGCATCTTCACGAAGCTGAGCCTGATCACGATAGAAAGTTGCTGTCATGCCTTCTTCGTCTAGCGCCAAACCTTGCACTTGCATTTGGTCAGTTGGACGAATAATTACAGTACCGTTACTTTGCTCATCAAAGTCGATATTGGTTGATGACATGAAACGCTTCACAAACATTGGTAGCGTTGTATTGTCATCATAATCTTCAAGTGCCTGAACAATCTCTTGCGCCACGATAGGACGACATGAGTTATATTCAAGTAAACGATCTCGGCCTGCTTGAAGTTCAGCTTCTAAAGCTTGACGTTGAACATTCACTTCTTCAAGCAAATCTTCAAATGTTTGACCTTGGTCTGCAAGTAAACAGTCTTTTAATTCAACAATAAAGTTCTCTTGCAGCGTTTGTGCTGTTGGCGAAATATTGCTGAAAATATTAAGTGCTTCATTGTACCAACGGAACATACGCTCTTGAGCGGTTCCAACAAGATATGGCACATGAATCTGAATACGATTTTCTTGACCAATACGGTCTAGACGTCCGATACGTTGTTCTAAAACATCTGGGTTAGCTGGTAGATCAAATAAAATTAGATCACTGGCAAATTGGAAATTACGGCCTTCAGAACCAATTTCTGAACACAGGAGAATCTGTGCACCGTAGCTTTCTTCAGCAAAATAGGCAGCCGCTTGGTCACGTTCAAGTAAGCTCATACCTTCATGGAACATCGCAGTACGAATGCCTGCATGCAAACGCAATACATTTTCTAAAGCTTCAACAACTGGTCCACTACGCGCAATTAAAAGCACTTTTTTATGCTTAAGATCTTTGCGTAGAACTTCCATTACCCATAGCACACGTGGGTCATTTTGCATCCATGAACCATCAAGTTGTGCTTCTTCTGGCCACATCTGCTCACGCAATTTTCCATCTTTTGACCAATCTTCTGGTGCTGGTAATGGTGCTGGCTGACAATCACGCCCTGGGAAGCCTTGAATTGCTTCACGCGTATTACGGAATAAAATACGACCTGTACCGTGACGATCTAATAATTCGTGAATTGCTCTAAAACGTTGATCAGGCTGGTCTTCAATACTATGCCCCAACAAACCCTCTAAAGCAGATAAATGCTCAGGAGCTAAAGGCTGATCAGACATGAGTACTTCAGCAATTTTTGCAGTCTGCTGGTACTGAGTTTCTTCATCTAAGAAGCGCTCTAAACTGCTAAAACGCTGCGGATCAAGTAAACGTAAACGTGCGAAATGACTTTCGACACCTAATTGCTCAGGTGTTGCGGTAAGCAATAACACCCCAGCCGTATTTTCAGCGAGCTCTTCAATTAAATCGTAGCGATCATTCCCGCCTTCCTCTTCGCTCCACATCAAATGATGTGCTTCATCGACCACGAGCAAATCGAAGCCAGCTTCTATTGCTTGCTCACGCAAATCATCATGGTCAACCATTAAGTCAACGCTGGCAATAATGCATTGCTCAGTCAAGAACGGGTTAAGTTCTGGATCATGTTCTTTAATAGATGCGGTACGTGTTAAATCAAACAGAGAGAATTGCAAGTTAAAACGACGGCGCATTTCAATCATCCACTGATACTGTAGAGAATCAGGGACTAAAATAAGAATTCGTTCTGAGCGACCGGTTTTAAGCTGTTGGTGGATAATTAAGCCAGCTTCAATTGTTTTACCCAAGCCCACTTCATCGGCAAGTAAAACACGAGGTGCAAAACGTTTACCAACTTCATGTGCGATATAAAGCTGATGAGGGATCAGACCAACGCGCGCCCCAACCATACCACGTAGAGGGCTATTCTGCATTTGTGCTTGCATAAGCATCGCTTCAATACGCAGGTCATACCACTCTTTATAGTCAACCTGACTTGCAAGCAAACGATCTAAAGGCTTCGATAACTGAATTTGCGCACCGATACGTGTTTCATTCAGCGCTTTACGATCTTGTTCGCCATTTTCTAAGGTACGAACAACGTTGTAACGTAAAACACCATGTCGGTCTTCAACAGACTCAACAATCCACTTCTTGCCTTCCTGATCTTGAACTTCATCATTTGTGTTAAAGATGATACGAGATAGTGGAGCATTGTTACGTGCATACACACGTGTCTCATCACTTTTGGGGAATAAAATGCTGACAGATCTTTCATCTACATCAATAAGCACACCTAAACCGAGTTCAGTTTCTGTGTCTGATAGCCAACGTTGACCAATAGCATACTGCTGCAATTTTTCCACCTTTCTCTCAAGTTCGCACTACATATTGTACGATGCAAATTAGCTTATTTTTGCATCTTTTTATGTAGTCTTTAAAGCAAAATTTTGAAGCAAAAACCAATTAAATGACTTTGCTACAAAAAATCACGCATTAAAATTTTTACATTAAAACGGTACAGGACAGTCAAAAGTTAATATTTCTGCTGTTACAGGATGATTAAAACTTAACTGTTTGGCATGCAAACACAAACGCGGAACAAGTTGCTGCTCCGGTGTTGCATACAGCGTGTCACCTACAATTGGATGCCCAAGATATTGCATGTGTACACGGAGTTGATGGGATCGGCCCGTAATTGGTGTTAATTTCACACGAGTTACAGGTTGCCCCTGAATCTGAAAATGTTCTATTGCCTGCCAATGTGTTAAAGCAGGTTTGTTGTGAGAAGCGTCGACAATATGTAAAGGTGGTCGGCTTGGATCATAGATAACAGGAATATCTACAGTCCCCTCACCCTCTAGATGACCTGCGACAAGTGCTTCATATATTTTTGAAGTCTGACGATCTTGAAATTGACGCGCAATCGTACTTTGACCACGCTTAGATAAACCAAATACCAAAATACCTGAAGTGTCTCGATCTAGACGATGAATGAGCAAAGTTTTAGGTTCAATCGCAACCAACCTTGTCAAAACGCTATCATGTAAATCACCCTTACCAGGAACACTCAAGATGTCCGAAGGTTTATGAATCACCATAAAATCATCATCACGATAGATCAGATGTTCACTTAGAAAATCACTCAAGGTTGTATTCCCAAGGTAAGATGAAAAACAAGCGGGCAATAATAAAAAGCTTACGTCCGAATTACAATGCCGTTCGGGTAAATTAACACCATAATTTGCAAATATTATGGATCACTTTAGGTCTATAGTTAGTCAATGCTTCAATAACTGCATAATATGCTGCAATGTCGGTGTTTGCATTAGCTCTTCAGCACTTAGACTTGCACCGTTCGCACGCCACAGGTCAACCAGATAATTCACGGCCGATTGATCTAGACCGTAGTTTCGTAAATCAATTTCAGGATGAATCTCCATGGGGTGTCGCCCCACCTGTTCAGCAATTGCCAATAAAATTCCTTTATCTGACAAGATATATTCAGACGGTGCACTTAAAGACCATAGACGCATTAAGGTCTGTGTATTTAAATGTTTTATATGGTCAAAACTGATCTTTTCAACCCATTGAATGTGCTGCTCTAGATTAGCCGCCAAGATCGCATCATTTACAATAGCTACATAATCGGTAATAGATAAAACAAGCTGCATGACTTGTTTAAACAGAGGTGACAAATCACCAGCCATCACAACTTGGGCTTTAGCATTTGACGACAGTCGCTGCCCCAACTGCAACATGGTTTGTTGAAGCTGAGATGCATCAATAAAAATAACTGGAATTTCGAGTGTCTGTGCTCTTTTACTTAGTAATTCTAAATGATCGGCTAATGGCTGGTGCGCCCAGTCCTGTGCATTTTCAAGTTCATTTAGCCCAACCATGAGCAAAATACTTTGCGTAGACTCAATTGACCAATTTGAAGTATTTGCTGCTAATTGGATTTTCCGAGGTAAAGGATAAAACATTGTTCTCTACAAATATAAAAATAGCTGAAATTAAAAAGCCCGTTTAACACGGGCTTTTTTGCTTACTTCATTTCAGCGAAAGTTTCTTTGGCAGCCTGAATCGTATATTCAATATCTTCATCAGAGTGAGCAGATGAAATAAAGCCTGCTTCAAATGCTGAAGGTGCCAAGTTTACCCCACGCTTTAACATGCCATGGAAGAACTTTTTGAAAGCTTCGATATCACACGCCAACATTGAGTCAAAGCTTGTAATGTCGTCTTGATCGGTAAAGTAAAGACCAAACATTGCGCCAGCTTGCTGAGTTTTAAATGGAATACCTGCTTCATTAGCTACGGCTTGTAAGCCTGCAAGTAACTTTTCAAGTTGAGCAGATAAATTGCTGTAAAAGTCTGGCTGACGTAAATGTTTAAACATCTCGATACCCGCACGCATAGCGAGTGGGTTTCCAGATAATGTACCTGCTTGGTATACACCACCTAAAGGTGCGATACATTCCATGATTTCACGCTTACCACCAAATGCACCAACAGGTAGGCCCGCACCAATAATTTTACCTAAAGTCGTTAAGTCTGGCTTAACGTTATAAACCGATTGAGCACCGCCTAAAGCAACACGGAAACCGGTCATCACTTCATCAATAATAAATACAGATTTATATTCATCACACACATCACGAATGGCCTGTAAGAAACCGTCGATTGGTTTCACCATATTCATGTTACCCGCAACAGGTTCAATAATAACGCCCGCAATCTCATGACCGAATTTAACAAAACATTCTTTTAATGCTGCAATATCATTGTAAGGCAGCGTTAAAGTGTGTTTAGCAAAATCAACAGGAACACCCTTTGAAGTAGGTTCACCCTCACCTAAAGTAAGTAAGCCTGAACCTGCTTTTACTAAAAGTGAGTCAGAGTGACCGTGGTAGCAACCTTCAAACTTCACAATTTTGTCACGGCCAGTGTAACCACGCGCTAAACGAATAGCCGTCATGGTCGCCTCTGTACCAGAGTTAGTCATACGCACCAATTCAATTGATGGCATGATTTCACAAATAATATCTGCCAATGTTGTTTCGTGTACGGTTGGTGCACCAAAACTTAAACCATCTTCTGCGGCTGTTTGTACTGCTTTAATAATTTCTGGATGAGCATGACCCAAAATCATTGGTCCCCAAGAACCAACATAGTCAACATAACGCTTACCATCTACGTCCCATAAATAAGCACCTTTTGCTTTCTCGATGAAAACAGGTGTTCCTCCAACGCCATTAAAGGCACGTACCGGAGAGTTCACACCACCTGGAATGTGTTTGCTGGCTTGTTTAAATAACTGTTCTTGCTTTGGAGATAAACTCATGGAAATGCTCGTCTTAAATATCTAAAAAATAATTTTGAAAGCTTAAGAAAATAATTGTGCCCAGGCCTGTACACGGGCAGGAATTTCAGCAGTTGATCGGCCTAATATATCACTAATGACTGCACAGAGGTCAGCCCCAGCCTCAATCACAGGTTTTGAGTTTTCAACCGTTAAACCACCAATCGCGCAAATTGGTAAATCATATTGAACTGCTGCCTGCTTAATCACTTCGATGCCCACATTACCTGCTTCAGGTTTTGTAGAGGTCGCGTAGACTGCACCAAATGCAATATAAGTCGCGCCATCTGCAATTGCTTTTTGTGCAAGCTCTAAAGAATTCAGACAAGTACGACCAATAATGACATTTTCTGGTAATTGCGATTTTGCATCGGTAATTTCACCGTCACTTTGCCCTAAATGCACACCTAATCCAAACTGAGCGGCCAGTTTTAGGTCATCATTAATCACAAAAGGAACCTGGTATTTTTCACACAATAGTTTGATTTGTTCGACTTCTGCGGGTTGGTTGGCTTTATCTACTTTCTTACGGCGGTATTGTAAAATTGCGACCTGACGAGTTGCGAGCGCGGCATCTAGTTTTTCTAATAATAATTGGATTGGGTCATCATTGGTAATGAGATATAAACCGCGCATACTCTACTCTCGCTTTAAAAAACTTCGCTAGTATAACGGATTTATAGGACATCATAAGTACCGATTGATATAGGCTTAGCAGTACCAATCGATATATTTAGAATAGAAAGTAAAAATTAACTCGGTATTTTGTCGTGCTTGCGATCAGTCAAACTCAAACGACCACGTGCAACATCAGATAGCATTCGCCAATCAGAAATAAAGCTATAGAAAGGTTGTTTAAAACTGGCAGGCTTATTTTTTTCAAACACAAAATGTCCAACCCAAGCATTTGCGTAACCCGCTACCAAACCATAGAACACATATTTGGCTTGTTTCTTACGAATTGCTTTTGAAAAAAAGTATATGCCAATACTGCTACCTACTACATGTAAGCGTCTGCTCATGATGTTACGGTGTTCAGTTAAATAAAAACGATAAAATTCCTGATAGTTTTTAATCGGCAATTCAAACTCTGGCTGAGCTTCATGGCTAAAGTTTACTGGTGCATTCACGATCATCTTCCTGATTTTTATTTGATCAAAACGTCACCTGATTGTACACCTAAATAAAAGCCTAGCGTCATATGTTTGATTGTAACTTTCTCTATCAAAACCATTATTTTTAGTACTAAGCTATTATACTTATTCAAGATAGTTTAAATACCTGATTCAGGGAGATATATTATGGTCGAAGTCGAACTAAAGTTTCAGTTACCTGAATCGAAGAAAAAAACTGTCCAGCAATACTTAAAAAAGCATAAAGCAAAGAATATTCACCTACAAGCAAAGTATTACGATACCCCCGATCGATTACTCGCAAAAAATGGTATGGCCTTACGTTTACGTAAAGAAGATGACCAATGGGTACAAACCTTTAAGGCTGCAGGTCAAAGCCACCTACACCGTGTTGAAGAAGAAATTCATTTAGGTACGTGTGACCAAGAACCTGACTTAAACCTTGAGTTATATCAGGATAATAAAGTCGTAACTGATTTAATTAATACAGCTTTAGGAGCACACGCTGAAAAATTAAGTTTGCAGTTTGAGACTGACGTACAGCGTACCTATCATGTATTTGAAGCAGATAATACGGCTATTGAAGTTTGCTTAGATGATGGCGTTGTAAAAACAGCAGATGCACAAAGTGTAATTTGTGAAGTCGAATTTGAACTCAAGCAAGGGGCTGTGAAAACGCTTATTCAATTTGCACAGCAATGGATTAATCGTTATGCCCTTTGGCTTGATGTAAGAAGTAAAGCCGAGCGTGGTAATTTATTGGCATTGGGGCAAGCAGCCTCACCCGCTGTACATGCCAAAACTCTGACATTAAATAAAGATATTACTGCTGAACAGGCTCTAAAAAAGATTATCGAAAACTGTTTAAGCCAGTTCTTACCAAATATGGCTGCAATTGCCGATAGCGTTGCCGAACCTGAGCATATTCATCAGGCACGTGTAAGTTTACGTCGTTTACGCAGTGCACTAAAACATTTCTCTAGCTGGTCAGGCGAGCTAAATCCTGTTTGGGAAGAACAAATTGCCGAGCTTTTCCGTAAGCTTGGAGACACTCGTGATGAAGATGCTATTCGGACCGAGGTATTACCTATCATTCAACAACATGGTTCACCTGAGCTTTTACTCCCCGTTTCAGGTCAGCCCTCAAAAGAACTCTCAACAATTTTTACATCTGCGGACACGATTAAGCTATTACTCGATTTATTAGCATTTGCGTATTCAGAAGAAAATTCAAAGAACAAAACAGGTGGGTTAAAAAAACATATTAAAAAGAGTTTAGATAAGCTACATCATAAACTGATTAACAATGCTGAACACTTCACTGAGCTTGAAGTTGCTGAACAGCACAAAATACGAAAGACAGCTAAGCAGTTACGTTATTGTGTTGAGTTTATTTCAAGTCTTTATCCTGACAAAAAAGTACAGCAATATTTAAAACAGCTACAACCTGTACAAAATACCTTAGGTCAATATAACGACTTATTTATTGCAGAAGGTATTTTCAATAAAGCTGTCGAAAATGACTCGTCTTTCTGGTTTGCATTAGGCTGGGTAAAAGCCAAACAACCTCACCTACAAAAGCGCTCAGCAAAAGCTTTACAGACTTTTAGTCAGACTGAAACTTTCTGGTAATTGATCTATAGTCGCTGTAAAAAAGCAGCGACTTTTTATCTGTATTTACCAAATACTTTCCACACGCCATTATCTGCTAACGGGTCGTTATAGCTATCACTACGTTGCTTTCTTGGCTTATCACGGGCATCGACCAATTTAAAATGCGGTTCAACCCCTAACACAATACCATTTGTATAAAACCGTGAACGGGTATATTCACTTTGCCCGTGCTGAAACACATAAGTCCGTAAATCAATGAACTCACGGTGAGCAACTAAAGCCGCGGTATCGTCGCTCTGCAACCATTCTTGCATCGTAAAAATCTGATCAGTTTCGAACTGCCCGCATTTTTCAATTAAGCTTGCCACACCACGAAAAGTTTTAGATTCTTTTGCGCGTGTTTTATTAATCCGAATTCGGTCTACATGAAAAAAGAATAGCGGTAAATTTAAATGACTTGGCAAATGAATGGCATCTGGTAATTCATCTTCCATAAATGGCTGAAAAAGCTCTTGTGCCCTTTCAATTAGACCTTGCCATTGGTGATAATAATTTTCGACTTCTTCTTGCAAGCCATAATAAATCGGCAACCCTTCAACATGCTCTAAATATTGAGGTGGGAAAACATGCTGGCGTAATAAAGCAATATCTGTTTTTAAACTTTGAATAGCAATTGCATCTTGCATATTAGATTCCCCCTTTACTTAGGCTATTTACAGACTAAGTCAAAGGTTTTGTTTCCGCAAGGGTTTGCCTATAATAAGCAGCTCTATTTTTGCGGGAATAAGTCATGTCTCAAAAGATTAATGCAACAGATATTACTGAAGAAGAAGCGTTAAATGCGGTTTTCTTTGAGCGTGCGGATGAATTCATTAAACAAGCCAATGATTTTTGTCGCCCGCCAAAAGGTGAAAAACCAGATCCAGCCGAACTGCGTGGTCAAGTAAGCGCAGCAATGTTGTTTGCTAGCGCCCGTTTTAACACATGGGTAGCAGCAAATAACTTTAAAGATGGCAATGAAATGCGCGCTGCTAAAGATCAAGTCATGTCTTATCTTGTGCAACAATTTCAAATGATGCTTGAAGATAACTTTGATGAGTACTGTGAACAATTCGAAAATTATTTACGTTTCCGTAAAAATGAAGATTTTCACACTCATAAACATGATCATTAAGATAATTTAAACTTACAAATAAAAAGCCACAATTTAGTGGCTTTTTATTTGTAAGAAGGCTTTATTTTTTTGCTGCCTGACCATATTGATCAGCCATAACTTCGACCAAATGTTCAGGTTTAATATACTTTTTAATTACTGCATTTACATCTGCAACAGTCAGCTTGGTCAAGTTCTGATCATGTCGAATCCGGTCTTGTAATGTTTTATCTGTTTCAAGCTGTAGATTTAACATCCCATGAATATTACGTTCATCTTCTAATGCCGTAACTCGTTTCTTCATGATATCTGCTTTAGCAGCTGCAAGCTCTTGCTCAGTCACGCCATTTTTCAACAAGTCATTTAATACTTTATGTATTGATGCAGACACTTGTGCTGAGCGACCTGAAGTATAATTTGCGCTAATGCTTAAGGCCCCAACATTCGTATCACGATCAAGTTGCAGCCCACTTCCAAAACCATAGACTAGCGCATTTTTCTCACGAAGCTCTTGAGCCAAACGTGATGAAATTTGCGACTCACCTAAAATATAGTTAAGTAAAATGAGAGCAGATGCATCTGGATGGTTTTTCCCAACTGGAATTGAAAGCACGCTTTGGTAACTACCAAATTCACGTTGCTCAGATAAAACATGAACTTGCTGTGCTGGAAAATCAACATGATTAATCAAGATTTTTTGATAAGGCTGTTTACCATTCCAACGACCAAATTCCTGATTAAGTAATTTCTGCATTTTTTTCGCATCAAATTTACCTGTAATGGCAATTTGAGCATGATTCATTGCAAAGAAACGCTCATACAACTCTTTCACTTGTTCTTGAGTGGCATTTTTCAATTGCTGTTTTGCCAGTTCAGGTTCAAAGTGATAACGCAAATCACCCGGTTGATATTCTTCAAGCAAACGTGAAAGCGTTAAACCCGCTACTACATCTGGCTCGGTATAAGGACGATCAAGGCTTGATAAACTTTGCGATTTAATTAAATCAAATTGAGATGGCTCAAATTTCGGATTTTTCATCACATCCAGAACAAACTCGAAAAACTCACCAAATTTTTCTGATTTAGACTGAATATTAATGGTCATGCCATTGCCGTCAGCACTTGCATAAGCCGCGCCGCCCGCATCAATCGATTTATCGGCAATATCTTGCAAACTATATTTATCAGAACCACGAAGCAGTAAATATGAGGTTAGATCAACGACCGTACCCTTATTAAATAAAGATTTCTCTGTGCCGAAGTCCATCGTAATCGTTGCATAAGTACGATCATCACGTGTTTCAACTGGGAATAAAGCATACTTCATTCCATTTTTTAGTTTTCCACGGATAATCTTTTTCTCATTGCTTTCAACATATTGCTTAGAAGTTTTTAAAAACTCCGCTACTTCTTGTTGATACACCTTTGGATCTTTTAAAGGCTCTGCCTTTGCTTCTACCTGATCTAGAGTTTTAGGTACCTCTTTTGCATTTTGTTGTTGAGCTTTTTTCTGATCTTCAGGTGTTGGCAAAATATCACCGTCAATGCGATGCTCCGCCACAAGGAATTGTTTTAAAGTTTGATTCACTTGGTCTAACTTAACGTTTTCTACTGAATCTAAATCTTTAAAATATTGATCCCATTGCCCACCAGCAACCGTGTAATCACTCAAACGTGAACCAAGTGCTACAGCATCTTTAGTGATTAAATCACCTTGAGTTTTCATTAAACTCTTAACACGATTTAATTCAACTTCAGTAAAAGGCTTTCCTTTCTCAATACCAGCTAGCAAAGAGCTTTCAACTTTTTTAGGGTCATTACTTGGTGCATAAATGGCACCCAGAAACACCACATTAAAATCTTGGTCTAACCACGTACTCGCATCAACATTTGTGGTAATGCCTGTTTCAACCATGTTCTGGTATAGGTGACCACTTGGCTGCATGGTATATAACAAAGGTGCTAAAGCAAGTGTCGGCTGAATTTTGGTATTTTTACCATTCATATAGATATGGAATTTAGCGAGATCGCTCCCCTTTTTCACCACAAACTGACGATTTTTTATTTTTGTGGAGTCAAGTACAGGAATCTGTACAGGCTTCGGAACCTCACGCGCCGCAATTGGACTAAAATATTGATCAACAGTTTTTAAAACATCTGTTTTATCGAACTTACCTGAAATGACCATGACTGCATTATTGGGTGCATACCAGCTACGATAAAAACGGTCTAGCTCAGGCATTTTAATCGATTTAAGCTCAGGTAAATCACCAATCGGTAAACGACCTAAATATTGATTGCCATAAGCTGATTTCCACATTTGATCCATCAGGACAGCAAAAGGTTGATCCATACGGACTTCGCGTTCGCGCTTTACGATTTCAATTTCAGAAGGAACAAATTTTTCTTGTAGAACTAATTTATCCATACGTTCCGATTCAAGATATAACACTTCATTGAGTGCAGTCTTTTCCGGACGAACAATATTGGTATATTTGGTCGAGTAATAATCTGTGCTGGCGTTCGTCATCAATGTATATTGATCTAGACGACGCTGAAACTCTTCCCCTTTAACATTTTTTGTCCCCTTAAAAGCCAAGTGTTCAAGCAAATGAGCTAAACCGCTTTTACCTTGCGGGTCATTTAATGAACCTGTTAAATAAATGGTATTAATAAAGATTTTATTTTCTTTGTCATTCGGTGCAAGTACTATCCGAAAACCATTATCTAATTTATATTCCTCAATATTTTGCTTGCTTTTTACTAGTGTGGTTTGTGCAAAAGACGCAGCACTTAAACCAAGAATACATAGGGAGAGAGTCAGTTGTTTAAACTGCATAAACATATAAATACCAATTAATTTGAATAATAAAAAATCAATAGTTGTGGGACTATAGTAGGAAATTTAAGCTGATATTAATAGTAAAGATTTGAAAAAAAAGCCGTTTATTTAAACGGCTTTATCTTTTAAGGAAAAATTTCAGCTTGCATATAAAGTTTCCCATATCCTGAAATTTCAATACGTTCCTCAGACAGGACATTGCAATATAAAACACCACCACGGCTAGAAGCCTGATAAGCCAAAATATTATTTTTGCCCAGCTTTTCTGCCCATAACGGCGCTATTGCGGTATGAATTGAACCTGTAACAGGGTCTTCGTTAATACCCGCAACAGGTGCAAAATAACGCGATACGCAGTCATATTGCTGGTCGGCTTTTGAGGTTATGGCAACCTCCATTCCTGTAGTTGTAATTGCAGTCCGTTTACCTAGAGTTTTGAGCAAACTCATGTCAGGCTGCTCATCTAATACATCTTGAACTGACTCATATTCGACAATGTAGGCTTGAACGTTTTGATAAACCGCTTTAAATGGTTTAGTTAACGCCTCACGTAAAACAACTGGGTAATCTTCGACTTGATGAGCTTTACGAATTGGAAAATTCATTCTGATTTTGTCATCTTCATCTTGATGAACGATAAAAAGACCTAAGTTTCGTACATGAAAATTAATGGTCTTTTTGTCAGTAAAATCTTTAAATAATACAAAAGCACTGGCAAGAGTTGCATGCCCGCAAAAATCTGCTTCGACCGTTGGAGTAAACCAACGAATTTCATAATTTTCAGAGTCTATGATTTTTACAAAAGCAGTTTCAGACAAGTTATTTTCAAATGCGATCTTTTGCATTAAATCTGCATCTAGCCATTCTTTTTCAACAATCACAGCCGCAGGATTGCCACGAAATAACTCTTTTGTAAAAGCATCGACTTGATACATTTTCATGATATTCAACTCTTTTAAATTAACTTATTGTCTTCATTTTTCTTACATATAAACAGACACAGATTTTAAAAAATTAGCATCACAGCCATCATTTACCCATAAAAAAACGACCCAATCAAATTGATTAGGTCGTCTCTTACAACTGATTAGTGATGGGTTAGTTCAACTTCATCTTCACTGTTTAATATTTCTTTATCGGTCTGGCCCATCAATTGACTCGTCACAACACCAGCAGTCATTGAACCATTAACGTTTAATGCAGTACGTCCCATATCAATGAGTGGTTCAATTGAAATAAGAAGTGCAACCAAAGTCACAGGTAACCCCATAGCTGGAAGAACAATCAGCGCAGCGAAAGTCGCACCACCACCTACTCCAGCCACACCAATTGAACTTAAAGTCACAATACCAACTAACGATGCAATCCACATTGGGTCTAGCGTGTTAATTCCCATGGTTGGCGCAACCATGACTGCCAACATTGCTGGATATAAACCCGCGCAACCATTTTGACCAATGGTCGCACCAAAAGAAGCAGAGAAACTTGCAATAGATTCAGGAATACCTAAACGGCGAGTTTGCGCTTCAATGCTCAGTGGAATACTTGCAGCACTTGAACGACTGGTAAATGCGAAAGTCAGAACAGGAGCAACTTTTTTGAAGAACTTAACTGGAGAAACACCTGTCAGGGTCAAAATAATGGCATGCACGACAAACATGATGGCTAAACCTAAATAAGAAGCCACCAAGAAGCCACCTAGGTTTAAGATATCTGCAACATTCGAACTTGCCACAACTTTGGTCATAAGCGCAAAAACACCATAGGGTGTAAGCGTCATTACCAAACGAACAAGCTTCATTACCCAAGACTGTAACGTCTGAATTGCAGTCAGAATACGCTGGCCTTTCTCTGCATCATCTTTCATGAGGTTGAGCGCTGCTATCCCTAAAAAGACAGCAAAAATAACCACACTAATAATTGAAGTTGGGTTTGCACCAGTTAATTCAGCAAATGGATTACTTGGAATAAAGGAAAGAATAAACTGCGGTACACTTAAATCGGTAACTTTGCCTACATAATCTGTATTAATGGCAGTTAAGCGTGCAGTTTCAGCAACGCCTTGCACTAAACCCTTCGCCGTTAAGCCAAACAGATTAGTAACAAATACGCCTACGAGTGCAGCAATCAGCGTTGTAAAAAGTAAAGTGCCGATCGTATAGAAACTGATTTTGCCTAAAGATGAGGCTTGGTGTAATTTTGCAACCGCTCCCAAAATAGACACAAATACCAAAGGCATAACGACCATTTGTAAAAGTTTTACATAGCCATTCCCAACGATATTAAACCAGCTAATAGATTCAGCAAGAATCGGATGGCCACCACCATAAATCAAATGTAGTCCTAAACCAAACACCACACCTAGAACTAAGCCAGCCAGAACTTTTTTCGATAAGCTCCAGTCTGTTTTACGTGTTTGGGCGAGTAAAAATATTAACCCGACAAAAACCACAATATTGATGATTAAGGGTATATTCATTCCCAAACTCCAAATTATTGCTTGTGTCATCTTTCAAGGGGGCATATTTGACCATAGCCAGCCTATATAAACTACCCTTTTCAACAATTTTATAGCATCAAGATGATTACAAACTTGCGCGAGAATATAAAATGACTTTTAAATACATATATATCACTTTTAATTTATAAATTAAGTAAGATATTTATGTATAAAAATCAGCCTCTACTTAAGCAACCTTTAATTCAAATTGTTGCTCAATAAAATGAATAAATTGCTTTAAATTGGTTCCCCATGTTTCTGGTAACTGGGCAACCAAGTAGGTAGTAAAATGAGCAGATGCTGTATTTAGTGCAAAACAATTGACTGAAACTTTATCTGCAACTTTTGTGAGATATGACTTCGGTAATAAGGCAAAACCAACACCTAACTCTACACAACTCACGATTCCGTCAAGACTTCCCATTTCCATAATTTGTGAAGGCGGAATACTAAAATCATTCAAGAAAAGTTCTATGGCATGCCGATATGAGCAACCTTGCCGAAATGCAATAAATCTGGTTTTTGCAAGGGTTGTCTTATCTGGGAAGCTCTCTTGTTGCTTAGGGCAAACTAGAACCAGTTCTTCATGCCACACAGGAATGCTATACAGCTCAGGAATAGAATGTTTAGATGCCACAAAAGCACAGTCCAATTCTCCCCCATGTACAGCATTTAATAAATAACCTGTCGGATGAGTTTGAAGCTCAATAGGTAAAGTCGGATATTGCTGCATACATTGATTGAGTAACTGGGGCAAACGTATTGCGGCGGTTGTTTCCATACTTCCAAGTCGAATGGTTTCAGCAGGATCAATCCCACCCTCTTGAAAGATTTTTTTTGCTTTCTGATGTAATGAGATCATTTGAACAGCATAACTATGTAGCTGTTGTCCGGCATTTGTTAAAGTCACAGGATTATTACGATTGAATAGAATAACCCCTAACTCTTCTTCAAGTTTTTTTATATGGCTCGTGATATTCGATTGAACCGTATACATTTTTTGTGCAGCCAATGAAAAACTTCCACTCTCTGCAACTGCTAAAAAAAACTCTAAAGACTTAAGCAACATTTCACTATCTCAAAATAAGATAACTCCCATCATATTAAATCATTTTTAATGATTGATAAACTCGCTTTTAATAATAAAAAAATTGAGTGTCTTCTCATGTCTACCTTTTATCGAATGAGCTTAATTATCTTTTTGGCGACTTGTCTGGGAATTGGCGTTTTTAGATTTTCCTATACAGCGCTCATGCCCATCATGATCGAGCAGTACCACTGGACCCATGATTTTGCCAGTTACCTAGGCAGTGCAAATTTATTGGGATATCTCATGGGTGCCTTATTAGCGCTATTGAGTATTAAAGAAAAGTACATTCCACCCATGATCTTACTTTCGACTATAGCAGGTAGTCTCAGCCTACTAAGCTGTTCATTCATGGATATGCCTTTAGTTTGGTTCATTTTCTGGCGCACGATTTCAGGTATTGCTGGCGGCTTACTTATGATTTTAGCGCCTAGCTTTGCAATGAAATACATTCCAACCACGCAAAGATTAAAAGTTAATTTTTTAGGATTTAGCGGGATTGGTGCAGGTGTGTTATCTGCCACCATTATTATTCCCTTACTTAAAAATATGCCGGTGCATTATGTTTGGGATATTTTTGCCGGTATTTCTCTCTTAGGAAGCTTAACTCTTTATCGATTATTAAGTCGTAATACGGCACAGATGATTAAACCACCATCTACTACTCTACAAGCTTCACAAAAATCACATTTAGGTCTTGTCATTATTATTGCCTATATGTGTAGTGCCTTTGCCTATATTCCACACTCTTTGTTTTGGATGGATTATTTATCTGGAACTCTACATTTTCCATTACAGCAAAGAAATTTATTTTGGGTTCTCTATGGAATGGGAAGCTGCATTGGTGCATTTGTCGCTTATTACTTAAGCCGAATAATGGGATATATACAGGCCATTAAATGGTTATATGCCATTTACTGCCTAGCTGTTGTTTTACCTTTCCTTTCACAGACCACTTCTTTACTGGCCTTATCTTCGCTTCTGACAGGCTTACTCACTCCCGCAACCGTATTTATTAGTTCTTATAGTCTGCTACAGATTTATGAGCAACGTTATCAAAAGCTTTGGAGCCTTGCCACCATTGGGTTTGCTAGCACTCAACTTTTAGGTGGGGTTGTCATTAGTACTTTGCATCATTTGCATTGGTCTTATGCCCATCTCTTTCTGTTAGGTGGAATCGTTCTTCTTTTTGCGGTTTGCCTTTTATTTCCTGTACGCCCTTCTTTCACCTCAACTCTCGGAGAAACCAAATCGTGAAAACTCTGCTCTTTCCTTTATTTCTAGTTGCCTTTGTTCTTTTTATTCAAGCCCTAGACCAGAGTTATCAGAAGAAAATCGGCTTTATTAAAACTCCGAAGCATCCCGAATTTATGCAATAAAAAAAGCCCTCAACCGAGGGCTTTTCTTATTCAAAATTTATTTAATCTTCCATATGTTTGATAATCGCATCACCGAATTCAGAACAACGTAACAAGGTTGCACCCGGCATTAAGCGCTCAAAATCGTAAGTTACGGTTTTAGCTGCAATCGCTCCAGAAATACCTTTAATAATTAGGTCAGCAGCTTCTGTCCAGCCCATATCACGTAGCATCATTTCAGCAGAAAGAATAATAGAACCTGGGTTTACTTTATCCTGACCCGCATATTTAGGCGCAGTGCCATGAGTCGCCTCATAAACTGCAATTGCACCACCAATATTTGCACCCGGCGCAATACCAATGCCGCCTACTTCCGCTGCTAAAGCATCAGAAATATAGTCCCCATTTAAATTTAGGGTGGCAATAACAGAGTAATCGGCTGGACGCATTAAGATTTGCTGTAAGAACGCATCGGCAATCACATCTTTAATAATGATATCTTTACCAGTTCTAGGGTTTTTAATTTTAACCCATGGACCGCCATCAATTAGCTCTCCACCGAAACGATCTAGAGCAAGTTCATAGCCCCACTCTTTAAATGCGCCTTCGGTGTATTTCATGATATTGCCCTTGTGAACAAGGGTCACCGAAGGCTTGTCATTTTCAATTGCAAACTGAATAGCTTTACGGACTAAACGCTGTGAACCTTCTTTCGATACAGGTTTAATTCCAATACCACATCCTTCAGGGAAACGGATTTTTGTGACACCCATTTCTTCTTGAAGAAACCTAATCACTTTTTTAGCTTCTTCAGAATCAGCTTTCCATTCAATACCTGCATAGATATCTTCCGAGTTCTCACGGAAAATCACCATATCCGTTAATTCAGGGTGCTGAACAGGTGAAGGAACGCCTTCAAACCAACGCACTGGACGTACGCAAACATATAGATCCAATTCTTGGCGCAAGGCAACGTTGAGTGAACGAATACCACCCCCCACTGGTGTCGTTAAAGGGCCTTTGATTGATACAACAAATTCGCGAAGTGCTTCGAAAGTTTCTTCTGGCATGTAATTGCCATAAATTTTATTGGCTTTTTCGCCGCAATACACTTCCATCCATTCGATCGAACACTTGCCACCATAAGCTTTTAAAATAGCAGCATCTACGACTGCTTTCATGGTTGGTGTAATATCCACACCAATACCATCACCTTCAATGAAAGGAATAATTGGATGATTTGGTACGTTCAGTGACAGGTCTGCATTTACTTTGATTTTGTCGCCATCGGTAGGAACCACAATCTTCTGATAACCCATTGTGTGCATTCTCCCTTTTATAATACTTAATTAACTAAAAATAATTATCGATACACAATACTTTCAACTCTTCTTAACGCATAATAGCTTAATTGAATTTAATCATTTTTGGGATTTATATGAGAAATAATAAAATTTCTCACTTAAATAAACCTCAATGTTTTCTCTAGTTATTTGAAAGAAGAAGCCATTTTTTATGAAAATTGTCATTCTCAACAAGCCTTATGACGTTCTCTCCCAGTTTCGTAAAGACGAAGCGCATATGACCGTCTCTGACTTTGTTGATGACCCGACTTTGCGTTTGGCAGGCCGTCTTGATATGGACTCTGAGGGTTTAGTTTTTTTAACCGATCATGGTGGTCTAAATCAGTTCATTACCAATCCTGCGAATAAAAAATACAAAACGTATTTAGTTCAAGTTGATGGTGATGTAACTGAAGAAGCGCTTGAACAGCTTCGTAAAGGTGTAGAACTGAATGACGGTATGACGCTTCCTGCAACCGCCATTAAAGTAAGTGAACCAGAATGGTTATGGGAACGTAACCCACCTGTACGTTTTCGTGCAAATATTCCGACATCTTGGGTCGAAATTTCAATTTGCGAAGGCCGTAACCGTCAAGTTCGTCGTATGACTTCTGCAGTAGGTTTTCCAACTTTACGTTTAATTCGTACTAAAATTGGTTCAATTGATTTAGTTCAACTCGGCTTAAGACCTGGGGATGTGAAAGAAATTGAGCCTTTGCTTTACCCTGACTTTAAAGATGTACCTGCTGAAGAGCCTTATCGTTCACGTTCATATGTGAAAAAACCAGGTGGTACTGGCGGTAAACCAATGGTTCGTAAGAATAAAGATGGCTCTACGAAGAAGTCTGGTACAAAACGTATCTGGCAGATGGATGAAAGTGAGAAACCTCGTCGTAAAACGAATGGCACAACTCGTCCAAATGCTAAAGCACCACGTGGTCGTGGTCGCAATGATCGATAAAATGTAAATTTTCAAAGCTCACTTCGGTGGGCTTTTATTTTATCGGTACTCCTTTACTCAAGATAAGTTCTTTATCAATGGGTTTCTGTCTCTCCTCATAATGTACTGCTAAAGATAAATACATTAATGAATTTCTAACAAGCCTAGCTAAGTCTATTAAAGACTGCTCAAATTCTGAAATTGGTATTTCAAAAATATACTTAGATTTAATCTCTTTTTCTTTTATTTTCTCTATAATTTCTTTGTATTCATTGGAGCTTTGAAGGTTATTTCCCTCAAGTTTATCTTTTTTCACTAATAACTCTTGATATCTAAATACTTCACTATAATTATATTTTGTATTTAATTCATATCCAAAGTCATCAACTACTCTAAAGGATCTATGTTCAAGGTGATTTCTTATTGTTGCTAATTTATATATTTCTAGATTTAAATAAAACTCAGGAGATTTTGAATTTTCCTCTATTTCTCTAAGAATATAGAATAACGAGTGAATAAAGTAATTTTTTGAATTTTTAAAAATATTATTTGGTTTAAAATTTCCTCCTTTATACTCTCCAAATATCTTTTGGAAACTTATCTGTCGATCTTCTATTTGTAAATTAAAATATTTTGCTATGAAATAAGAAATCTTATCAAATATTGAATAGAGGATTCTGAATGCGGCTTTCATATGAGAAGTCTTTAAATTATCAATCGCATGCAATGTATCGTAGACATGAGAATATGTTTTATTATAAAAATGTTCAGAATCTTCCTTTATTTCATATGCTTGGAATAACAAAAATCGAGCATATGTATACTCATTTCTCAACTCATCAAAATTTGAGTGAAATACTAAAGACTCCTTTAAACTTAGTGCGCTATTAATTTTCTGCATCATTGATGGAAGTCCTAATATATCTTGAAAAACTATTTCATCATTTAAAAGATCATTCAAATCATTAATAAACAGCTTTTTCTGGGCCACCCAATTCAAATATCTAGATTCCTGTTTTATATTAGTATTTTGTTTGTATTCTTTTAAAAAATTAAAATCTTCATTTTTAAAGCACTCATCATACCATTTCTGAAAAATGTATAATCGACCACCTATTTGTAATGGTGTTTTTTGTTCTTCTTCCAAAAAATCTATTTTATTATACGCCTCCAATATCAAATTATTAGCAAAAAAGTAATGAATAAATTTATGAGAATCCTCATATAATTGTTCAGCTCTAAAAAGAATATCGCTAGCTTTAGCAATTAGAGCAATACAGTTTCTATCAATCTCTATTGCTTTATCCCAGTAATACTGGGCACAAAAACAACGCCCTTGTGATGATAAAAAATTACCTAAATTTGTCAAAGCATATGAAAGTAATGTCAAATCACTTTTTTCTTTTTCTAAAAAGTAGACAGCTTTTTGATAGAGATTAACAGTATTAATTAAGTCCTTAGAGTACCAACTTTCTCTATAATATTTATATATACCAGAACTACAATTACCTAAGATATAATAGAAATATCCCTTACAAGTGTCACTTTCAAATATAAAAGAAGTTTGCGTGTGTACTTCTAATAATTCAACTAACTCATCTTTTCTATTCTTATCGAGTAACAAATCATCTGCTAACTCAGCTAATGCATTAACCTGTTCTATATTTAGTTTAATCATATTACTTGAATCTTATATTAATCTGTAACTTTGTACCTAAATTTTATATTTATGACAATAAAAAAGCCGGTGTTTATACACCGGCTTTTGAGCTATTCACTAACGAGTTAGTAATTAAGCACCAACAGTTGCAAGAGCTGCATTAAATGTAGCACTTGGACGCATTACAGCATCTACTTTTGCTTTATCAATTGCATAGTAACCACCGATGTCAGCTGGTTTACCTTGTACTTGAGCAAGTTCAGCAACAATCTTCGGCTCTTCTTGAGCTAAAGTATTTGCAAGTGAAGCAAATTTAGCTTTTAACTCAGCATCTTCGTTCTGTGCAGCAAGTGCTTCAGCCCAGTAAAGTGACAAGTAGAAATGGCTACCACGGTTGTCAATCTCACCTGTACGGCGTGATGGAGACTTATCATTATCAAGTAACTTGTCAGTCGCTTCATCAAGAGTCTTCGCAAGTAGCTTAGCGCGGGCATTATTTTCTTTAATACCCATCTCTTCTAAAGAAGCAGCTAGAGCAAGGAACTCACCAAGCGAATCCCAACGTAAGTGGTTTTCTTCAACAAGCTGTTGTACGTGTTTTGGCGCTGAACCACCTGCACCAGTTTCGTACATACCACCACCCGCCATAAGCGGAACGATAGATAACATTTTCGCAGAAGTACCAAGTTCCATAATTGGGAACAAGTCTGTTAAGTAGTCACGTAAAATGTTACCAGTCACAGAAATCGTATCAAGACCACGTACTACACGCTCAAGTGTGTAACGCATTGCACGAACTTGAGACATGATCTCAATATCAAGACCAGTCGTGTCATGATCTTTTAAATACGTTTGTACTTTCTTGATCAATTCATTTTCGTGTGGACGGTACGGATCAAGCCAGAAGATCGCAGGCATGCCTGAGTTACGTGCACGAGTTACTGCAAGTTTTACCCAGTCACGAATCGGAGCATCTTTAACCTGACACATACGCCAGATATCGCCTTCTTCAACATTTTGAGTCAATAACACTTCACCAGTGTCAAGATCGGTAATGTTTGCAATACCCGCTTCTGAAATTTCAAAAGTCTTGTCGTGAGAACCGTATTCTTCAGCTTTTTGAGCCATCAAACCAACGTTCGGTACAGTACCCATAGTCTTCGGATCGAAGTTACCATGCCACTTACAGAAGTTGATCATTTCTTGGTAAATACGAGCAAATGTTGATTCTGGCATAACAGCTTTAGCATCATATTGCTTACCATCAGCACCCCACATTTTACCACCAGCACGGATCATAGCTGGCATAGAAGCATCAACGATGATGTCGTTTGGTGAATGGAAGTTAGTGATGCCTTTTGCTGAGTCAACCATTGCAAGCGCAGGACGGTGTTCTTGACAAGCATGTAAGTCTTCAATGATTTCTTCACGTAATGACGTTGGAAGAGTTTCGATTTTCTCGTATAACCCAGCCATACCGTTATTGACGTTAATGCCTAATTCGTCAAATAACTTACCGTGTTTTTCAAAAGCTTCTTTGTAGTAAATTTTCACACAGTGACCGAAAACGATCGGGTGCGAAACTTTCATCATTGTCGCTTTTACGTGTAGAGAGAATAAAATTCCCGCTTCTTTACAATCATCAAGTTCTTTTTCATAGAAATCACAAAGTGCTTTCTTGCTCATGAACATTGAATCAATGATTTCGCCGTCTTGTAGCGCAACTTTTGGCTTAAGAACAATGCTCTTACCACTGTTCGTGATAAGTTCCATTTTCACGTTACGTGCACGGTCAAGAGTCATTGATTTTTCACCATGGTAGAAGTCGCCTTCTTCCATATGTGAAACATGAGTTTGTGACCACTGTTTCCACTCGCTCATTGAATGAGGGTGTTTTTTTGCATAGTTTTTAACTGCTGCTGGAGCACGACGGTCAGAGTTACCTTCACGAAGGACAGGGTTTACTGCTGAACCAAGGCACTTACCATAACGAGCTTTGATTGATTTTTCTTCTTCGGTTGCAGGATTTTCCGGATAATCAGGAATTGCATAACCTTTTGATTGAAGCTCTTTGATACATGCAGTTAATTGCGCAACAGACGCACTAATGTTCGGGAGTTTGATAATGTTAGTATCTGGATCTTGTGTAAGACGACCTAGCTCTGCAAGGTTGTCGGATACCTTTTGCTCTTCACTTAGGTAATCAGCGAATTCTGCGAGCACACGTGCAGCTACAGAGATGTCACTTTTAATAATCTCGATGCCAGCTGGCTTAGTAAAGGTCTCAATGATCGGCAGTAGCGAATAGGTCGCCAATAGTGGCGCCTCGTCAGTCAGTGTGTAAATAATAGTTGACTTTTCACCAGCCATATATAGCCCCTTCCGTTTGATTGAGTATTGAGGACCGAGCTTTTGGCCCAGTGCCTACGAACCGATATGCTTAAATAAAACCCTGAGAGTATCGACTCTCATTGCCTTCCAGTCAACGAAATATCTAGTGATAACGACATTTCGTAGCGAAATAATACATAATATAAATATATAGATAATTTTCTCATATCTAATTTATTGTAATACGCACATTCAGATCACTTTTCAGGCATTAAACATCATTAAATTACATGAGATATCTTTCAGTGTTCTGACAATTATTATACTTTTCATTCAAAATAAACTCAAAGGTAAAACGGATTTCATCTTTTGGAAGTACTTAAAAGTAAAAACCGATGTGCAAAACATCGGTTTTTTATAAACTATTTAGCTTTAATCTAAACTTTTAACCATTTTTCAGTTTTAGCTTGATCTTCAACTATAAGTTCAACTTCGGTTAAATCAGATGTTGTGCAATCGACTTCAAAAGATATTAACTCATCACGACGGAAAGCAAAGACAGTATAAGTGCCACCCTGTTTTGCATACTTCTCGATAAGCTTAGTGGATGCTTTTAAACCATCAATTGCAATAATCACATCATTGGCAGAAATACCTGCTTTAGCTGCTGCACTATCACGGCGGGCACTTTGCACAAGCACACCTTCTGGCTTATCGGCAAGTTTTAAGCCTAATGGCAAAGATTTGTCGGTTTTAACTCTATAGCTTAAACCAAACTCAGGA
The DNA here is from genome assembly GCF_023920705.1 of Acinetobacter sp. XS-4. Taxonomy (NCBI): domain Bacteria; kingdom Pseudomonadati; phylum Pseudomonadota; class Gammaproteobacteria; order Moraxellales; family Moraxellaceae; genus Acinetobacter; species Acinetobacter sp. XS-4. The sequence continues at coordinate 1,061,458 of NZ_CP094657.1, read as the reverse complement.
AGTAATTGATCAAGCGGTAATTCATCAGTCGTGTTAATCAAATGATTAATTTGTTCAATCCAATTATCACCCGTCAGTTCTTTACATAAATCAAAAATGGTTCTTTCATTTACTTGCATACCATTTTGAGTATTTTCATACAATCGACGCATTAAAGCATCAAGACTAGAACCACGTAGACGTAAACCTAAATCTAGGCACAGCGCAACCAAAGCACCCTTATTGTAGTAACTGGTACCCGCGTTATTTGAGTTTTCATCTTGACGATAAAATTTAATCCAAGCATCAAAACTTGATTCGGCAACTGTTTGAACAAAACGGCCTGGATTTTGTAAATAGCGATCAATTTGTGCTTTAAGTAAATCAAGATAAGACTTCTGAGAAATTACGCCACTACGCAATAAAATCAGGTCGTCATAATATGAAGTAAAGCCTTCAAATATCCAAAGTAAAGTGGTGTAACCTTCTTGATGCAAATTATAGTTTGCAAAGTTTTCTGGGCGGATAAACTTTACTAACCATGAATGAAAATATTCGTGACTACATAAGCCTAAAAAGCGTTGATAATCTTTAGAAGGTTCAGTTGGTTCATTCGATTTTGGTAAATCGTCACGTGGTGTAATCAAACTTGTGCTATTGCAATGTTCTAATCCACCATAACTATTCCCTGTTGCCATCGTCATAAAGGTATAGTTTTTAAATGGCGCTGAACCGAACATATTTATTTCAGCTGCACAAATCTTTTCAATATCGGCTTTTAAGCGATCAATATTGGCATTATGTGGGCCAGAAATTACAAACTCATGTTCAATATCATGTGTTTCAAAACCAAAACGTGTTTGATCAGCCAATTCAAACGGGCTATCAATCAGTTGATCATAATGATCGGCTTTTAAAGTAAAGCGACCTTTGACTAGACTTTTTGAAGCCAAACCTGTCGCCAACTGAAAATGTTTTAATTCATCTGGCAAGAAAACTTCGACTTCACAAGCAGACTCCTCTTGTCCTTCTAGAGCCAAACATACACACGCCGGATTAACATAGAGGCGTGTCTGATCGACATATGCACCACGTACAGACAAATCATATGCATAAACATCATATTCAATCGTCATTAATTCATGATCAGTATTAAATAAACGCCAACGATTTTTGCTCGTTTTTTTAATATCTAGCAGACGTCCAGCTTCATCATAAGCTTTAACGGATTCAATATGTTTTGAGAACTCTCGAATTAGATAACTACCCGGAATCCACGTTGGTAGCCAAAGTTCCTGATTCGGATTGGCTAAAAAGCGAATTGTCACGTGAACAAGGTGTTGTTTGTAATCATCGAACTCAATTTGATAATGCAACATAAATTCTTCAATTTAAAAATAAGAACGGCTTCACATTAGATTATCACTTTTTTGTATCCTCTTGCGTACATGTATTTTTTGGCAACAATTTCCACTAGCCTTCCATTAAAAAAAGGCATAGCATGCTGGGCATCTGTGTCCCGTATTTGCCAGTAAAAGTTAAGGTCATCCGTGAAATTTTTTCTATCTCTTTTTACCCTCTTCAGTGTTTTCTGCACTACCCTAACCAATGCTGCGTTACTCAATATTGCACCTGAAAGTGTTGAAGCCGCTGCATGGACTATTGTAGATACTCAATCGGGTCAAATCATTGCCGAGCATAATAGCCATGTGCAACGTGCACCAGCATCTTTAACCAAAATGATGGTTGCCTATATTGCTTTAAAAGAGATTAAAGCTGGAAGGCTGAAAAAAGAAGAAATCATTACTGCAACACCAGTGGTAAGTGTCGTGCAGTGGGATGAATCACAAATGTACCTTAAAGCTGGTGAACAAATTTCAGTTGATCAGTTATTGGCAGGTTTAATTGTGATGTCTGCGAATGATGCAGCCGTGACCTTAGCTGAAAAAATTTCTGGTGATGTTCCTCACTTTGTACAACGTATGAATCAGGAAGCTCAGGCTTTGGGTATGAAAGATACTCACTTTAGTAATCCTCCTGGGATTACAATGCCTGATCATTACACTACGGCACATGATTTAAGCTTATTAGGTCAAGCTGTAGTTAAACAAACGCCTGAATATTTACATTATTCAAAAATGCCAAGCTTTAGCTACAACCAACGTTTTCACCATGCGACTAACCTTGCTTTGAAATATGACCCATCTGTTGATGGTCTAAAAACGGGTTACACTAAAGCAGCTGGTTATAATTTGGCATTAACAGCTTCACGTCCTTCATTTTCATCAGACTTAGCTCAAAGACGTTTATTAGTTATTGTTTTAGGTACACCAAGTGCGGTAAAACGTGCTGAGATTGCAGATAAATTAATGAATCTTGCTTATACCTACACACGCGATGAAGTCATTATTCCTGAGCAAAAATTAATTGCCGAGCTGCCTGTTGTAAAGTCAACTTTAAAGATGTTTAAGGTAGCAACAAAGCAACCTACGATTGTAACGACTTCTTTATATGCTGACCCAGCACCGATCGACTTAAATAATTTTGATAATGTGACTCAGCGCGTTCAAGTACTTGATAGCAACCTGCAACCTAAGGTTATTGCTCCACTTGAAACGACTCAAACACGTGTAAACATTGAACTCAATGAAAAACAATTAACTGCACCGTTAATGAAAGTCATGAGTTTGGCAACAGTATCGATTTATCAAAATAATCAACTCATCCGTAGTCTTCAAATTGAAGATAACGTGCATATTGAAGAAGCCAATATTTTCCAAAAAATCATGATGTGGTTTTCTGGCCTCTTCTCTATTTTTTCATCAAGTGAACATAGTGCTGTAAAACTCTACCCTGTAGATTCGCACTAAAAACATCAAATTGTGCACAGATGCACAATAAATTTTATAAATAAAAGATGGCATAATTTAGCCATCTTTTTTTATAGAAAAATAATTAGGTGAAAAAATGACCCAAAATTTACATCACATTGTAATTGTTGGAGGTGGTGCTGGTGGCTTAGAACTAGCAACACAACTCGGTGAAACTTTTGGGAAAAATCGTAAAGCAAAGATTACATTGGTTGACCAAAACCTCACCCATATTTGGAAACCTTTGCTTCATGAAATCGCTGCTGGTTCTTTAAACCCACATGAAGAACAAACTAACTATTTTGCACATGCAGAAAAACATCATTATGAATTTGTGCTCGGAACATTAGTGGGAGTGAATAAAGATAAAAAGTTAATTGAGTTAATTCCTCCTCAAGTTTCTAAGGATCAACAAACTCATCCACAAGAGCTAAGTTATGACACACTTATTTTAGCGCTTGGTTCAGTATCAAATGACTTTAATACCACGGGTGTACGTGAAAACTGTCATTTTCTCGATAGCAGAAAGCAAGCCGATGTTTTCCAGCAAGATTTATTACATCTTTATATTGAAGCTCAAAATCAGCCAAATCAGCGGACTTTAAATATTGGAATCGTTGGTGCGGGAGCAACAGGTGTAGAACTTGCAGCCGAGTTAATTGAAACAACCAAAAACTTTTATAAATATGGCTTAAAAAAGATTCATCCCAACCAAGTTAAAATTACCCTTATTGAAGCCTCTGAGCGCATTTTACCTGCTCTAAGTGATAAAACTGCTGAACACAGTGCCGAGCAACTCAAGAAAATGGGCGTTGAAATTTTAACTCAACATCGCGTTGAAAAAATTGATGAACATTGCATCTATTTTAGTAATGGCAGTCAATTAAAAAGCGACATTACAGTTTGGGCGGCGGGTGTAAAAGCACCTAAAGTACTAGAAAATTTCACTGATTTTAAACGCGATAACATTAACCGTTTAATGGTCTATGCAACGTTGCAAACTTATTCTGATCCAAATGTTTTTGCTTTTGGTGACTGTGCTCATTGCCAACTTGATGCAAGACACCCTCCACTTGGCCCGCGTGCTCAAGTTGCAAGTCAACAAGCAAGCTTTTTAGTCGATGCTATCGCTGCCCGATTAAACAATCGTTCACAACCTATGTTCACGTTTAACGATAAAGGTTCTCTCGTGTCTTTAAGTCGTAATAAAGCCGTTGGAGAATTACTTGGTGATGTGAGTGTGCAAGGCTATATTGCAAAAACCATGTACGTATCTTTGTATCGTTTACATCAAGCAACGATTCATGGATACACTCAAGCTGGACTACTCACAATGAAAGATTTACTTACAAGACGCGTACGTCCAAAAATTAAGCTGTATTAAGTTGAATTTTTTAAGTTCATCCCTATTTATATAAAAACGCATCAGAAAAAGTGACAAAGATTAAGATTTTGTAGTCTACAAAATTTATTTTTCACTTTATGATGTACGCTTTAATTGATTGAATGGATCAAAAACATGACTGCTATTGCAAATAACCACGTGGTTTCATTCCACTACAAATTAACAAACGCTGAGGGTGAAACACTTGATCAATCTCAAGGTGAACCACTTGCCTATTTGCACGGTGCAGGCAATATCATTCCTGGTCTAGAAAATGCATTAGCAGGTAAAACTGTTGGTGAAAAATTCACTGTTAATGTACCAGCAGCTGAAGGTTATGGCGAATACAACCCAGACCTAGTACAAGAAGTTCCAGCTCAAATGTTCCAAGGTGTTGAAAACATTCAACCTGGTATGCAATTCCAAGCTCAAACAGATGACGGCGTTCAGATCGTAACTGTTAAAGCTGTTGAAGGTGACAACATTGTTGTTGATGCTAACTTCCCACTTGCTGGTCAAGATTTAACTTTTGAAGTTGAAATCGTAGAAATCCGTGAAGCTTCTGAAGAAGAATTAGATCACGGTCATGTACACGGTGCAGGTGGTCACCACCACTAATTCATCTTTAAAGATGATAAGAGCAAAGCTTCGGCTTTGCTTTTTTTATGTATTTATTTTTATATAATATCTTGATAAAAAACCTCTAACTCATTCAACTTTATAAGGGTCACTTTCATGTCAAACGTAAATCAGCTTATTTGGTTTCGTCAGGATTTGAGAGTTCGGGATCATGCTGCGTTATGGCATTCTTGCCAACAAGGACCTTCAATTGGGTTAGTTATTTTGTCACCAGAACAATGGAAAATACATCACGATGCACCTATAAAAATTAATTTCTATTTACGTCAGCTTCAACAACTTAAAAAAGAATTAGAACAACTTAATATTCCACTTATTATTCAAGTCATTCCCTACTGGAAAGATATTGCAGATTATATTTGCGAACTCACACATCAACTTCATATTGAAAATGTTTACTCAAATATAGAAGTGGGCGTGAATGAATTAAAAAGAGATAAAACTGTACAGCAGGCTTTAAATCATCAAGGTAAAGAACTTTTTTTATTTCATGACCGTACGATTTTCCCTTTACGTTCCATTCGCAATCAGTCACAGCAACCCTATCAGGTTTTCGGTGCATTCAAAAAAGCATGCTATTCGAAGCTAGATATAAGCGGTTTGCCTCATTGCTATCCAATTCCTGAAAAGCAAAAAGCTAATCCAGACTGTTTTTCAAATATACAAAGTTTAGGTCTAGAAGATATTGAAGCTTTTTTTGACTCATCTATTTCTAAAGAGCAGCAAGACTTATGGCCGACTGGAGAAAATTTTGCTCTGGAGCAGCTCGACCTATTTATTGAAGATCATTTATCTGCCTATAAGTTAGAGCGTGACTTTCCAAATGCAAAAGGAACTAGCCAACTTTCACCCTATTTAAATCTTGGAATTTTGTCTATTCGTCAATGTTTACAAGCTCTTTTTCGAGCTGAACATGGCAACTTCCATCTGGCAAACGAAGGTCAGCAAACATGGTTAGATGAGCTTCTTTGGCGTGAATTTTATCAACATATTTTATTTGATTTTCCACATGTTTCTAAACACATTCCGTTTAAAAAAGATACTCAGAAAATTAAGTGGAATCATAATCCAGAGCACCTAACCGCATGGCAAAATGGCCAAACAGGTATACCGATTATTGATGCGGGCATGCGTCAGTTACAAAAAACAGGATGGATGCATAATCGAGTCCGCATGATTACCGCTATGTTTTTATGTAAAAACTTACTGATTGATTGGCGAATAGGTGAACAATGGTTTATGAAACACCTAATCGATGGTGATTTAGCAGCAAATAATGGTGGTTGGCAATGGTGTGCATCAACTGGAACTGATGCTGTACCTTATTTCCGAATTTTTAACCCTATTGCTCAATCTAAGAAATTTGACCCAAACGGAGACTACATTCGTCAATGGGTAAATGAATTAGCTCATTTAGACAATAAAGTGATTCATGAACCCTACTCAACTAAAGCGAACCTTCAGTTGAATTATCCAAAGCCAATTGTTGATTTGAAAGAAACTCGTATGAAAGCAATTGAAACTTTCAAGAGTATTTAGATAAGAATTACGTCTTATCTGTTTATTTTTGATTAAAAAAATAAGAGAAATTTGACTATATTGTGACTTTACTCTAAAAATAATATTAAAGGGATTTATAAAAGGACAAACACAACAATAAATTCAAAAATCATCACAGTTCATTATAAAAGTATAAAAATTAACATTACAAAAGGTAGCCAGAGCTCGCATGCAACAAAAGAACCCAGGAAGAACACTCGTCTTATGGATTATCGCAGCTCATCTATTTATGGGGATGGTGGCATATGAATGGCTGCCTGTAAGCTTTAGAGGAAGCTGGATTTTCATTCTTATTCTGTTAATTTCTGGGGCTTTTTTAGAAGTCGGCGCATCTTTAATTGTTGGTTTAATCGCTTTCGTAGGCGTTGCAGTATATTTTCTACTCGACCTAGGAGCACAAACACATATTGAACGTCAGCTCCTTTTACTTTTTATTATCCCTCTCATTCCTCTTTTTCTGAGTGCTGTACGCCACAATATTGAAATTAACGTCCAAAAATATCGTGATATACAAAGTTATGATCGAAATTATCGCCGTGATATTTTCCCGCTTAGCGCGCTTAAATATTTCCAACGTAGTTTCTTTAAACTTCTTGATCACCACCACATACAAGACTATGAAGTCTTTGAAATTAGGGTTCTCAACCGAAGCTTAATTAAAGAAATGTTAGGCGATGATGTATGGAAAACAACTCAAAATGAAATGATTAAAATTTTGAGCCAGCATCATCCACAAGAAATTGTTTTCCAATTTGCTGATGATGATCTAGAAACGATCTACAGTATTGTTATTCGTAAGCAAAAAACAGAAGAAGAACCTGAATTTATTAAAAAGTTAAAAGAAATTATGACTTTGCGACTTGAAGTCGAATATAAAATTATTCAAATTCCACCTGAAGAGGAGATTACTTAATGTCTAATCTTCTTAATATTTGTGGAATTATTATTGCCTCTAGCCAATATCCAGATGGCACTTTACAACAATTCTATCGTCAATATTATCATTGTGAAATTAAAGCTGAACAAACAAAAACCGAAGTCCAAAATATTAATGACCTTTCCATGTTTTTCCCCTCTCAGGACACATGGTGGCCTATTTTTACAATTGATCAAATCAGTTCCGATAGTTTTCAAAGGCTTATTCATAAAGGGATAAAGCCAGGCATCATATTACCAGATGAAGTTTTTAGCTTTTCTCACTATTTCTTATTAAAAGAAGCGGTGAGTCAAGGTGCTATTCCGATTGTACTTTATAAATCTGAACAACCCCAATATTTTGCTGCCAAAGCTACCTTTTCGACTGCAATTGGTTTACGGCCTATGGCTGCTTTTGTTTCAACAGGCTGGGATGAAAACTTAATTTCACAAACCGCTGGCAGCTATATTGTTCAGTTTAATCCACTGGAACTTCCTCTTCCCTCTAGAGAGATTAAGCAAAAGCAGCACTTATTTTATTCAGCTAAAAGTTTTAATGGCCATGTTTCGGGCTATGAAATTATTATTAACCCTCCTGCTGATCTTCCGACCACAAATATTCGATATCCTCAACTCGGTATTTCATGGAAATTTAATAATATTAAATACATAAGCACCCCTCAACATGTAAACACTAGTTTTCTTGGATATCTTTTTATTGGTTTAAGCACAGTCGTAGTTCCACTCGATCTTATTTTAACCACGACCTATCCTGACCTACTTGGTACTTTCGGCAGCTATATTTCATGGATCTCCTTGGTCGTCGGGGTGATTTTATTGTTATTGCTGATCTCATCTATTATTAGGAGGGTTAAATCAAATGGCTCCCATTGATATTCTCTTCCTATTTGGTTTTTTAGGCATCTGGATTCCACAAGCATTTTGGGCATGGCTAAGTTATCAGGCTTGGAAATACTCAAAAACAGCAGAAAAAGAATTGCAGAATCTACCTGTGCCCGATAGATGGCCCGTTTTGAGTGTTTTGATTCCTGCCTATAATGAAGGCGTAGTCATTGAAGATACTTTACATGCTATCGCACAACAGGATTATCCAACCGAAGCATATGAAGTTTTGCTGATTAATGATGGTTCTAAAGATAACACCCTAGAAATCGCCGAAAATTTAGCACAGATTTATCCTTGCATAAAAATTGTCAATGTTCCTAAAGGAATGGGAGGTAAAGGTAAATCTAGAACATTGAATAATGGCTTACCCCATGCCAAAGGTGAACTCATTGTTGTTTATGATGCAGACAGTACACCTGAACCCGATTGCGTACGTTTATTAGCTCAAACACTACTTGCAGATAAAAAATTAGTGGCTGTAAATGGCAAAGTAAGAACCCGTAATTGGCAAGATAGTATTTTGACTCGCTTTATTGCCATTGAGTTCATCTTTTTTCAATGGATTTTCCAAGGCGGTCGTTGGCAACGTTTTGAACTATCCACATTGATGGGTACCAACTATGTCATTTGGCGTGATGCATTAGAAACCTTGGGTGGTTTTGATGAGAAGTCATTGGTCGATGACACTGAAATGAGCTTCCGGATTTTTATCGGCCAAAAACGAATTAAATGGGTTCCCTACGCAATTGGTTGGCAACAAGATCCACCCTCTTTAAGTGTATTTGTTAAACAGCGCTCACGTTGGACTCAAGGTAATTTTTATGTGACTCGTAAATATTTACCAGTAGCGTTAAGAACACCTTTTCCTATTGGAATTGAAATTCTAAATAACATTATGTGCTACATACTTTTCGTACCCGCTTTATTCTGGAGTCATATTACCTTGACGCTTGGGTTACTGGGTATAGCCGGCATTTCAGTTCCAGGCCCTTTCACATTACTATGGGGCCTCTCGTTTTGCCTGTATGTTGCACAAATGTGGTTTACCCTTTCACTAGAAAAAGTTAAACCAGAACTCTATTTTTACTCTGTTTTATCTTATGTAAGTTACTCACAAATATTTCTATTTATTGTTTTTAAAGCCGCATATGACATGCTTAAAAATAAAATACAGGGCAACTCCCTTCAATGGTACAAAACGGAACGTAGCAAGGAGAAAAAATAAATGAAAAAGACTTTTGATCTTTACAAAACAGCTCAAGTGCTCCTTGCCAGCACCAGTCTTATGCTCACTATGTCTGCTCATGCGTACATATGGAAACTCGACGATATTAGTACTTCAACTAAATATACGGTCGAGCCTCATTTTTTCTATATTGGAAAAGGTGCCCAGTGGCAAAACATTCAATTTTCAAGTGATTATTCCACTGAAAGTGATACAACTTTACTCGTAAAATATGATGATAAACTCATTTATAACACTACGCTGAGTGGCGATGGTCAATTCAAATTTGATATACCGTCAAGTCAGAGTGGCTTTCATCGTTTAGATTTTATTATTCAACAGTATGCTAAACCGACTACGCTGAATCAAACCAAAGAAACATTCTGTACAGAAGATATTGATCACTTAACTTATTTAAGCAATTCTCAACTCGACTTTACGCCTATTCGTAATGTATACCGTTTAAAAGACTTACCAGATGCTTTAGCTAATCCACAAGCGAGACGACCTACTCCGTTTGTTGGTATTTTAAAATATAACCGTAAAGAGATTATAGAAGCTTCCATGCTGGCTAGATTAGCAAGTTCATGGACTTCAATTACGCCAATTGAATGGGTTGATTCTGGACAAACTAATTTAAATGATGAAACAAATTTCATTATTGAAGTGATTCGCTCAGCTACACCACTCAAAGGAGGTGCTTTAGTACAAATTGCAAAACCAGCAGATGGAGTGGCTACTCTTTCAATTACTTATCACACCCCACAAGAACTCACTGCTGCCATAAATGGACTAATTAATCCCTCATATGTAGAGCAACTTGATACAGGAAGTGCCATTTTTCCGACTACAATCTCCACCCCAGCTTGGGCACAATTTAAAAAAATCAATACACTTGCCGATTTAGGCATTGAGGACTTCAGATTAAATCACGCGGAAAAGAACTTATTCCTTGATTTCCCAGCAGTATGGCAACCAACTGATATCTTGCAAGGGCAAATTGCACTTCGTATTCAAAGTGGTTTATTGCAAGGTTCAAATATTACAGCTTGGCTTGATGGCGGACTTGCTGGCAGTATGAAAACAGCCGACCTTGCTTCCGATCCAGTAAACCGACAATTCAACATTTTTGCAAAAGCGATTTCTAATACGACCAATTTTAGTTTAAAGCTAGAAAACTCGGTGATTGCTAACTCTCAGTGTTTACCCACTGCACATGGCTCACTCTGGATTGATACAGCTAAATCTACCCTAAAGCTGCCACATAAACTCAAAAATGGTGTAGCCGCAATTTCAATGACTTTAGCAACGACTCCGACTATTGCGATTGATGATCAATCTGGTGCGTTAAATATCGCTATTGTATTAGGTCAAACCGCGAAAAAAATGCTTTTAACCCAAGCACCAATGCCACTTAACCTAGTCCGTTATTCGCCAAGTGCTCCGCAAACAATAAATGTTCGTGTGAATAAAGATATTTATCAACAACAGGTATTAATGCATCAAGATATTATTTATGCACCTGCTGCCCAAAATGGTTTCATTGTCAGTTATAACAATAACCGCTTTGATGTGATTACCGACTCACAAGGTGGCGCACAAGCTTTCATGCACCTTTGGGAAAAAATACAGCATAAAATTCCAAATAACGTGACCAAAATGTTGGTTTCAGAAAATGGAAATATTTATGTTTTACAAAAGCTCATTGTCGGAAATCAAAAAGCGCCTTTAGTTCAACAATCTTCTTTCTTCTTATTAGTTGTGATTATCTCTGCAATCATGATAATAATTATCTTCTTGTGGTACTGGTTAAGACGAAATAATGAAAAAACAGATACCAATTAAAATAGCTGCTTTTATTATTTTAATTATATGTAGTGTTATGGCTTATGCGGGGCTGTTCAAACATCAAGGACAAGCCCCAAATATTGAAGGAATTTTCTGGCAGCCCGACAATAACACTACCCCACCAGAGGGAAACTGGCACTATTTAGGTGTTAACACATTTGTCCCCCAATGGTCTGTTGTTGAGTCTAAATCATGGTGGAAAGAATCAAACTTTCCTCAATGGGAAAAAGCTATTAATTTAGAAAAAATTAAGCAAGAGCCTTGGGCTAAAAATCTAATATTAGGATTAGCAGGCGAATATAATGAACCTAAAGCTCGGGCAAATGTCACTGAGTTAGGAGAAAAATCTGCTGAAATTATAAAAGAGCAAAAAACTGAACCTAAAGGTTATTACTTTCCAGTGGAAGCAGATCCGACTTGGTTAAGAGTAAGTGCTCTAGGTCAAGTTTTAGCTAAACTTCCAGTACCAGTTTGGGTGAGTATTTATAGTGGTGAACGCGAACCCGAACATTATGATTTATGGGTTAAAAGCTGGTTACCAGAACATAACGGCGTTTTCTTCCAAGATGGCGTTGGTGTAGGTGTACGCTCTCCTCAGCAAGCCAAACATATTTTAGATCAACTCGAACAAAAGCTTGGCAAAGATAAAGTAATTATAGTGTTAGAAGCCTTTAGAGTTAAAAAAAATGGGCAATTTAGAGCTGCATATCCTTGGGAGATTATTTCTCAACTAAAAGCATATGAAGGAAAAACCGTCTATATTTTTGATGGACCACACTACATGAATCGCTGGTGCGTCAATATTGTGAGCTTGTGGTATCGCTTCACTTATGGGGGCAAGAATACCTCCATAAGTGAGAAGAAACTTTTAACTCACAATTATGCTAATTCATAAGATTTAGCAATTTGGTCAAGAATACGTTGGGCTGCTTGCCCGTCACCAAATGGATTTTCTACATGTGCCATTTTCTCATAGTGCTGCTGGTCAGTAAGTAGTTTTTCAGCTTCTTCAATAATTTTTTGTTGATTTGTACCCACCAAAACACCTGCTCCCACTTCAACAACCTCAGGGCGTTCTGTAGTATCTCGCAAGATTAAAACTGGCTTATTAAATGATGGACTCTCTTCTTGTAAACCACCTGAGTCCGTCAAAATAAAAGTAGATCGGTCTATGACCGCCAGTAAACTTGGATAGTCTAATGGTTTAACAAGATGGATTTGCGGATGGTCTTTAAACTTATTATGGACGACATCATGTACAGCTGGGTTTAAATGAACTGGCCAAATAAAATGTAAGTCAGGATGTCCCTTCGCTAAATGCTCAACTGCATTACAAATATTTTGAATTCCATCACCAAAGTTTTCACGGCGATGAGCCGTAATAAGCACAACTTTGTCATCTTGCTTTAATTGAATTCCATAAGGTTCAAGCTGGTTCTTCAAATCAGATTTTTCAGAAATTAATTTACGTCCTAAATACACAGCATCAACAACGGTATTACCTGTAACAGTAATGAGTTCTAGTGGAATTTGTTCATTGAGTAAATTTCTTTTTGATTGTTCAGTCGGAGCAAAATGCCATTTGGTAATACGTGAAACCAACTGACGATTTCCTTCTTCTGGAAAAGGATGATCTAAATCATAAGAACGTAAACCAGCTTCGACATGTGCAACAGGAACTTTCATTGAAAATGCGACTAAGCCAGCTGCTAACACAGTTGTTGTATCACCCTGAATAACAATTGCATCTCTTTTTTGCCCATCAGTATATACATTCTCGATTTGGCTCAAACCGTGTATTAATAGCTGATTTAAACTTTGCCCAGCATTCATAATTTTAAGGCGGTGGTCAATTTCAACCCCAAAGAAATCTATCGCATCTCTTACCAGTTCGTCATGTTGTCCAGTAAAAATCACCTCAACTTGAAAGCGAGGGTCTTGTTTTGCCAATAAAATAACAGGGGCAAGTTTGATTAATTCAGGACGGGTTCCAAATACAATAGATATAAATATTTTCTTCATTTTAGAAATCCTTATAAAAGACGAGTTCTACTCGGGTATTGTTGTAATGATCTTTCGTATTTACTGGTACATCTTTAAAGTAATTGCCATATAGTCGTTCAACACGTAATTTTATCGGTTGATAATTAAAAGGCTGCCATGAAATGCCTGGGCCATATTCAAATAAATTATTGTAATATTCATCTTTACTGTCAGCTAAGCCATGCAATTTCATATAAGCCTGTACAGTTCCATTCTCGCCTTTATAGACATTCAAACCCGTACGTAAGCGTAAATCGCCAATAACGTTATAATCTTCTCTAGAATAAGTCGCTGCATTACCATATAAATCAGTGAAGTAATCATTAAAGCAAAGTGAATGATTACAATTATTTTGAGAATACCACTCTTGATACCCTGTCACCCCACCGACAACACTTTCACGAAATTTATCTCTATTTCGATCAATCAGATCGTAACTTCCACCTACTTCTAAATACATGCGCACAGGTATAGATGTCCAAGGTTGATAATTGGCGCCAACACCTAGAGTTACTGCATTTTCATCAATAATTTCAGGTCGTACACCGCCCTGAGACTGAGTATCTCGGTTTAGATTTAAAAAGCCATAAACCTGTGCTCGACCATTATCAAGATTCTTACCATAACGGGCTTTAAGTGGAAAAATCACATCGTCGTAACGTGACTCATATGAAGGTGCAAAATACACATCACGGAAATAAGTTTTAACTTCCCCTCCACTTAAATTCTTTACGGCCTGTGTCGCCTTATTGGCAATATCCGCATCTTTAGATTGTGTAAGCCCCTTAAAAACCACCAAAGCCTCTTTATTATTTTTTTGAGAGTTAAGCAGATAGGCTTCTTGGAGTTTTAAATTATCGTCTGCTGGGTCTAATGCCTCTGCTTTTCTTAAACTTTGCAAAGCTGCTTCTTGCTCCCCTAATCTAATCTGCAAATAAGTTAAACTTTTCCAGACTTTAATATCTTGTGGTGTCATTTCTCCAAGTTCTAATAATAACTTTTCGGCATTTTCAGGTTGAGTCTTCTCAATTTTATAAAATTGATCCCATTTATCATAAATCGGATTACCCGGTTTATATTCTTGATTCACAATCTCTTGAGCAAAGGTAGTCTCCATACCTAAGAGGCCTAAAGCTGGGCAGATCGAACCAATAACAATAAAGGAACGGGTTAGAGATTTTATTGTTTTGCTATTCATTGAGACCTCTAGAATAAAGTAGATAGAATGTATGCTTAGAAATAGAATTAAAATTTAATCAATAAATATTATAATTAAACTCATAAATTACACTATTTGGGGAAGTAGGTAGGTTCCATAAGTCGTTCATTTTATCTCCTTTTATATTATGTTTTGAAAAGTACTTATCTGATTGTTTTTCCTATAATGACACATTTTTTAATCGTATTATTGTAAATAATCTTATAGGATAAGATAAAAATTTATAACTAAAAAAGGTAAAGTCATGTCCTTTTCCCAACATCCAGAACATCATTTTATTCACCGCTCAGGTTGGTTAAGGGCAGCCGTTTTAGGTGCTAATGACGGAATTATTTCTGTTACTAGTCTAATCATGGGAATGGCTGCAAGTGGAGCCACTGCTCATACGCTTCTTATTACTTGTATTGCTGGTTTAATTTCTGGTGCGACTTCTATGGCTGCCGGAGAGTATATTTCTGTAAAATCACAAGAAGATATTGAAAAAGCAGACTTAAAGTTTGAAGCACAAGAACTCAAAAAGCATCCGCAACGTGAACTGGATGAGCTCACCCAAATTTATATAGCCAGAGGCTTAGCACCTGATTTAGCTCGACAAGTTGCGACTGAACTTACAAATCATGATGCCTTGGGTGCTCACGCACGTGATGAAATTGGTATTCATGAAAATACTGCAGCAAATCCTGTTCAAGCCGCATTAGCTTCAGCTGGCTCATTTTCATTTGGGGCATTGTTTCCGATGCTCGCTATTTTACTCAGTCCAGATATCTGGATCGAAAAAACAGTTTTAATATTTGGCATTATTTCATTAGCTTTTTTAGGGGCGCTATCAAGTCATTTTGCGGGTACTTCTAAGCTTAAAGGAAGTTTACGCATTACCTTGTGGGGAATTTTAGCAATGGCTTTTTCAAGCTGGATCGGGTCTTTGTTTCATGTTACTCCACTTTAAAAAACCAGAACTTATGAATATTTAAGAACTAAATATTTAAAAACTAAATGCCCAATATTATTTGCTCTTGGTTCTGATTTCACGTTATGGTGAACAGAAAGAAATGAGGTGAATAAAATGACCCTGTTACAACAACTTGAAATTAAACATCCAATTTTTCTTGCCCCTATGGCGGGTGTGTCTACGCCTGAACTTGCCGCAGAAGTTTCTAATCAGGGTGGTCTTGGGTCATTAGGGCTGGGAGCAAATACAGCGCAAAGTGCTCGAGAACAGATTTTAAAAACTCAAACACTTACAGAAAAATCATTTCAGGTTAATTTTTTCTGCCATCAACCCGAACAACTTAATTCTCAAACCTCAGCACAATGGATTGAATATTTACGACCACAGTTTGAAAAGTTCGGAGAACAGCCTCCTCAAAACTTGAACTGTATTTATCCAAGTTTTCTTGATAACGATGATTTTCTAAATGTCGTATTAGAAACTAAACCTAAAGCTGTCAGTTTTCATTTTGGTATTCCCCATCCGCATCAAATTCAGGCGTTAAAAAATGCTGGAATTATAACCATGGTTTCTGCTACTAATTTGGTCGAAGCACAAGCTATTGAAGCGGCTGGTATTGATATTATTATTGCTCAAGGGATTGAAGCAGGCGGACACCGTGGAATCTTTAATAAGACTTTTGATGCAGCGATTAAAACGAGTGATTTAGTACATCTTATTGTCAAACATTGCAAACGACCTGTGGTAGCCGCTGGTGGCATTATGAACGGCGCACAAGCAAGACATATGTTGAGTTTAGGAGCTACAGCTGTTCAACTCGGAACTGCTTTCGTTCAATGTCCATCTTCAAATGCATCTGTCGAATACCGTAAAGCTTTATTTAATGAGCCTGTGACCCAAATTAGTGCTAGCCTTTCTGGACGTCCGGCCCGCGGCCTGCTCAACCATTGGCACACACAAATTGATTTACCGAATCGACCGCCTCAACCAGAATATCCATATACCTATGATTTGGCCAAGCAATTAAATGCAATTGCAAGTAAGAATAAAGACTATGGCTTCGGTGCTTTTTGGGCAGGTAGTAATGTCTCACAAATACGTGAATTAGCTGCTGCCGATTTAGTTAATCAGTTAGTGGTAGAAATGCTAGAAGATGAGTAAATTTAAAAAAGCCAGTAAACATTTACTGGCTTTTTCTTTAATGCGTTTCTAATAAGTTAACCTGCTCAACTTGTACATCACTCATTAAATTGCCTTCAGCTAATAGCTGATTAAAATAGTTTTCGACCACTAATGCTTGTTCAGCAGTACTTTCAACTTTATACATGTTTTGGCGGAATTCGTTACTTGAACGTAATCCTTTTGTGTACCAAGCAATATGTTTACGGGCAATACGACATCCAGAATATTCACCATAAAATTGATACAGTTCTGATAAATGTCCAAGCAGCACATGCTTCACCTCTTCAATATTAGGTGCGGCTAAGTGCTCTCCAGTTTTTAAATAATGAGCAATTTCACGGAAAATCCATGGTCGCCCTTGAGCAGCACGACCAATCATGATTGCATCAGCACCTGTATAGTCGAGCACAAATTTTGCCTTTTCAGGACTATCAATATCACCGTTCGCAATAAGTGGAATATTGATTAATTCTTTGACATGTTTGATCAAATCATAACGTGCTGTATTTAAATACATGTCTTCACGAGTACGACCATGCAAAGCTAATCCAGCAATCCCCGCTTCTTCTGCCCTTTTTGCTACCCTTAAAATATTTTCTTGACCATTTAAAAATCCCAATCGGGTTTTTAATGTGACAGGAACATCAACAGCAGTGACCACTGCATCAAGAATTCGTGCCACTAAATCTTCATCTTGTAATAATGCCGAACCTGCGAGTTTATTACATACTTTTTTGGCTGGACACCCCATATTGATATCAACAATTTGTGCACCATTTGCCACTTGATAACGTGCAGCTTCTGCTAATTGCTCAGGATCAGAACCTGCAATTTGAGCAGAAATTGGAGCGAGTTCGCCGTCAAAATTTGCACGGTAGAGACTCTTTTTGCTCATCCGCAAAGTCTTATCCGCAGTCATC
Organism: Acinetobacter sp. XS-4; assembly: GCF_023920705.1. Classification (NCBI taxonomy): domain Bacteria; kingdom Pseudomonadati; phylum Pseudomonadota; class Gammaproteobacteria; order Moraxellales; family Moraxellaceae; genus Acinetobacter; species Acinetobacter sp. XS-4. The sequence continues at coordinate 1,043,819 of NZ_CP094657.1, read as the reverse complement.
ATTTCACTGACTGCATGGCCTGCGCCAAAATACTTACAGAGCGTTCTAAATGGACGGTCAGTGACCCCCGCCATAGGAGCAACGATTAAATTATTTGACAGTTGATAGGGACCAATATACATATATATTCATACAATTGATGATCAACATAGTATACTTCATCCGCTTAATCGGCTCATCTTTTTATGCAGGTGCTTTCCTCGCCATGAACAAACCGTTGTCTTCCCGTTTTTTATTAAAATCATTCGGTATGGTTGCCGTGTGCATGAGTTTAGCCGCTTGTGGTGATAAAGCTTGGTGGTCAAACAATGATGAGCCTGAACTAGAAAGCCAACAGATTAAACGTCTTATCCCATCACGTGTACATGATCGTGAGTCATGGGCTAAAGATATTGACGACATTATGAACGACTTGAAGATCCCTAAAACCAAGAAAAATGTCTGTAGTATTGTGGCTGTAGTAGATCAAGAATCTAACTTTGTTGCCAACCCTCAAGTGCCTGGATTAGGCCAAAAGGCTGTTGAAGAAGTTAGCACACGTTTAAATGAAAAATTTGAAGATAAGCTTGGTAAAACTATTGGTGGAACAATGGCTGGTTATTTTGAAGAAGTGCTAAGAACTCAGCCTTCTCCCGATAATAACTATATGAGTCAAATGCGTAAGGTTAAAACCGAGAAAGACCTCGACTTACTTTACCGAGAAATTTTCGACTTTATGGCTAAGCATTACCATGTGAGTGCATTAACAGGTGCAGCCAAATTAGTTGGGCAAGATATTGGCGAGAAAATGAACCCTATTACGACCTTGGGTTCTATGCAAGTTCATATTAACTATGCGAAAGCCAATAAACGTTCAAGCATGAATACCGCTGCACTTCGTGATGACTTATATACTGAATATGGCGGTTTATATTATGGTATTCATCGTTTAATGGTTTATCCAGCAGACTATGATAAAGCCATTTATCGATTTGCAGACTATAACTCAGGTATGTATTCTAGCCGTAATGCTGCTTTTCAAAGCATGTTAAATGACCTAACAGATACTGAAATCAGTCTTGATGGCGATCTACTTCTTTACACAAAAGATGGTGATCCACGCCCGACTCAAAGCCAGTCAGAAAAAGAGCTGATTACTGTATTTGCAAGAAATAATGTATTGGTTACCCCACGACAAATTCGTGATGACCTTAAATTAGAAAAAGAGAAAAAGTTTGAAAGTACTCAAACCTATATTGCGCTGACGAAACTTTATAAAGCAAAGACAGGTAAAGAACCTATCTATGCAATGATGCCGCAAGTGGTCATTTCTGGGCCAAAATTAAGTCGTGACTATAATACCAACTGGTATGCAACCCGCGTAAACGGACGATATGAATCATGTATGCAACGAGCGAAACGCATAAGACTATAAAAAGTCTCGCCCTGTTCGATTTTGATGGAACCTTGTGTAGTAAAGATAGTTTTACAGGGTTCATCTTTTATGCTTTGTCTAAGCGCCATATTGTTAAACAAGGTTTGAAAATCCTGCCGTGGATTCAAGCCTACTATCTTAACTTTTATCCTGCCCATGCTATGCGTGCCAAGTTATTCCGCAGCATGTTCAAAGATACCCCTGCAATTGAACTGCAAAGATTAGGTGAAGAATACGCACAAGAGTTAGTCTCTACGCTCTCACCTGAAATTTTTGCACAGTTACAGCATCATCAGTTACGCGGAGATCGAGTGGTGTTAGTTTCAGCTTCAATTGATGTCTACCTTGCCCCACTTTGCAAACTGCTAAATATCGAATTAATTTGTACCGAAACTCAAATTAAAAATGGCATGATGACAGGTTACTACTCCACCCCAGATTGTAGTAGCGAACAAAAGAAGTTAAGAGTACATCAGCAATATACGCTACAGCATTATCATCAAGTTTATGCATATGGTAATAGCTCAGAAGACCTAGATATGTTGAGCCTTGCGACACATCCATACATGGTGGGTGAAGATCGTGTTCTACCTCGTTTAACACCAGAAAAAAAGCTCGCATAAAGCGAGCTTTTTTAATTTTAAAATAATCTAGTAAATCGCCATATGATCACGATGAATCATTTCAAGTGAACGAGCTTCACCTAACACTTGATAAACTTTATCAGAGGCCAAGCCTTTAATAATTTCAGCAGATCGTGAGCTAAAATTCACTCGACCTACTGCAATACGTTTACCTTGTTTATCTACACATTCAACCACATCGCCACGATCAAAATGTCCTTCAACAGTTTTAACCCCAACAGGGAGCAAACTGCGATGTTTTAATTTAATCGCTTCAACAGCACCATCATCAATTACAAGACGGCCTGCTGTTTGTAAATGAGCAGCGAGCCACTGTTGATGAGCAGTCATACGGTCTTTATCTGTAGTAAACAGCGTACCTAGCATTTCACCTGCCATCACACGTGACAAGACATTATCACTTTCACCACTCGCAATGAGGGTTGGACAACCTGACTTAGCAGCTAAACGTGCGGCACGAACTTTAGTCACCATACCACCTCTGCCGAGCAAACCACCACCGCCAGCCATTTCGAATAAAACATCGTCCATAGCACGAACAGTAGAGAGTAGTTTAGCATCAGGATTATGACGCGGATCTGAGTCAAACATACCCTGCTGATCAGTTAAAATGATCAATAATTCTGCATGAACCTGACCTGCAACCATCGCAGCTAAAGTATCGTTATCACCAAAGCGAATCTCGTCGGTAGATACCGTGTCATTTTCATTAATGACTGGAATCACACGCCAATCAATCAAGTTTTGCAAAGCATCACATGAGTTCAAATAACGACGGCGGTCCGCTAGATCATCATGTGTAAGTAAAACTTGAGCAGTACGAATGCCATGTTCTTCAAGCACACTAGACCAAGTATGAATTAAACCCATCTGCCCAATCGCAGCACAGGCTTGCAGACTGGGTAGATCGGTGGGTCGACTCGCAAGCTTCATACGAACCATACCTTCAGCCACAGCTCCAGACGACACTAAAATAATTTCGTGTCCGGCATTGTGTAGATCTGCAATCTGTTTCGCCCAATGCGAAATAGCATTCAAATCTAAACCTTGCCCATTGGCTGTGAGTAAAGATGATCCGATTTTAACAACGATTCGTTTACACTCACTGAGCTGACGTTGCCCATCGACCACTTCTATCATGTTTTCCTCGGTTTTTTAGTCACGAACATAGATGCTTTCTACATCATTGTCGTCTTCATCATCGTCAAAATCATCATCATCGCCCAACATACCTTCAAGACGTTGTGCTCGACGCATAGCGCGATATGCTTCTTTTGCCGCAATGGTTTGTTCACGTGTTTCAATTTCTAGTTGTTCACGGAAAGCTCTTACTTCTGCTGCATATTCAGGATCTTCAACTTCGCGTTCACGTTGTTGTTCAAGCTGATCCATTAAGTAATAAACAACGTCTTTCGTTCCTTCGCTTAATAAACCTGATGTCTTAAAGACAGGTCCAGCCCACTCTAGTTCACCTAGAATATGCTGACACCACTCTTCACGACTTTCTTCAGCAATCTGATCAAGTTTGTTCAGTACTAAAACAATCGGTAGTTTAGCTAAAGTAGGAGAAAACTTAGCTAACTCGTTCATAATTGCTTTTGCATTATGCGCCGGATCTGAACCATCAATTGGTTGCACATCAATAATGTGCAAAAGAATACGCGAACGTGCCAAATGTTTAAGGAAACGAATTCCCAAACCAGCACCTTCTGCTGCACCTTCAATCAACCCTGGAATATCGGCCATTACAAATGAACGATGACGGTCAGCATCTACAACACCAAGGTTTGGAACCATGGTTGTAAATGGATAGTCTGCCACTTTTGGTTTTGCAGCACTTACAGCACGAATAAAGGTTGATTTACCAGCATTTGGCATACCCAACAAACCAACATCGGCCAATACTTTTAATTCAAGACGAATTTCACGGAATTCACCTTTGATGCCTGTCGTACATTTACGCGGAGCACGGTTAGTTGATGATTTAAAGTGGGTATTCCCCAAACCACCATCACCACCACCTGCAACCAGAATTCTTTGGCCGTCTTCAACCAAATCGCCAATAATATCGCCTGAATCTGTATCAACAATTGTTGTACCAACGGGTACTTTTAAAACCACATCTTCACCACCACGTCCGGTACAGTTAGCGCCTGCACCATTCTTTCCGCGCTCAGCACGGAACTTACGTGTGTAACGGTAATCGACTAGCGTACTCGTATCATCATCAGCTTGAATATAGATACTTCCACCACGTCCGCCATCACCACCATCTGGGCCACCAAATGGTACAAATTTTTCACGGCGAAAACTGGCTACGCCATTGCCACCGTCGCCAGCCTCTACGGTAATGACTGCTTCATCAACAAAGCGCATCTGCCAATCCTCTAAAAACTTTAAAACCGCCTATTCTGCCATATTTTCATAAAATTCTCGAATAGAAAATGGGACAATTCCCATTTATAACGATCTGTTTTTATCTTTAAGTCATTAAAAGCATTTTAGATTCATAAATACGAGCTTTACTTAAAATAAAATGCAGGATAACTATTTAATTTTTAAGGATGAACATTGCGTAGAGGTAAGGTCATTTGCATATCAAGATTTGCTTTTGTTTTTGGAACCGAATTATACATAATCGCATTAAATGAAGAGACATTCCCCATTTCCATAGGATCATTCACTTGTAGACTTGGTTTAAACTGATGTTTAACCGATAAATTTACTGGCTCATCAAATTCAAAATAAACAGGACCATCAAAAACAATTTTAACTGGAATGGTATAACTACGTTTTAAGTTAAAAGGAACGTCCAACTTAATGGGAATATCCAGTTTAAGCGGAAATTTTGGCAAAAATTTATTTTGATAGATGAGATCTGTCGTTGTTTCAAGAGGCATAACCTGATCAATCTTTAGCGTTGTTGAGTAGTCAACACTTACTGTAATTGGTGTCTCTACAGCAAAATTTAAATCTGCCAGATATTTCCCTTTTAGCGGTAGAGTCAATTGCCGATCTATATCTAATGTTGTATCAAGTTTACCAATAGACTGGACTTGTAAAGTATTGCCCACTTGAATCTTTGTTTCTAAAGAGTCAGGTAAAGTAATATCTGCATTATGAGCTGAAACGACTAAATTAGCTTGAATATTGAGGTATACCCAAAACATAACCGCAGCCAGTATCGTCATTAAAATGAAACTAATGAGCATACTCTTGAGTGAACGAAACATTAGCATCCACCCTATTGATTAGCTGTCGTCTGTGATGTTTCTGAACCTAATACCCGATTTAATCTCATACTGGACAGAGGAATTTTTAACTCACCATTTGCAATCTTCACAGGTAATGTGTTTTTCACATCGACTGAAGCATTTAGTGCTGTTTTAACAGGAACATTCAAATTACCCTCAATTGGAATATTAGTATCTAATCTTGCTTTTAGAGGAATATGTAAATTTTCTTTTAATACTGTCCGCACTGGTGCATCGAATTTTAAATGAACCTTTTGTTCAAGCGGAACATTAATATCAATGGGAACATCAAGTTTTAATGGAATTGATCCCTTTAACGGTAAAGTAATATCACGCCCCAAAACTCTGACTTGAACCTTCGTATCGATTGGTAAATTTTGCTCAACTTTTAATGTTTCTTTTACTGGAATTGTTGTGCTAATCGGCACCATATTATCGAAGTAAACACGCGGGGTTAGCGTTTGCGTTAGTGGAATATTCAGTTTCTCATCAATTGGAATACTGGCATTTACCCGCCCTTTCACATCCACGTTTAAAGCATCTTGTACTTTAACCTTAACTTGTAGAGGTTCTTGCAAGTCAATAGCAACCGCTTGATTCTTCAATGGAATATAAATATTAAAATGCTTAAACACCCATATTGCAATGAGCACACCACATAAATTGGCAATAATGATGAATATAAAAACGACCAACAAACGTTTAAACTGCGACAATTCCTATCCCTTACTATTTTCTTTTTTTCCTTAATTCCTATTCTCATTTATTTACAAAAAATAGTCAGCATATATTTTGTACGGTTGTAAAAAAACCCAGTCTAAACTGGGTCTTTTTGTGAAAAATTTTTATAGATCGTTAATGATCTTAAGCATTCAATTCTGCTGGAATTTTTTTGTAGCTTACGCCGCACATTTGTTCAGCAATACGTAATACCTGACAGCTATAACCAACTTCGTTATCGTACCAAACATAAGCAGTTAAACGGTTACCAGAAGTAATCGTTGCTTGAGCGTCATATACACCAGCAGTACGAGAACCGATAAAGTCACTCGATACAACTTCAGTCGAGTTGGTATAACCAATTTGACCTTGAAGGCTAGAGTTAATCGAAATTTGACGAATGTATTCGTTCACTTCTTCACGATCAACTTCTTTATCAAGCGTTAAGTTCAAGATAGCAAGAGATACGTTTGGCGTAGGAACACGTACAGAGTTACCAGTTAACTTACCTTTCAATGCAGGTAATGCTTTAGCAACAGCTTTAGCAGCACCAGTTTCTGTAATTACCATGTTCAAGGTAGCCGCACGACCACGACGGTCTGCTTTATGGTAGTTATCGATTAAGTTCTGGTCATTTGTAAATGAGTGAACAGTTTCAACGTGACCGTTAAGAACTTTATATTTGTCATCCAATACTTTAAGAATTGGAGTAATTGCATTTGTTGTACAACTTGCAGCAGAGATGATTTTGTCTTCATCTAAGATGTCTGTGTTGTTTACGCCAAATACAACGTTTTTCATTTCGCCTTTACTTGGTGCAGTCAATACAACACGTGCAACGCCTGGGCATTTCAAGTGTTGGCTTAGACCTTCAGCATCACGCCATTTACCAGTGTTATCGATTAAAAGTGCGTTTGAAATACCGTATTCAGTATAGTCAACTTCACTTGGGCTAGATGCATAAATCACTTTAATGAAGTTACCGTTAGCAATGATTGCTTCGTTTTCTTCATCAACAGCGATTGTACCAGCGAAAGTGCCATGAATAGAGTCACGACGAAGTAAAGAAGCACGTTTTGCTAAATCGCCATCAGAAGATTTACGCACAACAATTGCTTTAAGGCTTAAACCACGACCTAAACCTGATTGGCTAATGATTAAACGAGCCAAGATACGGCCAATACGACCAAAACCATAAAGAACTACATCTTTAGGTTGTTCAGAAGTTGCGCTACCTTTGATTGATTCAACTGCTTGAGCAACAAAAGCGTTAACATCACCGCCTTTTTCTTTATATTCAACAGCAAGTTTACCAATATCAACTTCTGCTGAACCAATGTTTTCAAGCTGAGCTAAAGCTTCTAAAATTGGGAATGTGTTCACAACAGAAAGCTCAACGTCTACAACACGTGTACGGCGGTGAGTTTTCAAAATTTGGATAACAGAACGGTTAATTAAAGAGCGACCGTAAACAGATACGACAATATTTTTTTCACGGTATAATTGTCCGATTAATGCAATCATACGTTCCGCGATTTCTTCACGGTTTTTCCAACGGCCTTGGTGTTCAGCATGCAGGGCGATGATAGTGTCTTTGCTCACAGATACGTCCTCTAATTAATTATATCTAGGCGTGATTTTTTAAACCCCGTAATTGTAATGGAATTATCGACAAGAATGAATCAAAAGCTGACGTTAGTAGCTAGATTTTCCTAAAATTCATCATAAATTCATAAAATACCTATAATTATTTTTTATTATCTTATTGTTTAAAGCAGCTAAATTTTTGCTTTTTCTTACTTTTTAGATTTTGATGCTCTAATCGTGAGCATCATTTTTTAATCTTTTTTGATATTTCGCAATATTGAGCTGCAAATTTTTAGCTTTTTGACGTTGCTGATAAAGGTGAACTGCACCTTCTAAAACGAGTACAAACACTGCGCACCAGATTGGAATATAAGTAAACCATTCTTCTTGACCAATACTCTCTCCTAAAACCAAAGAAGCTAAAGCAAGCAATACAGGTTCCAAATATCCTAAAAGTCCAAACACCACTAAGGGTAAAAAGCGACTTGCCAGAATATAACTTCCCAAACCTATTGCGCTTAAAATTCCAAGCCCAACAATGATCAAAGCAAGACTCGGTTGGTCTATAAATTTGCTATAAGGAAGTAAACCTGTATGGGTCAAATAAATCGCAATGGGTAGAATAATGACTAAATCCCACCAGAAGCCACCTAAATTGTCTGTTTTAATTGTCTTACGTAGTAAAAAGTAGGCAGAGTAGCCAACTGCAACCAATGCAGTCTCCCAAGCAATACTTCCTAAACGCCAGATTTCATGGCCCACGCCAATGACTGCAAGAATAATTGCTACCCATTGAAATTTTGATATTTTTTCGCCATAAAGCACACTGCCAGCCAAGACAAGAACAAGTGGTAATAGAAAATATCCTAAAGATACTTGTAGACCCCGCCCATGCATAGGCCCCCATAAAAACAGCCAAAGTTGGACTGATGTTAAAACGGAGGTTGTAATTAACAACAATAATAACGATGGCTTAGCCAAAATACGCTGATAGATATTTTTGATATATGCTAAATCACCACTCCACCACATAAACAAGGTGAGAAATGGGATTGTTGCAATAATCCGCCATCCAAAAGTCTGTTGACTATCAAGCTGACCTAACAATTGAGTATAAAAATAAAGTACACCAAAAGTGACAGATGCCATGACAGACAAGCTCACGCCCTTAAACATCACCACCCTCTTAGACTTTAGTAAAAACAGCTCAACACAATACTTGATTTATCCACTATAAAAAAGAAAAAACCATGTAAAAACATGGTTTTTTCTTGATCAGACATCTGCTGTTATTCTTTATGTTCTGTATGGATAACATCTCGAATATCGAAACCTAATGTTTTTGCATAATTTAGATATTCATCCACCACTTCTTGTTCAGGATGTGGTGTTCTTGATAATACCCAAAGATATTTACGAGAAGGTTCTCCAACTAAAACGGTTTGATAGTCTTCATCTATTTTTAAAATCCAGTAATCTCCACGAATAACCGGAATCCATCTCACAGCTTCCGGTAAGAAACTCACCTTCAATTTGGTGTTATATGGCGGGTTCACCACGAAGGCTTCACCAATAGATTGCTGTAATTGTTTTCTATTGTCATAGCAGCGATTATCTACAACCACATTTCCATTTTCGTTTAAAGTGTAAGTTGCAGATACGTTATAAGCACATTTTTTTTGGAAAAATGCAGGCTTACGGGCGACTTCATACCAGACACCTAAATATCGGTCTAGTTCAACTTTATAAACAGTTTGCAAGGGTTTCGGCTGAGCATAGACATAGGTTCCAACAGCTAAACCAGCCAAAACGACACCGCCCAACGCAATTTTAGCCAAACGCCAACTGGCTTGCGGAACATTATTTCGAAATGCCATTGTTGCCCTCAACGATTAGTTGTGAATACAAAAGAACTCAAACATCTACAGTAGCTTGTTTTTTAAACACATTATGTAGCGTTATGTATTCGTTTATTGCAACATCTGCGCTTTTAATCGAAGAATTTCATCACGTATCCGCGCTGCTTGCTCAAACTGTAAATCTTTCGAGGCCTTTAACATATCTTTTTCAAGCTTAGTAATATGTTTACTAAACAATTTAGGGTCTGAAAGAATATGTCTTTCATCGGCACTCAATGCTTGTGCTTGTTCAAGTACTTTTTCATCAATCTCGTCGTCTGAAAGTACCTCACCCGAGTCAATTTCTTTGACAGCCTGACGAACTGCACTACGTGGCGTAATACCATGCAACTCATTAAATTCAATTTGCTTCGCTCTACGACGATCAGTTTCATCTATTGCTTTTTGCATAGAGTCAGTAATTCGGTCAGCATATAAAATTGCTTTACCTTTTACATTACGCGCAGCACGACCAATAGTCTGAATGAGTGAACGTTCCGAACGTAAAAAGCCCTCTTTATCTGCATCTAAAATAGCAACCAAAGAAACTTCTGGCATATCCAGACCTTCACGTAGCAGGTTAATACCGACTAAAACATCAAATACGCCTGTACGTAATTCATGAATAATTTTGACACGTTCAACGGTATCAATATCTGAGTGGAGATAAGCCACCTTAACGCCATATTCTTTTAAATATGAAGTCAGATCTTCTGCCATACGTTTTGTTAAAGTGGTAATCAATACCCTTTCATTCAAATTCTTACGAATATTAATTTCAGAAAGAACATCATCTACTTGGGTTAAAACAGGACGAATCTCGATTTCAGGGTCAATGAGACCTGTTGGACGTACCACCTGTTCAACAATTTGATCTGACTTTTCTAATTCATATTTAGCAGGTGTTGCACTTACAAAAATGGTAGTCGGTACAATACGCTCCCACTCTTCAAACTTCATTGGACGGTTATCAAGCGCACTTGGTAAACGGAATCCATAGTTTACTAAGTTTTCTTTACGTGACCGGTCACCTTTATACATCGCTCCAATTTGTGGAACCGTAACGTGTGACTCATCAATAATGAGTAAAGCATCTTCTGGAATATAGTCAAATAAAGTCGGTGGCGCTTCACCAGATGGGCGTCCAGACAAATGACGTGAGTAGTTTTCGATACCATTGGTATAACCCAACTGTTGCATCATTTCCAGATCGTAACGTGTCCGTTGCTCAATACGCTGTGCTTCAAGCAATTTGTCATGTTCACGGAAGAATTTAAGCTGATCTTGTAACTCATCTTTAATCGTATCGATGGCACGGGTTAAATGATCTTTTGGTGTTACATAGTGGCTTTTCGGATAAATCGTTACCCGAGAAACTTTACGAACCATTTTACCAGTTAGCGGGTCAAACCAACGGATTGAGTCGACCTCATCATCAAATAGTTCAATGCGAATGGCATGTTGATCGGATTCTGCTGGGAAAATATCAATAATTTCACCGCGAATTCGATATGTACCACGTAAGAACTCAAGTTCATTACGGGTATATTGCATTTCAACCAAACGGCGGATGATTTCATCACGGCTTACTCGGTCGCCCTCAACTACATGCAGCAACATTTGCATATAAGCATTTGGATCACCCAAACCATAAATTGCAGATACCGATGCCACAATAATTGCATCACGACGTTCTAATAAAGCTCGTGTTGCAGATAATCGCATCTGGTCAATGTGATCATTAATGGCTGCATCTTTTTCGATGAATGTATCCGAAGATGGAACGTAAGCCTCTGGTTGATAGTAATCGTAATAACTTACAAAATATTCAACCGCATTATTGGGGAAGAAAGATTTAAATTCGCCATAAAGCTGGGCAGCCAAAGTTTTATTATGGGCCATCACAATTGTAGGTCGCTGTGTTTGAGCGATCACATTGGCCATGGTATAGGTCTTACCCGAGCCTGTTACCCCTAGCAATAACTGATTACGAAAACCATGCTCGATACCATTAACCAGCTTTTCAATTGCCTGTGGCTGATCACCTGCTGGCTGATAATGAGTGACCAAATCAAAAGGTTGATTTTCGTTCAAAGTTATCTCTCTTTATGAAAAAATTGAATTTAACGTCTCCCCCATTAATGGGGATTTTTATCTTAATTTAAAGTGCACATTGAGTTGGAAATTCAATGTAAAAGATTAAGCATCTTAACACTTGACCAATACCCTAATCAGTTGCAACATGAAGCTATCCATTAAATAAAAAGCATAACCATGACCTATCAATATCATGATGAAAGTATTGTAACCGAACTTCCAGAAGATACAGTTTTTGTATTTGGTAGTAACCTTGCGGGGCAGCACGGTAGCGGTGCAGCACGCGTTGCCAGTCAACACTTCGGAGCAGTTGAAGGTGTGGGTCGCGGCTGGGCTGGTCAAAGCTTTGCAATTCCAACTTTAAATGAACATATTCAACAAATGCCTCTTTCACAAATTGAGCACTACGTTGAAGATTTTAAAATATATGCAAAAAATCATCCTAAAATGAAATATTTTGTCACTGCTTTAGGTTGTGGCATTGCAGGTTATAAAGTTTCTGAAATTGCACCACTCTTTAAAGATATTGATCACAACGTTATCTTTCCAGAATCGTTTAAACCTTATGTTGAAGATAATGCTGTTTCTCAATTTCCAACATTAACTCAAAAGATGGTAAAAAGTTTCATTAACGATGAGGTAATTTTTTACTTTAATCATGGAAGTGAATCTTTTGAAGAAGCTTTAGATAAAACAGATTTATCAGCTGCTGAAAAAGCGATAGCTCTTATTGTTTTAAATGAAGAGTTATACCCTCGGGATCGATATGGCCGAGGTCGAGATCATGAGCTTAGTGATATTTTAGGTAAGCTCAATGGTAAAATTTTTGATCTGCATGGAAACTCTGAGGGTGCCATGATTTTTGTGAGCGCAGTCGTTGCACTCATGGAACTTTATGATTTTGATGAGCAAGACTTTATCAAGTTATGGCGTGGTGAAAAGAATATTGACCACCCCATTAATCGTTAATTTCTCTAATAAATTTATGAGCTAAGCAGATAATATCTGCTTTCTCATTATTTTATTTTTACTTACATTTAATTTTCTTATTTTTAATTATTCTAATAAATTTAAGTTCTTTATATTCCCAAATCTTAATTTTTCTCATTATACTTCAAGGCAAACTGAATACTTAAAGAAACATATGGAAACTTTAGATTCATCAATTTTTGACCTTAGCCCAATTCCAATGTGGATTGAGGATTTCAGTGAAGTTAAACAACAATTTGACCTATGGAGAAATCAAGGTGTTGAAAACCTCCATGAATTTTTAAGTCAAAATAAAAATTTAATTATTGAATGCGCGCATAAAATTAAAATTATTCGTGTTAATCAAAAAACATTAGAACTTTTTGAAGCAAGAACTCACGAAGAGCTATATTCGAATTTAAATCTTATTTTTAAAAAAGAAATGTTCGAATCACATATTCATGAACTAGAAGAACTATGGAATGGTAAAACCCATTTTTTAAGCACTACTGTAAATTACACCTTATCAGGTAAACGTATTGATGTGCAGTTAAGAGGCTCAATTTTACCCGGTTCTGAATCGACCTTTGAGCGTGTATTAATTACCACCGAAGACGTCACACCTTATCAAAATGCACTTCGTCAGGAAGAAAAAAATCGTCGCTTGGCTGAATCTATGTTTATCTATTCACCCACATCTCTTTGGGTCGAAGATTTCAGCCGTATAAAAAATAGAATTGATCAACTTAGGTTGTTGGGAATTGAAGATTTTAGGACTTTTCTAGATGTTCATCCTGAGTTTGTCCGTCAGTGTGTTGAAGATATTCTGATTTTAGATGTCAATCAGGCAACTCTTGATTTATTTAAGGCTCCTGATAAGTCTACCCTTCTCAGAAATACACATAAAATTTTTGCTGAAGAAATGATTGAAACATTTCGGGAACAACTCATCGAATTATGGCAAGGTAATATTCACCATAAACGTGAAGCCATTAACTATGCGTTAGATGGGCAAATGAGAAATGTCTTACTTCAGTTTACTGTTTTCCCCGGTTATGAAGAGACTTGGGGACTAGTACAAGTTGCACTTACAGATATTACCGCGCGAAAAAAAGCGGAAAACTATCTTGAATATTTGGGACAACACGATGTCCTGACAAAACTATATAACCGCGCTTTTTTTACAGAAGAACTTAACCGTTTAAACCGAAGCATTATTCGCCCTGTTTCTTCAATTTTCTTAGACATGAATGGATTAAAAGAAACAAATGATCAGTTTGGTCATGATATTGGGGATGGATTATTGCGTCGCGTTGGAAATATTTTAAGTCAGGCCATTTTAAATACGCCCCATACGGCTTCTAGAATAGGTGGCGATGAATTCGTGATTTTAATGCCAGGAGCAGATGAGGCTAATGTTCTAGTTATGCTTCAAACTATTCAGGAACTTTTTAATATCGACAATCAATATTATTCAAGCCACCCTATTAGCATCGCAATTGGACATTCGACAACTCAAACAAATGAACAAATTGAGGACATGTTAAAGCGAGCTGACTATCACATGTATCAAATGAAAAAAAATTACTATCAGGAAATTTCATTTAATCAATAAAAAAACAGGCATATTGCCTGTTTTTGAGCTTAACGTTTTCCCATAGAACGACGAGTACCACGTGGTGGCATCCATGTTCTATCTGCGTATTGCTCTGGTTTCGGACGCACTTGGTTGTGTACCGCGTCGTCGGCTTCATTGCTTTCATTCGGCATTGGGAATGGCAATTTCACCAAAGCCTTTTTCTGTTTTGGCTGTTGCTCAGTCATGATTCATTCTCGAAATTTCGATTGCGACTTATTATAAATGATTTTTGTCATTTCTTTTCAAAAAAGCTTCAATTGAATAAAACAGCAACAACATCGTTCTTAAATCAAACTTTTTTACATCTAAAAATACCCACATCCGCAAATTGCTTAATTTTTGCGATAAGATAGTATGCTTTTTATTTTTTAATCCCATAAGAGGAATATTGCCGTGGACGTACGTCTTTCTGATCGTGTCAATGCTATCAAACCGTCCCCTACACTTGCTGTAACTAACAAAGCTGCTGAACTTAAAGCTGCTGGCAAGAATGTGATTGGTTTAGGTGCTGGCGAACCAGACTTTGATACCCCTCAACACATCAAAGATGCTGCGATTGAAGCGATTAATAATGGTTTCACCAAATATACGGCTGTAGATGGTACTCCTGGGTTAAAAAAAGCAATTATTGCTAAATTTAAGCGCGACAATAATCTTGATTATCAAGCGAATCAGATTTTGGTTTCATGTGGTGGTAAGCAAAGTTTCTTTAACTTAGCGCTTGCTCTATTAAACAAAGGCGATGAAGTTATCATTCCAGCACCTTTCTGGGTAAGCTATCCAGATATGGTCATTATTGCTGAAGGTACTCCAGTCATTGTGAAATGTGGCGAAGACCAACGTTTCAAAATCACTCCTGAACAATTAGAAGCTGCGATTACACCTAACACTCGTTTAGTTGTATTAAACAGTCCATCTAACCCGACAGGTATGATTTATAGCAAAGCTGAATTAGAAGCTTTAGCTGAAGTTTTACGTCGCCACCCACAAGTATTTGTTGCATCTGACGATATGTATGAACCAATTCGTTGGGAAGATGAGTTCTACAACATCGCAACTGTTGCTCCAGATTTATATGACCGCACGATTGTTTTAAATGGTGTATCTAAAGCATATGCGATGACAGGTTGGCGTATTGGCTATGCAGCCGGTCCAGCAAAAATCATTGGTGCAATGAAAAAAATCCAATCTCAATCAACTTCAAACCCAACTTCTATTTCACAAGTTGCTGCTGAAGCTGCATTGAATGGTCCACAAGATGTTTTAGAGCCAATGATTGAAGCGTTTAAACGCCGTCATGACTTAGTTGTAAACGGCTTAAATGACATTAAAGGTATCTCTTGCTTACCTGCTGATGGTGCTTTCTATGCCTATGCAAACATTCGCCCACTTATTCGCGCAAAAGGCTTAAAGTCTTGCACAGAGTTCTCTGAATGGTTACTAGAAGAAACTGGCGTAGCAGTAGTACCTGGTGATGCATTTGGTTTAGGCGGTTTTATGCGTATTTCATATGCAACAGCTGACGAAGTACTCGTTGATGCGTTAGCACGTATCAAAAAAGCTGCTGACTCAATTGAAGGTGTCGATGCTGCAATCGCTTCAATTGAAGCTGAAAAAGCTGCGAAATAATCTGCATTTTGCATAAAAAGGGTTCTCTTTAGAGAACCCTTTTTTAATTGATCTATGCTTTGTTTTTCTTTGGCACCATATATATAACCAAAAAAATTCCAAACAAAACCATAAAACCAGAGAAAATCACTCGCTCCGTTACAGCTTCATTCACAAATAGGCTTCCACCTATAATTGCCAAACATGGCACACTCAACTGCACGGTACTGGCCGTCACTCGATCAATATGCTTCAAAATTGCATACCAGAGTACATAAGCCCCACTTGAAGTCACGCCACCAGACAAAATTGCTAATACCCAACCTTGCAAATCAATATACCGCTCTTGATTGAGCAATATATTTGTCAACAAAACGATTGGTACAGCCAATATAAAATTTGCCAATGTACTACCGACAGGCTGAGTCATATTACGGCCAGCAATACTATATCCAGCCCAAGCCAAACCAGACAGCATCATAAGCAAAGCATACTTCCAATCAGGTGCATGAGCACCAGGTAATAACAAAACAATGATTCCAGCTAAAGCAATACATAAGCCTATACCACGGTATATACCAATCTGCTCACCATGCCAATAACCGTAAAGCACCATAGTCAGCTGTACAACACCAAATAATAATAACGCACCGATACCAGCATCGATTTGAAGATAGGTGCACGAAAATGCCAAAATATAAATCGCTAGAAAAAATGCGTTTTTTAAACTCCATTGGACTTTAGCTTGAGGTGATTTTGAATATAAAAACAGCCCCAATAAAACAACTGCACCACTCACTACTCGTATTAGACTAAAACTCATTGGGTCAATATGATGCCCTGCTAGAGCCAAACGGCACAACACAGAATTTGCTGCAAAAGCCACCATCACAAGTGCAATTTTTAAAAGCATTATCCGTATGCTCCTACTATTTTTTATAGTGTATAAGAAGAACCTCTTATCTATCTAATTCATTATTCAACTCATTTAATTCAATTTTTATAATAAAGGAATATTATAGTAGAAAGGCAAGTTTCGAAGATTCAACTTAACAGTTCAATTTTCAACGATAGAATTGACATATTGATGACTTAATAATAGGCTAACATCAAGTTCCAATTTAGAACTTAAAGAATTAAAGGACTCAAAAAATGAAAAATCCGATGGAAATGACTGGCCTTGAATTTTTACAAGCCATGATAGAAGGCCATATTCCTCCTGCAAGTATTAGCAAAACTATACCTATGCAACCCACTGAAATTTCAGAAGGATCTGTTACTTTTAAAGCAGAGGCAGATCATAACCATCTAAATCCACTCGGTGGCGTACATGGTGGCTTTGCTGCTACAGTTTTAGATTCTGTAACTGGCTGTGCAATACATACAATGTTACCTGCGGGTGTAGGCTATGGCACAATCGATCTTAACGTAAAAATGTGCCGTCCTATTCCAAAGAATCATTCTTTAATTGCGATAGGCAAAGTCATTAACTTAAGTAAAAATTTAGCTATTTCTGAAGGAAAGATTATTGATGAGGAAGGTAAACTGTATGCTTATGCAACAGCAACCTGCATGATTATTCGTCCATAGTCATTAAAGGCAGCCTTAAACCGCTGCCTTTTTTATTGGATAATCTGAAGTATCTGGACGTTCACAAGTTTGTGCGATCACATAGGGTGCCCAAATATTTTTAAGTTGAAGTTCTATAACTTCTTGATGCTCGGTAGACCACGCTAAAACTTTGTTTTTACCTAGCAACAACTCCCCTTCTAACTGAAAAATATATAAAGCTTTAGAAGACTTTAATACTTTCGAGCTTTTTAAAATTTTAAGTGAACCATGCACATTCCATTTAGAACTAAACCAAAGCTGTAATAAATCGCCCAAATATAAATTCTGTTTTTTGAAAGGAAAAGTATTAATCCAAGCACTTTCAACAAGTGTGTAATAGGATTCTGGTTGACTTAAAATATTGAGATAATGATCTTGATAAAAATCAAAATTAGAAAAAATAGAGGCAACAGTAAGTGTTTTCATACTTATCTCCGATTTAGCCATTTTAGTGCTGGCAAGTTGGTTTAAATCCACACTGTTTGAATTTCTTCAAACGCTTGTTCTGTTTTGAATCTAGCAATTGATTTTTTAAAGTGCAAGTAATTTCTTAAACCACCACCTAAATGATCAAATAAAAGCCATACAACACAAAAATGAAGTAAACATGACAATTTACACTTGACCCTTCTCAAAATCTCCTTATAATCGCATGCAGATTCTCCCATAGCTCAGTCGGTAGAGCGACGGACTGTTAATCCGCAGGTCCCTGGTTCGAGCCCAGGTGGGAGAGCCAAATACTAAAAAGTCCGCAGCATTAAAGCGGGCTTTTTTTTGCCTTAAATTTATCAATACCTGTAAAAAATCCCCTATCAATAGATAGAGGATTTGATTTCAAATATTAGATTATCTGCTTGAATTAATGATCTAAGCCAAGTCCAAAAGAAATATTATCTTCCGCCCTGTTCTTAGAACATTAAAAAAACAACTATTCCACTTCAACAACTTTTAAAGGATTAAAAGACTGAGTGGTCGGCATCATTTCAATACGGTTAATATTAATATGTGAAGGTTGTAAAGCAACCCAAGCTACCGTATTTGCAATATCTTCAGGCAAAATTGGGTTCTTTTTATCATAGAGACTGTTCACTTTCTCTTGGTCACCCTTAAAACGCACAAGAGAAAACTCAGTACCACCGCAAAGCCCTGGTTCAATGTTGGTTACCCGCACACCAGTACCAGCTAAATCAGCACGAAGATTTAGACTAAATTGCTCCACAAAGGCTTTGGTTGCACCATAAACGTTACCGCCCGGATATGGGTATGTACCTGCAATTGAGCCCATATTAATGATTAAGCCAGATTTTTTCTTTACCATGCTTGGCAAAATTAGTCGAGTAACAGTAACAAGCCCCTTAACATTGGTATCAATCATAGTGTACCAATCATCTAAATCTGATTTATCTGCTGACTCTAGGCCTAATGCTAGACCAGCATTATTAACCAATAGATCAATTTGATTGATTTGAAATTCGGCTGGTAAATCAACCAAGGCCTTATTTATATTTTCTACGGTATCTGTCATGTCAAATACTAAGGGATAAAACTTTTCACCAAGCTCTTGTTGTAATTCTTTTAGCTTTTCTGCCCGTCTTCCACAGCCAATAACTTTATAACCTGACTCAATCAGTTTTTTTGAAATACTATAACCAAAGCCAGCAGAGGCGCCTGTAACTAATGCTAACATTCTTATATCCTTAAAATTTTCGACTAATTTAGTTGAACCGATTACGAATAAATCTATCTTTATATTTACATAATATTCGTTATTACTTTAAAAAATAAAAAGAATTTTAAAAATTTAATAGAGATAATAAAATTTGAGAAGCTAAAAATATATAAATATGATGCTATCAATATTGTCAGATCATAAACACCACATATCTTGAGCTAACCACTTATGAAAGTTAATTTAAAATTATAGAGTTAGAATAAAAAAGTTTATCTAGGCAAGATAAACTTTTTTATTTAAAAATTCTAATATTATGCAGGCACGCCACTGTGAAAACGGAAGGTATCATCAGGCGTTAAAATCAGATTCTTTTCAACCTCACGGATATGATCAATGCGCTGCTGAATATCCTCTTTAGGATTTTTCATTTTTGCAGTTTTTGCAACATCAAGTGCAAGTGCTAAGTAGTCTTCAAAATGACGAGACTCTGACTTAAGCAAATAACGATAATAGCGTCCTAACTCATCGTCTACGCGTGGAGCAAGAGCATGAAAACGTTCACATGAGCGCGCCTCAACAAAAGCACCTACCACAAGTACATCAATTAAAGCTTCTGGCTCATAAGTACGAATCTCCTTACGGAGCCCACCAGCATAGCGCCCAGCACTTAAGCCATCCCATTTCTGACCACGTTTGGCCATAAGTTCAAGCACTTGTTCATAATGAAGCATTTCTTCCCGTACCAACTGTGCAAGCTTTACTTGCAAATCAGGGAAAAAACTATAACGGAACATTAAGTTCATTGCTGTACTAGCTGCTTTTTTTTCACAATTAGCATGATCTTGCATCAGTATATCTAAATTATTGATTGCCTCATCTAACCATGCTTTTGGCGTTTGACACCCTAAAAAAGCCAAGACAGGTTGCATTAATTCATCGTAATTGATACTCGACATAACCAATTAACCTGCCACCTGAATTGCTGCTTTCATATCTTTAACCGCTTGGACCAGACCTACAAAAATGCTATCAGCAATAATTGAGTGCCCAATATTTAACTCGTGAATTTGTGAAATAGCAGCAATTGGAGCAATATTTTTAAGGTTAAGGCCATGACCAGCATTTACAACCAAACCTTTTGAAGCTGCGTATTCAACACCTTTGATAATACGTGCTAACTCAGCTTGTTGATCTTGCTCTGTTGCCGCATCTGCATATGCACCCGTGTGCAACTCAATCGTAGGTGCACCACATGCAACTGCTGCATCAATTTGAGCTAAATCGGCATCAATAAATAATGATACGTCGCAACCAATAGCAGCTAAGACTTGAGTTGCAGCTTTAACTTTTTCGAAGTTACCTACTACATCTAAACCACCTTCAGTTGTTACTTCTTGGCGTCTTTCGGGAACAAAGCAAACATGCTGTGGCTGAATTTCTTTCGCAAACTCGACCATTTCATCAGTAACAGCCAATTCAAGATTCATGCGAGTTTTTAGTAATGGACGCATGCGGCGTACGTCATCATCTTGAATATGTCTGCGGTCTTCACGCAAATGCAAGGTAATCCCTTCTGCACCAGCTTGTTCACAAATGAGAGCAGCTTCTACAGGGTCTGGGTAAGTAGTACCGCGCGCCTGTCTTAAAGTAGCAACATGGTCTATGTTTACACCAAGCAATGCAGCCATAAATAAATCCTAATTACGATTGAGTTTGAGTATTTTGAATCCACAATTGTCGACTTTTTAGGGGGCGATCTCCTAAAAGCGATGTAATCATTTGACGGTATAGTTTACCTAATAATTGCAATTGTTCGAGAGAAAAATCCTGCCCTTGCTCATAATCCAACATAGACAAAATTGCTTTCCCTGACAAAGAAGAACGGCTCGCCTGCACAACAGGAGCAAAACCTTCTGTCACTTGAAATTGGTAAAACTGATGAGCCTGAATCGGCTGTTGCTGAGTATCGACCGAGAAATCAAGCGCGTACCCAAGTTCAGGAAGTAAAATATGCTCGAACTGGCGCAAAATCTGCCGAAGAAAAAGGTCAGGATTTTCGTGAGAAGATAATTGTTGTAATTGAAGTAACGTTAACTGATATTGCTCAAACGTTTGTGGCATTGTCTCTTCTAACGGACAAAGTCTAAGAACAACTTCATTTAAATAAAATCCGGCAAAAAAAGCATCACCAAAAAAGAAAACAGGCTGATTTAAAATTTCAAGCTTCGTAAAGTTCTTCAGCTCACTTTTACCCGTGGCTTGCAAACGGATAGGTTGATACTGAGGAGGTGGAGTCTGTCTTAAAATACCATCGACTCGCCCATATTCCTGAGTAAAAAGATGCACAATATGGCTTTTTTCACGGTACTTACGGTGATGAATCATATATCCGTGGAGGACTTCATTGCGCATCATAAAAAGAAACTATTCCTCAGATTCTTTTTCTTTTTTATCATCCTCATCATCACCGTCAGGAATTACCGCCCCCACAACAGCCGCTGTACCTTTAACAACACCTTTTGTAGTTTTATAGGCGATACCTACTGGTACGGTTACAAGCTTATATACACAACCTTGTAACATCAATGTACATCCAATTATAGCCATCAATGATGTAATTGTTTTCATACCAGTATCCTTATCCTTTAGATATCACTATATCCTAAGCTTTTTAAGGCGCGCTCATCATCAGACCAGCCACCCTTCACTTTTACCCAAAGTGTGAGCATAATTTTTTGTTCAAACATCCTTTCCATGTCTTTTCGAGCATCCATACCGATTGTTTTAAGCTTGGCACCTTTTTCACCAATCACAATCGCTTTTTGGCCCGCACGATCTACAAAAATCGTTGCATCAATATAAGTACAAGCTGGTTTTAAACGACCCGTTTTTTCATTAACAGCCTCTTCTTCCGTTTTGAAAGATTCAATTTGTACTGTTAAATCATAAGGTAGTTCTTCACCTAACTGACGCATAATTTTTTCACGAATAATTTCGCTAGCTAAAAAGCGTTCAGAACGGTCAGTAATCTGATCAAATGAATACAAAGGCGCTTGATAAGGAAGATACTTCTCAATCGTTTCGCTCAAGTGTTCCAGATTTGCTCCGCGTAACGCAGATACAGGAACGATCTCGGCAAAATTCATAAGCTTGGCACGCTCTTGAATTAAAGGAAGAATATCTCTTTTCTCTTCAAAAGTATCAACCTTGTTAATCACCAAAATAACTGGCATTTCAGCATTCTTGAGTTTTTCAAGCACTAAGTCGTCATTTGGGGTCCACTTATAAGCATCAATAACAAATAAGACCAAATTAACGTCGCGCAATGCAGAATGAGCTGCACGGTTCATCATTTTATTAATAGCGCGCACTTCTTTTTTATGCATACCTGGGGTATCTACATATACCGCCTGCATTTTTTCACGCGAATCAATACCAATAATTTTATGACGTGTTGTTTGAGGTTTACGCGAAGTAATAGAGAGCTTTTGACCTAGCAAATGGTTCATGAGGGTAGATTTACCCACATTTGGACGTCCTACAATCGCCACAAATCCGCTCTTAAAATCCGAAGGAATTGTTACGCCTTTGGAACTAAAAAATTGATCAATCAGATTATTAGGATCTTGGTTCTCATTTGAATCTGGATTGATTTGATCAGAATGCATCGACATGCAGGTTATTGCTCCAATAACTTTAAAATTTCCGCCGCTGCTGCCTGCTCGGCAAAACGACGACTTGAACCCTCACCATAAATCTTTGATAAGCCATCTATCAAACATTCAACTTTAAAGTGTTGGTGAGGTGCATCACCCTGAATATCTACAACCTCGTAAACAGGGAGAGGTTTTTTACGTGCTTGTAGATACTCTTGTAAACGTGATTTCGGGTCTTTAAGTTGATCCGTAGGTTCAATATGGTCTAAATACGGTACATACCATTTTAGCACAATATCGGTAAGTAAGTTGAGATCACCACTATCAATATAAATTGCACCAATAATAGCTTCTACCGTATCAGCCAATATTGACTCACGATGATGACCACCTGATTTCAATTCGCCCGTACTTAATATTAAACACCGACTAAGTTGCAAATCGGTTGCAATCTTGCCTAAAGCTTCCTGACGTACTAAAGTCGCTCGCATACGCGTTAGACGACCTTCATTTTCATTTGGATAGGCATGATATAGATAATTGGCAACAATCATGCCTAATAATGAATCGCCTAAAAATTCCAAGCGCTCGTAATTGTATTTATGACTCACCGAACGATGAGTCAAAGCTAACTGTAACAATTCAAGCTGCTTGAATTGATATCCGATTCGACTCAATAAGCGAGGATCACTTAGTTTGAACTGATGTTTTATCAAAACTCTTCTCAAATGTTAAAACTAAATCAATATTTGATAAGAAATGTTTTCTTACCTCATATTTCTTTTTGACTTTCAGACCAGACTCATTAAACACTTGCGCAATCTCTTTAAAATGAAGATCACGAATATTGTTCATTTCGAGTCGCTGATCCATTTGTGTCACAAACTTCTGTGGTGTGATCTCAGAAGAGCTTTCTTGTAAAAGCTCTTCTATTTGATTGTTAATCAATCGATCATCCCAATATGCTGGCCAGACTGCAAGTACAGCTTTTACTGCAATTGCAAATATAACCACCCCAAATAAAATTGCTAAATACGAAGTACCTTGTTGTGCCTTACGCATTTCTTTTTTTCCTAATGGTTGTTTTTAATCTATTTTTCCATTTCGGCCAAAGTTAGGAAGATGTAAACCCGGTTCTTTATGCATCCACACATAGAATGCTCGTCCTGTTAAATTTTCTTCAGGAACGAAACCCCAGAAACGACTGTCTGCACTTTGATCACGGTTATCCCCCATTGCAAAGTAATGTCCTTTTGGAACAGTCACTTCCCAATATAAACCGTCTTGGTTTGCATATTTACCATTTTCAACATAGTTGATAAACGGTGCTTGACGCGCCACATTTACGCCTTCAAGTTCACGCATTGTAAAGGTATGCGTACCAATCGTCTCTTTATGATAAATAGACGTTGGGGTATCTAACACGTCTTTTTCACGACTAAATTGTGTTAATACTTTCGGTACTTTTTGTCCGTTAATAATCAATTGCCCATGATCATAAACAAGATGATCGCCCGGCAAACCAATTACACGTTTAATATAGCTAATGGTAGGTTGAGGTGGATAACGGAATACAATCACATCACCACGCTTTGGCTCTCCCACATCAATAATTTTCTTATTGACGATAGGTAAACGCACGCCATAATCAAATTTATTAACCAAAATAAAGTCACCAGTTTCTAAAGTAGGTACCATAGAGTCTGATGGAATATTAAATGGTTCGTAAAGGAATGAACGAAGTACAAGTACTACAGCTAAAACTGGCCAAAAGTCATAAGCCCATGTAATAACAAAATTTTCGTTCCCGCGCCCTTTATCTGCACGCTGTTTGAATACAAGTTTATCTAACAACCACACTGCAAATAGAATCAGCGTAACTGGAACAAGAATTAAATTAAAATCAAAATCCACACGACCTCACTCGCAGCCTAGCTGCTTTTCTTAAGGTAGGAAAAAGTAATATCTTACTTTCCCCTACCTTCATTTCTTATCTTTCTACTTTCAATACAGCCAAGAACGCTTCTTGTGGAATTTCAACACTTCCCACTTGTTTCATACGTTTCTTACCTTCTTTTTGCTTAGAAAGTAGTTTTTTCTTACGCGAAACGTCACCACCATAACATTTTGCTAATACGTTTTTACGCATCGCTTTTACAGTAGAACGAGCAATAATTTGTGCACCGATAGCTGCTTGAATAGCAACGTCGTACATTTGGCGAGGAATCAAATCTTTCATTTTCTCAACCAATGCAATACCACGATGACGCGCGTCATTACGGTGACAAATCATAGCCAAGGCATCAACCTTGTCACTATTAATTAATACATCAACCTTAACTAAAGCTGAACTTTCGAAACGCACAAAGTTATAGTCTAGCGATGCAAAACCACGAGAACATGATTTTAATTTATCAAAGAAATCCATAACGACTTCAGCCATCGGAATTTCGAAGGTAATAGAAACTTGATTACCCAAGAATTTCATATCTTTTTGAACACCACGGCGTTCAATACAGAGGGTCATGACATTC
This sequence comes from Acinetobacter sp. XS-4, assembly GCF_023920705.1. Lineage (NCBI taxonomy): Bacteria > Pseudomonadati > Pseudomonadota > Gammaproteobacteria > Moraxellales > Moraxellaceae > Acinetobacter > Acinetobacter sp. XS-4. Next base: position 1,018,516 of record NZ_CP094657.1, on the reverse strand, counting down.
CCTAGGTACTCTTGCGGAACAAGGATATGACATTCTGCAATCGGTTCACGCAAATCTTCTACAGTAGATCCATCTGGCATTTTTGATGGACTATCGATATAAATCGTTTCGCCCTTTTTGGTTAATGCTTCATAAATTACGGTAGGCGCAGAACTGATGAGATCAAGATCATACTCACGCTCTAAACGCTCTTGTACAATCTCCATGTGTAGCATTCCTAGGAAGCCACAACGGAAACCAAAACCTAATGCATCAGAGCTTTCCGGTTCAAAGAATAAAGCCGAGTCGTTAATCTGCAATTTTTGTAGCGCTTCACGGAATGGCTCAAAATCACTCGCATCAATTGGGAAAAGACCAGCATAAACCTGTGGTTTAACCTTTTTGAAACCTGGTAAAATCGCAACATCAGGTGTAGATGCAAGAGTAATAGTGTCACCTACAGGTGCACCAAAAATATCTTTGATACCTGCAATAACAAAACCTACTTCACCAGCTTCAAGAATATCTGTTTCAGTATGCTTAGGATTAAATACACCCACTGAAGTTACTGGATGAGTTTGTCCTGTCGATTTAACCAACATTTTGTCGCCCTTACGGATACGACCTTGTTTAATACGTACAAGAGAAACTACACCTAGGTAGTTATCAAACCATGAGTCGATAATTAATGCTTGCAATGGAGCATCACGATCGCCTTCAGGTGCTGGAATAACATCGACTAAACGTTCTAAAACGCCTTCAACACCCAAACCAGTTTTTGCTGAACAGGTTGGTGCATCAGTTGCTTCAATTCCGATAATTTCTTCAATTTCATGAATTACACGTTCAGGTTCAGCCTGCGGTAAATCAATTTTATTTAAAATTGGAAGAACTTCGAGACCTTGTTCAATCGCGGTATAACAGTTTGCAACTGATTGTGCTTCTACACCTTGTGCAGCATCTACAACCAATAGCGCACCTTCACATGCAGCTAATGAACGAGAAACTTCATACGAGAAGTCTACGTGTCCAGGAGTATCAATAAAGTTAAGTTGATATTCCTGACCATTAGGATGAGTATAATATAGCGTTACAGAAGCGGCTTTAATGGTAATCCCACGTTCGCGCTCAAGCTCCATTGAGTCTAAGACTTGAGCTTGCATTTCACGATCTTGTAGACCACCACACATCTGAATAAAACGGTCAGCCAATGTAGACTTACCATGGTCAATGTGAGCAATAATCGAGAAATTTCGTATATTTTTGATATCGACGGATTTTTTAGCTTGCGCCATGGGTTACCTTGAGAAAATATAGAGTGCTATGTAGCTTGTTTTAATACACAGCCAAAGCAGTTAAATAAATTGCGTGAGATTATAACAGATGGATATTTTAAAGTATCCAAAATAATCATGAGCTTTGTACTTATGTTTTAAAAGGACAATCAAAGCGAGTTTATTGCTTCAGGTTATCGAGCATATGAAACCGTAAAATCGTAAGGGTTTATGTTTGAATCAAGCGGCTTGTACGCATGAGTAAAAGTTGGAGACATTCGTTTTGGACGCCCTGTGGCAATTTCAATACATGCCCATTTTGTATTTCCAACAAATAATACGGCCTGATCTGATGGACGGAAAAACACATACTGGCGGAAAGAATAAAGAGCGTTGATATCATCTAACCATGTGCGTAATACAACTTGTTCGCCTTCAAATGCAGCTTTACGATATTGCACATGATGCTCAACCGCAACCATTGCATGTTTTAATTCAAGATACTTAGTCACCCCTACTCCCAAAGTTTCAACATGAGCAGCAGCTACATCTTGCATCCACTGCACATACATCACATTATTTACATGTCCTAACGCATCAATATGATGTGGCTGTACCTGAATATGTAAATCAAAAATACTACTCACGAATGTTCACTCTTATTTATTAACTTTTAAACTGAAAATAAGTGTAGGTAGATATCTCTATACGCTCAAGATAAATAACAAAAAAACCACCCATATTTAGGGTGGCTCATTGTTTATTTTCAAGTTTACTGGATACGTAAACCAAGCATAGCGCGTTGTCCCTGACGGATAATTGCAACACGTGCTACCGTATTTTTTTGCAAGTTAGAAACAACTTTTGAAAAATCCTGACTATTTAAAATCTGGTTATTGTTGACTTGAACAATCACATCACCCGGAATGATATTTGACAATGATGCTAAGCCACCACGGCGAACATCCTGTACATAGATACCACCTTTCACACTTAAAGCACTTTTTTCTGGTTCAGCTAAATCACGAATGCTCATTCCTAAAACTGGGCCTTTAGATACAGCACTTTGGGCGCCTGTAGCAGGCGTTTCATCTGGAGCAGTCGTTAAAGTTGCTGAAATATTACGGGTTTTGTCATCACGCAATACTTCAAACTGAACAGTTTGATTCGGCTGTACTTTGTTTAATGCGTAAAGTAATTCACTGGTGCGCGGTACTGGATTACCGTTATATTTCAGAATCACATCACCGGCACGCAAGCCTGCTTTTTGTGCAGGTGAGTTCGGAGAAATTTGAGTAATTAAAGCACCTTCAGGTTTCGGTAACTTATAAGCATCAGCAAGGTTTCGGTCAATGTCTTGCATCATCACACCAAGATAAGAGCGTGTGACCTTACCTTTAGTCTTAAGCTGTTCGGCAACATCCATTGCTACGTCAATCGGGATAGAGAAAGACAAACCCATATAGCCGCCAGTACCACTAAATATTCGAGAGTTTACGCCGACCACTTCACCATTTTGGTTAAACAATGGACCACCAGAGTTACCTGGGTTTAGCGCAACGTCAGTTTGAATAAATGGTACCGAAGTTTCACCACTCATATTTCGTGATTTAGCACTCACAATACCTGCCGACGCAGAGTAGTCAAAACCAAAAGGTGAACCAATTGCTAAAACTGGCTCTCCTACTCGTAAGCGATCAACATTTCCTACGCGTAAAGCTGGATAGCTATTTCCAGTCACCTTTAACAATGCAACGTCTGTACGCTCATCACTACCAACCACCGTTGCATCAATTTCGCGGCGGTCATTTAAAGTAATACTAATACGTGAGGCATTTTCAATCACATGGTGATTGGTGAGTAGGTAACCATCTTTACTAATAAAGAATGCACTACCATATGCGGTTTTTTCTTGTGGACCCTGTTGCTGTGGAATGATGACCTGATTTCCAAAGAAACGTTTCAAAATTTCAGGGACTTGCTGCTGCAATAGTTCATCCTGAGTCATTTTTTTTACGACGTTTACACTCACCACTGCTGGACTAACTTGTTCAACGAGGTTTGAAAAATCAACAGCAGCATTTGCCTGAACAGCAGCAACTGTAAATACCGCTGCATACATTCCTTGTTGTAAATAGCGAGTTTTCATTCGGTGCTCACCCACAATTGGTCTACGAGAATAAGAATAAAACTGTTGTATCACAACGCTTTGGGGTTGTGCGTAACAATATGTTTATTTGTAAGGCATCCTTACAATCATTATTTTACGCATTGCAACTTTTTAAGCCAATTGCAATTTTTCTCTGAGTTAGAGCGCTTAAGCTCTTGCCTTTTTAGATAAAAAGGGGTGTCATTAGCGGACGTTTTAAATTGTTGCGAATGGACATGCCTAATTTACAGACAATTCACCACTTTGACGTGATTATTGTGGGCAGCGGCGGTGCTGGTTTAAGTCTGGCTTTATCGTTACCAAATCATTTTAATATTGCAGTTTTAGCCAAAGCTGCTTTAACCGAAGCAAGTACCTTCTATGCTCAAGGTGGTGTTGCTGCTGTTCTTGATGAGACCGACTCTATTCAACAGCACATTAATGACACTATGATTGCAGGTGCTCATTTATGTGAAATGGATGCGGTACAACATACCGTAGAAGGCGGCCGCCCTTCTGTTGATTTTCTTTTAAAGCAAGGCGTGCAATTTACTTTAGATGAAGATGAACAACTTCATTTAACCCGCGAAGGCGGTCACTCCCAGCGTCGTATTATCCATTCAGCTGATGCAACAGGTAAAGCGATTTCAACCACCTTGGTTGAACGCGCCAAAGAACGTAAAAATATTACTATTTTTGAAAACTATATTGCGATTGATTTAATTACATCGCATAAATTAGGTCATACCGATCAAGCGAATCGCGCTATTGGTTTGTATGCATTAGATGAAAATACAGAAAAGGTTCATACCCTCCTTGCACCATTTACTGCACTTGCTTGCGGCGGTGCAATGAAAGCTTACCTCTACACATCCAATCCAGATATTGCTACAGGTGATGGAATTGCGATGGCTTACCGCGCAGGTTGCCGTGTAGCCAACATGGAATTTAATCAGTTCCACCCAACTTGTCTGTATCACCCTCAAGCACGCTCTTTTTTAATTACTGAAGCCATGCGTGGTGAAGGTGCTTATTTGCGCTTACCTGATGGTGAACGTTTCATGCTACGTTTTGATGATCGTGCAGAACTGGCTCCTCGCGATATTGTGGCACGTACCATCGACCACGAAATCAAGCGTCTCGGTATTCGTCACGTGTGGTTAGATATTACCCATAAATCACCAGAGTTTATCAAAGAGCACTTCCCTACACTTTATGCACGATTGCTTGAACTAGGGATCGACATTACCAAAGACATGATTCCAGTGGTGCCAGCAGCTCACTATACATGTGGTGGTGTTGTGGTTGACTCAAATAGTCAGACCGATATTGAAGGTCTATATGCGATTGGTGAAACCTCTTATACAGGTTTACATGGCGCAAACCGTATGGCAAGTAACTCATTACTTGAGTGCTTCGTTTATGGCATGAGTGCAGCAAAAGATATCGAAAATAAATTTGATGAAAGCTTCAAATTACCCGAAGTACCTACTTGGGATGACTCACAAGTAACCAACCCTGATGAAGATGTGGTGATTTTACAAAACTGGGATGAGTTACGTTCGACCATGTGGAACTACGTTGGTATTGTGAGAACTACCAAACGTCTAGAACGTGCTTTACACCGTATTGAAATGTTAAAACGTGAAATCACTGAATATTATCAAGACTACCGTGTTAGCAAAAACCTGATTGAGCTGCGTAACCTTGTTTTAGTATCGGAAATGATTGTTCGCTGTGCTATGCAACGCAAAGAATCGCGTGGTCTGCATTACACACTCGATTATCCGGAAACTTCGAGTGAGATTCGTAAAACGGTTTTAACTCCTCCAAATTTTGCAGTAGAACAGCCATTAGTTAATACTGATATTTAAGCTGTTTTCCTAAGAAAAAAGCACAGCTCTGGCTGTGCTTTTTATTTGCTTTAATATTTATGATTTAGGTGGAATTGAATAAGTCGCGGTCACATGTGCAACGGGTTCATCCAAACCGACCGAATAAATCCAGACCTCACCCACCACCAAGCTCTTTCCGACTTTCATGAGCTTACACTCACTGCGTAAGTCTTGATCACCTGCGGGTTTTCTTAGAAAATTAATATTAAAATTGGTCGTCACAGCTAAACCAATAATTCCGATTTCACCTAATATTGCAATATACAAAGCAAAGTCTGCCAAAGTCATCATGGTAGGGCCAGATATGGTGCCACCAGGGCGTTGATGTCTTTGATCGACATGATAATAAACAACTGCAGCTTTAGGCGTGACTGATTCAATCGTGCAATGTTCAAGACTTGGTGGAAATTCTTTTTCAAGAAATGCCACGATTTCTTCTTTTGAGCTTTTCATCCTTGTTATTCTTCAATCTATAAAATCATATGTAAGATAGCATAAGAAAATAATAGATATTTTCTATGACGTTTTAAATCAGAATTAACGTCATTTTTAACCACTCCCATTTTTATAAGAGTGGCTCATCCAATTGCTTATCCTAAATATTGCAATGCCTGTTTGAACACCTGATCAGGACTTTGGGTTGCATCTATTCGCTTAATACGTTCTGGTTCAGCTTTCCATAAGGTTTCATAGCCTTCACGAACCTTAGTGAAAAAACTCAACTTTTCTTGCTCAAAACGATCTAAAGCTCCACGTTCACGCGCACGGTTCATACCCAATTCAATCGGTGCATCTAACCAGAAAGTCACCTCAGGCATGCGCGAAACAAAGTTCTGATTTAAAAGCTGTAATTTATCTTGGCTTAAACCACGACCAGAGCATTGGTAAGCAAAGCTTGCATCGGTAAAACGATCACTTAATACAATTTTACTAGACTCTAGAGCCGGTAAAATAACCTGCTGTAAGTGTTGAGCACGCGCCGCATAAATGAGTAGTAACTCGGTATCATGGCTCATATTTTCATCATGATTCACCGCCAAGAGCATAGAACGTATTTGTTCAGCTAGCGGAGTACCACCCGGTTCTCGGGTTAAAACAACTTGTTTACCTTGCTCTTCAAAATGCTGATGAATTTTTCGAATGAGTGTAGTTTTACCTACCCCTTCCGTGCCTTCAAAGCTAATAAACATCTCTTTTCCTTATTTCTTCGATCTCAACACGGATAAGTACTCTTGCACCGCTTGATTATGCGCTTGCAAGCTTGCCGTAAATTTATGCCCACCATTACCAGTCGCTACAAAATAGATGTTATTTGAATCATCTGGATGCAATGCAGCTTCAATTGCTTTTTGGCTTGGTAAGGCAATTGGAGTTGGCGGTAAGCCATTAATAGTATAAGTATTATATGCTGTTGGGGTACGAAGGTCTTCTCGGGTAATATTGCCTTTATAGTTATTCCCCATACCGTAAATAACAGTTGGATCCGTTTGTAAACGCATACCAATTTTTAAACGTCGAACGAAAACGCCTGAAACTTGTGTAAGTTCACTATCTAAACTTGTTTCTTTCTCAACAATAGAAGCCATAATTAATGCTTCATATTTATCTTTATAAGGTAAATTCGGTGCGCGATTTGCCCAAGCTGCATCTAGAGCTTTCATTTGACGGTGGTATAAATCGGTAAGAATTTTCTTATCTGTTTCACCTTTTGCAAAGAAATAAGTATTAGGTGCAAACAAACCTTCAGGATGCTCATAGGGAATCCCAAGCGCCTTCATCAGCTGATCATCTGGTAAATCTAATATTGTATTTTTTACGTTTTTATCATTTTTGAGTGCAGTAATAAGCTGTTTAAAAGTTGTACCTTCAATGACCAAAACACGGTTCATCTGAGCATTATCTGCATCAGATAACATCTCTAATACTTCTCTTACACTCATTCCCTGTTCAATTTCATACACACCAGCTTTCATGCTATCATGAATCATAAACTTCTGATAAAGCTTCAATACCACTGGAAAGCTAATTTTGTCTTCTTTCGCTAAACGATCAATAAAACCAGAATAGGTTTCACCAGATGTAATAGATAACATCTGTTTTTTGCCTTCAATAGGATAAGCTTTAAATAGACTCGACCATAAAATGGCAAAAATAGAAATTAAGACAATAAACAAGCCAATTAAAACCAGTCGCTTAGAAAATTTTGGAGCTTGTTTCTTGTTATTTTTCTTGGCGTTTTTTGCTTTCGCATTCACAGGTGGCTTCGGCATATTAATGAATCTGATTCAAGTTAAGGATATGAAATAAATCTATGCATGCCTGTGTTTCTAGCGTTTTCTCCCCTAAATGAGTAACTACTCGCATAGGGTTTAAAGCATTACAAAAGAATAGACTTTGTATTTCAGATACTTCATCTAGCTCAATTACACGCACTTCACAGACAATACCATGGTGCTGCATACGCGCCAGAATTTCTGCCCGCATTACACCGTGGACGCCATTATAGCGAAGTTCCGGAGTAATCCATCTATCATTTAAGCGAATAAAACAATTACTACTAACCCCTTCAACAATATAACCTTGTACATCAGTAACTAATGCTTCAGGCCATCCCAGTTGATCTGCTTCTTTTTTTAGCAATACTTGTTCAAGACGGTTTAAAGATTTAAGTCCAACCAAGCTTGGCATGGTTAAACCTAAGGCCTGATTTAAAACACCACACTGGATAGAGTCAGGCTGAAATGGCTCTAAAGCTTTCGGATAAAACCAGATATAAATATCGGCGTTATGCTTTGGTAAACTATAACCACGGTCGCCTATCCCACGACTAATCACAATTTTTAAAGTACCGTTGAGCACAAGGTTCTGCTTTTGTAATTGCTCTAAGCTCTGTTCTATGAGTTCAAAATCCGCAATTAAAGACAGTTTTTGACATGCAAGTTTTAGACGCTCCCAATGTCTATCTTTAAGCTCAATTTTATTTTGAAATACACGAATTGTGCTAAAGCATCCATCACCATAATGAAATGCTCGATCCAACAAAGGAATGGTTTCAACAGGTTGCCCATTTTTAAAACACCACATGTTTAATCCACCCTCTGCTTAAAACAACCCAACAATACAACACCTTTCATTTAAATAATAAATGACTGATTTTAAAAAATTATACCGATTTCGTATCTACTTTTGAAACTTGTTATATATCAAGATTTAAGAATAACTTATCTGTTTTTAGTATTTCTATTTTTTTCATATTAAATTCGTTTTTTATTATTTTTTTAGAATAAAGACTAGCGCTATTCTGCGTTCATGTTTTGAACATTTCATATTTTTTGAGGACTTATCTCATGCGTTTTTCACAATTAAAGGTCGGGGTTATCGCTGCACTTCTGTCTGTTTCATCATTTGCAGCGCAAGAATTTTTAAACGTTTCTTACGATCCTACTCGTGAGTTATATACAGATTTCAATAAACAGTTCGGTACTTACTGGAAACAACGTACTGGTCAAGATATTGAGTTTAAACAATCACACGGTGGCTCTGGTAAGCAGGCCCGTGCAGTGATTGATGGCTTAAATGCAGATGTAGTGACATTAGCACTTGCGGCAGATATCGATGAAATTGCAGAAAAAGCAAAATTACTTCCAGCTGACTGGCAGAAAAAGTTACCGCAGAACTCTACCCCATACACTTCAACAATTGTGTTCTTAGTGCGTAAAGGTAATCCAAAACAAATTAAAGACTGGGGTGATTTAATCAAACCAGGTGTAGAAATTATTACGCCAAACCCGAAAACTTCAGGTGGCGCTCGTTGGAATTATCTTGCAGCTTGGGCTTGGGCAAAACATCAACCAGGTGGTAACGATGCTAAAGCACAAGAGTACGTTCGCCAAATTTATAAGCACACTAAAGTTCTAGATTCTGGTGCACGCGGTGCAACCACAACTTTTGCTGAACGTGGCATTGGTGATGTGTTACTGGCTTGGGAAAACGAAGCATATTTAGCTACTCGTGAACAGCCGGGCAAATTTGAAATTATTACTCCGTCTTTGTCTATTTTAGCTGAGCCTCCAGTCGCAATTGTAGAAAAGAATGCAACTAAAAAGGGCAACTTAACGATTGCTAAAGGTTATCTCAACTACTTGTATTCACCAGCTGGCCAAGAAATTGCAGCACGCAACTTCTACCGCCCACGTAATGCAGCCGTTCTTAAGAAATACAGCAACGTATTTAAACCGTTGAAACTCGTGACTATTGATAAAGAGTTTGGTGGTTGGACGAAGGTACAAAAGCAACACTTCGACAATGGCGGTGTTTTCGATCAAATCGTGAAAATCAATAGTGCAGAGAAGTAATTCTTTGTACTAAAGATAAGGAGAACAGACATGATTCATACTGTAATTGTTCCAGGTGTAGGTGGAAGTGAACATCAGCATTGGCAATCTTGGTTGCAGCGTAAACTCGTGTCTAGTTCTCGTGTTGAGCAAAAAAACTGGGATAGACCTGTACTAAGCGAATGGGTTGAGCAATTCGTTAAAACGGTTCAAGCAGCACCAGCTCCTGTACAAATTGTTGCGCATAGCTTTGGTTGCTTAACGAGTGTAGCTGCTTTAGCTGAGCATCCAGAGTTAAAAAGCCAAGTTAAGAAACTTATTTTAGTCGCTCCAGCAAATCCAGCACGCTTTGGGGAAGCAGGGTTTGCTCGTCATAGCTTGACCGACTACAAAGCGTATTTTCATCAATTAAAAATTGATGTGCCAACATCTCTTCTCATTAGTGAAAATGATCCATGGCTTGGTTTTTTTGATGCATTACAACTTGCGAAATCATGGAAATTAAATCCGGTTAACCTTGGTGAAGTCGGCCATATTAATGTTGCCTCAGGTTTTGGCCCGTTTCCAGATTTGCTGAATTATTTGATTCCAGAAGATTCGATGTGTAGTCACTCATCTATCGACCCGGTAAAAACTCATTTCTCTTTGAAATTTGCTTAATACCCAGCTTTATATCGCACCGTTTATCTTTATTTATTCGCTTACTGGTTTCAGCAGGCTTTTCTCTTTGAGGAAATATCATGTCGCAGCGATCCCGAGTGCTGCCTGGGTTTGGTCTATCTTTGGGCTTCACCCTCGCCTATGTGTCTTTTATTGTGCTTATTCCATTAGCCGCAGTCTTTATCAAATCATTTGGAATTGGATGGGACGGATTATGGGAAATTTTAACTTCTGAACGTATTTTAAAATCACTTCAACTCAGTTTCAGTTCAGCTTTAATAGCAGCTTTTATTAATGTTGTGTTTGGCTTACTTCTGGCTTGGTGCCTTGTACGTTACAACTTCCCCGGAAAACGTCTGGTTGATGCATTAGTCGATCTACCTTTTGCTCTTCCAACTGCTGTTGCTGGTATTGCACTGACTTCACTCTATGCGCCTACTGGCTGGATCGGTCAGTATTTAGAGCCCCTAGGGATTCAAGTCGCATATAGTCCAATCGGTATTACACTGGCATTGGTCTTCATTGGTATTCCATTCATTGTAAGAACAGTTCAGCCTGTACTTAGTGATATCGAAACTGAACTTGAAGAAGCTGCTTCGGCACTTGGCGCAAATCGCTGGCAGACGATTACTAAAATTATTTTACCAATATTACTACCGGCTCTGTTCACAGGCTTTGCTTTAGCATTTGCCCGCGGTGTGGGTGAATATGGTTCAGTTATTTTTATTGCAGGTAACCAGCCTTTTAAAACAGAAATTGCTCCGCTCATGATCATTTCACGCCTTGAAGAATATGATTATGCAGGTGCAACAACGATTGCTGCGGTCATGTTAGTTCTCTCTTTCATCATTTTATTTGCGATTAATTTACTTCAAGCGTGGGCAAACCGTCGTACAGGGAGAAATATCACATGAACCTACATACTGACAGCAATGCACTTGCGCTTAAATTACAGTCACGAGACGCAACACGCGAACCAACTTGGGTACGTTACACACTCATTACCGTGGCACTAATTTTTTTCTTAAGTTGTCTGATGTTGCCACTCATTCTGGTTTTTGTGGAAGCATTTAAACAGGGACTTGAAGTCTACGTTCAGGCTTTGATTGATCCAGATACGTTATCAGCAGTGAAATTAACTTTATTAACCGCAGCAATTGCTGTTCCAATTAATGTGATATTTGGTGTTGCCGCTGCATGGGCTGTTTCTAAGTTCCAGTTTAGAGGTAAAGCAATTTTAACGACCATTATTGATATGCCTTTTTCAGTTTCACCTGTTATTGCAGGTTTAATGATCGTATTGATTTTTGGTGCCCAAGGTTGGTTTGGCGGCTGGTTAATGGATCATGACATTAAGATTTTATATGCCGTACCTGCAATTGTTTTAGCAACTATCTTTATTACAGTCCCTTTTGTCGCACGTGAATTAATTCCACTCATGGAAGCTCAAGGAACTGAAGAAGAAGAAGCAGCGATTGTATTGGGTGCTTCTGGTTGGCAAACCTTTTGGAAAGTCACCCTACCTAACATTAAATGGGGTTTGATTTACGGTGTGATTCTATGTAATGCCCGTGCAATGGGTGAGTTTGGTGCAGTATCGGTGGTTTCTGGTCACATTCGTGGCGAAACTAATACCCTGCCACTTCATGTCGAAATTTTATATAACGAGTACACCTTTAGCGCAGCGTTTGCCGTGTCCTCATTACTTGCTTTTTTAGCCATATTAACGCTGGTATTGAAAACGTGGTTAGAACTACATCAAGACAAACCAGAACCACATTCAACTGATTCGTAAGGAATGAAATCATGAGTATTCAAGTTAAAAATATTGAAAAACACTTTGGTGCATTCCATGCGCTTAAAAATATTTCGCTAGATTTTCCAGAAGGTGAACTGGTTGCACTACTTGGCCCATCTGGTTGCGGTAAAACGACTCTACTTAGAATTATTGCAGGTCTAGAATCAGCTGATGGCGGTCAAGTGCTACTTGAAGGTGAAGACGCGACCAATGTGCATGTGCGTGAGCGTCAGGTCGGCTTTGTATTTCAGCACTATGCATTATTTCGTCACATGACAGTATTTGACAATATTGCCTTTGGTTTACGTGTTCGTCCTCGTGCAACCCGCCCTTCAGAAGCTGAAATTAAAAAACGCGTTACTCGTTTACTTGACCTAGTTCAACTTGGATTTTTAGCAGACCGCTACCCTGCACAGCTTTCAGGCGGCCAACGTCAGCGTATTGCTTTGGCACGTGCCTTGGCAGTAGAGCCACGAGTCTTATTACTTGATGAACCGTTTGGTGCGCTAGATGCTAAAGTCCGTAAGGAGTTACGCCGCTGGTTACGCAACTTACATGATGAACTACACATTACTTCAATTTTCGTGACCCATGACCAAGAAGAAGCTCTTGAAGTTGCAGATCAGATTATTGTAATGAATAAAGGTAATGTTGAGCAGATCGGTTCACCTCGTGAAGTTTATGAAAAACCATCAACGCCATTTGTATTTGATTTCTTGGGTCAGGCAAATCGTTTTGAAGGTGAAAATACAGGCGGTATTATCCGTATTGGCAATGACCGTATTCAATTACCAACGTTAGTTGAAGCACCTCAAGGAAAAGTGATTGCTTTTGCCCGTCCAGATGAGTTACATATTCACTCGCAACCTCAGGCGAATAGCATTGAAGCCACTTTTGTACGTGAAATCTGGATTGCTGGAAAAGTTGTGGCGGAATTACAAGACCGTAATGGACGTTTAATTGAGATTGCTCTGAGCAATGAAGCTGCAAAATTACATGCGTTTAAACCAAATCAAACCGTTTGGGTAAGTGCATCTCAGTTGCACTTATTTGCAGATCAAGTTGCTTAAGAAATATATTTGGTAAGGAAAAGTGTGAATGAACTTTCAACAATTAAGAATTATCCGAGAAACTGTACGCCAGAACTTTAACTTAACCGAAGCATCGGCTGCACTCTACACGTCTCAATCGGGTGTAAGTAAACATATTAAAGATTTAGAAGATGAGCTAGGTGTACAACTTTTTATACGTAAAGGTAAGCGTCTTTTAGGTTTAACAGAACCTGGACAATCTCTTCTTGGCATCGTTGAACGCATGTTAGTTGATGCTGAAAATATTAAACGCCTTGCCGAAGATTTTAATAAAGTTGATGAAGGCACATTAACGATCGCAACAACCCATACTCAGGCACGTTATGTACTGCCTCCGATCGTAAACCAGTTTAAGAAGTTATTTCCTAAAGTTCATTTGATTTTACAACAAGCCAGCCCTGTTGAAATTTCAGAAATGCTTTTACAAGGTGAGGCTGATATTGGGATTGCAACTGAATCTTTAACGACTGAAGACAATCTGGCTAGTATTCCTTACTATCAATGGCAACACAGCATTATCACTCCACAAAATCATCCTTTAGTAAAGGCAGACAAGATTACGCTTGAGCTTTTAGCGGACTACCCACTCATTACTTATCATGGTGGTTTTACAGGTCGATCTAAAATTGACAAAGCTTTCGAAGAAGCTCACCTCGATGCAGATATCGTAATGTCAGCTCTTGATGCAGACGTTATTAAAACTTATGTTGAACTTGGAATGGGAGTTGGAATTGTCAATGATGTGGCCTATGACACAGAACGTGATCATCGCTTAAAACAAACTAAAACTGATATTTTTGGTGTCAATACGACATGGATTGCAGTTCGTAAAGGCCATCTACTACGCGGTTATGGTTACGAGTTTATTTCTTTATGCTCACCTGATGCCGATATCAAAGCACTTAAGAAAATTGCTTACCCAGATGAATAAAAATTCAAAAATAAATAAAAGAGCTTTTTAGCTCTTTTATTTATTAGAGGCAAAAAAAACGAGCCGAAGCTCGTTTTTTTTGTATTTATTACCAGAAGAAGTTCACACCAACTTTACCAACTGGTAACCATTGGTATTTATCGTCATTCGCGATTTTATTTTCTTCTGCACGTAAGTCTTTATCAAAGTCAGCACCGTTAACATTAACAAATGTACCGTTTGATTTAAGATTTACACTTGGGTTACCTGTGTAATATGCACCAACCTCACCAAATACACCCCAGTTCTTATTGATCTTAGGTGCAAAACCCAAACCTACATAAGGGGCAATATCATTTTTATAACTTAATTTACCATCAACTGAACCATTAAAGTTATAATTATTACCATTTACTTTAATAGTACCGTCTTGTGAACGTTTGCTTAAATCATAATCATTATCAAGGTATGCTGCACCAGCTGCTACATATAAGCCTTGAGCCCAACGGTTAGTACTTGCACCCCAAGGACGAATTTCAGCGTTTAAATAAACGTTGTTATTATCCATATCAACGTCATATTTCGTACCATTTACAGATACGTCATCACGCCAAGAAATATCACCACCATTGTAGCCAAGTGCCAAACCTACATATGGGTTTGCTTGCCACAATAAAGCACCACCGTAACCAGTTGTACCTACCTCAGCACGCACTCCCACAGGAATTAATTGGTTTTTGTCGAATGCGTAGCTGTCATGAACAACGGCTTCATCTGCCATTGCAGCACCAGCAGCGAATAAAGCTGTTGTTGTTACTAAAACACGTAATGCTTTCATAGTTTTCTCCTCAAAAGGCTCTGTTTTTAATTTATTCATCTTGTGACTGAAATCATAATAAAGAGAGCTTAGAGTCTTTTTTATACAAAAAATGGTAGATTTCTGTTATTTTTTGATACAAATTGAGTTAAATTTTTATTTTCAAATCATTTTTGTGTAAAAAACACTTGATTATCTAATAAGCTTAATTTCATTTATCTCATTTATATCCTCGATTAAACGTAACACGTTTTTTCAAAGCTTCTTGTCACAAATTAGTGTAAAATCTTTAAAATTTTTTATGGAAGGAAGATCATGTCTCAGCTTTCTACGATCATTGAGCAAGCATTTGAAGACCGCGCAAATTTTACTGCAGCAGATTGCTCAAGCGAAATCCGCCAAGCTGTTGAAGAAGCAATTGCTGGTTTAGATAACGGTACACTTCGAGTTGCTGAAAAGATCAATGGTGAATGGGTTGTTCACCAATGGTTAAAAAAAGCTGTTTTATTATCATTTAAACTCAATGACAATAAACCAATCGAGTCATGTGATCTTCGTTTCTACGACAAAGTTGAAACTAAATTCTCTGGTTGGACTGAAGAGCAATTTAAAGCAGCAGGTGTTCGTGTTGTTCCTCCTGCTGTAGCACGTCGTGGTAGCTTCCAAGCTAAAAACGTAGTGTTAATGCCTTCTTATGTAAACATTGGTGCTTATGTAGATGAAGGCACAATGGTTGATACATGGGCAACTGTAGGTTCATGTGCTCAAATCGGTAAAAATGTTCACTTGTCTGGTGGCGTAGGTATCGGTGGTGTTTTAGAACCATTACAAGCTAACCCAACCATTATTGAAGACAACTGCTTTATCGGTGCGCGTTCAGAAATCGTTGAAGGTGTTATTGTTGAAGAAGGCTCAGTCATTTCAATGGGCGTTTTCATTGGCCAATCAACTAAAATTTATGACCGCGAAACTGGCGAAATCCATTATGGTCGTGTACCAGCAGGTTCAGTTGTAGTGTCAGGCAGCTTGCCATCTAAATGTGGTACTTACAGCTTATATGCTGCAATTATTGTGAAAAAAGTTGATGCAAAAACACGTGCAAAAACGAGCTTGAACGATTTGTTACGCGCTGACTAATTTCAGTTTGATCAAACATCTCTACGGTCAACACTGATCGTAGAGATTTTATTTTTTATATAGTGTGGTATTTCTAGAATGGCTTCCTTACGTTCCTCTGCAATTCCTGTCTCAGACCCTGCGTCCGGTTTACGCATTACCGAGATTTTTTACTCGTTGCAGGGTGAAGCAAACGCCTCTGGCCTACCGACTGTATTTATTCGTCTAACGGGCTGTCCATTACGTTGTAGCTACTGTGATACCACTTATTCTTTTGAAGGTGGTGAACGTTTTTCACTTGAACATATCATTGAAACAGCTACACAATTTCAAACACCTTATATTTGTGTAACTGGTGGTGAACCACTTGCACAGCCAAACTGTTTGATTTTATTACAACGTCTATGTGAAGCTGGCTTTGACGTTTCTTTAGAAACCAGTGGCGCGCTCGATGTTTCAAAAGTAGATTCGCGTGTTTCTAAAGTTCTTGATTTAAAAACTCCAACTTCTGGTGAGGAACATCGTAATCTCATCAGTAATCTCGATCATTTGACTGCACATGACCAAATTAAATTCGTCATTTGTAACCGCGAAGATTATGAATGGTCAAAGCAGCAAGTTGAAAAATATCAACTGCATAAAAAAGTCAGTACCGTTTGGTTCTCCCCTGCCTTTGCAGTTGAAAAAGGTGCTGTTGGCCTGCCACGTCTAGCACGTGATCTGGCACAGTGGATACTTGATGATAAACTCCTTGTTCGCTTCCAACTTCAGTTACATAAACTGCTTTGGAATGATGAATCAGGTCGTTAATCACTCAATAAAATAAATCATTCCGAATATGGAGAAAAATATGCGCCCTCGTGCCATTGTTTTGCTTTCAGGCGGCTTAGACTCAACCACTTGCCTAGCTTGGGCACAAGCACGCTATGAATGTATTGCTATTAGTTTTATGTATGGTCAACGCTCAACCACTGAACTAGATGCAGCAAAAGCATTAGCTCAACGTGCAGGGGTTGAACATCGTGTAATTAATATCGATTTGGCTAATTTAGGTGGCTCTGCGTTAACAGACCACAACATTGCCGTACCAGAACAGTTACAAGAAGGTATTCCTGTAACTTATGTACCAGCGCGTAACACTATTTTCCTCTCTTATGCTCTAGCAGCAGCTGAAGTATTTAATGCTGAAGCAATTGTTATTGGTATCAATGCTGTTGATTATTCAGGATATCCTGATTGCCGTCCTGAATTTATTGATGCTTTTGCGAATATGGCTCGTTTAGCAACTAAAGCTGGCGTAGAAGGAAAACCACTTAAGTTTGAAACACCCCTGTTACATTTATCCAAAGCGAATATTATACGTTTAGGGATTGAACATGGCGTAGACTATAGTCAAACGGTATCTTGCTACCAAGCAGATGCTCAAGGACGTGCGTGTGGCAAATGTGACAGTTGCCGTTTGCGTAAAGAAGGCTTTATCGAGGCCGGTGTTGCCGACCCAACACGCTATATACCGTAATAAGTAGGTAAAATTTATGAAGTTGTTAAAATCAAATCTTATTCTTTCATCTTTGTTTTCAACAGTTGCTCTTATGGCTGGTACAGCGCATGCTGCCGAAAACCCAGTTCAAGCAGCATATAAAAGCACTAACGTTAAAGGTGCATTAGTTAACGTTTGTAAAGATCAAACAGCTAAAGGTGGTAAACTAAGTTCATCTGAAGTTAGCAAATTCTGTAGCTGCCAAGTTGAAGCACAAGGTAAAGTCACTGAAGCACAAAAATGGGAAATCCAAAGTGCAATCAATGCGAAGAAAAGCCCAAGCTCTCTAGGATTTGTACAACAACAAAACCGTGATCTTAAAGCATGTTTCGGCCCTCAGTTAACAACTAAGCTTGAAAAATTAACTGAAGATGCAATGAAAGCAGCTCAACAACAAGCTCCTAAAAAATAAAATTTTATTATTCCAAATTAAGCCTGCATTTATGCAGGCTTTTTTGTGGCTCTGTTAAAATCGCCTTATCGAACTTGAACGATTCACCTGAAATAAACTATGCAAGAACAATGGAAAACTAACGCAATAAATAAGACCTCTATTGTCTCATTCAGTGGTGGCAAAGACAGCTCCCTTGCACTCTACCATGCAATGCAAACTGGTACAGTTAATGGACTCATTATCATGCTGGAAGAACAAGGTCAGCGCTCTCGTTCACATGCTATGCCACTTGATATTATTCAAGCTCAAGCTGAAGCAATCGGCTTACCAGTATTTATGGCTTCATCAAGCTGGAATGACTATGAAGCTAAATTTATTGAATTACTCATTCAGTCAAAACAACAAGGTGCCGAGGTACTTGTTACAGGTGATCTAGATATGCCTGAACATGGCTGTTGGCATGATCGAATAACTCAACAGGTGGGACTTAAATTAGGAATGCCTCTTTGGCTTCGCCCACATCGTGAAGTTGTTGAAGAATTTATTAATCTTGGTTTCCGTAGTGTGCTTGTGACAGTGAACTTAAAACTAGGAATGACAATTGAAGATTTAGGAAAAACGCTAACCTTAGAATATATAAAAGAACTTGAAAACCGTGGTATTGATCCATGTGGTGAAGGCGGTGAATTTCATACCACTGTAATTGATGGCCCAATTTTTAACAAACCAATTCCTGTAAGAAAGCTCGATATTGTTTATCATGAGGAATATGCTTTTTTACCACTTGAATTAGATCAAATTTAGCTTTTTTGAAGGATGAGAAATGACTGACAATATCCAATTACCAAATCAGGTATTCCCAACAACACAAGGTGAAGTGAACTTGACTGAGGTCGAAAATGAATGGTTAATCATTTACTTTTACCCTAAAGACTCAACTCCAGGATGTACAACACAAGCTGTTGGTTTTTCTTGTTTAAAAGATCAGTTTCAAGCTTTGGGTGCTCGTATTTACGGTGTTTCGCGTGACTCTGTAAAAGCACATCAAAACTTTACTGAAAAGCAAGCGCTTACCATTGATCTGATTAGTGATAAAGAAGAAGTACTGTGTAAACACTTCGACGTGATTAAAGAAAAAAATATGTATGGAAAAAAAGTGATGGGTATCGAACGCTCTACTTTCATTTTCCATAACAAAACTTTAGTTAAAAGCTATCGTAAAGTTAAAGCTGCTGGGCATGCAGAACAAGTTCTAGAAGACTTGAAAGCTCTTCAAACAGCTTAATAACCGTAACAAACAAAAAGCGAGTTTCACACTCGCTTTTTGTTTGCAAAGCATTACCCAACACTTTGACTTTGGCGTATCATAAAAATATTAGAATAATTATTTTAAGGCAATGATATGAGTCTACTCAAAACTTACTCTTTGCTGTCTGCTACTGTTTTTATTGGTGCATGTAGTGCAAATACATTAGCAATATCCACTGACACCACCCCATCCATTGCTCAAATTCAAAAAAACTCCAATGAAATAAGCTGCCAAGATCTACAAAACCCAGCCTACCAACAAGCTGTACTGAACACGATTAATCAAATTCGGCAGCAATCACGCCAATGTGGCCAGCAGTATTTTCCAGCAACCAAACCGCTAAGTTGGAGTAATAATTTATATAAAGGTGCACTCTCTCATAGTGAAGATATGGCAACACATAACTTTCTCGGGCATGTTGGCTCAACAGGTCTGGACTTAAAATCACGTTTGAAGCTTTACAATACAC
Organism: Acinetobacter sp. XS-4; assembly: GCF_023920705.1. NCBI lineage: Bacteria > Pseudomonadati > Pseudomonadota > Gammaproteobacteria > Moraxellales > Moraxellaceae > Acinetobacter > Acinetobacter sp. XS-4. The sequence continues at coordinate 998,781 of NZ_CP094657.1, read as the reverse complement.
TTGGTAAAGCCAATGGCGAAAATGTCGCGAGTGGCCAAAAAACTTTAGGGCAAGTTATGTCTAAATGGCTAACAAGTCCCTTGCATTGTAGTAATCTAATGAATCCAAAATTCACTACTTACGCAATCGCGTGTGCTTCTGATCAGTCTGTAAAGCAAAAGAGTTATTGGACTCAACAATTTGGTACACGTTAAAAGGAAAAATGATGCAATCAGGTTCAATCACCCCAATTTTAAGAATTTTTGATGTTGATTTAGCTCAATCATTTTATCTTGATTTCTTAGGTTTTCAGCTTGATTGGCAACATCAATTCGAAGATAACTTCCCGTTATATTTACAAATTTCTAAAGATGATTGTGTTATTCATCTATCTGAGCATTTTGGAGATGCAAGCCCACATAGTGCAATTCGTATTTATTGGGAACATATCTATGAGTTGCACAGTGAACTAAGCCAAAAAGATTATAAATTCTCTAAACCTCAGGTTGAAAAAACAGATTGGGAAACTCTAGAACTCAGTATCACCGATCCTTTTTCCAACCGAATTATCTTTTGGGCAGATGCTTAATCAATATACGTTTACTCAAACTCATCGAGATTTGAACGGTCATCCTCTTCAAATCTTTGCTGTAGTTGTTGATAAGTACGTGTTTTTTTAAACTCATCCAAAAATTGAATAGTTCCTACAGGAAAAAATTCCGTTTGGATTTCACCGCGATAATAAGCTTCGCGCATTGGTGTTGCTGAAATTGAATCTTTTAAGCTATCCAGCTCAACCATAATCCATTCAGGGAATAGTCGTAAATAATAAGAAGACTCATCTTTAAAATGCCCAATCAAGCCAACGATTGAATTCGGTTCAATCACGCCGTTCACTAAAGTTTTGACTTGTTTTACCCACTTTTCGTCGTTATAAACATCCATTACATGTACAAAAAGAATGCGCTTTTGTTCTTCCAATGAAAAATTTGACAAGATCATTTGCTCGCGCTCTACTGCTAAGAACGGATTTTTAATATTACGTTCCATTTGAGCAGAGCCTAGCGCCAAAACCACATAGTGGCTTTGTTGTAAGGCAATTTCAATTGTCTGCATATGAGCCAAATGAAATGGTTGAAAACGCCCTATAAAAACGAGATAGTCAAATTTATACATAATTAGATTTTCACTTTTTATGAACTCACCAGTAACGCGCATTACAAAAAATATGCGCCATAATGAGAACCTAAAAATTAACAACGTGGTTTAAAGCAAGGATAGTACGATGACACTTAGCTGTATTCAACAACCTCATCAACATTTAAACGCAAATTTAGAAGGTGGCGTACTCACCTTAGCCATAAATCGCCCAGATGCAAAAAATGCACTCTATGGCGAACTTTATTTATGGATTGCCAAAGCACTGAATGAAGCTGACCTTAATAAAGATGTTCGAGTAGTCGTTCTACGTGGTGTAGAGCAAGATTTTACTGCTGGTAATGACATGAAAGATTTTATGGGTTTTGTACAAAATCCTAACATGGGTCCAGCGGGCGAAGTCCCACCATTTGTTTTACTCAAAGCAGCTGCCAAATTATCAAAACCACTTATTATTGCAGTAAAAGGTGTGGCAATTGGAATTGGCGTTACGATTTTATTACACGCAGATTTAGTTTTTGCTGACAACACGGCCCTATTCCAAATTCCATTTGTAAGTCTTGGTCTTTCTCCAGAAGGTGGTGCAAGTCAATTACTCATTCAACAAGCTGGTTATCACAAAGCAGCCGAGCTTCTACTTACTGCAAAAAAATTCAATGCTGAAACCGCAGTACAAGCTGGCTTAGTTAATGAAGTGGTTGAAGATTCTTACGCATCTGCTCAGGCAACAGCTCAGCATTTAGCAGCCTTACCCCTTGCATCATTGAAGCAGACAAAAGCGCTTATGAAGCATAATTTAGAGCAAATTATTGAATGTATTGATCATGAAGCTGAAATCTTTATGCAGCGCGTTCACTCGCCTGAAATGCTAGAAGCAGTACAAGCATTTATGCAAAAACGTAAATCAGATTTCTCTCAGTTTAATTAAAATCAATTTCTATGATTTGAATAAACTCAAAGGCAGGCTCTTCATAAGGATGGCTTGCCTTTAATGCTTTCGCTACAGCCCTTGCGCTTTCTTCAATCACAATAGTTTCCACACGCCATTCTTCGACTTGTTCGAGTTCACCTAGCTCTCCGATATAAGGATCGGCTCCTTTAACTGGTTTGAACTGCCCTATTCCTTTCACTTGCCATGCACAGTGTTCATAATTACCGATACCACCTGCACCAGCAGAAAAAATAGCTTGTTTAGTCGACTCAAGATGTGACTCAGGTACGTAATAAATCAGCTTTAACATGAGCAAAATGACTCAAGATTTTATAAGTGGGGTTTAAATCATACCGTTTTAAAAGCCCAATAAGCAAAATCAGCTCATCATTAATAAATAATTTACTCCAATAAATAGTATTTGAATGGCAAGTGCTAAACCGAACAATTGCCAGCCCTTATCTTTTTTATAAAACGTTTTTATATGATTTTCATTTTTCATCATTTTGATCTCCGATTTTTTATCGTTGTTACAGAGAAAGCAAAAATTGAACCAACATCAAATAGAGCATAAGGGATTAAATAGTAAGTTGTCTATACTCCGATACGTTTTCAAAAATTCTTAAACAGCCTTATTCATCCATATAAAAGTCAGAGTGTGAAGAAAATTTAAAAATCATAGAACTATCCTCACACTGATATTGTTAAGCACTCAATTTTTTTAAATATCTATTCTCATATATCGTCATAGCAAAAGCCAAACCACACAAAATAGCAAAACCACAGGTCATTGGAATTAATGTACCGTTATATAACTGCCCAATAATAGAAGCAAGAATAAGTGACAATATAGAAGAGGCTGCACCAATAATAGCCGACGCCATTCCAGCGACATGCCCCATCGGTTCCATCGCAATCGCGTTTAAATTGCCAAATAGAGTTCCAAATAATAAAAATAAAATGCAGGCATAAAACATAAACATCCAGAAGGATACAGCCACACCTAAAAGCTGGATTCCCAAGAAAATTAAAGAAATTAAGCACAAGCCTAAAAAGCCATAAATACAGATTGGACGCATACCAAACTTCATAACAATTTTAGAGTTGGTAAATGAGGCGATTCCCATCACACCAGCAAGCACGGCAAAATAAGCACTAAACTCTTGTCCTGTTTTACCAAACTGCTGCATAAAAATTTGCTGGGAAGTTCCCAGATAACCAATAAATCCACCAAAGCAAAAACCGGCACATAAGAGATAGCTCATGGTAGTTTTATTACTCACTACTTCTTTAAAGCCCTCTTGAAATGCTTTTAAACGCATAGGTAAACGATTTTCAGGAAGTAGCGTCTCTTCTAAACGTAAAGCGACCCATGCTCCAACCACTGTGGCATAAACCATATATAAAACAAAAATTTCACGCCAACCAAAGAAATGAATAATGAGCTGCCCTAAACTCGGTGCAACTGCTGGAGCCACCATAAATACCATCATAATTAAAGACATAATACGAGCCATTTGAGCTCCACTGTATTTATCTCTAACAATTGAAATAGAAGCAACGTATGGCCCTGAAACGCCAATACCTTGAATAAAGCGCCCAACTAAAAACCACTCAAAACTTTGTGTGGAAAAACACAATAGACTTCCCAGAAAATAAATAATAATTCCTGTGAATAAAATGCGTTTACGCCCAATAGCATCGGATAGAGGCCCCGCAATGAGCTGTCCAATGGTCATGCCAGAAAAGATACCAATGATGACCCACTGCGACTGGTTATTATTTTTTAATTCAAAAATACGGCCAATCTCACCTAAAGCAGGTAAGACTGCATCTATCGAAAAAGAAACAATCGACATAAGCAATGCCATGAGCAATGCAAATTCACGGAAATGGATTTTTGATTTCATTTTTCTTCTCCACTATCTATTAAAATTGTACTACACATAAATAAGCCACCTTACGGTGGCTTATTTCAATCTTTATATTAACCAATAAACTTACGAGCATTACGGAACATACGTAACCATGCACCGTCTTCAGTCCACTCTTCTGGTTTCCAAGAATGCTGAAGTGCGCGGAAGGTACGCTCTGGATGCGGCATCATAATCGTTGCACGACCATCTTTAGAGGTAACACCAGTAATCGCTTCAGGTGAGCCATTCGGGTTCAATGGATAATGCTGAGTTGGGTTACCTTGGCTATCAACATAACGCAATGCAACTTGATTAGCTGCATTCAAGCTTGCAATGTTAGCTTCACTTGCAACAGCACGACCTTCACCATGTGCAACAGCAATCGGTAAGATTGAACCTTCCATACCATCAAGTAATACAGAAACAGATTTTTCAACACGAACGTTTACGCTACGAGCTTCAAAAACTTCTGACATATTGCGGTGGAAACGAGGCCAGTGTTCAGCACCCGGAATAAGCGGCGCCAATTGTGACAACATTTGGCAACCATTACAGATACCTAAGCTAAAAGTATCTTCACGGTGGAAGAATTGCTCAAACTGATCACGTAATTTAGCATTGAACAATACTGATTTTGCCCAACCACCACCTGCGCCCATAACGTCGCCGTAAGAGAAACCACCACAAGTCACTAAACCTTCGAAATCACTTAGGCTTACACGACCAGCAAGTAAATCGCTCATGTGTACGTCAATCGTATTGAAACCAACTTTGTCGAAAGCTGCTGCCATTTCAATATGACCATTTACACCTTGCTCACGCAAGATTGCCATATTAGGACGGCGTGTATTAATGAACGGTGCTTCAACAGGTTCATTCAAGTCGAATGTTGGTTTAGCAATCAAACCTTGATGCGCATTGTCAGTAATTAATGAAAATTCCTGATCAGCAGTTTCTACGTTATCACGTAGACGTTGGATCTGATGAGATACCTCAGACCAAGCTTGTTGTAATTCAGCACGATCTAAAGTTAAACCATTTACAGATAATTGATCTGAGTTATTTACACGACCAACTACAGCAATTGCATCTTTTAAGCTAGAAGTTGCGATTTCTGCTTGTAAAGCGTCCCAATCAGTTGCTTTGATTTGAAGTACTGCACCAATTTCTTCTGCAAATAAACCTGCAGTAGTCTGGTTTTCTAACGCAACACCTAAACGTGCAGCAAACATCATTTCAGCTACAGAAGCTAATAAACCACCATCACCGATGTCATGGTAAGCCTGAATCAAGCCACGGTTGTTCCAATCTTGGATTAAAGCGAAGAACGCTTTGAAATCATCAAAACTGTCAACATCTGGAGTGATTGAACCAATTGCTTTATATACTTGAGCAAGAATCGAACCACCTAAACGGAACTGACCTTTAGATAAATCAATACGAACAAGTACTGAATCTTCTAAATTTTTAAGTTCAGGTGTTAAGGTCTTACGAACATCAGTTACTGGAGCAAATGCAGTGATTACACCCGTCATTGGAGAAGTTACAGCTTTATCTTCACCGTTGTCATTCCAAGTCGTACGCATTGAAAGTGAGTCTTTACCTACAGGAATCGCAATTCCTAAAGCAGGACACATTTCCATACCAATTGCTTTCACGCCTTCAAACAATGCTTGATCTTCACCTTTTTGACCAGCAGCAGCCATCCAGTTTGCAGAAAGTTTGATATCGCTAATTTGTTCAATGTTTGCACATGCAATATTGGTAATTGCTTCAGCAACTGCCAAACGAGCAGATGCGGCTGGGTTTAACAATGCAACTGGTGGACGTTCACCCATTGCCATTGCTTCACCAGTGAAACCTTGCAAACTTGTTGTTGTTACTGCTGCATCTGCAACAGGAACCTGCCAACGACCAACCATTTGATCACGTGCAACCATACCTGTAATTGAACGGTCACCAATTGTGATCAAGAATGACTTAGACGCAACTGTAGGGTTTTTCAATACGCGGAAAATCGCATCTTTCAAATCAACTTTTGAAGCGTCAAAATCATCGCCACTACGTTCAATAGTTTCATAAGAACGTTGCATGCGTGGCGTACCACCAAGCATCACCTGCATTGGCATATCAACAGCATCATTTTGGAATAATGGATCTTCAACTGTTAAGTGACGTGCTTCAGTTGCTTCACCCAACACAGCAAACGGACAACGTTCACGTGCACAGATTGCTTCGAACTGCTCTAAAGATTCTGGACGAATAGCAAGAACATAACGCTCTTGTGCTTCATTTGACCAGATTTCCATTGGGCTCATACCCGGTTCTAATGAAGGAATCTTACGAAGGTTAAGAACTGCACCTAACTCATGATCATTCACAAGTTCAGGCATAGCATTTGATAAACCACCCGCGCCAACGTCATGTACAGAAACGATTGGGTTGAAGTCTTCTAAACGCCAGCAAGTATCGATTACTTCTTGACAACGGCGCTCCATTTCTGGGTTTTCACGTTGTACAGAAGCGAAATCAAGGCTTTCACCCATTGTACCGCTATCTACAGAAGATGCTGCACCACCACCAAGACCGATTAACATTGCAGGGCCACCCAATACAATGAGTAAATCACCTGGTTGAATCGCATCTTTTTCTACATGGTCAGGACGGATATTACCGTAACCACCAGCGATCATAATTGGCTTGTGGAAGCCTTTCACTTCACCATTTACATTCTGTTCGAAAGTACGGAAATAACCATTTAACGCAGGACGACCGAATTCATTATTGAATGCCGCGCCGCCTAATGGACCTTCAATCATGATTTGTAATGGCGATGCCATACGTGAAGGTTTACCGTAGTTTTCTTCCCAAGGTTGTTCAAAACCTGGAATATTTAAGTTGGAAACTGTGAAACCTGTTAAACCAGCTTTTGGTTTACCACCACGACCTGTTGCACCTTCATCACGGATTTCACCGCCTGAACCAGTTGCAGCACCAGCAAATGGAGAAATTGCTGTTGGGTGGTTATGAGTTTCAACCTTCATTAAAATATGAGCAGCTTGGCTCTTATATTTATAAACAAAGTGACCATTTTCATCCGCTTTCGGATAAAAACGCATCGTGTCATAACCCACAATTACTGAAGCATTATCTTTATATGCAGATAACACATCAGTTGGAGATTCTTTATAAGTGTTTTTAATCATCTGGAACAATGATAATGGTTGTTTTTCACCATCAATTGTCCATTCAGATCCAAAGATTTTATGACGGCAGTGTTCAGAGTTTGCTTGTGCAAACATCATTAACTCGATGTCATTTGGATTACGACCCAGCTTAACGAATGCTTCAGTTAAGTAATCAATTTCTTGTTCAGATAACGCAAAACCAAACTCATTGTTAGCTTTAACCAAAGCTTCTTTGCCTTGACCCAAGATATCAATTGAATTTAATGGTTTTGGAGCAGTTTCTGAAAATAATGCTTTTGCATCATCAATTTGAGCAAAAACTGTTTCTGTCATACGGTCATGAAGTACTTGTTTAACTTCATTCGTAATTTCAGTAACACCTTTTAATGTGAATAAAAGACCACGTTCTAAACGGTGTACTGGTGTATTACAGTTTTTGAAAATATCAGTTGCTTTAGAAGACCAAGGTGAAATAGTACCCACACGTGGTGTAACTAAAATCTGAATCTCATCACTTGCAGATTGACGAAGTTCAAAAGACTCACCGTCATTTAATAATTGCAAAGCAGATTGATGTTGCTGCTCGTTGAGCGCTTGATCAAACAAATAGACCCATTGGCTGTCAAAAGATTGAACAGAACTAATTGACGATAAACGTGTTAATAGTTGAGCTTTCTTAAAAGAAGAATGTGCTGCTGCACCGGCCACGATAAACATGTTGATTTTGGCTCCACGGGCAGGTCTTGTGAACCTTACCGCAATGTGACTTTAGAGAGAGCGCATATTCTACTGCTTCTTGCTAAAATCAGCTAGATGTAGAATCAGTATTCTGTAACCTAATTCTGCAAGAAGTGAGTAGTTTTTTGTTCAAAATCATTTTTTTAGGCATTCTCGTTAAAAATAAATTGTTTCATGTTTATTCAATAACATAATAAAACCTGAACTAAGACAAACTATGTCGCACCAAGCTAGTGCTTTTAACTTTTTTTTGGCATGATCAGGTTTTACAGTTTTGAATAATGATAAATGGAACAAATGCGTTGGTTAGAGCTGCTTTCTGCAGTTCGTTTAGGTAGTAAAAAAAGCAGTACAGAACTGGCTCGTAGCCCATTCCATAAAGATTATGACCGCATTATATTTTCTCAAAGTTTTCGTCAGCTAAACCGTAAGACGCAAGTTCACCCACTTGCACAGCATGATGGCATTCATACCCGTTTAACCCACTCTCTTGAAGTCTCCTGTATTGGCCGCTCAATGGGAATGCTTGCCGCAGAAAAAATAAAAAATGAATTACCCGTTTGGATTTCTCCGGCCGATGTTGGTGCAATTATTCAGGCAGCGTGTCTAGCCCACGACATTGGCAACCCGCCTTTCGGACATGCGGGTGAATATGCGATTCGTGAGTGGTTTGACGATGCTTCACATGATGATTTTTTGAAGAAACTAAGCCCCGAAGAAGAAGCCGATGTTCGCCAGTTTGAAGGTAATGCTCAAGGATTACGATTATTAAGTCGCATTGACTATCATCCAAATGATGGAGGTATGCGCTTAACCTATGCAACCTTAGGGGCTTATTTAAAGTATCCATGGCTTTCAAAAACCATTGCATCGCAAGGTGATCGCCCTTCTCATCAACGAGCAAAGTTTGGTTGTTATCAATCTGAAAAAGAAATTTTAAAACAGATTGCCGAACAGCTCGGACTTATTCAGTTAGGTGAATATCATTATTGCCGTCACCCGCTCACCTATTTGTTAGAAGCTGCGGATGACATTTGCTATGCCTTAATTGACTTAGAAGATGGCATTATCTTAAATATGCTGAGTTACCAAGAAGTTGAGCCAATTTTCTTAAACCTTATTGCCGACTATGGTCAGCCTGAAGAATTGTCACACCCAAATAGCACGTGGCAACAAAAGATTTCGGCATTACGTGGTCGTGTTATGAAACGGCTTGTGGATGAAGTCACCACAGCTTTTGCTAAACATCATTATGAAATCATTACAGGTCAGCTTAAAGGTAACCTTTTACAATATTGCTCACCCGATATTGCAATTGGTATCGAAACAGCCAAAAATCTGGCGCGTGATAAAATTTTTGAGCATCCACAAAAGTCTGGCTTAGAAATTATTGCGCATCAAAGTTTGCAAACAATTTTGGATGCATTTGTACCGCTGACCACACCACATAAATCTTTAAGCTTTAAAGAACAACGTTTAATGTCTATTCTTAGTCTGTATGGTGCTAACTTTAGCAATAATCATTACAGCAATATTATGCAAGTACTCGATATTATCAGTAAGTTCTCAGATCATCAGGCTTATAGCTTGGCGCAAGAGTTGCAAGGTAATAAAATAGGTTTGTTTTAAGCTGGCTTGATATAGAAAGAAATAAAACCAGTGTCGTTTTCAATTAGTGTTAAAACGACCAGATTTACAGTTATGAATAAGTGAAACTAATCTATGATCGGATGTTTAATTGGCGAAGTGTTTGCCCTAGAAGCCCCTACTGTCTTACTAAATGTAAATGGTGTGGGTTATGAAATTGATACGCCACTTTCAACATTTTGCCAATTACAAAAAGGCCAAAAAGTTACGCTATGGACGCATTTGGTTGTCCGTGAAGATGCACAACAGCTCTACGGATTTAGTGATGCTCAAGAGAAAACAATTTTCCGCACTTTATTAAAAGTAAATGGTGTCGGTCCGAAAATGGCTTTAGGTATTTTATCAACGTTAAGTGTTGAGTTACTGGTGCACACAATTGAACATGACGACATCAATACGTTAGTAAAAGTTCCGGGCGTTGGCAAAAAAACAGCTGAACGTTTAATGATTGAGCTTCGTGACCGTTTCAAAACATTAGCTCAAGGAACTTCTACTTCAGCTACCCTGCCTCAAATTCAGTTTGCTGCAAACTCACCTGTGGCAGAAGCAGAAGCTGCTTTGCAATCTTTAGGTTATAAGCCACTTGAAGCACAAAAAGCTGTTGCTGCGGTTAAAGCCGATTACACAGAATCAGCCGATATTATTCGTGCTGCTCTTAAATCAATGATGAAGTAAAACAATTATGCAAGACCGTCTAATCAGTGGAGCGGAAAAGCCTGAAGATCATTTTGATCGGGCTATTCGACCAACTTCTCTTGCCGACTACATCGGACAACCTGTAGTACGCGAGCAAATGGAAATTTTCATTGGCGCAGCTCGCGGTCGTGGTGAAGCACTTGATCACACGCTGATTTTTGGTCCACCGGGCTTGGGTAAAACCACCCTTGCCAATATTATTGCGCGTGAAATGGGCGGTAATCTTAAATCTACTTCGGGGCCAGTTTTGGAGCGTGCGGGTGACTTAGCTGCAATGCTTACCAACCTTGAAGAAGGCGACGTCTTGTTCATTGATGAAATTCACCGCCTTTCTCCAGTGATTGAAGAAATTCTTTATCCAGCGATGGAAGACTACCAATTAGATATCATGATTGGTGAAGGCCCTGCTGCTCGTTCAATCAAACTCGATTTACCCCCTTTTACACTTGTTGCGGCTACAACACGCGCGGGTTTGCTCACCTCTCCTCTACGTGACCGTTTTGGTATTGTGCAACGTCTTGAGTTTTACTCTGTAGAAGACCTCACTCACATTGTGTCACGCTCTGCAAACTTGATGAATGTGCCCATCACAGTTGAGGGCGCAGAAGAAGTTGCACGCCGTGCCCGTGGAACACCTCGTATTGCCAATCGTTTATTACGTCGTGTGCGAGACTATGCACAAGTGAAAGGCACAGGCGAAGTGACCCATGAAATGGCTCAACGTGCCCTTGATATGCTCAATGTTGATAAAGCAGGTTTAGACACCCTAGACCGACGTTATTTGAGCATGCTGTTAGAGCGTTTTGATGGTGGCCCTGCTGGAGTTGAAGCGCTAGCAGCAGCAATGGCTGAAGATAGCGGCACACTTGAAGATGTGATTGAACCGTATTTAATTCAACAAGGTTATGTCATGCGGACTGCTCGAGGCCGCATTGCAACCAATCAGTCTTATTTACAGTTTGGCCTGACACCACCTGAGCCTAAAAACTAATCAAAGGAAGAGAGTTTTCTCTTCCTTTTTTAATTTAACTATTCTTTTTTTATTCAAATAATAATTGCCTTATCAATAGATTAGCCACTCAATACTTTTTAAGTCTTTCTTTATACCTTATTGATTTTTTAATATTTTAAAAAACTGAATTATAAGAAACCTAGATATTAAATCTTATGAACAATAATATTTTTAGGATAAGGACATGTATAAGAAAGCCGCTTTATTTTTGCCACTCGCCTTAATGAGTCAACTAAGTTTAGCAGATTGGGTTAACGATGCTGCTCAACAAAATGAAAATCAGGTCATTCAGCTAAGACAAAACATTCACCAACATCCTGAACTAGGCAATATGGAGTTTAAAACGTCTGCCCTTGTTCAAAGAGAGTTGAAGTCTTATGGCATTCAAGTCAAAACAGGTTATGCGAAAACAGGTGTAATTGGCATATTAAAAGGTAATAAACCCGGCCCTATCATTGCACTTCGCGCCGATATGGACGCTTTACCCATGGAGGAAAAAAGCGGTGTTCCATTTGCCAGTAAACAAAAAGCAATTTATCAAGGTAAGGAAACTTATGTGATGCATGCTTGTGGACATGATGCACACACTGCAATGCTATTAGGTGCAGCAAAAATTTTAGCTGCGAATAAAGATAAAATATCGGGCACAGTTATTTTTGTTTTCCAACCGGCTGAAGAAGGCAGTGCAGATATAGATAACTTTACCCATGGTGATCAAATCGGTTCACGAAAAATGATCGCAGATGGTGCTTTTAAAGACTATAAACCAGAAGTCATTTTTGGAATGCATGTCATGGCAGGCATGGAAAGTGGGCACCTTTACTATAAAGACGGTGCTATTTTAAATAGTGCAGATCACTTACGTATTCAGGTCAATGGTAAGCAGGTTCATGGTTCGACGCCGTGGTTAGGTAAAGATCCAATTTATGCATCTGCACTCATGATTAATAATTTGCAAAGTCTGATTAGCCGAAGAACAGATCTAACCCAAGGTATGGGTGTAATCAGTATTGGTAATATTCAAGGGGGTACTGCAGGAAATGTAATTCCCGAACAGGTCAATATGATCGGTACGATTCGCTCTAATAACGAAGAAATAAGAAATAATATCTTAAAAAGTTTACCAGTCATGATAGAGCATAATGCTCAAGCCAATGATGTAACTGCTAAAGTTGAAATTGCACCTTATGCACCAGTAACCATGAATGATAAAAACCTTACTCAACTTATTCAGCCAACATTAGCGAAAGTTGCAGGAGCTTCAAGACTGCATGTGCTTGAGCACAATGCAAGTGCTAGTGAGGATTTTGCCTATTATGGCAAACTGATGCCTTCCTTCTTTGTCTTCTTGGGAGCTACACCAGAGAATCAAGACTTAAGTCAGGCTGCACCGAATCATAATCCTTATTTTATTGTGGATGACAAAGCTTTAAAAACAGGGACTGAGTTACATGTAAGATTCGTATTAGATTATCCGAATATGTCAAAACAAGTTCAAATGACATGGAAACCGTTATAATTTAAAAGCATGCTAGCCATGAGATGTAGCATTTTTCGATCAAAAATACAGCAATCGCAATTGAAAGGTTGTGCCATAGGACTTAGTATGCAATCTGCTAAACTGCCCCGTATTTAAAGCATATACGTGGCTTCGAATAAAATTGATGTTTTATTCAGCAGTCATATTTTAGATACAAAGCTCTATAGTGAACTAAAACGGAATCCTCTCATGGCGAATCATTTTGAATTCAACATTCGTGTTTATATTGAAGATACGGACGCAGGCGGTATTGTTTACCATGCCAACCACATTCGCTATATGGAACGTACCCGTACTGAATGGCTCCGTGCTTCTGGCGTTGATCATTACTGGCATCAAAAAGACTACAACTTTGTCGTACACAAAATTGACGTAAAATACATGCGTCCTATTTTAATGGATGATTTAATTACTGTTACAGCACGTGTAGTTTCATGTAAAGCTGCGTCATTTGTGTTGCAACAAAATATTTATCGTGGTGAAATCTTGCTTGCTTCTGGCGAGGTTGAGTTGGCATGTTTAAGCAAAGAACTTGTAGCTCGTCGTCTTCCAGAAGAAATACGTGATCTTATTCGTAAAGAATTGGAACAAGACTAAAAAAACAACCGGCATATGTAACTATGGCAACAAACATTGAATCAACCCTGCATATTTCTGACCTTATTTTACAGGCAAGTCCAGTCGTTCAGTTGGTCATGCTAATTTTATTGTTAGCATCAATCTTTAGTTGGTATCTGATTGCCAAGTTACATATGAGTTATAAAAAAGCACATCAAGAAGATGAACATTTCCAGAAAATGTTCTGGTCAGGTGCTGAACTCAATACGCTTTACAACAATGCTCAGCTCAACTCAAAACGCTCAGGTCTCGAAGATATTTTTTATCAAGGATTGAGTGAGTTTTTTAAGCTTAAAAAACGTCATGCCCCTGTTTCACAAACAATTGAAGGGACTGAACGTATTTTACGTGTAGGTCTGAGTCGTGATCAGAGCCACTTAGAATACGGCTTAGGTACTTTAGCAAGTATTGGCTCTGTAGCTCCTTACATCGGTCTATTCGGTACCGTTTGGGGGATTATGAATGCATTTATCGGTTTAGCTGCTGTTGATCAAGTCACTTTGGCAACTGTTGCACCTGGTATTGCCGAAGCACTTATTGCAACCGCAATTGGTTTATTTGCTGCAATTCCTGCTGTATTGGCTTTTAACCACTTCACTTCTAAAAGTGAAAGTGTTTACTCTGATCGTGCTTTATTTGCTGAAGAGATGATTGCCTTATTGCAACGTCAGTCTGTGGGTTCATCACAGGAAGATGCATAATGGCAATTCAGCGTTCAGGGCGCTTTGAGCGCATAAAAAAACCACTAAAAAGTGATATGAACGTCGTACCCTATATTGACGTTATGCTCGTACTTTTGGTTATTTTCATGGTGACTGCTCCCATGATTACTAGTGGGATTAAAGTCGATTTACCTCAAGCAAATAATCATCCAATCGAATCAAAAGATATGCCAGCCATGGTCACGATTGGTAAAGATGGCAATATTTATCTTCAGTATGAAGATTACAAAGATAGTGAACCATTGTCTCGTGAAAAACTTGAAGAAGTTTTAAGCGATGCACAAAAACAAGCTGAACAAGAAAATAAACAACTCACAGTTTTAGTCAATGGTGATAAGTCTCGTCCTTATGGAGAAGTCGTATCATTGATGGCAAGTTTACAAGAAGCAGGTTTAACTCAAGTTGGCCTTCTGACAGAGCCTTTAAAATAAGCTATGAATAAAAATCAAAAGCCACACTTTAAACAAAATGCGATTGCATTGAGCTTTACACTAGGAGTTCATGCAATTGCCATTGTTGGCTTGCTTTTTTTAGGCTTGAGTAAACCACCTGAACAGCCAAAAAAGCTAACAACTATTTTAGTTAAGCCAGAAGATTTACCGCCTCCGTTAGCCAAAGAAGTTGAACAAGAAACTACAGCTACCAATGAAGCAAAAGAGGTGTTAACGCCTATTGTGGATGAAACGCTTCCTGAAAATCTTCCGGCTACGCCCCCTCCTCCAACAGCTCAACAACTTGCTGCTCAAAAGCAAAAAGTGGAACAGGCACAGCAAGCAAAATTAGCTGAACAAAAACGTAAAGCTGAAGAAGCTGCAAAAGCTAAACAAGCAGCAGAACAGCAACGTATAGAGGAAATACAAAAGCAGCAAGCTGAAGCTAAACGCCAGAATGAGGCTAAAACAAAATCCGAAGCCGAACAAAAACGTAAGGCTGAACAAAGTGCAAAAGCTGAAGCAGATGCTAAGGCAAGACAAAAAGTTGCTGAAGAAGCTAAGCAAAAAGCAGAGACCGATGCAAAGCTAAAACGTGAGGCTCAAAAAGCCGAAAACGCTAAACTTCGAGCACAGCAAGAAGCTAAACAAAAAGCTGAAGCAGATGCTAAAGCGAAACAGCAAAAAGCTAATGATGACGCTAAACGTAAAGCTGAAGCAGACGCTAAAGCGAAGCAGCAAAAAGCTAATGACGATGCTAAGCGTAAAGCTGAAGCTGACTCAAAAGCTAAACAGCAAAAAGCTAATGACGATGCTAAACGTAAAGCTGAAGCAGACGCTAAAGCTAAACAGCAAAAAGTTAATGACGACGCTAAACGTAAAGCTGAAGCAGACGCTAAAGCTAAGCAGCAAAAAGCCAATGACGATGCTAAACGCAAAGCTGAAGCAGACGCTAAAGCTAAACAGCAAAAAGCTGACGACGCTAAACGCAAAGCTGAGGCTGATGCAAAAGCTAAACAACAAAAGGCTAATGAAGATGCTAAGCGTAAAGCTGAAGCTGACTCAAAAGCCAAGCAACAAAAAGCTGAGGCTGACGCTAAAGCTAAACAGCAAAAAGCTGCTGATGATGCTAAACGTAAAGCTGAAGCAGAGGCCGAAGCAAAAGCTGCATCTGCTCAAAAAGCTCAAGAAGAAGCAGCTCAGAAGAAAGCCGAAGCTAAAAAAATTGCGTCTTCAGCTAGACGTGATTTTGAGCAAAAAATTCGACGCTCTTGGGATGTCCCGACTGGCAGTAGTGGTAAAACAGTTGGTGTTCGTTTTACCCTTTCAGACTCAGGTAGCGTTAATTCTATTGTGATCACACGTTCAAGCGGAGATGATGCTTTAGATGCAAGTATTAAGGCCGCAATTCAAGCATCTGCACCATATCCTATGCCATCAGACCCTGATGCAAGACGCGAAGCAAGAAGTGTTAACTCTACATTTAGAGCGCAATAATTTTGAAAGAGTTACATGCTTTAAATAGTTTAAGGCATGTAACTATGCTACAAAATCAACAGTCACAAAAATATCTGCTATGACTTTAAACTTATGAATACGAGCCGCAAACACCTGCTATCTTTAGCATTGATCACCGCCTTAAGCCCTATTGCTTCTACAACTGCTTTTGCCCAGTTATATCTGGAAATTGCTAAAGCACCAGATCAGGCACCAAAAATTGCTATTGTCCCATTTAACAATGACAATGGGCTTTCTCCTATTGTTGAAACTGACTTAAACCGTTCTGGACGTTTTACAAGCTCATCTAAAAATTTGCCAGCCAATGCTGCAATCAATCAAATTCAAGCTTCTGACTGGCAAACTGCTGGAATTCCGTATGTAGTTACTGGACAAATTAAACAAACAGCTACAGGTTTTGAAGTTCATTATCAACTTTATGATGTACAAAAGCAGCAATACATTTTAAATGAACTTTTAAATGTTCCTGCTTCACGCATACGCCAAGCTGGTCATATGGTGAGTGATGCTATTTATCAGGCACTTACTGGCATTCCAGGTGACTTTAGCGGCCGTATTGCATATGTACTCAGAAATCCAGCAACTCCTGCAGAGCGTTATACTCTACAAATTGCAGATACCGATGGTGAACAGCCAAAAACTGTTTTGTCATCTCGTGACCCAATTCTTTCTCCGGCATGGACACCAGATGCCAAGAAAATTGCTTATGTTTCTTTTGAAACCAAACGTCCAGCAATTTATCTGCAAGATTTATCAACTGGCACACGTGAAGTACTCACTAGCTTTAAAGGCTTAAATGGCGCACCGAGTTTTTCACCTGATGGTCAATCAATGCTATTTACAGCATCCATGAATGGCAATCCAGAAATCTATCAAATGGATTTATCAACTCGCCAAGTCAAACGTATGACAAACGACTCGGCAATTGATACAGAAGCACGTTATACACCAGATGGAAAATCGTTTATTTTCACTTCTGACCGTGGTGGTTCAGCCCAAATCTATCGTTATACCTTTGCTGATGGTTCAGTAAAACGTCTAACGTTTAAAGGTTCATTTAATGCACGCGGAACTTTGAGTGCAGATGGCAAAAAAATTGCTCTTGTTCATCGTCCAAGTGGCAGCAGTTATAAAGTTGCAATTCAGGACATTAATACTGGTATCACCAATATTCTTACTCCAACCAGTTTAGATGAATCACCAAGTTTCTCACCGAATGGGCAAATGGTGGTCTACGCGACTCGTGAAGGCAGCCGTGGCCTGTTATCTATCATGTCTACTGATGGACGTTTCCGTATGAATTTACCAAGTGAACAAGGTGAAGTACGTGAACCAGCTTGGGCACCAAAATAACTTTTAATTCCATTGATGGAGAAGATCATGAAATCAATCAAATATTTAGCTTTACCCTTTCTTAGTGTAGCACTTGTAATGACGGGTTGTGCTAGCCGCAAACCAGCAACAACTACTGCAACTGGCACAAATCCAAGTACAGTTAACACTTCTGGTTTAAGTGAAGATGCGGCATTAAATGCTCAAAATTTGGCTGGTGCTTCATCGAAAGGTGTAACTGAGGCAAATAAAGCTGCTTTGGCTAAACGCGTTGTTCATTTTGATTATGACAGTAGTGATTTATCTACTGAAGACTATCAAACGCTTCAAGCTCACGCTCAATTCCTTATGGCAAATGCAAATTCAAAAGTTGCATTAACTGGTCATACAGATGAACGTGGTACACGTGAGTACAATATGGCTTTAGGCGAGCGTCGTGCTAAAGCTGTACAAAGCTACTTAATTACCAATGGTGTAAACCCACAGCAACTTGAAGCTGTAAGTTATGGTAAAGAAGCACCTGTAAATGCAGGACATGATGAATCTGCGTGGAAAGAAAATCGCCGCGTTGAAATTAATTACGAAGCAGTGCCTCCTTTATTAAAATAAGGCAGATGCATAAAAAAACGCTCATATTTTATGAGCGTTTTTTTATAACAACAAAACTTAAGAAGATTTCTTTTCTTCTTCAGAATGTTGCATAGATTCAATCAAATCATGCTTATTAAAATCTTTATATTCAGGCTTAGCCTCGTAGTCTTTCCAAGCTTCCTGAACATTTTCTTTCGAAATTTCATCTAGATTGATTGGTTCACCTGCTGTTGGGGTCGCATCAAACTTCTTTGTTGTCATTTCGATTCTCCTAAAAATATACAGTCCGTTGTCATATAATCAACATACCATTTAAAATGGGGGTTGTAAGCATAAATCCAACACAAATAAAGTAAGATAATTTTTATTTTGTGACATTCTCATCTAGAATATGCCTCGTATTTATCTGACTCATTTTGATGCTTGAAGCACAGGAGCTATTTTATATGTCCAACCTCACATTGTCCCAATTTTTACAACAACAAAAAGGGAATCTAACACCTGAGTTGGCTCAAGTCATCGACACTATCGCCACTACCTGTAAAACGATCGATCAAGCCTTACAAAAAGGTGCACTCGCTGGTATTTTGGGTAGTGCTGGTAATGAAAATGTTCAAGGTGAAACACAGAAAAAACTTGATGTGATTTCAAATGACTATTTAATTGATGCTTTAAAAGTTCATCCACAAGTGGGTGGCCTCGCTTCTGAAGAGCTTGATGAGTTCACACCTGCACAAGAAAATGGTAAATATTTAGTGTTATTTGATCCACTAGATGGCTCAAGCAACATCGATATCAATATGTGTGTAGGTACAATTTTCTCTATCCTGCCTGCAAAAAATGCGGTAACACAAGCAGAAGATTTCATGCAAGCGGGTACACAGCAAGTTGCTGCTGGTTACGTACTTTATGGCCCATCAACCATGATGGCCTTAACTGTAGGAAATGGCGTAGTATTCTTTACTTTAGACCCTGAAACTCAAACATTCTTGCTTACTACTGACAATGTTCAAGTTTCAGCAGATACGCAAGAGTTTGCAATTAACGCATCTAACCAACGTCATTGGGAAGAGCCTGTAAAACAATATATTAATGAATTGCTTGAAGGTAAAACTTCTGTTCGTGAAAAAGATTTCAACATGCGTTGGGTAGCATGTATGGTGGGTGATATTCACCGTATTTTATGTCGCGGTGGTATTTTCCTTTATCCATACGACTTAAAAGATCCTAAAAAAGCGGGTCGTTTACGTTTAATGTATGAAGCAAACCCAATGAGTATGCTGATTGAACAAGCTGGTGGCACATCAACTACAGGCCGTGTTCGCATTTTAGACATTGAACCAACAGAGCTTCACCAACGTGTTCCTGTAATTATTGGTTCTAAAAATGAAGTTGAACGTGTAACAAGCTATCATTAATAATTTTAATTCTTTAGGGCATCATAGTATGATGGTGCCCTTTTGTTGGATATTTTCTCATGGCGGTTATTTTTTTAGAATCAAAAGACAATGCAAAAATTAAACATTTGCGTGGATTAATTGAACTTAATAGCGCTCGAAAAAAGCACCAACAAACAGTTCTTGAAGGTACCCATCTCTGTTTGACGTGGTTACAACAGCAAAAAAAGATTTTTTCCTTATTTACTACAGAACAAGCATTAGAACATGCTGATTTAAAAAAAATAATTGAACTGCATCAAGGCCATATCTTTGTTATTAGCGAAGTTTTATATAGAGATTTGAGCACATTAGGTACGAGCTTAGCTTGTTTAGCTATTATTGATTTGCCTAAAACAGCATCAACAATTGACTATAAAGTAGATACTTTAATTCTGGAAAATATACAAGATCCAGGTAACGTAGGCACATTGCTACGTTCAGCAGCAGCAGCAAATATTAAGCAAATCATTTGCACACAAGGATCTGCATCACTTTGGTCGCCACGAGTTTTAAGAGCAGGTATGGGAGCCCATTTTAGCTTGCATTGTTTTGAAAACTTCCAGCTCACAGATATTCTTCCAAAATTTCAAACACCAGTTTTTGTTACAAGCTCTCATCACTCAACAAGCCTCTATTCACAAGATCTTTCAAAACCCTGTGTCTGGATTTTAGGAAATGAAGGCCAAGGTGCAAGTGATTACGCTTTAGAGCACGCACAGTCAGTGACTATTCCACAGCCAGGTGGGCAAGAGTCATTAAACGTAGCAATTGCAGGATCTATTTGTTTCTTTGAGATGGTTCGTCAACGCCAATAAAACGTTAATTTATTTTACTTCTCACATATTTGTGAAAAAAATCAATTACACTAGTAAAAAATAGCCGATTGTTGTCAACCTCCCACCTCTTTTCAACGTTATATAAGAGATATATTGAAGATAAGGTGGGTATGTCCAATGACAGGATTTTCCATCTCCATGGATTTAGCACCGAAAAAGTCTCGATCGGAAACATCTAGTGCTCATGCAAGCACGGCTGAACAACGCCTGAAAGTTTTCATGCAAGATGTTACTGGTCGTGCTTTGGTGATGATGGAGAGTGCTACCCAAGGTCAACAAGGTATTGCAATGGATTTGGTTCAAGAAGCATTTATTGCTTTACACAAATCTTATGCCGATAAAAGTACTGAAGAATGGTATCCCCTGTTTTATACTATTTTAAACAACAAACTTCAGGACTGGCGCCGCAAAGAATCTCGTAGAGCAAACCCATTTTCATTCTTCAAAAAAGTTAGTCTGGATAATGACGACGATGAAGTTATTGATGTAGTTGATGAAAAAGCCATTAATCCTGCAGATTTTCTTGATCAAGCAGTGACTATCGAAGAAATTCGAGAAGCAATTTCAAAGCTACCCGTTCGTCAACAACAGGCATTTATGTTACGTGCGTGGGAAGGTTTTGACACACACACAACAGCTCAGATCATGAACTGTACTGAAGGTAGTGTAAAAACCCATTATCACCGAGCAATTCAGGGACTTAGAGAGTACTTAGCCCATTTAAATCCCTTGGGAGGTTCTGATGAATCATGATGATTTCACTAAAAAGGTGACGTCTAAACTTGATAGTTTGGCACATCACCATAAAAATAAAACAGTGGTCATGAATCATGTGCTTGACCATATTCAAAAAAAACCAGCCTCTTTTTATAGTGTCTGGAAAATGTCTGGTTTTGCACTTGCAGCTGCGATCACAGGTTTTGTAATTTTACCTAATTCAGCAGATATTGTTGATAAGCCACAAAATCAAGTAATTGTAAATCCTAAATTATCTCCACAAATGGTGGAAGATTTAGAAATGCTAATGGTCTTGGGTGAGGATAAAGTACAACATGGCAGCTAAAAAATTAGCACTTATCCTTTGTTCATTAAGTTTCTTGCAAACGAGTTTTGCAGGTTTTGAACGATTTTGGATTTTTTCTAAGGATGCCAATACACAAGTTGATGACACATGGAATGCTCTTTCTGAAGAAGAACAACGTGCAGTTATTAAACGTTACCAGAGCTTGAAAGAATTACCAGCGAATCAAAGTACGAACCTACAGCAACGTATGGACTGGTTTACTCAACTCCCCGATGCTGAAAAAGAAAAAATGCGTGAAGTATGGCAAAAAATGAGTACACAAGAGCGTAATGATTTACGCCAGCGTATGCTTAAAGCAAATGGTGAAGAAAAAACAGCTATTCGTGAAGAGTATATGAACAAGTATTTAGAACATTAAATACAACTCTGTTTCGTATGAAGTGAATTTAATGTCTTACATAACTTTCTATAAAAAAGCCTCCAATTGGAGGCTTTTTTATTTTATACCGTTTATTTACGGTAGCGTCTATAGATCGCTAAACCAAGTAAAGATGCTATAGACAAAATTCCTAAGCTACCGCCACCACCGCCACCACTTCGAGAATCATCTGTAGTAGTTGCGGTACTTATTAGATTAATTGTCCCAGGTTTCGCTGAAATTAATCCATTAGCATCATAGACATTATAAGAAAGTGTATCGTTAAAAGTGTTAAAGACATTTTTTGCTTGAATGTAAATATTACCACCGTAACATGTATTTTTACTGTCTTTACCAGGACAAGGTCCTTCTCGATCTGCCTTAACGACCGTAAAAATTCCATCTTTTGAAGCTTTGCTTGGTAAATAAATTGGTAAGTCCGCAAATTGAGACTTATCAGAATTTGTACTAAGTGTACTAACTGGTCCATCTCCATCATCATTGGCATATTTGAGTAAATTCAAAGGAATCATTTCATTTGCTAAATACTTAAATGTTATTGTGCCATCTCCAGAAACAGGAGCAATATTTGCAAATTTTGCTTTAATTAATCCACTACTGAGTTCCACGCCCGCTTTAGTAGTAATTGTATATTTACAAAATTCATTAGTTGTACTTGAAGTAACATCATCATCAACACGATAAAAAAGAATTTGCTGTACTGCTGGATTCCACACACATCTCTGGTTTTCCTTAGTTTTAGTATCAGTAGTTAAATCTTCTACTTTTTGCGCCACACCCAAGGGTTCTGCTTTAACATCATAATCAGCTGTATTAAAAAACTTTAATACATGGTTACTGTCTTCAGTTGGTAGAGGAAAACCATAATTTTTTAAATCAATGTAAATTGCTCGATATTTTGTATTTACATGAGCAGTATCATTTTTAAACTTATCCAGTAAATCCTTAAATTCAGCTAAACGAACTTTATAGTAAACGATAAAGTTTGATGGCGTAGTTGGATCTTTGAGCAGGCTATCATACAAATCATAGCTTTTTTGATATGTATCTATTAAGGTCGTAAATGAAATATTACCTAAACCTTCTAGATCACCTGCCGTAAGTTTCATCAACTCAACCGAACCAATATCACAACTATTTTTATTTAAAGTTTGATAATAGTATGTATTACTTACCAACCTAGCTAACCCACGCTGATCTTGAGTCTGGCAAGTACCTTTATTTTCTGAATCTACATCAATTAAATCTGACGCTGAAAAATTATTTTTAGGATAGTAAATTGGTAAAAAACCATTATTTTCATTAAGTCCTTTTAATAAAGGCTCCAATAAAGTATTTAAAGTATTATTTTTTACATCAATATTAGTATTGCCCTCAGGAACTACTTCTTTGGGTACATCACATTTTGGTGCATTGCCTGTTAAATTTAAAGCATTAAACCTCAAATCTAGTCCAGT
Source organism: Acinetobacter sp. XS-4 (assembly GCF_023920705.1). NCBI lineage: Bacteria > Pseudomonadati > Pseudomonadota > Gammaproteobacteria > Moraxellales > Moraxellaceae > Acinetobacter > Acinetobacter sp. XS-4. The sequence continues at coordinate 975,569 of NZ_CP094657.1, read as the reverse complement.
ATCTTTTTCCTCAGCTGCAGCCCCAAGTAAATATCGGCAAGCATAAGACCCATTATTAAAAGCTAATACATTAAAATTTAAGTTTTTATCACCTAATTTATCATATAAAAAAGTTGTGTTTGCAGAATTCTCAACAATCGTATTATTTTGCAGTATTAAACTACTATCCGAACTTAAATTACTGGTTTGATTTTTTGCTGGATCAGCATCTCCTGTAAATTTAAGAATACTGCCGTTAGTCGGACTCGCAATATTTTGTGCAATTGTATTATTTGTAAAGGAGGCTGTAGGGCTACCACAAAAATTAAAAGCACTTATTGAACTAGTCGATCCATTATTAACAAAACTATTTGAATCCAATGATATAGTACGGGCGCTATATGAAGTATTAAACATACAACTCATTGCGAGAATACTACCTTCAGTTGAAGTCAGGCCATTGTTTTGAATTAAAGAATGACTCATCGTTAAACTGGCAGTATTACCTCCGAGGTAAATCGCTCCACCTTTAGATGCTTGTGAGTTTAATATCTGACTATTTTTTAAAGTTACATCAGCGCCAGCATAAATTGCACCACCAGACTCAGTACTTTTCCCATTTTCTAAAATAATATTAGTTAATGTTAAAGGTTGCTGGTAAACAGCCGTATTAAAGATACGTGATTTTCCCCCAGCATTTATACGAGTTTCAAGCGCTTTTTGGGCTGGATAGTCATTAGTTAGAACTCCTTTTCGCTCCCAATCCGTCGCTTCTTTCCCAATAATATTCAAACCGATTTTAGGGGTTAATTCTTTATTTAAGGTGTAAGTACCACCTTCGAGTTGAATTGTGTAGTTTGCATCAATTGCAGAAACCTCACACCCTCCATAAGATTTACGCATTTCAGCTGCTGTAATCGCTTCACGTAGAGAACATGCATTCATGTTCTCATTATCTTCGTCAGCAAATGTTGTAACTTTTATTGTTGTTTGAGCCATTAAAGGCATTGCTGCGATAACAGTAATTACACCCAGTGCTTTTTGATAATTTTTCATAGCCCACATCCCTGTTTATGACTTGAAACGGCGTAATGCAATTAATCCAAATAACCCTAAAATTAAACCGCCACCAACACTTCCCCCACCGCCAGTACTCACCGATTTATCTTCAATTCCAGATAAAGGTTCCTGAACAATTCTTGTTGGGATAGTAATATATTGAAAATCTTCACCCTCATTAAATCGAGATACGCTAGTTACTACTTGAATACTAAAAATATCTGCACCATGCCAATTTCCGTTTGGCGTATAAATTACATTACCATTTTGATCTAAGGTTATAGTGCCTTTTGAAACTGGTGTATCTGTACTTTGTCTAACTTTAAGACATCCTGGTTGCCAGTCTTTGCCATCAGCACGCTCACCAAACAATCGCTTACACGTAGCAGGCGTAACCAAATCAGCTTCACTTAAAGAACCTAAAATACCGAATTTTGCAACTTGGCCATATTTAATATCTTGACCAACTGAAGAGACTTCACTATCTACGATATATTCGATTGCACCTAAATCACAGAGCTCATCATATCCACTGCGACTCTTACCACGTTGATCGTATCGTTCACAACTCGCTAAACCAATTGAAGAGCCATCACTGTAAAGACGTCCTTTATTAATGATCAATGATTCAGCTAAATTTTTATAATTCTCAAGTAATCGTGGTCTAAAGAAACCCAAAAAGCTATTTTTTGGCGTGTTATAAGGGCATAACAATCCATTTTGAGCCGTTACATCGCACACACCTTCATCTGTATCTCCCGCAATTAATTTTTCATTAGCGGGATAAAGAATATTAGGAAGCTTTGTGGTCGCATTTCGGTTACATTCTGCGGTAACCAAATTACTTTGTATAACTGCTTTATCGGTTGTACCAACCTGACAATTTAGAGTATTCCCTACTAATATACTGTTTGAAACAGAAGCATTTCCTTGAGGAGCATCAAGAAATAGTCCTTTGTCATTTTTAATCATCGTAATGTTGTTAACAAACATCCCATCTCGGATATTTGCAATAAAACCACCTTTATTATGAAAAATTGTACTATTACTTAATCCAATAGCACGTGAAGTTAAATATCCCCCAGTACTTTCATCTGCAAACTTGGTTTGAACATACAATAAAGCGTTATCTGCGGCTGTAACTTCATTATCACGTAAAACAGATTGAGTAATGTAATAAAGAGGCATTTCGCTATATAAAACTGCTCCCTGAGCCGCTTTATTATTCTGTATTAAATTATTGGTAAGGGTAACTGTACCTGCTGTTCTTGTCGTATTAGATAAATTACCAGCATTGTAAATTGCACCACCACGAGTAGCGTAACCATTAAGTAAACGTGAATTTTTAATAGTTAATTGTTCATGGTTATAAATTAATCCTCCATCTAATACGGAGGTTTTAGAGCCAGCCCCTTGTAAATTAAGGTCACTCAAAGAAACAGAAAAAGAGGTTTTTTCAACATTACCATCATCAATTTTAAACAGGCGATCTGTACCTGCCATTTTAATGCTTGCGTTATGGGTTCCTGGAGCATCATTATCAATAAAACTAGAGTCACTCTCTGTAAGGATATTTAAAGCCGCGGTAATTGTTATACTTGTATTTAATGCATATTCTTTATCACGCTTCAAAATAATATTTGAAGAGGCGTCTTTACCTCCGCATCCGTGATAACCAGTTGCATATTTTTCAACATCAGCAGCATTGGAAGATGCTCGATAATTAAGAAACTGTACAGCCTCACGCAACGTACATAGCGTATCGTCTTTATCTTCATCAATTAAGCTTGTGACTTGAATATCGGCAGAATAAGCGTGTCCAGCAGCAGCCAATAAAGCAAAAGCAATGCTCCGTTTGAGCATACCCATCTCCTTACATCTTTTTTCATTTTTCTTTGTCAATATTGCAAAATTTCCGCTTTTGCAATCGCATCCTTTGTGCGTACTTTGTCACAGCAAGTAGAATTTCTCAAGACATTTTGGTCGGTCTGTAGAGTCATTTTTGAACTAGATTACAAAAAGCTTTATACATTTAAAAAACTTTTTTAAATACAAAATCTGAATGTTTAAAAATTAGAAAGAGCTTTAAAAAGATATAGAGGTAAGTGCTCTGAAATTAGAAATCTTGTATCCGACACTCTATTTTTAATAGTTTTCCATGTGCGCAGGTGAAGCAATAAGACAAAACGAAAGAACATCTATTGTTGATATTCATCAATCAAAGCATAAATTTGCCTTAAAGTCGCATTAGAAAGTTTTGTTTTTTCACCTTTAAGCAGTTTTTCTAATTGGGCAACTGTCTGTAGCAAAAGAGAAGCCTGATGAGGACCATGTAATAATAAATAGTCAACAATTTGCTGATCAAAATGAATACCACGTCTAGACATTACAGACGTAACTAAAGAATAGCGGTCCGCATATAAGCTTCCACTCGGCACTTTAACACTGACAGCTTGCGTAAGTCGTGACTGTAAGTCTGGTAATTCTAACTTTAATTCGATAGGCGCTACACGCGAAGAAAATACTAGCTGCCCTTCGTGATTATTCATTAAATGGAAAACAGCTTTTTGCCAATGAGGCACACCACTAATCGATTCAATATCATCCAAAGCAACAAGATCATAATGCTCTAAAGAAGTAATTGCTTCAATAGGAGCATCGAGGAGTTCAAGCAAAGAAACTTTAATTGCAGATTTGCCTATTTCTAAATAAGAGTCACAAATTGCGGAAAGTAAGTGACTCTTTCCTGTTCCTGCTCCACCATATATGTAAAACCTACTCACCAGACCAGCATGTAGTTGACGCACAGCATCGACTACATTCCCCCAGCTTGGTCCCGAAAAATCACTAATTCGGGCATCAAGTTGAGGTTCTATATCCAGTTGGAGTTGACGCATATATTGAATTAACCTTGAAATTATTTCTGGTTAGGGGATTTCAGTTCATCTGTATCTTGCTGTGTTTTAACTTCAAGATCAAGCTTAGTGCTTTCGGTTTCTACATGAATTTGCTCAATATCGCCATGTTGGATCACTAATGTAGAAGATGGAGCATAAAGTGAGCTTCTTTCATAATTCTCTCTTAAATGCTTCAACAACACTACAATAACAGCAGCAACAGGCAATGCAATTAACATTCCCAAGAAACCTGCAAGCTGTGCACCCGCTAATACGGCAAAAACAACTGCTACAGGAGATAAACCAATTTTATCGCCCAGTAGGAATGGCTGTAGAATATAACCTTCTACCGCTTGGCCAATCATAAAAACGACACCAACCAGTAATAAATGCATCCAGTCCAATCCGAACTGGAATAAACTCGCGATAACCGCTGCAATAATACCTACGGCAAATCCTAAATAAGGAATAATACTGGCAAGGCCAGCCACCATACCAATAATAAGACCAACTTCCAAACCAATAAGCTGCAACCCAACTGCGTATACCACGCCGAGCAATAGCATGACGAGAAACTGACCTTTAACAAATGCTCCTAAAACGCTATGACATTCACCGACAATCTGTAAAGTAGTTGCTTCATATGGGCGTGGAATGAGACGACGTAAGTTTTGTAGCATACGGTCCCAATCTAGTAAAAAATAAAAAGCAATGATTGGAATTAAAACAACTGTTCCGCCGATCTGAATAAAATTGAGACCTGACTGCGCAAGCTTTAATAAAACAGCTTGAATACTATCGGCACTGTAATTCGTCTGAACGTAATCCATGACAGCTTTGGACATTTGATCGGTATCAATTTCCATTTGCTGAACATTGAATGTCGAAGAAACCCATGGCAATAGTTCTGCATTAATCCAGTGGATACCTGCTGGAATGCTATCTCGGGCGTAAACCAATTGTTTCCAGATCAGAGGAACCAAATACCAGAGTGCAACGGTCAGAGTTACACCGATTCCTATAAAGACTACGCTAATTGCTAACCAGCGAGGCAATTTTATTTTTACCAGAACATCAACAAGTGGGCTGAATAAATAAGCCAGGAAAAAAGCACCGATAAAAGGAATGACTACAGGCTTGAGTAAGTACAATACCCATACCAGCAATACAATACCTGCGAGTAAAAGAATACGGCGCAGTATACGATCTTGCATAAAATCTAGCCTTTTTTGATTTAATCGTTATAAATGAAAAAATATTTTTATTAAAGATAGCATTTTCGAGCATAAATAACATAAGAGTTTCGTATATTCAGGTTATAATCTGCCGCCAATGCGGAGACTTCATTTATGAGCAACTCAACTTCTACCCCAAATACCGGTTTAAGCTACAAAGATGCGGGTGTCGACATTGAAGCGGGCGACGCACTGGTCGATCGTATCAAGTCAGTCGCTAAACGTACAAGTCGTCCTGAAGTAATGGGCGGTCTTGGTGGCTTTGGTGCACTATGCAAAATTCCTAAAGGTTATGAAGAGCCTGTTTTAGTTTCTGGAACCGATGGTGTAGGAACTAAATTACGTTTGGCACTCAATCTTAATCGTCATGACACAATCGGCCAAGATCTTGTAGCTATGTGTGTAAATGACCTTTTAGTTTGTGGTGCAGAACCATTATTCTTCCTTGATTACTACGCAACTGGTCACTTAAATGTTGACGTTGCTGCAAATGTTGTTACGGGTATTGGTAAAGGTTGTGAGCTTGCAGGTTGCGCACTTGTAGGTGGTGAAACCGCAGAAATGCCAGGCATGTATGAAGGCGAAGATTACGATCTTGCTGGTTTTGCCGTTGGTGTTGTTGAGCACAGTAAAATTATTGATGGCACTAAAGTAAAGTCTGGTGACGTACTTATCGGTGTTGCATCAAGTGGTGCTCACTCAAATGGTTATTCATTACTACGTAAAATTTTAGACGTTAAAAACGTTGATTTAACTCAAGTAATTGATGGTCGCCCTCTTGCAGATGTTGCAATGGAACCAACACGTATTTATGTAAAACCAGTTCTTGAGCTTTGCAAACAAGTTGATGTGCATGCTATGGCACACATCACTGGTGGCGGTTTACCTGGTAACTTACCACGTGTATTACCAAATGGTGCTCAAGCAGTCATTGATGAAGCTTCATGGGAATGGTCTGAGTTATTCCAACTTCTACAACGCGAAGGCAATGTAGAGCGCTTTGAAATGTACCGTACGTTTAACTGTGGCGTAGGTATGGTCATTGCTGTTGATGCTAATGATGCAGAAAAAGCAATTGAAGTGCTTAATGCTCAAGGTGAAAAAGCTTGGAAAATTGGACACATCCAAGAAAATGCTGAGTCAGTGGAAGGTGCAGACGAAAAAATTCGTGTGATCTTTGCATGATAAAAATTGCTGTTCTAGTCTCTGGGAACGGCAGTAATTTACAAGCCTTGATAGATGCAAATCTATCAGGGCAAATTGTAGGTGTACTGTCTAATAAAGCAGATGCTTATGCCCTAGAGCGTGCTCAAAAAGCCAATATTGCTACGGCCGTTCTTTCTCATAAAGACTTTCCAACTCGTGAAGTGTTTGATGAAGTAATGCATCAACAGCTCTTAGCTTGGCAAGTAGATGTGGTCATTTTAGCTGGTTTCATGCGCATTTTAACTCCCACCTTTGTCAACAAATGGCAAGGGAAAATGCTGAACATACATCCCTCACTTCTTCCAGCTTATAAAGGTGTGAATACTCATCAACGTGTCTTAAACACAGGTGATCGTTTACATGGTTGTACCGTACACTTTGTAACTGCTGAACTGGATTCTGGTCAATCAATTGCCCAATCCGCTATTTCAGTGAAAGAACATGATACTGCCGCTTCATTAGCAAATCGAGTGCATACACTTGAACACTTTATCTACCCACAAGTAGCAGAGTGGTTATGTAACGGTCAACTTACATGGAAAAATGGCCAAGCTTATTTCCGTGATCAAGTTCTTGAACACCCTATTCGTTTTGCAAATTGGTAAAACTTTTTACTTAAAAGCAAAAATAAAAAAGGACATGCCAGCATGTCCTTTTTTATAAGTCTAAAAATTAATTTGGTTGATGATGAATCAATTTCTTTATAGAGTTCACTGTTTCAATAGGATGTTCTAGAGGGAACATGTGCCCTCCCTCAACCACAGTAAACGGAATTCCCATTTTTCGCTTTGCCATTTGAGGAAAGCCTCTTTTTAAGAAATCACTTCCTTTACCCACAACTAAATGCACAGGCATCTTAGGTTTTGGCATAGGCAGCCACCACCAAGAAGGATTTTTCCGGAAAATTGCAACTTCATCTTCACGAGAAATCGTTAAAGTGACACCACCGCGAACTAAGTCTTCTTTTAAAGCATAGTCAATGTAGGCTTGAAAACAATCTTCATCAAAATCTTTATAGAAACCTTTGGGACGCAGTAATTCAGCAGCCTGCTCTCTCGATTCCCAATGTTCTCGACGGCGTGCAGATAAGCCCGCTGGAGTCATCGCATCAACCAATTTAGGACGAAATAATTTTGCCATGTGAAATGCAAATGAATATCGCCCTAAAATAAGAGGGGGATCTAACATAATGACTTGAGAAAAGAGTTCAGGACGCTGAAAAGATGCCATCAACGTTAAAACTGAACCAAGAGAATGTCCAAGTCCAATAACTTTACGTCCTTTCGCCTGCCGCACAATACTGTCAATCACCTGATCAACCAAAGTAGGCCAATGATTCGTCACAGGATAACGTTTATCAGAACCAATCAGGGGAACATAAATAATGTCATATTCCCCTTTCAACTGGTCAAACAGTTTTTGATACACTTTTGATGGTACGCCATTCGCATGAGCAAAGTGTATAACTGGTTTCATTGACATACCGCTATCCTAAAACAGATTTTATTGTAATTTTGCGCTTTGACGAGTCTGCACTTCTTGAGCAATAGATTCACTTACCCCTTGCCCGATTTGTGCACCCATACGACCCAAAATTGATTGTAATGGGTTACGCTCAATTGTGTAGTCAACTTTATTATCAAGGTTTAGTTCACGCATCAAGCTCGTAATGTTACCTGAACGGTCAGCAACACCTAACTGAATTGCTTGTTCGCCAGTCCAGAATAAACCAGAGAAAATAGCTGGATCGTTCGATTTCAAACGTTTTCCACGCCCTTCTTTAACTGCAGTGATAAAGTGAGTATGAACATTATCAAGAACAGATTGAATATGTTGCTTTTGAACAGGATCAATCGGTTTTGTCATACTTAAAATGTCTTTATTCGTTCCTGCCGTTAAAGTACGATCTTCAATACCAAGTTTCTGAGCTAAACCAGTAATCCCATAGTTCGGCATGATCACACCAATTGAGCCAACCAAACTTGATGGATTGACGATAATCTCATCAGCAGCAGAAGCAATATAGTACGCACCCGATGCACCCATATCACCAATAACAGCATAAACCTTTTTATCTGGATGCTGTTTTTTCAAATAACGAATTTCCTGCCAGATTTCATCAGACTGAACTGGAGAACCGCCAGGTGAGTTAATGTTAAGTGCAACAGCTTTACTATTCGAAGCTTCAAAAGCACGTTTAAGCGCTTTATTCGTATCTTCACTATTTACAGCTTGATTACTCGAAGCATCAATAGTTCCAATAATATCTACCACTGCTAAATGAGCGCTACTGCTATTTACAGCAGAACCTTCTTTGCTGGTTGAACAGCCTTTACCCATGAGTACAACGATGAATAACAAATAAATAAAAGTTAATGTTTTAAAGAAGATACCCCAACGACGGCTACGACGCTGTTCCTCGACTGAAGCAAGTACAGCCTTCTCAAGAATTTGCCATTCTGGTCCATTTTGTTTAGGGATTATAGGTTCATTTTGTGGTTTTGGTGGCCAATCGGACATAAAATTCCAATCCAAATTAATCTAAAATGATGTCATTATATACGTTGATTTGATAAAAACTGTCTAAATAATATGATTTCATTTATAATAATTTTATCTTTTTTTAATTATTGCTTCCTTTTCCCCGCGATAGATGACCAAATTAGATACAAAAAGCATGAACTACTTCCTACTCAAAACTTTTAGCCGCCAGCCAATTAAATTTGGACGTTTTCTTGCCCGTATGTTGGCAGGGTTAATCAATACTTTAAAAATTACTAAAACATCAAAAAGTATAGAACTAAACCTACAAATCGCTCTTCCAGATTTAACGCCACAGCAGCGAATAGAGATTACGGAACAAGCTATTCGTAATGAAATCACCTCATACTTTGAATTTTTAAGTATTTGGGGTTCATCAAATAGCAAGAATATCGAAAGAATTCATCATATTGAAGGTGAACATTACTATCACGAAGCGCTTGCAGCAAAAAAAGGGCTTGTCATGATCATCCCACATTTTGGTACATGGGAAATCTTGAATGCTTGGTGTTCACAGTTCACTTCAATGACAATTTTATACAAGCCTGTAAAAAATGAAGATGCGGACCGTTTTGTTCGAGATGCACGTAGTCGTGAACGAGCCCACTTGGTTCCTACTGATGAAAGTGGCGTAAGACAAATTTTTAAAGCTTTAAAACAAGGTCAAACTACCGCAATTTTACCTGACCATACGCCCAACGTGGGCGGCAGTATGATCAATTATTTTGGTGTTCCGCTTGCTTCAAGTAATTTAAGCGCCAAGCTCATCCAAAAAACTAAAGCAAAAGCGTTATTCCTTTATGCAATTCGTAACGAAAATGATGGATTTACGATGCACATTGAACCTATGGATGAGAAAATCTACGAAGGTAGTGCGGATGATGGAACTTATATCATTCACCAAGCTATTGAACAACTTATTCATCGCTATCCAGAACATTACCACTGGAGTTATAAACGTTTTAAAGCAAACCCTGCTTTAGATAATGTTTATAATCTTGATCCAGCGGAAGCTCTTCAAATTGTGGCTAAGCTTAAAGCAGAAGCTTCACAAAGTTCTGTGAAGCCAAGTACGCTCGAAACGTCGAGTGTATAAAACCATTTGATAATCTTGAGATACAAAGCTTAATGTTCCTTGCTCAACGGTGCTTTTAAACGGAATATTAAGTTCTTGTATTCTCGCTAAAACCTCTTTGCTTGGATGACCATATCGGTTATTAAAACCAGCAGAGGCAATAACAAGCTTCGGATTTAAAGTCGCTAAGAAATCATAGGCTGAACTATGTTTACTGCCATGATGGCCTAATATCAAAACATCTACTTTTAAATCAGGATATTCTTTTATCAATTGATATTCCGCTTCCCATCCCGCATCCCCCATAATTAAATAGTTCTGATAACCCCTTACTTGTTTTAAATGAATATAAACGACACAAGAATATTCATTTTGATTAGAAGGAACTAAATTTAAATCATTTTCTTTGGGCCAAAGTATCTCAATATCTAACTGAGGATATTGCCATTTTTGTCCTTGATGACAATAGGTAAATGGTTCTTTCACCTGCTCTGCCCATAGCTGATTTGATATAACTTGTTTGATAGGAAAAGCCTGTCTTATGGCGGGAAATGCCCCACTATGATCTTGGTCAAGATGAGATAACACCACATGATTTAGTTGATTAATACCTTTCTGGCGTAAATAGGGAATTACTACATTTTGACCAATACTGAAAGCCTTCTCATCATAAGAACCACCCGTATCAATTAACCATGTCTGCTCTGAGTGTTGTAGAAAAATCGCCTGCCCTTGGCCTACGTCTATAATATTTAATTGGATTTGCTGAGAGGTTTTATTCGGAATGACTAAGGGTAAACAACATATAAGACTCCAAGATTTCGGTAAAACACCACGTGGTAAAAATAAGATAATAATGGCACAGCTTAAGCCTATCAAAGCCAGTGGTGTCAGACTAAAACCTTGCAATGGTAAAGATAATTTCTCTAAAAGACTAAAACACGTCAGCACCATGCTGAGCAAAAAATCATTAATCTGAAAGAGTGCATTTCCAAGTGAATTAAAAATAAGCCACGCACAAGCAGCGAAAATATTTAAAGGAACAATAACTCCTCCTAACAGAGGAACAGCAATAATATTTGTGAGAGGTGCAACCCATGAAATCTGTTGGAAGAAAATCAACATTAGAGGACATAGGGCAATAAATATTTTGCCCTGAGATTCAATTAGGGTTTTAGTTAAAAGCATTATTCTAGATAGCAGACCCACTGAAGCAAGATTTGGAGCCTGTACTATGGTTTGATAAATACGTAACAAAATAAAGCAAGAACCATAAGAGAGCCAAAAACCTGCCGATAAGACACTAAATGGGTCGAAAAATAAAAGTAGACTTGCGCTGTAAACCAAGAGCGAGAATGGCTTAACAGGCAGTTTGATCAACAATAAAAAGGCAAATAAAAATACTGAAAGTAACGTTCTTAAGGCTGGAATTTCAAAGCCGACAAAAGTCGTATAAATCAATACTCCAAAACATAACGGAATCATTGCCAATATTTGCTTGGGTTGCCACAAATAAAGCTGAGGATAATAACGTCGTACTAATTGATGTAATCCCCATGATAACAAGATTGCAAAAATGAGGACATGAGGCCCTGAAATGGCCAACAAATGAGAGATTCCTAACTGTTTAAATTGATTTTTAATATCTTCATTTAAAAGACTTTCATCCCCTGTCAAAAGCGCTAATAACAATCCTTTATTCTGAAAGGGAGATTTTTTTAGCATTAATCTAAATTTTAGTCGGAGTTTTTCTATATTTAATTGTTGCCTAGTAAAAAACTTCTGTTGCTGTTGTAAGTGATTTTGATAACCCAATCGATAAATTTCATTTGAGCTTAAAGGCTCAACATGCTGAACACTGAAACCTGACATTATGTTTCGTTGAATGAACCATTGTTCTTGATCAAAAGCACCTGCTACTGCATAACTATGAGCTGGTCTGGTTTTACCTGAAATTCGATAGTAATGATCTAATTGTAATTTTGGCCCTTCTATCAAAGCATTTTCATTTTTTAAATATAACAACCAATTCACCACATCGGATGACCGCCCTAGAACCTGAGCGACTTGCTGTGTCTTATTATCTTTTTCTTCACTTATTCGGTCTATATAAACAATAATGTCTAAAGACTCAGGTCGCATCTCCCGTAATTGTAATCTTTCATTTAAGGCGTGCTGAGCATATTGATAGCCTATAACAAAAAGGCTTAGCCCACAGATTAAACAATAAACTGCTTTTAATATGGGACGATTTACAAAAATATGCCGCTTAAAAATATAAAAAATAAAGCTGATCAAGAGTAGAACTTTACCAACCCAACCATATTGCATTATTAAAGGAAGATCTATTCCCATGAATGCAATACCTACAATCCACCCCACTAAAATAAGTTTTAACATTTAAAGTCATATCATTATCTTTTTAGGGCAAAATTAAAGCCCAACTAAGTGGGCTTTAACAATGTGATTTAATGACAATTTTTTAAGAACCGCTCACCCAAAGACCATCTTCCATATGCAAGATTGAATCTGCTGCCTGAGCCAACTGTTCATCATGAGTCACAATCAGCATAGCCATGTTGAGTTCTTTCTTAAGATCAGTCAGTAATTCAAAAATACCTAGAGCTGTTTTACGATCAAGGTTTCCTGTTGGTTCATCAGCCAAAACAACCGCAGGTTGAGTGACCAAAGCACGAGCCAAAGCAACACGTTGGCGCTCACCGCCCGAAAGCTCACCTGGCTGATGATCCATACGATGAGATAATCCCACTCGATCTAGTAAATATTCAGCTTGTGCTTTTACTGATTTGTATTGGCTATCTGGGCGAAGCATAAGTGGCATTGCCACATTTTCAAGCGCAGTAAACTCAGGTAACAAATGGTGAAATTGATAAACAAAACCAAGGTATTTGTTACGTTGAAAACCACGCTCAGCTTCACCTAAATTATCAAAACGCTGACCATTTAAAAATACTTGACCTTGTGTTGGTTGCTCGAGACCGCCTAGCGCATGAAGCAATGTACTTTTACCTGAACCACTCGCACCAACAATCGAAACAAACTGCCCTGCTTCAACTTGTAAAGAAAGACCTTTAATGACTTCAACCTTAGATTTACCATCATCAAAATGTTTATAGATATCTTTTGCTTCTAAAACAATTTTACTCATAACGCAGTGCCTCGGCAGGTTGAACTTTGGCCGCACGAAGTGCCGGATAAATCGTTGCCAAGAAGCTAAGAAGTAAAGACACAGTCACAATAATAGTCACATCTTGCCATCTTAAATAAGAAGGTAGGTAATGCACAAAGTAAGCATCAAATAGATTTAAGCCCAACACATTGTTAAACCATGAAATGATATCACTAATGGTTAGAGCCAAAATTACACCTAAAACCGTACCAGCAACTGTCCCAATCACACCAATAACAGTACCTTGCACCATAAATATTTTAGTAATCATTGATGGCGAAGCACCTAATGTACGTAAAATAGCAATATCTGATTTTTTATCAGTTACCACCATAACCAATGATGAAACGATATTAAATGCTGCAACAACAATGATAAGTACAAGTAACAAACCAACGAGTGTTTTTTCCATTTGAATGGCATTAAACAAATTACCATGCGTATAGGTCCAATTCGTTGCATAAAAATTGCTTGGCAAACTTTTCACCAAGTCATCTGCAACTTGTGGCGCGGCAAAAATATCATCTAGTTTTAAACGGACACCTTGGGCACCATCTGGTAAGCGTAATAGGGTTGAAGCATCGTAGAGGGCGATATAACCCACCATAGAGTCAACCTCTGCACCTACACTAAAAATACCAACTACTTTAAAACGCTTGAAACGAGGTACTACACCCGCTGGAGATGGCGTTGCTTCAGGTAAAACCAATGTCACACTGTCATTTAGACGCAAGCCTAATGAATCGGCCATATCCTTACCAAGAACAATACCAAACTCACCCTTTTTCAGTGAATCTAAGCTACCAGCAACAATATGATTTTGAATAATAGATACATTCTTTTCATATTTTGGATCAATACCCGTCACCATAATACCAGCGACTTGACCTTGCGCGGTTAACATACCTTGCAATTGGGTAAAAGGTGCAACCCCAGTTACATGTGGATGATGTTCAACTCGTTTTACCAGTTCAGGCCAATCCGTGAGGATTTGTGTAGATGAAACTGTCGCTTGCGGCACCATTCCCAAAACACGGTTTTTCAATTCGCGATCGAAACCGTTCATCACAGAAAGTACCGTAATCAGCACAGCGACACCTAGTGTCAAACCGATCATCGAAACCAATGCAATAAAAGAAATAAAATGATTACTGCGTCTTGCGCGAGTATATCTCAACCCTATATACAGTGAGATTGGTTTAAACATACCTTCTAAATCCAAGGTGATTGATGGGAAATAGCAGATGCTAAAGTCAAATTACGTCGACATCTACTATTTGGCCATATCGTTAGATGCTGTATTAAGGTTTAAAAATCAGTAAGTTCTGACCTTCCCTTAACAATCCTAATATTATATTGCTGCGCTATTTTCTACTACTTAAGTTGGGAGATCAATTTGATCATGCATTTCGCTACGAATTAGAACAATTTAATGAATAAGCTCAACAAATTACCCAAATCTTCTCCTATTTAGACTTAATATGTCGAACAAAATTTCGATTTGCTTGAATGTCTTTATAGAAATATAAAAATAGTCCAAACAAGATAATCAAAGCCCCCACAAAGACCATAATCGACAGTTGTTCGTGGTTTAAAGCTGCTCCAATCATCATAGCTAACATTGGCGTAATTACCGTTGTTAAAGATAAAGTTGTTGCCTGAATATTTTGTATAAGCTTGAAATAACAAAACATGGCAACTAATGAAGCCATCAGTACCGTATAAATTAAGGCAAATAAAGATTTAGCTTCTGGAAAATGTGTTGGTGCATATTGCCAAATAAATGGAATAAGACAACTTGCCAAAATTGAAGACACTAAAATAGAACCTGTTGCCTGAGCCATAGGCTGAATCTGTGCATTAACTTTCTTGACCCAAAAAATTGAAAAAGAATAGACAAATACACTCATCAGCATGAGGACAATGCCGAACGGATGCACATGCTGATTTGTACCATTTAAACAAATGATAGCCAATCCGCTGACCGCAATCGCCATACCTAGCCATTGCAACTTATAAAGTTGTTGGCCAAATGCAAATCGCCCAATAAGTCCAGCCATAATAGGCGCTAAACCAAACATAAGCGCAATCATGCCTGAACTTAAATATTGAGTAGCCGCATAGGTAAAAATTTGAGAACCAATTAAACTAAAAGATCCAGCAACATAACTATGAATTGCTTGTCGATGAGTCGGAAAAGGTGTTCTTAAAATCAGTAATATGGTCACGGCTAAAGGTAATGCAATAAAAAAGCGTAACAACAATGCCCACATAAGATGTAAATCAGACACACTCCAAACAATAGCCAATGGAGTGGTTGCCCAAATAAACACTAACAAGGCATAGGTTAAAGCCAAATTGGTTTGCGATGGCATGCGATGCTCACTTAGCTGTTTTACGTTTCTGCTTTAAAATTGTTTGATCTAGTGCACTTGAAAATTCACGCTTATCTCGCTCGGAAATAGGCGGTGGGCCACCCGTTTGTACACCGGCACCACGAAGCGTATCCATGAAATCGCGCAGATGTAACCGTGCCTTAACATTAGCGGTTGTATAGACTTCGCCTCGGGGATGAATGGCAACGCCGCCTTTTTCAATAATTTGAGCAGCTAGTGGAATATCTTGCGTAATGACAATGTCATTCTCAATCATACGATCGACTATTTCTTTATCGGCCTGATCAGCACCACTTAAAACCTGTATTGACTTGATGCGAACAGAAGGTGTAATACCAACATTTTGATTAGCAACAAAGATAACTTCTAACTGATAACGATCTGATGCGCGCAAAATCACTTCACGTAAGATTCTTGGTAAGGCATCTGCGTCTACCCATAGTTTAAATGGCAGCACGTTATTCTCTATTTCCACTAAAAATATAAGTCTAACAGATGCTTTTCTAAGGTGAATAGTAATAAGCATTAAACTTATTTTTAATTTGGTGTTTAAGTTTTTTACTGGCCAGATCTACCTTTTATTTTATAAATAGAAGCAATATCTATCTTTAAATGACTAAATATGTGCTTTTACAAGAGAATTTACATATGGTGACTTGAAAAACAGTAAACACCCTCGATTTAATATAACAAGTAATGTGAACCCAACAGCATCGTGCTTATGAAAAATCAAAACAGTCCAGAAGTAATTAAAGTAAATGACCAAAATTTTGGTAGTCATGGCGAACATTGGAATTTATTGACGTCCCATCCTGAAACAGATGTACCAAAATGGTTAGGACTAGCACTTGATGCACCTGTAATGCCAATGGGCTTATGTGAACATGAAGAAGATATGGATCAATCTTTTTGGTTGATTCAAGGCCCACAAAACCAAAAAGTTACGATCAACCAGATTATTGCGGTTGAAAATCAAAAACCTCGAGCGCTCAAAACAGCCTTTCCAAGTTTTGAAAGTCCATATCAATATAATGCGAAAATTGAACGTATCATTACTTGTGACTCTGCGACCCAAGCAGTTTTAAGTTTAAAACTAAATAAAGATACAACGGTTTATGCATTTGATAATTTATTTAGCGTTAACGCTTGTCAATATGACAAAACTCAAGATTATCAAGTTCAATTTAATGCTTGGGCTTATGAATTAGAACCTGTTCCAGCAGGCGAAAAAATCGTTGTTGATGATCCAGCCTCAATTAAACATCACCGTGCATTAAATGCGATTTTGACTGAACATAATGGTATTGCTCCTGAAAATTTACAGGAACTTATTAATGAATGGCAACCAAAAACCCCAGAAGATCAAGAACCTGTAACCGTTGATTTTTCTAAAATGGTTGCTTATTTATATGGTGAAAATCTTGGTCAAGAAGATGAAGCATGGTTCCAAGGTAATATTGTTGGCAAAACTTCTATGACATTTATGGGGGCAGAATATACCCTTTATGATGTTACTTTGGTTTTAGAAGATGATCTTCCTGCCATATTAGTGCGCATTGCAACCAAAAACGATTTGTATAAAAACTTTAATATTGGCGAATATATTCGCGGCAATATCTGGATTCAAGCGACTATTTGTGCTAAAAAGGGTGAAACTAATTGAATTTCACTAATATTTTAATAATTAGGTTATTGAATGAAGATTATACCCGAACAAACCACCAGCCTCATTCAATCTAGTAGCCTGCGCGTAAAGGTCGATACTGGTGCGTTTTGCTTTTTTGTATTGGGTATGTTTTTAGCAGCTATATTCATGCACCAGTTTGGTTTAGTACCTTTTAATTCATAAAATTTATTTAAAAATAAAGCCCTCATTTGAGGGCTTTATTTATTTGATTTGCTTAACCATTACGCTTTGCAAAATCATCCATAAAGCTAATTAATGCCTGTACACCTTCTAAAGGTACTGCGTTGTAAATACTTGCACGCATACCACCGACAGAACGGTGTCCAGCTAAATTCAACAAATGGTTTGCTTCAGCTTCTTTTAAGAATTGCTTGTCTAAAGCTTCGTCTGCCAACGTAAACGGTACATTCATAATTGAACGGTTTGGAATTGCAATCGGGTTGTTATAGAAATCGCTTGAATCGATATAACCATATAATGACTGAGCTTTTTCAAGGTTAACTTTATGAATAGCATCTACCCCACCCTGCTCTAGCAACCACTCAAATACCAAACCAGACAAGTACCAAGCGTAAGTTGATGGTGTATTTACCATAGAACCATTTTTCGCTTGATCACCATATTTTAAAATGCTTGGAATTTCTGGCTTAGCTTGATCAAGTAAGTCATCACGAATAATGACAATTGTTAAACCAGCAGGACCAATATTTTTTTGTGCGCCAGCATAGATCAAACCAAACTTGGTCACATCTAATGGAGCAGATAAAATACTTGATGAATAGTCACAAACGAGTGGAGCTTTTACATCAGGAATTCCTGCGAACTGTAAACCACCAATTGTTTCATTATCTGCATAATGTACATAGGCTGCATCATCAGATAAATTCCATTCGCTTTGCTCAGAAATTGCGAACTTACCATCTACTTTAATACCAGCATTTACAACATTAATGTCGCCATAACGTTTTGCTTCTTTTAACGCTTTTTCAGACCAGATGCCAGTATCAATATAATCAGCTTTACTGTTCTTACCTAAAAGGTTTAAAGGAATCGCAGAAAATTGTAATGACGCACCGCCTTGTAAAAACAGTACCTTATAGTTTTCTGGAATATTCATTAACTTGCGTAAATCTGCTTCAGCTTTTTCAGCCACAGCAACATAGTCAGCACTACGGTGACTCATTTCCATGATGGATAGACCTTTACCTTGCCAATCCAACAATTCTTGTTGAGCTTTTTCTAAAACGGCAGTAGGTAATGCAGCAGGACCAGCACAGAAATTGTACGCGCGCATGATTTTTCCTTTGTATAAAGTCAAACACAATAAAAATGGCATTTAACCACAGATTGCTTAAGCTTGCAGCAGCTTCTCAAGCAAATATTTCAATGCTGGACTGTATTTAGGTTTATTTTTTCAATTATTGTTGTCGTTATTTCCATAGTTTTAATTATCGCCTTCAAAATTTAAAAAGATTTTTAAGCAAAAAGATCAACTTGACTTGTGATTATAATTTCACATACCTTGATGGGTATTACAAAAATATTGGCTTAGTAATTCAATAATTAAAGGAGCTAAAAACTAAAATGTTTTTATACAAATGTATAATAAACAATATGATAATTGAATTTAATAACAAGAAATTTAAACTATAAGGGATGCCAAAAAATTGTTATTTAAAATGCCAGTACATCGATATAAACAGTCTATTTTTCCCTTTTCATTTAAACCAAAACAACTTGCTTTGGCTTTAGGTCTTTTTTTTACTGATCATTTATATGCTCAAAGCTTAAGTTATGCTGAAGCAGAACAACAAGCTTTGAAAAGCTCATATAGTACTCAAGCCAATCAAGCGTTACAGCAAGCATCTCAATTAGAAGCTGAAGCCGTAAAGGGCCTCGGATTACCTCGAGTTGATTTAAATGTCAGAGCATATGCCTTTCATAGTGAAACAGATGTACCTCTTGGCTCTTTTAAACAAAAACTTGAGAATGATTTAAGCCAAGGGCTGAATGACAAACTTTCACAGTGGAACAATGTCATTCCATCAGATGTGCTAGGACAAGTTCAAGAAGGCGCAAATCAAACTATCCATGATGGTATAAATCGATTTCCAGATTATGCGAATCTGACTATTGAAGATCAGGTTATACGCCCTTCTATTTCAGTCGTTATGCCACTCTATACAGGTGGATTAACCACAAGTGCAAAAAAAATAGCAAATATTCAAGCACAGCGTTCAGAGCTTTCAAGCCAGCAACAACAAGATATACAGCGGTTTGAAGTGGTACAAAGTTATTTTAATGTCCAATTACAGCAGCAACTGGTCGCAAGTAGTTTATTTAACTTTAATGCGATGCAAAAACATTACAGCAATGCCCTAAAGCTCGAACAACAAGGATTTATTAGTAAGGGGCAACGCATGCAATTTGAAGTAGCGCGTAATAATGCGGAACGTACTCTACAAAATACTCAAGCTAACTTAAATGCCAGCCGTTTTAGTCTTAATAATCTTTTACATCAACAAAATAATATAGATTTAAGTACACCATTATTTGTAAACAACACGCCAAGCCAAACTCTAGAATCTCTTTTAACCAGTTATTCGCAAAAATCTAGTCTTGTACAAAAAATGCAGATGGATACTCAACTGGCTAATGTAAATATTCAAGCTCAACAAGCTGCAAATAAACCAAGTCTTTTTGTCTTTGGTGAGTATGCTCTTGATAAAAATGAAAACTGGATTGTCGGTGTAATGGCAAAATACAACCTATTTTCAGGTGTAGATAAAAATAAGAATATTCACGCTGCCGAATTGAAGCGCTATGCTTCTGAACTCATGACTGAACGAACTAAACAAGAGGTCGAAGCTCTTTTAAATAAGTCATATAACGAACTCAACTCTGCTCAGCAAAGTCATCAACTCTTACAAAGAAACGTAAATGCGGCTCAAGAAAACTTACGTATTCAAGAGCTTTCTTTCCGTGAAGGAATGGGTACAGCAACCCAAGTGATTGATGCACAAAATGCATTAAGCGCGTTAAAAACTGAAATGGCTTTAAATGCTTATAAATATGTCATGTCACTCGCGACCTTACTACAAAGTCACGGTTCAATTGACCAGTTTAAAGCTTACGTTAATCAACCATATACTGACTATATCCGTTAAGGGGGAGTATAAAATGAATCAAGACTCAGCTCATTCAGAACAAGATGCTCCTGTTGCGGATACGGCAGAAACCAACCAAGTTCAAAAAGATGATCAAGTTAGTGATCAGCAAGAATCAAGCACAAATCAAAGTGACTCCAAACCACCTAAAAATTCAAAAATTAAACTGATTATTGGTGTAATCATTATTGCCCTATTAGGTGTAATTATTTTTGGATTGTGGAAAAGTTATCAGCCAAAGCCTATTGAATTACAAGGTCGTGTTGAAGCCGAAACTATTCACGTAAGTACAAAAGTTCCGAGTCGTATTGAAGAAATTTATGTACAAGAAGGCCAGAAAGTTTCTAAAGGTCAGCCGCTTGTTCGTTTGGTTAGCCCAGAAATAGAAGCTAAAAAACAACAAGCTTTGGCTACTTTACAATCAGCTTTGGCATTTCAATCCACGGTAGATCGCGGTTCTCAACAAGAAAATATCGATACTCTTTATGCCAACTGGCAAAGCACGAAAGCACAAGCAAACCTTGCAAAAACTACTTACCAACGTGGTGAAAATTTATATAGACAAGGTGTGATTTCACGTCAAAGACGAGATGAAATGCTCGCGGCACAAACTTCTGCTCAAGAGTTAAGCGAAGCCTCTTATCAACAATATGCTCGTGCGAAACGTGGCAGTACGAGCCAACAAAAATCGACGGCAGATGCACAGGTTGAAATTGCAAAAGCAGCTGTAGGTGAAGCAAAAGCACTAGAGGAAGAGACACGTTTACTCTCCCCTATTTCAGGTACGGTTTCAAAAACTTATGGTAAACCTTCAGAATTAGTCGCTATGGGTGTACCTGTTGTCAGCATTTTAGAAGATGATGATTTATGGGTAAGTTTAAACGTGGGTGAAAATCAATATGCCTCTGTTTATAAAAATAAAACCCTTGAAGGATTCATTCCAGCACTTAATCAGAATGTGAATTTTAAAATTAAGAATATAGATGCTGAAGGTGAATTTGCCACCATTAAAACGACTCGCCAAACTGGAGGCTATGATATTCGTAGCTTTAAATTACATCTGGTACCTGAGCGTCCAGTGCAAGATTTAAAAGTTGGGATGAGTGTTCTATTTAAAATTAAAGAAGAAAAATAAAGCATGTTTGCCAGTATATTACGTGAACTAAACTATCTAAAAAGCAATAAATGGGATTTGTGTATGGTGACACTCATCCCCGCTTTTATCATTTTTATGTTTAGCAGCATGTTTTACGCAGGTAAAGCTGAACACTTACCGATTGCGATTATTGATCAGGACCAAAGTGAACTCAGCCGTAATATTGAAAAGTATCTTTCATTGAATCATACGGTAGAGATTAAAACAATTACGGCAAGCTCCACTGAAGCGGAACAACTACTCAATGAAACCAAAATATGGGGCTATGTTTTCATTCCAGACGGCGCTGAAAAACGCTTTGTGAAAGCGCAAGATGCTCAAATTAATATTGCATTTAACCAGTCATTTTTTAGTGTCGGGAATACCATTTCCTCCGCAATGTTGGTCAGTACCCTCAATGCTTTAGCAGACTATGCAGGCCAGAGTTATCTAGTCAATAATATTCCCTATTTAGATGTTCCTACCGCTCATGTCAAAATCTCGACGCTTTATAACCCAAGCATGAGCTATGAGTTTTATTTAGAGCCATTTATGGTGCCTGCCGTATTGCATCTGTTGCTATGCTGCTGTGTTGCCTTTGCCATTGGACAAGAACTTAAACGTGGCACATTAACGGTTTGGGTAAACCGAGAAAGTTTTCTTCAAGGCTTATTGGCTAAAAATTTGCTTTATAGTCTTATTTTCTGTTTCTGGACATGGTTATGGATGTTTTGGCTGGTTGAAATCCGTGGTTGGTTCGTAGCAGGTTCTCTTAGTTTATTGCTATGCGCACAGTTTCTACTTTATTTTGCTTACGCTTTGATTAGCAGCACAGTTATTTTAGCAACCAAAAATTTAAGTAAAACTTTTGGCTTTATCGCTGTCTATGGCGGGTCCTCTTTAAGTTTTGCAGGCGTTACTCTTCCTTTGAATAATGCCCCTATTTTCACCAAGTTTTGGTCACTGATTATTCCCTATACCCCTTATGCCAAGCTGCAAACTGAACAATGGGTGATTGGAAGTCCAGTTTTCATTTCAATGATTCCTTTTTTAATACTCATTGGCTACTGCCTTATTTACTTCTTTTTAAGTTCTCTACTGCTTAAAAAATTAATTGGGAGAGCAGTGCAATGAAAGAATTTTTAAAGGCATATTTGCAAACATTTAAAGATATTGTAGGAAACAGTTCAGTTTTCACAACTCTGATTTTATCGGTCATTCTTTATAGTTTTTTTTACCCTACTGCATATAAAGCTGAGCGGGCAGAATCAATTCCAATCGTAATTGTTGATGAAGAACAAAGCCTCTTAACTTCCCAATTAATCGGTCAAAGTGCAAATAGCCCGCATGTTCATATTGTTACCGTTACAAGCAATTTTTTACAAGCGGAACAAATGGTTCGTGAACAAAAAGCCGATGGTATTTTACTTTTACCAAGTAACCTAACGCAAAGCTTACGCCGTGGAGAAACAGGCGGAATTGGCTTATATTTAAGTACAACCAACTTTTTAAAAACTAAAGAAATTGGTTTAGGCTTAGCTACATCCATTGAAGCGACCTTAAAAGAATATGTTGAAAAATTTGGAGAGCGCACACATTTCCAACCCGCGCTTTCTATTCATCAAGTTCCTTTGTTTAACCCCCTTTCAGGCTATGGAAGTTATATTTTCCCGGCTGTTGCATCTTTAATTATTCATCAAACGATTGTGCTAGGTTTAGCAATGTTGATTGCAAGCTACCGTGAGCAACACCAAAAAATTACAGCTGTTCGCTTCGCTGGAATTTTCGCAAGTATATTTACCATTGGTTGTTTAGGGTGTTTTTATCTTTTTGGTTTTACCTTGTGGTTCAATGACTACCCCCATGGTGGAAATTTTATAGGCCTACTCATTGCCGTTCCAATTTTTATTAGTTGTGTGATTGGATTAGGCATGTTGATTGGTTCACTTTTAGACATGCCAGAACGTGCCGGACATATTATTGTGTTTAGTTCTGTACCCCTATTCTTATTAACTGGCGCTGCATGGCCACATCAAGCAATGCCTGAATGGTTACAATGGTTTGCGTGGTGTTTACCATCGACACATGGTGTACAAATGTTTGTACAACTTAACCAGATGGGTGTTCCTTTAGCAACGGTTGTACCAAAACTGATTTTTCTTGCGACAATCGGCCTTATTTTTTTAATCTGGGCATATTCACGTTTAAAAGCCTCCAAGTGAAGAGTCAACTGAACTTGGAGCATAAATTATATTTTTATTTACTATGAAATCTGATAGTTAAAAGTCATTTCTTAAAAACGATTGACCATAAAAATATAAAAAAACCAATAAATTCAAATTATTAATTAGTAACAATTGTCATAAAACCTTAAAAAAACTTTAAGTTGGAATTAAGGAAATTTCTTCATAGTAAAACTGTCTAGTTTTTCAGCAGCCTAAAAGGGTAACTCTGCTACCCTGTTCTATGACGGAATTTGATATGGCAAAGGTATGTTATTGCGCAGATGACTTTGCAATGAATGCAGAGATATCTAATGCAATTATTCAGTTAATTGAAAGAGGAGCTCTTCAAGCGACCTCATGTATGACCCAATCTGAGCTCTGGGAAACTGCTGCTGCCAAACTTAAACCTTTATCGAATCAAATTGACATTGGTTTACACTTAAATTTCACTCATGCGTTTACTTCAGGTAATACGGTTTTTTCCTTACCTGCACTTATGTTTCGCGCATGGTCATCAAATCTTAACCGTGAATTAATTACCCAATGTATTGAAGAACAATGGGATGCATTTGTTTCAGTCATGGGAAAACAACCCGATTTTATTGATGGACACCAACATATTCATCAATTTCCGTTTATACGGGATATTTTGCTGCAACTTTTAAAAGAGAAAAAATTTACTGGTTGGATACGTAATTTACAACATCCAATTTATCTACCCCATTATCGTTTTAAAACTCATATGCTTTCTGCACTTGGATCAAATGCCTTAGCAAAAGCATGCCAAACCTACCAGTTTAGCCAAAATGAATATTTCGCTGGTATCTATGACTTTAAACAAACTGATTATGCCGAACTGAACCAATATTGGCTTGCTCAAGCAAAAGATCACTTACTGATTATGTGTCATCCCTCACTTTCTACACCAAGTGAGCAAGATCCAATCCAGTATGCACGTATCCAAGAATACCAATATTTTTGTTCTGATCAGTTCCCTCTTGATTGCCAGAAAAATGGCATCCAACTTACCAGACTAGGGGCAATGCAATGAGCACAAAACCTTTTTTATCCTGCGTTGTTCCCGCTTATAACGAAGCAGAGAATTTAAAGACATTTATTCCAGCTTTAGCAAACAGCTTAAAGCAACAAAATCTTAGCTATGAAATTATTGTGGTCGATGATGGCAGCAAAGACGATACTATTCCGATCTTGCAAACGATGATCGAAGATTATCCTTTAGTTGTGCTGGAACTATCGCGAAATTTTGGTAAGGAAGCTGCTTTAAGCGCAGGTTTAGACCATGTAAATGGTGAAGTTGCACTGCTCATTGATGCTGACTTTCAACATCCTTTTGAAGCAATTCCGACCATGATTAACCTTTGGAAAAATGGTTATGACATGGTTTATGGCATTCGTAATCGTACCACTGAATCATGGCTAAAACGGACTCTAACCCAAGGTTACTACCGTATTCTAAACTTAAGCTCTCCTATTGATATTCCTGAAAATGCTGGTGATTTCAGACTTCTTGATGCAAAAGTTGTCGAAGCGATTAAACAACTTCCAGAAAAAAATCGTTATATGAAAGGCCTCTATGCATGGGTCGGTTTTAAAAGTATCGGAATCAATTTCTCAGAACAAGATCGTCAACATGGTCGTTCTAGTTTTAACGTGAAAGCATTATTTAATCTAGCAATGTCTGGTTTAACTGGGTTTTCAGATTTACCTTTACGAATTTGTATTTATCTAGGTGCCCTATTGGCTTTAGGCGCTATGAGTTACGGTGTCTGGATCATTATTAAAACCCTGATTGAAGGAATTTCTGTACCTGGTTGGGCAACTCTTGCAGCAGGCATGACGCTATTAGGTGGCATTCAATTGTTATTCATTGGAATTTTAGGTGAATACATTGGCCGAATTTATGCAGAAGTTAAAAATCGACCAAAATATATTGTTTCAACCGAACATTCTCGTATTAAGCAAGAACACCCAATCACTCACTCAGAAAACACGTTCTCTAGTTTCTAATGTTTGCTCATATTTTTCAGCTCGCGCGGTTTACCACGACTGGGGCCGCAGCAGCACTTACGCACTACAGTATTGTCATGCTCTTGTTTAAACGAAACATTGCATTGCAGTATGCCAATTTAGTCGCCTTTTTACTTGCCTATTGGGTGAGCTATTTTGGGCATCGTATTTTTACTTTTAAAGCCCAGCATATTTCTCATCGACAAACATTACCCAAATTTACGTTAGTCGCTGGATTAGGCTTTTTATTTAATGAGAGCTTTCTCTTGCTTTCTAATCTGTATTTCAGCACCCCTATTTCAACTTTGGTTTGTGTAGCTATTGTCCTGACATCAATTGTGACTTTCTTACTTAACCGTTTTTTTGCATTTCAACATTAAGGATTATGTATGCAGCAATGGCTTCGTAGTTCCAAATTCTTATTAATATTTTTACCGATTTGGCTGTTTGTTTTGTCTTGGATAAGACCTCTTTCTGTACCAGATGAAGGACGCTACGGAGACATTAGTCGATCTATGTTTGAGTCGGGAGATTGGTTAATTCCCCGTATCAATAGCTTGCCATTTATGCACAAGCCTCCTCTATTACATTGGTTAAGTTCTATATTTATGGAACTTTTTGGTATGCATATTTGGGTGTTGAGATTAGTTCCAGTGCTAGCAGCTACACTCATGCTCATCAGCCTATTCTTATTCGTTAGAAATCACATTTCAGAACGTGTAGCACAACTTACTGCCATTATTTTAGGCACCAATTTACTATTTTTTGGTAGCAGTGAATATATTAATCATGACTTACTCCTTGCTTCATGGATTACCGTTAGTGTTTTATGTTTTGTTGATTTCACAATTTCAGCACGTAAATCTATTTTATTTTTAGGGTATTTTGCAGGTGCTGCTGCGTTTTTAAGTAAGGGTCTGATTGGGATATTAATTCCCGGCATGATTCTTTTACCATGGTTGCTCTACACCAAACAATGGAAAAAAATCCCTTCATTACTTAACCCTTTGGGGATTTTGCTATTTATATTACTGGTTAGTCCATGGCTATATGCAGTTCAACTTAAATACCCACAATTTTTACATTATTTCTTTATAGACCAGCAATTTAGCCGATTTAGTTCAAAAGAGTTTAATAATAAGCAACCATGGTGTTTCTATCTGCTTATTTTATTTGTCAGTTTTTTACCATGGATTTTTGCAAGTAGATTTCAATCTATTAAAGCCGTATTTCAGAAGTATAAGCAATCCGTTTTACTTACCCTACTTGTATGGTGGTTTATTTCTGTCACAGTTTTCTTCTCTATTCCTCCGTCTAAACTAGCTGGCTATATTTTACCAGCTGTGCCCCCACTGGCTGTTTTCTTGGCTCTTGTTATCAACCAAGTACTTGAAAGTGAATATAAAACCAAATTACAGGTTTGGGGTTTACCTATATTTATTATGCTTGTCGGAATAGGTATTACTGCTACACCGCATTTCATGCGTGCACATCAACCCTTTTTCCAAAACCAAGCCGTATTTATTTATGCTATTGGCACTCTCTTAATTGTGCTTCCGCTGACTTTAATCTGGTTATATAAAAATCAAAAAATAAACTATTTGAACTATATTTTTATCAGTTTAATTGTTTTGTGTAGTTCAGTCCCTTTTGCCGTTCGTATTTTAGATACCAAAAATAATGTAGGACAAACAAGTTTTGCTGAGTACATAACCCCGTCTACAAAAATAGTGTTCT
This sequence comes from Acinetobacter sp. XS-4, assembly GCF_023920705.1. NCBI lineage: Bacteria > Pseudomonadati > Pseudomonadota > Gammaproteobacteria > Moraxellales > Moraxellaceae > Acinetobacter > Acinetobacter sp. XS-4. The sequence goes on along the minus strand of NZ_CP094657.1, from coordinate 948,012 downwards.
ACAATTACTATTTCTATGATGTTCCATTTCTTTTACAGCTAAAACAGCCTGTATATATTGTAAATCAATGGGATACAGTGCATTCAGATAGTGCATCTTTAGAAATTAAAGATGGTTTATTATTTGAACCACAACGCAAAAAATACTTATGGAGTGAGCAACAGCTTCAAGATGCTTTAACGCAAAAGCAAGATTTGATTGTCGTAAGTCAGCCTAATAATTTTGCAACTAAAGATCCATCTGTTAAAACACTACATTATCGAAATTATGATGTGTTTATCTTTCATAAATCAAAATAAACCGCCAATAAAAAAGGAAGCTTACGCTTCCTTTTTTATTTAATTAAGACTTACTCTTCTGACACATCGTCATTCGTAGAAACTGCATCTTCACCATCTACTTCTGAAGTATCCACTTCTCCTTCGAGAAACTCTTCTTCATCTTCAACAGCATCAATAGACACAACGCCCACTAGAGTTTCTTCTTCGCTTAAACGAATCAGACGTACACCTTGTGCGTTACGACCAGTCATTGCAACTTCGGCAGCACGCGTACGAACTAATGTGCCACCATCAGAAATAAGCAACAATTCTTTGCTTTCATCAATAGATACTGCACCCACAAGCTCACCATTACGTTCACTTGTTTTAATCGCAATAACGCCCTTACCACCACGTTTTTTGGTTGGGAAGTCATTTACAGGAGTACGTTTACCATAACCATTGGCACTCGCACACAGCACTTCACCCGTTTCAGGCACAACAACAAGCGATACAATGCGACTTACTACAGTTAAATCTGCTGAATCTTCATTGTCATCAGATTCATCATTTTCAATTTCTGCATCTTCTTCGCTTAAAGTGCTACTTGCAAAGCTAACACGCATACCTCGGACGCCTTTAGCAGTACGACCCATTGAACGCACGTCAGTTTCTGCAAAACGAATTGCCTTACCTTCATTCGAGAACAACATGATTTGCTGATTACCATCAGTAATCGCAACGCCAATCAAGGTATCTTCTTCATTCAGTTCAATTGCACGTAAGCCATTTGAACGAATGTTAGCAAACTGCTCCAAATCAACACGTTTAACCGTACCTGAAGCTGTTGCCATAAATACGTAATGGTTTTCTGGGAACTCTGTTAACGGCAAGATAGCAGTTACAGTTTCGTTCGCATCTAAAGGTAACAAGTTTATAATCGGGCGACCTTTTGCACCACGTGATGCTTGAGGCACTTCAAATACGCGAAGACGATAGACTTTACCTACGTTAGTAAAGCACAGCACAGTCGCATGGTTTGAAGCTACAATGAGATGCTGAATAAAGTCATCACTCTTCATTGAAGTTGCAGACTTACCACGTCCACCACGGCGCTGAGCCTGATAGTCAGAAAGTGGTTGAGTTTTTGCGTAACCGGTTTGTGAAACTGTTAATACGACTTGCTCTTCTGGAATTAAATCTTCACGACTGAAATCAATACGTGATTCAATAATTTCTGTACGACGTCCATCACCGTACTGTTGCAGTACTTGTGCTAATTCTTCACGAATTACAGCCATCAATAAATTAAAATCATTAAGAATTGCTGTAAGTTCAGCAATTTGACCTAAAATTTCAGTATATTCTGCATGTAATTTGTCTTGCTCAAGACCCGTTAAACGATGTAAACGCAATTCTAAAATTGCACCTACTTGCGTTGGTGATAAACGGTAAATGGATTCAGTTAAACCAAATGGACGATCTGGGTTTTCACCTTCGATCTCATCTGGACGAACAGAAATAGCACCAGCATTTTCAAGTAAAGAAACAACACCACCGCCAGCCCACTCACCTGCAAGTAAACGCTCACGCGCTTCAGCTGGGTTAGCAGAAGTTTTAATGGTTTCGATAATTTCATCAATATTGGCTAAGGCTACAGTTAAGCCTTCCAAGATATGACCACGTTCACGTGCTTTACGCAATTCGAACATGGTACGACGTGTCACGACTTCTTGGCGGTGACGAATAAATGCCGCAATAATATCTTTCAGATTCATCAATTTTGGTTGTCCGTTGTCAAGACAAACCATGTTGATGCTGAAAGAGTTTTCAAGCTGTGTATTTAAGAATAAGTTATTTACAATGACTTCTGCATTTTCACCACGTTTCAAGTCAATCGCAATACGCATACCGTCTTTGTCAGACTCATCACGAAGCTCTGAAATACCTTCAAGTTTTTTCTCTTTAACTAACTCGGCAATACGTTCAATAACTCTTGCCTTGTTGACTTGATATGGAATTTCAGTAAAGACGATCGTTATACGGCCTGTCTTTTCATCTTCTTCGAAATGGTATTTACCACGAATGTGTAGTCGGCCTTTACCTGTACGGTAAGCATCAACAATACCTGATTTACCATAAATAATACCGCCTGTAGGGAAATCAGGACCAGTAATATATTCCATCAATCCTTCAATCGAGATATTCGGATTGTCGGCATAGGCTAAACATGCATTCACAACTTCTGTCATGTTGTGTGGCGCCATGTTGGTTGCCATACCTACAGCAATACCAGCAGCACCATTAATTAACAAGTTAGGAACACGTGTTGGAAGCACCTGAGGAATACGCTCAGATCCGTCGTAGTTATCTTCCCAATCAACTGTGTCTTTTTCTAGATCTGCAAGAAGTTCGTGCGCTAACTTAGTCATACGGACTTCGGTATAACGCATTGCAGCTGCGCTATCACCATCAATCGAACCGAAGTTACCCTGACCATCTACCAATAAATAACGTAAACTAAAGTCCTGAGCCATACGTACAATGGTTTCATAAACAGCTGAGTCACCATGAGGGTGATATTTACCGATTACGTCCCCAACAACACGTGCAGATTTCTTGTAGGCTTTGTTATAGTCATTGCCCAATTCGTGCATGGCAAATAGCACACGACGGTGAACAGGTTTCAGACCGTCTCTCACATCCGGCAATGCACGAGATACGATTACACTCATCGCGTAATCTAAATATGAATGCTTGAGTTCATCCTCAATGGCAATCGGTCGGATTTCCGATACGCTCATGCATACTCCTTCTTGCAGATAGAAATTTCCATCTGCTTATATGTCTTGATCTTGCAAAAAATTTAGTTCCGAAAACTGAACTAAAATCGAAAAAAATATAGCTGTATAGTATAGCACAAAAGCGCTTTGGAATGTACGGAATCTACATGGTCAATCTGGTGATATTTGTATAATTTAATTGCATATTATTCTTATCATATCGCTGTAATGAGCATAGGTTCACCATATTAAAACTATGTGATTTTTATTCTATAAAAATCAAACCCAAAATGAGACAGCAAATCTAATTTAGCCTTTAACTTATTCATTCCTACAATAAAAAAACCCTTAGTAAAAACTAAGGGTTCTTCGACTTTAACCAGTAAAGATTAAAGTTTAGATACCAACTCTGGTACTACAGTGTTCAAATCACCAACTAACCAGTAGTCAGCAACACTGTTGATTGGCGCTTCTTCGTCTTTGTTGATTGCAACAATAACTTTAGAATCTTTCATACCAGCTAAATGCTGGATCGCACCAGAAATACCTACAGCAACATAAAGGTCAGGTGCAACGATCTTACCAGTTTGCCCCACTTGGAAGTCGTTCGGTACGAAGCCCGCATCAACTGCTGCACGTGAAGCACCTTGTGCTGCACCAAGCTTGTCAGCTAATGGATCAAGTACTTTATGGTAGTTCTCACCAGAACCAACACCACGACCACCAGAAACAACAATGCGAGCAGCTGTTAATTCAGGACGGTCAAGTTTTACGATTTCTTCAGATACAAAGTTAGAAATACCTGCATCTTTCGCTTCACTTACTGCTTCAACCGCAGCAGAGCCACCTTCAGCAGCTACTGGATCAAATGCTGTACCACGAACTGTACCTACAATGATTGCTTCGTCAGATTGAACAGTCGCAATCGCGTTACCTGCATAAATCGGACGCTTGAATGTATTCGCAGATTCAACAGAAATAATGTCTGTGATCATGCTTACATCAAGAAGAGCAGCAACACGTGGAAGAATGTTCTTACCAGTCGTTGTAGAAGCAGCTAATACGTATTTGTAACCTTTAGCCAAATCAGCAACTAAAGCAGCTACGTTTTCAGCTAACTGGTTTGCATAAGCAGCATTGTCAGCAAGTAAAACCTTGCTTACACCAGCAACTTTAGCAGCAGCATCAGCAACTGCCTGAGCACCAGAACCAGCAACTAATACAGTAATATCACCACCGATTTTTTGTGCTGCAGCAACAACGTTTAAAGTAGCACCGTTAAGTACTTGGTTGTTGTGATCAGCGATAACTAAAATACTCATGATTTTATCCTTCCGTATTAGATCACTTTCGCTTCATTTTTCAATTTTTCAACAAGCTCATCTACAGATTTCACTTGTACGCCAGCTTTACGTTCTGCTGGAGCTTCAACTTTAACAGTTTTAAGCTTAGTACCAGCTGTAACGCCATAATCAGCAGGAGATTTAGTATCAAGTGGCTTCTTACGAGCTTTCATGATGTTAGGCAATGCTGCATAACGTGGCTCATTCAAACGCAAGTCAGTTGTAATGATTGCAGGAAGTGCCAGTTCAACAGTTTGTAAACCGCCGTCAACTTCACGAGTTACTTGTACTTTGCCGCCATCAACTTTCACTTCAGAAGCGAATGTACCTTGGCCCGCACCTAATAATGCGCCAAGCATTTGACCGACTTGGTTAGAGTCATCATCAATTGCTTGTTTACCAAGAAGGATAAGTTCTGGTTTTTCAGCGTCAACGATACCTTTTAAAATTTTAGCAACTTCTAAAGCGCCAATTTCATCAGTAGTTTCAACCAAAATACCGCGGTCTGCTCCCAGAGCCATTGCAGAACGGATTTGTTCCTGAGCTTCTTTAGGACCCACAGAAACAACAACGATTTCTGATACTGTTCCTTTTTCTTTTAAGCGAACCGCTTCTTCCACTGCGATTTCACAAAATGGGTTAATTGACATTTTAACGTTAGTTAGGTCAACCCCACTATTGTCCGGCTTAACACGAACTTTGACGTTGGCATCAACCACGCGTTTTACAGCAACAAGAGCCTTCATGTAATCCTCGGCTGTTCTAGCAAAAGTAAATGTTGAGAAAAGTATATTAACTCTTCAATTAAAATTTTTTAGGTACCCTATCTTGCAATGTGTTTGGCATTTCGGTCAAGTCACAATTTTCCAGAACTGCACAAAAAAGATGAAACCATCAGTTCATAAAAAAAATATTATGCCTTATTAGCTGCTATTTTGTTCTTTTTACACTCTATTTTATATATTGATTTTTATTATCTTTTTATCTTATTTAGCTTATTAGTCAGAAACATAAGATCGCCTTAAAATAATCTAAATTAGATGTTTTTGAGTCAGGGGTACCGACAAAATATCCAAAGATCAAAATGGTCAATTTGACTATTTCCGCTATTTCTCTTAAACAAATTTCTAAAAAAATACAAATGATGTCTACATTCGTATAAGACTTGCCATTTTAATCAACTTTATTATTAAGGCAGTTTTTAAATCTATTCATTCTTTTGCGCTCTCGGATGAGCTCGATCATAGACTTGAGCTAAATGATCAAAATCGATATGCGTATAAATTTGTGTCGTAGATAAATTACTATGGCCTAACATTTCTTGTACTGATCGCAAATCACCACTACTTGATAACATATGACTAGCAAAACAATGCCTTAATAAATGAGGATGTAAATCTACATTCACACCCGCTCTTTGCGCTTGAAGCTTTACACGCTTTTCGATTTGCCGTGGGGTTAACACACCACCTCTTTGAGAAATAAAAACAAAAGCATTCTGATCAAAATGCCCTTTCCATATTTTGTAAATTTTCAGCCAATTCAATAGGCTTTCTTTCGCCTTTTTTCCAAATGGTACAATACGGGTTTTATTCCCTTTACCTGTAATACGTACCAATTGACGGTTAAAATCTATATCTTTAATTGTTAAGCCTTGCAGTTCAGCCAAACGCAAACCACTTGAGTAAAGTAACTCGAGCATGGCTTTATCTCTTAACCATAATTGCTGATCAATTGGTTTTTCAGGCATAGGTTGATCTAAAATTTGATTAACCATTTCTATGTCGATCATACCCGGTAAGGGTCTAGGCTGACGTTTTAACTTAAAGTCATCAGTAGGGTTAATTTCTAGATATTTTCCTTGTTCAGCCCATTTCATAAACTGGCGAATTGAGGTGAGATGACGCTGCATACTGCTTGAACTTAACTGGTCCTGCTCAACACGCTGGGCCAAATATTCACGTAAATCTGAAGCTTCAATATTTCTTAAATCTAGTCGTTTGTGTTCACAGAACTCAAGAAAACTTTTAACATCCCTTTCATAAGCCGTAATCGTGTGCTCAGACTGGTTCTGAATTTTTCTTTCTTTTAACCACATTGAGAGCAGCTGTAATGCAAAATCCAAATTGCTCTCCATTTATTTGCTCATTTTATTTTTTCAGTGTATCAAAAAGTTGTTGTTCAGGAAATTTAAGATCACACAGCATAACAACTCTCTACCTTATATATTAAACTTCATCTTAAGTACTCGTCGGAACCCTGCTGTCATGACCACCCTACTCATTCCTTACTTAATTGCGATTACATTACTTACGCTTACACCTGGTCTCGATACGACTTTAATTATTCGTACTGCTACTCTTGAAGGTAAATCGAAAGCATTTCAAGCAGCAGTGGGTATCAGCCTTGGCTGTATTGCATGGGGAATTGTGGTTGCTTGTGGTCTGGGTGCTTTGCTCATGGCTTCTGATTTAGCTTTTAATATTCTGAAATGGATGGGGGCTGCTTACCTTACATGGTTGGGTTTAAATATGATTTTAAAACCGCGTAGCCAACTTTCAGACATGCAAGGAAGTAATTCAAATATGGCTATTTCACAGAATTGGTTTATTAAAGGTTTTTTGGGTAACTTACTCAATCCCAAAGTTGGAATTTTTTATATTTCATTTCTTCCACAATTTATTCCACCACAAGCATCTGCTATCACTTGGGTTATGGGGCTTGTGATGATTCATGTGGTGATTGGAATCTTATGGTCAATTTTATTAATTTTAGCCATGCAGCCACTGTCACGTTATCTGAAGCAACCTAAGTTTGTGAAATATATGGACCGGATTACAGGCAGTATTTTTGTGTTGTTTGCTTTAAAACTGGCTTTGAGTAAAAGGTAAATTTTTAAAAGCGTGCTATATGTCAGCACGCTTTTTATACCTTAAAGAATTACTTCAACTTTTTAAATAGTCTTTTATTTGCACTACAACTTCATCGGCATGTTTTTCTGCCAACTGATGATCACCATCCTTCACAACATATAACGTCGAATTCTCAAATTTTTGATTTAAATATTGACCCACCTGAACGGGACTCACCGGATCGTTATCACCCCAGATTAATAAAGTTTCAACGTTTATATCTGATAAGAACTCTTCATAGTTGGCATTGGTAGTAATAAACCAATCTGGATATTTTAAAAATGCTTGCTGGTATGCTTCACGCCAGTCTTGCACATTAAATCGTTCAAGGTTAATTCCACCAGAAGTTGCAATCAAGACCAGCCCTTTCACCAATTGAGGTTTTTGCAACGCTGCTGCAACAGCAAAAATCCCACCCATAGATTGAGCAACAATTACAGATTCTTCATTAATTTGATCAACCACATACTTTTTTAGGTCTTCAAAGTTTTTGATCTCAAGGGATTCTGGTATATCCCCAAAACCCGGGTAACCAATAATTTTTGTCTGGTAATGCTGAGGTAATTTTTCAATCAAGGGATGCCAAAATGTCGTACTGCCTGATGCGCCCGGTAAGAAAATTAAATTCATGTCATACTTCTTCTAATCGTGTTAATAGCGGCTCTAGCAATTCTTTCCCTCTTAACTGCTGTAACCATATTTGTGGAATCCCTTCATATCCAAACACAATTCCTGCCAATCCTCCTGCAACACAAGCAGTTGTATCAGTATCTTGTCCTAAGGCAATAGCCGTTTTAATGACATCTTCATAATTACCTTGCTGCAGAGCAAAACGAGCTGAATGTAAACAATCCACTACGTAACCACTGCCCGATATTTTTTTCTCATGAGTTGAATCAATAATATGATTAAGTTCTTGCTGTTCATTAACACTATTTTTATAAAGTTGCATCAGTATGGAAATACTAGATTTCCAAGCATCATTAACTGATTGTCCTTTCAATAAATATTTTGCCCATAAGCAATATAAAGCACAGCAAATTTTTGATCGAAGATGAGCATGCGTTAAATGAGACTGCTGATAGGCTAACTCAACTAATTGCTAATCAGATCCCCTATGCCATAATGCCACAGGTAATGTACGCATCAACGCTCCATTACCATTCGAATGTTCATCTGTATTAGCCATCTCTTCTACAGATACTCCAGCTTCATAACGTTGTAACGCCTGAGCAGTTTGCACTCCAATATCAAACACTTGATAATCAACCGCCATATAACCATAACGGTACCAATTGCGAAGACGGTTAGCAAAATCGATATTATCGAGTTTCTGACAATGCAATAGGGATGCTAATAAACATAGAGCCTGAGCTCCATCATCTGACCATGTTCCAATTGGAATATCAGGATAAGTTCGCCTAAAATCTTTAGGTGGAATCATATCAATATGTGAGTAAAGTGGAAGCTGCAAAGCTGAATGAAATTCATATGGCACACCGACTGCATCACCAATCAGCAAACCATAAATTGCTCCTCTAATTCTATTTTGCATTTTTCTCTCAATATTTATTCTTGTAAAAATAATAAAGGGAAAAGACCTTATTTAAGGCCTTTTCCCTAAGAAAAATCTTACTTAGCCTTGAAAATAACGTAAATCCAAACGCCCATCATATACATGTGTTGTTGGACCCGTCATCCAGACTACATCACCTTCTTGCCATTCGATTTGTAGCTTACCACCAGCAAGTTCAACTTCAACTGAATTACCCAGTAAGCCACGGCGCATACCACTTACCGCAGCAGCACAAGCTCCTGTACCACACGCAAGGGTTTCACCTACACCACGTTCAAATACACGTAACCGTACATGCTTTTCATCAATGATTTGCATAAAGCCAGCATTCACACGCTCAGGGAAACGTTTATGCGATTCAACTTGTGGACCAATACCAGCAACATCCGCAGTTAATACATCAGGAACAATAGTGACAGCATGAGGGTTGCCCATATTGACCACATCAATACTAATGTTTTGGTCATTGGCTAACTCAAGTGTATATAAAGCTTCTGGTTGTTCAGCAATGAACGGAATTTCATTCGGCAAGAATTTCGGGTAGCCCATATTCACGCGAACCCAACCATTTTGCCCCAGTTCAGGTTTTACAATCCCTGCTTTAGTTTGGACGGTAATACTTGTTTTCGTTGTTAAATGACGCTCATGTACAAAACGAGCAAAACAGCGCACGCCATTACCACATTGTTCAACTTCAGAACCATCTGCATTAAAAATACGATATTTAAAATCTGCTTCCGGTAAATCAGGTGGTTCAACAATTAAAAGTTGATCAAAACCAATACCGAAATGACGATCGGCTAAACGTTGAATTGTTTCTGTATCTAAATAGGCACGTTGGCTGATTAGATCAACCACCATAAAGTCATTGCCTAAGCCATGCATTTTAGTAAATTCTAACAACATTTCATTTACTCCTCAGGCAATAAACTTTCTTTTTCCCAAAGGGATTCAACTGTTTCACGTTCACGAATCAAATGAGCTTTGTCGCCAGACACCATCACTTCTGCAGCACGTCCACGTGTATTGTAATTTGAACTCATTACAAAACCATAAGCACCAGCACCGAGAACAGCTAACAAGTCATTTTCTTTTAAAGCCAATGAGCGATCTTTACCAATGAAGTCACCTGTCTCACAGATTGCACCTACGAGATCCCAAGTTTTTTCTTCAATATCTGAACTTGGTACCACAGGTTGGATATCCATCCATGCTTCATATAATGCAGGGCGAATTAAATCGTTCATTGCAGCATCAATAATGGCGAAGTTACGATGAGTCGTTGGCTTGAGCAAATCAACTTTGGTTAAAAGCACACCTGCATTTGCACTAATGCTACGGCCCGGTTCCATATAAACTTTAAGACCTAACTTTTCTAAAGCAGGTTTCATTGAGTTTGCATATTCTTCAACACTTGGCGGTGTTTCATCTTTATAACAAACACCTAAACCACCACCAATATCAATATGTTTAAGATTGATGCCAAGTTTTTTTAGTTCCTCAATCATCAACATGACACGATCTAAAGCATCAACGAATGGTTTAGTCTCGGTTAATTGCGAACCAATGTGGCAGTCAATTCCAATAATCTCAAGGTTTGGTAAAGATGCAGCATATTGATAGGTTTCATAAACGGTATCACTTGGAATACCAAATTTATTTTCTTTTAAACCTGTTGAAATATAAGGATGCGTTTTTGCATCTACGTCTGGATTTACACGTAAAGAAATCGGCGCTTTTTTGCCTAGACGAGCTGCAACTTTTTGAAGACGGTCTAGTTCTGCATAAGACTCTACATTAAAGCAAGCAATGCCTACATTTAAAGATGTTTCGATATCGGCTTCGGTTTTACCTAAACCCGAAAAAACAACTTTAGATGCATCTCCACCCGCTTTTAAAACACGTGCAAGCTCACCACCCGATACGATATCAAAACCAGCACCAAGTTTTGCCAATACATTAAGAACAGCTAAATTTGAGTTAGATTTCACCGCAAAACAGATTTGATGATCAATAAAATCAAAAGCACGGTCCATATCTAAGTAATGTTTTTCAAAAGCTGCTTTTGAATAAACATACAAGGGTGTGCCAAATTGCTGCGCAAGCTGCTCCATAGAACATTGCTCTGCGTGCAATACTCCATTAATGCGAGTGAAACTCATGAATGTGTCCTTATTTCAAAGCTTAAGGTGAAGTTGTTTGGGTTGGGGCTGATGATTCAACTGGCTGTTCAGCTTGTTCATCCTGTTGCACAACTTGTTTCTGTTCTTTATTACGATAGAGCAAGTATTTCGCACGTTTGTCATAATTCGGATCAGAAGGTAGCTGTAATGCTCCTGACTGACCGCAAGCGCTTAGCAAAATACTGCTGCTCAATAAACTGATGAGGCAAATGACACGACGCATCTGAGCACCTGATTTAAACAATTCGATGCAGTATACCGTGATCATGCAGACGGCTAAAGAGTAAACTTAAAGAGAAAAACAATATGCATAAAAAACGCCAGCTTTTCAGCCAGCGTTTGATCATAACCAAATAAATTTAATTACTTTTTATGACGCGGTTTATAGAAGAAGAAATAACCAACGATCAATATAAGAAACCAAATTGGGCTGACTTTAAGCGCTTTAAACGTATCTGGCTCTAAAGACAACACGTAAATCATACCAATAAAGAAAATAATCGTGATCCAACATGTAAATAAGCCGCCTGGCAATTTAAATGTTGATTTTGCATGCAGCTCAGGACGTGTAGTGTAATAACGGATATAACTCCAGATAATCAGTAACCACACGCAAATGAACAGAATTGTTGAAAGTGTTGTTGCAAGCGTAAACGCCTCAACGGTATTTGGTACAAAATACTGTAATGCTGCACCTAACAATAAACACGCAGCAGAGAAATACAATGCATTTGCAGGTACTGCACGTCTGTTCAATTTACCAAAAGCTTTTGGTCCCTGATCTTCACGAGATAGACCAAACAACATACGGCTTGTTGAAAACACGCCACTGTTCATTGATGACATCACTGATGACAACACGACCAAGTTCATCAAGATTGCTGCTGCTGCAACACCTGCTTGACTAAACAAGTTTACAAATGGGCTGATCGCTGGATCAATTTTATTCCATGGTGTTACTGACATGACAATAATTAATGCAAGCACATAGAAAATAATGATACGAATTGGAATTGAGTTAATTGCTTTAGGCAAATTACGTTCAGGATCTTTAGTTTCCGCAGCCGTTGTTCCGACAAGTTCTACACCAACGAAAGCAAAAATCGCAATCTGGAAACCTGCCAAGAAGCCATGTACACCCGTCGGGAAGAAACCGCCATTTGCCCATAGATGTGTAAATGAAGCAACTTCACCTGTCGTCGAGGTAAAGCCCGTAAAGATCATCCATAGACCCACAGCAATTAAAATAATAATTGCTAGGATTTTGATAAGTGCAAACCAAAACTCTAATTCACCAAACAAGCGAACTGTTAACAAGTTCAAACCCATAATGAATACGATGGCTGCAACACTAATCATGGCACCTTCGACAGGCGAGAAAGGTAGACCGTTATTGAAGAATTGTAAGTAATAGATAATTGCGGAAAGATCTGCAATACCGATGGTGATCCAACACAACCAATAGGTCCAACCGACAAAATAACCTGCCCATGGGCCAATTAAATCTGTTGTGAAATCAATAAATGATTTATAGGCAAGGTTTGAAAGAAGTAATTCGCCAAGCGCACGCATGACAAAAAACACCATCACACCAATGATCAGGTAAATAAATAAGATTGAGGGGCCAGCAAGACTAATCGTTTTGCCTGATCCCATAAACAATCCCGTACCAATTGCACCGCCAATCGCGATCAGCTGTAAATGCCGATTTGACAGGCTACGATGGAGCTCACCTTGTTCATGAGACTCACTCAGATTTTGATTCGACATCTTATCAATACACTCCAGTAATTTTTTTTAGTCCGTTAGCTAAAATCAAAAAGACGATATCGCACCATTTGCAGGTATCTTTTAAATGTATATTTTTTGATAATTTTTCAGCTAACCGATTTTTATCTGTATTGCTGATGATTTCAAGCTACATACAATTAAATCTGATAATACGCACAAGCCCATAGCAATACAACGCACTTTACGGTCTAAAAACATGACTTGAACTTGTCTGATTTTTAAATTAAAAAGACGATTCAATTGACCGTTTTTCTAATGTTCAATTTCATTTCAGTCCTTCATCTGCTTATTAAAAATACCCCTGCTCGACCTTAATCTTTTAAATTATCTAACACATGAACAATGACCTGATATTTTCGTTGTTTTAAATTAAGCAAAATGTATTCCACTTCAAAACTGATTCTCTATTTTGGTTTTGTTATACTCCGTTTCTACTATTAATTAAGAAGTTTTTAACTGAAGTCTAATATGAGCAAAGTCAAAACTGTTTACCGTTGCGAACAATGTGGTGCCGATCATCTTAAATGGGCAGGTCAATGTTCAGAGTGTGGTGAATGGAATTCTTTGACTGAAGTTAAACTTGAGCCTACCACTGCTCATCGCGCACGTCCGAAAATTGGGGGCTATGCGGGTCAAGCTGCCAATATTACAACGCTAAATAAAGTTTCGGTTTCTCATGAAACACGCTTACCGACTGGTATCAGTGAATTTGATCGCGTACTTGGCGGAGGCTTAGTTACGGGTTCAGTCGTATTGATTGGTGGTGACCCCGGAATTGGTAAATCGACCATTCTTTTGCAAACAGCAACCTATATGGCAAGTGCAAAAAGTTCTGCACTTTATATTACCGGTGAAGAATCTTTATCTCAGGTTGCACTTCGCGCACAACGTCTTGACTTGCCTACCGACCAGTTAAAAGTCATGGCCGAAACCTGTGTTGAACGAATTTGCGAAGTCTTAGAACAAGAAAAACCTGTCGTGGCGATCTTAGATTCGATCCAAACGCTTTATACAGAAACACTTCAATCGGCACCGGGTGGTGTTTCACAAATTCGTGAATCTGCTGCTTTATTAACTCGTTATGCAAAAAATAGTGGCACTGCACTCTTCATTGTTGGTCATGTGACCAAAGAAGGTGCACTGGCAGGTCCACGTGTTTTAGAACACATGGTGGACTGTGTACTGTACTTTGAAGGTCAATCAGACTCACGTTATCGAATGATTCGCGCTGTTAAAAACCGTTTTGGTGCGGTGAATGAACTTGGCGTATTTGGCATGACAGATAAAGGTTTACGCGAAGTTGCTAACCCTTCTGCCATTTTCTTAAGCCGTTATGATGAAGCGATTCCCGGTTCAATTGTCATGATTAGCCGTGAAGGGACTCGCCCTCTTTTGGTCGAAGTCCAAGCCTTAGTTGATGATGCCCAAGGGCAACCTCGTCGCGTCGCACTTGGTCTTGAACAAAACCGTTTGAACATGCTGCTTGCTGTCATGCATCGTCATGGCGGTGTTCAAACCACAGGACAAGATGTCTATGTGAACATTGTGGGTGGCTTAAAAATTACCGAAACAGGTTCAGACTTAGCAGTTTTATTAGCATGTGCTTCAAGTTTACGGACTAAAGCTTTACCTCAACAACTTGCAGTTTTTGGAGAAGTGGGTCTTTCTGGTGAAATTCGTCCTGTACCAAATGGTCAGGAGCGTTTAAAAGAAGCTGCAAAACATGGTTTTAAGTATGTCATTTTGCCAAGAGGTAATGCGCCGCAAAAAGCAATTCCCGGCGTACAAGTCATTGCAGTTGCCCGTCTACATGAAGCATTGACCGAAGCAATGCAACTGAGTGATGAATTGACATAAAAAAACATACTTTTATGGTTGAAATTTAGCGTAAATACCTTCATAAATACTATTACAATTTAATTTTAGACAGGAATTTCCTATGGAAGTACACCAGCGTGGCTTGATTACCGGTATTTTAATGGCTGCTTTAGCAATTTCGCCTCTTGCTGAAGCTAAACGTGCAGGTGGTGGTAAAAGCCACGGTATGGCACGCTCTTCTACTTCAAGCCAGTCTTATCAACAACCTCGTCAAGTGACTCCTGCTCAACAACCTGCTACTGCACCTCAACGATCAGGTCCGGGTGTTGGTTCAATGGTTGCAGCTGGTGTGGCTGGTGCTGCCGTAGGTGCTGTTGCAGCAAATGCTTTAGCTGATGACAAACCAACATCAACTGAACATCAAGCAACTCAAGCTGGAACAGAACAAGCTGCTCAAGCGCAAGAAGAGAAAAAAGGTGGAATTCCTAGCTGGCTTTGGGTATTACTTGCAGCAGCTTTAGCCTTTTTTGTTTTCCGCAAATTGGGCGCAAAAAAAAAATTAGCGGGTAATAATCCTTACGCACCAAATAATGATGGTCAAAACCCATTTGGCCGTTCTGCTGCGCCACAAGCGACACCACGTAATGCTGGAGATAATACAAATATCTTTGGTCAATCTGTTGGTGGCGGTGCAGCAACCCAAGCTCCTTTTGGTAGTGCAACAACGAGCAATGGCAATCAACTTCCAGATGGTAGTGAACCTGCTGCTTTCTTACGTATTGCACGTCAACGTTTTAATCACATCCAGTCGATGAATACTGCAAGTAACATTGAAGAAATTCGCCGTTACTTAACACCAGAACTTTATAGTTCTATGTATAACGACATCATGGAAAACCAAGATCAAGACGTTGCTGAATTTAGCAATCTGAATGCGATGGTTGTAGACAGCGCGACTGAAAATGGTCAATACGTTGTAAGCGTACGCTTCACGGGTACTGTGAGTGAAGATTTAAACAGCTTGCCACAACCATTTACTGAAATCTGGCACTTTGTTAAGCCTGCTGGCTCTCAGCAAGACTGGGTTGTTGCAGGCATTCAACAAGCTTAAGCTAAATAAACCCTCAATAAAAAAGCCACAATATTGTGGCTTTTTTATTTGTCAGTTTTTAAGCAATTTCTGCTGGAAAGGTAATGACTTTTTCAATTTTAACCTGATCCATGGCAACCATGAGTAAGCGGTCTACACCTAAAGCAATTCCTGAGCATTCTGGCATATGAGGCAAAGCTGCTAACAAATGTTCATCTAAAGGCATAACATGAAGGCCTTGCTTAACCCGTTCTGCATTGTCTGCTTCAAAGCGTGAGCGTAATACGTCTGCATCAAGTAATTCATCGTAAGCATTTGCCAGCTCTAAACCCTCAATATAAACCTCAAAACGTGCTGCAATCTCTTCCCCATCTTCATCTACTTTTACTTTTGCCAAAGATGCCATTTCTGGTGGAAAGTCAGTTAAAAAGACAGGTGCATCAAACCCTAAACTTGGTTCAACAAAATGCGAAAATAACAAATCGATATAAGCTAAACGGTCATCACCCAAATCAAGGTTTAATCCCACGCGATTTGCCGTATCTTTGAGTTGCTTCAACGTTGCTTGTAATGGGTTAATATCAAGACGATCTTGAAAAGCATGTTTATAACTTAAAATAAACGGACGAACTTCACCAAAGCGATGCTGCAAACAGCTTTGCAATAAATCGGCGGTTTCATGCATTAAAGCTTTTAGATCAAAAGCGGGACGGTACCATTCAAGCATGGTAAATTCACTATTGTGTTTACGCCCGTGTTCATCGTCTCGAAAAACCTTACAAATCTGGTAAATCGGCCCACTGCCACTCGCCAGCAAACGCTTCATGGCAAACTCAGGCGAAGTCTGTAAATATTGAGTCTGCAATTTGCCATTAATATGACGTAAAGCCTGAACAGAAGCTAAATGCACATCGGTGACACCTGCTTGCGAAACAATCGGTGTTTCCACTTCCATGACATCACGTTCAGCAAAAAATTGACGAATCTGGTTATAGAGCTTGGCACGTGCTTTTAAGGCATCAATTGAACAAGTAGGTTGATAACTTAAATTCATGCCTGCGGCCCTCCATGTGCTGCCCATTCACGGCGCAGCGGATAATTCTTACGTAATAAATCAAATGCTTTTTGCTCAACTTTGCCCTCTTTAATGCAAGCACGGATGTTGACATCATCTTGAGCAATATCATAAATTTGAGCTAATTTTTGCTTTAACACCGCTTTTAAATCATTTCCTGAAAAATAGTCGTCACATGCAGGCAATTGGGTCTCGAAACGTTTATTTATATCGAATCCAAACTTTTGGCAGAACGCTTCATAAATCATTTGGGTGCCACGAGCCTTCCCTTCAAGGCTATAACCTGCAATATGCGGTGTTGCCAACGCTAACATATCGATAAGCTCTTCAGATATCACTGGCTCATGCTCAAATACATCGAGCACAACTTTACGCTGGGTACGCTGAATATCTTCAATTAAAGCAGCTTCTTTCACGACTGGACCACGCGCACTATTAATTAAAATTGTGTTCGGTTGAAGTGCAGCAAACGCTTGCTCATCAAAAAGATGATACGTCGCATGTTCAGCATTTTTGGTTAAAGGCACATGAATTGAAATTGCATTGGCTTGTTTCAAAAGAGTTTCTAAACTCACATTTTTAATTGAATCTAACTGCACATATGGGTCAAAACCAATCACACTCCAGCCCAACAACTGGGCCATATGTGCCAAACGCGTACCGACGTTTCCAAGCCCCACTATTCCTAGGGTAAATTTTTCTTGTTGTTCTAAAAGGTTCATATCTAAATGAAGTAAAGCAGTAATGACATATTCAGCAACTGCCTGCGCATTACAACCTGCCGCATTTGCCCATGTAATTCCTTGTTTCTCTAAAGCAGGAATATCTAAATGATCGGTTCCGATTGTGGCACTACCCACATATTTTAATGCTGTATTTTCGATTAAGCTTGCATTCACCGCAGTGACTGAGCGAACCAATAATGCTTCTGCATCTTTTACATCTGCATGTGTTAAGGTGCGTCCTGCATGGTGTTGAATATCGCCAAACTCTGAAAAAAAGTAATCGGTAAATGCCAAATTTTCATCTGCGACGATTTTCATTATCTGCAACTCATAGCTTATAAAAACGTTATTATCCTTTGAGTTGTAGCAAAGCACAATGTTAATGCCTTTAAATTCACGATTCTATATCTTGTACTTTTAAGGCTTATAAACCGCCGCCAAAATAGAAATAGGCCATTACCGCTAGCGTTATCCAAACTAAAATAATCAATACAGCGACCAAATAATTTTGAGGTCGTCGCTCCTGCTGCTCTAGCCATTCATCAGCTTGTTGTTCTGCATCTAAAATGACTTGTTTAGGCGTAAAGCGAACAGCTAACCAAATAAGAATGGGCAAAATTAAAGCGTCATCGACAAAACCTAAAATAGGAATAAAATCTGGAATTAAATCGATCGGACTAAAAGCATAGGCAACAGCAATCACTGCCAAAATTTTAGGCAATATCGGCATTTGAGGATGCTTCGATGCAAACCAAAGCATAATAATTTGTTTTTTTAGACGTTTTGCCCAATCTTTTAAGGACTGTAACCAAGCCACTGGGACATACTCTGAACGATATAAGTCTGATCATAAAGTATAAAGTTCGTACTTAACTTAAAATTAGGCAAAATAGAAATGTATATTTCCATTATGTTTGATCATTCTTAGCATTTGAACTGCTCTTATCAATATTTAAATGCATGACCTTTATGTATATAAAACGAAATCATCTCCACGACAAAAGCTTGCTAAAGTTAGGCCAGATATTTTTGCGAGCCGAATGGCCATACTGGTTGGAGCAGAAATTGAAGCCAATAAACCAATATTAAGCTGAGCACATTTACGGATTAATTCGTAGCTTGCACGACTGGTCATAACAACAAAACCTGAACTGGTGTCGTAGTTTTCTTGAGCTAAATAACCTAACAATTTATCTAAAGCATTATGACGGCCAACATCTTCAAACAAAGCCATGATTTTGCCTTGAACCACCCAAGCAGCGGCATGAGCGCCACCCGTTAAGGCAGTAATTTTCTGTTGATCTTTTAAATGAGAAATCGCGATTGGAATTTGTTCAAGCCATTCTTTGGAAGGCCCGATCGTAATTTTAGGAATATCGAGCTGAAGCTGCTCCAAACTTTCAATACCACACAAACCACAGCCTGTACGACCCACCAACATACGTCGCCTTTCTTTTAACGCAGCAAATGCTCTAGATGAAATGGTCATATTCACTTCAATTCCCAGTTCACTTTCATGAACCTCAATGGCATACAACTCTTTTAAGCTCGTTAAAATTCCTTCGGACAGACTAAAACCTTTAGCAAACACATTAATATCGGTAGGCGTTGCCATCATCACTGCATGAGAAATGCCGTTATATACCAAAGCAATCGGATGTTCTTGAACAATATTATCTAAAACACTTTCAGATTCGGTTTTCTTAAACCGCTTTACTTGTAATGTTTCAACCCCATAAGAATGTGGTGTCAAAATAATTTCCTTTATCTTGAAATGGCGCTTGTTTAGAGCGCCATTTGTTTGAATTACATTTTTTATATCACTGTTAATTTAAAGGCTGCTTACTTTCTTATCGGCATCTTCAGGGTCAACTGCTGTTGCCAAATTAAAGTGTGCAGGTGCATCACCAGCATGCAAAATCACAGGAACACTTTTTGAAGCTGGAATCTTGGCGTATTTATCATGACTGCTTAAGGCCACCAAAGGATTGGTCTCTGGATAGTACGCAGCTAAACTGCCACGTGGAATGTTGTACGGCACAATGCGGAAACTATGCACAATACGTTTCACGCCATCTGAGAAAACACTTTCAATATCAACCCACTGATTTGCTTCAAAGCCAGCTTCATCAATATCAGCTTGGTTCATAAACAACACACGGCGCTGTCCAAATACCCCACGGTAACGGTCGTCAAGACCATATAGCGTAGTGTTGTATTGGTCATGAGAGCGAGTGGTCATTAAGGTATAAACTTTGCTCTCGGTATAAGCGGCAGCATATTGATTTTCTTTATCGCCATAGACTTCACTCAGTGGTGTAATCATAAACTGTGCTTTACCACTTTTTGTGTTCCAAATGTGCTGATTAGCTGGATGTTCTAGATGGAATCCACCCGGATTATAGACACGTAAATTAAAATCATGGAACTCATCAAAGACCTCAGCAATTGAGTCACGAATACGATCATAACTTTCAATGTACCATTTCCATTTGATCTTACTATCTGGCAACACCGCTTCAGCCATTCTTGCCACGATGTCAGGTTCAGATAAAATATTTTCAGAAATTGGGGTATTACGCCCAGCCGACAAATGAATATTACTCATCGAATCTTCGACTGAAATGGCTTGTGGACCATGCAGCTGCTCATCAATTTCGGTACGGCCCAAACAAGGCAAAATGAGTGCCTCTTTACCACAAACCAAATGACTACGGTTTAACTTGGTTGCAACATGAACGGTTAAATTACACTTTCTAAGCGCTTCTTGGGTATACGGCGTATCTGGTGTCGCAACTGCAAAGTTGCCACCTAAACCAATAAAGACTTTTACTTCATTTTCATACATCGCTTTAATGGTTTCGACTACACCATGCCCATTTTTTCTAGGGGATTTAATTCCAAACACTCGGTCAATGTTGTCGAGTAATTTAGGGCTAGGTAACTCATTAATGCCCATAGTTCGGTCACCTTGCACATTACTGTGTCCACGAACTGGACATAGACCTGCACCAGGTCTGCCAATTTGCCCACGAGCCAACAATAAATTTGCCAACATGTGTACGTTGGATGTTCCGTGGCGATGTTGGGTAATTCCCATTCCCCAACAGAAAATTGAGCGCTCAGACTCTAAAAAGAGTTTAGCGAGTTTTTCTAAATGTTCAGATGATAGGCCCGAGTGTTTATAAATATCTTTCCACTCAGTTTTTTCAACTTCGGCAATCATCTCGTCGAAACCGATGGTATTAACCGCAATAAAATTTCGGTCAAAAACACTTGGTTTACCTGAAGTAAGCGCCTTTTTATCCCACTCATTTAAGTGCTTTAAAATTCCTAACATGAGTGCATAGTCACCACCAATTTTAGGCTGGAAATAATAACGACTAATTGGGGTACTGCCGTTGGTCATCATTTCAAGTGGTGCTTGTGGGTCTTGGAAACGCTCTAAGCCTCGCTCTTTAATGGGGTTAATCGCAATAATATTACCGCCCCGCTTAGACACTTCACGTAAAGTACCTAACATACGCGGGTGATTGGTTCCGGGGTTATGCCCAAAACTGAAAATTGCATCGGCTAAATCAAAGTCTTCTAGGGTGACTGTGCCCTTTCCTAAACCAATCGAATCAAGTAACCCAACGCTTGTGGTTTCATGGCACATGTTCGAACAGTCTGGAAAGTTATTTGTTCCAAAACTTCGCACAAACAATTGATATAAAAATGCCGCTTCGTTACTCGCACGGCCTGAAGTATAAAATGCAGCTTGGTCTGGGTGATCTAATGCATGTAAATGCTTAGCAATAATCTGAAATGCTTCATCCCATGAAATTGCGACATATTTATCTGTTTCAGCATCGTAGCGGACTGGGTCGGTTAAGCGACCTAAGTCTTCTAGAAAGAAATCACTTTGTTCTGATAACCAACTTAATGTGTGGCCTGCAAAATATTCGGGAGTCACTGTTTTACTGGTTGCTTCAAATGCAACCGCTTTTGCGCCGTTTTCACAGAAGTTAAACGCGTGGGCATTTTTCTTTTCTGGCCATGCACAACCGGGACAGTCGAACCCTGTAGGCTGGTTAATATTGAGTAAGGTAATTGAACCTTTTTTTAAAATATCTTGCCGCTTTAAGTTTCGAGCAACGCTGAGTAGAGCTCCCCATCCGCCCGCAGGATGAGTATAGGGTTCAATTCGTGCAAAGCCGTTATTTTCCTGAATATGCTTTTGTTCTTCTGAATTATCCACTTTGTCATCCTCTTATTTCTTTTTACACATTCTATAGGTGCAATAAATTCACAACTTAATTATGGTTATATCTACACTATTTGCTGTTTATCTTAATAAGTAAAAATCCACTTTTATCTTACTCATGATATTTAGAGGCAGCCTCAACGCTAGTTATAATATGTGCCATATTTTTTATAATTACAATCATTCAGCCAAAACCAAAAAATGATTTAACTTAAATAATAACAATATCTTAAAAACATGATGACCTGTTTTTTACAGATAAAAACATAATTCACTTTATATTTTTTAAAAATAGAAATGATGTAATGAGCTGAAATTTACGTCATTTTAAGTAGGTTTTTATGAGTTTAAGCAGTATAAATTAATTGAAAAAAAACAGATTTAGAGAACTTATGAAGGTTGTGATTGCGCCAGACTCTTTTAAAGACAGCCTATCGGCTTTGGGCGTCGCTCAAGCCATTGCCAAAGGATGGCAAGAGGTTTTTCCAGATGCTGAAACACAGTTATGTCCAATGGCAGACGGTGGCGAAGGAACCATAGAAGCTGTGTTAGAGGTCTGTGAAGGTGAATGGCGTGAAAAAACCGTAATAGGGCCATTAGGTCAGTCTGTTCAAGCAAAATGGGGATGGTTAGAAAAACAAAAAATAGCCATCATTGAAATGGCTCAAGCGAGCGGCATACAGTTAGTTCCACCGTCTGAGCGTGATGCCTGCCAGAGCACAACTTTTGGCACAGGCCAGCTCATTTTAGATGCTTTAGACGCAGGTGCAAAAAACATTATTTTAACTGTGGGTGGTAGTGCAACCAATGATGGCGGCACAGGACTACTCAGTGCTTTGGGCGCAGTTTTGCTCGACGCTAACCACAACGTTTTACCCGCAGGTGGCCTCGCGCTTAAAAACCTATCAAAAATTGATTTAACACATTTCGACCCACGTATTCAGCAAACTCGTTTTTTACTGGCTGCCGATGTGACCAATCCACTTTGTGGCCCAAACGGTGCATCTCATATTTTTGGTCCACAAAAGGGTGCCTCACCTGCTCAGATAGAGTTACTTGACCAAGCTCTTGCCCATTTTGCCAATGTCTCTGCTGAGCTTTTAGATTTCGACAAACGAGATGAAGCAGGTTCTGGTGCTGCGGGAGGTTTAGGTTTTGCAGCCAAAAGTTATTTAAATGCGGAGTTTAAAGCTGGAGTTGAAGTTGTGGCTGAACTCAATCAGCTTGCCCATAAAATTTCTAAGGCGGACTGGGTCATTACAGGCGAAGGTAAATTTGACCAACAAACCTTAAGTGGCAAAACAGTTTTTGGGGTGAGTCAAATTGCCAAAACACACAATGTTCCTGTCATTGTTGTTGCAGGAACATTAGGCGAAGGCTACCAAGCGCTTTATGAACACGGCGTTACGGCTGCTTTTTCGCTAACTAATGGTCCCATCACATTAGAACAAGCCTGCGAACATGCAGCAGAACTTATTTATGAAAGAACAGTCGATATTGCGAGGTTAATTCAATTTAGCCAAACCAGTTTGAGAGATAAAAAAGTTTAATCGGCTAACTTTAAAAGGCTTTCTTTACAGCTTTCCAATATTTCATCGCTAAGGTTTGATTGGTCTGGGCATGCGCGAGACAAGGCAATTGCCCCTACAGATTGAGCAAGAATATTAATAGCTTGCTTTCTCAACTCTGGCGCTTCCAAAGAAACCTGTTTTGCTCGTTCGTTCATAATGAACTGAATAAGTTGCTCAACGCCCTCTTCAAATTCAACTTTTACTTCGTCTGGCTGTCTTGCAGCATCACAAGATAACGCTGTTAAGGTACACCCCAAATCTCGGTTGTCTCGATGAGTGCGGGACACATAAAGCTGAATAAATTGAGTTAAGTTTAAACCTTCTATTCTTTTTAAAACCTGCTCAAGTCCATGTTTGACAGTAATTGAGACAAGGTCGGTCTTCGAAGTGAAATGTTTATAAAAGCCGCCGTGAGTAAAGCCCGCGCTAGACATTAACTCGGCAATGCCAACTCCGTCATAGCCTTTGTTACGAAAGAGTTGAGTCGCCTTTTCAACAATTTTTTCTCGGTTTTCTTTTACCTGAGTTTTACTGACTTTCATGGTGGCCTACTCACTTTTTATTCACCCTACTGTTCATAATTATACATTGATTATGGTTGACATCAAAACTTGCATATTTTAGATTATAGTCATCATCTAAAAATCAAAGCGTGGAGACATCACATGTCAGCTCAATCAAAAGTACTTATTACAGGAGCTTCGTCAGGAATTGGTTCTGTCTATGCAGACCGATTTGCTCAACGTGGCCATAACTTAATCTTGGTTGCACGAAACACCAACCGCTTAGATAAAATCTCAAAAGACCTTCAAGAAAAATACGGTGTACAGGTTGAATTCATT
Source organism: Acinetobacter sp. XS-4 (assembly GCF_023920705.1). Lineage (NCBI taxonomy): Bacteria > Pseudomonadati > Pseudomonadota > Gammaproteobacteria > Moraxellales > Moraxellaceae > Acinetobacter > Acinetobacter sp. XS-4. The sequence goes on along the minus strand of NZ_CP094657.1, from coordinate 923,797 downwards.
CAAGCCGATCTATCAAAAGACCAAGACATCAGTAAAATTGAAGATGTACTCAAAAACGATGCTGATATTGAAATCTTGGTCAATAACGCTGGGATTGCACTTAATGGAAACTTTTTGACTCAAGATCGTAATGAGATTGAAAAACTTCTGACTTTAAATATGACTGCGGTGGTTCGGTTATCTCATGCAATTTCACAACCCTTAATACGCAAAGGTAAAGGCGCTATTATTAATTTAGGATCTGTGCTTGGATTAGCTCCTGAATTTGGTTCGACCATTTATGGCGCAAGTAAATCTTTCATCCAATTTTTTAGCCAAGGCTTAAATTTAGAGTTAAAAGATCATGGCGTGCATGTTCAAGCCGTATTGCCATCTGCAACCAAAACCGAAATTTGGGAACGCTCAGGCATCGACTTAAGCCAACTTCCACCATTAATGGATGTCAATGATTTGGTCGATGCGGCGCTGATTGGTTTTGACCATAAAGAAACGATCACAATTCCTGTGCTGAAAGACGAAAATCAATGGAATAATTTTGAAAAATCACGTATCACATTACTACCAAACTTTTCTTCGGCTGAAGTAGCCCAACGTTATAAAACTAACTAATACTGCTACCCAATTCTCAAGTAGGAAAATCTTATGAATGTTATTGATGCCATCCGTAACCGCCGTGCAGTTAAACGCTTTGACCCTGCTTTTCAAATCTCTGAAGATAACAAAAAACAGTTATTACAAGAAGTTTTAGCAAATGCACCAAGTGCTTTTAACTTGCAACACTGGCGCCCTGTTGTGATTGAAGACGCTGAACTTAGACAAAAGATTCGCACGATTGCATGGGACCAGCCACAAGTTACCGAGGCATCATTACTCATTGTGTTATGTGCAAAAGTAAGCTCGTGGGAAGCCGATGCTAAACGCGTGTGGGATGGCGCGACTCCAGAAGTGCAAAATATTATGGTCGGTGCAATTGATCAATATTACCGTGACCGCCCACAAACCCAACGTGACGAAGTGATGCGTAGTGCGGGAATTTTTGCTCAAACTTTGATGCTTCTTGCTCAAGAGCATGGTTTAGACAGTTGCCCTATGGATGGTTTTGACTTTGATGCGATGGCGAAACTCATTAACTTACCCGAAGATCATGTGGTGTGTTTAATGATTGCAGTTGGTAAGTCAGCCTCTCAGCCTTACCCACGTGTGGGCAAACTTCCTTACGATGACGTCATTATTCAAAATACATTCTAAGTTTTTAGTCAGATTTTAGGCTTCCATGCAATTCTATTTTTTCAATATGAATCGTTGGAAGCCTTTAATTTGGCACTCATTTTAAAGCTGACTTTAGCTTCTATTTAAATTGGATCAGAAAATAATCTAGTAATCTCTCCCTTTCATCTGGTTTGTTGGGGTCTAAAAGTTGAACCATCGCCCCATCAATCACAAACAAGAACATATACGCATCTTGTTTTGCGGCATTGGCATTGGTTGTTAAAAGTAAATTATAGATTTCATTAATAAACCAGTTTCGATATTCAACGACCACTTGATATGCCTTTGGATGTGTTTTTGAAATCTCAAGAATGGCTTTGAAAGGCAAATGGTAGAGTCCGTCTAAATCGGTATGTAAAAAGTAAATTTTGCGGAGCTTTTCAATTAGCGTTAATTCTTTTTGAACATTGATAATCGAAATCACCCCATGTTTAAGTCCATCTTTTTGAAAAGTTAAGCTCATTTCAATAAGACGTTCTTTCGAGTGAAAATAATTATAAAAAGTCGCTTTGGACGTTTTTGACAATTCAATAATTCGGTCTACCCCGACTTTATGAAAGCCATATTTATTAAAAAGATATCGAGAGGTATGAAGCACGCTTAAAGCACGAAATGGAAGATCTGAATGTCGCATAGTTTTACCGTTATAAAATTCTTGTTGTAGATAAACGAGATACTTTTTTGGGAGAAAAAAAGGCATAGCAAAGCCCATAAAGACTGTGCGTGGCACATCTCAAGTTTTATTGTTGATCAAGTTTTTTGGTCGTGACGAATTAAAGCCTGAAAAGCCCAATGGCCATCAAACTGCTTTAAAAGTTTAAGTTGTGTCGATATAGACTTTGGCAAAGGCTGCCAAGAAATTAAGAATGTGCAAAGCCAACTCCTTTTTATTGGGAGTTCTGCCAGACATTTATAGAATTATGGTGGCAGAACGAAAGGGGGTTAGCAGACTGGCTCAAGACCCAGCACACCCGAAGGTGTCCCCCTTCCGTCCTACCGCAACAAAAGGGAGACGAACGGGTCTACATTAAAAAAAACGAGTTTTTTCAATGTACTTGAGTACGGTCTGCTAAAACCGTCTGGCAATGTAGGCCAGCAGGCAAAGAATAGTGCTCTACCCTTTTGCAGTCAAGCACACAAAATGACATTTGTTTTAAATTAGATCATTAAAAAGTAAGGATAAATAATGAGATGATTATTGTTAAATGGGGGTTTATAAAGGGATTAATTTCGGTTATTCAGAATAGATCAGTGCTTAATTAAGACACTATTAAAATGAGTAAAGCGGCTTAGTTACATAAAACCTATCCTACCAACATATAGAAATGATAATAATTTGAAGGAGGTGTTGGAATATCTAAAGTAGCAATTTCAAACTTGTCAAAGTGTAGATACTGCTCTATATAAAACAACAAAAACAACTATACAATTTATATGTCAGATCTCATCTCACATATTTAAATATATTTTTTATAAACATGATTACAGCTCATACTATCCAAACAATTCTGGATCATGAAATCGATATAATTTGCCACGTTCGTTAACATCTCGAAGTTTTTGAATGGCTTCACTATCACTCAACCCTTTCTCTACCAATACCGCATATAAGTGATAAAAATCACTAACTATATCATTAGCAAATATACCTGGATCATCAGAACCCAAAGAAATAGCAATTGTAGGATCATTTGGCTTTTGAAAGCCTTCAACTCTCATCCAACGTAATGCGTGATGATCTCTATAATGTTGGTATTGACTGATGCGAACGTTACTCGTAGGTAGCGTTTCTATTACAATACGTGCTTCTGCAAGCCTACGCAGTGTGGACTGCTGTAATAAGATTAATGTTTCTATATCCAAATAATTTGAATCAATATTAATATGTTCTTTACTCTTCATAATTACATTAGGGTCACGCCACCATTTGGCTAAAATATCTAACTTATTTTTTTTCAAAACTTTTGCAACAAGGTATGCTTCTTGTCTCCAAACATCATTAAATGTTGATGTTTGCCAACACCATTCATCTTTATCATCAATAGCATTAAATACATATTCAGGAAGTAATCCACGATATTGCATTTGCCTTAATAGTGTTTCAGGCTTGATCTCCATATCATGCTGAAATATATCACTAATAAGAATATTGATGTCTCTGGTTATCTTTTGTGTTGCTTCATAGCACTCAGGTTTTGATTTTAAAATATCCCAGATTACCAGCAAATCAAGAAGCCATTCCCCACGTTGGATGACAATTTGTGAAGGCATACTATTTATCCATATCTCAGGATCCATACCTACAGCCGTGCCATGACCTATACGATCTCCTACCTGAAAATCAAGTAAGTCCATAACATCAATAATCTGTCGAATACCACTAATTAAATGAGGAAAATCTTCACCTACATGATAACTTCTATGTAATATTCCATATTGCTTAGCCGCTCTATAGAACGGTGCAAATATTTCTGGTGGAGCATGTAATTCATTTGAAGCAGCGTCAATGCCACGAATCCATTGAGAGAGCTGAGGCCAGCGTTCTAAAGTTTTTTGTAAAATATCACATTGGTTTTTTAGCTTTAACCTTAACTTTTTATGTCGATAATCTTGTTTTCCAATTTCATATTTACATTCTTCTTTAATAAAATGTATAACTAAAGCTAATTTAAAATATTTTCTAGAACCTATAGAACATGCCAGTGTGACTTGATCGTTAAGTTTTTCAAGTATCTGTGAAAGTTCCCAGTGCTGATAGTCACTTTCAATATTTGATGAAAGATAAAAAAGATAGCCTTTTAATATGCTACTTAGTATTTTTTCATTCTTTCTTAATTCATTCTTAGGGGCAAAACGTCCTTCAAGCCAATTTATATTACTTCTCTGTGGATTTGTTCCACTCAATTGCAGGAAACGATAAAGATATTTTTTTTCAGATGCTTCCCTTAAGTCAGTAAAAGTATATTTTTGAAACTGATCAAATCCATACATATCTTCACGTTGTACAACTAATTGTAAATACTGATTTTGAATTAATAAATACAAATGAAGTAATCTATCTGTTAATTTAGAAGGTTTATCACTAAGTTGCTTAATAATTTCATATAACCATTGAACTTCTTGTTCAATCAAAGAATTTATATTTCCGAATAAAGGAGGTGAACTATCGAAAAATGGAAAATCATGATCTAACAATAGCAAACTAGATATATCATGCGGTAAAGAAATATTTTTATAAGTAGGATCTAAATTTTTTTTTATATTTTCTGAAAAGAATTTAGCACGTCCATCAGCAATTGCTATTAACCAACAACGTAACAATCTGGCTATTTTTAACCACTGATTTAAAGAGCTAGGATTTAAATCAGGATTAATTGAATGACAAAGCTCTCTCACTAAATGATTTTCTTTATATTGATCACAAAATTCATTTAATTCTTTTTTCGGATTATATAATGCTCTTAACCAACACCATTCTGCACTTGTAGTACCATTTAAATGTAAATGAGTTTCATGTAATCCTTCATCTGAAATATAAGAGTCTACTACTGGTTCATAAGGATAAATAGGTGTAAAGACCCCCTTATTGTTAGGTAATGGTACTTGCCTCATGCGATTTTTAACCGAAGGTATTGAATAGGCAGCAATACGAATTGGTAGAGCCGAAACACGACTTAATAAATTCTGCCAATCACCAAATAATGAGAGTTCAACATGTATTTTATCACCACGAAAATATATGTATTGGTCAGATAACAGCTTTAAAGAGCTATATATCCAACCTTTACCACTAGAATTTTTTTCTTGTTTTACCAAAGACCAATGTGATCTAAATACATGGTCTGGATAAGAAGCACGCCAAGGCTGATAAGCTAAATAAATTGTCTCTTCGAGATCTTTTTCATTAATTTCACTTACGAAAGGTATCCCCTCTAACTTCTTAAGTAAATGCGAATTAGCAAGTAAAAAAGGTGACAAAATTGTATTAGGTTGGGGACACTTGTGAATCATGTTAGTTCCCCTTTTCTTTTAGTTCACGAATTTGAACGTTAATTTTACGAATTTCAGATGTTAGCTCTCTAATTGTTGAATTTATACTCCCTAGTATTTCATTCTCCAGTTCAATATCTTTTTCAATAATTACTCTATTTTTCTCAAGCTCACTTAATTCATGCTCTTTATTTTCAATTTCTTCTATTATTTTATTTTTATTAAGATCTGAATTAAGATCTGAATTAAAATCTAATTGAATAAGAATATTTTTTAAATTTTTTAAATCATTATTATTTACAATTATTTTTTCTCTATTTTCCTCTAATAGATTTTTAGCCATATTCAATTTAGATTTTCTCACTTGTCTTTGATGATAAAGGCGTTCACGATTATCTAGTAAACGATTTTTATTTTCATTTAACATTTTTAATACAACCTCTTCTTCACTACCTATATCAATTCCAGAAATCATCACCTTACCAATAGTATTAGGCAACATAGAAACAAATGTAGTCTCATTAATATAAGTATCATTATTATTAGTTATTAATCCTTGAATAACAGGGCAGTTAGCAATCATTTTTGTTAATGGAAAACCATCAAAATTATTATTTTTTAATTCTTTTAACTTCTCATTAAGTGGTTTAAGAGAATTTTTAGGGTTTTGTCTATTTGTTTTTTTTGTTAAAAATTTTTCTTTATTTAAATTAAGAACCTTAAAGTGATGATCCTCTTCCTCAACCAAAAAAGCATTAATCAAACAATGAGTATATAAAGAAATAATCTTTCCTAGATCATGCCAATTTTCTTTACTATTTGCCACCCCAACTAAACTAAAATATAATCGTATCCAAACTTTACCAAGAAATATAGAAGATGGCTGTATATTAACTAAATCTTTATGAGAAATAATTAGCCATTTACATATAGCAGAAACCCATTTTTCAATATATTCTTTATCACTATCTTCAATTTCTTTATCTTCTAGTTCAGAAGACATATCATTTGAGAAATCAGACCAATTTGGTGCTGAAATACCTAAAGTAACCTCTAACTTTCTCAAACAATTATTTACATTCTCCCACAGTTCTGGTGCTATCTCTATTATATCAATATCATCATTAATTTCAGAAGGAATTTTTGAAACTTCAATAAAATTTTCACCAATTTTAAGTAATCTAAAAATTACCCCTAAGATATTAAAAATTGAAAAATATAATTGTTTATTATGCCCTACCACCTCGATTAAACCTAAATTAAAAGGCAGTGATATTTCTCTATTTCTTTTTATGAATTCATATGCTGTAAAATTTCTACTATCCTTTGTAGTCCTAAGTTTAATAATACCTGCCTTTATAGAACTAGAAGATTTTTTTGACATTAAAACTGCAGTTGCATGCCATGCCCAATTTAATGCATCTTCATGTTGGCCAATACCACAATAACGTTTAAATTGTAATAATTGTAAAGACTCATCTGAATGGTATCTTTTTAACTCATCCTTTATATAATAAAATAAACTAACGCTTCCAGAACATTGCAACATATAATTAATCGCAGATGAAGCCTTACCCTGTGTAAATTCAGCAACACTAGCGGCTAATGCTACAAATGAATTTCGTAAGTTATCTTCAATAGCCTGAGGCCTAAGATAACATCCCGTATCTTGTCGACCATCTTGGGTAACTGTATCGAATACACTTTCAATTAAAGTATTTTCATCACCATTATTTAACTTCTCTACCTCTACTTTTGCAGCATAGAGACTGCTTAAGAAAGTATCTCTAAAGCTCTGTGCAACTTGTGGAGTAAATTTAAATAAATTCTCATGATTAATTTCTTTAGAATAAATTTCTGAACTTGATTGCAATAATTGTAGAACCGAACGCAAAGGCTGTTGTAGTAAAAAATCACGATAAGTTTGAATATTAGAAGAACCCTCAACATGAAAACCAAATTGGATTAACTTATCAATAGAATCCTCTATATTTATAGTTACATTATTAACTTCTGTATTCTCAGAACTAGAAAAGCTAACTTTGTAGTCTGCCTCTTTAACAAGCTTATTTAAAGGATTAAGTGAAATTCTATTTTGTATAGGAAATATTTTTTTTAAATATTGATCTTCCATATGATCTAATAAATTACTTCGTTCTCTAGTACGATTTTGATCATATTTATATAAATTTTCACTCATATTACCCAAATATAATCCTCTCACTACATTTGAATAAAGTTTTAAATCTCCAGCCATCATTACAATAATTTGAGGAATATTTAAATAACGTCTTACCATTTCTAAGACTTGTTCGCCTTTTTTAAAATGAGTATCAGCATCATCTATTAATATAATTAAGGCCTTTTTATTAAGAATCGTACAAGCATGCTTGATCAAATCTTCAAAAGATGAATGCAACTGCATTGCATCATCTGCACGATCTAAGCCCCAATCCAAAAAAACATCATCATCAATTAAGTCATAAGGATTCTTACCACTATTGAGTAATCTTAATCCCCCAGCTATTTTTTTTAATTTTTTACGCCATAATTCATATTCAGCATCCATCTCATCAGAATGATGAATATGCATATGCCTTCTACTTTTTATTACTGTTTGGTTTAATTGAGCTATCAAAGTCAGAAAAATATGCTCATTCAACTCAATTTTACTAGGGTCAATATAAATTAACTTTTCTAATTTATATTGATTTATAGTGATCAACTCTTTAACTATATTTTTTAAAAATGTACTTTTTCCGGCTCCACGAGTACCATCAATAAATATAGAAAGATTTGAAGTATTTGTAGATGGATATTTTTCAATTTCCTTAAGATGTTCCCCAACTATTTTTTCAACTTTTTCATAAGCTTGATAGTGGATGAGATCCTTTTTACCTAACTGAATATGATCACCATTACTATTAGATAAATCTATTATAATTTCTTGATGTAAACGCTCAATCATTTCAAAATATTCCCTAACGCACTTTTAAAATTTACTGTGTTAAATAAAGTAATTTTTTGTATCTTTAAAAAAAATAAATAATGCCAATTAATTAGAATAATTTCCAGTATAAGTTTACAAATTTTTAGCTTATATTTTATTTACTAGACTTCAATTTCCACTTTTAGATATTTCATTTTCGAAGTCTTATTTCCCTCTACTGATCTTTAAATAAGAGCTCTGAGAGCTAAAAGATAATTTAAATAAAAACTGGCTAAATAAAAAAGCTAAGCCCCGATTACCGAGGCTTAGCTTTAAAATAATTTTAAATTAAAAATTCCTTATTTGATGTCAGTAAACTCAGAAACAGGTTTGTTAACTTCAACTTTTGTACCTGCAAATTTTTCGCTCACAAACTTTTGTACTTTAGGTAAGTGGTAAAGTTCACCTAACTTCGTATAAATCGGGTCATTTTTATTCGCTTCAGCCACACCCAATAAGTTCACATAAAGCTTTGTAGACTGGTCAACAGGTTCACGGAAGATAGAATCTTTCAGTACGTTTAAACCACCTTCAAGTGCCAATGTATTACCTAATACAATTGCATCAACATCGTTTTTAACACGAACTGCTGTCGTCATTTGAATTGGTTTCAATTTCAAATTTTTAGGGTTTTCAGCAATATCATTGGTTGTCCCTTTTACAGGGTCAAAGTTCGGTTTAAGTTTAATGAGTTTAGCAGACTGCAATAATGTTAATGCACGTGCTTCGTTAGCAGTATCGTTTGGAATTGCGATTGTAGCGCCTTGTGGAAACTCATCAACAGTTTTAGCTGTATTTGCATAAAGACCCATTGGTTCCAAGTAAGTTGTCGCAACAGCAGCAACTTTTGCAGTATTTGAAGCATTGTAAGCTGCTAAATAGTTAAATGACTGGAACGCATTTACGTCTTGTTCACCACTTGCTACAGATGTGTTCAACACAACGTAGTCAGTCAAGTTAGTCACTTCGAGTTTAATGCCCGCTTCTTTAGTTTCAGGAAGCGTTGCAACATATTTCCATACGTCAGTGTCTGAACCTGTTGAAACAAGTTTAATTGTACGTACTGACTCAGTTTTGTCTTTAGCTGGTGCTGAATTTTCAGTTTGTGCAGGTTGTTTATTACATGCAGTCAGTGTGAGTACAGATGCGCTGAACAGAACACTAAATAATTTTTTCATAGATACATCCTAAAATAGGAAATGCCTACTCTACAAAGAGCGAGGCATTCCCAACCATTGGGTCGAAATGCAATATTTGGCTGGAAGTAATTTCCAGATATATAAGGGTTTAGAAGCCTGAATTCAGCCTTATTTCTTCCTTGATCTTGCTCTCTGAACAATAGAATTATGTTTTGAATCAGTTTCTAAATATTGGATCATCATATATCAATAAGTGAATATTCTACAAATAACTTGTTCGATTTTGATATATAGACGTGCTCTTGGTAAGGCACTGATAATAAAAAACATATTATATAAATAAAACAGTTTTGATTAAAATATATACTTGTTTGATTTATATGAAATTTTCAGGATTTGTTAGCAATATTTAAGCTAACTATGAACATAATTTATGTCCTACGCATAAAAAAGCCCCTGTTTTCACAAAGGCTTTTAAATTAATTAGTTAAACTCAGTTTCAATTATTTATGAACCCAAGGCACAGCTGGTGAGCCAATCCACGCAGATTTAGCAGGAATATTTTCACCTTTCATAACCAATGTTAATGGCCCTAACACTGCATGGTGGCTAACATTAGCGTTATATAAAATAATACTACGTGAATTTACGACTACATCATTTCCAATATTCACTTGTCCAATTTTCATAATACGATCTTCAAACAAGTGGGTTTGTGGACCTGAGAAGCTATTAAACTCTGCACGGTCACCAATGCTTACACAGTCAAACTCAGTGATATCAGCCGTATCCATATAAACATCTTTACCAATTTGAACACCCAAAATACGCAAGAAGAATGGCAACATTGGCGTTCCTCTTAAGTAATTTAAGAAGTTTGGAATGGCAACCGATTCATATAAGCTGGTAATCCCTTCACTTAACCACACAAACATGGTCCACATTGGCGCTGAACGCGGTTGATAACGTCCAATTAAAGTCCACTTCATCAATGCAACAATAATGAAACAGCCTACACCATAGAGTAAACCAGCAAGCGTTAAAGCCAATAAACCAGTTGGGATATTGTATTTATTAATAACATCGATAACTTCAAGCACAATCATATAACCTACGCCAATTGCGAGTGCGGCTGGTAATACAACACGAAGGCCTTCAATAAAACCACGCATGAAACGGCGCTTGAAGCTTGGTTTAAATGTTAAGTGGTCAGGATATTTTTCGGCAGCTTCACGTGCAGGCAATAATAATGGCGGCGAACCAAACCAAGTTTGACCATCATACATTTCAAGGTTATCTGGTGTTTTTGACTGTACGCCAATTAAAACGTTATCTGGTAAAACAGTTCCATCAGCAATATAAGCACTGTTTCCGACAAAGCTACGGTTACCAATTTTGGTCGATTTTAAAGTCATCCAACCGCCTTTGATCTCTTCATCACCCAACATTACAGCATCGGCAATAAAGCTTTCTTCGCCCAAAGTCAGCATTTCAGGAATAACACCATTTGCGGTAGAAATTTCGGTATTTTTACCTACTTTCGCCCCTAACATTCGGAACCATGTAGGCGCATAAATCGTAGCAAACAGGCCATGCAATGTTTGTAAGCTTGTTTCTAAAATTTGAGATGCAAACCATTTACGATAATAGGTGCTGCCATGAACAGCGTAGGTTCCTGTCTCAAGACGAGGCAATACAATTTTGCGTATTGCTGAAGAAATAACAGCAGTAATCATCATCATCATTGCACTAGCTGGAATCGCTAAAGCAAAATAATAAAGTGCGATTTGCAGGTGGTTATTCGGATTAATATTAAATACGTTTACATCTAACCAATCGACCAAAAGGAAACTTGGGAAAATTGGAATAAAGAACAGACAAGCAATGATTAACGCACTAACCCCATAATATCCATATTCAGCAATTTTACGAATGAACGATAATTTAGGACGTTCTGGCATTTTAGCGTGCTCATCTACATGCCCTATTTTTTTAGCTGGCGTACCATCCCAAATTTCTCCGGCCGGTACAACTGTGTCATATTCAATTGAAGTTAAGGCATTTACATGAGCTTGTTTTTCTAACACTGTATTTTCTTCTAATACAGCATACGAACCTACATAACTATCTTCTTTAAGGTAGATTGAACCCAACACCAAATGTCCATGTTCGACTTTGGCATTTTCTAAATTCACTTGAGAGCCAATACTCACACCATCTTCAACAGTTAATAAAGATGGCATGCGAATATGAACTGAACTAATGGTGACATCATGTCCAATTTTTGCGCCCAGTGCTTTTAAATAGAGGTTAAGTAAAGTTGAACCTGACAATAAATAAACTGGTGAAATATTGCTAATACGGTCTGCTAACCACCAACGGAAATAAGTCATTCCCCAAAGTGGATAACGTCCTGCGCCAACGCCCAACATTAATAATCGTTTGACGGCAATTGAAACGACAAAACTGGTAATAATAACGCTGATATAAACCAATAGAGACAACGCGATTGCATATGGAATGCTATCTCGGGTTCCACCTGTAAAATAGTGATAGGTAAAAAATGGTGCCAACCACTGCAAAATATTAATCGAAATTAAAACAGGAATAGTCGCAAGCTGTGCAATACCACATAACCATTTATAAGTTTGATTACGCGGGTTGTCTTGCCCAATCTGGCTATCAAATAATGTTGGCTCTGGCTGTTCCAACATTAAAGCCGCAATTGCCCCCACTCTTCTCGCTTGATATAAGCTTTGAATTGTAAGATGGCTATATTCTTGATGCTCACGCAGGTTTGAAATTAAAACTGCTGCTAAAAGCGAATGCCCACCTAAATCATCAAAAAAATCTGAATCTAATTTAATAGGCATGTTAGGAAACAGACGGTTCAAAATTTCAAATAAAATTTCTTCGGCTGGATTTTGTGGCTGATCAGATTCACTGCGGTCAATCACACTGGTGAGCGGTCTTGCTTTTAACGCTTTACGGTCAATTTTTCCAGATAATAAACGCGGCACTTCTTCAATAATCTCAAAACGATTCGGCACCATATAAGGCGGTAAACGTTGAGCTAGAGTATGACGAAGTTGTTTAATTTCTATCGGTTGTTTGGCATCAAGCTCAGCTGCAATAAAAGCAATCAGCTGATCAATTCCGTCTTCTGGACGCAAAATTACCGCTGCGGTACCAATACCATCAATATCACAAAGCGCAGCTTCAATTTCCCCGAGTTCAACACGGAAACCACGAATTTTCACCTGATCATCAGCACGGCCTAAGCAGTGTACTTGACCCAGTTCATCAATTTTTGCCAAATCCCCAGTACGGTAAAGCAACTCTTCATCCGCACTCATTGCCCACGGGTTTTCAATAAACTTATCAGCCGTTAAATCAGGTCTGCCTAAATAGCCGGGTGCCACACTTGGACCAAAAATACAGAGTTCACCTGTTTCACCTTGAGCTAATAATTCTCGTTCTGCGTTAATGACCAACATACCGTAGTTTGGTAATGGTTTCCCAATCGTGACAGGTTTACCACGTTCTAATGACTCAAGGCTTGCAGTAACCGTCGTTTCAGTTGGACCATAGGTATTAAACATTTGATGATGAGGTAATGCCCAACGATCAACAAGTGAGTCTGGACACATTTCCCCACCTAAGTTGATAATTCTTAAGTTAGGTACATCTTCAGGGAATAAAGCCAGTAATGTTGGAACTGCGTGTAAAACAGTAATTTGTTCCTGCTTTAGCGTTTGGCATAAACGTTCAGGGTCACTGACAAGCGACTTAGGTGCAATCCACAAAGTTGCACCAACCAAATAAGAAAGCCAAATTTCTTCAAACGACATATCAAAAGCGACAGAAAAGCCTTGATAGACCTTATCTTGCTCTTGAATATCCAAAATATTATTTTCACTACGCAAAAAGTGACAAATATTTTTCTGGGTAATCACAATACCCTTCGGCTTTCCAGTTGAGCCTGAAGTATAGATAATATAAGCAGGTTGATCTGGTGTGGTTTTCGGTAAGCTTACCTCTTGAGTAACTGGTCGTTGTAACTCAGTATTTGTCCATTTGGTTTGCGGCACTTCCGCTAAATGTTCATACCATTCATCTGTAGTAATCATACCTACAGCTTCAGCATCTTCAAGACAAACCGCAATACGGTCAGCAGGTGTATCCATATCAAAAGGAAGCCACGCCGCCCCGCTCAAACAAATCGCCAGTTGGGCTTTTAGAAGTTCAATACCCCTCGGCAGCCATAACCCAACAATATTCCCTGCTTTCACCCCATTTAAAGTCAGTTGTTGCGCCATTACTAAAGCTTGCTGATATAACTCTCCATAACTCAGCGTTTTATTTGCTTCAATTAAAGCTGTTTTATCTGAGAGATTTTGAGCAGTTTGAATAAAAATATCGGCGAGTACTTCATCTTGCAAAAATTCGGGGTGAAATTTACCACGAATAATATTTTTCGAGCTTGTTACGAATTGGTTCATTTTTTATAACTCACTTTAATTTTTTGATTTAGCTGAAATAAAGTCATGTTTGAGTTTTTCTGACCTATTAAAGAAATCAATTGCTATGTAATAAATTAAAGAGTTGAACTTAAATGAAGATTAAAGTTTTTATTTTAAGAGTGGAGAGTGAGTTATTAAATTGGAAGAACAATCAATTTTTATTACTTATAAATCAAACTAGGACAACAATAAGGAAAAATATAAGCACATATTTTTATAAAATTTAAATACCGTTATTCAAAATTAATATAAGCAGAGAAAATAAAAAAACAGGCATAAAAAAAAAGCCCTCGTCATTAACAAGGGCTTTTTAAGAATTTGGCGGAAGCGGTGAGATTCGAACTCACGGAGGACTCACACCCTCGTCGGTTTTCAAGACCGGTGCATTAAACCGCTCTGCCACGCTTCCAACGAGCGCTATAATATAAATAAAAACTCAAGTTGGCAAACCTTTTATTTAACTTTTAATTCAAACGCTCAAAATAAATACAAATTAATTTAGTTTTCTGGGTTTTCATTCTTTTCATAGCGAATTGTATTGATATACCAAAGCTTTTTCCCAGATGGCGTATGTACTTCAATCTCATCATCAACTTCTTTGCCGAGCAGTGCACGAGCCATGGGTGATTCAATTGAGATATGCTGCGGGTGATGATCATAAATTTCATCAATCCCTACAATACGTAAAGTTTTTTGCTCGCCTTCTTCGTTTTCAATCTCTACCCAAGCTCCGAAGTAAACCTTGCCATCTTGCTCAGGTGCGTAATCAATAATTTTTAATTCTTCTAAACGTTTTCCTAAATAACGTACTCGTCGATCAATTTTTCTAAGTAGCTGCTTATTGTATTGATAATCCGCATTTTCACTGCGGTCACCTAAGCTTGCAGCCCAATTCACTTTCTTTGTGATTTCTGGTCGTTCTTCATGCCAAAGTTGTTTTAATTCAGCAACTAATTTGTCATGCCCTGACCGAGTGATTAAGTTAGATTTCATGATTAAAAACCACTGTTCAACAACATATCGCTTACAAGATGTAGCATTTTATACCCTATTTTCTCATATCAGAAGTGTATAAATTTTCTTCCTTAAGAAATTCATGTGTTTATGATGATATATCGAATATTTAATTGTACGAAATTTGACAATACTTTTTTTCAATACTATGATGCGCGCAGATTAAATGTTGAGCAATTTTTAACCTTCTAGAAAACTATGTAGATTTTCTACACAGTTTGTTTTTTTCATTTCATGTCATTTTGAATGACGTCATGACTGCCCACCCCTTATTGAATTTATCAACTTTTAGAAGTTATGGCAGCTTATTGTCTGACTTTTTGGGCATAAATTACCTGTAGCGGAGACAACATGCACAGTAATTCAAGTTCAGGGTCGAGGCTTTGCCTTAACTCTTTATTTTCTTCTCTCCCGTTAAAAGCACTTGCACTCAGTACTATGCTTTTTCCATTTAGTATTAATGCAGGAAAAACCCTACAGTACAATACTGTAGTAAATACAAACACGCTAACTGTTGTTGCGGTAGAAAGCCCGACAACCGTTTTCAAAGAAGATCAGTTTTTACATGGTTTTGGTTACGACTTAGCCCGTAACTATGCACAAACCCTTAATGTAAAGTTGGACTTTAAAATCGTGGCAGACAATGCCACTGCACTTAGGTGGGTTCAGCAAGGTAAAGCAAACTTTGCGATGACAACCGCTGGTTTAAGTACCATCGAGAACAACGGTTTGATGTCTTTTTCTGCAAGTTGTGGTGACACAGTAGATTTGCAAAAAAATGGTTTAAATCCGGAGTTAAGCTGGGTGTTTAAACAAGCTGATGACCCCCTCACCCAGACCGCTAGTGGCTTTGTATGCCAAAGTAAGCAAAATGGTGTGACTCAGCAACTTGCTTCTTTTTACAATCGTAATGTGGTGAAACCAGAAGCTTGGTCAACCATTCAACGTGACTTAACGACGCGTTTACCGATTTATAAAGCGAGCTTTAAACAAAGCGCAGCTAAATATGATCTCGACTGGCATTTACTTGCCGCAATTGGTTATCAAGAATCATATTTAAAGCCCGAATCTGTTTCTCCCACAGGTGTTCGTGGCTTAATGATGCTGACCAATAGCACTGCTCGAGCAATGGGTGTCAGCAATCGTAGTGATCCAGCTCAAAGCATTCAAGGTGGCGCGAAGTATTACGACCAGATGTTAAGTGAATATGATGATATTCCTTTCCCTGATCGAAACTGGTATGCCCTGGTGGCCTATAATATGGGTCCAGGTGCGGTAAACCAGATTCAGAAGCGCTTGCAAGCACAAGGGAAAGATCCGAACCAATGGGTTAATCTCTACGATTATTTGCAAAGTAATAAAACGCGTAATGGTCGATATAAGCAAGCAGTTCAATATGTCACTCGTATTCGTGCTTATCTTGAACATATCAAAACGGCACAAACACGAATCAATATCTAATTTTTATTGTTTCGAAGTTGATAAACTCTTTGTTTGTATAAATAAAAAGCTTACCTCTCGGGGTAAGCTTTTTATATGAATTCTTTTAGATTTAAGCTGTATGCTCTAATACTTTCTTAAATAAATCTTTTTGTTCTTGGCTTGGCTTAGCTGTTTGTAAAGCCATTAATTGAGACATATCGCCTTGAACTTTAATTTTACCAGTCATGAATGCCTGCATAGCAGCAGCCATATCAAACTCTAAGAATACTTTACGTAAAGTTTCAGCATCCATATTTAAAGTTGTTTTGGCATTTGAAGACAAACCTTTTTGGATTTTACCCCCATCTAAAGCTAATTCGGTATTTCCAGAAGCATCTGTAACTACTAAATTAATTGCCAAATTCGCAAGAGCGGGTGGCAAATTAAGATCCCCTGCTTCAGCAGTTAATTTTTCGACAGTAGCAAACCAATCTTCAGTTAAAAATGCAGGCATGATTCTTCCTCAAATTTATTTGTTCAATTTCTCTAGTTGTCTATCCAGACAACATCATGTGAAGCAATTCTGCTTGAGCGTTGTTATAGCATGTAATTTAAATTTAGGGCTATGACTTTTTGTACGGAACATTCATTTTTTAGTATTTTGATACATTAAAGGCACTTGTTTATAAAGTGCCTTTAATATTCTCTAATGCCTAGCGTTTATTCAGCAGCAAAGCTTAAGTTCACGACATCTAAACGGTTTTTAAGCTCTTCTGGATCTTTAAAATCTAACTCGCGCTGAGAATCTAAAGCTTCGAAATCGAATAATTCACGGTCCGCTAACTGAGACGGCGATACGTTTTGTAACGCACCGAAAATGCTGTGTAAACGTTTCGGATATTGCTTATCCCAATCACGTAGCATTTCATTGAGCATGGCACGCTGTAAGTTTTCCTGCGAACCACACAGGTTACATGGAATGATTGGGAACTGACGTAATTCTGCATATTTGATGATGTCTTTTTCTTCAACATATGCCAATGGGCGAATCAGAATATTCTTCTTGTCTGAAGACAAAAGCTTTGGAGGCATCGCCTTTAAACTTCCGCCATGAAACAGATTTAAGAAGAACGTTGCAAGAATGTCATCGCGGTGATGCCCTAAAGCAACTTTAGTCGCCCCAATTTCTTGTGCAAAGCCATATAAAGAACCACGGCGTAAACGTGAACATACTGCACAGTAGGTTTTACCTTCCGGTGTTAAACGTTTAGTAATGGTATAGGTGTCTTTTTCTAAAATGTAATATGGAATGTTATTTTCTTCCATATAACGAGGTAAGACATCTTCAGGAAAGCCCGGTTGCTTTTGGTCAAGGTTAACCGCAACAACATCAAAATTGATTGGTGCAATACGTTTAAACTGCAACATGATATCGAGCAAGGTATAACTGTCTTTACCACCAGACACACACACCATGACCTTATCGCCTTCTTCAATCATCTTGAAGTCACGAATAGCATGTCCAACTTGACGGCGAAGCTTCTTGAGCAAACGGTAATAGGCCGAGCTTGTTGGAAGTTCAGGCTTAAAATTAAATCCCTGATTGGACTCAACTGGCGCGTACATAGACGAGATATACCCATAAATAAAAATACCGCGCAATTTTATATGATTCGGAAGAGAATCGCATCAAAAGAATAGTTTCAATTCTTGAAGCCGTCACATTGCTCATGCATGATGCAAAATTCATGCTCTATTTTGACTGAAGCGTTCAAAATTCGTGCAAAGTGCTTACTTTTTGGACTTTTCCACAGTTTTCCACAAAACCTGTGGATAAAATTGTGGATTTCTTCGTACTTGACAAACTGTTTAGACCTTCTGTTAAGGGTTTTATTTAAATTGATCATTTTTTAACCAATGTTTTTTACCCTTGAATATCAACATGTTATTCAAGTCAATAGAATCATTTTAAAAATAATTTTTAATTTTTTTTGATGAGCATTCGAACAAAACAGCTTGATTTTTTGAAAGAGTCGAAATAAAAAAAATTACACAAAAGTTCTTTCTGTAATATTTTTTGATAAACTCTTCGACAAGTTTTGAATATCTTAAAATTGTGAATAACATAAAATGAAAAAATCGGTTCAATTACTTTTTTCTTGTTTACTGGGGATGACCACTTTTTCAGTCGGCATAACGTCGAGTTCAGCAGGCCAAATGTATGTCTACCAAGATAAAAATGGTAGTACATTGCTGACTAACCGAAAAAGTTATGATCAATCACTAAAAAAAGTAAAAGTGACTTACTACCCTGACAGTAATATCCATAGTTATACGAACTGGGGAGCATCAGAAGCTTCTGTTCTGCCAAGCTATAATAAGAATAAAAATGCTTTTGATCATATTATTAAACAAGCGGCTCTACAGCATGGTGTATCTGAAGGCTTGATTAAGGCTGTCATGCATACCGAGTCAGGGTTTAATGTCAATGCCCGCTCTCCAGTCGGAGCGCAAGGTCTTATGCAACTTATGCCTGCGACTGCACGTCGATTTAACGTCACCAATGCCTTTGATGCTCAGCAAAATATTTTTGCAGGTGCAAAATATTTAAGCTGGTTACTCAAGCGCTTTCGTGGCAATACACAAATGGCACTTGCTGCTTATAATGCTGGTGAAGGAAACGTTGATAAATACGGCGGTATCCCACCTTTTCGTGAAACACAAGATTACGTGCGCCGTGTAACGAGCCGATATCAAAACTTATATTCATCTGGTTCAGGTTTTTCATCTTTTTCCAATAGTTCTAATACTTCAGCACAAGTCACTTCTCAATCTTCTAATTTAGTGGAAAACACAACAGCTCAAATAGCAACACCAGCCCCTAAATATTCTACTTCTCGTCAAATTGTGACTTTATCAAATGGCACATTTACTGATGCGCCTACAGGTACTTATGTCACAAACAATGCCACTGCAATTGCACATATTCGAATAGAATAAGAATGTTTACTAACGGTTTATTCCGTCAATTTTTTGTCCTTTAAATTGTAATGATCTATTACCTGATCCTTACCATTTAGGCGAATTTAGCCAATTATTCTTTAAATTTAGGTACATTCTGCTAAATGAAAGAATGTATCAATTCCTTATTTTTTTCTTGAATTTTTCCCCTAAGCCCCGCATATTAGCTGCATGATTTAGAATTTGTAAATCAGATAACATTTTATTTATAAGAGGATTTTCTCAATGATGCGGATTGGTTTGTTTTTGCTTACCAACCTCGCGGTACTGGTTGTAGCTGGCATTATTTTGTCACTCTTCGGTGTCGGTAGTTACCATGGCGCGGGTGGCTTGAATCTAGGCAACCTTTTAGTGATCTGTTTTGTGTTTGGTATGGTGGGATCTTTAATCTCGTTATTCATGTCAAAATGGATGGCTAAGAAAACGACCGGTACAGAACTGATCGACCCGAATGCTCCCCGTAACCAAGCTGAAAGCTGGTTATTGCAAACAGTCGCTGAACTTTCTCAACGTTCTGGTATTAACATGCCAGAGGTTGGTATTTTTCCATCATATCAATCCAATGCCTTTGCAACAGGCTGGAATAAGAATGATGCCTTAGTTGCCGTTTCATCTGGTCTACTTGAGCGTATGAATAAAGATGAGCTACGTGCTGTGCTTGCGCATGAGATTGGTCACGTTGCGAACGGTGATATGGTTACCCTAGCACTCATCCAAGGTGTCGTGAACGCCTTTGTTATGTTCTTTGCTCGTGTAGTCGGTGATTTTATCGACCGTAATGTTTTTGGTCGTCAAGATGATCAAGCCCCTGGTATGGGTTACTTCCTCATTACCATGGTATTAGATATCGTCTTTGGTATTCTCGCTTCTGCGATTGTGATGTGGTTCTCTCGTTATCGTGAATACCGTGCTGATGAAGCAGGTGCACGTTTAGCAGGTAAACAAGCAATGATTTCTGCATTATTACGTCTACAAGCTGAGACAGAAATGCCAGATCAAATGCCAAAAGAAATGAAAGCTTTCGCGATTGCGGAAGGTAAAGAGCAAGGCTTTAGCTTAGCTGCTTTGTTCCAAACCCACCCAACAATTGAACAACGTGTGGCAGCTTTACATCAATTAGATTGCCCATAAAACGTTTAACGTGAAGAAATAAAGCCTCCAACTGGAGGCTTTATTTTTATTACATGGTTTGATAGAGACCCCAAAGATAACTTGCCCCCCACCAAACAGCGAAGCCAATTAAAAGTAGTACAAACGCGCCTAATAAATCGGGTATATGCAACCATAACCAACTCACCACAGGATTACGCCAGAAGGCTGAGTGCTGCTGCTTCTTTTCGAGCTTTTCATGCAAATATGGATGAACAACATGAATATCACTTTGAATCGCATATTCTTCACGTATGTGCGTATGAACCACATCTAATGCTTTTCTACTAGGACGTATAAAAATATCGAAAAGAGTCCCTGCCACTGGAACAAAACCTACTACAGCATCTACAACTGCCAGTTTGATAACTGGAGTTAACTTATGTTGAGGCACACCAATCTGTTTAGCCTTATAAATCGCATAACACGTCAGTACAAAACCAGCTACATCACCAGCAATTGGAATCGTGCTCAGTGCAGCATCGGCTCCAATGCCCTGCTTTGTAAAAGGAATACGCACTGCGCTGTCCATCATGGTGGCAAACTTGGCAAGGTCTCGTTCTAGTGCGATGACCTGCTGCTCTGTTAATTTTTTTTCTTGAGGCATCTAAATCAAATATATGAAGAGAAGTTAAACTTAATATACTTGATTTAATGCCTTTTTTTAAATTGTTTACTTTTAACTAGATGCTTTCGATCTAAATAGTGAACGCAATAACACATACATAACTGGAATAAAGAATAAAACCAGCACCGTACCAAACATCACTCCACCTAAAATACTAATACCGATTTCTTGACGGCTCACAGCCCCAGCACCTTGAGCAAATACAAGAGGAATCACACCTGCACCAAATGCTAAAGATGTCATTAAAATCGGTCTTAGACGCAAGCTAGCGCCCTCTAAAGCCGCCTGAATGGCATTCTTACCCTTTTCTTGAGCCAAGGCTGCAAACTCAACAATTAAAATTGCGTTTTTACATGACAAACCAATCGTGGTTAACAGTGCAATTTGGAAATACACATCATTTGGTAGTCCAAAAATATAAGAGAAAATAACACTTCCTCCAACACCTAGCGGAATAGAGGTCATCACAGCGGCTGGAATGCTCAAGCTTTCATATAAAGCTGCTAAACATAAGAAAATAAAGCCTGCCGAAATTAAATATAACCAGACAGCCTGATTTGTCGACTTCTGTTCTTCAAAAGATAAACCTGTCCAAGCTAAACCGACATCTTTTTGCTGATTTACAAGTTGTTCAACATCTTTCATTGCCTGACCTGAACTGCTGCCACTCGCAACATCTGCCTGTAACTGCAAGGCACTATAACCCATATAGCGTTTTACGATTTCAGGAGCACCGCCCCAGCTAAAGTTAGCAAATGAACTAAAAGGTACCATTTCATTTTGGTTATTACGCACAGACCAGTTATATAGATCTTCAGGTTTAGATCTGAACTCAGCATCACCTTGTATCATGACGCGCTTAATACGGCCACGGTCAATAAAGTCATTTACATATGTTCCACCCCACGCACTAGACAGTGTATTGTTAATTGCAGGGAGTTCTAAACCATTTGCTAATGCTTGTTTCTGATCAATTTTGATATTGAGATTTGCTTTACTATTGGTTGATTGCTTATCAAAGTTTTCAAAACTTGAGTAGTTTTTACTTTGAGTTTGCAACTGAAGGAAAGTGCTATCTAGAAAATCTTGTCCTTGCCCATTTAAATCTTGAATCCATAAATCCATACCATCGGTTTGACCTAAACCATTTACCGAAGGTGGCAAAGTCACATTAATTTGGGCATTATTTAATTGACTAAAATATTTCATTGCACGCTTTTGTATAGCATCCGCTGAGTTTTCTTTTCCAGTACGGACATCCCACGGTTTTAAAGCAATAAACCCTTGCGCCAAGTTCTGCCCTGTACCCGAATTGTTTCGACCATAGCGGATTAAAACTAAATCAACATTTTTATCTTCTTGATTTAAGAAATATTGACGAACTTGTTCACCAATTTTCTGACTTTGAGAAATTGGGGCACTATCAACAAGCTTAATTTGAACGCTTAAAATGCCTTGATCTTCTTTAGGAATAAATCCACTTTTTAAACCACTATAAAACAGTGCAAAAACAGCAATCAAAGCCACAAAAATCACAACAACTGACTTGCTGTAACGAATGCTTGTTTGAACGATCTTGATATATTGATTTTTAAGTTGATCAATCTTTTGGTTAAACCAAACCGCCCAACGCATAGGCTGAGGATTAGGCTTTAAAATTAAGGCACACAATGCAGGTGTTAGAACTAATGCAACAATGAGCGATAACGCCATAGCGGCAACTAAGGTAATGGAAAACTGGCGGTAAATCACACCAATTGAGCCACCTAAAAAAGACATTGGAATAAAAACAGCAGTTAATACCAAGGTAATCCCAATTAAAGCACCACTAATTTCGCCCATTGACTCAATAGCTGCTTCTTTGGGTGTTAAGTGCTGTTCATGCATGAGCCGTTCAACGTTTTCCACGACTACAATTGCATCATCCACTAACAAGCCAATGGCGAGTACCAGTGCAAATAAGGTTAAGGTGTTAATGCTAAAACCAAGCACGTATAAAACAGCAAAAGTTCCTAAAATAACAACCGGAACGGTAATACTCGGAATGAGTGTCGCGCGCCAGCTTTGCAAGAACAGAAACATTACCAGAATAACTAAAATAATCGCTTCAATAAGCGTCTTTACGACTTCCTTAATCGACTCTTGAACAAACGGCGTGTTATCACGTGGATAAACAATTTTATAACCCGCAGGTAGTTTAGTTGTAAGCTGATCTAGAGTTTGATGGATGAGTTTAGAGGTCTGAATGGCATTTGCACCCGAAGATAGTGAAATACCTAAACCTGCGGCAGGATAACCATTAATGGTGTTAAAAGACTGATAGTTTTCTGCACCCAACTCAACTCTAGCAATATCTTTTAAATAAACATAACTCGCTGTTTGATTTGATTTCACTACAATATTTTTAAAATCTTCGACTGTTTTTAGTCGAGAACCAGCTGTAACTTTAGTATTTAAATATTGCCCATCAATAACAGGTAAATCGCCAATTGCACCCGCAGCCACTTGGGTATTTTGAGCGGTGATTGCACTGGCAACATCACTTGGCATTAAATTATATTGTTTTAATTTATCAGGGTTTAACCAGATTCGCATTGCATATTGCGAACCAAAAACATCGGACTCACCCACCCCTTCAATACGATTCAGGTTATCTACCACATGTGTCGTTAAATAGTCTGATAGCTCAATATTCCCCGCTTTACCAGTCGAGTCATATAAACCTACCACCATAAAAGTATCGCCCAGAGACTTACTTACCGTCACCCCTTGGCGTTGTACTTCATCTGGTAAACGTCTTATGACGCCACTAATGCTATTTTGTACTTGCACCTGTGCCGTATCTGGATTTGTTCCATTATCAAAACTAATCGTAATCCGACTACGTCCCGACGAATCACTGGTCGAGCTAAAATAAAGTAAGTGATCGATACCTTGTATTTGCTGTTCTAAAATCTGAGTAACACTTTGCTCAACCGTTTGTGCATCTGCCCCACTATAACTTGCCGATACTGTAATTTTTGGTGGTGCAATATCGGGGTAGCGTTCTACGGGCAAATTGAGCACCGAGAAGATACCAAATGCCATAACAATAATTGCTAGTACACTGGCAAAAATAGGGCGCTGAATAAAAAATTTAGATAGCATGGCTGCTCAGAATTAAGTCGTCAATTAACAGATGGCAATGCCAAATTTGGCCTCTTGATCATCAACGAGCGACATATAAAAGACAAGTAGAATTAACACAATAAATGCAATTAGGACAAAAACAAAGCAAGAATGGCTATTTCCTACAAAGCCATAAAGAAGGCTTTAACAAGTGTCACTGAAAATTCATGAATTCTTCATGATCACGTCAAGTTCAATGAACAGACTAGAGCCGTTTCAACTAAAACAATATGAGTAGAATTATGTTTAAAAGAGCAATTTTATGCTTAAGTTTAATTAGCTTGGTTGGTTGTAATGACGATGATAAAACTGAAAACACACCAACTACACCAGAATATCAACTACCTAAAATTTTAGTGATTGGGCACCGTGGCGCTAGCGCTTTACGTCCTGAACACACTTTAGCTTCATATCAAAAAGCCATTGATGATGGTGCAGATTTTATTGAACCAGATTTAGTGTCTACACAAGACGGTGTATTGGTTACTCGTCATGAAAATGAGATTGGCGGAACAACTAACGTAAGTACTTTAACTCAATTTGCAGACCGTAAAAAAACAAAAAATATTGATGGTAAAGACTTAACAGGTTGGTTTACAGAAGACTTCACTTTAAGTGAATTACAGCAACTTAAAGCGCGTGAACGTATTCCAGAGTTCCGACCTGCAAACACAGCTTATAATGACCTTTACCCTGTTCCAACTCTAGAACAAGTGATTGAGCTGGCTGAAGCAAATTATAAAAAAACAGGAAAAATTATTGGTTTATATATTGAAACCAAACATCCGACTTACTTTAAAAATCATAATCTGGCAATGGAAGATACCCTTCTTAAAACACTAGCCAAATATGAATATACACGTGATATTGCACCTGTCTATCTACAGTCTTTTGAAGTAAGTAATTTAAAATATTTGAAAGATCAGCTCGACCTTCATAAAACCATTAAACACGCACAAATCATTCAATTATATGATGCTAAAACCTCTCAACCAGCCGACTTCATTGAATCTGGTGAAACTAAAACTTATGCAGATTTAGCCACAGCACAAAGCTTAAAAGACGTAGCTAAATATGCAAACGGTGTAGGACCAAGTAAAGGGTATATTCTAAACTTTAATGACAATGGCTCGGTTCAAACGACTTCGTTTATTTCTGATGCTCATGCAGTAGGTTTAAAAGTACATCCTTATACTTTCCGTCCAGAAAATAATTTCTTACCAACGCCTTTAAAATGTAGTCAAGATAAACCAGCTGAACGCTGCCCAACTGGTGCTTTAAAAGAGTTTGAAGCCTATTTCAAAGCAGGTGTTGATGGGGTCTTTACAGATGACCCAGCACTTGGCCGTGAAGCCGTTATTAATTATGAAAAATCCGCAAAATAATTAAAGTTTTTAATAAAAAACAGGGCAATAAATGCCCTGTTTTTTTATTTCTCTACGACATTATCAAAATAGAGAGGAATCCACTGATATTGCTCAGCGTTTACTTTATAAACATGACCAATGCCTGGGAATGGTAAATGTGGTGCCGCGACCCATTGCTGTTTATTTGAAATTTCAGCGAACATTTTCAAACGGGTATTAATCGCCTGCTCAGAATTCACATCAAAATCCACACCAGTTTTTGGAGCATCAAACTGCAAAGAATGTGAGTGAACAATGTCTCCAACAAAAATAATTTGCTGATCATTACTCTTTAAGCGAAAGCTATGATGGCCAGGTGTGTGACCGCGCGTATCGATCACTTCAAAACCTTGAATAACATCGCCATCTTTAAATGTCTTGAATGCTTTTTTTGCTTGATATGGAGCAAGAGCAGTTTTTATGTTTTTCACAGTACCTAAATAGTTTTGCTTTTTATCTGCTGGCACTGTTTTTTCAGAAGCTGGATTTAACCAATAATCAGCTTCACGTTCATGTGCATAAACGGTTGCATTTGGAAATACAGCTTTCCCATTTTGAGCAATTCCGCATACATGGTCTGGATGTAAATGTGTGAGCAATACCGTTTTTACATTAGCAAGTTGATAACCTGCCAATTCAATATTTTTTGCAATCGAACCAAGTTGTGGGCCAAAACAACTTGCTGCACCACTATCGACAAGCGTTAAACTTTTACCATCATCTACTAAAAATGCATTAACCGAAGTCTGAATCCCCTTCTCATTCACAGCAGCATATTTAGTTAATATTTTAGTTTTCTGAGTCTGATTTAAATTTTTAAACAAATTAGGATTTAGATAAATTGTGCCGTCAAGTAAAGAAGTCACACGATATTTGCCAAATTGATGCTTATAGTATCCAGGTACTTGCTGGGTAGGAGTTTGCTCGGCATACGCAGCATGCATGCTACAAAATGCAAGACCCAAAGCTACACATAATTTTTTCATCTCTTCTTCTCTATTCAGTTATAAAGTCAAAATCTTTAAAAAAGATTTAATAATTTTTTAAGGCCCAAATTATATAATGCATGAAATGTGTCAGAAATATAAGTAAATGAATAGCTATTCTCCTTATAAGGGCAAAACAGGCCTTAAGCGTATATTAAATGCAACGGGCTACTCGATTTCCGGATTTAAAGCAGCATATAAAAATGAAGCAGCTTTCCGTCAAATTGTTTTGATTAATCTTATTTTAATTCCTGTCAGTCTTTTTCTTGATGTAACCCGCAGTGAACATGTCTTACTTATTATCGTATGTTTATTTACAATGATCGTTGAACTGTTCAATTCGGCTATTGAAGCAGTCGTTGATCGAGTTTCTCTTGAAAAACATCAGCTTTCTAAAAATGCTAAAGATATGGGAAGTGCGGCTCAATTTGTTGCACTTTCTATCATTGCCATTACATGGTTGTTCATTTTATTAGGATAAAAAAAACCATGCTTATAAGTAAATAAGCATGGCTGTAACAAAGAGGAACTTCTAGCTGCTGTTCCTGTTTTTTAATATAAGTGATTGAACTTAACTATTTCTTAAAATCACGTAGAAATAAAAAAATCCCTGCATAAGCAGGGATTTTTTTAGTTTAAGCGTTGATGTGTTATTACATCATGCCGCCCATACCACCCATACCGCCCATATCTGGAACAGCTGGTTTATCTTCTGGAATGTCAGTAATCATACATTCTGTAGTTAACATTAAACCAGCTACAGAAGCAGCGTGTTCAAGTGCAGAACGAGTTACTTTAGCAGGGTCAAGAATACCCATTTCTAACATATCGCCATATTCGCCAGTTGCAGCGTTATAACCGAAGTTACCTTCACCACCTTTAACTGCATTGATAACTACAGATGGTTCATCACCAGCGTTCGCAACAATTTGACGAAGTGGAGCTTCGATCGCACGGCGTAAAATATTAATACCCGCTGTTTGATCTTCGTTAGCACCTTTTAGGTTGTCTAATACATTTACAGCACGTACTAGCGCAACACCACCACCAGCAACCACACCTTCTTCAACTGCTGCACGAGTTGCATGAAGCGCGTCGTCTACGCGGTCTTTCTTCTCTTTCATTTCAACTTCAGTTGCCGCACCAATTTTAATTACAGCAACACCGCCTGCTAATTTAGCAACACGTTCTTGTAATTTTTCACGGTCGTATTCTGAAGAAGATTCTTCAATTTGAGCACGGATTTGCTGAACACGCTCAGCAATAGCAGCTGCATCACCAGCACCATCAACAATTACAGTGTTTTCTTTAGAAACAGTGATCTTGTGTGCAGTACCTAAATCTTGAAGAGTTGCTTGTTCTAAAGACATACCAACTTCTTCAGAAATAACAGTTGCGCCAGTCAAGATTGCGATGTCTTGAAGCATTGCTTTACGACGGTCACCAAAACCAGGAGCTTTAACAGCACATACTTTGATAATACCGCGCATGTTGTTTACAACAAGTGTAGCAAGTGCTTCGCCTTCAACATCTTCAGCGATGATAAGAAGTGGTTTACCAGTTTTCGCAACAGCTTCTAAAACAGAAATCAATTCACGAATGTTACCGATTTTTTTATCAACAAGAAGGATGAACGGGTTTTCAAGCTCAGCCGTTAAAGTATCTTGCTTGTTTGCAAAGTACGGAGAGATATAACCACGGTCAAACTGCATACCTTCTACAACGTCTAATGCGTCTTCGAAGCCAGAACCTTCTTCTACAGTGATTACGCCTTCTTTTCCTACTTTTTCCATCGCTTGAGCGATAAGTTTACCAACAGTAGTATCAGAGTTAGCAGAGATAGAACCAACTTGTTCGATCGCTTTAAAATCATCAGCAGGTTTTGCATTTGAACGGATATTTTCAACTACAGTTCTTACTGCGATATCGATACCACGTTTTAAATCCATTGGGTTCATACCTGCAGTTACAGATTTGATCCCTTCATTTAAAATTGCTTGAGCAAGTACAGTTGCAGTTGTAGTACCGTCACCAGCGATATCGTTAGTTTTGCTAGAAACTTCACGAACAAGTTGAGCACCCATGTTTTCAAACTTGTCTTTTAATGAAATTTCTTTAGCAACAGTTACGCCGTCTTTAGTGATGTGCGGAGCGCCGAAAGAACGGTCAATCACTACGTTACGACCTTTAGGACCTAAAGTCACTTTAACCGCATCTGCAAGTACGTTTACGCCTGCAATCATTTTTGAGCGAGCTGAATCACCAAATTTTACGTCTTTAGCTGACATATTAAACTCCGAATCTTTTTAAATACTGAATCTGATAATGAATTGAGTTATGGATTGATTAGCCTTCCAACACAGCTAAAATATCTGACTCTTTCATGATTAAGAGTTCTTCACCACTTACTTTCACTGTTGTACCTGCATAAGTACCAAACAATACTTTGTCACCAACTTTAACATCCAAAGCACGTACGCCATTCTCAGTGATTTGACCATTACCTACTGCAATTACTTCACCTTGAGATGGTTTTTCAGCAGCAGAACCTGGAAGTAAAATACCGCCAGCAGTTTTGGTTTCTTCTTCTACGCGACGAATTACAACGCGATCATGTAATGGACGAATGTTGCTCATAATTAACTCCATCAGACTAAGTCTTTTTGATTAATCGTTATTGCTTTAATCCAGAGCAATAACAAAATATTTAGATGTCACTTTTGTGGGGATGAAAAAAAAGGCTTCAAGGGGAAAATGAAAAAAAACTTATCTTTTTTGGTCATTTTTTAACAGGTTGTGAAGAGTTTTTATTAAAATTAAAGCACAAAATAAAAGAGGCTATTTTCATAGCCTCTTTTATAAAGATAAATATCAATGTTAAACAAAGAGTTGCTGGTTATTCAACAATTCATCTAATGTTGTATTTACCTGATTTAAAGTAATCAATGAAATACTACTAAACATTGTACCTTCACCATCTCGGTCAAGACTAATAGTCGTGTTTCCAGCATCTTGCTCTACAGTAATAAATTTAGCTAATGTGCTCACATCTTTAGAATAGTCAATTAATAGTTCACTTAAATCAATTTTATCTGCTTGAGTATTGGTTCTTACATCACCCAAAGTAAAATCTAACACCGTATCATGTCCATTTCCGCCAGTTGCATCTTGGCTATTTAGCAATTGGAACAGTATGGAATCAGTACCTTCATTCGTCATATAGGTATCGTTACCTTCACGCCCATTCAAAACGTTATTACCAGAGTTACCTGTTAAAAGATTATCTAAAGCATTGCCTGTTGCATTTAGATGAGCAGAACCAACCAACTCCAAGTCTTCAACATAACGACCACTTTCTAGACCTGTCGACCAATCAGAATATCCAACCAGACTATAACTCACAGAGCTAATTATTTTATCGTGTCCACCAAAATCAACATCTCGATAGCCAGATTCAATAAGTTGACTTTCCCAGTAACCGCTTTCTACGAAAACATCTTGATAGTGGCTAGTATCTACCCAAACATCTTCATAACGACTCAGATCAACATAAACGTCTTCATAATGACTAGTATCAACCCAGCCTTCTTCTGAACGTATATAGGTCAATTCATAACCTTCTTGCCATTGTCCATTCGCAAAATCATAATATTGTTGTTCATATCGACTATAATCGCTATCTGCCATGCCATTATCAATATAAGTTATACCATTCTGATTTTGATAAACATTTTGTACAGTTGAATAACCACTTGTGACCAATTGGGAATCATAATAACCATCAACAAACCATATCTGTTCGTAATGACCTTCAGTGACCCATTCTGGATATGTATAGCTATTATCAATCCAGACATCTTTATATATTGCATACGGCTCAACAATATATTCTTTAACAAAATCAATTATATGATCAACTATATAAGTATTATCAGCAGAATCACCTTTAAACTGATCAACAGTGATCGTATGTAAATCACTAATCGCTTTGCTGATAGTTTCACTACGATTTCCAGCACGATCAATAACAGTAAGATCAAATGACGTTGCATTCTCATACATATAAACAGAGAAAGTTCCATCAACCATAACTGTCGTACTTATTACAGAAGTTACAGAAGATTCTTGATCAGCAAAATGATATATAACTTCAAGGATAGCTCTACTTTCTGCATGTCCCGTGAGCTCTCCCAATCCATTTATGGCAAGTTGTGTGGCTACATTCGGTACTGTTGTATCATTCGTAGCAACAATCGTTGAGCCCACACTTATATTTTGATTGGCATCAACTACTTTTACTGTCAATGTTTCACCATGCCAATATTGTGACCATAATTGCACCCAGAAAGTACCACTACTTCCCACAGTAGTCTGACCAACTAAATTATTATTAGCATCGAAAATATTAACAGTTGAATATGCTTCAGCCTCCCCAGAAAGTATATTTCCTTCTTCCAATACAAGTTGTGTTGCTGCATTTGGCGCAACGATGTCTATCGGTGCCTTAATTTCTGTATAAACGCTTTGATACCCATTATGTTCCACAACAACACGTAAAGTTTGTCCATTCACCTGAGGTGAGTATAACTGGATATTAAAATATCCAGTTTCATCTACAGAACCACCGCCAATATAATTACTATACACATCAAAAATATGCATCTCACTATTTGGTGTAGCAGTTCCCTCAATGAAGAAACCATTTTCAGATAAAACAACATGATCTGCTGATGGTGGTGCATTAGTATCTGCAGTAAAAGTAAAATTAAATGGCGTACTTATATTTTTAGCTAAATCCGTTGCCGTGATAAATAATTGCTCTCCACGTAATACAGGTGGATACATACCAACATTGAAATATCCAGCTTCCTCCATTTGAAATTCTGCTCGTAAATCTCCATCCGCATCTATTACTTTAATAATTACTTTTGAATCAGCATGTCCAGTTATCTCATGACCGTCGTTACTAATCGCTACCTCATTAATCACTGGAGCAATATTGTCTAATGGCGCAATAAGTTCAGTGATTGGGCTGTATTGATATGTATTCTGGTCATAAACTCGAATTAGTAACGTCTGTCCATGTAGATAATAGCTATTTAACTTAATAGCAAAACTACCATCTTCATTAACTATACTGCTCCATTCTCCATTAATGATCTGACCATCAGTAGATGTGACAACAATCGTCATTCCTGCTGTCGCCTTACCTGTAAGAATATGGCCATTTACATCCAATTTTAGCTCTGTCGCAGCAATTGGTGAATTCGAAAATATAGGTACTAATTCATGAGCAACTTCACTTCGGTTGCCAGCAATATCTTTGACAACAATACTCAAATTTTGTGTTTGATATTGGCTCAGGTTGATCAATTGATAAAAGCGTCCATCATATCCAACATTAGCTATTGTGATAATTGCACCATATTGATCAATAATTTCAACAGTTGAGTTTGGTTCAGCTTCACCAAAAAGCAATCCATCTGAGGTTAAAGTAATATTTGAAGCAACTGGCGGTGAGACATCATCAATTAAAGCATTTTGTTTAACCTCAATACTTCGGTTACCTGCTATATCTACAACGATGAAAGTTAATTCCTCTCCATGTAAATAGACTTGATTAAAATAACCTGACACATTACCCGCACCATCTACATAACCAGAACCTATCACCTCACCCGCAGCATTTTTGACTTCAATCCGAGTATTTACTTCTGCTTGCGCCGTAAAGTTTTGACCGTGTGAGTCGAGCACAATATTTTCAATTGAGTTTGGTGCGATATCATCAATCAAAGCATTCTGCTTGACCTCTGTACTACGGTTCCCCGCTCGGTCAACGACAACAAAAGTGAGCTCTTCGCCATGTAAATAGACCTGATACAAGTAACCAGAAACATTACCCATGCCATCGGTTGAACCAGATCCTACAACCTCACCAACAGCATTTTTAACTTCGATTCGACTATCTGCTTCCGCTTGCGCTGTAAAGTTTTGACCATTTTCATTTAAGACGATGTTTTCAATCGGATTTGGTGCAATATCATCAATCAAAGCATTTTGCTTAAATTCAACACTTTGATTACCTGCTTTATCTATAACGATAAAAGTGAGTTCCTCACCTTTTAAATAAACCTGATTGAAATAGCCTGTCACATTACCAGTGCTATCTACATAACCATAACCGACAAACTCACCCGCAGCATTTTTGACACCAATAAAACTATTTGCTTCTGCTTGTGCCGTAAAGCTTTGACCATTTTCATTAAAGATAATATTTTCAATTGGATCTGGCGTAATGGTATCCACCAAAGCATTTAACTTAAGTTCGACACTGCGATTACCCACTCTATCTATGACAACGAAAGTTAATTCTTCTCCATGTAAATAGACTTGATAGAAGTAACCCGTCACATTACCAGTGCTATCGGTTGAACCAGACCCGATAATCTCACCTGCAGCATTTTTAACTTCGACCTGAGTATTTGCTTCTGCCTGTGCTATAAAATTTTGACCATTCGCATCAAATACAATATTTTTAATTTGGTTTGGAGCAACATTATCAAGTGGAGCCTTTACCGAAACAGCTTCACTCACATTTCCAGCTCGGTCTTTAACAATGACTGTAAATTCTTCACCATGTAAATTGTAATTACCTAGAGAAATGTTGAATGTACCATCAGCGTTTACACTCTGATTCCAGGTATTCACTTGCTGACCATTTTGGTCAAAAATCTGGATAATGGTATTTAACTCAGCTACACCAGAAAGGGAGGAACCATCTTCACTGAACGCGAGATTACTTGCAGCCATGGGAGCAATATCATCGAGCGGTGCTTTTACAGTAACCCCACCACTCATATTACCTGCTCGATCTGCTACAACCACTTTAAACTCTTCGCCATGCAAGTAGTTACTATCTAAAGAAATGTTAAATGTTCCATCCCAATTAACATTATTATTCCACTGATTTACCAATTGACCATTCTGATCAAATATTTGAATCGTAGCATTTGGCTCAGCCATACCAGTTAGATATGAACCATCTTCACTAAATATTAAATTAGTCGCATTTTCCGGTGCAGTATTATCAAGAAAGGCTGTTTGTTTTACTTCAACACTGCGATTGCCGGCTTGATCAATCACAACAAAAGTAAGTTCCTCACCTTTTAAATAAACTTGATTCAAGTAACCCGAGACGTTACCAGCACTATCTACATAACCAGTACCTACAACCTCACCTACAGCATTTTTAACTTCAACTTTGCTATTTGCTTCTGCTTGCGCTGTAAAGTTTTGACCATTTTCATTGAAAATGATGTTTTCAATCGGATTTGGTGCGATATCATCAATCAAGGCATTCTGCTTGACCTCTGTACTATGGTTCCCCGCTTTGTCAACTACAACAAAAGTGAGTTCTTCTCCATGTAAATGAACCTGATATAAGTAACCAGAAGCATTACCCATGCTATCGGTTGAACCAGATCCTATGACTTCACCAGCAGCATTTTTGACTTCAATTTGAGTGTTTGCTTCTGCCTGAGCTGTAAAGTTCTGTCCGTTCTCATCAAGTACAATATTTTCAATCGGATTTGGTGCAATATCATCAGTTAAAGCATTTTGCTTGATCTCTGTACTACGGTTACCAGCTCGGTCAACGACAACAAAAGTGAGTTCCTCACCATGTAAATAGACTTGATATAAATAACCTGACACATTACCAGCACCATCTACATAACCAGAACCTACGACCTCACCCACAGCATTTTTGACTTCAATTTGAGTGTTTGCTTCTGCTTGCGCCGTAAAGTTTTGACCGTTTGAGTCGAATACAATATTTTCAATCAGATTTGGTGCAATATCATCAGTTAAAGCATTCTGCTTAACTTCTGTACTACGGTTACCCGCTCGGTCAACGACAACAAAAGTAAGCTCTTCGCCATGTAAATAGACCTGATACAAGTGACCAAAAACATTGCCTGTACTATCTGCTGACCCATAACCTATGACATCACCATTGGCATTTTTAATTTCAATTTGGCTATTTGCTTCTGCCTGAGCGGTAAAGTTCTGACCATTAATATCTAATACAATATTTTCAATCGGATTTGGTGCGACATCGTCATTCAAAACACTCTGCTTGATCTCTGCACTACGGTTACCCGCTCGATCTATCACGATAAAAGTAAGTTCCTCACCATGTAAGTAAACTTGCGGGAAATAACCAAATACATTACCTAAGCTATCGGTATAACTAGTAGTAATCTTATTTCCATCCTGATCTAAGACATCAATAGAGCTTCCCGCTTCTGCCTGAGCTGTAAAGCTTTGGCCATCTTCGTTGAAGATGATATTTTCAATCGGGTTTGGTGCAATGGTATCAATTAAAGCATTTTGCTTAAATTCGACACTGCGGTTACCTGCTCGATCTATAACCACAAAAGTGAGTTCCTCACCATGTAAATAGATTTGATTGAAAAAGCCTGAGACATTACCAGCACTATCTGTAGAGCCCCAACCTGTCTGATTACCCAATGAATCAAAAACTTCGATCTGACTATTTGCTTCTGCTTGTGCTGTAAAGTTTTGACCGTTTGCATCAAGTAAAATATTTTTAATTGGATTTGGCGCAATATCATCAAATGGAGCTTTAATTGAAACAGCTTCACTCACATTTCCGGCTTGGTCTTTAACAGTGACCGTGAATGCCTCTCCATGTAAATTATTACTACCTAAGAAAATAGTAAATGTACCGTCAGAATTTATGCTGTTATTCCATATATTCACCAGCTGACCATTATGATCAAAAACCTGAATCGTAGTATTCAGTTCTGCTACACCCGTAAGATATGAACCATCTTCTGAGAAAACTAAATTGCTGGCTAGTGTAGGAGCAACAGTATCAGCGGTAATTACTGTATCAGTGCTTACTTGTCCACGAGCATCCTTAATTGATAAGAACAACTGCTCACCATCAACAAGAGGGCGATCAAGTTGGAGTTTAAAATAACTTGATCCATTCCAGCCATTATCTTCACCGACTTTAATTTCAGCTACGACTTCACCTTTGACATCTTTAACAATGAGAGTACTATTATTTTCAGCTTGTCCACTTATCACTCCATCTGAAGTAAAGCTATCTACATATGGGGCAAAAGCATAGTTAGGTGCCTGTATCTGAGCAGCTAAACTTACATTCCCATTTACATCTGTAGCCGTGACATACACTGTCTCAGCATTGGTTAAAAACATACCTAATTCTATCGAGAAGCTTCCACTCTCGTCGGTCCAGTTATTCCAAAACCATTTATTAAGAATGTTTCCTTGTCCATCTTTAACCAAAATTTCAGAGAAAGGTTCTGCATGACCATAAACTAAATCACCAGCATCATTGAAATTTAAATCTGTTGGAACAGGTGGAGGAGTCAGATCTACAATAATCTTCTGTTCAGGGCTCATTAGACCTTTATTATCAATAATTTGAACAGAAATTTGCTCTCCATCAATTAAAGGACGGTTTACACTCAAGCTAAAATGACTAAAGTCACTCCCACTATTGTCATCACCTAATGTAACTTTTCCTAATTCATTGCCCTCAGCATCACGCACAATTACCGTACTATTATCTTCAGCAACCCCAGAAATTAAGCCTTCTTGTGTAATACGTTCAACATGTGGAATATAAGCAAAGTTTGGAACTTCAATTAGTGTTTCACTCGTATTTTGATTTTTATCCACTACTTGTACGGTAACCGATTCGCCTTCTTTTAAAAACTGGAACACATGTAAACTTGCAATACCTTGCTCATCTGTAACACCGTTAGCAATTAAATTGCCCTCTCCAGAAAATGCACGAATAAAGCTGTTCGGCTCATTAATATGTACTGATAAAGTTTCACCACTGATATCAAATTGTGGAGTTTCTAAAAATACTGCGGGCGTATAGTCTGCGGTAATATATTGTGGATGGCCTGAAATATTATCTTTATCTGTAGAAATAATAATTTGAGTGCCTTCCTCCAAAGGTTGGTCGAGAGACAAAGTAAATGGTCTGACTTCACCTAATGCCATTACACTAAAAGGCGTAATACCTGAGCCCTCAAATGCAATGGAGTTAAACTCTTGTAGAATATTTCCATTCTGATCTTTTACAATAAAATGACTACCTTCAGTCGCATAACCAGTGATCACACCTTCTGGACTAATTCGTAAAATACTAAGAGCTGGAACTTCAGTAACTAGTCCAATTGATGAGTTTTCGCTGCTGTATCCATTATAAGTAGCGACAGCATAAACTTCTTGATTAGTACTAATAGAAAGGTCTTGTAAAGTAAATTTACCCTCTTCATTGACTATTGTAGTTGCAAGCCAATCACCATTTTTATTGTAGATATCGACCTTGCTTCCTTTATATGCACTACCTGAAATGATAGCTCCATCTATATTGTTGAAAGTTAGTGAATCTAGGATTGGTGAATTTGGAGTATGATCTACATTATAATTTTGGGTCTGTTTAATAATTGCTGTATTACCAGCTTGATCAGTAAGACTAATATCAATTGATATATTGGTTTGTGACTCTTCTGACCACAGAAACTCTGCTGGAATTTCAGCAACCCATTCTTGGGTCACTTCATCAAATTGAAAATTATAAACAGCATTGTTTAATGTCGTATTTACTAAAGTCAGTGAACTATTTAAATCTGTTGGTAGATTATCTACTTCAAGTCTTATTGAAATAACTTGATTTTTTTCAACTAGACTTATTGTATTGTCTTCGGTAATCGGCTTTACAGTTACTGCAATTGCTTCAACATTTAAAGAATTATCCACAACTACCTTTTGTATAGCAGTTTCTGATGTGTTACCTGCAAGGTCTGTCACTACAGCTTTGTATTGATAAACACCATCAGCTAAATCTTTTTGATTTACTGTTGTTTCTTGCCAAGTCTTTCCTTCATCTTTCGATATCCAGTAAGTGATGTGGCTATTCTCTTCTTGTCCACTAATCTTTAAATCAAACGTTTTATCTTGCGTAATCTGATCAGTTGCTGAGACGCCTGTATCGCTCAAATCAGATAAAGTCAGTTCACCTGCTTTTGGTGCTGTAGTATCCACAACGACTTTTTGTATAGCAGTTTCTGAGGTATTACCTGCAACGTCTGTTAATACAACTTTGTAAAGATAACTTCCATCCGCTAAATCTTTTTGAGTTACTGTTGTTTCCTGCCACGTCTTACCATCATCTTTCGATATCCAGTAAGTGATGTGGCTATTCTCTTCTTGTCCACTAATCTTTAAATCAAACGTTTTATCTTGCGTAATCTGATCAGTCGCTGAAACACCTGTATCACTCAAATCAGATAAAGTGAGTTCACCTGCTTTTGGTGCTGTGGTATCCACAACGACTTTTTGTATAGCAGTTTCCGAAGCGTTTCCAGCTCGGTCTGTTACTACAGCTTTATATTGATAAACACCATCAGCTAAATCTTTTTGAGCTACTGTTGTTTCTTGCCATGTCTTACCATCATCAGTAGAAACTAAATACGTTACTCGGCTGCCACTTTCCTGACCTTCAACCTTTAAATTAAAGTTTTTATCTTGAGTGATCTGGTCTGTTGTTGATGCCCCAGAATCTAAAAGATTTTTGAGAATCAAATTACCTGGCTCAGGAGGTGTCGTATCTTTAGGATCTTTCCGTGACAATAAAGCAATTGTTCCTGCACCAGCTAAAGCACTGACTATTCCAGACCAGAGAGGTACAGAAGATGAAGAGTCTATAAACTTTGATGCATCTTTTACTTCTAAATAATTAACAGTAGTCTGTCCGGTAGCATCTTCACCTAAACTGGCAGTCCAATAACTTTGCCCTTCATTTAAAAGAATTTGCGGATTTTCGCTAATAAAATAGTTTTCTAAAATAATTTCAGTTCCATCTTTTAGATGAATAATTGCATTATTTCCCTCTCTTGTTATTGAGGCAATTTTTTCTGGACTTATATCAAGCTTTGCGATTTCTTTAGGATCTACTATAATATTTTTTTTCTGGCCTACATCAATATCAACTATATTATTTTTTGAAGCATTATTTGCCATTAATGATACTTGTACCATTTTTCCACCATGAAATTTTAAATAATTATTAAGTTTTTCTAAAATATTAAGTAAATAGATACTCATTTTATAAAATATTATTAAATTTCATAAAATACTAAAACCCTTATTATAGCTAGTTAAAAACACGGCTTTTTATATAGTTAAAATTTTTATGTATTCATTCATATTATTTTTAAAACGATAAAACATTTAAAATGTTTTCCTATTCCCCATATATAGAATTT
Source organism: Acinetobacter sp. XS-4 (assembly GCF_023920705.1). Classification (NCBI taxonomy): domain Bacteria; kingdom Pseudomonadati; phylum Pseudomonadota; class Gammaproteobacteria; order Moraxellales; family Moraxellaceae; genus Acinetobacter; species Acinetobacter sp. XS-4. The sequence goes on along the minus strand of NZ_CP094657.1, from coordinate 884,755 downwards.
AAAGCTTAGGCATTGTAATGGATAAAATTTTATCAATCTACTCTTAAGTTAAATGTCTTATATAATTTTTATAAATTAAATTAATTGAAAAATCTTCAAATCGTAATTAAACCAATAATGATCAATTTTCCCTTCATTTGAAATGACATTAAAACTATTTGGAACATGATAATGCAAACGGCTAGATGTCGCTGTTCCTGCATGAATATCATAAATAGGATGATCTATTTCTAATTGATAAATCTGCGTCAAATCATATATAGCCGTTTTATGTAGATGCCCATGTAACATACCAAATAGCCCTGTTCTACTCCATTTCTCAAGAGCCATTTTCCCCAATACAGGACAATCTTTAATACCATGTTCGTCATCAGGTGGAGTATAAAAAGGCTGATGAAAAACCACTAATTTGATTTTATTCTCTGGCCCTTGTTTTAAGCGCTCATATGTCGTTTGAATTTGCTCAATAGAAATATGTCCACGAGTATGATAACGGCGGCGTATACTATTTACGCCAACGATATAAAAATGTTCAGTTTCTAAAGTCGGTTCAAGCTGACCAAAGAAATATTGATAGCGGGTAAATGGAGAAAAAAAACGGTTCCAGACATGATACAAAGGAATATCGTGATTACCTGGCACAATAAGATAAGGAATATTAAGACTATCTAAAAATTGACGACAATTATAAAACTGTTTATATCTGGCTCGCTGAGTAATATCCCCACTCACTACAATAACTTCAGGTCTTTGTTCGGTACAAAAAAGCCGAATCGCATCTAAACAGGCTTCGATTTCTGTTCCAAAATGCAAATCAGACAGATGTAATAACATTTGGCACCATAATATTTAAAGCATTTTTTTCTACAGTGAAATTTAATGGTGTTTTTATCTCTAATATTTCACCATCTAAAGCTACTGTAAGTTTCGATTTTTTTGCACAATCAACGATGACATGATCAGCACAAAAACTATAAACATCTTTTGTCTCTTCAACTTTGCCCTGAATCCATTGCCAAAGCATATGTAATAAACTAAGCCTATCACTTTTTGTAATGACCACTCCAGCAACTCTCCCCTGTGCAGCACATTCAGCAATTCTTAATTTCATATCACATAGTTGCAGTTGATTATTACCAAAGAAAATTAGAGGTGTTTTGACTGGATATTTTTTTCCATCAACCGTGACTGAAAGCTTCATTGATTTATTTTCTCTTAATAAAACATCCAAAGCCGAGGTATAGGCATGTAAAGGTAAACGTCCTAAATATTTATTGTAGAGCTCACGTTTTTTTATAAATAATGGATAAAGGCCTAGGCTCGCATTATTCAAATAAATATGATCGTTAATAGTCGCAATATGTACAGAACGTGGTGTACCTGTAGCGATGACTTCAGCCGCCTCTAACAAATCTAAAGGAATATCTAAAACTTTAGCGACGTAATTAAAAGTCCCCAAAGGTAAAATTCCCATAGGAATATTGGTATGTCGAAGTTTTGACGCTACCGCATTTAGCGTTCCATCCCCACCCGCTGCCACAACAACGCCTAAATTTGCGTTTTGACTATGCCGATGAATCACTTGATTCATTAAATCATCAAATGAAACATCTTCCGCTAATTCAAAAACTTGTATTTCAAAACCAAATTCGGTGAGTACAGTCATTAATTGTTCATACATATCTTCATGTTTCGAAGCATGAAAACCCGATTTCTGGTTATAGATGATGGAGAGAGGTTTTAAAGTCCGCATTTTTATTATCTTAAAGAGGATTCACCTTGTATTTTGTATAGAAAATCGCCTAATAAAAGTCTCTTTATGTAAATTTCGAATGATGATCATTTGTTTAATCAATAATAATTCTCAAGAAAAATTTAAACATCAAGTTATTGATTTTAAAAAAAATAAATAATATAAATAACACACATACAACATAAAAATGTAAAGAATAAAATACATCAAAAAACAATAAACATATGATTTAAATTAAAAAAAATAAAAAATCAAAATATCTATTTCTTATTCTTTAGTCTTATTTTTTTTATGAATTTGTGCTTTAATACAGCCACTTTTTTATTTGATCTTTCATTGTACCTCAATGAATGACTTGTACGTTGTACATATTTTGAATAGGCCTCACCATGACCACAGTGAACGCACCAGAATTCGTTCGTCATCCTAAGCTTATCGCATGGGTTGAAGAAATTGCAAACTTAACCAAACCAGCAAAAATCGAATGGTGTGACGGAAGCGAAGAAGAGTATCAACGTCTAATCGACTTGATGATCGCTAACGGCACCATGCAGAAATTAAACCAAGAAAAACATCCTGGTTCTTATCTTGCAAATTCTGATCCATCTGATGTTGCGCGTGTTGAAGATCGTACTTACATTTGCTCTCAAAAGAAAGAAGATGCTGGTGCGACAAACAACTGGGAAGAACCAGCTGTTATGCGTGAAAAGTTAAATGGTTTGTTCGAGGGATCAATGGAAGGTCGTACAATGTACGTTGTACCTTTCTCTATGGGTCCACTTGGAAGCCATATTGCTCATATCGGTATTGAGTTAACTGACTCTCCTTACGTTGCTGTTAGCATGCGCAAAATGGCGCGTATGGGTAAAGCAGTTTATGACGTGTTAGGTACAGACGGCGAATTTATTCCTTGTATTCATACCGTAGGTGCTCCACTTGCTGAAGGGCAAAAAGACGTTGCATGGCCTTGTAACCCTGAAAAATACATCGTTCATTACCCAGAAACTCGTGAAATCTGGTCTTACGGTTCTGGTTATGGCGGTAACGCATTACTTGGTAAAAAATGTTTAGCACTTCGTATCGCTTCTGTTATGGGTCGCGAACAAGGTTGGTTAGCTGAACATATGCTTATTCTTGGTGTGACTAACCCACAAGGTGAAAAACACTATATCGCTGCAGCATTCCCGTCTGCATGTGGTAAAACAAACTTCGCAATGTTAATTCCACCAGCAGGCTATGAAGGCTGGAAAATTGAGACTGTAGGTGACGATATTGCTTGGATCAAACCAGGTGAAGATGGTCGTCTATACGCAATCAATCCAGAAGCTGGCTTCTTTGGTGTTGCGCCTGGTACAAATACCAAAACTAACCCTAACTGTATGGCAACTCTTCACAAAGATGTTATCTATACAAACGTTGCGGTAACTAACGACGGTCAAGTATGGTGGGAAGGTCTTTCTAAAGAAATTCCGACTAACTTAACTAACTGGAAAGGTCAACCTCACGTAAATGGTGAAAAAGCTGCTCATCCAAATGCGCGCTTCACTGTTGCTGCTGGTCAATGCCCTTCTATCGATGCTGACTGGGAAAATCCAGCAGGTGTTCCAATTTCTGCATTTATCTTCGGTGGTCGCCGTGCAGATACGGTTCCTTTAGTTTCTGAAGCTTTTGATTGGGTTGATGGCGTTTACAAAGCTGCAACTATGGGTTCTGAAACTACTGCTGCTGCTGTTGGTCAACAAGGTATCGTTCGTCGTGACCCATTCGCGATGCTTCCATTTGCTGGCTACAACATGGCTGACTACTTCGACCACTGGTTAAGCCTTGGTCAAGAAGTAAGTACAAAAGCTGAAGCTGCTGGTAATAAATTACCAAAAATCTTCAACGTAAACTGGTTCCGTCGTGATGCTGAAGGCAACTTCGTATGGCCTGGTTTCGGTCAAAACATGCGTGTTCTTGAGTGGATTATTGACCGTTGTGAAAGTCGTGCAAATGCTGTTGAAACACCAATTGGTCTAGTTCCAACTTACGATGACTTGAACTGGGAAGGTACTGATTTCTCTAGAGAAGAATTTGACCTTATCACAGCTCAAAATAAAGATCAGTGGGTTACTGAAATTGAAAGCCACACTGAGTTATTCAATAAACTTGGTGAACGCTTACCAAAAGCATTAAAAGAACGTCAAACAGCTTTACTCGAAGCTGTAAAAACTGGCTTCTAATTGCTAAATATAAAAAAGGTCGCCATGTGCGGCCTTTTTTATTATGCAGCATCATCTTTTTGTCGGCGTCCAGCCAAATAGCTTTCCAAATTTTTTACTTGTTTTTCATCAAATGCCAAACCTAACTTAGTTCTACGCCACAATATATCTTCTGCCGTACTTGCCCATTCATTCTCACATAAATACTGAACTTCAGATTCAAATAAACCATGACCAAAATCTTGTCCTAACGGCTCAAGAGCTTTTCGTTCATGCAAAATATTCCAAATTCTAGAGCCATAGGCATTTGCCCAGCGCGTAGCAAGTTGCTCGGTTACTCCTTCCACTTGGTTTTGAATCTTTAGAACTAAATCTTCAAGTGTGGTCCAATTCTCAGCTCCAGGTAATACTTCATTTGCAGTCCACTCCTCTCCCATATCTGTAAAAAACGGACTAAGTTCCTCTAGGGCAGATTCCGCTAATTTCCGATAGGTTGTAATTTTTCCACCAAATACGGACAGCAAGGGAGTTGTTTTGTCTTCCACTTGCAGTGCCACAGTATAGTCACGTGTAACTGCCGAAGGATTATCTGACTCATCATCACATAACGCTCGGACTCCAGAAAACTGACTGACGATATCTGCACGAGTAAGCTGCTTTTTAAAATGTGAATTTGTCACTGTTAAAAGGTAATCAATTTCTACATCGGTAATCTCTACCTTTTGTGGGTCATCTAAATATTCCTGATCTGTCGTACCAATTAATGTGTATTTTTCTAAATAAGGAATGGCAAACACGATCCGTCGGTCTTCATTTTGCATGATAAAAGCTTTATGGCAATCATAGAGTTTAGGCACAACAATATGACTTCCTTGAATCAGGCGAATTTGATATGGCGATTTTAATTGTAGGTTTTCACTAATAATTTCTTCAACCCAAGGGCCTGCTGCATTCACTAAGGCTTTTGCACGTATTTGATAAAACTCAGCCCCGCTTTGTAGTTCCAAATGCCATAGTTCTTGTTGTCTATAAGCCTTAATACATCTTGTCCGTGTTACAACTTGGGCACCATTCTCTTTGGCTTGTAGTGCATTTAACACAACAAGACGTGCATCATCTACAGTACAGTCAGAATATTCAAAGCCACGCGTTATAGCAGGTTTTAGGGGGCTATCTTCTTTGAAATAAATAAGATTTGACCCTAATAATTTTTCTCGTTTTCCTAAATGATCATAAAAAAATAGGCCTGCCCGAATTAACCATGCAGGACGCAAATGTGGTCGATGAGGCATAATAAAACGCATTGGCTTAATAATATGTGGAGCTTTAGCCAACAAGACTTCACGCTCTGCCAAAGCTTCTCTAACCAATCGAAATTCTTTATGTTCTAAATAGCGCAAACCACCGTGAATTAATTTACTGCTCGCAGATGAGGTATGGCTAGCTAAATCGTCTTTTTCACATAAAAATACCGATAAGCCACGGCCTGCTGCATCATTAGCAATACCGACGCCATTAATACCACCACCAATCACGGCAATGTCATATATTTTTGAATAATCATTCGCTTGTACTGTCATTTCTCATTTTCTTTTTATTGTTTATCTTATTAAAAATTAAAACATCAAATGGATGAAACAACAATCAAAAAAGCAGAATAATCAATTTTAAATACCTACTAGGCAAGCTCCTCATTGATTACTCTACAATTTAATTAATTTAAGAACAAATCAATCCTCTGCCCAATTTTGACTACGCTGAACTGCCTTCAACCAGCCTTTATACATAATGTCAGTTTCTTCAAGGCTGGTACGTGGTTCAAAAACTTTCTCTATGGCTGACTTATTCCTTAATTCATTCAAATCTTGCCAGAAACCTGTTGCCAATCCAGCAAGGAAAGCAGCGCCTAGGGCTGTTGTTTCTTTCATGGTTGGTCTTTCAACTGGAGTGGCTAAAATATCAGCCTGAAATTGCATTAAGAAATTATTTTCTGTTACTCCACCATCGACTCGAAGTGTGCGAAGCTCTTCTTCTGCGTCTTGCTGCATGGCATCAAGTACGTCTCTTGTCTGGTAAGCAATTGACTCTAAAGTCGCACGAATAATATGTTCTATACTGGCTCCACGAGTAAGCCCAAAGATTGCCCCACGTGCTGTCGGATCCCAATATGGAGCGCCTAGACCTGTAAAGGCAGGTACAACATATACACCATTGCTGTCTTTTACACGTGTTGCATAAAGCTCAGAGTCTTTAGCATTCTTAATCACCTTTAATTCATCACGTAACCACTGTACGCAAGAGCCGCCATTAAATACCGCGCCCTCTAAAGCATAGTTCACTTCACCATTTGCGCCACACGCAATAGTAGTCAGTAAACCATGCTCTGAACGAACAATCTTTTTACCCGTGTTCATGAGTAGAAAGCAGCCTGTGCCATAGGTATTTTTTGCTTGTCCGGGCTCTACACACATTTGTCCGAAAAGTGCAGCCTGTTGATCCCCTGCTATACCGGCAATCGGAATCCCCACTTCTTGCCCACTAATGGTATGTGTGTATCCATAAACCTCAGATGAACTACGGACTTCAGGTAACATTGCTCTAGGAATATCTAAAGCTTGTAAAAGTTTTTCATCCCACTCAAGCTTTTCAATATCAAACAGCATCGTTCGCGAAGCATTGGTGAAATCTGTGACATGGACTGCACCATTGGTTAATTTCCAGATAAGCCAAGTATCGACCGTACCAAATAACAACTCCCCTTGCTCAGCACGTTCACGGCTTCCTTCCACATGGTCTAAAATCCATTTTATTTTGGTAGCAGAAAAATAAGGATCAATGACTAAACCAGTTGTTTTACGAATATATTCTTGCCAACCCGCCTTTTGTAATTGATTGCATATTTCTGTGGTTTGACGGCTTTGCCAAACAATTGCATTGTAAATAGGTTTTCCGGTTTTCTTATCCCATACAATTGTGGTTTCCCGCTGGTTTGTAATGCCAATTGCTGCAACTTGTTCACTCTTAATACCAGCTTGAGCTAGAGCTTCTACCCAAACAGCACTTTGTGTGGCCCAAATTTCCATAGGATCATGCTCAACCCAACCTGGCTGCGGATAAATCTGAGTAAATTCTTTTTGAGCAATACTTACAACGTTAGCATCATGATCTAAAACAATTGCTCTTGAGCTTGTTGTTCCCTGATCAAAAGCAACAATATATTTTTTCGGGCAATTTGACATCTGAATGTCCCTTTCATTATCCACACACATCTAGTCCACAATGCCAAGACATCATGCCTAACTGTATTTATTTAAAATTTTCTTTGGAATATATCATTATTTTTAAGAGATATAGGTTTTCTTGGCTTAAACATTACGCATTCGTTATCACTTTTTACTACTTGGAAAAAAATAGTATGTCAAAGATTGAAGCAAGACTATAAAAATGAGCTGATCGGCTAATTTGAAATCACATGAATATTCAACTTATTCCTTTGCTTAAATAGTAAACATTGTTTTACAGACATAAAAAAAATAAAGTGAAATACTCCTCAGGATAATATGTAAAAACGGAATAAAACTTCTTTTTTTTAGCATTCAACCCAAGCGAAACATGGAGCGACTCATGGTTGATCAACCTTCTACCGCAACAACTCCGCACTCTAATTTAGATACAAAAACCCGGCTAAAATCAATTTTGGGCGGTTCCGCGGGTAACCTTGTCGAATGGTACGACTGGTACGTATATGCCGCATTTACGCTCTATTTTGCTCATGCATTTTTTCCAAAAGGAAGTCAAACAGCTCAACTGCTTCAAGCGGCTGCAATTTTTGCTGTAGGTTTTTTAATGCGCCCAATCGGTGCATGGATTATGGGAATCTATTCAGACCGCAAAGGACGTAAAGCTGGCCTTACACTTTCCGTTACTTTGATGTGTGTAGGTTCACTTCTTATTGCTGTGACACCAAGTTATGAAAGTATTGGTGTATTTGCCCCTCTTTTATTAGTTGTCGCTCGTTTAATTCAAGGCTTGAGTGTAGGCGGTGAATATGGTGCCAGCGCCACTTATTTAAGTGAAATGGCTGAAAAAAATCGACGTGGTTTTTTCTCAAGCTTTCAATATGTAACTTTAATTGCAGGACAACTGACAGCCCTATGTGTTCTTTTAATATTACAAATGGTATTAACCGAACAACAGTTGCATGATTGGGGATGGCGCATTCCATTCTTTATTGGCGCTTTACTTGCCATTGTTGTGTTTCGTATTCGTCGTGGCTTATTAGAAACACAATCTTTTAAAAATGCTCAAGCTGAAAAAGACCAACCAGAATCAGGCATGTTTGCTTTATTCAAGCACTATCCTAAAGAAGCTTTTACAGTATTATTTTTAACAGCTGGCGGAACTTTAGCTTTCTATACCTATACCACTTACCTACAAAAATATTTAGTGAACACTTCCGGATTTACAAAACCCGAAGCCACTCAAATTACTACTTTAGCGCTATTTATTTTTATGTGCTTACAACCTGTAGCCGGTGCTTTATCAGACCGAATTGGACGTAAACCACTTATGATTGCCTTTGGTGTAACTGGGGTTTTATTTACTTACATTTTATTTAATGCGCTTGCAACCACACATAACTATTGGACTGCTTTCTGGTTGTGCTTGGCAGGTCTAGTGATGGTAACCGGTTATACATCAATTAATGCTGTGGTTAAAGCAGAGCTCTTTCCTGCGCATATTCGGGCTTTAGGGGTAGCTTTACCCTACGCGATTGCCAATACATTGTTTGGTGGTACAGCAGAGTTTTTTGCTTTAAGTTTTAAAGAAGCTGGACATGAATCTTGGTACTTTATTTATGTGAGTATTATGATCTTCATTTCACTTATTATTTATATTTTTATGAAAGATACTAAGCATCATTCAAAAATTAAAGAACATTAATATTTTACTAACAAGAGCTAATATCGCTAGCCGATGTTAGCTTAAATCGTGCGATTAAGCCCCAACAATCGCTGTGTTTTATGAGATACTAGAGATAAGAATATAAGGATGATACTGATGAATAGAAGTATTTTATGTTTGGCATTAAGCAGCATGTTTATTTTAACCGCTTGTCAGACTACCCCTCGACAATACAATGGTTCAACTGGCTATCAGATTGAAAACCAAACAAAAACTTCGGCAACTTTAGCTTACACATTGGCTAGCCGCACCAATCAGCAGTTAGATGAACGTAAATTGCAACGTGCCTGTCAAAATGTATTGGGTGCTCAAAAAGTTTATAAATTATCAGTTCTAAGCATTAATGAGATTTCAAACCCAGCTCAACAAGAACATTATGGTGTTCAATTGGGTGAAACTCGTGCCTCATTTGGCTTATCGAATACGCCAAGCTTAAATAATGGCGAAGACTATGCAACTCGCCAAGCGCTTGAAGCACGCCCTAGTACGCTAAAAGTAGTTCGTTATACTTGCTCATAATATAAATAAGACGCTGTTCTTTTACAGCGTCTTATAAAAACTTACATTTCTAAATTCTTTAGCTTCATCAAGATCTGGCCATGTTGATGCACTTCTCTCATCAATTTTTTGATATTTGGGATGGCTAAAGTTTTTAACACGGCTATCTGCGACCCAAACCTCTGGCGCAAATTTCAAGAATTCATCTAAAAAGAAACGATTGCACTGGTCATACAACACATCAGCAGCCAATAAAACATCAACTTGCTCTGCTTTATATAAATCGTCCAGATATTCCAGCTCAACATCATTCAACAAAGCATTTTCACGGCAGGCCGCAAGACTAACTTGATCAATATCACAACAAATTACTCTTTTAGCACCAGCCATTTTAGCTGCAATTGCGACTACGCCCGAACCTGCGCCAAAATCAAGAACAACTTTATCTTTAACATGATGTGGCTCTGCAAGTAACCACTGCGCCATTGCTAAACCAGATGCCCAGCAAAAAATCCAATATGGCGTGTCATTCCAGATTCTGCGAATAACTTCATCGTCTAAGCGATCAGTTGGGAAAACTGGTGGAATCAACCATAAAGAAATAAGCGTTTCTGGTAACTGTTGTACCATCAACTCACAATGAGGAATGACTTCATGCAAGGCTTGAAGTAAATGTTCAGGGGCTTTGGTAAGTTGAAAGGTGCAGCTCATAAATAAGCTCAACAATTTATAATTACTATTTGATACGCGCTAACGTCATCCGCAATTGTTCGAGGCAGCACTACATTAGACTAAAATGTTTCTGCGACCCATCTATAGCTATCCAGTAGCTGACGAGTTTTGCGAATGACAAATGGTTTTGGTTACTTTTCCCGAAAGAAAAGTAACATACGAACTCCTAACATTTGCGTTAAACGGTAGGACGCCGTTGTGAATAAATTAAATTAACCTAAAGCTTTTTCAGCAGCTTCTACAGTTTGACGAATCAAAGTTGTAATTGTCATTGGACCTACACCGCCCGGTACTGGCGTGTAAGCAGAAGCAATTTCTTCAATACCTTGTAGCTGGATGTCGCCTACACCACCGCCATCACGTGGATGGAAACCAGCATCAACAACTACTGCACCTTGTTTAATCCAGTCTTTTTGGATGAGTTCAGCTTTACCTACAGCACCAACAATAATATCGGCTTGTTTCACAAGCTCAGGTAAGTTTTGTGTGCGTGAATGGCAAATCGTAACTGTTGCATTCGCTTGCAATAGCATCATTGCCATTGGTTTACCTAAAATTGCTGAACGACCAACCACAACCGCATGTTTGCCAGCAATTTCGATATTGTTTTCTTTTAAAATGGTCATAATGCCCGCAGGAGTTGCTGAACCATATGCAGCTTCGCCCATAGCCATACGGCCAAAACCAAGACAAGTTACACCATCAACATCTTTAGCTAATGAGATTGCATCGAAACATGCACGCTCATCAATTTGTGCAGGAACTGGATGTTGTAAAAGAATACCGTGAACATCTGGATTAGCATTTAGCTTTTCGATTTCAGCTAATAATTGTTCTGTTGTCGTTTCTTGTGATAACTCAATTTTTAAAGAATCCATGCCTACTCGACGGCAAGCATTTCCTTTCATGCGTACATAAGTTGCAGATGCGCCATCATCCCCAACCAAAATAGTCGCTAAAATTGGGGTACGACCTGTTTTAGCTTTTAAAGCTTCAACACGTACTGACAAATTTTCTTCAATTTGCTTTGCTAATGCACGACCGTCTAAAACCAATGCCACAGCACATCTCCAAGGTAGACATGAATTTAATGTGCCAATAATACATGATTATTTAGGCAAATTTATTCTAGATGTTGCTTTTATGTTCATCTTCACTAAAAACAGTATTGTTTTTTTTCTAAAGGTTGCTAATATGTGCATCACCAAATGTAGGCGGGGTGGCAGAGTGGTCATGCAGCGGACTGCAACTCCGTGGACGCCGGTTCGATTCCGACCTCCGCCTCCAAATTTGGTAAAGCCCGGGTGGTGAAATAGGTAGACACAGGGGATTTAAAATCCCCCGCCCACAAAGCGTGCCGGTTCGAGTCCGGCCCCGGGCACCATTTTCTAGTACAGAAAATGGTGCAATAAAAAATCCAGCGTAAGCTGGTTTTTTTATACCTATAAAAAAGGATGCTTATTAGCACCCCTCTCCACTCGATCTATTTAAGCAGTTTTTTGCTTATCTTTTTCAGGTGTTAAATTCTTATCCAACACCAATTGAAAGCTTCGACTTGAATCTATTTCATATTCAGTATTTTTAATTGAATCTACAAAAATCCAATCCGATTGCACTTGGGTATCACCGAGTGTAACCACCAGATAACCCCGCTGATTTAAATTACAATACGTCAACTCATCGATAAGCGTAGTAAAGGCAAATTCAAACTGTTGCAACTGAGCCAAAGGAATACTTAAGTATTTTTCAAGACCCGGTGAAGAAACTGAACTTGTCGCCAATTCAACACCGACATATCCCCCTTTTTGGCTATGTAAGTAAGATGTCCATGCATTATGGGTATCACCAGCCAAAACAATAATTTTCTTATTAAACTCTGTCAATTTATCATACACAAACTCTCGCTCAGCATCGTAACCATCCCAAGCATCGAGGTTATATGGCACCAAGGTTGTGACTCGCGCTTTGTCTTGAATAGTTAAAGTTGGATCACCCTGCTCTAAACGCAGCTTTAAAGCGACTAATTCTTTAATTTGCACATTCATTTTAGCTAGCGTGTCAGCAGAAGCACCACCCGAAGTAATTTGCCCCAAAGCTAACAACAACTCAGCAGGAATCCACATCTTACTCATTAGGACTTGCTGACCAATTACATTCCATGTTGCTGTAGATTGCTTTAATTTATCAACCAACCAATCTCTTTGCGTGTGTCCCATTAAAGTACGCTTTGAATCCATTAAATCAGCCCGAAATTTTTGCGCATCTAAACCAGAAGCTGTCATATAGTCTTTATATTCAAGCTGCTTATCTCGCGCAATAATGCGGGTATCTAGCATTGTTAGATGCACAAGCGAGCCAAAATTAAACTGACGATAAATATTTAGATGATCTGTGCTAGAAATAGGGCGAATTGGCATCCATTCAAAATAAGCTTGTAGTGCTGCTAACTTACGATCAGAAAAAGATCCTTCATTATCTTGATGGTTTTCTGCCCCATCACGCCAAGTATCATTTGCTAACTCATGGTCATCCCAAATCACAATAAAAGAATGGCGCTGATGAGCTGCCTGTAAGTCTTTATCTTGACGATACAGCGCATAACGCTTGCGATAATCATCTAATTTAATAATCTCTTTGTTATTATCAGCATCTAAAGCACGCACTGTATCTTCTTTTGTAGGATAAACACCATCCCCATATTCATAAATGTAATCTCCCAAATGAATGACTACATCCACATTCTGTTTTGCTATTTCACGATAAACGTAAAAATAACCCGCAGGATAGTTAGAACAAGAACATACTGCAAAGCTGACCTTTTTGGTACTCACAGGTAAAGTTTTAGTTTGACCAACAGATGAAGTTTTATTACCAAAATGGAAACGATAATAATAAATGGTATCCGCCTGTAAACCTGTTGCATCTACTTTCACGGTGAAATCATCTGTCTTAGTCGTTTGAACCACGCCAGTCTTTAAATTCTGTTTAAACTGATCATCAGTAGCAATTTCCCAAGTCACCTTAAGGCGCGCACTAATATCTACTGGTGTTAAACGCGTCCATAAAATTACCTTATCCTGCAAAGGGTCACCACTCGCAACCCCATGTAAAAAATCTACTTGTGCTTCCGTACTTTCATCATCTGAGCCATCATTACAACCAGTAAAAGCTACTGGCAAAGACAGCGCCCCAAAACCGAATAGACTTTTTTGAATTAATTCTCGGCGTGAAATTTTCTCTGACATACAACTACCTAAGTTTCAAGCAATGAGTGTTTTAAACTTAAGTACACAAGATGAACAACTGATATCAATTTAATGAAGAAATTATGACTTAAATAGACCTTATCTTTAAATAGATGTACGAACTGATTGAAAATAAAGCAAACTATCTGATTTTCTCTTGCCAATCTGCTTCTTGTCATCTATTATTGCGCACATGCCCGGGTGGTGAAATAGGTAGACACAGGGGATTTAAAATCCCCCGCCCACAAAGCGTGCCGGTTCGAGTCCGGCCCCGGGCACCATTTTCAAATATTGAATTTGGTGTTACAAAGAATCCAGCGTAAGCTGGTTTTTTTATGCCTAATTAAAAATGAATTTTATGATAAGAATATTATTACTTCTGTGTAGCATCCTTTCTATATCCAAGGTTTACGCTACAGATCTTTTTTCTGGCACTATTTCTTTTAAAGATAGCAACTGGCACTTTTCGCGCTGCTCTATCACCAAAGATGATTATTTAATTAATGCACCTAAACACATAATAGATAAATTCAAGGCATTAGAACAAAAACGAGAAACTTATTGGATCAGTTTATTAGCAGATGCGGAATATAAAGAGAATGGTGTTTTAGTGTTAAAAATTAAAGGAATAGATGAAATTCATTTAAAGGCATCTTGTCATTTATTAGATGCATTTGAAAATATTGAGAATCGAGAGTAATCACCACTCTCGATTCATCACCAACTCTTCCATCTCAAGATCTAAATATCCCGCACCTTGCGCTACCATCATCATTGCCTCAGCAATATAATCAGCCGCACTATCATCTAGTGAAGAATCCAGATCTTCAAATTGTGGTTTCATTTCATTAATTTCAATAACAGTTTGATGAGCATATCGATAGATATCCTGATCAGCCAAAGCAGACTTTTGAACTTTTTTTGCAAATTGTTCAATTAACTGCTTGAGTTCAGCGACTAAAATATCTGGATAATACTCATCATCAAACATTGGGAGAAGTAAGTCTTCGAACATACAAAAGTTTACACAGCAGCAGAAACCTGCCGCTTATAACATATTTTCAAAAAAATAACGACAATTTTCCCTAACTCAATCATCTAAGCCATAAAATTAATCAATCATGGCCTGACTATAAAAGCCTATTTTTTAAGCTTGTCTCATCGCTTTCCAAACAAGAATTGCCTCATGCATAGCTTTTACATCATGTGCACGAACAATGGATGCTCCTTGCTGAATACTTAGCAAATGACCAGTAACACTTCCCACCGTACGCTGATCTGCAGCTACGCCCATTAAAGCTTCTCCAATAAAACGCTTACGAGAAAGACCCGATAAAATTGGATAACCCATTTCATGAAGCTTCCAAAACTCATTTAAAAGTTTCAAATTTTGCTGTGCATTTTTTGCAAAACCAAACCCCGGATCAATAATAATATTCTGTTTTTTTACACCGGCTGTTAAAGCCTCTTCCACGCGCTGCTGAAGCTCTTGTATTACATTCAACGTTACATCCGCATATTGATCTAGCTGATTCATTGTAGTGGGCTCACCACGCATATGCATGATCACTACAGGTATATCTAACTCTACTGCAGTTTTTAAAGCATTTGGTCGAGTAAGAGCACGTACATCATTCCAAATATGGGCACCCACTTCTTTCGCTGCACGGATAACATCTGGCTGACTCGTATCAATCGATAGAATCACACCATGTTTAGCTAAAGCTTCAACTACAGGTACAACTCTTCGAATTTCTTCTTCTACGCTTACTTCAGATGCGCCCGGCCGAGTGGACTCCCCTCCGATATCTATAATTGTGGCGCCTTGTTCGATCATATTAAATGCATACGCCACAGCTTGATCTAACTGATTATGCCTCCCACCATCACTAAAAGAGTCCGGCGTGACATTTAAAATACCCATAACGTGAGGCTGTGATAAATCCAACTGAAGCTGTCCACATTGTAGAATTTGCTGAGGTAAAGGCATTAGCTGCATGACAAGCTCCAATTTAATATTCGGCAATATTTTAACAAGTCTCTGCTCGATATACTGCTGATTTCTTTTCGGCTTTGTCTGAAATACATGCATAAAAAAAGAGCCACATGACTGTGGCTCTTTTGCTTAAATAATTTAGTTCATTGCTGGTAATGGTGGTGGTGTAGATGGACCATCTTTTGGTGGTTCAAATGCAGCCACTGGATTTTCAGCAACATAGACCTTAGGTGGTTGTGGTTCACGACCTTCCATAATGTCACGAATTTGATCACGATCAACGGTTTCCCATTCCATCAAAGCCTTTACCATTGCGTGTGCAATATCTTTATTACCTTCTAAGATATTACGCGCAACTTTATATTGCTCATCAAGAATACGGCGTACTTCTTCATCAACCATTTGTTGAGTTGCTTCAGAAATCGTACGACTACCTACATTTCCAAAGAAACCATTTTGGTTTTCGTCTTCGTAAACCATTACACCCATTTTGTCAGACATACCGTACTTAGTAACCATTGCACGCGCCATTTTAGTAGCTCGCTCAAAGTCATTTGAAGCACCAGTAGATTGCTGTTGAATAAATACTTCCTCAGCAATACGACCACCAAACAAAATCGCAATTTCATTTAGCATCTTGTCTTTATAATGGCTAATCTGGTC
Source organism: Acinetobacter sp. XS-4 (assembly GCF_023920705.1). Taxonomy (NCBI): domain Bacteria; kingdom Pseudomonadati; phylum Pseudomonadota; class Gammaproteobacteria; order Moraxellales; family Moraxellaceae; genus Acinetobacter; species Acinetobacter sp. XS-4. The sequence goes on along the minus strand of NZ_CP094657.1, from coordinate 868,702 downwards.
TTGCTCAGGTAACTGCCAAGTTACACCTAAAGCCCAACCACGTGGCATGATCGTTACTTTATGAACAGGATCTGTACCCGGCAAAATCTCTGCAACAATGGCATGACCAGCTTCATGATAAGCAGTTGCACGACGCTCTTCTTCACGTAGAACCATCGACTTACGTTCTGGCCCCATGTAGATTTTGTCTTTTGCATCTTCAAAGTCATGCATATCGACAGTATTCTTATTACGACGTGCGGCAAATAATGCAGCTTCGTTAACAAGGTTTGCCAACTGCGCGCCAGAGAAACCTGGTGTACCACGTGCTAACACTTTCATGTCCACACCTGTAACTGAAGGTAATTTTTTCAAATGTACATTCAGAATTTGTTCACGACCACGAATATCCGGTAAACCAACCATTACTTGACGGTCAAAACGACCTGGACGCAATAATGCTTTATCAAGCACATCAGAACGGTTAGTTGCAGCAATAACGATTACGCCTTCATTGCCTTCAAAACCATCCATTTCCACAAGCATCTGGTTTAAGGTTTGTTCACGCTCATCATGACCACCACCTGTACCTGAACCACGGTGACGACCAACTGCATCAATCTCATCAATAAAGATGATACATGGCGCATGACGCTTCGCTTGCTCAAACATATCACGGACACGGGACGCACCCACACCCACGAACATTTCTACAAAGTCAGAACCTGAAATGCTGAAGAAAGGAACCTTCGCTTCACCAGCAATTGCTTTAGCTAATAACGTTTTACCAGTACCCGGTGGACCAACCATAAGTACGCCACGAGGAATAGTAGCGCCCAAACGTTTGAATTTTGCAGGGTCTTTTAAGAAATCTACAATTTCAACAACTTCTTGTTTTGCTTCATCACAGCCGGCGACGTCAGAAAAATTGACTTTGATTTGGTCTTCAGAAAGCATTTTTGCCTTCGATTTACCAAAACTCATCGGTCCATTCTTTCCGCCTGCACCACCACCCATGTTACGCATAAAGAACATGAATAACAAAATGATTAACAGTACAGGGAAACTAGCAATGAGAAGTTGCATCAAAATGCCTTGACGTTGTGGAGCAGTTCCCTCAACAACAACATTTTGTTTATTTAAGCTTGGCATAAGCTCAGTGTCTTCAACTTGCGGACGAACAGTTTCAAACTGTGATCCGTTAGTTTTTTCACCATTAATATTTAAACCGTCAATTGTGACTTGCTTAATTTGGCCACTATTCACCGCTGCAACGAAATCTGAATATTTCATCGCAGTAGGCTTGTTGCGGTCACTGATATTACTGAAAATTAAAATCAGAACACCAAGTATTATTAGCCACAATACGGCATTCTTGAAGTAATCGCTCAAAGCTTTATTCCCATATCGATCTAATTTGATCATGCCCAAACTTGGCCGATCGTCATAAAAGCAGCAACTGTATTGCTTGCGGATAACCTAAAAGTACAAAATGCACAATTTTTAGGAGCTTGGCAAGTAAACTTTATCGCAATGCTTTCTTACGCCCTTGTCCAACCAAAAAAACTTCTTTAGATCGTGCCCGAGAAGCTGCTGGTTTTGCTGTTTTTAACACATCAAAACTATCAACTACTTGTTTACGAAACTCATCGAATCCTGTGCCTTGGAACACTTTAACCACAAGCTGTCCATTCGGACCAAGAACCTTTTGAGCAAAATCTAAAGCCAGTTCACATAAGTAAATCTGTCTAGGTTGATCAACAGCCCTATTACCAGATGTATTGGGGGCCATATCAGAAATTACAATGTCTACTTGTCGCCCATTTAAAATATTTAACAAATTTTCAAATACATCTTCTTCTCTAAAGTCTCCTTGTAAGAAAGTGACATCAGGCAAAGCATCCATAGGTAAAATATCGGAAGCAATTACTAAACCTTTGCTACCAACAAGTTTCCCGGCGATTTGAGACCAACTACCAGGAGCCGCGCCTAAATCTACTACAGTCATGCCTGGCTTAATCAACTTATATTTTTCTTGAATTTCAAGAAGTTTATAGGCTGCTCGAGCGCGATATCCTTCCTTTTGTGCTTTTTTTACAAAAGGATCGTCCAGATGTTCCCTCATCCATACACGACTACTTTTCGACAATTTCTGGTTTGTAATGCGTGTTGCCATAACTCACTAAATATCAAAAAAACTTCTGATCGTTCATTGTACGTGAAAATTACTCTCATTACAGTACGGATGTAGCGTAATCTCACTAAGTTTTACAGTTTTTTTCCAATAATGTTGATCGATTATTTATACAGTTTTTCGTACATCTGGATTTAAGTTTTTTGCTATACTAAGCCGTTTTTAAAATCAGGTATTTTTAATGGCCGCTTTATCTATCCATGAACGTAAACGTTTACGTCAAATTGGTCATGTGCTTAATCCGGTTGTCATGATTGGTGGACAAGGCTTAACAGACGCGGTAATCGAAGAAACACTTCGTGCTTTAAATGACCATGAGCTTATTAAAGTTAAGATTGCTGGTGAAGACCGTGAAGCGCGTACTGCAACAATTGATGCAATTGTAGAAGCAACAGGTGCTCAAGCTGTGCAAAAAATTGGTAAAATTGTTTTGCTTTACAAAAAGGCAGCTAAACAAAACCAACATTTGTCTAACCTTGTTCGTCACGCTCATCTAGCAAACTAATTTAATTTGACAAACTATGGCAAGTTACGAACTTTCAGCTTTTGATCGTTTTCATGCTGTTTCTGTTGTTGGCGCAATTGAACAGCAAGCACCCTCTACCTTAAATATCGGTTTTTGGATTCGTGATCCAAATCAACTTATTATCTGGCCTCAAGAAGTCGCGGCTCACCCACGTCAAGATTTTTTGTGGGAAGAAACTTGTTTCGAGATTTTTGTTGGCGTGCATGATGAAGATTATTATCGGGAAATTAATCTTTCCCCTTCTCAAGCATGGCAGGCATATCAGTTTGAAGAATATCGCTATCCAGAAAGTATACCTCCCCTTGCTGCTTACGATATTGAACTGAATCATCTCAAGCGTACTCACTATGGCTTAAATGTTAGTCTCGATTTAGGGCAATTTATGCAACAGCATCGCTTGAAATGGGCAAACCTTTATTTAGGTTTAACTACAGTTTTAAAGACTAAAGATGGAATGCAGTACTATGCAATGCAGCATAGTGGGAAAAGTGCAGATTTCCATAATAAACGTGACTGGTTACATCAGTTTTAAAAATAAAAAAGCGAGAAATTAATTCTCGCTTTTTTATAGCTGGACCAAAGCAAAGATCATTAATTGTCTCGTGCTTTATTCCAAGCTTCGACTGCATTATTTTTAGTACGTTTAATACTTTCACTTAAAGAATCTTTGTGCTTCAAAGAAATCTGGCTAATATCACCCTTGAGCTCTTTGCTCACTTTTGTTAAATCTTCAATAAGTGCATTAATTTCTGCTTTTAAAGCATTTTTAAGGTCAGACAATCCTTCTTGTGAAGTACTAAACTGAGCTTTAATTACATCAAGACGTTGTAAAATATCTTGTTTAATTTGAACAATTTGATTTTGAATATTCTTATTTAATTCGTGAGTTTCAGCTTCAATTTTCTCTTGAGTCTCACTTAAAACTTCTTTGACTTGCTCTTGAGTTTCAGTAATTGCCTCTTTTACCTGTGCTTTTGCTTCAGTAGCAACTTCTTTAACTTGCTCAGTTTTTTCAGCAACAGTTTCTTTTACCTGTGCAGTTTTAGCGGTTACTGTTCTTTTAGCTTTAGTTGTAGTCGCAGCTATCGTTTCTTTCACTTCATTAACCTCAGCTTTTACCGACTCAACTACTGCTTGAGTTTTTTCACTCACATCTTTTGAAACTTCATTATTACTCATACTATTTCCTCATATTGTTTATTTTTTAACTAGCAATACAATAAATCCAGTTCAAAAAATTCCCCTTGCAAATTGTTAGACAATTTATCAAAAGTATCTGATTCAGATGAGTGGATAATTTTTTTGTAAAAAGCAAGCAATGAATTATATTTTTTAGCAGAAAAGAAATAGACTTTAGAGGGTTCCATGCGTATAATGCGCTGTTAAGTTACAAGCGGGCAGACCGATAGGGAGGGGCATGTTTTATCACAACATCGCCGATCTTTTTTGGGTCTACTCGCTTTTTTACAGCCGAAATTCAGGAGCTTTGGTTTGAGCACCCCCGCCATTTTAGCCCTCGCAGATGGAACGATCTTTAAAGGAACGTCAATCGGCGCATCGGGAAGTACGACTGGAGAAGTCGTTTTTAACACAGCCATGACAGGCTATCAAGAAATTTTGACTGACCCAAGTTATGCACAACAAATTGTGACATTAACTTACCCTCATATTGGTAACACTGGTTGCAACGCGGAAGACGTTGAATCTGGTCGTATCCATAAAGTATGGGCAAATGGTTTAATTATTCGTGACCTTCCGCTACTACACAGTAATTTCCGTGCTGAGCAGTCGTTGAGTGAATATTTGCAAGCGCATAATGTTGTTGCTATTGCAGATATCGATACGCGTAAACTGACTCGTATTTTACGTCAGACTGGCGCTCAAAACGGATGTATCCTTGCTGGCGAAAATATTACGGAAGAAGAAGCTATTGCAAAAGCACGTGCTTTTGGTGGCTTAAACGGTTTAGACCTTGCAAAAGAATGTTGTGATCCAACAGGTTTTGAATGGTCTGAAGGTTCATGGACCCTAGGCCAAGGCTTCTCTCAACCTGAATTAAAATACCATGTAGTTGCATACGATTACGGTGTCAAAACCAACATCTTGCGTATGCTTGCAGACCGCGGTTGTAAACTAACTGTTGTTCCTGCAGAAACTCCGGCTGAAAAAGTATTGGCACTTAATCCAGATGGTGTATTCCTTTCAAATGGTCCTGGCGATCCAGCTGCTTGTGATTATGCGATTGAAGCTGTAAAAACTATTGTTGAAACCACAACATTACCTGTATTTGGTATCTGCTTGGGTCACCAAATTCTGGCACTCGCTTCTGGTGCAAAAACTGTAAAAATGAACCATGGTCACCACGGTGCTAACCACCCTGTACAAAATCTTGAAGATGGTACAGTGATGATTACCTCACAGAACCATGGTTTTGCTGTAGATGCAGAAACTTTACCGGCTAACTTAAAAGCAACGCATAAATCATTGTTCGATGGCACCTTACAAGGTATCCACCGTACAGACAAACCAGCTTTCAGCTTCCAAGGTCACCCTGAAGCAAGCCCTGGTCCACATGATTGTGCACCTTTGTTCGATCATTTCATCGAACTTATCGAAGCATCTAAACAGTAATTACGGAGCGAATAATGCCTAAACGTACGGATATTAAAAGCATCTTAATTATTGGTGCTGGCCCGATTGTGATTGGACAGGCATGTGAGTTTGACTACTCAGGTGCTCAAGCGTGTAAAGCACTTCGTGAAGAAGGCTATCGTGTTATTTTGGTTAACTCTAATCCAGCAACCATCATGACAGATCCTTCAATGGCTGATGCAACTTATATTGAGCCGATTACTTGGCAAACAGTTGCACAGATTATTGAAAAAGAACGTCCAGATGCAGTATTGCCAACTATGGGTGGTCAAACTGCATTGAACTGTGCCCTTGCACTTGATGAGCACGGTGTTCTTGCTAAATATAATGTTGAACTCATTGGTGCAAGCAAAGAAGCGATTGAGAAAGCTGAAGATCGTAAACTCTTCGATATCGCTATGCGTAAAATTGGATTGGAATGTCCAAAAGCTGCCATTGCTGAAACAATGGAAGAAGCTTTAACAATCCAGTCACGCTTTGGTTTCCCTGTAATTATCCGTCCATCATTTACAATGGGTGGTTCAGGCGGTGGTATTGCATACAACCGCGAAGAATTTCTTGAAATCTGTGAACGTGGTTTTGACCTCTCTCCTACTCACCAGTTATTGATTGATGAATCTTTAATTGGTTGGAAAGAATACGAAATGGAAGTTGTTCGTGACAAAAACGACAACTGTATTATCGTATGTGCGATCGAAAACTTCGATCCAATGGGCGTTCACACTGGCGACTCAATTACTGTTGCTCCTGCTCAAACATTAACAGACAAAGAATATCAATTGATGCGTAATGCTTCGGTTGCAGTTCTTCGCGAAATTGGTGTTGAAACAGGTGGTTCTAACGTTCAGTTCGGTATTAACCCGAAAGATGGACGTATGGTTGTCATTGAGATGAACCCTCGTGTATCTCGTTCATCTGCTCTTGCTTCTAAAGCAACAGGTTTCCCAATCGCAAAAATCGCAGCAAAACTTGCTGTTGGTTACACTCTTGATGAATTGAAAAATGACATCACTGGTGGCGTGACTCCTGCAAGCTTCGAACCATCGATTGACTATGTTGTAACGAAGATTCCTCGTTTTAACTTCGAGAAATTCCCACAAGCAGAACCTGTATTAACCACTCAGATGAAATCTGTTGGAGAAGTCATGGCAATTGGCCGTAACTTCCAGGAATCTGTACAAAAAGCATTACGTGGTCTTGAAGTTGGTGTAAGCGGTTTTGATGAAAAAATCGAAGCTGGTGCAACAAATGCAAAAGAAACTATTTTAAAAGAACTTAAAGTTCCAGGCCCTGAGCGTATCTGGTATGTAGCAGATGCTTTCCGTCATGGCTTCTCTTTAGATGACGTTTTTGAAGCAACTAAAATTGACCGTTGGTTCCTTATTCAAATTCAAGACATCGTTAAAACTGAGGCTGAAGTAAAAGCTTTAGGTTTTGGTGACTTAAACGCTGACAATATCCGTGCTTTCAAACGCAAAGGTTTATCTGACCTGCGTATTGCTGACCTCATGGGTATTTCACAAAAGCAATTCCGTAAACAACGTTGGAACTTGGGTGTTTATCCAGTTTACAAACGTGTTGATACATGTGCTGCCGAGTTTGAATCTGGTACTGCATACATGTATTCAACTTACGATGAAGAGTGTGAAGCAAACCCATCAAATCGTGACAAGATCATGGTTATTGGTGGTGGTCCAAACCGTATTGGTCAAGGTATTGAATTTGACTACTGCTGTGTACACGCTGCATTAGCAATGCGTGAAGACGGTTATGAAACAATCATGGTTAACTGTAACCCTGAAACTGTTTCTACTGACTACGACACATCAGATCGTTTGTACTTCGAACCTGTAACACTTGAAGATGTACTTGAAATTGTACGTACCGAAAAGCCAAAAGGCGTGATCGTACAGTACGGTGGTCAAACACCTCTTAAATTGGCACGTGCTTTAGAAGAAGCAGGTACACCAATTATTGGTACATCACCAGATGCAATTGACCGTGCAGAAGACCGTGAACGTTTCCAACAAATGATCCAACGTTTACAGCTTCGTCAACCAAACAACAGCATTGTAAAATCTGCTGAAGAAGGTATCTCTGAAGCTGCGAAAGTAGGTTATCCGTTAGTTGTTCGTCCATCTTATGTATTAGGTGGTCGTGCAATGGAAATCGTATACAACGAAGAAGAACTTAAACGTTACCTTCGTGAAGCAGTTCAGGCATCTAACGAAGCCCCTGTTCTTCTTGACCGTTTCTTAGATGATGCAACTGAAGTTGATGTTGACTGTGTATCTGACGGTAAAGATGTTGTGATCGGCGGTATCATGCAGCACATTGAACAAGCAGGTATTCACTCTGGTGACTCTGCATGTTCTATTCCTCCTTATTCTTTATCTAAAGAAATTCAGGATGAAATGCGTCGTCAAACTGTTGCGATGGCAAAAGAACTTGGTGTAGTTGGTTTGATGAACGTACAGTTCGCAGTTAAAGGCGAAGATGTTTACGTTCTTGAAGTTAACCCACGTGCCTCACGTACAGTTCCATTCGTATCGAAATGTATTGGTGATTCTTTAGCAAAAGTAGCTGCACGTTGTATGGCTGGTCAATCACTTGAATCTCAAGGATTTACTAAAGAAATCATTCCAACACACTTTGCTGTGAAAGAAGCTGTTTTCCCATTCGCTAAATTCCAAGGCGTAGACCCAATGCTTGGACCTGAGATGAAATCTACAGGTGAAGTAATGGGCGTTGGTAAAACATTTGGTGAAGCATTCTATAAAGCTGTTTTAGGCTCAAATGATCGCTTACCAGGTTTACCAACTGAAGGCGAAGTAAAACATGCTTTCTTATCAGTACGTGAATCTGACAAGAAATATATTGCAGATATCGCTAAGAAATTAGCTGCATATGGCTTCAAGCTTATTGCAACAGGTGGTACATACCAAGTGCTTAAAGAAGCAGGTTTAGAATGTGAATCTGTGAATAAAGTAACTGAAGGTCGTCCACATATTGTTGACCGCTTGAAAAATGGTGAAATACACCTTATTGTCAATACCACTGAAGGTAAACAGGCTCAATATGACTCTGCAATGATCCGTCGTGCTGCCCTACAAGGCAAAGTGTATTACACAACGACTATCAATGGTGCAGAAGCTGTTTGCCAAGCTTTTGATGTGAAATTGCCAATGGATGTATACCGCTTGCAAGATTTAACTGTAGGTTAATTTGTTACCGATAAGTCCCGTCACCTTATCGGTGGCGGGATTTTTTCATTTTTTTTAACTGTGTTTTCTCAAATTAAGAGGGACCAAAATGCAACGCTATCCAATGACCCCTGAAGGTAAAATTGCCTTAGAGAAAGAATTACAACATTTAAAATCTGTTGAACGTCCACGTATTATTCAAGCTATTGCAGAAGCACGTGAACATGGTGACTTAAAGGAAAATGCTGAATATCATGCTGCGCGTGAACAGCAAGGTTTCTGTGAAGGTCGTATTCAGGATATCGAAGGTAAATTAGGCGCTGCTCAAGAAATTGATGTTAAAACACTTGAGCAAAATGGCCGTGTTGTTTTTGGTGTAACAGTAACAATTGAAAATCTTGATACTGAAGAACGTAAAACTTATAAAATTGTTGGCGATGATGAAGCAGATTTTAAAATTAATAAAATCTCGGTGAACTCACCAATCGCACGTGGTCTTTTGAGTAAAAGTGAAGGCGATGAAGTAAAAATCGTGACTCCTCAAGGCGAAGTCGAATATGAAATCGTAAGTGTAGAATATCTATAAGATAATGCACAACTAGCCCCTCTTTATGAGGGGTTTTTATTCAATACCATCGATATATTTTTGGGAAGTCACACATGGATAACTCTTTAATTAACACTCCAGTTCGTCATTGGTGTGAGTTTGAATTTATCCATAAAACTGTTAAAAACCCCAATATCCATATCAGTGGTCATTATTCTTATTATTCAGCCTATTGGGACCAAGGTTTTGAACGTTGTGTTGTACGTTATTTACATGACAAAGCCTCAACACCTGATAAACCAATTGATCAACTTCATATTGGTAATTTTGTTTGCTTTGGCGCTGAATGCGTCATCATGATGGGTGGCAATCAACTTCATAGACCAGACTGGATTTCGACTTTCCCTTTTGATACCCGCAGCTTTTTAACAGCTGGTGATACTGTAATTGCCGATGGATGCTGGATTGGTAGCCGTGCAATGATTATGCAAGGGGTCAAACTTGGTGAAGGTGCAGTGGTTGCAACCGGAGCTGTGGTAACTAAAAATGTTCCACCCTATGCAATTGTAGGTGGCGTGCCTGCGAAAATTATTAAATATCGTTTTCCTCAAGAACAAATCGATAAACTGCTTGCTTTAAAACTATATGATTTGGATGAGAAGAAAATTTTGAAAATACGTGAGTATTTACAAACTGAAGATATAGATGCTTTATCTACACATGTAGAAAATTTGCGGAATCTATAAAAAATATATCTGCAAAAATTTGTTGTTATAAACTCACAAATGATTACGTGCTTGAATTTAAATCGTCAAAAAATAAGTATAAAGTATTGAATAAATAAGCATCATTACAATAAGGAAAATACTCATGTTATATCAGCATATTCTTGTACCAATTGACGGTTCTGAAACTTCTATTATTGCCATGAAAGAGGCAATCAAACTGGGTAAAGCGTTAAATAGCAAAATTACGGTTGTGCAAGTTATGGCTCTTGATCCGTTTATTGCTGACGCCTATGTAAAAACTGGTCAAACGAATGAGTTAATTGAACGCACACGAACCTATTTACTCGATATTTTAGAACACGCAAAACAAGAATTTGCCAATCAAGGCATTACTGTCGAAACCAAACTACTTGAAGGTTTTGTTGTACATGAAGAGATTATTCAGGCTGCTCAAGACTTAAATGCAGATCTGATTGTTATGGGTTCTCATGGCCGTACAGGGGTCCGAAAACTTGTACTTGGTAGTGTTGCACAAAAAGTCTTAGGCGAAAGTCATATTCCTGTTTTAATTGTTCGATAATTTCCATCTTGCCTATTTTGTTAATTCTAATAATTTAGGCAATGATTTTAAAAAAATAGTCTTTTTAGATCCTTTAAGGCTGCCAAGCAAATTGCTTTAAGTTTACTTTGCCATTTAATAAATAGATTCCTTCTGCTTCTAGCTTTAACTGTTGAACATTTTCACCCTTTTCATTAAATTTACTTAGGCTAATTTTTCCTTGAGAATTAATAACTCGATACCAAGGGACTTGATGATCCGCTTCAAGATGTTTCAAAACATAGCCCACTAATCTGGCATGTTTAGGTAACCCTGCCATACGAGCCACTTGCCCATAAGTTGCGACTTTTCCGTAAGGAATCAAAGCAATGACTTCTAAAATCTGCCGATGTAGTTCATACTGAGTTATCAAAATGGACTCCAGAAAAATTGACATAATTTATATCATATAAAAAAATTTGACTAAAACTAAATGCAATCCAAGGTGGCTTGAGGGAAATCTGCATGAAAAAAACATTATTAGTAGTTACTGGGACTTTACTTTGCGCTTCTTGTACGACTCGCCCTCCTATTCCTTCAGGAGAAGCACCCAAAGTATCTACAGGTAGCCGTCCTGTCGTTCCTGTCACTTTCGTTTTTACCACTAACTCTCCAGAAGCTACAAAGTTTGATAATCACCAGCAGATGCGTAAAGAAATCAAAATATTAAATAAATATTATGTAGATGATAAAAATAATAAGATTTTTAAGTTCAAATTACACCGTTATATCTCTTACGAAGAGTTTTCAAAATTACATTGCGATTTAAAACAACAGATCAATCAGCCCTACCCGATCTCTACTGAAACTATTCCTGCCAGTGTAAACACCTGTTTTCCTAAACGGACGGCCAGCAAGGAAGTCATCGTTTTTATTTATGATGCGTATTCGACCAAATGGAAATTTGAAGATGTAACAAGTAGAGCATTTCGTAATAATGGTAAACCTTTTGTTTTATTAGACTGGAATCGCCTAAATTATAATATTCAGGCTGGTAGCGTACATGAAATGGGACATGTGTTTGGGCTCAAACACGTTTGTGCACCGAATGCTACAAAACGCACGCCAACTAACATCATGGCGAGTGCTGAATGTAAACGTGGCAGCGGTGGACTTAGAAATTTAGGTTTTACACCAATCCAACTTCAAACAATTTTAGAAAATTACCAACGTTATCCATAAAGATTTTAAAAACTCATTTCGAGATAAAAACCTAAATCATCTTGTGCTGCGTAATAATTTTCTGGGGCCAGTAATGAAGTCATATAATTGCTAGCCTTTGAAAAGTCTTCCTCATTGACTGAGTACGGTTGCCAAAATGTTTTCAAATTATTGGTGTAGATCGGATATAAACGTAGGCAATCTTTTGACAAATCTAGCCGAGCAATACATCCATACGGCAAAGCATTTTGCTCTGTATATTCACCATTGCTATTAAAAACTGCATTGCCAATACCAAATATTACAGGCTTCTGATTAATCACTTTAATCGGTTGGATGGTATGAGCTCCATGACCGACAATAAGATCAGCACCAGCTTGAGTCAGAATATCAGCAAGCTTGTTTTGCTCTTTTGTAATTGGCTTAAAATCGATGCCCCAATGACAAATAACAATAATTTTGTGCTCAGGGTGATTCAGTTTATAGCGAGCAATTTGATCAAGCAAAACTCCATTTAGACATGCAACTCCACTCTTATAGCCCAAGGCATAAAAATCATAATCTAGATAAGCTGTATCTCTGTGCCAATAGCCGTTAAAAATAGCGTAATGCTTGTTATTAAAAGTGATTTCAAAATAGTTATGAGCATCTTTTTGATTTGAGCCTGCACCAATATAAGAAATATTGGCCCGATCAAATTGTTGTAATGTATAAATTAACCCATTATCGCCATAGTCTTTTAAATGGTTATTTGCAAGTACAACATGGTTAAGGTGAATATTTTTGAACTCTGCTAATGTTTTTTCAGCCTTAGCTTTAAGAATAAATGGCTTTTTATGTACTAAAGGAGATTGATTTTCTAAAGAGAATACCGCTTCAAAGTTAGCGATATTTACGTCATTTTCACCTAAAAAAGCTTTTATTTTCTCAAATGAATAGCCATATCCATATTGTTGTAGAGCATCTGTTTGCCCTCTAGCCTTACGTTTTTCGGTGTAAATTTCCCCAAAGTAGGTATCTCCTAAAATATTGATAATTCCACTTGGAGCTAAGCAAACTTTAGGGCTTACAGTCTGTGCTTGAAAACCATGATAATAAGGAATTAAGTGCTCAGCACGATGAATATCATCTAAAAAAGAAAAGAAACCGATAGTCTGGTTTTCCTCAAAGAACGTCAAATAAATTTTTCTAAATGAATTAGAAAGATATAAGACCTCTATTACATTCTGTGCCATTAAGGAGGTATGAGGAAGATAAGACTTTCCTTTAAAATTCAGCTCTTTTATAAAGAATATTTTTCTGATTTCAGCCGGATAGGTATAAATATTTTTAACTAATAAAAACAAATGTTTTAACTGGTTTTGTGTACTTTCTTTTTTTAAATTTAGATTATAGGTAGCAGCTCTTTTTGACAAAATTAAATGGGCTTGCTCATGTGTACCACAGAGCATATTGCTTAAAGCATTCTTCACATCTGCTGCTTGGGTGAAAATTAGCAACTGCAATAGTTCAATGAAGGTGTAATGTTCCGAGGGTTTTAAGCCTAGATTTTGCTGACCTAATTGCTCAGATAGGTGTTCAGGGACAACATAGTCATCTTGAGCTTGTACATTTTTTTGCTGAAATTGCTCTAATGCGTAGTCGATTAGCAGTAGTGTTGAAATATCATCGTCAAATTCGAATTGCCATAAAGCTTCATCGAAACTTGTCGTATCGATATGTGCTAATAACTTGATTTCAACGGGTTGATACTTCATGGCTCGTCACCTTTGTAATCTTTTACGTAGGCGATGTAACCCGATAAGTTATGTTCTTGGTCATCAATCCTTACTCGAAAACGGTCATGACGAATATAAAATGCATGTAAAATTTTATCTGGCCGAGCCATATACATCGCCATTTCTGGATAAAAAAATCCTGTAGTTTGAAAATCAGCTCGAAACTCAATTAGCTTTTGAAGCTCAGGCATATACGCCTGCTCAAAAAGTGCTGTACGCCCCTGCTCTTTTAAACGGTTTACCATTTTATAGGCAGCCATTAGCATTTCTAATAAAGTTGCATATGTTGTTTTTCGATTTTTAATAAAAATAAAATGTTTTAAATAATTATTTAAACCAAAAATAAAATATTTATCTTCAGGGCATATTTTAGTGAGTTCATTTGTACAATAACTTAACCAATGATCATGATATTTTTCATATCTCTTCTCAATAAAACATTCAAACATTAACTTAACGGTTTCTAATAATCTATAATCTTGGTTAATTTGATATAAACGCAATAATGCTAAAGCAGCTTCACCATCATAATAAATAATTCTAAATTTTTCTTTTAAATCATAATCTGGATAATTTAATACATGAGTTGTTGAGCCATTTGAATCTATTAATTTTAAAATACCATTTGCGAGTTTCTCTGCATATTTTTGATAATCACTTTTCTGAGTAATTTCTTGATATTTAGTTAACATTAAAATGGCAGCGGCATTGGCACCTAATTTGATTTCGGACTCCCCTTCTTTACCATCAATCATAAAGGCTGTTTCTGAGTCTTTTTCTTTATAAAAGTTGGTCAGTGCATAGTGAATAGCAGCAAGTATTTTGGGCCAATATTCAGGCTTGCTCTGCACTTCAAATGTTTCTAGCAAAGCATACACTGAGGTACAGTGACGTACCGTATTGTAGTTCCGAATGTCACGATCATAGGCAGAAAAATAGCCATAAATAAATTTGCCATTTTCTTGAATCTGGTCATGCAGAAATGCCGAATTTTGTTCAATTAGATGCTGAAAATGCTGTTTTTTATTGCTTGTAATGCCTCTAATTCCGTTCACATCATAGCGACTAGCTAAATTAATAAACTGGCCATTTTCATAAAATGCTGCGTAGGTATCAAAAGTCCAAATGTCTTGCAGCTCTTGTAATTTAATCTGTGGTTTTGGAGCGTTATATTTTTGCTTAATTGCATAATTCAGGTTTGTTTCATCAAAAAAGTTGGGTTTGTCATAGCTCAAACCTCGAATAATTGCTTTTCCATAAATCTCTTGTTCGAGAAAAGCCACTGAACAGTGTTCACCAAATCCAATGCCTTTACGGTAGTGGTTATTGTGAAATTGATGATGGACCTGCTGCTCTACTTCTTTCCAAACTTGTTTCGTTAAGTTATATGCCACATCAATTTTTATATAATCAGCAAGTGGTTGCTGTGTAAACTGGTCATTAATAAAATCTAATAGTTGTTTTTTAGCCTGCTCTAAATTTGTTTTCTCACTGTGCCAGACACCACATCTTTGGTCTTTAGGACCATAAGATAAAAATAAAATAATATCCTGTTTAAGACTCGGAACGTGCTGAACAACTTGCTCTAACCAAAGGTTCAGTTGTCTTTGGAAGTTTAAAAATGCCGTCACTCGAATTTAGTCCCTATTCGTTAATTGTTGTTCTATAAAATTTTCGATACATCATAGCACGGACAAGCTAAAAGCTAGATTAACGTATTGTTTAAACATAAAAAAAGAGCCCGAAGGCTCTTTTTTTTATTTGGTTAATTATCTATTAATAGATAATTTGACCATTAGCGAGTAACTCTGCCTCAGTAGTAGTAACACCTTGTAAAACCAACAGATTCGTAAAGTTATTTGAAGGTAGAATCACCCCAGTTAACCCATCACGGTCAATTTGAATTGTTGTATTACCACCGCTTACAACGACATTGATATATTGTCCAATAGTAAGGTCTGTTTGAGCTCCATCGAGTAATCCTCTGATATCAATCAGATCAGCTTGCTGGTCTGTAGCAACATTACCCACATGGAAGTTAGTCCAAGTATCTACGCCATTACCACCTGTATTACCACCATTACCTATAGCAACGTTGTTTAACACATGATAAATGAGAGTATCTGAACCAGCTCCAATCGTGCCAGAGTCCGTATCAAACGTGTCATTCGCTGATGTGCTAATTACATGAGTATTGTAATCAGAAGTAGTCAGGTTAACCGTCAATGATGATAAAGACTCGTCGCCATTCGCTGCCACTAACTTATAGTTAATGGTATCGGTTGGATTCGTTAATGTTAACGATGACGTATTGGCACGGTAATCATAATCACCATTCGAATTGATCACAAATGTACCATTCGCAGTAGTGATAGATTGTCCAGTAGCCTCAACATACACACCAGGGCTCGTTTCAACATAGAGTTTGACACCATCAGCAGTAAAGATACCAGTATCTGCAACCCCACCTATTGTGTCACCATGAACAATGTTTCCATGAATCCAATCAGATGAGTAATTGTTCAAGTGCGTTGTAGTAGTCGTTACTTGGGTATCCAACGTGGTTACACCAAGTGTTATCGCTGTCAACGTATATTGAACACGGTATGTACCTGCTTCTAAGTGCAGAACAGAATCTTGGAAAGCTACCGTTCCGAGACTAATACCACCTACACTCGCAAGTGCTGTCGCTGAACCAGTATAAGTAGTATCAACCCACACTCCACCAACAAATTGCTGAACTACATAGCTCACTGTTGGTAGTGCACTTAACAATGGTTGGTTAGCATAAGTTGCTGCTACCTGTACATCTACTAATTCTCCAGCCCCAACGGTGAAAGTATTAGAAATTACAGAAGTCGAACCAATCAAGTTGATTGATATGTTCGGACTCGCAACATCAACAGGTGTATCAGTTGAGTTGCTAAAGTCAACCGTTGCAACAGCTTGGTCTGCATTGGCAACGATTTGGGTCGTACCATCCGTTCCAGGACTAGCAGTATTCCAAGTAATGCTGACATCAGGTGATCCAATCTGTATGTGCAATACCGCTGTACTAGTACCACCTGATACAGGATCAGTAATGGTGTAAGTGAAGCTATCTACTTTGCCAATGTTTGCAGCATTAGCAATTGGTGTATAGCTATATGAACCATTTGCAGAGATGGTAAGTGTTCCATAAGCACCGGTTACTAATGTTGAAGAACCGATAGGTGTTAATATCGCACCTACTTGTTCACCAATCACTGTAGATACTACAGTAGTTCCAGTAATTGTATCTGGCACATATGAAGAACCATATATAGTTGAATCATCATCAGTAAGCACATTACCGCTCACTGTTGCTGCACTATATGTAGGTACTACTGTGTGATTATAGTCATCACGAACTACACTCATTGTTCCTAACAATCCTACACCCACACCGGTATAGACCATAAACGCTCTATAAGAACCACTTGCCAAGTCTGTGATAGTCGCACCGAATCCATTACCACCGAGTATTCCGACGTTAATTAATCCCGTACTAGCATCACCTGCAACATTCTGCCACGAACCATCTGGTGCTTGTTTTTGTAAGACAATTTTGTAGTCGTTAAGCAAAGATAAACTTAGTAAAGCACCATAGCTAATCGTTGCATCTGAAGTATGTCCAGCAGCAATACTGAAGCTCACACTTGGGGTACCTAGAAGCGATACGTTGAGACCCTCGGTTACGCCTATCAATGCTAGATAGGTTGCAGAACCAGCATTAATACCCGTTGTAGTTAATGGAACAATATCAATTGCCACACTATCTACATTGTCATGTGCAGTAATTGTTGGCACAAGAACAAGACCAGCTAGGTTGGCACCTGTACCTAAGTTACCTGCAAGGTCAGTATAAGTGTTATTTGCAACACTCAGGCTAGGTGCTATTGCACTGCCATCTTGAGTGAAGGTTGCTGTCCAGGTTACACCACCATCCGCTGTGGTCAAGCCAGTAAGCGTACCACCTGCCAAGGTCACATCTGTTGCATCAAAGCCAGTCACTGCTTCGCTGAACGTGAAGGTTACTGTGGTGCTTTCACCTAAAGACAGGTTGAGGTCGCTGGCACTGATCGCAAGTGTTGGTGCAACAATATCTGCCACTAAACCAGCCAATGCCGCACCAGTACCTAAGTTACCTGCAAGGTCACTATAAGTATTATTTGCAACAGTGATACTCGGTGCTGTCGCACTGCCATCTTGAGTGAAGGTCGCTGTCCAGGTCACACCACCATCGGTAGTTGCCAAGCCAGTAAGCGTACCACCTGCCAAGCTTACATCGGTTGCATCAAAGCCAGTTACTGCTTCACTGAACGTGAAGGTTACTGTGGTGCTTTCACCAAGAGCCAGATTCAGGTCAGTTGCACTGATCGCAAGCGTCGGTGCTACTAGATCTGAAGTCAAGCCAGCAAGGTTCGCGCCAGTACCAAGGTTACCTGCAAGATCCGTATAGGTGTTATCCGCCACACTGATGCTCGGTGCTGTCGCACTGCCATCTTGAGTGAAGGTCGCTGTCCAGGTCACACCACCATCTGCTGTGGTCAAGCCAGTAAGCGTACCACCTGCCAAGGTCACATCGGTTGCATCAAAGCCAGTTACTGCTTCACTGAACGTGAAGGTTACTGTGGTGCTTTCACCAAGAGCCAGATTCAGGTCAGTTGCACTGATCGCAAGCGTCGGTGCTACTAGATCTGAAGTCAAGCCAGCAAGGTTCGCGCCAGTACCAAGGTTACCTGCAAGATCCGTATAGGTGTTATCCGCCACACTGATGCTCGGTGCTGTCGCACTGCCATCTTGAGTGAAGGTCGCTGTCCAGGTCACACCACCATCTGCTGTGGTCAAGCCAGTAAGCGTACCACCTGCCAAGGTCACATCGGTTGCATCAAAGCCAGTTACTGCTTCACTGAACGTGAAGGTTACTGTGGTGCTTTCACCAAGAGCCAGATTCAGGTCAGTTGCACTGATCGCAAGCGTCGGTGCTACTAGATCTGAAGTCAAGCCAGCAAGGTTCGCGCCAGTACCAAGGTTACCTGCAAGATCCGTATAGGTGTTATCCGCCACACTGATGCTCGGTGCTGTCGCACTGCCATCTTGAGTGAAGGTCGCTGTCCAGGTCACACCACCATCTGCTGTGGTTAAGCCAGTAAGCGTACCACCTGCCAAGGTCACATCGGTTGCATCAAAGCCAGTTACTGCTTCACTGAACGTGAAGGTTACTGTGGTGCTTTCACCAAGAGCCAGATTCAGGTCAGTTGCACTGATCGCAAGCGTCGGTGCCACCACATCTGAAGTCAAACCAGCAAGGTTCGCGCCAGTACCTAAGTTACCTGCAAGATCCGTATAGGTGTTATCCGCCACACTGATGCTCGGTGCTGTCGCACTGCCATCTTGAGTGAAGGTCGCTGTCCAGGTCACACCTCCATCTGCTGTGGTCAAGCCAGTAAGCGTACCACCTGCCAAGGTCACATCGGTTGCATCAAAGCCAGTCACTGCTTCACTGAACGTGAAGGTTACTGTAGTGCTTTCACCAAGAGCCAGATTCAGGTCAGTTGCACTGATCGCAAGCGTCGGTGCTACTAGATCTGAAGTCAAGCCAGCAAGGTTCGCGCCAGTACCAAGGTTACCTGCAAGATCCGTATAGGTGTTATCCGCCACACTGATGCTCGGTGCTGTCGCACTGCCATCTTGAGTGAAGGTTGCTGTCCAAGTTACACCACCATCTGCTGTGGTTAAGCCACTAAGCGTACCACCTGCCAAGGTCACATCTGTTGCATCAAAGCCAGTCACTGCTTCACTGAACGTGAAGGTTACTGTGGTGCTTTCACCAAGAGCCAGATTCAGGTCAGTTGCACTGATCGCAAGCGTCGGTGCTACTAGATCTGAAGTCAAGCCAGCAAGGTTCGCGCCAGTACCTAAGTTACCTGCAAGATCCGTATAGGTGTTATCCGCCACACTGATGCTCGGTGCTGTCGCACTGCCATCTTGAGTGAAGGTCGCTGTCCAGGTTACACCACCATCTGCTGTGGTCAAGCCACTAAGCGTACCACCTGCCAAGGTCACATCGGTTGCATCAAAGCCAGTTACTGCTTCACTGAACGTGAAGGTTACTGTGGTGCTTTCACCAAGAGCCAGATTCAGGTCAGTTGCACTAATCGCAAGCGTCGGTGCTACTAGATCTGAAGTCAAGCCAGCAAGGTTCGCGCCAGTACCAAGGTTACCTGCAAGATCCGTATAGGTGTTATCCGCCACACTGATGCTCGGTGCTGTCGCACTGCCATCTTGAGTGAAGGTCGCTGTCCAGGTCACACCACCATCTGCTGTGGTCAAGCCACTAAGCGTACCACCTGCCAAGGTCACATCTGTTGCATCAAAGCCAGTCACTGCTTCACTGAACGTGAAGGTTACTGTGGTGCTTTCACCAAGAGCCAGATTCAAGTCAGTTGCACTAATCGCAAGCGTCGGTGCTACTAGATCTGAAGTCAAGCCAGCAAGGTTCGCACCAGTACCTAAGTTACCTGCAAGATCCGTATAGGTATTATCCGCCACACTAATGCTCGGTGCTGTTGCACTGCCATCTTGAGTGAAGGTCGCTGTCCAAGTTACGCCGCCATCTGCTGTGATTAAGCCAGTAAGCGTACCACCTGCCAAGGTCACATCGGTTGCATCAAAGCCAGTTACTGCTTCACTGAACGTGAAGGTTACTGTGGTACTTTCACCAAGAGCCAGATTCAGGTCTGTTGCACTAATCGCAAGCGTCGGTGGAACAATGTCTACAACAAAACCATCTGTACCATCGAGTACATCACCTGTACCCAGGTTACCAGCAATATCTGTGTAAGTATTATCAGCCACGGTAATGCTTGGTGCTGTGCCTGTACCATCTGGCGTGAACACTGCAGTCCAGGTGATGTTGTCCGTTGTCGTCAATGCACCTAATGTACCGCCAACCAGGGTAATATCTGTTGCATCAAAGCCTGCCACTGCCTCACTGAATGTGAAGCTAATATTCGCTGTTTCACCAGCTGCAAGTGCAAGGTCATCTGCTGTAATCGCAAGCGTTGGTGGTACAACATCTACAACGAAACCATCAGTACCATCAAGCACGTCACCTGTACCCAAGTTACCTGCAATATCTGTGTAGGTATTATCAGCCACGGTAATGCTTGGTGCTGTGCCTGTACCATCTGGCGTGAACACTGCTGTCCAAGTGATGTTATCCGTGGTCGTCAATGCACCTAAGGTACCACCCACTAAGGTGATATCGGTTGCATCAAAGCCTGCCACTGCTTCACTGAACGTGAAGGTGATGTTCGCTGTTTCACCGGCTGCAAGAGCTAGATCATCAGCCGTAATTGCAAGTGTTGGAGGAACGATGTCTACAACAAAGCCGTCTGTACCATCGAGTACATCGCCTGTACCCGGGTTGCCCACTGTATCGGTGTAGCTACCATCAGCCACAGTAATGCTTGGTGCTGTGCCTGTGCCATCTGGCGTAAACACTGCTGTCCAGGTGATGTTGTCTGTGGTCGTCAATGCACCTAAGGTACCGCCCACCAAGGTGATATCGGTTGCATCAAAGCCTGCCACTGCTTCACTGAACGTGAAGGTGATGTTCGCTGTTTCGCCTGCCGCAAGTGCAAGGTCATCCGCGCTAATCGCAAGCGTTGGTGCGGTTGCATCAACCGTCACTGTACCTGTCGCTGGTGTTGAAACGTTACCTGCCACATCCGTTGCAGTCACGCTTACGGTGTGCGGGCCATCTGCCAACACTGGAAGTGTATTGTCTGCAAGGGTCCAGGTACCGTCACCATTGTTGGTCGCAGCGTAGTCAATACCATCGACAGTCACCACCACAGTCGCAGCAGCATCATCGATCGTACCGCTCAATGCAGGTGTGGTGTCATTGGTCGACGCATCTGTGAAGCCCACAACCGGTGCAACAAGGTCAACGATAAAGCCGTCTGTACCATCGAGTACATCGCCTGTACCCGGGTTGCCCACTGTATCGGTGTAGCTACCATCAGCCACAGTAATGCTTGGTGCTGTGCCTGTGCCATCTGGCGTAAACACTGCTGTCCAGGTGATGTTGTCTGTGGTCGTCAATGCACCTAAGGTACCGCCGACTAAGGTGATATCGGTTGCATCAAAGCCTGCCACTGCTTCACTGAACGTGAAGGTGATGTTCGCTGTTTCGCCTGCCGCAAGTGCAAGGTCATCCGCGCTAATCGCAAGCGTTGGTGCGGTTGCATCAACCGTCACTGTACCTGTCGCTGGTGTTGAAACGTTACCTGCCACATCCGTTGCAGTCACGCTTACGGTGTGCGGGCCATCTGCCAACACTGGAAGTGTATTGTCTGCAAGGGTCCAGGTACCGTCACCATTGTTGGTCGCAGCGTAGTCAATACCATCGACAGTCACCACCACAGTCGCAGCAGCATCATCGATCGTACCGCTCAATGCAGGTGTGGTGTCATTGGTCGACGCATCTGTGAAGCCCACAACCGGTGCAACAAGGTCAACGATAAAGCCGTCTGTACCATCGAGTACATCGCCTGTACCCGGGTTGCCCACTGTATCGGTGTAGCTACCATCAGCCACAGTAATGCTTGGTGCTGTGCCTGTGCCATCTGGCGTGAACACTGCTGTCCAGGTGATGTTGTCTGTGGTCGTCAATGCACCTAAGGTACCGCCGACTAAGGTGATATCGGTTGCATCAAAGCCTGCCACTGCTTCACTGAACGTGAAGGTGATGTTCGCTGTTTCGCCTGCCGCAAGTGCAAGGTCATCCGCGCTAATCGCAAGCGTTGGTGCTGTTGCATCAACCGTCACTGTACCTGTCGCTGGTGTTGAAACGTTACCTGCCACATCCGTTGCAGTCACGCTTACGGTGTGCGGGCCATCTGCCAACACTGGAAGTGTATTGTCTGCAAGGGTCCAGGTACCGTCACCATTGTTGGTCGCAGCGTAGTCAATACCATCGACAGTCACCACCACAGTCGCAGCAGCATCATCGATCGTACCGCTCAATGCAGGTGTGGTGTCATTGGTCGACGCATCTGTGAAGCCCACAACCGGTGCAACAAGGTCAACGATAAAGCCGTCTGTACCATCGAGTACATCGCCTGTACCCGGGTTGCCCACTGTATCGGTGTAGCTACCATCAGCCACAGTAATGCTTGGTGCTGTGCCTGTGCCATCTGGCGTGAACACTGCTGTCCAGGTGATGTTGTCTGTGGTCGTCAATGCACCTAAGGTACCGCCGACTAAGGTGATATCGGTTGCATCAAAGCCTGCCACTGCTTCACTGAACGTGAAGGTGATGTTCGCTGTTTCGCCTGCCGCAAGTGCAAGGTCATCCGCGCTAATCGCAAGCGTTGGTGCGGTTGCATCAACCGTCACTGTACCTGTCGCTGGTGTTGAAACGTTACCTGCCACATCCGTTGCAGTCACGCTCACGGTGTGCGGGCCATCTGCCAACACTGGAAGTGTATTGTCTGCAAGGGTCCAGGTACCGTCACCATTGTTGGTCGCAGCGTAGTCAATACCATCGACAGTCACCACCACAGTCGCAGCAGCATCATCGATCGTACCGCTCAATGCAGGTGTGGTGTCATTGGTCGACGCATCTGTGAAGCCCACAACCGGTGCAACAAGGTCAACGATAAAGCCGTCTGTACCATCGAGTACATCGCCTGTACCCGGGTTGCCCACTGTATCGGTGTAGCTACCATCAGCCACAGTAATGCTTGGTGCTGTGCCTGTGCCATCTGGCGTAAACACTGCTGTCCAGGTGATGTTGTCCGTGGTCGTCAATGCACCTAAGGTACCGCCGACTAAGGTGATATCGGTTGCATCAAAGCCTGCCACTGCTTCACTGAACGTGAAGGTGATGTTCGCTGTTTCGCCTGCCGCAAGTGCAAGGTCATCCGCGCTAATCGCAAGCGTTGGTGCTGTTGCATCAACCGTCACTGTGCCTGTCGCAGGTGTTGAAACGTTACCTGCCACATCCGTTGCAGTCACGCTTACGGTGTGCGGGCCATCTGCCAACACTGGAAGTGTATTGTCTGCAAGGGTCCAGGTACCGTCACCATTGTTGGTCGCAGCGTAGTCAATACCATCGACAGTCACCACCACAGTCGCAGCAGCATCATCGATCGTACCGCTCAATGCAGGTGTGGTGTCATTGGTCGACGCATCTGTGAAGCCCACAACCGGTGCAACAAGGTCAACGATAAAGCCGTCTGTACCATCGAGTACATCGCCTGTACCCGGGTTGCCCACTGTATCGGTGTAGCTACCATCAGCCACAGTAATGCTTGGTGCTGTGCCTGTGCCATCTGGCGTAAACACTGCTGTCCAGGTGATGTTGTCTGTGGTCGTCAATGCACCTAAGGTACCGCCGACTAAGGTGATATCGGTTGCATCAAAGCCTGCCACTGCTTCACTGAACGTGAAGGTGATGTTCGCTGTTTCGCCTGCCGCAAGTGCAAGGTCATCCGCGCTAATCGCAAGCGTTGGTGCGGTTGCATCAACCGTCACTGTACCTGTCGCTGGTGTTGAAACGTTACCTGCCACATCCGTTGCAGTCACGCTCACGGTGTGCGGGCCATCTGCCAACACTGGAAGTGTATTGTCTGCAAGCGTCCAGGTACCGTCACCATTGTTGGTCGCAGCGTAGTCAATACCATCGACAGTCACCACCACAGTCGCAGCAGCATCATCGATCGTACCGCTCAACGCAGGTGTGGTGTCATTGGTCGATGCATCTGTGAAGCCCACAACCGGTGCAACAAGGTCAACGATAAAGCCGTCTGTACCATCGAGTACATCGCCTGTACCCGGGTTGCCCACTGTATCGGTGTAGCTACCATCAGCCACAGTAATGCTTGGTGCTGTGCCTGTGCCATCTGGCGTGAACACGGCTGTCCAAGTGATGTTATCCGTGGTCGTCAATGCACCTAAGGTACCGCCAACTAAGGTGATATCGGTTGCATCAAAGCCTGCCACTGCTTCACTGAACGTGAAGGTGATGTTCGCTGTTTCGCCTGCCGCAAGTGCAAGGTCATCCGCGCTAATCGCAAGCGTTGGTGCTGTTGCATCAACCGTCACTGTACCTGTCGCTGGTGTTGAAACGTTACCTGCCACATCCGTTGCAGTCACGCTCACGGTGTGCGGGCCATCTGCCAACACTGGAAGTGTATTGTCTGCAAGGGTCCAGGTACCGTCACCATTGTTGGTCGCAGCGTAGTCAATACCATCGACAGTCACCACCACAGTCGCAGCAGCATCATCGATCGTACCGCTCAATGCAGGTGTGGTGTCATTGGTCGACGCATCTGTGAAGCCCACAACCGGTGCAACAAGGTCAACGATAAAGCCGTCTGTACCATCGAGTACATCGCCTGTACCCGGGTTGCCCACTGTATCGGTGTAGCTACCATCAGCCACAGTAATGCTTGGTGCTGTGCCTGTGCCATCTGGCGTAAACACTGCTGTCCAAGTGATGTTGTCCGTGGTCGTCAATGCACCTAAGGTACCGCCCACTAAGGTGATATCGGTTGCATCAAAGCCTGCCACTGCTTCACTGAACGTGAAGGTGATGTTCGCTGTTTCGCCTGCCGCAAGTGCAAGGTCATCCGCGCTAATCGCAAGCGTTGGTGCTGTTGCATCAACCGTCACTGTACCTGTCGCAGGTGTTGAAACGTTACCTGCCACATCCGTTGCAGTCACGCTTACGGTGTGCGGGCCATCTGCCAACACTGGAAGTGTATTGTCTGCAAGGGTCCAGGTACCGTCACCATTGTTGGTCGCAGCGTAGTCAATACCATCGACAGTCACCACCACAGTCGCAGCAGCATCATCGATCGTACCGCTCAACGCAGGTGTGGTGTCATTGGTCGAGGCATCTGTGAAGCCCACAACCGGTGCAACAGGTCAACGATAAAGCCGTCTGTACCATCGAGTACATCGCCTGTACCCGGGTTGCCCACTGTATCAGTGTAGCTACCATCAGCCACAGTAATGCTTGGTGCTGTGCCTGTGCCATCTGGCGTAAACACTGCTGTCCAAGTGATGTTGTCCGTGGTCGTCAATGCACCTAAGGTACCGCCAACTAAGGTGATATCGGTTGCATCAAAGCCTGCCACTGCTTCACTGAACGTGAAGGTGATGTTCGCTGTTTCGCCTGCCGCAAGTGCAAGGTCATCCGCGCTAATCGCAAGCGTTGGTGCTGTTGCATCAACCGTCACTGTACCTGTCGCTGGTGTTGAAACGTTACCTGCCACATCCGTTGCAGTCACGCTCACGGTGTGCGGGCCATCTGCCAACACTGGAAGTGTATTGTCTGCAAGGGTCCAGGTACCGTCACCATTGTTGGTCGCAGCGTAGTCAATACCATCGACAGTCACCACCACAGTCGCAGCAGCATCATCGATCGTACCGCTCAACGCAGGTGTGGTGTCATTGGTCGACGCATCTGTGAAGCCCACAACCGGTGCAACAAGGTCAACGATAAAGCCGTCTGTACCATCGAGTACATCGCCTGTACCCGGGTTGCCCACTGTATCGGTGTAGCTACCATCAGCCACAGTAATGCTTGGTGCTGTGCCTGTGCCATCTGGCGTAAACACTGCTGTCCAAGTGATGTTGTCCGTGGTCGTCAATGCACCTAAGGTACCGCCAACTAAGGTGATATCGGTTGCATCAAAGCCTGCCACTGCTTCACTGAACGTGAAGGTGATGTTCGCTGTTTCGCCTGCCGCAAGTGCAAGGTCATCCGCGCTAATCGCAAGCGTTGGTGCTGTTGCATCAACCGTCACTGTACCTGTCGCAGGTGTTGAAACGTTACCTGCCACATCCGTTGCAGTCACGCTCACGGTGTGCGGGCCATCTGCCAACACTGGAAGTGTATTGTCTGCAAGTGTCCAGGTACCGTCACCATTGTTGGTCGCAGTGTAGTCAATACCATCGACAGTCACCACCACAGTCGCAGCAGCATCATCGATCGTACCGCTCAATGCAGGTGTGGTGTCATTGGTCGATGCATCTGTGAAGCCCACAACCGGTGCAACAAGGTCAACGATAAAGCCGTCTGTACCATCGAGTACATCGCCTGTACCCGGGTTGCCCACTGTATCGGTGTAGCTACCATCAGCCACAGTAATGCTTGGTGCTGTGCCTGTGCCATCTGGCGTAAACACTGCTGTCCAGGTGATGTTGTCTGTGGTCGTCAATGCACCTAAGGTACCGCCCACCAAGGTGATATCGGTTGCATCAAAGCCTGCCACTGCTTCACTGAACGTGAAGGTGATGTTCGCTGTTTCGCCTGCCGCAAGTGCAAGGTCATCCGCGCTAATCGCAAGCGTTGGTGCGGTTGCATCAACCGTCACTGTACCTGTCGCTGGTGTTGAAACGTTACCTGCCACATCCGTTGCAGTCACGCTTACGGTGTGCGGGCCATCTGCCAACACTGGAAGTGTATTGTCTGCAAGGGTCCAGGTACCGTCACCATTGTTGGTCGCAGCGTAGTCAATACCATCGACAGTCACCACCACAGTCGCAGCAGCATCATCGATCGTACCGCTCAATGCAGGTGTGGTGTCATTGGTCGACGCATCTGTGAAGCCCACAACCGGTGCAACAAGGTCAACGATAAAGCCGTCTGTACCATCGAGTACATCGCCTGTACCCGGGTTGCCCACTGTATCGGTGTAGCTACCATCAGCCACAGTAATGCTTGGTGCTGTGCCTGTGCCATCTGGCGTAAACACTGCTGTCCAGGTGATGTTGTCTGTGGTCGTCAATGCACCTAAGGTACCGCCGACTAAGGTGATATCGGTTGCATCAAAGCCTGCCACTGCTTCACTGAACGTGAAGGTGATGTTCGCTGTTTCGCCTGCCGCAAGTGCAAGGTCATCCGCGCTAATCGCAAGCGTTGGTGCTGTTGCATCAACCGTCACTGTGCCTGTCGCAGGTGTTGAAACGTTACCTGCCACATCCGTTGCAGTCACGCTCACGGTGTGCGGGCCATCTGCCAACACTGGAAGTGTATTGTCTGCAAGGGTCCAGGTACCGTCACCATTGTTGGTCGCAGCGTAGTCAATACCATCGACAGTCACCACCACAGTCGCAGCAGCATCATCGATCGTACCGCTCAATGCAGGTGTGGTGTCATTGGTCGACGCATCTGTGAAGCCCACAACCGGTGCAACAAGGTCAACGATAAAGCCGTCTGTACCATCGAGTACATCGCCTGTACCCGGGTTGCCCACTGTATCGGTGTAGCTACCATCAGCCACAGTAATGCTTGGTGCTGTGCCTGTGCCATCTGGCGTAAACACTGCTGTCCAGGTGATGTTGTCTGTGGTCGTCAATGCACCTAAGGTACCGCCGACTAAGGTGATATCGGTTGCATCAAAGCCTGCCACTGCTTCACTGAACGTGAAGGTGATGTTCGCTGTTTCGCCTGCCGCAAGTGCAAGGTCATCCGCGCTAATCGCAAGCGTTGGTGCTGTTGCATCAACCGTCACTGTACCTGTCGCTGGTGTTGAAACGTTACCTGCCACATCCGTTGCAGTCACGCTCACGGTGTGCGGGCCATCTGCCAACACTGGAAGTGTATTGTCTGCAAGGGTCCAGGTACCGTCACCATTGTTGGTCGCAGCGTAGTCAATACCATCGACAGTCACCACCACAGTCGCAGCAGCATCATCGATCGTACCGCTCAATGCAGGTGTGGTGTCATTGGTCGACGCATCTGTGAAGCCCACAACCGGTGCAACAAGGTCAACGATAAAGCCGTCTGTACCATCGAGTACATCGCCTGTACCCGGGTTGCCCACTGTATCGGTGTAGCTACCATCAGCCACAGTAATGCTTGGTGCTGTGCCTGTGCCATCTGGCGTAAACACTGCTGTCCAGGTGATGTTGTCTGTGGTCGTCAATGCACCTAAGGTACCGCCGACTAAGGTGATATCGGTTGCATCAAAGCCTGCCACTGCTTCACTGAACGTGAAGGTGATGTTCGCTGTTTCGCCTGCCGCAAGTGCAAGGTCATCCGCGCTAATCGCAAGCGTTGGTGCGGTTGCATCAACCGTCACTGTACCTGTCGCTGGTGTTGAAACGTTACCTGCCACATCCGTTGCAGTCACGCTTACGGTGTGCGGGCCATCTGCCAACACTGGAAGTGTATTGTCTGCAAGGGTCCAGGTACCGTCACCATTGTTGGTCGCAGCGTAGTCAATACCATCGACAGTCACCACCACAGTCGCAGCAGCATCATCGATCGTACCGCTCAATGCAGGTGTGGTGTCATTGGTCGACGCATCTGTGAAGCCCACAACCGGTGCAACAAGGTCAACGATAAAGCCGTCTGTACCATCGAGTACATCGCCTGTACCCGGGTTGCCCACTGTATCGGTGTAGCTACCATCAGCCACAGTAATGCTTGGTGCTGTGCCTGTGCCATCTGGCGTAAACACTGCTGTCCAGGTGATGTTGTCTGTGGTCGTCAATGCACCTAAGGTACCGCCGACTAAGGTGATATCGGTTGCATCAAAGCCTGCCACTGCTTCACTGAACGTGAAGGTGATGTTCGCTGTTTCGCCTGCCGCAAGTGCAAGGTCATCCGCGCTAATCGCAAGCGTTGGTGCTGTTGCATCAACCGTCACTGTACCTGTCGCTGGTGTTGAAACGTTACCTGCCACATCCGTTGCAGTCACGCTTACGGTGTGCGGGCCATCTGCCAACACTGGAAGTGTATTGTCTGCAAGGGTCCAGGTACCGTCACCATTGTTGGTCGCAGCGTAGTCAATACCATCGACAGTCACCACCACAGTCGCAGCAGCATCATCGATCGTACCGCTCAATGCAGGTGTGGTGTCATTGGTCGACGCATCTGTGAAGCCCACAACCGGTGCAACAAGGTCAACGATAAAGCCGTCTGTACCATCGAGTACATCGCCTGTACCCGGGTTGCCCACTGTATCGGTGTAGCTACCATCAGCCACAGTAATGCTTGGTGCTGTGCCTGTGCCATCTGGCGTAAACACTGCTGTCCAGGTGATGTTGTCTGTGGTCGTCAATGCACCTAAGGTACCGCCGACTAAGGTGATATCGGTTGCATCAAAGCCTGCCACTGCTTCACTGAACGTGAAGGTGATGTTCGCTGTTTCGCCTGCCGCAAGTGCAAGGTCATCCGCGCTAATCGCAAGCGTTGGTGCGGTTGCATCAACCGTCACTGTACCTGTCGCAGGTGTTGAAACGTTACCTGCCACATCCGTTGCAGTCACGCTTACGGTGTGCGGGCCATCTGCCAACACTGGAAGTGTATTGTCTGCAAGGGTCCAGGTACCGTCACCATTGTTGGTCGCAGCGTAGTCAATACCATCGACAGTCACCACTACAGTTGCAGCAGCATCATCGATCGTACCGCTCAACGCAGGTGTGCTGTCATTGGTAGAGGCATCTGTGAAGCCCACAACCGGTGCAATCAGGTCAACGATAAAGCCGTCTGTACCATCCAGTACATCGCCTGTACCCGGGTTGCCCAAGGTATCAGTGTAGCTACCATCAGCCACAGTAATGCTTGGTGCTGTGCCTGTACCATCTGGCGTAAACACTGCAGTCCAAGTGATGTTGTCCGTGGTGGTCAATGCACCTAAGGTACCGCCAACTAAGGTGATATCTGTTGCATCAAAGCCTGCCACTGCTTCACTGAAGGTGAAGGTGATGTTCGCTGTTTCGCCTGCCGCAAGTGCAAGGTCATCCGCGCTAATCGCAAGCGTTGGTGCTGTTGCATCAACCGTCACTGTGCCTGTCGCTGGTGTTGAAACGTTACCTGCCACATCCGTTGCAGTCACGCTTACGGTGTGCGGGCCATCTGCCAACACTGGAAGTGTATTGTCTGCAAGGGTCCAGGTACCGTCACCATTGTTGGTCGCAGCGTAGTCAATACCATCGACAGTCACCACCACAGTCGCAGCAGCATCATCGATCGTACCGCTCAATGCAGGTGTGGTGTCATTGGTCGACGCATCTGTGAAGCCCACAACCGGTGCAACAAGGTCAACGATAAAGCCGTCTGTACCATCGAGTACATCGCCTGTACCCGGGTTGCCCACTGTATCGGTGTAGCTACCATCAGCCACAGTAATGCTTGGTGCTGTGCCTGTGCCATCTGGCGTAAACACTGCTGTCCAGGTGATGTTGTCTGTGGTCGTCAATGCACCTAAGGTACCGCCGACTAAGGTGATATCGGTTGCATCAAAGCCTGCCACTGCTTCACTGAACGTGAAGGTGATGTTCGCTGTTTCGCCTGCCGCAAGTGCAAGGTCATCCGCGCTAATCGCAAGCGTTGGTGCGGTTGCATCAACCGTCACTGTACCTGTCGCTGGTGTTGAAACGTTACCTGCCACATCCGTTGCAGTCACGCTCACGGTGTGCGGGCCATCTGCCAACACTGGAAGTGTATTGTCTGCAAGCGTCCAGGTACCGTCACCATTGTTGGTCGCAGCGTAGTCAATACCATCGACAGTCACCACCACAGTCGCAGCAGCATCATCGATCGTACCGCTCAACGCAGGTGTGGTGTCATTGGTCGATGCATCTGTGAAGCCCACAACCGGTGCAACAAGGTCAACGATAAAGCCGTCTGTACCATCGAGTACATCGCCTGTACCCGGGTTGCCCACTGTATCGGTGTAGCTACCATCAGCCACAGTAATGCTTGGTGCTGTGCCTGTGCCATCTGGCGTAAACACTGCTGTCCAAGTGATGTTATCCGTGGTCGTCAATGCACCTAAGGTACCGCCAACTAAGGTGATATCGGTTGCATCAAAGCCTGCCACTGCTTCACTGAACGTGAAGGTGATGTTCGCTGTTTCGCCTGCCGCAAGTGCAAGGTCATCCGCGCTAATCGCAAGCGTTGGTGCTGTTGCATCAACCGTCACTGTACCTGTCGCTGGTGTTGAAACGTTACCTGCCACATCCGTTGCAGTCACGCTCACGGTGTGCGGGCCATCTGCCAACACTGGAAGTGTATTGTCTGCAAGGGTCCAGGTACCGTCACCATTGTTGGTCGCAGCGTAGTCAATACCATCGACAGTCACCACCACAGTCGCAGCAGCATCATCGATCGTACCGCTCAATGCAGGTGTCGTGTCATTGGTCGACGCATCTGTGAAGCCCACAACCGGTGCAACAAGGTCAACGATAAAGCCGTCTGTACCATCGAGTACATCGCCTGTACCCGGGTTGCCCACTGTATCGGTGTAGCTACCATCAGCCACAGTAATGCTTGGTGCTGTGCCTGTGCCATCTGGCGTAAACACTGCTGTCCAAGTGATGTTATCCGTGGTCGTCAATGCACCTAAGGTACCACCCACTAAGGTGATATCGGTTGCATCAAAGCCTGCCACTGCTTCACTGAACGTGAAGGTGATGTTCGCTGTTTCGCCTGCCGCAAGTGCAAGGTCATCCGCGCTAATCGCAAGCGTTGGTGCTGTTGCATCAACCGTCACTGTACCTGTCGCAGGTGTTGAAACGTTACCTGCCACATCCGTTGCAGTCACGCTTACGGTGTGCGGGCCATCTGCCAACACTGGAAGTGTATTGTCTGCAAGGGTCCACGTACCGTCACCATTGTTGGTCGCAGCGTAGTCAATACCATCGACAGTCACCACTACAGTTGCAGCAGCATCATCGATCGTACCGCTCAACGCAGGTGTGCTGTCATTGGTAGAGGCATCTGTGAAGCCCACAACCGGTGCAATCAGGTCAACGATAAAGCCGTCTGTACCATCCAGTACATCGCCTGTACCCGGGTTGCCCAAGGTATCAGTGTAGCTACCATCAGCCACAGTAATGCTTGGTGCTGTGCCTGTACCATCTGGCGTAAACACTGCAGTCCAAGTGATGTTGTCCGTGGTGGTCAATGCACCTAAGGTACCGCCAACTAAGGTGATATCTGTTGCATCAAAGCCTGCCACTGCTTCACTGAAGGTGAAGGTGATGTTCGCTGTTTCGCCTGCCGCAAGTGCAAGGTCATCCGCACTAATCGCAAGGGTTGGTGCTGTTGCATCAACAGTCACTGTGCCTGTCGCAGGGGTTGAAACGTTACCTGCTACATCCGTTGCAGTCACGCTCACCGTGTGCGGGCCATCTGCCAACACTGGAAGTGTATTGTCTGCAAGGGTCCACGTACCGTCACCATTGTTGGTCGCAGCGTAGTCAATACCATCGACAGTCACCACTACAGTTGCAGCAGCATCATCGATCGTACCGCTCAACGCAGGTGTGCTGTCATTGGTAGAGGCATCTGTGAAGCCCACAACCGGTGCAATCAGGTCAACGATAAAGCCGTCTGTACCATCCAGTACATCGCCTGTACCCGGGTTGCCCAAGGTATCAGTGTAGCTACCATCAGCCACAGTAATGCTTGGTGCTGTGCCTGTGCCATCTGGCGTGAACACTGCAGTCCAAGTGATGTTGTCCGTGGTGGTCAATGCACCTAAGGTACCGCCAACTAAGGTGATATCTGTTGCATCAAAGCCTGCCACTGCTTCACTGAACGTGAAGGTGATGTTCGCTGTTTCACCTGCCGCAAGTGCAAGGTCATCCGCACTAATCGCAAGGGTTGGTGCTGTTGCATCAACAGTCACTGTGCCTGTCGCAGGGGTTGAAACGTTACCTGCTACATCCGTTGCAGTCACGCTCACCGTGTGCGGGCCATCTGCCAACACTGGAAGTGTATTGTCTGCAAGTGTCCAGGTACCGTCACCATTGTTGGTCGCAGTGTAGTCAATACCATCGACAGTCACCACCACAGTCGCAGCAGCATCATCGATCGTACCGCTCAATGCAGGTGTGGTGTCATTGGTCGATGCATCTGTGAAGCCCACTACTGGTGCAGTGGTATCTACTGTTACCACAGCCGTGTCTGTTCCTGCATTACCTGCCGCATCTGTTGCAGTCACGGTAATCGTGTGCGGACCGTCTGTTAATGCAGGCAGTGTATTGTCTGCAAGGGTCCAAGTGCCGTCACCATTGTTGGTCGCTGGATAGTTCACACCATCCACAGTCACCACCACAGTCGCAGTCGGATCGTTCACTGTACCAGTCAGTGCTGGTGTGCTGTCATTGGTCAACACATCATCGAGCGCAACCACAGGTGCAGTAATGTCCGCAGACACCACGCCTGAACCTGGCAATGAGGTATTGCCTGCAGGGTCAGTTGCTGTTGCTGTAACCGTTTGACCATCAGTCAAGTCACCTGGGTTTGGTACTGACCAGCTGCCGTCTGGTCCTGCAACTACAGTTGCTGTCGTACCGTCAGGGAAGCTTACAGTCACAGTTGAACCCGGTTCTGCTGTACCTGTCACTGGATCAGTGGCATTGATTGGATCAAGGACCGGTGCATTTGGTGCAGTGGTATCAATCGTCACCACAGCTGTATCTGTTCCTGCATTACCTGCAGGGTCAGTTGCTGTCACGGTAATGGTGTGCGGACCGTCTGTTAATGCAGGCAGTGTATTGTCTACAAGGGTCCAAGTGCCGTCACCATTGTTGGTCGCTGGATAGTTCACACCATCCACAGTCACCACCACAGTCGCAGTCGGATCGTTCACTGTACCAGTCAGTGCTGGTGTGCTGTCATTGGTCAACACATCATCGAGCGCAACCACAGGTGCAGTAATGTCCGCAGACACCACGCCTGAACCTGGCAATGAAGTATTGCCTGCAGGGTCAGTTGCTGTTGCTGTAACCGTTTGACCATCAGTCAAGTCACCTGGGTTTGGTACTGACCAGCTGCCGTCTGGTCCTGCAACTACAGTTGCTGTCGTACCGTCAGGGAAGCTTACAGTCACAGTTGAACCCGGTTCTGC
This sequence comes from Acinetobacter sp. XS-4, assembly GCF_023920705.1. Lineage (NCBI taxonomy): Bacteria > Pseudomonadati > Pseudomonadota > Gammaproteobacteria > Moraxellales > Moraxellaceae > Acinetobacter > Acinetobacter sp. XS-4. Next base: position 834,427 of record NZ_CP094657.1, on the reverse strand, counting down.
TGTACCTGTCACTGGATCAGTGGCATTGATTGGATCAAGGACCGGTGCATTTGGTGCAGTGGTATCAATCGTCACCACAGCTGTATCTGTTCCTGCATTACCTGCAGGGTCAGTTGCTGTCACGGTAATGGTGTGCGGACCGTCTGTTAATGCAGGCAGTGTATTGTCTACAAGGGTCCAAGTGCCGTCACCATTGTTGGTCGCTGGATAGTTCACACCATCCACAGTCACCACCACAGTCGCAGTCGGATCGTTCACTGTACCAGTCAGTGCTGGTGTGCTGTCATTGGTCAACACATCATCGAGCGCAACCACAGGTGCAGTAATGTCCGCAGACACCACGCCTGAACCTGGCAATGAAGTATTGCCTGCAGGGTCAGTTGCTGTTGCTGTAACCGTTTGACCATCAGTCAAGTCACCTGGGTTTGGTACTGACCAGCTGCCGTCTGGTCCTGCAACTACAGTTGCTGTCGTACCGTCAGGGAAGCTTACAGTCACAGTTGAACCCGGTTCTGCTGTACCTGTCACTGGATCAGTGGCATTGATTGGATCAAGGACCGGTGCATTTGGTGCAGTGGTATCAATCGTCACCACAGCTGTATCTGTTCCTGCATTACCTGCAGGGTCAGTTGCTGTCACGGTAATCGTGTGCGGACCGTCTGTTAATGCAGGCAGTGTATTGTCTGCAAGGGTCCAAGTGCCATCACCATTGTTGGTCGCTGGATAGTTCACACCATCCACAGTCACCACCACAGTCGCAGTCGGATCGTTCACTGTACCAGTCAGTGCTGGTGTGCTGTCATTGGTCAACACATCATCGAGCGCAACCACAGGTGCAGTAATGTCCGCAGACACCACGCCTGAACCTGGCAATGAGGTATTGCCTGCAGGGTCAGTTGCTGTTGCTGTAACCGTTTGACCATCAGTCAAGTCACCTGGGTTTGGTACTGACCAGCTGCCGTCTGGTCCTGCAACTACAGTTGCTGTCGTACCGTCAGGGAAGCTTACAGTCACAGTTGAACCCGGTTCTGCTGTACCTGTCACTGGATCAGTGGCATTGATTGGATCAAGGACCGGTGCATTTGGTGCAGTGGTATCAATCGTCACCACAGCTGTATCTGTTCCTGCATTACCTGCAGGGTCAGTTGCTGTCACGGTAATGGTGTGCGGACCGTCTGTTAATGCAGGCAGTGTATTGTCTGCAAGGGTCCAAGTGCCGTCACCATTGTTGGTCGCTGGATAGTTCACACCATCTACAGTCACCACCACAGTCGCAGTCGGATCGTTCACTGTACCAGTCAGTGCTGGTGTGCTGTCATTGGTCAACACATCATCGAGCGCAACCACAGGTGCAGTAATGTCCGCAGACACCACGCCTGAACCTGGCAATGAGGTATTGCCTGCTGGGTCAGTTGCTGTTGCTGTAACCGTTTGACCATCAGTCAAGTCACCTGGGTTTGGTACTGACCAGCTGCCGTCTGGTCCTGCAACTACAGTTGCTGTCGTACCGTCAGGGAAGCTTACAGTCACAGTTGAACCCGGTTCTGCTGTACCTGTCACTGGATCAGTGGCATTGATTGGATCAAGGACCGGTGCATTTGGTGCAGTGGTATCAATCGTCACCACAGCCGTATCTGTTCCTGCATTACCTGCCGCATCTGTTGCAGTCACGGTAATCGTGTGCGGACCGTCTGTTAATGCAGGCAGTGTATTGTCTGCAAGGGTCCAAGTGCCGTCACCATTGTTGGTCGCTGGATAGTTCACACCATCCACAGTCACCACCACAGTCGCAGTCGGATCGTTCACTGTACCAGTCAGTGCTGGTGTGCTGTCATTGGTCAACACATCATCGAGCGCAACCACAGGTGCAGTAATGTCCGCAGACACCACGCCTGAACCTGGCAATGAGGTATTGCCTGCAGGGTCAGTTGCTGTTGCTGTAACCGTTTGACCATCAGTCAAGTCACCTGGGTTTGGTACTGACCAGCTGCCGTCTGGTCCTGCAACTACAGTTGCTGTCGTACCGTCAGGGAAGCTTACAGTCACAGTTGAACCCGGTTCTGCTGTACCTGTCACTGGATCAGTGGCATTGATTGGATCAAGGACCGGTGCATTTGGTGCAGTGGTATCAATCGTCACCACAGCTGTATCTGTTCCTGCATTACCTGCAGGGTCAGTTGCTGTCACGGTAATGGTGTGCGGACCGTCTGTTAATGCAGGCAGTGTATTGTCTGCAAGGGTCCAAGTGCCGTCACCATTGTTGGTCGCTGGATAGTTCACACCATCCACAGTCACCACCACAGTCGCAGTCGGATCGTTCACTGTACCAGTCAGTGCTGGTGTGCTGTCATTGGTCAACACATCATCGAGCGCAACCACAGGTGCAGTAATGTCCGCAGACACCACGCCTGAACCTGGCAATGAAGTATTGCCTGCAGGGTCAGTTGCTGTTGCTGTAACCGTTTGACCATCAGTCAAGTCACCTGGGTTTGGTACTGACCAGCTGCCGTCTGGTCCTGCAACTACAGTTGCTGTCGTACCGTCAGGGAAGCTTACAGTCACAGTTGAACCCGGTTCTGCTGTACCTGTCACTGGATCAGTGGCATTGATTGGATCAAGGACCGGTGCATTTGGTGCAGTGGTATCAATCGTCACCACAGCTGTATCTGTTCCTGCATTACCTGCAGGGTCAGTTGCTGTCACGGTAATGGTGTGCGGACCGTCTGTTAATGCAGGCAGTGTATTGTCTGCAAGGGTCCAAGTGCCGTCACCATTGTTGGTCGCTGGATAGTTCACACCATCTACAGTCACCACCACAGTCGCAGTCGGATCACTTACTGTACCAGTCAAGGCGGTGTGCTGTCATTGGTCAACACATCATCGAGCGCAACCACAGGTGCAGTAATGTCCGCAGACACCACGCCTGAACCTGGCAATGAGGTATTGCCTGCTGGGTCAGTTGCTGTTGCTGTAACCGTTTGACCATCAGTCAAGTCACCTGGGTTTGGTACTGACCAGCTGCCGTCTGGTCCTGCAACTACAGTTGCTGTCGTACCGTCAGGGAAGCTTACAGTCACAGTTGAACCCGGTTCTGCTGTACCTGTCACTGGATCAGTGGCATTGATTGGATCAAGGACCGGTGCATTTGGTGCAGTGGTATCAATCGTCACCACAGCCGTATCTGTTCCTGCATTACCTGCCGCATCTGTTGCAGTCACGGTAATCGTGTGCGGACCGTCTGTTAATGCAGGCAGTGTATTGTCTGCAAGGGTCCAAGTGCCGTCACCATTGTTGGTCGCTGGATAGTTCACACCATCCACAGTCACCACCACAGTCGCAGTCGGATCGTTCACTGTACCAGTCAGTGCTGGTGTGCTGTCATTGGTCAACACATCATCGAGCGCAACCACAGGTGCAGTAATGTCCGCAGACACCACGCCTGAACCTGGCAATGAAGTATTGCCTGCAGGGTCAGTTGCTGTTGCTGTAACCGTTTGACCATCAGTCAAGTCACCTGGGTTTGGTACTGACCAGCTGCCGTCTGGTCCTGCAACTACAGTTGCTGTCGTACCGTCAGGGAAGCTTACAGTCACAGTTGAACCCGGTTCTGCTGTACCTGTCACTGGATCAGTGGCATTGATTGGATCAAGGACCGGTGCATTTGGTGCAGTGGTATCAATCGTCACCACAGCTGTATCTGTTCCTGCATTACCTGCAGGGTCAGTTGCTGTCACGGTAATCGTGTGCGGACCGTCTGTTAATGCAGGCAGTGTATTGTCTGCAAGGGTCCAAGTGCCATCACCATTGTTGGTCGCTGGATAGTTCACACCATCCACAGTCACCACCACAGTCGCAGTCGGATCGTTCACTGTACCAGTCAGTGCTGGTGTGCTGTCATTGGTCAACACATCATCGAGCGCAACCACAGGTGCAGTAATGTCCGCAGACACCACGCCTGAACCTGGCAATGAGGTATTGCCTGCAGGGTCAGTTGCTGTTGCTGTAACCGTTTGACCATCAGTCAAGTCACCTGGGTTTGGTACTGACCAGCTGCCGTCTGGTCCTGCAACTACAGTTGCTGTCGTACCGTCAGGGAAGCTTACAGTCACAGTTGAACCCGGTTCTGCTGTACCTGTCACTGGATCAGTGGCATTGATTGGATCAAGGACCGGTGCATTTGGTGCAGTGGTATCAATCGTCACCACAGCTGTATCTGTTCCTGCATTACCTGCAGGGTCAGTTGCTGTCACGGTAATGGTGTGCGGACCGTCTGTTAATGCAGGCAGTGTATTGTCTGCAAGGGTCCAAGTGCCGTCACCATTGTTGGTCGCTGGATAGTTCACACCATCCACAGTCACCACCACAGTCGCAGTCGGATCGTTCACTGTACCAGTCAGTGCTGGTGTGCTGTCATTGGTCAACACATCATCGAGCGCAACCACAGGTGCAGTAATGTCCGCAGACACCACGCCTGAACCTGGCAATGAAGTATTGCCTGCAGGGTCAGTTGCTGTTGCTGTAACCGTTTGACCATCAGTCAAGTCACCTGGGTTTGGTACTGACCAGCTGCCGTCTGGTCCTGCAACTACAGTTGCTGTCGTACCGTCAGGGAAGCTTACAGTCACAGTTGAACCCGGTTCTGCTGTACCTGTCACTGGATCAGTGGCATTGATTGGATCAAGGACCGGTGCATTTGGTGCAGTGGTATCAATCGTCACCACAGCTGTATCTGTTCCTGCATTACCTGCAGGGTCAGTTGCTGTCACGGTAATGGTGTGCGGACCGTCTGTTAATGCAGGCAGTGTATTGTCTGCAAGGGTCCAAGTGCCGTCACCATTGTTGGTCGCTGGATAGTTCACACCATCCACAGTCACCACCACAGTCGCAGTCGGATCGTTCACTGTACCAGTCAGTGCTGGTGTGCTGTCATTGGTCAACACATCATCGAGCGCAACCACAGGTGCAGTAATGTCCGCAGACACCACGCCTGAACCTGGCAATGAGGTATTGCCTGCAGGGTCAGTTGCTGTTGCTGTAACCGTTTGACCATCAGTCAAGTCACCTGGGTTTGGTACTGACCAGCTGCCGTCTGGTCCTGCAACTACAGTTGCTGTCGTACCGTCAGGGAAGCTTACAGTCACAGTTGAACCCGGTTCTGCTGTACCTGTCACTGGATCAGTGGCATTGATTGGATCAAGGACCGGTGCATTTGGTGCAGTGGTATCAATCGTCACCACAGCTGTATCTGTTCCTGCATTACCTGCAGGGTCAGTTGCTGTCACGGTAATCGTGTGCGGACCGTCTGTTAATGCAGGCAGTGTATTGTCTGCAAGGGTCCAAGTGCCGTCACCATTGTTGGTCGCTGGATAGTTCACACCATCCACAGTCACCACCACAGTCGCAGTCGGATCGTTCACTGTACCAGTCAGTGCTGGTGTGCTGTCATTGGTCAACACATCATCGAGCGCAACCACAGGTGCAGTAATGTCCGCAGACACCACGCCTGAACCTGGCAATGAAGTATTGCCTGCAGGGTCAGTTGCTGTTGCTGTAACCGTTTGACCATCAGTCAAGTCACCTGGGTTTGGTACTGACCAGCTGCCGTCTGGTCCTGCAACTACAGTTGCTGTCGTACCGTCAGGGAAGCTTACAGTCACAGTTGAACCCGGTTCTGCTGTACCTGTCACTGGATCAGTGGCATTGATTGGATCAAGGACCGGTGCATTTGGTGCAGTGGTATCAATCGTCACCACAGCTGTATCTGTTCCTGCATTACCTGCAGGGTCAGTTGCTGTCACGGTAATCGTGTGCGGACCGTCTGTTAATGCAGGCAGTGTATTGTCTGCAAGGGTCCAAGTGCCGTCACCATTGTTGGTCGCTGGATAGTTCACACCATCTACAGTCACCACCACAGTCGCAGTTGGGTCACTTACCGTACCTGTTAAAGGCGGTGTGCTGTCATTGGTCAACACATCATCGAGCGCAACCACAGGTGCAGTAATGTCCGCAGACACCACGCCTGAACCTGGCAATGAGGTATTGCCTGCTGGGTCAGTTGCTGTTGCTGTAACCGTTTGACCATCAGTCAAGTCACCTGGGTTTGGTACTGACCAGCTGCCGTCTGGTCCTGCAACTACAGTTGCTGTCGTACCGTCAGGGAAGCTTACAGTCACAGTTGAACCCGGTTCTGCTGTACCTGTCACTGGATCAGTGGCATTGATTGGATCAAGGACCGGTGCATTTGGTGCAGTGGTATCTACTGTTACCACAGCCGTATCTGTTCCTGCATTACCTGCCGCATCTGTTGCAGTCACGGTAATCGTGTGCGGACCGTCTGTTAATGCAGGCAGTGTATTGTCTGCAAGGGTCCAAGTGCCGTCACCATTGTTGGTCGCTGGATAGTTCACACCATCCACAGTCACCACCACAGTCGCAGTCGGATCGTTCACTGTACCAGTCAGTGCTGGTGTGCTGTCATTGGTCAACACATCATCGAGCGCAACCACAGGTGCAGTAATGTCCGCAGACACCACGCCTGAACCTGGCAATGAAGTATTGCCTGCAGGGTCAGTTGCTGTTGCTGTAACCGTTTGACCATCAGTCAAGTCACCTGGGTTTGGTACTGACCAGCTGCCGTCTGGTCCTGCAACTACAGTTGCTGTCGTACCGTCAGGGAAGCTTACAGTCACAGTTGAACCCGGTTCTGCTGTACCTGTCACTGGATCAGTGGCATTGATTGGATCAAGGACCGGTGCATTTGGTGCAGTGGTATCAATCGTCACCACAGCTGTATCTGTTCCTGCATTACCTGCAGGGTCAGTTGCTGTCACGGTAATCGTGTGCGGACCGTCTGTTAATGCAGGCAGTGTATTGTCTGCAAGGGTCCAAGTGCCATCACCATTGTTGGTCGCTGGATAGTTCACACCATCCACAGTCACCACCACAGTCGCAGTCGGATCGTTCACTGTACCAGTCAGTGCTGGTGTGCTGTCATTGGTCAACACATCATCGAGCGCAACCACAGGTGCAGTAATGTCCGCAGACACCACGCCTGAACCTGGCAATGAGGTATTGCCTGCAGGGTCAGTTGCTGTTGCTGTAACCGTTTGACCATCAGTCAAGTCACCTGGGTTTGGTACTGACCAGCTGCCGTCTGGTCCTGCAACTACAGTTGCTGTCGTACCGTCAGGGAAGCTTACAGTCACAGTTGAACCCGGTTCTGCTGTACCTGTCACTGGATCAGTGGCATTGATTGGATCAAGGACCGGTGCATTTGGTGCAGTGGTATCAATCGTCACCACAGCTGTATCTGTTCCTGCATTACCTGCAGGGTCAGTTGCTGTCACGGTAATGGTGTGCGGACCGTCTGTTAATGCAGGCAGTGTATTGTCTGCAAGGGTCCAAGTGCCATCACCATTGTTGGTCGCTGGATAGTTCACACCATCCACAGTCACCACCACAGTCGCAGTCGGATCGTTCACTGTACCAGTCAGTGCTGGTGTGCTGTCATTGGTCAACACATCATCGAGCGCAACCACAGGTGCAGTAATGTCCGCAGACACCACGCCTGAACCTGGCAATGAAGTATTGCCTGCAGGGTCAGTTGCTGTTGCTGTAACCGTTTGACCATCAGTCAAGTCACCTGGGTTTGGTACTGACCAGCTGCCGTCTGGTCCTGCAACTACAGTTGCTGTCGTACCGTCAGGGAAGCTTACAGTCACAGTTGAACCCGGTTCTGCTGTACCTGTCACTGGATCAGTGGCATTGATTGGATCAAGGACCGGTGCATTTGGTGCAGTGGTATCAATCGTCACCACAGCTGTATCTGTTCCTGCATTACCTGCAGGGTCAGTTGCTGTCACGGTAATGGTGTGCGGACCGTCTGTTAATGCAGGCAGTGTATTGTCTGCAAGGCTCCAGGTGCCGTCACCATTGTTGGTCGCTGGGTAGTTCACACCATCTACAGTCACCACCACAGTCGCAGTCGGGTCACTTACCGTACCTGTTAAAGGCGGTGTGCTGTCATTGGTGAGTACATCATTAAGAGCGACTGTCGGTGCAAGTGCATCTACAACACCTGTTGCAGGTCCTGATGTATTCCCCGCAGGATCTGTTGTAACAGCTGTTACCGTGTCACCATTATTTAAGCCTGGATTCGGTACTGACCAGGTGCCGTCCGGTCCTGCAACCACAGTGGCGGTACTACCGTTAGGATAAGTGACTGTTACCGTTGAACCAGGTTCTGCTGTACCCGTAATCGGGTCTACCCCATTCACTGGGTCAATCACTGGCGCATTCGGTGCAGTGGTATCTACAGTCACCACAGCGGTATCCGTACCTTTATTACCTGCTGCATCAGTTGCAGTCACGGTAATCGTATGTGGACCGTCTGTTAAGGCTGGCAGTGTATTGTCTGCAAGGCTCCAAGTGCCGTCACCATTGTTGGTCGCTGGATAGTTCACACCATCCACATTCACCACCACAGTCGCAGTTGGGTCACTTACCGTACCTGTTAAAGGCGGTGTGCTGTCATTGGTGAGTACATCATTAAGAGCGACTGTCGGTGCAAGTGCATCTACAACACCTGTTGCAGGTCCTGATGTATTCCCCGCAGGATCTGTTGTAACAGCTGTTACCGTGTCACCATTATTTAAGCCTGGATTCGGTACTGACCAGGTGCCGTCCGGTCCTGCAACCACAGTGGCGGTACTACCGTTAGGATAAGTGACTGTTACCGTTGAACCAGGTTCTGCTGTGCCCGTAATCGGGTCTACCCCATTCACTGGGTCAATCACTGGCGCATTCGGTGCAGTGGTATCTACAGTCACCACAGCGGTATCCGTACCTTTATTACCTGCTGCATCAGTTGCAGTCACGGTAATCGTATGTGGACCGTCTGTTAAGGCTAGCAGTGTATTGTCTGCAAGGCTCCAAGTGCCGTCACCATTGTTGGTCGCTGGATAGTTCACACCATCCACATTCACCACCACAGTCGCAGTTGGGTCACTTACCGTACCTGTTAAAGGCGGTGTGCTGTCATTGGTGAGTACATCATTAAGAGCGACTGTCGGTGCAAGTGCATCTACAACACCTGTTGCAGGTCCTGATGTATTCCCCGCAGGATCTGTTGTAACAGCTGTTACCGTGTCACCATTATTTAAGCCTGGATTCGGTACTGACCAGGTGCCGTCCGGTCCTGCAACCACAGTGGCGGTACTACCGTTAGGATAAGTGACTGTTACCGTTGAACCAGGTTCTGCTGTACCCGTAATCGGGTCTACCCCATTCACTGGGTCAATCACTGGCGCATTCGGTGCAGTGGTATCTACAGTCACCACAGCGGTATCCGTACCTTTATTACCTGCTGCATCAGTTGCAGTCACGGTAATCGTATGTGGACCGTCTGTTAAGGCTGGCAGTGTATTGTCTGCAAGGCTCCAAGTGCCGTCACCATTGTTGGTCGCTGGATAGTTCACACCATCCACATTCACCACCACAGTCGCAGTTGGGTCACTTACCGTACCTGTTAAAGGCGGTGTGCTGTCATTGGTGAGTACATCATTAAGAGCGACTGTCGGTGCAAGTGCATCTACAACACCTGTTGCAGGTCCTGATGTATTCCCCGCAGGATCTGTTGTAACAGCTGTTACCGTGTCACCATTATTTAAGCCTGGATTCGGTACTGACCAGGTGCCGTCCGGTCCTGCAACCACAGTAGCGGTACTACCGTTAGGATAAGTGACTGTTACCGTTGAACCAGGTTCTGCTGTACCCGTAATCGGGTCTACCCCATTCACTGGGTCAATCACTGGCGCATTCGGTGCAGTGGTATCTACAGTCACCACAGCGGTATCCGTACCTTTATTACCTGCTGCATCAGTTGCAGTCACGGTAATCGTATGTGGACCGTCTGTTAAGGCTGGCAGTGTATTGTCTGCAAGGCTCCAAGTGCCGTCACCATTGTTGGTCGCTGGATAGTTCACACCATCCACATTCACCACCACAGTCGCAGTTGGGTCACTTACCGTACCTGTTAAAGGCGGTGTGCTGTCATTGGTGAGTACATCATTAAGAGCGACTGTCGGTGCAAGTGCATCTACAACACCTGTTGCAGGTCCTGATGTATTCCCCGCAGGATCTGTTGTAACAGCTGTTACCGTGTCACCATTATTTAAGCCTGGATTCGGTACTGACCAGGTGCCGTCTGGTCCTGCAACCACAGTGGCGGTACTACCGTTAGGATAAGTGACTGTTACCGTTGAACCAGGTTCTGCTGTACCCGTAATCGGGTCTATCCCATTCACTGGGTCAATCACTGGCGCATTCGGTGCAGTGGTATCTACAGTCACCACAGCGGTATCCGTACCTTTATTACCTGCTGCATCAGTTGCAGTCACGGTAATCGTATGTGGACCGTCTGTTAAGGCTGGCAGTGTATTGTCTGCAAGGCTCCAAGTGCCGTCACCATTGTTGACTGCTGGATAGTTCACACCATCCACATTCACCACCACAGTCGCAGTTGGGTCACTTACCGTACCTGTTAAAGGCGGTGTGCTGTCATTGGTGAGTACATCATTAAGAGCGACTATCGGTGCAAGTGCATCTACAACACCTGTTGCAGGTCCTGATGTATTCCCCGCAGGATCTGTTGTAACAGCTGTTACCGTGTCACCATTATTTAAGCCTGGATTCGGTACTGACCAGGTGCCGTCCGGTCCTGCAACTACAGTGGCTGTACTACCGTTAGGATAAGTCACAGTCACCGTTGAACCAGGTTCCGCTGTACCCGTAATCGGGTCTACCCCATTCACTGGGTCAATCACTGGTGCATTTGGTGCAGTAGTATCCACTGTATAGCTTTGCGTATCGTTAACTGTGCTGCTATTACCTGCCGCATCTGTAAATGTTACTTTGGCATCAATAGTTTGATCTGGATCTGCTTTTAAACCACTGCCTGGTACACTTACACTCCAAGTACCCGCATCCTTATCTACTATCGCATTATAAGTCACACCATTGATTACAACAGTTACTACAGTATTTGCTGCATCTGCTGGAATGTTTTTCAAAATACCAGTAATCGTGACATTACCTGCTGCCTCTGAGGCATTAAGTACATTATCAGATGTAACTGAATTAACAGAGAAATTCACCCCATCTGTATTTGGTGGAGTAGTATCAGCAGGTGTTGAAGAGTCGTTATTACTATCATGGTTAGATGCTGCTGCAATGATACCACCCGCAACTAATGGGATAGCCCATAACCATGGGTTTATGCCTGCATCGTGATAAAGCAATGGTTCAATTGAAGAAATAGGCTGATAAATAACATCAGACACCAACTCTTGTGGTGCCTCTGCTGGTAAAGCAGCTGGTAAATCTTCAGCTACGAGCGCTTGTGGCTCAACATCACTGTCGGCATCTGCATCCGCATCTGCATCCGCGTCTGCATCATTTTCAGCATCTTTGAATTTTGCCCAAATTAACTGTCCATTTTCGTCTTGAAAAACCAAGCTGTTATCTTTAGGTTCAGCTGTTCCACTAAAGAATCCTTCAATAACAATAGTCTCGCCATTTTTCAGGCGAATGACTGCATTGGTTCCCTCCCTATTTACTACCAATACATCACTGGCAGCCACTTTTACTAATACAACCGACGCTTCTGTAAGCGATGCGGAAGTTCCCTTGATTGTTGACAAGGTGTCGTGACTATCCTTGGCAATAATTTGTATTTCAGGCATGTCTGCATTCCTTTTATATTATTGATTTAAATGATTTTATCTATAATTCTTTTTACTTAATGTTTTCAAGTTTTTGACCTACAACTTAAAAACATTAAGTAATGTGATCATTTTTACATTAACCACTTTAAAATAAAAAAAACAAATACTAAAGTACCTATAGAAAAAATTTTAATTAATACAAATTATATATAAGTCTTCTTTAAGTTTATCTTGTGTTAATTTAATGAAAAATTGCGTTAAATGTTTTATATATAAAACAAATTTCTTATTTTATTATTTACCATTTGTTGAAATGTCATTTAATTATAATATTCATATAACAATTATTAATATCTTAATAAAATAAAATATATTATTAATGATATATATAGAAAAAAAAGGCTTTAGGTAATATTTTACTATTACACTAAAACCTAATTTGTAAATATCTTATAAAATTTAAAACTGCAAATATTTAGAAATTATCCGGACTCTCAAATCGTTTTACTTCTTGTAACTTATTTGGGTCATGCATTGTTGCAATTCCATCTTCAGTTTTTTGGTCTACCAAAATATCTGGATTAAAAACGGTAATCGTTTCTCGACCCAGCGTATCCTCTCCAACAATATATTGAAAGCCTCTTCGATTCATCTTATGACACAATCGTTGATAGAGACCTTTTAGACCTTCGGTTTCTTCATTCGGATTGTAATAAAACGCATTCATCACAGCCGGTAGGCCTAGACCACATACAATGCCTGATAACAATACACTAATAAAAGTATAGCCAATCAGGATACTACTATAAGGGCTTAATGCAGGAATATTGGCAACCGCTAAAATCAATGCAAGTGAAATCCCCCCTCGCACCCCACCCCAAGATAAAATGGTTAAACTACCGTTATAACTTTTCATTTTCCGCATGTTCGGGAAAAAGGCAAAAGCCATGAAGTTGGCCGCAAAACGAGAGATATGTAGAATAAAGAACGCAACAATACCGCCTAAAATTAGGCTAAAGTTTAAATCAAGAATAAATAACTCTAGACCAATTAAAGTAAACAGAAATGAGTTGATGATTCCTTCTACAGTATGCCAAAAATGATTAACTTCTTGAATCTCTCGCTCTTCTCGTATTTCTTTCCATTTGTTTCCAACAATTAAACCGCCTATTACACAGGCAATCGGTGCTGATGCATGGGCAAACAAAGCCACTAAATATGCTCCACTCGCAAGTAAAGCTGTTGTCAAAATCAGGGATTCCATTTCATGTTTACCACGTAATAGACGTAACACCCCTACCCCGAATGCCCAACCAATCCCGACAGCAACAACGATTTCATAGAGTAACGCCTCTAGCGTCGCCATTAACGAAAAATGTTCACCTTGCAAAACATTGAGCAAGGTCATAAATAATGCAATACACATCGCATCATTAAATAGTGACTCGCCTTCTAACTTAACAATCAAATGATGCGGTGCACGAATCGAACTAAGTACACCTTTAATACCAATAGGATCCGTTGCTCCTAAAGCTGCGCCTAAAAGTAACAGCACCAGAATTGGCACATGATATCCAACCAGTAGTTGGAAGCCATAGAGCAATCCACCGAATAAAACGGCGCAAATGACTAAGGCAATAGTGGCCAAAATACTAATTTGCTTCCAGTAACTTCTTAAATCAGAAATTTTAAATTTAAGTGCTGAAGAAGTTAGAATAAAACAAATGACACCATTAATTAAAAAATCATAAAAATCGATATGGCGTACTGCTTCTTCAATATTATGAATATTAATGGTAATAAACTGATTACCGTTTAGTAGGCTTGCCCCCCATTGTAAGATAAAGACAAAAATTGCTGAGACCAACGGCACACCAATAGCCTGTGGAAAGCCTAAAATTCGCTTATTAAAGATCGTGGTTGCAATTGATAGCGCAAAAACCACTGTGAATGCTTGTAGTAGAAAAAAATTACCCATGAATACCCTTCTTCTGGGTCAACGACCAAATAAGAGAAACTTTGTTAGATCGACCAAACTTAATAAAAAACTGGCATGAAGAATGCCATAATCATAAAAAACAGAAATTAGGACACAAGTTTAACGAATTGAATGAACAATCTATCACTCTGTTAAATTTCTTAACATTATTTATAGTTATGATCTAAAGAAAAAACGGATGAGCTTCTTAAATATGTTTAACAAGACTCATCCTATAAAATCTTAAACTGGATTGTTAAAAGTATCGCATTGGTTAATATCACCAGTTTTTAAACCAACCTGAAACCAGTGCATTCGCTGTTCACTACTACCATGCGTAAAGCTATCTGGAACAACCTGACCAGTTGAGCGTTTCTGTAAATAATCATCTCCAATTTTTTGAGCAGCATCCATCGCTTCTTCAATATCACCTTGCTCTAAAAATTGAGTACGTTGCTGATTGTGACTCGCCCAAATACCAGCTAAACAATCGGCTTGCAATTCTTGACGAACAGATAATTGATTACCTTCTCTTTGACTCGCTTGTGCACGGGCTTGTTGTACTTGTGAGGAAATACCAAGCAAGGTTTGAACATGGTGCCCTACCTCATGTGCAACCACATAAGCTTGAGCAAAATCACCTGCCTGATCTTGTCTTGAAAGTTCAGTTTGGTTTTGCTCACCAGAAATTCCCATTTGCTGGCGCATATCTTTAAAGAATTCTGTATCGATATAAACCTTTTGGTCTGCTGGACAATAAAATGGTCCCATTGCAGATTGTGCAGTACCGCATCCAGATTGAATCATTCCACTAAATAGCACCAATCTTGGTGGCGTATATGTTTTACCTAACTGTTTAAATATAGGAGCCCACGTATCCTCTGTATCAGCCAAAACAGTTCCAACAAAATCAGAGGCTTCTTTTTGCTCGGGTGTTAAACTTTCTGGCGCAGTTGCATTTGACTGCTGTGACGCAGTGACTTGCTGAGTTGCCTGATAAGCTTGTTGTGGATCAACCCCAAAAAACTTCCACGCAACAAATGCAACGACCAAGCCAATAATACTAATACCACCTGCTTTAACACCGCCACCACCTCGACGGTCTTCCACATTAGTACTAATTCGACGACCTTTCCAGCGCATAATTTCCCTCTTATTTTAGAATGGCATCATGAACCCGATGCTTTTTTTGGCCACATTTTTTGTATTAAGCTCACAATTAATAGAACAATTGCTCCCGCAACTAATCCTATTCCAAAATTAATTAATGTCGGTGTTAAAGCACCAATAATATTGCCTACCGCCGGTATTGTTTCTACATGATCTACTGTGTTTTCAGTTAAGTGATGAAGTAACGGAATCGTATGATTAATAATCCCTCCCCCAACTAAGAACATTGCAATAGTGCCAACGATTGAAAGTAATTTCATTAAAATAGGTGCAAAAGCTAATAAGCCTCGACCTATAGTTTGCTTAAATGAGGCAGTTTGCTTCGTTAAATATAATCCCAAATCATCAATCTTAACAATCATGCCAACTAAGCCATAAACGCCAATTGTCATCACAATAGCAATAATACTGAGTACGCTTACCTTAGTCATTAAACTAGCTGTAGCCACGGTACCCAAAGAAATAACAACTATTTCAGCCGATAAAATGAAATCTGTTCGAACAGCTCCTTTTACTTTTTCTTTTTCAAAATTTGCTAAATCTAATTCTTCACTATCAAATTCTGCTTTTGCTTCTTCTGATGTAGAGGGCTTTTTATGCATGATGGTATGAAGAACTTTTTCGACTCCCTCATAACACAAAAATAAACCTCCCAACATTAATAGTGGATTAATCAGCCAAGGCGCAACCACACTAATCAACAATGCTAAAGGAACTAAAATAAGTTTATTAACAAATGAGCCTTTAGCCACTTTCCAAACAATAGGTATTTCACGATCTGCACGCACACCTGTAACTTGTTGTGCATTTAAAGCCAAATCATCGCCTAAAACACCAGCAGTTTTCTTTGCTGCCATTTTGCTCATTAAAGCAACATCATCTAAAATTGTTGCAATATCATCTAATAGTAAAAGTAAGCCACTTGCCATTTCTTATCCAAGTTTGTATTTATTAGGCTATTGTAAGATGATTTTTTTCAATTTCTGTAATTTTACTGAATAAATTCACAATATTATTTTAAGAAAAGTTTAACCAATCGCTGACGAATTTTTTTTATTTCCCGTACAATAATGCCAATCTTTTATATTGCAGGGCTTACTACCCCTGATTAAGCCAATAAGACAGTGGAATAAATAATGAGTAATGTTGATCAGCGTCCAATTATTTTGACAGGCGACCGCCCAACCGGACAACTTCATCTTGGGCATTTTGTCGGTTCTTTGCGTTCTCGTGTAGGTTTACAGGATAGCCATCATCAACATCTCTTGTTAGCAGATGCACAAGCCTTAACAGATAATGCAGATAACCCAGATAAAGTCCGTCGCAATATTTTGGAAGTTGCTCTAGATTATTTAGCTGTCGGCATTGATCCAACAAAAACCACGATTTGCGTTCAATCATGCTTACCAGCACTGAATGAGCTCACAATGCTCTATCTTAACTTCGTGACGGTTGCACGCTTAGAACGTAACCCGACCATTAAGTCTGAGATTCAAATGCGCGGTTTTGAGCGTGACATTCCAGCTGGTTTCCTCTGCTACCCTGTTGCACAAGCGGCTGACATTACTGCTTTTAAAGCGACTGTGGTTCCAGTGGGTGAAGATCAGATTCCAATGATTGAACAAACCAATGAAATTGTACGTCGAATAAACCGTCAAATTGGTCAAGACCTTTTACCTGAATGTAAAGCTTTGCTTTCAAATATGGCACGCTTACCTGGTTTTGATGGCAAGGCAAAAATGTCTAAATCATTAGGTAATACTATTGTTTTAAATGCTTCTGATAAAGACATCAAAAAAGCTGTAAATGCAATGTATACCGACCCAAATCATCTTCGTATTGAAGATCCGGGTCAAGTTGAAGGAAATATTGTATTTACTTACTTAGATGCATTTGATCCAAATAAAGAAGAAGTTGAAGAGTTAAAAGCGCACTATCGTCGCGGCGGCCTAGGTGATGGAACTGTTAAAAAACGCCTTGAAGGTGTTTTGAAAGAGTTGATCAGCCCTATCCGTGAACGTCGTGAAGAACTTGCTAAAGATCCTGACTATATTATGGATGTTTTACGTCAAGGTACAGATAAGTGTCGTCTTATTACTCAACAAACCTTAGATGAAGTTAAAGATGGTTTAGGATTATTTAAATTCTAATTCCTTAAAAAACTAAAAGCTCTTCGGGGCTTTTTTTTATGCTTATTTTATTCATAACATAATTTTTTAGAATTACTAATGTATTGACGACTATTCACATGCTTTTACCCTATTAACGTGAAGTAACACTTATTAACGCTAATAGCGATGAAGAATTTCTTAACTATCTCTATTATTGATCATGTAGGTTACATGATATGAACCTCACGACATTTCTCCTTAAACCGAAACTGTTTTTACAGATTCGTTGTTCTACGTAATGATCACCCCAATCATTACGTATTTTTTTGCTTAAATATTTTATTTTTTGATTACTTATTTTTATTTAATAGATAAAAAAACACCGCATCATTTTCAGATGCGGTGTTTTTTAAGATTCAAGATAAAGCGATTAAGCTAAACCTTTCTCTTTTAAAACTTGCAACATTGTTGAACCAAGCTCAGCTGGGCTACGAGTGTAAGCCATTCCCGCGCGTTCAAATGCAGCGAATTTCTCTTCAGCAGTACCTTGACCACCAGAAATGATCGCACCAGCGTGACCCATACGCTTGCCTTTAGGTGCAGTTACACCAGCAATGTAACCTACTACAGGCTTAGTCACGTTAGATTTGATGAATTCAGCAGCTTCTTCTTCCGCTGTACCACCGATCTCACCGATCATGATGATTGCATCAGTATCTGGATCATCTTGGAACAATTGAAGAGCTTCAATTTGGTTCATACCTGGGATTGGGTCACCACCAATACCGATACAAGTAGACTGACCTAAACCAAGCTTAGTTGTTTGAGCAACAGCTTCATAAGTCAATGTACCTGAACGTGAGATGATACCAATACGACCTGGTTGGTGAATGTGACCAGGCATAATACCAATCTTACATTCACCTGGAGTGATCACGCCTGGGCAGTTAGGACCAACTAAACGAGTACCGTTACCGTTAGTTTCTAAATAGCGTTTTGCTTTAAGCATGTCAATTGTTGGAACACCTTCAGTGATCACAACGATTAGGCCAACACCTGAATCAACCGCTTCAACGATAGAGTCTAAAACGAATGGAGCTGGTACATAAATTACAGATGCATCTGCATTTGTTTCACGTACAGCTTCTTTCATTGTGTTGAATACTGGTAGGTCAAGGTGAGTAGTACCACCTTTACCTGGAGTAACACCACCAACAACTTTTGTACCGTAGTCTAAAGCTTGTGCAGAGTGGAAAGTACCGTTTTTACCAGTAAAACCTTGTACCAATACTTTAGTGTCTTTATTAATTAATACGCTCATGATTGATACTCCCCTTACGCTTTAACTGCAGCTACAACTTTTTCTGCGGCATCAGACAAGCCGTTCGCAGAAATTAATTTCAAACCAGATTCATCAAGTAATTTAGCACCTAACTCAGCGTTGTTACCTTCTAAACGAACAACAACTGGAACAGTTACGTTTACTTCTTGAACCGCTGCAATAATTGCTTCAGCAATCATGTCACAACGTACGATACCACCGAAGATGTTAATTAAAACACCTTGTACAGATGTATCAGCAAGGATGATTTTGAACGCTTCGATTACGCGCTCTTTAGTAGCACCGCCACCAACGTCAAGGAAGTTTGCAGGCTGACCACCATAAAGTTTAATGATGTCCATAGTTGCCATTGCAAGACCAGCACCGTTAACCATACAACCGATGTTACCTTCTAAAGCAACATAGTTAAGATCGAATTCAGATGCTTTTAATTCACGCTCATTCTCTTGAGATTTATCACGTAAAGCAGCAACTTTAGGTAAACGGTAAAGCGCGTTAGAGTCGATACCAACTTTTGCATCTACACATAAAATATCGCCATTTTCACGAACTGAAAGTGGGTTAATTTCGAATAATGCAAAGTCATTTTCTACAAATGCTTGGTAAGCAGCAGCCATGATTTTAACAAATTGGCTGATTTGCTTGTCTTTCAAACCTAAAGCAAACGCAACTTCGCGCGCTTGGAATGGTTGTAAGCCAACTAATGGATCAACTTCAACTTTGATAATTTTTTCTGGAGTTTCTTCTGCAACTTTCTCGATTTCTACACCACCTTCTGTAGAAGCCATGAAAGTAATGCGACGGCTAGAACGGTCTACAACCGCGCCCAAGTAAAGCTCACGCTCAACTGGGTATACGTCTTCAGCAACAATAATGCTGTTTACTGGTTGACCATTTGCATCTGTTTGATACGTTACTAAACGAGTACCAATGATGTTGTTAGCGAATTCGATAACGTCTTCTTTTGATTTTGCAACTTTAACGCCACCAGCCTTACCACGGCCACCAGCATGAACTTGCGCTTTCATTACCGCGAATTTACCACCAAGCTGTTCGAATGCAGCAACTGCTTCGTCTGCATTGGTTGCCAAGATACCTTCTTGTACCGGCATACCATATTCTTTCAATAACGCTTTAGCTTGATACTCATGTAAGTTCATTTAGTTACCTACTTAACTTTGTTTGTTGTCTTCAATTTGCGCAACATTCTCATGTTGTATATGCAAATTGCTGTCTACCTCTATCACCTTGATGTTTTTTTAATCACACCATCAAATGTGAAAAAGAGCGGAGAACCGCTCTTTATTTTATTTACGCTTACGTTGAATCGCGTGAATTGCACGACCATCTACAGCAAGTGCAGCTTCATGAACAACTTCAGAGAATGTTGGATGACCAAATGTCATTAACTGAAGATCTTCAACAGAAGATACAAATTCAAGAGCGATCATACCTTGGTGTACGATATCAGATGCAGCAGGTCCAATGACATGCATACCTAATAAACGGTCAGTTTTTGCATCAGCAACAAACTTAACAAAACCAGCACCTTCACCCGCGGCTAAAGCACGACCATTTACAGCAAAACCGAATTGACCAGTTTTAACTTCATGACCTTTTTCTTTAGCTTGTTCTTCAGTTAAACCAACCCATGCCGCTTCCGGATGTGTATAGATAACAGAAATGATTGTGTCATAGTTCACTTGAGCTGCATGACCGTGGATACGCTCAACAGCCATTACACCTTCTTCCATTGCTTTATGAGCAAGCATTGGACCGCGAACTAAGTCACCAATTGCATATACACCTTCTACAGAAGTTGCACAGTAATCGTTTACTTCAACTAGACCACGTTCAGTCAATTTAATGCCTGAGTCATCTGCCAACAAACCTTCTGCATAAGCTTTACGGCCTACACAAACGATTAATTTGTCAAAAGTCTGAGTTTTTTCTTCGCCACCTTGAGTGTATTTAACAGTCACTTCGCGACCATTAACTTCAGTACCAGCAACTTTAGCGCCAATACGAATATCAAGACCTTGCTTAGTTAAAAGTTTTTGGTAGTCTTTTGCCAATGCTTTATCAGCCATTGGTAAAAATGCATCCATTGCTTCAAATACAACAACTTCAGAACCAAGACGACGCCAAACAGAACCAAGTTCTAAACCGATTACACCAGCACCAATAACACCTAAACGTTTAGGTACTTCTGGGAAGTTTAATGCGCCAGTTGAATCAACAATAATATCTTGATCTACAGGAGCTACTGGAATATTTACAGGTACAGAACCAGATGCAAGAATTACGTATTTAGGTTCTAAAACTTGAGTCTCACCTTCGTGTGAAACAAACTCAACTTTTTTACCAGCAAGTAATTTACCAGTACCTTTTAACCACTCAATACCATTGCCCTTAAGCAATTGATCGATACCACCAGTTAATTGGTCAACAATTTTGTCTTTACGAGCAAGAAGCTTAGCAAGATCAAAATTCACTTCACCTGTAGTAATACCGTGATCAGCTAAGTGATGCACTGTATCTTCGTAACGATGTGAAGAGTCAAGTAATGCTTTAGAAGGGATACAACCTACGTTTAAGCATGTACCACCTAAAGATGGCTTACCGTTGTGAATACGTTTTTCGATACAAGCGACTTTAAAACCTAGTTGAGCAGCACGAATTGCAGCTTCATAACCACCAGGACCACCGCCAATAACAACAAGATCAAATTGTTGAGACATTGTTTATCTCCATGGTCCGAGATAGAGGATCACTCTATCTCGGTAATATTATTCGAAGAAATTAAAGATCAAGGATGAGTTTAGCTGGCTCTTCCAACAATTCTTTGATTGCTACCAAGAAACCTACTGCTTCTTTACCATCGATCATACGGTGGTCATAAGAAAGCGCTAAATACATCATTGGCAAGATTTCAACTTGACCATTTACAGCCATAGGACGCTCTTGGATTTTGTGCATACCCAAGATACCAGTTTGCGGCTGATTCAAAATTGGAGTTGAAAGTAATGAACCGAAAGTACCACCGTTAGTAATAGTGAAAGTACCACCAGTCATTTCTTCGATAGATAATTTACCATCACGCGCTTTAGCAGCATAAGCACCAATACCTGCTTCAACTTCTGCATAGCTCATACGATCAGTATCACGTAATACTGGTACAACAAGACCACGATCAGAAGATACTGCAACACCGATGTCATAGTAACCGTGATAAACAATATCGTCGCCATCAATTGAAGCATTTACCGCAGGATAGCGTTTAAGTGCTTCAGTTACAGCTTTAACAAAGAATGACATGAAGCCCAAACGAGCACCATGGCGTTTTTCAAACGCATCTTTATATTGCTTACGCAATTCCATGATTGGCTTCATGTTAACTTCGTTAAATGTAGTTAACATTGCAGTTTCTTGAGTTGCAGAAAGAAGACGCTCAGCTACACGCTTACGTAAACGAGTCATTGGAACGCGTTTTTCGATACGCTCACCAACAGCTACGCTTAACGGAGTAACGTTAGCAGCTGGTTTAGCTTGATGATTAGTCACATCTTCTTTAGTGATACGACCACCACGACCAGTACCTTGTACGTCAGCAGCAGCAATACCAGTTTCAGACAAAGCTTTACGAACTGCAGGAGCTTGACCAGATACAGCTTCAGTGCGCTCAACAACAGGAGCTGCACCAGCTTGAGTTTGAGCAACTGCTTGCTCTACTGCAGGAGCAGCAGCTGCACCAGCACCAGCTTCAAACTGAGCAATCACTTCGTCAGAAAGAACTGTATCGCCTTCACCTTTAATGATTGCAACTAAGCTACCATCTGCAGGAGCAACCACTTCTAAAACAACTTTGTCGGTTTCAATATCACAGATCACTTCATCACGTGATACAGGTTCACCCACCTTTTTATGCCAAGTTGCGATGGTTCCATCTGCAACAGACTCTGGGAATACCGGTGCTTTAATTTCGGTTGCCATTATTGAGAATCTCCTGATTGTTCAGCTTCGATTGCCAATGCATCATTAATTAGCTGAGCTTGTTGTTTTGCATGCAAGTACGGTGAGCCACAAGCTGGTGCAGCAGAAGCTTCACGACCTGCAAAACTGATACGGATTTGTTTGCCAGATTTTAAGATATCGTCGTATAAACGCGGTGCGATAAATAACCAAGCGCCTTGGTTCTTCGGCTCTTCTTGTGTCCAAACAAGTTCTTTCACGTTTGGATATGCAGCCAAGATTTCCGCAAGACGTTGTTCTGGGTATGGATATAACTGTTCAATACGTACAATTGCGACGTTAGTTAAGTTTTGTTCACGACGTTTTTCGAGTAAGTCGTAATAAACTTTACCACCACAAAGTACAAGACGAGTTACATCCGACTTGTTAATTTGATCAACTTCATCAATTACAGTTTGGAATGAACCATTTGCAAGCTCTTCTAAAGTAGAAGTTGCAAGTTTATGACGAAGTAAAGATTTCGGTGACATTACGATCAATGGCTTACGAATTGGGCGTACAGCTTGACGACGTAATGCATGGAAAATCTGCGCAGGTGTCGTTGGAGTGATCACTTGCATGTTGTCTTCAGCACATAACTGTAAGAAACGTTCTAAACGAGCTGATGAATGCTCTGGACCTTGACCTTCGAAACCGTGTGGTAACAACATTGTTAAACCACAAACTCGCTCCCATTTAGTCTCGCCAGAAGCAATAAACTGGTCAATTACAACTTGAGCACAGTTTACGAAGTCACCAAATTGCGCTTCCCAAATGATTAAACTCTTAGGAATTGTAGTTGCATAACCATATTCAAATGCAAGAACAGCTTCTTCAGATAATAAAGAGTCGTAAATCGCAAAACGAGGCTGGTTTTCTTTGACATTGCAAAGTGGAATATACGTCGAACCATCTACCTGATTATGCAATTTTGCATGACGGTGCGAGAAGGTACCACGCCCAACGTCTTCACCAGTAATACGAACAAGGTAATCTTCATCGATTAAGGTTGCGTAAGCTAAAGTTTCAGCAGCACCCCAGTTCAATGCAGTTTCACCAGTTTGCATTTTCACACGATCTTCAATAACTTTTTGCACCTGACGCTGCATAACAAATCCTTCCGGAAGTTTGCTCATGCCCTCGCCTAATTCTTTTAAGCGATTTAAGTCAAATGAAGTATCCCAATCGTCTGTATAGTCATGGCCCAAATAAGGCGTCCAATCAACAAACATTTTTGTATTTGGTTCAAGTACCAAAGCGTTTGCCACATGGTTTCCGGCTTCTAAATCTGCACGGTAATCTTCAACCATTTGGTCTGCTTCAGCACGATCAATTACTTTGTTTTGAACAAGTTGATCTGCATAGAGTGTACGAGTTGTTGCTTTTTTAGCAATCACTTGATACATCAATGGTTGTGTACCAGACGGCTCATCCGCTTCGTTATGACCACGACGACGGTAACAGAACAAGTCAAGTACAACGTCTTTACGGAATTCGTGACGGAAATCATGTGCTAATTGAGTAGCAAAGATTACTGCTTCAGGATCATCGCCATTCACATGGAAAATTGGCGTCTGAATCATTTTTGCAACGTCAGTACAATATTCAGTAGAACGCGCATCACGTGGATCAGAAGTTGTAAAGCCAACTTGGTTGTTCACGATAATGTGTACAGTACCACCAACCGTATAGCCACGAGTTTGTGACATCTGGAAAGTTTCCATGTTCACACCTTGACCTGCAAATGCAGCATCACCATGAACAATGACTGGTAATACATCATCACCGCCGATGTCTCTACGACGCACTTGACGTGCACGCACAGAACCTTCAACTACAGGACCAACGATTTCCAAGTGAGATGGGTTAAATGCTAATGCCAAGTGAACTTCGCCACCTTGAGTCATTACATTACTTGAGAAACCTTGATGATATTTAACGTCGCCAGAACCTTTCTTATGAATAGCTTTACCTTCAAACTCGCCAAACAAGTCTGCAGGGTTTTTACCCATAATATTAACAAGAAGGTTTAAACGGCCACGGTGTGGCATACCAATAACAACTTCTTTACAACCAACAGCACCAGCACGTTGAATGATTTCATTCACCATAGGGATAAAAGATTCACCACCTTCTACACCAAAGCGTTTAGCACCAACGTATTTATTACCTAGGTATTTTTCAAGCCCTTCTGCAGCGGTTAAACGCTCCAAGAACCCTTTCTTTTGATCATTTGTAAAATTAAGCTGACCACGAACACTTTCAAGACGTTGTTGAATCCAACGCTTTTCTTTAGTGTCCACAATATGCATATATTCAACACCGATTGAACCACAATAGATTGCTTCCATTGCTTCAATCATTTCAGCAAGCGTTGCTTCGCTTTTGCCAATCTCAAGATTGCCTGTGTTGAATACTGTGTCTAAATCTGATTTTGTTAAACCATGTTCTGAAAGATCTAAATCAGGAACATCTTCACGCTTAGCAAGACCTAATGGATCTAACTTAGCTTTTTGATGTCCGCGATTACGATAAGCAGAAATAAGTTGTAAAACGCCAATTTGACGACGTTCATGCTCAGTACTTACCGTACTTTGTACAACAGGTTGAACACGATTAGCATTACGTCCTAGTAATAGGAATTGCTCACGCACAGCGCCGTGTGGTTGGTCACCCTTTGGATATTTATCGAAATATTGGCGCCAGTCCTCAGCTACAGAGGTTGGGGAAGACAGGTACTGCTCGTAAAGTTCTTCAATATACGCTGCACTATCAGCGGAAAGTTCAGTGTCAAGACGCAATGCGTCAGCAACTTCTTGCATTTGTGGACCCATTTCCTATTGCAAAAAATATTACAGGCTGCCTTTTAAGCACACCCATGATGCATAATGCCAAATTGGTAAAAAAGGCACTACTTACCCAACAGGTCGTTAAGACCAGGGGGCGTCATACTACCTAGAGAGGAAACTCCATAGGTAATTAATGAATCACAACACCCTCAATGGCATCATCACTCACCTTATACTCGATTAAAACCGAGCAATTTTTTGCAAATCTTTTTAGAAAAATTAACTTTAAAATTAACTTTTCTAAAATGACTTTAACCATAAAAATTAAGCACAGATCTAAGATCGTGCTGCTTAAATTAATTTCACTAGTATACGCTTTTTTCACCTATAACTTTGTGGCAAATCGTATCATGTTCTTAACAAACGATTGATTTTTTTGACACATACCACCTATAAATTGGCGAAATACATATGCGATTTTATCTTTTAATATATGGTGCAATATATAAAAATCTCATTTTTTTCGACCAAAGTCTAAAGTTTACATTATAAAGTTAAAAAAAAACGCACATCAAGGATGTGCGTTCTCTATTTGTGCAGAATTAACCCGCTTGATCTAATAGCATGCTACGGATATGACCGATTGCTTTTGTAGGGTTTAGACCTTTAGGACATACTGACACACAGTTCATGATACCTTTACAACGGAACAAACTGAATGGATCGTCAAGACGAGACAAACGGTCTGCAGTAGCAGTATCACGAGAATCAATAATAAAACGGTATGCATTCAACAATGCTGAAGGACCCAAGAACTTGTCAGGGTTCCACCAGAATGATGGACATGAAGTTGAACAACATGCACAAAGAATACATTCATACAAACCATTTAAGTGTTCACGCTCTTCTGGAGTTTGTAAACGCTCTTTAGGTGGAGCTGGCTGGTTATTGATCAAGAACGGCTGAATCTTGTCATATTGATCATAGAATTGGTTCATATCAACAACCAAATCTTTAACTACCGGCAAACCAGGTAATGGACGAATTACGATTTTCTCTGGTAAATCGTTCAGGTTTTCTAAACAAGCCAAACCATTTTTACCATTGATATTCACACCATCTGAACCACAAATACCTTCACGGCAAGAGCGACGGAATGTTAACGTTTCGTCTTGAACTTTCAATGCAAGCAATGCATCAAGCAACATACGGTGCTTATCAGTCAATTCAAGCTTGAAAGTTTGCATGTACGGCGCTTTATCCTTATCAGGATCATAGCGGTAGATTTCGAATGTACGAGTACCTCTACTCATCTTTATACTCCCGATTAGAATGTACGTGGTGCTGGCGGAATTGCATCAACAGTCAACGGTTTGAAGCGCACTGGCTTATATTCCAAACGGTTATCTGATGAATACCATAACGTGTGTTTCATCCACTCATCATCACGGCGACCGTATGAATAAGTTGGGTGATCAGCTGGTAATTCATAGTCAACTACAGTATGCGCACCACGACACTCTTTACGCGCAGCAGCTGAAATCAGAGTTGCTTTTGCAACTTCATACAAGTTTTCAACTTCAAGCGCTTCAACACGTGCAGTGTTAAATACTCTAGATTTATCTTTCAAGTGGATATTACGCACACGTGGCTCAAGAGCAAGAATCTCTTTAACACCCTTATCAAGCAATGCTTGAGTACGGAATACACCAGCGTGATCTTGAACGATATCACGAATTGCATCAGCAACTTCTTGAGCATTTTCACCCGAAGTTGAGTCATCCAACTTACGTACGCGAGCCAGTGTTTGCCCTAATACATCTGTTGGAAGAGGTGCATATTCATCACCGTGATGCTTAGTTACGTAATCGATAATGTGCTCACCAGCAGCTTTACCAAATACAACCAAGTCAAGAAGTGAGTTAGTACCTAAACGGTTTGCACCATGTACTGATACACAAGAACATTCGCCAATTGCATAGAAACCTTTTACAGGTTTAGTGTAGTTATCTGTACCCACTTCAGGTAAACATACCTGACCATGCATATTCGTAGGAATACCACCCATTTGATAATGGATTGTTGGTACTACAGGAATCGCTTCTTTTGTAATGTCGACGTTCGCGAATTTTTTACCAATCTCAAATACAGATGGTAAACGCTTCATGATTGTATCAGCACCCAAGTGAGTCATATCAAGTAAGATATAATCACCTTTTGGACCACAACCACGACCTTCTTTAATTTCTTGGTCCATAGAGCGTGAAACGAAGTCACGTGGAGCCAAGTCTTTTAAAGTCGGTGCATAACGTTCCATGAATGGTTCGCCGTCTTTATTACGAAGGATTGCACCTTCACCACGACAACCTTCTGTCAACAAAACACCAGCGCCGGCAACACCTGTTGGGTGGAATTGCCAGAATTCCATATCTTGCAATGGAATACCAGCACGAGCAGCCATACCAAGACCGTCACCAGTATTGATATAAGCATTAGTTGATGCACGGTAAACACGACCAGCACCACCCGTAGCAAATAATGTCGCTTTTGCTTGGAATACTGAAATATTACCAGTTTCTTGGTCAATCGCTGTTACACCAAGAACCTCACCAGCTTCGTTACGGATCAAATCAAGAGCGATCCACTCAACGAAGAATTGAGTACCCATTTTCACGTTGCTTTGATAAAGAGTATGCAATAATGCATGACCTGTACGGTCCGCAGCTGCACAAGCACGTGGAACTGGCTTATCGCCATAGTTAGCAGAGTGACCACCGAACGGACGTTGGTAAATTGTACCATCAGCGTTACGGTCAAACGGCATACCCATGTGTTCAAGTTCATACACAACTTTTGGTGCTTCACGACACATAAATTCAATTGCGTCTTGGTCACCTAACCAGTCAGAACCTTTTACTGTATCGTAAAAATGGAAATGCCAGTTATCTTCTTGCATATTACCTAACGACGCACCGATACCACCTTGAGCAGCTACAGTGTGCGAACGTGTCGGGAAAACTTTAGTCAGTACTGCAACCTTCAAACCTGCTTGAGCAAGTTGGTAAGATGCACGCATACCAGAACCACCACCACCAACGATAACTGCATCGAAAGTGAGGTTTTGAATATTTGAATAATCTTCTTTAGGGGTTATCGCGCCCATGATGTCTTCCTATCAATTCGCCCAGAAAATCTGGATGCCCCAGATTGCGTACACAAACACTGCAATAATGACAGCCGTCGTCAGTACAAGGCGTAAACCTTTCGCTGAAGGACCCATTTGACGAGTAGTGACATAGTCAGTAAAAACTTGCCACATACCAATCCATGCGTGTGCGATAAGCGATAAAATTGCCAATAAAGAAAAAATCTTCATTGGTAATGTCATCATGAACCCAGCCCATTGTTGATAGTCAAATCCGCCTTTGCAGAGAATCCAACCCAAAAGAACAACAGTATAGGCCGCTAATACAACCGCACTTACACGCTGGATATACCAATCGCGAGAACCTGAACCAGTTAAACCTGTAGCACTTTTCATTAGAACATAATCCATACAAAGGCTGCGATAATGGCTACCACAGATAAGATCAATGAAATTGTCGCTGCAATACGACCACTTTGCAGTTCTTCAGCAAAACCTAAATCTGCAAGTAAGTGCTTTACTCCAGCAATAAAGTGGAATAACAAGCCGGCTACAAATACCCAAACGATAAAACGTACAAGGATATTTCCAAACACGACATTTTTAACGTAGTCAAATCCTTCTGGTGAAGATAATGATTTATCTAAAATCCATAATAGAACTGGTACTAATAAGAAAACGATGACACCTGATAAACGGTGTAAAATTGATGCAATAGCCACGGGTGAGCGTAAATTTACCGCTAACACCTGACCCATGGACAAATTGACAGGTCTGTTGCTTTTCACAGCGGGCATCCTGTAGGTAGAAACTCCGACCGGAGTTTGTTGAATTAATTCCAAGGAAAGCTGGCATTGTTAGGCAAGCACAGCTCATGCCTAACCTATAAACGACACTGAATTATAAAACGCGAAGTATCAAAATACAAACAATCCACTTTCCCATTTAAGTAAAAAACAATTAAATAAGAATCATTCACAATGATATCACCCTATTAACCCCATTAAAAAGATATACATAGTTCCATCATGTTGTTGTTTAAAATAACTTTTTATTTAATTTCATTTTTTCTCAAATTTCTTTTAAATAAGTAAGTTTTAGACTAAAGATAAAGTTATAAATTCATCATATAAATAGAAAAATGTTAGTAACTCCTCATATTTTCAATAAAAGCCACAATTCAATTAAGTAAACGCACTTACATTCACCCCAAATCAGTCAATCTAAAATACATTTAGGAGAGCAATTTCCACTAAAAATAGGAGTTTTTATTATTTTAGGGCAGTTCAATTAGCTATTTTTTATACAATTAAACTTAAAAAAACACCAACACTCTTTGTTACAACTAAATAAAAATAGAGTTTTTTTTGATTAGCAATTTGAAATTACACCATGAGTTTTATGATTTTTTTAATTGGATTGGCATTTTCTACCTGCTTATCATTTTTAATCTTAATTTTAAAATTTGCTTACAATTGGACTGATACTTCATTTTTTTTCTGCACGTTCTTGTTGAATTGACTTATTATACCATCCCGATGCAGTGATTTTACTGACTTTTTTGCTCGGGTCTTGATGACTAACTCTCTGTGAGATCGTCATTTTTTATCCATAAGTATAATTGACAAAATTTCAGTACTCACTAATCTTATAGCAAATTTTGACACCGTCTGATTCGCACATGAGAACATTAGGATTTCGGGTCAGATCAACATTCACCAGGACAGGAGATCTATTGAATGTCTGAAGCAAATGGCAAAAAAGCCGTATTACATCTTGATGGCAAAGAAATTGGTTTACCAATCTACAGTGGCACTTTAGGTCCAGATGTAATTGATGTCAGCAGCATATTGAAAGAAGGTCATTTTACTTTCGATCCTGGTTTTATGGCGACAGCTGCATGCGAGTCTAAAATTACGTTCATTGATGGTGACAAAGGTATTTTATTACACCGCGGTTACCCAATTGATCAGTTAGCAACTCAAGCAGACTATCTTGAAACTTGTTATTTATTATTAAATGGCGAGCTCCCAACTGCTGAACAAAAAACAGAATTTGATGCCAAAGTTCGTGCTCATACGATGGTTCATGACCAAGTTAGCCGTTTCTTCAATGGTTTCCGTCGTGATGCTCACCCTATGGCAATCATGGTTGGTGTTGTTGGTGCATTATCTGCGTTCTATCACAACAACCTTGACATTGAAGACATCAATCACCGTGAAATCACTGCAATTCGTCTAATTGCAAAAATTCCAACACTTGCTGCTTGGAGTTACAAATACACAGTAGGTCAACCATTCATCTATCCACGTAACGACTTAAATTACGCGGAAAACTTCTTACACATGATGTTTGCTACCCCTGCTGACCGTGATTACAAAGTAAATCCTGTCCTTGCTCGCGCAATGGATCGCATTTTCACGCTTCATGCTGATCACGAACAAAATGCTTCTACGTCTACAGTACGCCTTGCTGGTTCTACTGGTGCAAACCCATACGCATGTATCTCTTCAGGTATTTCTGCGCTTTGGGGACCTGCTCACGGTGGTGCTAACGAAGCTGTGCTTAAAATGCTTGATGAAATTGGTAGCGTAGAAAACGTTGCTGAGTTCATGGAAAAAGTAAAACGTAAAGAAGTTAAACTCATGGGCTTCGGTCACCGCGTTTACAAAAACTTCGATCCACGTGCTAAAGTCATGAAACAAACTTGTGACGAAGTTCTTGAAGCATTAAATATCGATGATCCTCAATTAGCTCTTGCTATGGAACTTGAACGCATTGCATTGAACGACCCGTACTTTGTTGAACGCAAACTTTACCCTAACGTAGACTTCTACTCAGGTATCATCCTTAAAGCGATTGGTATCCCAACAGAAATGTTTACGGTAATCTTTGCTCTTGCACGTACAGTAGGCTGGATCAGCCACTGGTTAGAAATGCATAGCGCACCATACAAAATCGGCCGTCCTCGTCAGCTTTATACTGGCCCGACTCAGCGCGATATCAAACGTTAATATTCGAAAGAAAATTAATAATAAAAAAGCTGCCTTATGGCAGCTTTTTTATTGAGATATATTCCATTCAATCTACAAACTTATTCTTCGTCAAAGACACTTAATAAATGATGACTAATTCCATTAGCCCTCAACCAAGCTAACTCATAACTCGCTTTAGCCAAAGCCAAAACACGCCTTTCAAATTCAACCCATATTGTTTTGACTTGAGGCTCTGAAATACCCAAACCACTTTCTGTTGCCAGATGCTTATTTTTCTCACATATTTTTAAAGCATGATAAAGTTTGCGGCCTTTGCTTGCTCCATCCATCAATCGAACACGTTTACCTAAAATAAATCCCTCTACATGCTGCAAGTTCGCATGAGGTAACATCGGTACTAAAATTTGATTCAGTTGATCATCTAAACGCTTCCATACAGCCAAACGCTGCTCTGCTGTATAAGTATTCCATTGAATCACTTCATGGTTAAAACGGCGACAACCACGGCAAACTTGATCACCAAAAACTGTTGAACAACGCCCTGCACATGGGGTGAGAGAGAGCATTCGATGATCATTACTCAAAACAAACTCCTTAAATAAACCATATACTTTTTATGGTTTTCTCGCTTATTACACATTTTCGCGCTAAAATATGCGCCTTAAATTTATATCTTAATACATTTGGAGTTTTCCATGAACGCTACTGTAGAACAGCTTGCACCTGTAGAACAGCAAGCGACCGCAGGTTGGGTTGTTGCAGCACTATATCAATTTAAAGAAGTTCAAGATCCTACAGATCTTCAGCAACGTCTATTAGACTTAGTGAAAACAATTAACCTTTGTGGAACTCTGATTGTAGCAGGTGAAGGAATTAATGGTACTGTTGCGGGCGATCGTGTAGCAATTGATAGTCTCTATCAATTTTTGCTCAATGAAGGCTTTGCCTCTATGGAATACAAAGAATCCCATAGCTCTGACAAACCTTTCCGTAAAATGAAAATTAAACTTAAAGAAGAAATTGTGACTTTAGGTGTTGAAGTTAAACCCCGTGACTTAGTGGGCCACTACCTTAATCCAAAAGAGTGGAATGATTTAATTGCACGTGATGATGTAATTTTAATCGATACACGTAATGATTATGAATATAAGGCAGGTACTTTCAAAGGTGCAGTCGACCCTAAAACTGAGACATTCCGCGAGTTTCCAGAATATGTTAAAAAAGAGCTAGAGCAACATAAAGATAAAAAAATTGCGATGTTCTGTACAGGCGGTATTCGCTGTGAGAAATCAACCTCTTTACTTCTTCAAGAAGGATTTACAGAGGTTTACCACCTTAAGGGCGGTATTCTTAAATATTTAGAAGAAACCCCTGCTGATGAAAGCTTATGGGAAGGCGAATGTTTCGTATTTGACGGACGTACTGCTGTAACTCATGGTGTTGAAGAAGGCGTAAATATTAAATGTCACGCTTGTGGTTGGCCATTAACACCAGAAGAGTCTGCTCTAACAAGTTATGAGCATGGTGTTTCTTGCGTATATTGCATCGATAAGACAACTGAAAAACAAAAAGCTGGTTTCCGTATGCGCCAGTCACAAATTGCAGCTGCAAAACGTAAACGTTTATAATTTTTAATTGAAAGGCATTTAGTTTTCTAAATGCCTTTTCTATAGAAATACTAAATAATAAAAATATTTTGACTATGTAACCTTTCCAAACCAATTCATTCACTGAAGGCTAGTTTTAAAATTTTAACACCAAGCTCCATCAAATTATAAAAAACAACTTGTTCAACATTCTGATTAAAATTCTAAATTAAAGACCAAAAGCTTAAAAAATACTGCTTAATTCTTTAATCAATTAGAAAAACCAAAGCATAAAAAACGCCCTAGAAAGGACGTTATTTATTATTTCTTCTAATAAATTAATTTGGCGTATGATACATCAAGTATAATTCATTCAAATTATCTGGAATTTCTTCTGCCAGCTCATCCATTAACTGTCCATTGCGACGGAAAGATTCCATCTGCGGATCTTCTTCATCAATTCCACTAAATACCATCATTGGTAAAGTTAAATCAATTAATTGTTCTTCATGTTCAGGGGCAAACCACGCCTCTTCATTTAAGAACATTGCATCAACAAATCCCACACTCCAGTCGCCCAAGCTAGATTCAACATCAGCTTCTTCAACTTCAAATGGAAATGCAATTCCATTCTCATTTGCTAAATCTTGTCGAATTGACTCTAACCACGCCTTGATTTGCTGAATAATTTCAGCAGGAACCTTCTTATGGTTATTATCAAACAGCTCATCTAACCAACGGTCAAACTGAGGGCCTACTGCAATTGCACACAGAAAACCATGAGTTGCAGCGAAATCTAGACCATACTCATTGTGGTCTCCATCTAGATATTCACTTAATTGGTCTAAATCTAACGCACTCATTGTGTTACCTGACTATAAAAAAGAAATCTACGATAGCATAGCATTTAAGCTGACGATGCCCTATTCAGATTTGATTAGTCTTCATCATCAAGATCATCATCGTCTAAATCATAATCAAAATCTTTCAACTCACGTTCTAAACGACGTTGAGCTAATAGATCATCGATTAATCTACGTTTTTCTAATGATTCTTTTGCAGTGATTTTGCCTGATGACTCATCAAAACCGACATCATCATCATCACCGTAGTTATCATCTAGTTCAAAATCTGTAGAAGACACTAAAACTACCTCTAATGAAAAAATGTGAATGGGTCTAGGCGCTATTTATCTCGCTTACAGAATCATGTCAAGTTTTATTTATATTTTTTTCATTAAACTGCATATTTGTACTTTTTTTCACCCGAAAAATTGTGTATTTATAAAACTCAACTATTTTTTTGATCAAGAAAAAATTCTATGATCTTTTCGATGATTTAAGCTTGAAAAAAATGATTTTAGCCCAATATTCAAAAAACAGACGTGAATTCAAAGATATTTTTTATTTAACGGTTGCCGATCAAACCCAAAACATTTCAAGCAAATTGTGCTATCATGCACGGTTTTTCACTGCCACAGATTCAACGAAGAGTAAGCAAAGATGAGCGATATGCATTCCCCTACTTCTCAAGTAGCGGCTCTGATTAGCCGAGGCAAAGAACAAGGTTACTTAACTTACGCTGAGGTTAACGATCATCTGCCGGACTCGATTACTGAAAGCGAACAGATTGAAGACATTATTCAAATGCTTCAAGACGTTGGTATTCCTGTACACGAGCGTGCACCTGAATCTGACGATACCATGTTCGGTGAGTCAACTGACACAGCCGATGAAGTTGCTGAAGAAGAAGCTGCTGCCGTACTTGCATCGGTTGAAAATGAGCCTGGACGTACGACAGACCCTGTACGTATGTACATGCGTGAAATGGGTACAGTTGAACTGTTAACCCGTGAAGGTGAAATCAGCATTGCAAAACGTATTGAAGAAGGGATTCGTGATGTCCTTAATTCAATTGCGTACTGGCCAAATGCTGTTGAAGTTGTATTAAAAGAATATAATGATTTCTTGACTGGCGAACGTCGCCTTGCTGATATTTTATCTGGCTATCTTGATCCTGAAACTGACGAAGATATTCCTGAAGTTCTAGAAGAAGAAACAGAGCTTGAGGAAGAAGAAGCGCCAGCTACACCAGCAAAAGAAGTTAAGCTTGACGACGATGAAGAAGATGAAGAGTCAGAAAGCGATGACGACTCTGAAGGTGAATCTGGCCCAGACCCTGAAGTTGCAAAAGTTCGTTTTAATGAACTTGAAGCTGCATGGACTAAAACAAAAGCTATTATTGCAAAACATGGCCGCAATAGCCCAGAAGCAGATGAAGCTTTAGAATCTTTAGCTACTGTGTTCATGATGTTTAAATTTACACCACGTTTATTCGACATCATTTCTGAAATGATTCGTGGTACACATGAGCAAATTCGTGCCAACGAACGTGAAATTATGCGTTATGCAGTACGTCGTGGCCGTATGGATCGTACTCAATTCCGTACATCTTTCCCTAAGCAAGAATCTAATCCAGCTTGGTTAGATGAACAAATTGCTAAAGCTCCTGCTGAAATCAAGGCACATTTAGAAAAAGTTCGTCCAGATGTTTTAGCATTCCAGCAAAAGATTGCAGATATTGAGAAAGAACTTAGTTTAAGCGTTGCTGAAATTAAAGATATTTCTAAGCGTATGGCGATTGGCGAAGCGAAAGCACGCCGCGCTAAGAAAGAAATGGTAGAAGCCAACCTTCGTTTGGTAATTTCGATTGCGAAGAAATATACCAACCGTGGTTTACAGTTCCTTGACTTGATTCAAGAAGGGAACATTGGTTTGATGAAAGCTGTAGACAAGTTTGAATATCGTCGTGGTTATAAATTCTCGACTTATGCAACTTGGTGGATTCGTCAGGCGATTACCCGTTCGATTGCCGATCAGGCTCGTACAATTCGTATTCCTGTACATATGATTGAAACGATTAACAAGATCAACCGTGTATCTCGTCAATTGTTACAAGAAATGGGCCGCGAACCGACACCTGAAGAATTAGGTGAACGTTTAGAAATGGACGAAGTTAAGGTTCGTAAAGTACTTAAAATTGCCAAAGAACCGATTTCAATGGAAACACCTATTGGTGATGATGAAGATTCGCATCTTGGTGATTTCATTGAAGATCAAAACATCACTTCTCCAATTGATGCTGCGACTTCAGAAGGCTTAAAAGAAGCAACACGCGAAGTTCTTGAAAACTTAACTGAACGTGAAGCAAAAGTATTGAAGATGCGTTTTGGTATTGATATGCCAACCGATCATACGCTAGAAGAAGTGGGCAAGCAGTTTGACGTAACACGTGAACGTATTCGTCAGATTGAAGCAAAAGCATTGCGTAAATTACGCCACCCTTCTCGCTCTGAACACTTACGTTCTTTCTTGGAAAATGACTAAGTTTTGAAGGCTTGAAATTTCAAAACCAAGCCCCATTTAATAGAAAGAGCTATAAACGCCTGCGATGATGCAGGCGTTTCAAATCATGAGGTAACTTATGTTAGACCGCACTCCATCTCGCGAACTACAAGAACATCTTTGGGTATTTCCGATGGATTATCCAATTAAACTTATTGGCGATGCGGGTGAAGAATTACGTGTTGCTGTAGTTGATATTTTGGTAAAACATTTTCCAGAATTCGACCACTCAACACTAAAAGTTCAAGAATCTCGCACCGGCAAGTATCATTCTTTAACAGCACAATTGCGCTTTGAAGAATTAGAACAAGTTCATGCACTTTATGCTGACTTGGCTGCTTGTCCGCAGATCCGAACTGCGCTTTAATTTTAAGTTCTTCAATCAATACCACAGTTAGACATTCTTACTGTGGTATTTTTTTGGAAATTTTTAAGCCATTCAACAATGAAAAAACAATACAAATATTTAGAACTACTATTATAAAATCCTTTAAAATTACAGGGTTTTCGGCTTCTATCTTGCAGATATTAACTGGGTGCCACATAAACCAACTTATAGGAATATATTGTGATGAGCCTTGATAAACCCAACTTGATCATTCGCCAATGGAACGATTTACAAGATTATCAAAGCAAGTTTGAAACCATGAGACTCTTAACAAACGAGCGTGATCAAGATACGCCTGATGAGTTATGGCTACTTCAACATCATAATGTCTTAACACAAGGCCAAGCTGGCAAACCAGAGCACATTTTAATTTCATCAGACATTCCGGTTGTACAAACCGACCGTGGTGGACAAGTGACTTGGCATGGACCAGGTCAACTGGTTGCTTACTTCATGTTTGATCTTAATCGGCTAAAATGGAACGTGCGTACTTTGGTCAGTTTTGCTGAACAATTTATGATAGATGTTTTAAAAAAATATGGAATTGAAGCTTATGCCAAGCCCGATGCACCCGGAGTATATGTAGATGGTCGTAAGATTGGTTCCTTAGGTTTTAAAATTCGTCGTGGTCGTAGTTATCATGGGTTAGCACTCAATCTGGACTGTGCTTTAGATGGATTCCAGACCATCAATCCTTGCGGCTATGCAGGCTTAGAAATGGTACGTATACAAGATTTAGTGACTCCTTATCCATCATTTGGTCAACTTTGTCAGGACTTTATTGAGTATATTAATAGTACGGGGTACTTTAATGACCCTAAAGTCAAATATGAATAAATCGCTTTGCGATGAAATAAAAATGGATTAGAGTAATTACTCTAAATTTGCTTTAGCATAATTTTAACAAGGGATACGCGAGTGATTTCGACAAAAGCGGTAAAGCCGACTCTGCAACTTGCCTACGTTAAGCTCATGATGGATGTTATTGGTCGTGGCTTAGTCATGGCAAGTCAAGTGGACTCTGAAATACAAGAGGAAGTATCTAAATTTCCTGTTCACTTTGTACTTTCAATGAATGTTTTCCCAAATGGACCAGCTTTTTTTGCTCGAGTGACAGAAGACAAACAGCTAGAACTACTTCAAAGAGCTGAAAGAAAACCAGACTTAACGATTACATTCAAACATGTCACTCATGCCTTTTTGGTGTTTTCTTTTCAAGAAAGTACTGCCCAAGCATTTGCCAATGACCGGATGATTGCTGATGGTGATGTATCTGCTGCTATCCGCTTGGTACGCTGCTTAAATAAAATGGAAGCTCTTATTTTACCTAAATTGGTTGCATCATTAGCAGTCAAAGAATACCCAACCGAACTCACCCTAAAAGAAAAATTCAACGAAGCTGCAAATATTTACTTAAAAGTAGCCAAGTCCTATTTCAAGCGGAGCGCATAACATGGCCAAACCATATTACGAATTCTTTTGTCCTGTAAAAGTCATTGCTGGTAATGCTGCGCTAGAACATATTCCGTTTGAGCTTGCAACTTTAGGTGCAAAACGCCCTCTTATCATTACAGATAAGGGTGTTCGCGCAAATGGCTTATTAAATCCGATTGAAGCTGCATTTAGTACAACTGATGCTGTCATTGGTCATGTTTTTGATGATGTACCACCCGACTCAAGCTTAGAAGTCGTTCGTCTTGCAGCAGAAGCTTATCGCGCAAACAAATGTGATGCGATTATTGCTGTAGGTGGTGGTTCAGTTATTGATACATCTAAGGCAACTAACATTTTAGTTTCTGAAGGTGGAAATGACTTATTGCAATATGCAGGTGCTCACAACCTACCGAAACCATTAAAACCATTTTTTGTGATTCCGACAACTTCAGGCACTGGTTCTGAAGTAACAATGGTTGCCGTAGTTTCAGATACTCAAAAGAATGTTAAGTTAGCATTCGCTTCTTATTATTTAATGCCACATGCAGCGATTTTAGATCCACGCATGACGCTTACATTACCTCCTCATTTAACGGCAATGACAGGTATGGATGCCTTAACACATTGTGTTGAAGCCTATACATGCATGGCTGCCAACCCATTGAGCGATGCTTATGCAAGTGCCGGAATTAAAAAGATTAGTGAAAATCTGTTTAATGTCTTAGAAAACCCAAATGACTCTCAAGGCCGTTTGGAGTTAGCACAAGCTTCAACAATGGCGGGTATTGCATTTTCTAATTCGATGGTCGGCTTAGTTCACTCTTTAGGACATGCTTTAGGTGCTGTTGCTCACCTTCCCCACGGTTTATGCATGAACTTATTCTTACCTTACGTGCTTGAATATAATAAACAAGTAAATGGTCAGAAAATTGGTGAGTTGCTATTACCACTCGCAGGTGCAGATATTTATGCACAAACGCCTGCAACCCAACGTGCAGATAGAGCAATTACGACGATTTTGGCAATGCGTGATCGCCTATTTACTTTAACAAAGCTACCACGCACTCTACGTGAAACAGGTAAAGTAACTGAAGCACAGCTTGATGAAGTTGCAGAAAAAGCACTAAATGATGGCTCAATTATTTACAACCCGAAAGAAGCAAGCTTAAAAGATATCCGAGACATCTTAGAAAAAGCTTGGTAATTCGATAAGTTAAACTCAAAAAAATCTATAAAGGTCTGATTTATATATTAAATCAGACCTTTTTTATAACTAAGTATTTTTATTAATTATTTTATTTGAAATATGTGGCAAAAAATTTGCTAAAAAATAGATGAAAGTACTGACAATTTATATCAATTTAGGATAGATTGGCGCACTTTATCTTTTTCTGTAGGGGGGATCGTTCGTCTCAAACGATCCTTAACACCAAGCTGATCCTTGATCAACGATTATGAGGATAACGCCGTTGACAAATTTATCTGGGACTAAACCAACAGGCAAGCTTCAAAAGAATCTTGTACTTTGGCATATTGTTATTATTGGTTTAGCTTACATTCAGCCATTAACGTTATTTGATACTTTTGGTTTAGTGTCAGAACGAAGTGGCGGTCATGTACCAACTTCCTACATTTTTGCATTAGTCGCAATCTTATTAACATCGATCAGTTATGGACATATGATTAAGCGCTACCCTTCTTCTGGGTCAGCCTATACATATGCTCAAAAATCAATTCATCCTAATGTTGGCTTTATGGTGGGTTGGTCTTCTTGGTTAGACTATCTACTGTCACCGCTTGTTAATATTATCTTGGCAGATATTTATCTAAGAGCTCTTTTTCCAGAAGTAAATAACTGGTTATGGGTGATTGGTTTAACAACGCTCATGACTGTTATTAATTTATTTGGTGCACGGTTTGTTGCACGTTTTAACAGTACGATTGTTGTTATTCAGCTTGGCGTAATTTTTTATTTTGTTTATCAAGTATATATCTTACTTACTCAAAGTGTATATGCAGATGGAACTTTAAATCCAGATAAAGCGGCATTGTGGTCATTAACTCCTTTTTGGAACGATATGACGTCTGTCAGTTCTTTAATTGCTGGCGCGACTGTACTCTGCTTCTCTTTTACCGGATTTGATGCTTTATCGTCTCTTGCTGAAGAAACAAAAGATGCAGAAAAAACGCTACCAAAAGCTATTTTTTCTACAGCATTACTTGCAGGTATTATTTTCATTGTAAGTACTTACTTCATCCAATTATATTTCCCAAGTAACCCAAACACTTACTTTAATCCTTTAGATGAATCACAACCTGTGATGGTCGCTGCGATTGGTAGTTTGCTGTTTAAAACTTTGGTTTTATATTTTGCTGTAGTTGCTGTAATGGCATCAGGTATCTCTGCCCATGCGGGTGTATCACGTTTAATGTATGTGATGGGACGCGATGGCGTCATCAACAAGAAATTATTTGGTCATATCAGTCCAAAATTGCACACCCCAACTTACAACATTCTTATTGTTGGTGTGGTTGCTTTATCTGCTGGTTTCCTAGATCTTGAACATATTGTTAACTTGATTAGTTTTGGTGCTTTAACTGCTTTTAGTTTTGTTAACTTCTCTGTAATTTCTCGCTATGCATTAAGAGATGGCAAGAATAAAACGCTTAAAGACATCATTAATTATATTGCTATACCAACGCTTGGTTTTGCCAGTGTGTTTATGATGTGGTTAGAGATTGATAAGCTTGCCTTACAAATTGGCTTAGCTTGGGCCGTTATTGGTGTAGGTTATCTTGCCTATAAAACCAAAGGCTTTAAATATAATGCTCCACAACATAACGAGCATGAGTAATAAAAAGGCGCTTAAAGCGCCTTTTTTATGATCAAATTAACCGTAAATTTTATTTACAATGCTTTGTACACGTTGTGCATAAAGTTTTGCTGTTTCAAGGTCTCCAGTAGGAACCTCTTCCGCACTTGCATCCGAAGGCGATTGAACTAAAAGCCCTACCGAACCGCCTAAGTTATTTACATCTTCACGTGTAGCATCTTTCGTATTTGCTGGTAATAAACCAAGACTCACCCAAATGCCACCATGCTGTGATGCTAAAGTTTGTAGTTGAATAAGAGTTACTTGCTTATCCCCATTTAAGCTCGCACTGTTTGTAAAACCTGCAAATACTTTATCTTGCCAACCACGTGTAAACCATACTTTTGAAGTTGCATCAGCAAACTTTTTAAACTGCCATGGCGCTGTACCCATATAAGTAGGTGCACCAAAAACAATCCCCTTCGCATCATTTAATATCTGCCAATCTTGATCAGTAATATTTCCCTCTTGATCAATTTGGATAAGCTGAGCATTAATTTCGTTTGCAAATGTTTCAGCCACGACTTTTGTGTGGCCATAACCAGAGAAATATACAACCGCGATATTAGAGTTAGACATGGGAGCAAACCTTTGTTTTATTAAATTCCACTTTATGATATATTTTAGAAACTAGGTGTCAATTAGTTACTAACTGGTAACTAGTGTAATTTTTCAAAAAATTATAGGTAAATGATATGAATGAATGTCTAAAATATAATATTTTTCAACAACATTGCCCTGCTCGTTTATTTTTTGAAAAAATTGCAGATAAATGGGTTCTATTAATTTTAAATGTTCTTGAAGAAGAAACTCAGCACTTCAATTTGCTCAAAAAGAATATTCAAGGTATCTCGCCGAAAGTTCTATCTCAAAAATTAAAGATGTTGGAGAGAGATGGTTTCATCGAACGTAAAATCCAAAATACATCTCCAATTCGTGTTGATTACTCACTTACTTCTTTAGGGCAAAATGTAGCTTCAATGGCGTTCCAATTAAAGGAATGGGCTGAAAATAATATTGAGCAAGTTTTAGCAGCCCAAATAACTTATGATGGAAAAGTGCTAGAGCAAGCTTAACCCATAAATCCTTTAAAATTTTATTGAACTTGATTGATTAGGCTTTTTTCTTAGCGGAAGGGCGCGGCTCAACTTAATTAATTTTAATCGGTTCAGGCGGCACACTTATTTTAAATTGAATAGTTAAAGGCTCGCATTGTTTTAACTCCTGCTCATTTTTCAAATAAGTGCTTTCTAGACCATATTTCCAAGTACCATTCATGACTTCAAATGCAGGATAATTGACAATAAAAGTTTTGGTTTCACTAGGCTGATATTCGTAAGTTTGAGTCTCTTTACACTCATTTTCTGGATAAGAACGTTTAGTATTTCCAAATAAATAGAGTTCTAAAGGCACATAACACGCAGGTTGTCGTTCTTGTATTTTCTCTAATCCCTTATTAGTTTGAGTAATCTGCAAAGCCAGAGTACCGTTTAGAGTTAACTGCTGTGCATATTTAAAAACTGTTTCTTTTTCGATTGGTTCACGCGTTACATTATTTAAGAACTGTAGTTTACGATGCAAGCCATTACAGTCATCTTCAACAGGTGCGGGTAACCAGATTTCATTATCTTTTGAGTCACCTTTCTCACCATCGGCAGGTGTTTCATAATCACCTGGTTTACCGGGTTTAGTCGGATTTCCCGATCCACCTAAACTGGCACCACCTGCGAATAAATCCTCTCCGCAAGCAGTCAAAAGACCACCCATCAAAATGAAACTCATGGATATTATTAATTTTTTATAAGTTGTTTTCATCATATTGATAAGCTCCGAAACGGAAATTTTTAGTTGCACCCTCTTTTCCTTCATCGAGTGCACAACGTTCAATGGCTAACTTGAGTACTTGTAATGATAGATCTTCCCACAAGCGTAAACTTGCTTCTTTGAGTAAAGTGATCGATTCATCTGTTAATTCATCAGCAAAAATTGCTTGTTCTAAATAAGGTTCTTTTTCTGGCTGAAATAAATTATGAACTCCGGCAGCTAAATGTGCCTCTAAGTTATTCGTTAATAATTTTCTAACCTCGAATTGCTCAACATCAGGCATAAAACTACGCTGCTGCAACACCACAAGGTCATCTTCTTCTTTCACAATGTTCAGACGCTCAAGTTCGTTCAAAATAGATCTTGGATGTTTTTCGGTTGAAACTTTCTTTACCAAACTTTCAAAGCTAATCTGATCTTCGCTAATAAAAGGAATTTTTTCTGCCAATCCCTCTGCAAGCCACAAGCCAATCACCCGAGCAGGAACACTTACTGGCTCTGCTACTTTTGCTTCTGTTAAAGGCTGCCCAGCCTGCATCGCCTTTTTAAATGCATTCACATCTTTGCGATGTAACCCTGAAAGTAAACTGACCGCTGAATCGGTTGGTTTTTGCTCTATACGCTCTAGCTCAGTTAAAGCCTGTTGATAAAAAACAGGTTTCAAAGCAGTCACAAAGTCGTTATATCCCACTCCTGAACGAATTAACCATTGCGTCAGGTATTCCATTAACATTAATACCTGCTTCTGATTAAGTTCTGCATTGTTCGTTTGGAGTGTGGTCATAGGGTAACAATTTTCCTTCATATTTGAAAAACAGTATGGGCCGAGCAATTGTCACACTGAACGGTTTAAGATGCAATTTTCATTCTTAGACCTCTTTTGGAAACCGATCAACATAATGATTTGGCGCATTAAAATGGGTAAAAGAAATACTGATTGAGACATCTAAACTTTCTACACTATGCCACCAACCAATGGGGATAAACAAAGCCTCCCCAGCATTCAAAATACATTCCACTGGAGTGATTGATCTTGCCAAAGGATATTTTTCAAAATCAATTTTATTTGCATTACTTAATTCGCTAAACACCCAATGATCGTTATATAGATGAGGAACTTGCAAGGCAGGAATTAAAGTTACTTTTTTGCGTCCATAAATTTGAACTAACATATTATTCGTTAAATCATGATGTAATGGCGTAAAAGTTCCTTTAGGTCCAAACCATAAAAAACTACGCTCATCTTTTAAAGCCGAGTCACAATAACCTTCTGCAAAATC
Source organism: Acinetobacter sp. XS-4 (assembly GCF_023920705.1). Lineage (NCBI taxonomy): Bacteria > Pseudomonadati > Pseudomonadota > Gammaproteobacteria > Moraxellales > Moraxellaceae > Acinetobacter > Acinetobacter sp. XS-4. The sequence continues at coordinate 790,373 of NZ_CP094657.1, read as the reverse complement.
ACCAATATCTAAAAATAGTTCTTGAAGCATCTGATGGCTGTTGGTCGCATTATTTGCAGTCATATAAAAATCATTACTGGCATCAACTGACATAACTTTTGATACAAATTCTGACATCTTCATTTTCTGTTTTAGTGATGGAGAATGTCTTTCAAACTGTTCATCTAAATTTCTATTCATCTGAACTTCAACTGAATGATGGCCAAATTTAGAAGCAAAATATTGCGGAGACCATTTGTGCAAAGCTGGCCAATGTTCTATTCCTTCTTTTAAAATCACAGGGCGATGTTGACTATAGTAATCCTTTATAAAGCCAGAGAACTGTGGAGCAGTAATTGAAGGAATTTCTTCACTATAGCCAGAGTTTAGCTGTGCCAATTGATCTACAGTGTCTATTAACCATTCACGTTTTTTAAGTTGATGATGCTTTTTCTTCAAAATTTTATATAACTGATTATTTTCTAAATTATTTAAATATTCTTTTACTTTTAAATCATTATGCCCCTGCTCTATTAATATTTTTACTATTTCCGTAGACGTGACCTTATTTAAAACTTGTTCAATTATCCACTCTTGATCATGATCCGATAAAGTCTGAAATTTCAAATCATTCATTTCAAATCTTGGCTCAAATCCATTTGCTTTTAATACATCGACTAATTGTTCAACTCCACACCCTTTTTCTAAATTTTCTTCAAGCCAGTTTTTCCATTCTAATGGCAACTGGTCAAACCATTTTTGACTTTTTTCGAATATTTCAATTTGATTATAAGCTGCCATGTTGAACCTTTTTTCAAATTTGATCTTTACAACTGCATTATAATTGATCTATTTTAAAAATGTTAAATTTTCACATTTTTAATAAAAAAAGGGTTCATGTGATGAATAACATAGTAAAAGGAAGCAGCATTGCTTTGATTTTTATAGCTTTAAGTGGGTGTGGGTCTGACGATAATGATTCGACACCGACACCAACACCAACACCAACACCAACACCAACACCAACACCAACACCAACACCAACACCAACACCAACACCAACACCAACACCAACACCAACACCAACACCAACACCAACACCAACACCAACACCAACACCAACAAGTGTAGCGGATCGCTTTGTTGGAAGTTGGTTAGCGGGCAAAGGAGGTTGTATTAACGGTTCTGCTCTAAAAATGAACGTCATTAAAGTTTCTGATAACAGCGTTCGATTTGCTAGTGAAACAATACGTTATGAGAATGAATCGAACTGTACAGGTAACATTGTTGCAAGTTACCGCCAAGCTGAAGATTTTAGTCTGGTTTCAAATATTGGAGCACCTCAGACAATACAAACCTCAAGCTATAACAAAGTAGATTGGCAGCTTGTAGTAGCAGGAAAGCTAACTCAGAAACAGCCAGCTATTCTAGGGTTTAAAAATGCAAATCAATTTTGCCTAGTCCCTACGGATGAACCAAATGCGATACATAATTATTTACAGCAAGCAAACTTTGATTTAACAACTACTTGCTTCACAAAAACAACACCATCAGCAAGCATGCAAAAGCCAACCCAAGTATTGGCAACAGCAAGTTATAGACTAGGGGACAATAAAGAATCTTGGGCAGATCTATTGACCCAACTTAACGATCAAGGACGCCAAGGCTATGCCCTTCTCACACCATCTGTAAGTTTGAATAATCCTGATAGTAGCTTTGCCCTATATAAAAATTTATATGTCAAAAACAATAAAACCACTGATACATACACCTATAAAACAGTTGATGTTAAAACCAACTCGGTAGCAAACCGTTATTTACTATGGGTGAATGAGCTAAATAAACAAGGTAGCTTAGGCTATATATATAAACTTTCATTTGGAGAAGTTACATCTAATACAGATAAATATCTATTTGTGAAAAATGATAAGAAACCAGCAACTTACACTTACTCTAATCGATTCTTAACCAATACCTCTCGCACAACAATTTTAAATGCCTTCAACGAACTTGGTGCACAAGGTTGTAAGCTAATTTATGCAAACTCAGCATTCACTAATAATGGCACAACGAATGGAACCTTCTATGTACCTACTTGCGTAAATAGCAGTACACATAACGGAACCTATGCGTATCGTTATTTTGAAGTTCCACAACATATTCCGTTTAACAAGGATGATGCAATTAAACTTGAAAAACTTCTTAAAGAGCAGGCAGCTGAAGGTTATAGACTGGTTGATGCAAACAATAATCTAGGCTTCTTTAATATTGATGGTTATCTATTTGAGCGTGATAGTGAAAATACGGGACCTGTTGAATATAAAGTATTTATTGAAGATGCTGCATCCGAAACAGATGAGCCATATCTCGTTGAAAATCGAATTCAAGACCAAGGTAAATTAGGTTGGTTCTTTGCAGTTCGACTTGGATCGGTCTATACCAACTCACCAACAAATTATGATTTAGCAAGTGGTGTAATTTTCCCTAAATAGGATATCTAAAACAAATAAGGCCACAATTGTGGCCTTATTCTTACTTAAAATTAGATAACTTATCCTAAGTTTTTAAAACCCTGCTGACGCCATGCTTCATAAACAATCACAGCCGTTGCATTAGATAAATTTAAACTTCTTGAGTTTTCAGCCATCGGCAAACGGATCCATTGTTCTTGCGGAAACATTAAGCGAACATGCTCAGGCAAACCGCGTGTTTCTGGCCCCATCAGTAAAGCCACAGGTCGATTCAAATCGACTGTATGTGGAGTCGCTGAGCCTTTAGTGGTGAGTGGAAAAACATGCTCAACACCTTTAGCTTTTAAGTCTGCAAGACACAGTTCAATGTTGTCCCAAATCTGCATACGTGCCCATTCGTGATAATCAAGGCCTGCTCTTTTGAGTTTTTTATCATCCAACTCAAAACCTAGGGGTTTGACTAAATGTAACTGTGCGCCCGTATTAGCACATAAACGAATGATATTGCCTGTATTGGCAGGAATTTCAGGCTCGTATAGAACAACATGAATCACAAATTTTCTCGACTTTAATAACCAGCAATAAATTCAGATGAACTTATTGCCATTTTAACTGTTCACGTAAACTCACCACTTCACCAATAATGGTTAAAGTCGGCGCTACGATATGATGTTCAGACACTTTAGTTGCAATATCAGCTAATGTTCCAACAATAACTTTCTGTTCTGGTGTAGTTCCTTTAGAAATTAAGGCTACAGGCATATCAGCACGCTGACCATGAGCAATAAGTTGCTCACAAATGCGTTCCAAACCAACCAACCCCATGTAAAGGACTAAAGTTTGATTTTCATAAACTAGTTCATTCCAAGGGAGTTCAGGTGAACCTTCCTTTAAATGCCCAGTCAAGAAACGGACACTTTGTGCATAGTCACGATGAGTTAATGGAATACCTGCGTAAGCAGAACAACCTGATGCTGCTGTTATGCCCGGTACCACTTGGAAAGTGACATTCGCCTCAACTAGCTCTTGAATCTCTTCACCACCACGCCCAAAGATAAATGGATCGCCACCCTTTAGACGACAAACACGCTTTCCTTTTTGAGCATATTCAACCAATAAAGCATTGATACCATCTTGGGGAACAGAGTGATTTGAACGGGCTTTACCAACATAAATTTTGGTCGCATCACGACGGCAAAGTTCTAAAATTGGTGCAGACACCAAACGATCATAAATCACCACATCTGCTTGTTGCATGAGACGCAATGCTTTTAGTGTCAGTAGCTCAGGATCACCTGGTCCAGCCCCGACCAAATAAACCTCACCTTTAGGTGCAGTCCACTCTGTTAAGGCTTGCTGAATCAAATCATTTGCAACTTCTAAATTGTCATTAAAAACTTGTTCTTTTAATGGGCTAGCATAGAGGTTTTCCCAAAAGATTCGACGCTCATCGGGGTTAGTAATTTTCTCTTTTACTTGCTTACGCCATTGACCAGAAAACTCAGCCAATTTACCCATGCCATGTGGAACAATCGTTTCGATTTGAGTACGAAGTTGTCTAGATAAAACTGGCGATGCGCCATTTGAAGCAACAGAAATGATCAATGGAGAACGATCAATAATCGCTGGAACCATAAAACGACAGTGTGGAATATCATCGACACTATTTACCAGTAAATTACGCGCTTCACATTGTTCAAAAACAGCTTTGTTTACTTGCGCATCATTAGTAGCAGCAATAACTAATCTGTAAGGGGTATTTAAAGAATTTTCGGCAAAGGTCTCAGCAAAGTACTGCCCTCCAGTTGCCTGAATCAACGATAAAAGCTGATCTTCAATTGCCGGAGCAATAATATCAATTACTGCTCCTGCTTTGGCTAAAAGATTTGCTTTGCGCAAAGCAATATGCCCACCACCCACAATCAGACAACGTTGCTGTTGCAACTTTAAAGAGATTGGAAAAATATCCACCTTAAACCTCTACATTAATCATCTGATTTTGGTTAAGCAAAAACCGTGCACAATTTAGATGCAAAGCTTAGTCAATAAATGTTAAACCACCCATATATGGGCGCAATACTTCTGGAATCTCGATAGAACCATCTTCACGTTGGTAATTTTCCATTACAGCAAGCAAAGTGCGACCCACAGCTAGACCAGAGCCATTTAAAGTATGCACCAATTCGGTCTTCTTTTGATCCATTCTGTAGCGTGCTTTCATGCGGCGTGCTTGAAAATCACCCATATTAGAGCAGCTTGAGATTTCACGGTAAGTATTTTGGCTTGGGACCCAAACTTCTAAGTCGTAAGTTTTAATCGCGCCGAACCCCATATCACCACCACAGAGCAAAATTTTGCGGTATGGCAAACCAAGTGCCTGCAAAATGCCCTCAGCATGTGCAGTAAGGTCTTCAAGTGCTTGCATAGAAGTTTCAGGTTTAACGATTTGCACCATCTCAACTTTATCAAACTGATGCTGACGAATTAAACCACGGGTATCGCGACCATAAGAACCAGCTTCACTACGGAAACATGGTGTATGTGCTGCATATTTTAATGGCAAGCGTTCGGTATCAATAATCTCATCACGAACGAAGTTAGTAACAGGAACTTCTGCTGTAGGGATGAGGTAATATTCTTTTTCACCTTGAAGTTTAAATAAATCTTCTTCAAATTTTGGCAATTGACCAGTACCACGAAGTGAATCAGCATTTACTAAATAAGGCACATAAGCTTCTGTATAGCCATTCTTTAAAGTATGGGTATCAAGCATGAACTGTGTTAAAGCACGTTGTAGGCGCGCTAAAGAGCCCTTTAAAACGCTAAAACGTGAACCAGTCAATTTAGTCGCGGTTTCAAACTCTAAACCGCCCATCCACTCGCCTAAATCGGTATGATCTTTAATTTCAAATTCAAACTGACGAGGCGTACCCCATTTTGAAATTTCAACGTTATCATCTTCATTTTTACCAGCAGGAACAGATTCATCTGGTAAGTTAGGAATGCTAAGCGCTTTTTGTTCAATTTCGTTTTGGAGCTCTGACAAAGCAACTTCAGCAGCTTTGATTTCATCACCAATCGCTTGCATACGCGCCATGATTTCAGAAGCATCACCACCGGATTTTTTAATCTGACCCACTTGTTTTGCACCGGCATTACGTTCTGCCTGCAATTTTTCAGTTTTTGATTGCAAGTCTTTACGGTGAGTTTCTAAAGAAGCCCATTCTTGAACATCTAATTGAACGCCACGTTTTGCCAAAGCCGCATTAACTGCTTCAATATTATTTCTGAGTAACTTAGGGTCGATCATAATCAATCATAATATGGGTAAAAAACTGGCTATAGTGTAAGGCCTTCACACTAAAAAATATAGTGATCATCTTCATAACGAATAGCTTTCACACAATTCTTAGAATAGATCACCTATTTTAGAACTTATAGTTTGGCACACTCGGTAAATACTCAGGTTTAATGAATTTACTTGCTTCAAAATACGGCAGCGTTAATTCAGACATTCCTTCAGCATAAGAAGCCAACTCATAAATCGGATAGACAAAAACAATCCCATTTGCGCCATAGTAGAAATTATCACTTAATTGCAGTTTTTCACGGCTAATATTATGCTCTTGAAGCCAATTTGTATTCGCATCAAAAAGAGCATCAACTAATTGTTTTTCAACATCTGGCTGAATCAACTCGGCAACAGTAATATGTTTTTTATTTAATAAATCAAAAGTCACAAACTCTTGATGTGACATGCCATGTGCTGCACCAGCAGAATATGAATAGGTCTGTAATGCAAAAGTTGCAAGATTATAATTTTGCCCTAAATAGCGGACATAAATTGCACTTTGACTCGAACGTGGCTCACCTTCAGGTACGTCGACTGGCTGATCAGCTAAATTTGCAAAAGCATTCGGATCTGCTTTCTTTATTCGATTAGTGAAGTAATCATTAATCCACTTTTGATTGGTTTGTACTGTTTGAAAGTCATACTCAGTACAACCATCTTCTAAACAAACTTTTGATTTCGGCAACTTTACTGGGATTACTTTTGCCTGAATTACAGGAACACCAACCTCTTTCGCTTCTTTAACTTTTGCAGTCGAAGCAGCCTGCTCGTCTTTGGCTGCCGACTTTGGTTGGCAACCACTCACAATTGCCATTGCAGCCATTAATGGAAGAATACAAATAATTTTTTTATCGTAAAGTCGCATAATAATCCCCATGAATTTACCTCTATCACTATACAAAGCGTCTGATCAAGGTGGGGTTAAAAAATGTATCTATCTCTCTTATATAAAAAAAGCTACCGTGAAAGGCAGCTTTTTTTGAAGAGGCTTCAATTATTGGTCAATAACATCTGTGCCTTTTGGTGGCGTAAAGTTAAAGACCGATGCTGGAATTGAAGCATTTACTTTCACATTATTAAAGCGCACATAGGTGGTTTGGCCTAATGAGTCTTGTAATACCATAAGTGTTGGCGCTTTATTTGCTCCAAAACTAATCGTTAAGCTTTGGAAAGCACCATCTTCTTTTTTAGGGAATAATGTGAAATAGAGTTTTGATTTATCTGGTTGCGTTACACGATAAGACTTCATGATTTGATTAGTATTACCAGAGAGTAATAACGCCGGCGTATCTGCAACCTGATCATCTAAGCTTTGGCGTACAGCTTGTTGTAAATCTGGATCATAAATCCAAACTGTTTTCCCGCTCGTTACAATCGTTTGTTTAGACGGACTTACTGTTTCCCAATAAAATTTCCCCGGACGTTCAACTTTCATTGAGCCTTTGAATGTCTGGTTCATATGCTGTGCACTTAAACTCTTTTTCTGTGCCACAGTTTTTGTATTAGCTTTAGTTGTTTGTTCAAAATCGGCAGTCAAACGCTGTAATCCTGATAACTGATTAACCAGGTTCCCAATTGCCTGTTGCTCCGGTGCTGCTACAGGCGCAGCAAACACTGTAGTACTCATTACAGGAGCAAGCACTGACGCGCTGAGTGTAATAGCACACATAGTTTTACGAAGCATATTCATGTCATCACCTTTTTAGTTGCTGTAAGACAACTTGCCTTCTTTCAAAGTTATGAAACTTAGCAAGCTCTTAATTCAAGACTCATATTAACCGACAAACTCTGTGCTAATCATTGAGAAAATAAGATATTTTGTTATGTTATTCATGTTGTTTGTAGAATTTCATTCATCATGATGAAGATACACTAGATTAAATTCCATAAAAAAAGCCCACAAAATGTGGGCCTTTTTTTAAAGCTAAAACTTATACAGTTTCAACTTTTACGTAGCGACGGCCAAATTGACCTTTCACTTCGAATTTTACTACGCCGTCAGCAGTAGCAAATAAAGTATGGTCACGGCCCATACCAACATTTGCACCAGCGTGGAACTCAGTACCACGTTGACGAACGATGATGTTACCAGCAGTTACAGCTTGACCGCCGTAAACTTTAACACCTAACATTTTTGGGTTTGAATCACGACCGTTCTTCGTCGATCCACCGGCTTTTTTAGTTGCCATGTCTCTTACTCCTCGTGATTAGCCTGAAATACCAGTAATTTTCAACTCAGTGAACCATTGACGGTGACCTTGTTGTTTACGGTAGTGTTTACGACGACGCATTTTGATAATGCGGATTTTGTCGTGACGACCATGACCAACCACTTCTGCAGTTACTTTAGCGCCAGCTACAACTGGAGCACCGATTTGAATGCTGTCACCGTTTACAACCATTAATACATCATCAAATGTAATAGTCGCGCCAGATTCAGCTTTCAATAATTCAACTTTAAGGGTTTCACCCTCAACTACACGGTGCTGTTTACCACCGCTTTGGATTACTGCGTACATAATGTACTCCAATTAGCCCGTGTCGTCGTGCCGATAAGGGATATATCGATCTTAAAACGCACGCCACTGGGGTTATATAAGGCGACAGATTTTAAGTGAAATTTGATCAAACGACAAGTATTTTCTAGTTATCAGTGATGCCTATTCCCCTATTTTTACAAAATCAACAAGCAGCTTAGATTGGAATTTAGCAGTTTTCATTGATTCTGAATGAAAATTAAAATACAGTTCCAGACACAAATTGCGACAAGAACAAGTTGTATTAATGCTGATGTCATTAAATTTATTGTTTTGCCGGAAATATCATGTTTTGCTTAAATAAAGAACAAAGAACGCATAAAGACAATAGAAATGGTTAATATCAGCCACTTGTTCACCTGTGCAACACACCTTTAATTGTTACACTAACGCCACTTATCTACCAATACGGGGTTTTTCTTCATATGGTCATCGATTTCAAGCAAGACATTCTTGCGCCTGTTGCCTCAGACTTTGCTGCGATGGATCACTTGATTAATGAAGGAATTAGCTCAAAAGTCGGTTTAGTCATGTCTGTCAGCAAACATGTTGTTGAAGCTGGCGGAAAGCGTATGCGCCCAATTATGTGTTTGCTTGCAGCACGTGCTTGTGGTTTAGATAATATGGCAAATGCACAGCGCCTAGCTGCAATCATTGAAATGTTGCATACCGCGACATTGGTTCATGATGATGTGGTAGATGAATCTGGGCTTCGTCGTGGTCGACCTACAGCAAATGCGACATGGAACAATCAAACTGCCGTATTAGTCGGTGACTTCCTCATTGCACGTGCTTTCGATTTACTGGTCGATTTAAACAACATGACTTTATTGAAAGACTTTTCAACAGGTACATGTGAAATTGCTGAAGGTGAAGTATTACAACTTCAATCACAGCATCAACCGGATACAACAGAAGAAACTTATTTAAAAATTATTCATGGTAAAACGTCTCGCCTGTTTGAACTGGCTACAGAAGGCGCCGCTATTTTGGCTGGGCAAGAAGCGTATCGTGAACCATTAAGATTATTCGCCGGCCATTTTGGTAATGCATTCCAAATTATTGATGATATTTTAGACTACACATCAGATGCTGAAACATTAGGTAAAAATATTGGTGATGATCTAATGGAAGGTAAGCCAACTTTACCGTTAATTTCTGCATTATCACACTCAACAGGTGAAGAGCATGCGATTATTCGTCGCAGCATTGCAACTGGCGGAGTGGACCAATTATCTCAGGTCATAGAAATTGTACAGAAGTCTGGTGCTTTAGATTATTGTCACCAACGTGCCCAAGAAGAAACAGAAGCAGCACTGCAAGCTTTATCAAAGCTACCTGATACACCGTATCGTCAGGCTTTGATTAACTTAACTCAGCTTGCGTTACATCGAATACAATAGATATTATTCTGCCTATGCATATAAATTTTTCAGATCATTTTTTAAAAATACAGAAACAGCTTGAGGATTCTCAAGCTGTCATTGACGAAAATCTACTCATTGAGTTAGTCAATGACATTCGTCCATCCGACCCTCAGGATACGGATGAGATAAAGCAAAAAATACAGGCTTTCATTGAAAGTCTATTACGCACACCTACAGCTCCCTTCCTGCTACAAACTTTTTTATTACGTCTAGTTAATCGCTATAAACAAGTCAGCTTATATGCCGATAGCGGAATTTTGTCTCTAGATGGTTTCTGGAACCAGCTAGGACAAAGACTCGGAGCACATTTTTTACCATTAATCGAAGATGCAAGCCAACTCAAAATATTAATTGGTAAGATTTTCTATTTAGAAAGTGACAAAATCTGGCTCAATAATATTGACGATGAAGATTGGGCAAACCTATTTGGTCTTATTGGACAAAGCCAAAGTAATGTAAACGAAAAGCTTGTCATTCAAAGTGAAATGATTAAAGCAATTACTGTCTTATCTTATCGAATTAGTGGAATTGGCCTTTACCCCGAATTTATTAATGCTCAACCGGAATTAACTGAATATGAATCACCATTTTTAGTTCAAAACCGTGAAATTATTGAGTTTATCGAGAAGTACAAAAAACAAGAACTTGCTGAACATGAAATTGCGGTGACTTCCCCTCCAGATGCATCACAAGCATTTGTTATGCTGGAACAATGCCGAGATGTAGTTTTAAAAATTCGTCGTGCCACCAAAAGAATTGGCGTCAGCTTAAGTTTGACTTATTTATTATCCTTACTTGAGCAGTGCCTTGACCGAATTGAATTACTGCTTTATTTGGTTGTAGATAACACTAAAGGAAAATATGTCTCTTTAGGGCATCTTATTTCTGATTTAACCAAAGCACACTACAGTGAAAAAAGTGTTCGCTCTTTACTAAGTACAACAAGTGAACTTATTGCCTTTCAAGTGACTGAAAATGCCAGCCGAACAGGTGAACATTATGTAAGTACGGATACCAAAGGTTTCTGGGGCATGTATAAAGCTGCCGCTGGAGCAGGCGTTATCATTGCCTGTATGGCATCTTTAAAAATTCTTGCAGCTAGAATGACGATGGCTCCGCTCATGCAAGCCTTTACTTTTAGTATGAATTATTCTCTTGGATTCCTTCTAATTCATGTTCTGCATTTTACAGTTGCCACTAAACAACCCGCGATGACTGCTGCGGCCCTCGCTGCCACAGTACAACAGCGTAAAGGCTCTAAAACAGCTCAAATTGCAGAGTTAGCAGCGCTTATTATTAATATTATTCGAACACAATTTATTGCTATTTTAGGCAATATTTCAATTGCGATTCCTACTGCAGCACTCATTACTTTTGCTTGGCAGTTCTATCTTGATGAGCCTTTATTAACTCATACTAAAGCGACTTATTTGTTGCACAGCTTAAATCCCTTCACCTCTTTGGCAGTTCCACATGCAGCCGTAGCCGGAGTTTGCTTATTTTTGTCGGGTCTTATTGCTGGCTACTTTGACAATATGGCCGTTTATAGAAAAGTTGGTCCTCGCTTAAGAGCGCATCGCCGCTTAGCCAACTGGTTTGGGCAAGATCGTCTCAACCGTTTTGCTGAATATATTGAGCGCAACTTAGGAGCTCTAGCGGGTAACTTCTTATTTGGTATTATGTTAGGAAGTATGGGTACCATAGGCTTTATTTTAGGTTTACCTTTAGATATCCGCCATATTGCCTTTGCATCTGCTAACTTTATTCAAGGTTTAATGACCATTAATGGCAGTCCAGACATCGGACTGATTATCGTGTCTTTTCTAGGCGTGTTATGTATTGGTCTCACTAACTTATTTGTTAGTTTCACCTTAACCATTATTGTGGCACTACGGGCGCGTCGAGTTCGCTTCGAACAATGGAAACCTTTAGCCAAACTCGTTATGACCCATTTTCTAACTCGCCCAAGCGATTTTTTCTGGCCCCCAAAACAACCGCTAGAACTTGAAGAAAATACGACTACAAATAATGGAAAAAAGATAGAACATTAAGAATTTTGCTTTGTACACAAAATGTGAATTCCGTCAATTTTGTTGTGATTGTTTTTCCAAATGTTAAAAAATTTTCAAAATGAATTTACGATGATCTATCAGGCTTGAAAAAAAGTGTACTGGCAAGTACACTTTTAGCGGCTTTCAGTAGTGGACACTGCTTAAATAAGCAAAGGTATATACATGCCCTATTTATTGCTTCTTATTGGTTGTATTTTTTTAGGATTAGGTATTCTTGGTCTTTTTGTACCAAGACTTCAGTCTTTGGACCTTCTCAGCGTTCAAATATTGAGTGAATATCGTTCAAATTATCTTAACGCTATTACGATCTTTCTAGCACGAATAGGTGGTATGCCTTTTGTATGTTTTTTATCCCTTCTGGTGTGTATATATCAGGCATGGTATAAAAAATATATTACTGTTATTTTCATTAGCGTGGGAGTTATTGGCAGTATCACCATGGGTTGGCTGCTCAAGTGGTGTGTTGATCGCCCAAGACCCCCACAGGTATATCATATTGTCGAAAGTTACGGTGCATCGTTCCCAAGTGCACACAGTGTTTATGCATCAACACTGGCTTGTTTGGCAATGATAATGTTATGCCATAAGCCCAACACTAACTCTCCTTATATCATTTTGATTTCTTGCCTTTGGTTTATCTGCATGGGGCTTTCAAGAATATATGCTGGAGTTCATTTTCCAACAGATGTACTTGCCGGTTGGGGCATAGGTTTTATTTGGATTGCACTGCTTTGGCTCTGGTTATTACAAACACAAAGTAGGTTAAGTAAAAAACAAATATATTTTTAGATTTTATCTAACGAGGTGGAACAATGATGTCGGCTAAGCTTTGGGCTCCTGCCCTTACTGCTTGCGCATTAGCAACAAGTATCGCACTTGTTGGTTGTGGCAAAGGCTCCGATGAGAAACAGCAAGCTGCTGCTGCTCAGAAAATGCCGCCTGCTGAGGTAGGTGTTATTGTTGCTCAACCACAAAGTGTTGAACAAAGCGTTGAGCTTTCCGGCCGTACTTCAGCATATCAAATTTCTGAAGTTCGTCCTCAAACAAGTGGCGTAATTTTAAAACGCTTGTTTGCTGAAGGAAGTTATGTTCGTGAAGGTCAGGCTCTATATGAACTGGATTCTCGAACGAATCGTGCATCGCTTGAAAATGCAAAAGCATCACTTTTACAACAACAGGCAAATCTAGCTTCACTACGTACCAAGCTAAACCGTTATAAGCAACTTGTTTCGAGTAATGCTGTATCTAAACAAGAATATGACGACTTACTTGGTCAGGTTAATGTTGCCGAAGCACAAGTTACTGCTGCGAAAGCTCAAGTAACGAATGCAAATGTAGATCTTGGTTATTCTACAATTCGCTCACCAATTTCTGGTCAGTCTGGGCGTTCTTCTGTAACAGCTGGTGCTTTAGTCACTGCAAACCAAACTGATCCTTTAGTGACGATTCAACAGTTAGATCCAATCTATGTGGATATTAACCAGTCTAGTGCCGAGTTATTACGTTTACGCCAACAACTCAGCAAAGGTAGTTTAAACAACAGTAACAACACGAAAGTGAAATTGAAACTTGAAGATGGTTCAACCTATCCAATCGAAGGACAACTTGCTTTCTCTGATGCTTCTGTAAATCAGGATACAGGAACGATTACTTTACGTGCCGTATTCTCGAACCCGAATCATTTGTTACTTCCAGGTATGTATACAACTGCGCAGATTGTTCAGGGTGTAGTTCCAAATGCTTATCTTGTTCCTCAAGCCGCAATTACGCGTTTACCGACAGGTCAAGCTGTAGCAATGCTTGTTAATGCTAAAGGCGCTGTTGAGAGTCGTTCTGTTGAAACCTCTGGTGTTCAAGGACAAAACTGGATTGTGACTAACGGTCTCAAAGCTGGTGAAAAAGTGATTGTTGATGGTGTTGCCAAAGTTAAAGAAGGGCAAGAAGTGTCAGCAAAACCTTACCAAGCTCAACCAGCGAACCCTCAAGGTGCAGCTCCAAATGCTACAAAACCGGCTCAATCAGGTAAACCTCAAGCAGAACAGAAAGCATCTAATGCATAAGGGGTAGATTGAATGGCACAATTTTTTATTCATCGCCCCATTTTTGCTTGGGTGATTGCATTAGTCATTATGTTGGCGGGTATTCTCACGCTCACAAAAATGCCTATTGCACAGTATCCGACGATTGCACCACCGACAGTTACAATTGCTGCAACTTATCCTGGTGCATCGGCTGAGACTGTTGAAAATACAGTAACCCAGATCATTGAACAACAAATGAATGGTCTAGATGGTTTACGTTATATTTCATCTAACAGTGCGGGTAACGGTCAGGCCTCTATTCAATTAAACTTTGAACAAGGTATTGATCCAGATATTGCACAGGTTCAGGTTCAAAACAAACTGCAATCTGCAACTGCGCTTTTACCTGAAGACGTTCAACGCCAAGGTGTGACGGTTACTAAATCTGGTGCAAGCTTCTTGCAAGTTATTGCATTCTATTCACCAGACAATACCCTGTCAGACTCAGACATTAAAGATTACGTAAACTCGTCAATTAAAGAACCACTTAGCCGTGTTGCTGGTGTTGGTGAGGTACAAGTCTTTGGTGGTTCATACGCAATGCGTATCTGGCTCGACCCTGCAAAACTTACCAACTATCAGTTAACACCAAGTGATATTGCGACTGCTTTACAAGCGCAAAACTCACAAGTTGCTGTAGGTCAGTTAGGCGGCGCACCAGCGGTTCAAGGTCAAGTGCTTAACGCGACAGTAAATGCGCAAAGCTTGTTACAGACACCTGAACAATTTAAAAATATCTTCTTAAAGAACACAGCATCAGGTGCTGAAGTTCGTTTAAAAGATGTTGCTCGTGTAGAGTTAGGTTCTGATAACTACCAGTTCGATTCGAAGTTTAATGGTAAACCTGCTGGCGGTCTCGCAATTAAAATTGCAACTGGTGCTAACGCACTTGATACCGCTGATGCTGTTGAACACCGTTTAGCTGAATTACGTAAGAACTATCCAGCAGGCCTTGCAGATAAACTGGCTTATGACACTACTCCATTTATTCGTCTTTCAATTGAAAGTGTTGTACACACATTAATTGAAGCGGTAATTTTAGTGTTCATTGTTATGTTCTTATTCTTACAGAACTGGCGTGCAACGATTATTCCAACACTTGCTGTACCTGTTGTTGTATTGGGTACATTTGCTGTCATCAATATCTTTGGTTTCTCAATTAACACCTTAACCATGTTCGCTATGGTATTGGCAATTGGTCTTCTGGTCGATGACGCCATTGTTGTAGTAGAAAACGTTGAGCGTGTTATGAGTGAAGAGCATACCGATCCGGTCACGGCAACTTCACGATCAATGCAACAGATTTCTGGTGCGTTAATTGGTATCACAAGCGTATTGACAGCAGTATTCGTACCAATGGCATTCTTTGGTGGTACAACAGGTGTAATTTACCGTCAATTCTCGATTACCCTTGTAACAGCAATGGTTCTATCGTTAATTGTAGCGTTAACCTTCACCCCTGCACTTTGTGCAACCATTTTAAAACAGCATGATCCTAATAAAGAACCAAGCAATAATATTTTTGCTCGTTTCTTCAGAGGATTTAACAATGGTTTTGACCGCATGTCGCATAGCTACCAAAATGGTGTTAGCCGCATGCTTAAAGGCAAAATCTTCTCAGGACTACTCTATGCTGTAGTGATTGGCCTATTAGTGTTCTTGTTCCAAAAACTCCCATCTTCATTCTTACCAGAAGAAGATCAGGGTGTGGTCATGACACTTGTTCAATTACCACCAAATGCAACGCTTGACCGTACAGGTAAAGTGATTGACACCATGACAAACTTCTTCATGAATGAAAAAGATACTGTGGAATCTATTTTCACCGTTTCAGGTTTCTCATTCACAGGTGTTGGTCAAAATGCTGGTATTGGCTTCGTTAAATTGAAAGACTGGAGTGAACGTACTTCACCAGAATCTCAAATTGGCGCGTTAATTCAGCGCGGTATGGCATTAAACATGATCGTCAAAGACGCATCTTACATCATGCCATTACAGCTTCCGGCAATGCCTGAACTCGGTGTAACTGCTGGTTTTAACTTGCAGCTTAAAGATTCAAGTGGTCAAGGCCATGAGAAACTTATTGCCGCACGTAACACAATTTTAGGTTTGGCTTCACAAGATAAACGTCTTGTAGGGGTACGTCCTAATGGTCAAGAAGATACACCTCAGTATCAAATTAATGTAGATCAGGCTCAAGCTGGTGCTATGGGCGTTAGCATTGCTGACATTAACAACACTATGCGTATTGCATGGGGTGGCTCATACATTAACGACTTCGTTGATCGCGGTCGTGTGAAAAAAGTTTATGTTCAAGGTGATTCGGATAGCCGTATGATGCCTGAAGACTTAAACAAGTGGTATGTACGTAATAGCAAAAGCGAAATGGTACCGTTCTCTGCATTTGCTACAGGCAAATGGACATATGGTTCTCCTCGTCTTGAACGTTATAACGGCGTGTCATCGGTTAACATTCAAGGTACACCTGCACCTGGCGTGAGCTCTGGTGATTCGATGAAAGCTATGGAAGAAATTATTGCTAAGTTACCATCTATGGGCTTACAAGGTTTCGACTATGAATGGACAGGTTTATCACTTGAAGAACGTGAGTCTGGTGCTCAAGCTCCATTCTTATATGCGCTTTCATTGTTAATCGTTTTCCTTTGCTTAGCTGCATTATATGAAAGCTGGTCTATTCCGTTCTCGGTTTTACTTGTAGTACCACTTGGTATTATTGGTGCAATCGTATTGACTTACTTGGGTATGATTATTAAAGGAGATCCAAATCTCTCAAATAACATTTACTTCCAGGTAGCAATGATCGCGGTCATTGGTCTTTCTGCAAAAAATGCGATCTTGATTGTTGAGTTCGCAAAAGAGTTGCAGGAAAAAGGTGAAGACCTACTTGAGGCAACTTTACATGCTTCAAAAATGCGTTTACGTCCAATTATTATGACTACCCTTGCCTTCGGTTTCGGTGTACTTCCACTTGCCCTTTCAACAGGTGCCGGTGCAGGAAGTCAGCACTCAGTTGGTTTCGGTGTACTCGGTGGCGTACTCAGTGCAACGTTCTTAGGTATCTTCTTTATCCCTGTATTCTATGTGTGGATTCGTAGTATCTTTAAGTACAAACCAAAAACCATAAACACTCAGGAGCATAAATCGTGATGCAAAAAGTATGGTCTATTTCAGGTCGTAGCATTGCGGTATCTGCACTTGCGCTTGCTTTGGCAGCTTGTCAAAGCATGCGCGGCCCAGAACCAGTCGTGAAAACCGATATTCCAGAAAGCTATGCATATAACAGCGCTTCTGGTGCGTCTATTGCTGAACAGGGTTACAAACAGTTCTTTGCTGACTCTCGTTTGCTCGGAGTGATTGATTTGGCTCTAGCCAACAACCGCGACTTACGTACAGCAACGCTCAATATTGAACGTGCCCAACAGCAATATCGAATTACGCAAAACAACCAGCTTCCAACCATCGGAGCAAGTGGTAGTGCAATTCGTCAGGTTTCTCAAAGCCGTGATCCGAATAACCCCTACTCTACTTATCAAGTAGGTTTGGGTGTAACTGCCTATGAACTCGATTTTTGGGGCCGCGTACGTAGCTTAAAAGATGCTGCGTTAGATAGTTATCTTTCAACGCAAAGTGCACGTGATTCGACTCAAATCAGTCTGATCAGTCAAGTTGCTCAAGCATGGTTGAACTATTCTTTCGCAACAGCAAATTTAAAACTTGCTGATCAAACACTTAAAGCTCAACAAGACTCTTACAATCTCAACAAAAAACGTTTTGATGTGGGCATCGACAGTGAAGTTCCACTACGTCAGGCACAGATTTCTGTAGAAACTGCGCGTAATGATGTAGCGAACTACAAAACACAAATTGCTCAAGCACAAAACTTGTTGAACTTGTTAGTGGGCCAATCAGTTCCACAAAACTTGTTGCCAAACCAACCTGTAAAACGCATTACTCAACAAAATGTATATACAGCTGGTTTACCGAGCGATTTGCTTAACAACCGTCCAGATGTAAAAGCTGCCGAATATAACTTAAGTGCTGCTGGTGCGAATATTGGTGCTGCAAAAGCACGTTTATTCCCAACAATTAGCTTAACGGGTTCTGCGGGTTATGCATCAACTGACTTAAGTGATCTATTTAAGTCTGGCGGCTTCGCATGGTCAATTGGTCCAAGCTTAGACTTACCAATCTTTGACTGGGGCACGCGTCGTGCCAATGTAAAAATTTCTGAAACCGATCAGAAAATTGCATTGTCTGATTATGAAAAATCAGTTCAGTCTGCGTTCCGTGAAGTGAATGATGCACTTGCAACTCGTGCCAATATTGGTGAGCGTTTAACAGCTCAACAACGTCTAGTAGAAGCGACTAACCGCAACTACACACTTTCAAATGCCCGCTTCCGTGCTGGTATTGATAGTTACTTGACGGTTCTTGATGCGCAGCGTTCATCTTATTCAGCCGAACAAGGTTTATTGTTGCTTCAACAAGCTAATTTAAACAACCAAATCGAGTTATACAAAACTCTAGGTGGTGGTTTAAAAGCAAATACTTCAGATACAGTGGTTAATCAACCATCAAGTGCTGAACTTAAAAAGCAATAAGTTTTAAATAACTTAATTTATAAAAGCTCACTTCGGTGGGCTTTTTTATTGCATCTCATGTGATTATTTTTTATCTTGAAACTTTAAGAATTTAGATTGATAAAAAACAATGTTACTGAGTAATTTAGAAAGTGTTCCGGGCCACCAGATTGTAAAGCAACTTGATGTTGTTTATGGAAGTACTGTCCGCAGTAAGCATGTTGGCCGTGACTTGATGGCAAGTTTAAAAAATATTGTGGGTGGCGAACTTACGGGTTATACCGAGTTATTAGAAGAATCTCGCAAAGAAGCCATGGATCGGATGATTGCCAAAGCTCAGCAACTTGGTGCGAATGCAATTGTCGGTATTCGTTTTTCAACTTCAAATATTGCTCAAGGTGCTTCTGAACTATTTGTCTACGGTACGGCTGTGGTTGTTCAACCTCAAGCCCCCCATCTACCAGATCCATTTAGTGCATAGGTAAAAAATGGAAAATCTTATTTTTCAGCTTGTTATTTTTCTCATTCTTTTCAGTATTGGTTGGGGTTTTGGCCGCCATATTGAACGAAAACATTTGAAAGAACTTCAAGAAAAAGAACAGCAATTTGCCCATATCAGAATTGATACCAATCGTTTTTCGACGAGTGATCAGCTAGGCTATTTTATTAGTAGTAATGTGGTGATTTCTCATGACTACTTTAAATATGTATTGGCATCCATTAAGAACGTTTTGGGTGGTCGACTCACCAGCTATGAAAGTGTAGTTGAACGCGCTCGCCGTGAAGCGATTGTTCGTTTAAAACAACAAGCTCATACCGCAGGAGCTAACCATATTATGGGAGTTCGGCTGAGTACAACCGAACTTGGTATGCAAGGTGGAATGGTCGAAGTATTTGCTTATGGTACTGCTGTAAAAGATTAGCACTGCCCAATAGCGGAAAAATGAATGCGTGGATTGCCAATATTTTTAGTTAAATGTTGGCAAATTCCAGTAATTTTCCAACTGCCCTGTTGTTTTACCAAAGTAAAATAATAACGACCAAATGAATGAAAATAATCATTTTCCGAAAAACGATAAATTTGATAATTACATTCTAACCATGCTTGATCTTGTTCAATCCGAATCAAAGGATTACTCAAATTGTGCTGTAGCCGTAAATGCGATAAAGCTTGTTGCCGAGAACCTTTATACTCATGACAAGACACGACACATAAAGGCTCTCCCCTAAACTGGAAATAGTCCACCTCAAGTTGATCTGCCAATAAATCATCAAAAGCGTCCCAATTTTTCTGGTCAAAGACCAATTGAAAACGCGTAATGACGTCTAAAATACGGTGATAATCTTGATCCATGGTGAACCTTCTATGCGGGTTTTCCATCAATTTAGCACGGCGAAATCACTTTTTTATTTTACTTTTGTTTTCCGAATCATTTTATAGAGAAGTTTTGGTGACATCCGAGAAACCATAACGCCTAGTTTTTCTTTGCTTCCCCCAATAACAATATATTCTTGACCATGCATTAAGGCTTTAACTGATTGCTGAGCAAATACGTTTGCCTCTAAACCATTCTCAATGGCTTCATCTTGATGACCTTGAGGTTGCCCAGCACCATTTAACGCATTAAAGGACACATTTGTTTTTACAAAGCCCGGGAAAATAACAGAAACTTCAACACCTTGATCTGAGACCTCAGCACGTAAACTATTTGCCCACATGTGAATTGCAGCTTTAGCAGCAGAGTAGCTTGCGCGGTACTGAGTTCCTAATAAACCTGCCACACTCGACACAAATACAACTCGGCCAGACTTTTGTTTTAGCATGGTCGGCAGCACAGTTTTGGTTAATGCCACTTGAGAGAAATAGTCGACTTCCATAATGGCCCGTTCGGTTGCCATTGTTGTGTCTTCAATTAAAGCACGTTGGCTTAAGCCCGCATTATTAATGAGCCAGTCAATTCGCCCTTTGGCTTTTAAAATCTGCTGGTAAGCTTCTTCTACTTGTTTTTCATCAGTAATATCGGCAACTACAGACAAATGATGCTCTGGTTTTAATAAACCAACTCGAACCTCTTCTAATTCTTCAAAACGACGCGAAGTCAAAATTACTTCTGCCCCTTGCAAAGCCAACTCCCCTGCTAAGGCCTTGCCCAAACCAGAAGATGCTCCCGTAATCCATACCACTTTATTTTGTAAAGTATCAAGTTTGGCCATGCTTTATGTTCCTATTATCTTTTTAAATTATGCTGCTTGATGCATGAAGGCCAAAAAGTGGTTGATATAATGAGTTGCTGTGGTCTGATCAATCTGTGTACCTAACTTTTCCAAACGTTTATAGCCCAAATGCGTCGTCATGTTGATCACTCCGTTAAGAGTTTTATCGACAACTAAATTAAATTTTAAACGCTTTTTAGGCTCACGTACTAGGCTTGTTACGCCTAAATCTACAATTTGTATTAAGGTTTCAAAAGCCGCTGTAATACTTTGCATATTACCGTCACGAATTTGCTGCGTAAGGTTTTGAGCTTGTTGTACGAGTTGCAGGGTAACTGGGTAGGTAATATAAACTTGTTGCCCCTGTTCTTTCATCAGAGATGTCATGTAATCGACTAAAGGCAAAAGACGCTCATTTCCAAAGAATGAAACTGACCAAGGCATATATTTTCGAAAAGTCTCTAAAACTTGCTGAACCACTTTTTCAGACTCAGCTTGTTGTTTTGGAGACATGGTTGTACTTCCTGACTGTAAAAGCACAGAAAAAACCTGTTCAATAATTTCACAAGAAAGATCAGAGAGTACATCGCCTAAAGGTTTTGCCTGACTTTGACTTACCCCATCATGCAGTTTCTGCCGAATGGTCTCGAATTGGGTATAAGTTGAATCGGAAATTTTCAAAAAAACTTCATAACTCATGAGCAACATCCTTTTTCAATTCGTTTGTAATTTTTGTGCCGTGTGTCTACACGATTAAATTGTGATCCATCTTTCATAAATCTACCGTTTTTTGAAAAAAATACAAAACCGTTTATCTGTTTTCAGCACATTAATTTCGAGGCATTTTTTTGCTACAATAGGTGCAATTTTTTATGCATATTCGATCTAAGCTACTATGACTGACGCTCAAACCGCTCAAAATATTGCGACCACATACGATCCAACCGAGATCGAAAAGAAGTGGTACCAAACGTGGGAAGAACAAGGTTACTTCAAACCTTCTGGTCACGGTGAATCATTCTGTATCATGATTCCACCACCAAACGTCACAGGTAGTTTGCACATGGGCCATGGCTTTAACAATGCCATTATGGATGCCCTCACCCGTTATAACCGTATGATGGGTAAAAACACTTTGTGGCAACCGGGTACTGACCACGCTGGTATTGCAACTCAAATGGTTGTTGAGCGTCAACTTGGTTTACAAGGTGTGACTCGTCATGACTTAGGCCGTGATAAGTTCATCGAAAAAGTTTGGGAATGGAAAGAACAATCTGGCGGCACAATTACGAAACAAATTCGTCGCTTAGGTTCATCTGTAGACTGGTCACGTGAACGCTTCACAATGGACGAAGGTTTATCAAACGCAGTTAAAGAAGTATTCGTTCGTTTGCACGAAGACGGTTTAATTTACCGTGGTAAGCGTCTTGTAAACTGGGATCCTAAACTTCAAACAGCACTTTCTGACCTTGAAGTTGAAAGCAAAGAAGAAAAAGGCTCACTTTGGCACTTTAAATATTTCTTTGAAGACAAATCAGTTAAAACTCAAGATGGCAAAGACTATTTAGTCGTTGCAACGACTCGTCCTGAAACATTACTGGGCGATACGGCTGTAGCTGTTCACCCAGAAGATGAGCGTTATGCACACCTTGTTGGTAAAAATATTGTATTGCCAATTACTGGTCGTTTAATCCCGATCGTTGCTGACGACTACGTTGAGAAAGACTTCGGTACTGGCTGTGTAAAAATTACCCCTGCTCATGACTTCAATGACTATGACCTAGGTAAACGCAACAGCTTGCCAATCATTAATATCTTCAACAAAAATGCCGAAGTTTTGGCTGAGTTTGAATATATTGCAAAAGCTGGCGAACAAATTTCTAAAACCATTACTGCACCTGCGGAATATGCTGGTTTAGAACGTTTTGCAGCACGTAAGAAGTTAGTTGCTGAAGCGGAAGCTGAAGGCTGGTTAGATCAAATCCAACCGTATGACTTAAAAGCTCCACGTGGCGACCGTTCAGGTGTGATCATTGAGCCGTTACTGACTGACCAATGGTACGTAAAAATTGCTCCGCTTGCTGAGCCTGCAATTGAAGCAGTTCAAGATGGCCGTATTAAGTTTGTTCCAGAACAGTACAGCAACATGTACATGGCTTGGATGCGTGACATTCAAGACTGGTGTATTTCACGTCAGCTTTGGTGGGGTCACCGTATTCCAGCTTGGTACGATGCAAATGGCAACATCTATGTTGGTCGTAACGAAGAAGAAGTACGCGCGAAAAACAACATCGCTGCTGATGTTGAACTTAAACAAGACGAAGACGTTCTTGATACATGGTTCTCATCTGCACTTTGGACTTTCTCAACTTTGGGTTGGACTGGCGACGACAAGAAAGATGAACTAAATGATTTCTTAAAAACCTTCCACCCAACAGATGTATTGGTGACTGGTTTTGACATCATTTTCTTCTGGGTTGCCCGTATGATCATGATGACCCTGCACTTCATGAAAAATGAAGATGGTTCATCACAAGTTCCATTTAAGACTGTTTACGTTCACGGCTTGGTACGTGATGGTGAAGGTCAAAAAATGTCGAAGTCTAAAGGTAACGTACTTGACCCATTAGACTTGATTGACGGTATTGATTTAGAAAGTTTAGTTGCAAAACGTACGACTGGCCTAATGAACCCGAAAGATGCAGCGAAGATTGAAAAATCAACGCGTAAAGAGTTCCCAGAAGGTATTAATGCTTACGGTACTGACGCAGTTCGTTTCACGTTCTGTGCGCTTGCAAACACTGGTCGTGATATCAAGTTCGACTTAAAACGTGTTGAAGGCTACCGTAACTTCTGTAACAAAATCTGGAACGCAACTCGTTTCGTTCTGATGAATGTTGAAGGCCAAACTGTTGGTCAAGAAGCACGTCCTGATCTTTGGGAACTTCCAGAACAATGGATTATCAGCCGTCTGCAAAAAGCAGAAGCTGCTGTACATCAAGCGTTCGCAACGTACCGTTTAGATCTTGCTGCTCAAGCGATTTACGACTTTATCTGGAATGAATACTGTGACTGGTACGTTGAGTTAACTAAACCAGTTCTGAATGATCCAGAAGTTGCAGAAGAGCGTAAAGCTGAAGTACGTCGTGTATTGCTTGCTGTAATGGAAGCATCATTACGTTTGGCTCATCCATTAATGCCGTATTTGACAGAGGAAATCTGGCAGACTCTTGCACCAATGCTTGGTCAAGGCGGCCCAACGATTATGACTGCTCAATACCCTATTCCTGAGCAAGCAAAAATCAATGAACAAGCTGAAGCAGATATGCAATGGCTTCAAGGTTTGATTGGTGCAGTACGTAACATTCGTGGTGAGTTAGGCTTAGGTAACGCGCGCTTGTTGCCAGTATTACTTCAAAACACGTCTGACGCTGAACGTGAACAAATCATTCGTATTGAAGCATTGTTCAAAGCACTAGCTAAAGTTGAAAGCATTGAGTTCTTGAATAAAGACCAAGAACCGCCTTTATCTTGCTCTAGCGTTGTCAGCCATGCATCAGTATTTGTACCAATGAAAGGCTTAATTGACCCTAAAGCTGAGCTTGCTCGTTTGCAAAAAGACTTGGATAAAATCCAAAAGCAACACGACCAAATCGCGGGCAAACTTGCAAATGAAGGCTTTGTATCTAAAGCACCTGCAGCTGTTGTTGAAGGTGAAAAAGCGAAGCTTGCTGAGTTTGCTGCTCAGTTAGAGAAAGTTAAAGCGAATATGGAGCAGATTGCTGCGCTTTAATGCAGTCATTTGATTCAAAAAATCCCCTCAAATGAGGGGATTTTTATTGTGATTAATAAATATTAAAATGGCCGCAATACAAGCTAATACACTTCCAAAAAATAGATTCAACCCGCTTCCAAAGGCATCATAAATTAGCCCACCTAAAAAAGCTCCTAATCCTATTGATAAATTAAACATAGTAATATTAAGTGCAGATGCTAACTCAATATGCATAGGAGCTGAACGAATCATCCAAGTCATTAATGATATTGAAACCCCACCATAAGAAAGCCCCCAAATTAAAAGTAACGCTAGACTAAGAAACTTAGAATCACCGAAAAACATAAATAAAAATAATGTACTACCCAATAATAAAGCAATGATAAACAATGTTTGCCAAAGAAATTTTTGAATACTAAATCCTAAAATAAAATTACCTAGAATTCCAAAAACACCATAAATTAGTAATAAAGCTCCAATAGAAGAATCAGAGAAATGGGCCATTTCTTGTAGTAGCGGACGTATAAAAGTATATGCTGAAAAATGCCCTGTAACTATAAATAAGGTCATCCCTAGCCCAACGACAATATTTGTTTTTTTTAATACAACTAAAGCCTCTCTCCATGTACTCGTTTGTTGAACCGTAAGAGGTGGTAATGACCAAAATAGCATTAAAAATACTATTGCAACTAACATCGATATACTAATAAATGCCATCCTCCATCCAAATAAATCCCCTAGATAAACTCCCATTGGCACACCCAATACCGAAGCTGCAGCAACACCACTAAAAATAAGTGAAGTGGCGAGCCCAACTTGTGCAGTTGGAACTAAACGAACTGCAATACTTCCTGCTAGGGACCATATTCCCCCCATAGAAATTCCAAATAATACTCGGGCCAGCAACAACCAATGAAATGCATTAGCCATTGCAAAAACTAATGTTGAAATAAACAATAACAACATAAATAAAAGAATTAGTTTACGACGAGTAATGCGGTTAAATACTAAAATGACACATGGTGCAGTAATTGCAGCAACTAGAGATGGAGTAGAAACAATAAGACTCATGCTTCCTAATTGTTGTTGCATACTTTTTGCAATAGGTGTTAATAATCCAATAGGTAGCATTTCTACACTAACTACAATAAAAATCGCCAAAGCAACAGCTATAACTGCTAACCAAGCATGCAAACCAGCTTGAGATTTTTGTTCATTAAGAATGGGGGTTTTCATATTGAGCGGGTACATCAAATATAATGTTGTACTAAAATATACTTACCACCCTGTACTTGATAAACTCCATTTGAGTGCCAGCAATGGGGAATAAAAGTGGTTAATCTCGCTATAACAGAGATGACTAATTTATCTGACCTTTTAATTTTTGTACGTGTCGTTGAAACTGGGAGCTTTACCGCTGCAGCTGACTCTCTTAATTTGTCACGCTCAGCAATAGGTAAATGTATTCAACGCCTAGAATATAGGTTCCACACCCGTTTAATTTATCGTACTACACGCACCTTGAGTTTAAGTGACGAGGGGCATCTATTCTATGAGTACGCACAACGCATATTACAAGAAGTTGAAGAAACTGAAACCTTGATTATGACACGTACTCAAAAGCTGAAGGGACGTTTACGTCTTACAGTACCTGTTGCTTTTGGTCGAATTTATATGATGCCAATCATATTAGATTTTTTAAATGTATATGCTGAAATCGAGATTGAAGTAATTTTTTCTGATGAGTTTCAAGATTTAATACATGATGGCATAGACGTTGCGATACGATTTGGGCAACAGGTGAGCAGCAATCTAGTGCAACAAAAATTAGCCAGCCATTGGTTAATCACTTGTGCTAGCCCTAGCTATCTGAAAGAAAAAGGTAAACCATACAAAATAGAAGATCTACAGCAACATCAAAATCTTATTTATTTACATCAAGGCCATCAAACACCTTGGCGTTTTCATATTGAAGGAAACAATATTGACTATGTAGCACAAGGTAGAATTCGCTTATATGATGTTGAATCCCTACGCGATGCGGCACTAAATAATTTTGGTATTATCCAAGTAGGTGCTTATCTTGTTACCAATGACATTTATCAAGGAACACTTGTACCAGTCTTGGAGGATATTGCACCAATACAACACTCGATCTATGCTGTATATCCATCAAAAAGACATATTTCCCCAAAAGTAAAAGCTTTAATCGAATTTATTCGGTGTTACTGGCAAAAACAACCACCAAGTTGGGAAAATCCTGAAAGCTAATCATTACTTTCATCAGTTAGCTATCTCGATAAGATTATCTAATGAATTAAAGCACCCCATTCTCCAATAACATCTCAACCCCACTCACCTTTTTCATATGCTTTAAACGTTCCTTTTCCCATTTCACCTGCTGCTTTAGCTCAGCACAATCAGCATCTACAGCTTTATAGACATCACTAATATGTACATGCTCTGCTTTTACATTCTTCGCTAACTGAAAAGAATCCAAAATCTCAGCAATTTGGCTTTCAAGCTGCTGACTTTGCGCATCTAAAGCAAGTTTATAAAACCGCAATTGCTCGGCAGATAATTCTTTAGCGCCTAGCCCTTTATTCTGTTCAAGCTGTAACTGAAGTTTGAGTAAATAAAACAAATCCTGCTTTTCGTAGGCCTGACTTGCCTGTTGGAACAACTCAGTTTTTTCCTGTTTTTTTGTTTCATCTTGCTCACGGTCTGGGTGAATCATCGCGGCAATTTTTAAATAGACTGTTTTAAGTGACTGCGTTGCCATCTGCTCGGCTTGTTCACGTTTCTGTTGTTGTCTTTGCTGCTTGGCTTGTTCCCGCGCTTGTTGTTGCTCAGCAGCATATTGTTCAAAGTCTTCTTCTAACTCTGCACCTTGCTCAGCACTTTCTTCGTATTCAAATTTTATTGACTGAGCTTTTTTATTCTTTTTTACCGACTCCCCCACATGTTGCTCATAAAAGGTATTGATCTGCTTCACTAACTCTAACTGTCCAGCCGATAGCATTTTGGAGCGCTTCAACATTTGTGCAAGCTGGGCAATTTTTTCGTCTAGTTGTTGTATATCTGCTTTGGAAAACTCGTGGCTATGCAACATATTCCAAAGTTGATCCAACTGCTGAAATAAGACCTCATGTAAATCGCTATACACAGGCATCAATTTTTGCCGTATGTGCTGTTGAATCTCAGCTTGTGCATTTTGCCATGTGCTCAGGCTAACTTTTTGCTGCTCTATTTTATCAATCAGGCGATTCAGTTTTTTCTGCTGTGCAGACGGTTCAGACCTTTGCTGCAAGTTGACTTTGAGATCAAAGGACATACTCATCCACCTGAAAAAGAAAAAAGTGTAGCAATAATCAGATAAGGAAGGTAGCAAAGCATTTATTAAGTCAGAATCGGCCTATTTATTTTTAGAAAATAGAATGCGACTTAACTAAGTTATAACCTAAGAGATCCACCAAATCACTAATGGTAAAGTCACGGCAGCACATAAGGTTTGAAAGCTAATTACAGCTGCCATGAGCTGACTATCGCCACCCAAAACCTTAGTTAAAATGTATGAAGCAGAAGCCGTCGGTAGCGCAAAGAAAATGACTAAAATCTGTGTTTGCAAATTTGGTAAATCAAACCACATGCAAACCGCGTAAGCCAAGGCAGGCACTGCTAAAAGTCGTGAAAATGTATCAGCAGCCAATACCACGATGTCCTTTTTAATTTGCATAAACTGTAAAGCTGCGCCAACACATAGCAAACCTAATGGCAAACTTGACACTGAAAAAAGCTTAATAAACTGAGTAAAGCCTTCCCAAATCGGGATATGAAGCGCATTGACTGCTGCCCCTACTACACACGATGCAATTAAAGGATTTTTAAGAAGTGCAATCAAAACAGGTTTCATTGCCATGTGCTCTTTAGGGGTTAAAGCAAGCACTGAAATAACGTTCACAAGTGGAATGCAAAGCGCCAATAAAATTGCCAGAATTGCCATTCCTTCACTTTTAAAAAGCGAAGTGACTAGAGCCAAGCCAATATAGGTATTAAAGCGAACCATACTTTGTACATGCACACCAAAACGTGCAGGCGATATGTGCCAAAACATTCGAAGTATGTATAAAAAGGCGGTTACTGCTAAAACCACAATCAACATCGCAATAATGGCTGTGCTTAAGCTTTGTAAGTCAATTTTTGCGGTCGATAGCGTACTAAAAAGCAAAGCAGGAAATAAAATATAATAATTGAGCTTCTCTGCCCCGGCCCAAAACTCATCGCTAAAAAAACGATATTTTTTAAATAAGTATCCCGATGCAATTAATGCAACTAAAGGAAAAAGAGATAAAACAATGCTATTCATTTCTTTACTCGAGTGTTGTTGAGGCTTGCTGTTTTGGCAACTACCTTGGCTTACTCATATATTAAAGATAATGAAAACTCATGATAAAATGAGTTTTTACTCATAACAAATACAACATGACCTTTACCCAACTTGAAATTTTCGCACTTATTGCTGAACTAAAAAGCTTCACTGCTACAGCAGAAAAGCTGGGAATTTCACAGTCGGCAGTTTCCCATGCGCTTAAATCATTAGAGCAACAATGGGGCATTAACCTGATTTCACGCACTCAAAGTGATATTGAGCTCACCACGACAGGTCAGCAGCTACTCATTCATGTAAAAGAGCTATTGAGTATTTCCGATACCTTAGAAAAAGAAGTGGCTGCAATCCATGGTTTAAACGAAGGTACATTACGTATTGGCTCTTTTGGTGCTTCATCTTCTATTTATCTATTGCCTGAAATTTTAGAAACCTTTCGGCAGCGCTACCCTAAAATCGAAATTTATATTGATGAAGGCGAAGATAAAGAAGTTGCTCAGTGGTTACTAGAACGGCGCATAGAAGTTGGTTTTTTAATTATGCCAGATGAGCGATTCGATACATTCCCTCTAATTGAAGATCGTTTTGTTGCCTTAATTCCTAGTCACTATCCGCTCGCGCAACAACTCTATATTGATCCAGCACAGTTAGAAAACTGCCCATTTATTATGACAATGGCCGGTAGTAGACATCAGGTCGAATTAATTTTAAAAAACTTTAACGTGAAACCAGACATTAAATTTTATGTGTCACAAATTTTAAGTATCGTCAGCATGGTTCACAACCAGTTAGGAGTTTCGATTGTCTCTGATATGGTACTTACCAAAGAGCTACTCTCACTCTATCCAAACGTGGTCAAGCGCCCTTTTAAACCGAACCTTAAACGCTCTATTGGACTCGCAGTGAAAAATAAAAAGCACATGAGTCCAGCTGTGAAAGCATTTATTGAAGTCGCGCAATCCGTTTGGTCTAATCATTAAATGATTACGAATAATTTTTAGGAATCTGATAACGAAATCTTCCAGGTCAATTTTTGAGCGCATTAGATGACTTTTAACGTAAAAAGCGCCATAACTGCCCTATCCTAACCAAATCAATGCACCATTTATCGCCAAAAACTACTTTTTCAATTCAAATTGGTGCACTTATTGCATATTCACTTTTATGCAATTGAGTTTGTTTCGACAAACTTAGGTTTTTAGATTCCTTAAATCTATTTTGGTGCAATTTACAGACCCAGATTTGTTCCAAAATGGAATTTAGCACTTTTTTCGAGCATGCTATGCAAAATGTAGATCTATTTTTCTTATTACTTGGTGCTGTTTTGGTTCTTGCCATGCACGCAGGTTTTGCATTCTTGGAACTTGGTACAGTTCGCCATAAAAATCAGGTGAACGCACTTAGTAAAATTCTGACTGACTTTGCCCTCTCTGCAATCGCATATTTCTTTGTTGGCTACTATATTTCTTATGGTCAACATTTCTTCCATGATGGTACAAGCCTTGCGAGTGATCATGGCTACAACCTGATGCGTTGCTTCTTTTTACTCACTTTTGCTGCGGCTATTCCTGCCATTATTTCGGGTGGTATTGCTGAACGTGCAAAAATGCGTTCACAAGCAATTGCGACACTCGCTTTAGTTGCGCTGGTTTATCCATTTTTCGAAGGCATGGTCTGGAATGGTAACTACGGTCTACAAAAATGGTTAGAAGCCACTTTTGGTGCACCTTTTCATGACTTTGCAGGTTCAGTTGTAGTGCATGCTATGGGTGGTTGGATTGCACTTGCCGCTGTAATTTTATTGGGTGCTCGTTCTGGTCGTTATAAGAAGGACGGTCGTGTAAGTGCTCACCCACCTTCTTCTATTCCGTTTTTGGCGCTTGGCTCATGGATTTTGATTGTTGGCTGGTTTGGCTTTAACGTGATGAGCGCGCAACGTGTTGATGCAATTTCTGGTCTGGTTGCCATTAACTCGCTCATGGCTATGGTCGGCGGCACCATTACAGCAAATGCGATTGGGAAAAATGACCCTGGTTTCTTACACAACGGCCCACTCGCAGGCTTAGTTGCGATCTGTGCGGGTTCTGACATCGTTCATCCAGTCAGTGCACTTGTTATTGGTGGTGCAGCTGGTGCAATGTTTGTATATCTATTTACCTACACACAAAACAAACTCAAAGTTGATGATGTATTAGGTGTATGGCCGTTACATGGCGTATGCGGTGCGTTCGGTGGTATTGCAGTCGGTCTATTTGGTCAAAAATGGCTTGGTGGTTTAGGCGGTGTATCTTTTGCCTCACAACTCATTGGTACAGCACTTGCGATTGCCATTGCGCTCGCTGGCGGCTTTATTGTTTATGGCTTACTTAAAGCAACTATTGGCATTCGCTTATCTCAAGAAGATGAGTTTAGGGGTGCAGATTTATCCATTCACAAAATTTCTGCAAACTCTGAAGAAGGTATGTTTTAATTCTGTGTAGGCACGACAGAGTCTTTTCTTCTGTAATAGCAAATAATATCAGTTAATTACGTTACTTTTGTTTCGGCATGAGTAGCGTCTAAAGCTACGCAAGACCAAAACCATTTCCATTCACAAAACCTGTTCCCTGTTTATTACTATCAAAATAGTTTGCAAAAACTTTAAACTTCTTATGCTCAACAGGTTGTGAATGGATACACACATTCATCATTTTGGTCACGAAATTAAATTTAGTTTAAGAACAATTTAAGTTTTATTTTATGTAATACCTCCAACTCACATTCAAATTGATGTTGCATGGTAATGAATCAACAAAAACAATTTTTCCAACTTCAGCTTATTTTTCTTGTTCTTAGTTTTTTTATACTTTTATTCATATTTCCAGTGGGTGGGAACATTGATATGTATTTCATCCACCCTTGGATGGACTCAACAGGTCATTTCTTCAATCGGGACAATTGGTACCTTGTCAGGGTTAACCATGAAATCGTAAAACAAATCATTACCACGGTTTATGTGATCTTTTTATTTCTGTGGATTACGTCATTCAAAGTAGAAAAATTGAAGCTTTACCGCTGGCAATATGGCTATATGTTTTTTGTGAGCATGATTGGTAGCGGTGTAGTTGGCCTATTAAAATCACAATCTGCTCACGCTTGCCCTTGGAATATGGTTCATCCGACTGCTTTAAGTTATGTCTGGGACTTTACCTCTACGCATGGTCATTGCTTTCCAGGTGGTCACGCAAGCGCGGGCTTTATTCTAATGACAGGCTTTTTTGTTTATCGCCTTGAACAACCTAAACGTGCCTATTTTTATCTCATCGCTGGCATCATCTTAGGCTTTCTAATGGGCTGGGGACAAATGATGCGTGGTGCCCATTTCCTTAGTCACAATTTATGGACAGGCTGGGTGGTTTGGGCAGTGAATATCTTATTTTATAAAATTTGTGTTCACCGCTTTGAGTTTGAAAAACGAATCAAAGAAGAACTTGCTTAAATCAAGTTCTTGCTTCATGAATATGTAGAGCTTTAGGTAGTTTAACTAGAACAGAAAGTCCGCCAAGTTCCATGCTTCGATCTAAGGTCAATGTTCCACCTAAACGCTGAGTCGCTCGGTCAACAATTGATAAACCTAAGCCACTGCCCACTTCAAGATGGTGGTGTACCCGATAAAAACGTTTTAAAACTTTATCGTAATGTTCAGGGTCAATCCCCGCACCGCTATCTTCAATTTGTATACATGCTTCACCATCTTTAGCAGTAAAGACTGAAATATTAATCATTCCTTCATGAGGCGTATATTTAATTGCATTATCAATTAGATTAAAAATAATTGAGTGCACTGTTGGCTCAATACTATGCATTTCTATCGGTTCATTACGGACAAATCCTAGGTCAATATCTTTTTGCATAGCTAAATTAACCAGCTGTTCAACACAATTTAAAGCGACATCATTGAGTTGAAAAGCTTTGGTTGGTTCAATCACACTTAAAGAGACATCTTGCTTAGCCAAAGCCAAAAGCTGTGTGACCAAATGCTGAATACGTGCTAATCCCTTACTCAGATTTTGCAAAGACTCATGCTCAGGAAGTTGACTGATTAGAATTTTTGTTTGTAAATTTAGAGCTGTAACTGGGGTTCGAAGTTCATGTGCAGCATCAGCAATAAACTGTTTCTGTTCCATTTGAGCCTTTGATATACGCTCAAATAAACGGTTCATTTCATCGATGGTTGGCAATAACTCTTGAGGATAATCTGCAACTTCAATGGGTGTCAGTTCTTCCGAATCACGATGAGTCAGTTCATTTTTAAAGTCATCTATTGGCTTTAGCCCTCGACGAATAATTGCTGCTAGAGCAAAAATCGCAAATGGCAAAATAATTAAATATGGAATGAACATACTTCCAGCAAGTTCCCAAGCAAAAGCTTCACGAACCCGCTCTTGTTGACTGACCTGAATCTGGTAATCTTTTAAAGGCAAAACATAAGTTCTTACGACACCTTGGCTAGTTTTATGCGAATAAAAACCAGCTTGTGTAACAGGTGGAACCAATAAATGTAGATGGTGTGATAAATGGGCCTGATCTTTATAAGCCCAAATATCTACAAACAAATCTTCTTCATGATAAGTCTTATGAAAATCAAACTCGCTACTTACCGTTTTCAATGGATATTCAGCTGTTCGTTCTGCCAGATAACGCATTTGCGTATCTAAAATTTCATCAACTTCTTGAAGTGCAACCTTATAGGCACTAAAAATTAATATACAACCTAAGATGACACTGAAAATTGAGGTGCCCCAAATCAGTCGTTTCTTTAATGAATAATGCACTTTTATAAAGTTCCAAAATTGAAGCGAGGATTACCCTAAACGGTAACCCAACCCTCGAATAGTTCGAATAAAGTCTTTTCCAAGTTTAGCTCTCAAGTGATGCACATATACTTCAATCGTATTACTGGTCACTTCACTATCGAAATCATATAACTTATCTTCAAGATTTGCTTTAGAAAAGATTTTATTTGGGTGGCTCATTAAAGGAATAAGAATCGCCCATTCACGGTTCGACAAATCAATCCGTTGGCCTTTAAAGGTTGCAATATGTTGTTCAACATTTAAAACCAGATCGCCATTTTGTAAAAGTTGCTCATGGTTCGCAAGCTGAGCCTCTACTCCTGTACGACGCAACAGTGCATGAATACGGGCAAGTAACTCATCAAACTCATATGGTTTAATTAAGTAATCATCTGCACCATGGTTTAATCCATCTACACGGTTTTGTAGCTGGTCTCGTGCCGAAATGATTAAAACTGGAGTGACAGCTCTTTGACGAATTTGCTTTAAGACCTGCATGCCATCCATCATTGGCAAACCTAAGTCTAATAAAATGATATCAAATTTACTTTTGGCCAAGTGAGCCAGACCATCTAAGCCATTATTGACCCACTCCACCTCAAATTGATGATATTGCAACAACGTTATTGTTGACTCAGCAATCATAAAATCATCTTCAATCATTAAGATTTTTGTCATGTTCTAGGCTCGCTTTAGTTCACATGGGCACAAGAGTGCAGCATGTCCAGTTGAGGATTGATGACCTGAGTTTTTACATCCAGCATACTTAACAAACTTGGGAATAAATTATCCTGACTTAACTTTTGTTTCGTCTGTTGGCCTAAACAACTCACTTGTGCAAGATTGTGCTGTTTCCATTTATCAGAGAACCACATAATCATTGGTACATGTGTCTGTTGGGTTGGTGCGATTGCATAAGGCGAACCATGTAAATACATACCATGTTCACCAGTTGATTCACCATGATCAGATAAATACCATAAACCTGTTTGATATTTCGATACTTCTTTCAAATTATTAATCATCTGACTTAATACATGGTCTGTATACACAATCGTGTCATCATAACTATTTAATAACTCTGTTTGAGAACAGCCCTGTATCGCATTAGTATCACAAGTCGGTTTAAATGGTTGATATTGGGCAGGTGCACGCTTGTAATAAGCTGGACCATGACTTCCGACTTGATGTAAAACAATTAAACGTGGACGCGTATCTTCTTTAGGAATAGTGGCTAAATACTCATTTAAGCTATCAATTAAAATATCATCAAAACATTCGCCATCTTTACACCATTTTTGCTTTAACTTTTCTGATATTTGATATTGCTCAACACGATCACATGCGCCTTTGCAACCAGAATTATTATCAATCCAAGTCACTTGGTAACCTGCACGCTTTGCAATATCAAGTAATCCTTCACGATGACTTGCTAACTGTTCATCATAGTCAACGCGTGGCATGCCAGAGAACATACATGGAACCGAAACAGCGGTTGCTGTACCACATGAACTAACTTGAGAGAAATTCAAAATATCTTGTTTAGAAAGCTCTGGATTCGTGTTTTTAGCATAACCATTGAGTGAAAAACTTTCTGCACGAGCTGTCTCGCCAACAACCAGCACCATTAATTTAGGCAGGTTCTTTTGTACTTGCTGAACTTGATGAGCGTCTTCACCATAATGTATTAATGGTAAGTTCTTCTTAGGTGCCTTTTTATGATAATAAGACATTAAAGAAGAAATGGTGTTTTGAGGAGAAATCATGCCTTTCAAATCGCGATGTTCACGAAAAATGGCTGCAAAATCCACATAATATGTAAAAAGCAAAATACCAACAATTGCAAAAGAAGCGATAATTGAACCGACTTTTTTCAACAACAAATGGGATACTTTTTCTTTTTTAAGCTTTACTTGAGTAATTAAAATAATAGGTAAAACAACAAAGAAAACTGTCCAAAGTCCAAAGCGTAATGAAACTAAATCAGAAACTTCGGATACATCTGTTTGTATCATATTTTGAATCTGATCAGGCGAGATGATTACACCTAACGTATTAACAAAATAAGAGCTAAAACCACCAATAAAGACTAGCAAAATTGCAAAAATTTTAGCTGTCCATTTCCAGTTTAAAATTTGTAAAAGCGCATAATAAGCAGCAACAACAATAACTACTGTAGCAGCTAAAAATAGAATAGCCTTTACTCCAAAATATGGAGTTAAAAGATGTACTTTGTTATAAAAACCAATATTTAGAATTGCACCTAACCAAATGGCTATAATGAAATTAAACATAAACAGTGAAATCTGTTTATTTTTTAAGGTAGAAAAAAAATTCAGCATCTTGGGGGAACTACAATCTTTTTATGATGCTTTACTGTAGAAATTGAAACTTAAAAATGACTTAAATAAAAAATGATCTAAGACAGAAATCTTAAAAAATACTTATTTCAAAATTTTTTCTAACAAAAAGACGAGGTTAAATTTAACCTCGTCTTTTTTGATTTTTAACTAAATATTGTTCTTAGAAACTATATTTAGCCATTAAACCAACACGGTTATCTTTGTAAGACTTACCTTCAAAGGTATCACGCTTACCATTTACATATTCTAGACCTAAATCAATTGGTTTAACTGGTGTATAAATTACGTTCAGCCATGCTTGTTGAACTTTTTCATTTGCAGAAGCATTTAATTTTGCAAAATCAGTACCGTCATCAGCAAATTGAGCACCATACGCTAGTGTAGAACGTAAGT
This sequence comes from Acinetobacter sp. XS-4, assembly GCF_023920705.1. Lineage (NCBI taxonomy): Bacteria > Pseudomonadati > Pseudomonadota > Gammaproteobacteria > Moraxellales > Moraxellaceae > Acinetobacter > Acinetobacter sp. XS-4. The sequence goes on along the minus strand of NZ_CP094657.1, from coordinate 753,886 downwards.
TAGGTAAAATCTTATAAGTTCCACCCACTTGTACTGCTACAAATTTATTCTGCTCAATAGAATTACCTTCTACTGCGTAAGGAGTGTTACTACCATATAAATAACTATTATCACCAACAACATATGATGCATCAGCAAAGAGTTTTAACGGATCAGATACTTTAAAGTCAGTACCTACAGCTACGCCCCAACCAACTTTATCATCATCAGCAAGCTGTGATTTATAATTTTCAACTAATGCACGAGCTGAAGCAGAACCTCTGCCTTCTGCATAGCCTTGAGTGATTTTAGCAGTTAATGCAGGTAGGCTATACTTAATACTATCGCCTGTAACCGAAGTAGTACTATCACCTTTTTCAGCAGAAACAAATAGTTGCGTGGTTGGACCTAACTTGTAGTTATAACGTACTTGAGGTACACGTTTAGTACCACCACCAATGTTTGTCGAGAAGTCGATCATTTCTGGTGCATGGTTAGATAGGAAGTTTGAAGTAGTTTGACCAAACAACCAGTTGTTATATGTTAAATAAGCATGACGAATACGCAATGAGCCATTTGAGTCTGTTGTTGAGCCAGCAAAATCGACTTCGATTTTACCACCTACTTTATCATCTCCCACAGGCGTATTAAAATCTAAACCAAGGCGTGTAGTTTTAGCAGTCGCACGTAATTTATCATGCGTTTTGCCGTCTGACTTACTTACATCACCGAAGTCGTTATCCGCACCTTCAATAATATAGTTAGCGTCACCACGAACAAAACCATATAGGTTCACATCAGCGCCAGCTTTAGATTTAAATCCTGCTAACGGCGAAACTGGTGCAGCAACTGGTTGTGCCTTAACTTCAGCTAACTGTACTTGCTGTTGTTGCTGTACTTGCTGCTGCTGTTGCTGTACTTGGCTTTGTTGTTGAATTAAAGCTTTTAAAGCTTCAACTTCTTTACGAAGCTGTTGAATTTCCGCTTTATCGGAAGTTGCAGCATGTGCCCCACTCATCATTAAAGCTGTAACTGTAAGCGCTAAACTTTTAACAACGAAAGATTTACGATTAAGGAATAGATCCATCAAAAACTCCAAAAATATATTTTATGTTGCCTATCCATGCCAAGTTGATTTACGCCATTAAATTAGGGGCTAAAAAATCAACTCTCCTCCACTTTGGTTACATTAATTTTATTACCGCAACCAAAACCAATTTCAACGTTATGCAAGACCAAAACCAATAACCAAAGACATAAAAAACACACTTTGAGTTACAGATTTTTACCTTGTCTTCATGTTGTAACGAATCCTACACAACTCTCTTATCTTATAGAATGATTAAATCGTTATTTCATTATTCTTTTTTAGACTTTAGGCTAATATCCAATCTAATTGAACATTTTTCTACCCATTTTAATTGATTCACATGATTTTTCTTGTTAACGAAATCCATTTTTACTCCAGTTAGCTTCCATTTGCTACCCAAACAAGATGGCATAATTAATAAAGCATTTAAATAGCTAAAAACATACATTTTTAAAAACATAGACAAAGGTATTAGATAACCCTTAGATCACTCGTTAATCGATATTAAATTTCTTTATTTCATTTAGTTAACATTATTTTTCTTGTAGTTTTACATATTTCCAGAGGTAAATAGGGAGCAAAGTAACAATGCCAATAATGACAATAGCTATCAAATAATGAAAATAACCGAAGGCATCTCCAAATACACCACTCAAACTATAAAGACCACCACTCACAGTCGCCATGACTGAAACCTGAAAGGTAAAATCTGTACCCGCATATTCTTTTCGACTGTAATGCATGACTAAAGTCAACATAACCACCAACAACATTGCCGAGAATGCATCCTCTAACGCATTGACTGTATAAATAGCCCAGACATTGAGTTGAATTTTCTGTTCGTAAGCATAAGCTAAATAGGTATAGGCCGCTAAGCTCATGATTTTAAATACTGAAAAAATAATTAAAGTGGTAGGTCTAGAGAAGTATTTAAGCACTCCACCAGCTATTGCTGCCCCTGCCAGTGCTGCTACTGCACCAAGCATGGTGATATAAACGCCAATTTGAGTAAAACTTAGCCCCATATCAACCATTAAAGGCTTAAGTAATGGCCCAGCTAAACCATCTGCTACTTTAAAAGTAATAAGTACAACTAACCAAGAACGAAGCTCTTTATTTTGAGAAAAATAACTCAAATAGGCCTTAATCTTTATGACTAAACTTTGCTGGCTAGGTTTAAGTTGATGACCTGAATAAGCTGCATGTTTAGGTTCTTTAAATAATAAAACGGGTAAAGTATTTAAAAATACCAAGGCTGCTAATAAGAGGAAAGTAGGTTGCCATGTTAACCAGTCTAAACACCAGAGTACGGCACCGCCCCCAACAATAAAACCCAGTCGGGAACCAATCACCTGAAACGTATTTCCCCAATGTTGCTGGTCATGCTTTAACAAATTGACAGCCAAAGCATCGGTCGCAATATCTTGTGTTGCTCCTGTTAAGTTCATTAAAAGAAGCGAAATAAAAAAAGCAAATAAATAAAGAGGCTGGTCTAAAGCTTGAATGGGGAAAAAAGACAAAATACACAGCACACCCACCGTCAAAAACTGCGTAGGTAAAATCCAACTACGATAGTGCCCCAAATGGGAAAGTGCATGTCGGTCAACCCACGGCGCCCAAAAGATCTTTATTGACCAAGGCAACATTAATAGGCCAAAACCACCAATATGAGCAAGTGACACACCTTGTGCCCTTAAAATAACCGGTAAAGCATGGGTCATAAAACCCACGGGTAGCCCTTGCGCCCAATATAAGGAAAATAGCAGAAGATAAAGATTTTGCTGCCGAAACATATATACCTACTTTTTATTTCTTTAATGAGGAATAACATCAAATGTCATGTTGTTCTTACATTTTGCCAATGAAGCATATATTTCAAAAGATTAAGATAAAACGAGGACAAGTTAAAATTTAAAAAAATATGGATCAATATTTCCCTAATTTACCTGATTTGGTACCCCAACGTGGTACTGCTTTAAGCCGGGCACTATTTAAGAAACTTTTTTTAGCGCAAGGTTGGACAATTGAAGGCGAAGTTCCTAATTTTCCAAAAGCAGTAGCGATTATTTCCCCTCATACTTCCAATATTGATGGATGGTATGGCTTTCTTGCGATTTTCGGATTAGGTATCCAAATTACAGTATTAGGTAAAGATGCCCTTTTTAAACTACCGTTTAAGCGAGCGTTAGACTGGGCTGGCGTTATTCCTGTTAAACGTGACACAGCCAATGGACTTACTGAACAAGTCGTTGCAACCATTCAAAAATATGACAAGATCTGGATTGGGATGGCACCCGAAGGCACACGTAAAAAAGCAAAAAAAATGAAAAGTGGTTTTTACCATATTGCCGCAAAAGCCAACATTCCCATTGTGATGTTTTCTTTTGATTATGATCGTAAGACGATTCACTGCTTAGGTCACTTAGACCCAAGTGGCAACTATGCTGAAGATCTACAAAAGATTTTTGAGCGTTATGAGGGAAAAATTTCACCCAAAAATCGCAATTGGCTTGCCGAACCTTTACAAAATCTAGTGAAAAAAACCTAGCAAAAATTGAGCGAATCTGGTCTTATGGCCCTTCTTAATTTATCTCGACATAGATTATTTTTAAAGATGAAAATTGCTCAATTTGCCAGTATTGGATTTATCTCTCTAGCACTCTTTGGCTGTGATAAATTTAGCAAAACACCAACGCCGACTACCTCAATTAAAGCCCGTGAACCTGTAATTGCACTTGCTTTAGGTGGCGGTGGAGCAAAAGGATTTTCACATATTGGTGTAATCAAGGTTTTAGAGTCTCATGGGATTAAGCCTAAAATTGTAACGGGTACCAGCGCTGGTAGCTTTGTTGGAAGTATCTACGCGAGTGGACAAACACCTTATCAATTGCAAAGTCTGGCTCTGAAATTACAAGAGTCTGATATCCGTGATTTAACGCTTAACCGTCAAGGCATTATTCTCGGGCAAAAGTTACAAGACTACGTTAACCGTAATGTTGGCAATAAACCGATTGAGAAGTTCCCAATCCGTTTTGCGGCTGTGGCAACTCGCCTTGATAATGGTCAAAAGGCAGACTTTATTAAAGGTAATGCAGGCCAAGCAGTACGTGCTTCTTGTAGTATTCCAAATGTGTTCGTGCCAGCCACAATCGGCAATCAAAAATACATTGATGGCGGATTAGTTAGTCCAATTCCTGTTAAAACAGCTCGTGATATGGGTGCAGATATTGTGATTGCCGTTGATATTTCAGCGCGCCCAGCAGGTAATCGCCCAGCCAATATGTGGGGATTACTGGATCAAACCATTAATATTATGGGTCAACAAAGTATTAATGAAGAACTCAAGCAAGCCAATGTTGTGATTCAGCCTAAAGTGGGTCATTTAGGTACACTTGACCTCAAATCAAGTAATCAAGCAATTTTGGAAGGTGAAAAAGCTGCTCAAGCTCAAATTCGCCAAATTGAAAGTGCGATTGCAACCTTCAAAAAATCTCCAGCAGCATTTAAGCCCGCGCCACGTTCTAAATTTTAATTGAAGTGGTTTTTTTCTATCCACATTACCTATCATCTGCTACAGTGGTAAAAGTGATATTAATCACTTTTACCCATCATAAAGATATATAAAAGAGCAGATCTATGGAGTTTGTTGTACAACCTTGGCACTGGTTTGTATTGGGTATCTTACTTATTCTTTCTGAGCTGATTCTACCTGCCTTTGCCGCACTCTGGTTTGGTATTGCCGCCATTATGGTGTGCATTCTCTATTGGTTATTTCCAGATATTAGCCTCACAACACAAATTGTATTGTGGATAATACTATCAGTGCTATGCACCATTCTTTGGTTCAAATTTATTAAACCCTTATCAATTGATAAAACCAAAGCGGGATTGCCCCGTGAAGCAACGATTGGTCAAGTTGGCATGGTGATTCAAACCGGTCTAGACCATGATCAAATTATTGTTCGCTTTCCAATGCCTATTTTAGGGGCCGATGAGTGGAATTGTCGGAGCACTACTCCTGTTAAAGTAGGCGATCGTGTCAGAGTTATTGACATTTCGGGTAATGACTTAATTGTTCAAACCCACGGTACTTCATAAACATTAAAGATAAAGAGAGGGTATTTTCATGCCAGTCGGTACTATTATTGTTTTAGCCTTTTTGGCGTTTGTGGCTATTACCATTTTTAAAGGGGTTCGTATTGTTCCTCAGGGCTACAAATGGATTGTCCAACGTTTAGGTAAATATCACACCACCCTTAATCCAGGGCTTAATTTTGTGATTCCCTATATCGATGACGTTGCTTATAAAATTACCACGAAAGACATTGTGCTAGATATTCCATCGCAAGAAGTGATTACACGTGACAACGCCGTATTACTCATGAATGCTGTGGCGTATATTAATTTAACCACACCAGAGAAAGCAGTTTACGGTATTGAAAACTATACATGGGCGATTCAAAACCTTGTACAAACCTCTCTGCGTTCTATTGTCGGTGAAATGGATCTAGATGATGCTTTGTCTTCACGTGATCATATTAAAGCGAAGCTCAAAGCTGCAATTTCTGATGATATTTCAGATTGGGGCATTACCTTAAAAACGGTTGAGATTCAAGATATTCAGCCATCTACAACAATGCAGGCTGCCATGGAAGCTCAAGCTGCGGCAGAACGTCAACGTCGTGCCACAGTAACGAGAGCTGACGGTGAAAAACAAGCTGCCATTTTAGAAGCTGATGGTCGCTTAGAAGCATCTCGTCGTGATGCAGAAGCACAAGTTGTTTTAGCTGAAGCTTCGCAAAAAGCGATTGAAATGGTAACAAGTGCAGTCGGTGATAAAGAAACTCCTGTGGCTTACTTGCTAGGTGAACAGTACATTAAAGCAATGCAAGAGTTAGCGAAATCAAGCAATGCTAAAACTGTAGTTTTACCTGCTGATGTTTTAAATACAATTCGCGGTATTATGGGAAAGCATAATTAATTTAATGAGTTCAAATAACTAATTGAAATCAAGACGGTGACTACAATGTCGCCGTTTTTTATATTATTGGTTTTTTAATCTTTTCTGATCTTTCAAAGGTAATTTTTTTACGACTAAATCATAAGAATCATGAATTAAATCTTGGAGTAAATCGCTTGTTAAACTCTTATGCGGTGTAATCGAAATCCAGTGTTTTTTATTCATGTGATAACCCGGAATAATAAATGAATAAAGCTCCTGATATTCCTGACTTTTATAAGGGTCACATTTGACATTAATCATTTTGACGCCCGCTACTTCCGTTGTCAGCATGAATATTTTTTCTAAAATTTTAAAAACTTCATATTCAGGCCCAAATGGATGAGTCTGTTGGCTAAAAGGAAGATTACGTGCAATTTCAATTGCTTTTTGATGGAGTTGTTCACCATTCATTCTTTTCTCCTTTATTCATTCCACATGAATAGAAGCATCAATATTGATTTAATATTATTAATTCGTACGAGCTAAAAGGAATTGTGAGATATCAACCAATTCTTTTGCATTGTCACCAAAATGAGCTAAAGCCTCAAAAGCTTGATCATGCAATTCTTTGGCATAAATCTGTGCTTGTTCAAGCCCCATTAAAGCTGGGTATGTCGATTTTTGAACTTGCTCATCTTTACCCGCAGTTTTACCCAAAGCTTCGGTGCTCGAAGTGATATCGAGAATATCGTCTAATACTTGAAAAGCCAGTCCAATGGTCTGCCCATATTGACGCAATTTTGGAATTGCTTGATCTGTGCCAGAAAAGATAGTAACTGCACCCATCATAATTGCAGCCTGAATAAGCGCACCAGTTTTATTACGATGAATATTTTCAAGTTCGTCTTGAGCAATTTGCTTAGCTTCAGCTTGTAGGTCTAATACTTGTCCACAAACCATTTTAGAAGTGGCTGTTGCTAAAATCTGAATTTGTTTTAATACAATCGCAGCATCGGTACCCTGCCCTTGTTCATCGAACAAACGACTACCTAAAACCTCAAAAGCCATTGATTGTAAAATATCGCCTGCGAGCAAAGCAGTATCTTCACCAAATGCAACATGACATGTCGGCTGACCACGACGCAGTAAATCATTGTCCATACAAGGCAGGTCATCGTGCGCTAGTGAATAACAATGAATTAACTCTACAGCAACCGCCGCACGGCGAGCCGCAGCAAAATTTGGATTAGGCTGTAAAGAAGCTGTGGCATAACACAAAGCCGGACGCACACGTTTTCCACCAAGCATAACTGCATGGTGTACTGCACTTTTTAAAGGTTCTGGAATTGAGAACGCGGCCAGTGTCGTCAATAAATCTTGTTGAATACGTTGTTGAGCTTGTTTTAAAACATCCGCATTAACTTGAGAGAGTGATGACACAGTCGCCTCGATAAAATCAGTAGAGAAATTTTATTGAATGTAATGAAGCATTCATGCGCTACATCATACACGATTCACTGTAAAAAGTGGGTGATGAGTTTTTGAAGGTAAACGTAAAAAAGCCTCTTCGTAATTGAGAGGCTTTTTTACTTAAGTGACTTTTAGAAACTGTCACCTGGAACACGTACCCAACCTTCCATTAACACACGTGCACTACGGCTCATAATGGCTTTTTTAACGACCCATTGATCATTAATACGTTCCGCTTGAGCACCAACACGTAATGTTCCAGATGGATGACCAAAACGTACCGCTTCACGTTCACCGCCGCCAGCAGCTAAATTTACTAACGTTCCCGGAATAGCAGCCGCTGTGCCAATTGCAACCGCTGCTGTTCCCATCATTGCATGGTGCAATTTACCCATCGACAAAGCTCGAACCAGTAAATCAACATCACTCTCTGAAACTGGTTTACCACTTGAAGCTGTATAATTTTTCGGTTTAGAAACAAAAGCAATTTTTGGTGTGTGCTGACGCGCAGCTGCTTCAGAAATATCTTTAATTAAACCCATCTGTACCGCACCATACGCACGAATTTTTTCAAAACGAGCCAGTGCAGTTGTATCACTATTAATATGATCTTGTAACTCTGTGCCTTGGTAACCCAAATCTTCTGCATTTAAGAAAATGGTTGGAATTCCTGCATTAATGAATGTCGCTTGAAAATGACCAATGTCGGGGACATCTAATTCATCAACGATATTTCCTGTCGGGAACATATCACCGCCTTCTTCACCATCATCGGCTGGATCTAAAAACTCAATTTGAACTTCAGCAGCAGGAAACGTTACCCCATCGAGCTCGAAATCACCAGTTTCTTGAACTTGACCATTGGTGATAGGCACATGCGCAATAATGGTTTTTTGAATATTTTTTTGCCAAATTCGAACCGTGCATAGGCCATTTTCTGGAATACGGTTTGCATCAACCAAGCCATTTGAAATCGCAAAAGAGCCAACAGCGGCGGTTAAATTACCGCAGTTACCACTCCAGTCTACAAAAGCCTGATCAATTGAAACCTGACCAAATAAATAATCAACATCATGATCTGGCTGAGTACTTTTAGCGAGAATCACAGTTTTGCTGGTACTCGAAGTGGCTCCTCCCATTCCATCAATTTGTTTTCCATATGGGTCTGGGCTACCAATGACACGTAGTAAGAGCTGATCCCTTGCTTGTCCTGCAACTTGGGCTTTTTCAGGCAAATCATCAAGCTTGAAAAAGACACCTTTACTGGTTCCACCACGCATATAAGTTGCTGGAATTTTAATTTGCGGTACTGAGCTCATATCAACTGTTATCCTTACTATTATGTTCTTCTATATCAAAACAAGCATTCTTGTTTACCCTTCTCTGCATCTTAAATTGTTTTAAGGCCAAGAGATAGCGATCTGCTTTATACATCAATCGTATTGACGCGAGTATATTTTGAGAATTTAGCAATATGCTTGCAATGACTTAATCTAAGCAAAATCTAAGAAAAAAAGTCTATATTAAATTATATTTTTTAGAGTACTTTTCACTCTATATTAAAAAATTAAAAGTAAACCAATGATTTTAAATATATTTTAATATTACTTTTCAGTCACTCCTTATTAATTTGTAGTCTAGGCTAAAATAACTCCATCTATTAGAATAATTTACTTATTCATTGTGAGTGAAGACCTTTGACCAACGAATCTTCTACACTGCAACGAGGACTAAAAAATCGACATATCCAATTAATTGCTATGGGTGGAGCAATTGGTACCGGATTATTTTTAGGCTCGGCGCAAGTGATTCAATCTGCGGGACCATCCATTATTTTAGGATATGCCATTGGCGGCTTAATCGCGTTTTTGATTATGCGTCACTTGGGAGAAATGATTGTTGAAGAACCTGTTGCAGGATCGTTCAGCCATTTTGCGTATAAATATTGGGGGAAATTTCCCGGATTTTTAACCGGATGGAACTATTGGATACTCTACGTTCTGGTTGCGATGAGTGAGCTCACCGCGGTAGCCAAATATATTAATTATTGGTGGCCTCATATTCCAGCGTGGACTTCTGTCTTATTTTTCTTTGTCGTGATTACGGCAATTAACTTAACCAACGTCAAATTTTATGGTGAATCCGAATTCTGGCTCGCTATTATTAAAGTTGCTGCGGTTATTTCTATGATTGTGTTTGGGCTTTATTTGCTATTTACAGCAGATGTCGGTTCAAGCATTTCATTTAGTAACCTTTGGTCTCATGGTGGATTTTTTCCAAATGGCTTTAGCGGCCTGTTCTATATGTTGGCTTTCTTGATGTTCGCTTTTGGTGGTATTGAACTGATTGGTATGGCCGCAGCAGAAGCAAAAGATCCGAAAAAAACCATTCCAAAAGCAATTAACCAAGTCGTTTTCCGTATCTTGATTTTCTATATCGGTTCACTGGCAATCTTACTTTCATTAGTGCCATGGAACCAATTAGATCTTGGCGGTCTCGACAAAAGTCCATTTGTTATGATTTTTAGCCAAATGGGAATTGGTTGGGCTGCACACTTACTTAACTTTATTATCTTAACTGCTGCCCTATCTGTTTATAACAGTGGGATGTTTGCAAATAGCCGTATGCTCTACAGTCTCGCTCAACAAGGGAATGCACCAAAAGTTTTTGCAAAAACCAATAAACAGGGGGTTCCTATTCCCGCTGTTCTGCTTTCTGCTTTATTAATCTTTGGTTGTGTTCTTTTGAATTACTTTGTACCTGAAGATGCTCTTGGACATCTTATGTACGTTGTGGTTGGTGCACTTGTTCTAAACTGGGCAATGATATCAATTACACATTTGAAGTATAGACGCTTTGTTAAGCACGCGAATATTAAGACATCTTTTCCAGCGTTATGGTCACCTTTTAGTAATTACTTAGTTTTAGCGTTTATTGCTGTGGTTCTCTATATTATGTGGACTCAAGGCTTCAAAGAGTCAGTAATGATGATCCCTATTTGGATTACGGCAATGCTCGTACTTTTTGACTATTTAAATCCTAAAAAACTAGATTCCATTGAGAATCCTGAAGAATAAATAAATCTAAAAAGCCATTGTCTAGACAATGGCTTTTTTGTTTATAATCATAAAATTATGCGCCCTTAGCTTAACTGGATAGAGCAGTTGCCTCCTAAGCGACCGACGTGGGTTCGAGTCCCACAGGGCGCACATATAATCTAGCAAATAGATATGCTAGTAATGATTATAGAAAAGGATCAATTAAAGTATATACATAGAACAAAGAGCTAAAAAGAATTACACACCATCTCCTATAAATCTCGCCTGTACTACTATTAACATCTATAGCAAATACAAAGGTAAAAGTTCCATTAAACCAAGCATATAAGCAAAAAAAAGTTGATGAAAATATAACTAAAACAGAAGATATAGATAAAACTTCCTTAATATATTGTACAAATAATCCAAAAGCAGAAATTAATGTATATACAGAAAATATTAGGAATTTATATCTTGTATATATTAAAAGATAAGTTTCTTTCACTTCTTACCTCTTATTAAATTATTTTTGTAGAAAAAGATAATAGATAAGGAGTATTAATTATACCTTCTATAAATTTTTCAATATTCCTTAAATTTACTTTTGGCAATACAACCATATTTTCATAAAAAAAATATTGATTTGATCTCAAATCATCTTCAATAGTTTGTTTCAATCTAATAGGATCATAAAAATTAAATGTATATACTTTATCAAATATCTGTATATCCACCTCAAGACATCCCTTCAACTCAATTTCCCAAGCATATTCACAAAAGTCATCAGATAAATTTATAATATAATTCTTCATACAGTTCCTTTAATATTAAAATACTCTTAAGACACTGTTCCAATTTTAAACTTTCATATATAAATTTAATCACAGTAATTTAAATTTAAAAGCCATTTTTTAGTTTCCAAGAGATCTTTTTGAATCTTTCTTTGATCATTTAAATATCTATTATCTATAAAATATTTAACTTGACATAAATTCTTTTTATCATAAAGAGTTAAATCTTTTTCTGATATCCTCCTCATATCTTGCGCAACAAGCAATAAAGGAATATATATATCCACATTTTCATATTTTTGTAACTCTTTAATTATATAGACATAATTAGTTAGATTTACAACAGTTGATGCATTAAAACCTTGCTGAAAATAATACTCCTTATTAATTTCTACAGCTCTACAACCACTAAGAAAAACAATCAAACATACTAAAAAAGGCCTCATATTATTTCCTTTATCCCAATAAAACCTCATAACTTTATTTTAAAATGCTTTTATTTTACATCTTTTTATATAAAAATTTAGAACTGGTTAGTTCCCACATTATATTAACCCATAAGCACAAGCATAGCGCAGTGATGCCTATAGATGATAAATTATAAGACCAGAGTTCTGAACAATACCCGATTCAACAGCTCTTAATATTTACAACCATTTTGTTCTCATTTAAATAAAAACAACCTGAACCATGATAGCCTGCCCCACCATCAATCGAATAATAATATTGAGTATATAACTTTAGCTGCTTGGGTTTTACAATCTCTTTAAATCCACGTGGTTTAACTCCATAAGTCCATTTATAGGCATAATCATTTTTAAAATTAAACCAACTTATTTCCCTGCTTATTTTAATCTCCCATGCTGTTTCTTTCAACGTACCAGCAGGAACAGTACTATTATCCATCACATAAAATCGAAAACCACTATCAAGCTTTTTGGCATCACTTTTAGATAGCTGAAATATAATTCCATTATTAGCATTACCCGAAACAAGTAAATCAACTGTACCAGAGCATGCCACTAACACAGGTATAAATAGTAAGCTATATAAATTTCCCATTATCAGCTGCCTCCAGCACAACGGTTTTTTATAATGTTAGGCAATCTACCTCCAAATATTCAAAAAAAATCACCTTAATTTTCAGTACTATATAAAGAAACAGCTTATTATAAAAATACTAAAAATCAGAATTATCCGTAGGATATATAAAGACTGAATTTTCAAAGGTGATATGACTTAGCTCTAACGAATCTTTGTCCTGAACCACCTTAAGACTCAAATCTAATTTATTCATATTAACAATTCATCCTTTATTAAAATTATTTACCTAACAATGGATTAAGCATCATATAAAAATGAAAAAATGTACTTGAAAAAATTATCATCCATCTCCCTATAACCTCTCCATTAGTACTTGATTCTGTAATGGGAAAAGTTTCAGCAAATAATCCATTACACCAAGTAGAGATACAAACATAACAACTTAAAAAACTAGCAAAAAAGTATCCATAGTCAATTAATCCCATCTTAACTTGCATCAAAATACTTAATAAAGTTAAAAATAAAATTAAAAAAACTATCTCTTTTTTATGCCTTTTAAGCAGATAAAAGTAAATTTTCTTTAATTTCATATAAGAAGCCCTTAATCTTAAAATTTATATTCAGTGATACTTACTACCATATTCAAACATCTATTTATATTTATTAAATATTCTTGATCACAATTTCCCTTAACAATTTAAAAATTTAGTTATAGCCTATATATTTACTATAATTTTTCAATTAACCTTTATACATATTGTTAATAACTAAAAATCTGGGCAGATGCCCAGATTTAATTTACTATTATTCTGGAAATACAATCTGACTAGGCTGTACAATAATATTTGGTGGCAATATTTTTAGTTGATTCATAGTTTCAAAAAGCTCTTTTTGATACACAGTTAGGTCAAAAACTAACTCAACCCAGCCATTATTAAACCACACATCCCAGTAAACTAGGTTGTTCTCATGAGTAACCTTGATATAATCCCAACCGCCATCATCAGCTATACCAGAGACATCTGTAAATATTAGATAAAATCCAGAAGAGTAAATAGATTTTTCTAATTCAGATGGTACAAGTAAGGTACCTTGATCAATGAATAACTTTAAATCAGATTTATCCCGAGGCCATATAAAGGCTGAATTTTCAAAAGCGATATGATTTATCTCTATGGAATCTCTCCCCTGAACCACCTTAACACTTAAATCTAGCTTATTCATATTAACACTTCATTATTTACAAAAACTATTTATTTAACAATGGATTAATTAAGAAATAAACATGAAGAAATGTACTTGAAAAAATCATCATCCACCTCGCTATGACTTCTCCATTATTACTCGATTCAGTGATTGGTAAAGTTTCTGCAAATATTCCATTGCACCACATATATATACAAGCATAGCAACTCAGGAAAATGACAAAAAAGTATCCATAGTCAATCAAGCCCACTTTAACTTGAATGGAAACACTCACTAAAGTAAAAAATAAAATTAAAAAAACTATCTTTTTCTTATGCCTTTCAAGCAGATAAAAGTAAATTTCCTTTAGGTCCATATAAGAAACCCTTAATCCTAAAACTTATATTCGGTGATACTTACCACCTCATTCAAAAATAAATTTACATCCTTGATTAATCAATGCACAATTCTCTATCATTTTATTTAGTCTTCATCCCTTTTATATTTTATAATCATCTAAATTATTTATAATTTTTAAAAAAATTATTGTACGACTCCTCTCTCCTATCATAGAAAAACAAGTCATCAATTTTTTCTAACAAGTAAAAATCACCTATTATTTCTTTAAGCCCATTAAAAACAAAACCTTTTGAATTAGATTTCAACCCTAATGATAATTTTTCAATTAATAAAGAGTGGTTTTCACAATATGAAAATATTTTAATTAAAGAATGAATTTCTTCCTTACAAGGTATATCTACAGTAAGTGTAAGTAAAAAAGCTTTCATATAAAATAAAGTGTCCTTTTCAACTTCGGGAAAATTAACATATCCCGAAAAAATTCGCCTATTAACTCCACTTTGGTTATAAATAATATCATTTTCATTACCATTAGCAGGAAAAATAATATCTTTATTTAATTTAATATAACCCACGTAATTATAGGCTACAATATTAGTTTCATCCTCATCCATATTAAACTCCTACAATCCATTAATATAAAATAATTTTAACCTCCATCCTTAATGTAAACTCTATTAAGTAATGGAGAAACGCCAAATTTCTCTTCTACTACCCAATTCCAAACATCATCTTCTTTTAATTTATCAAGAATATAAATGGATGCTATCTCATTTCCAGCTTTGTAAAGCTCTTCACTAATAATTTTTTCTCTTTCATTAGTAAAAACTATATCTTGAAAAATTTCTTTATTAGTTCCATTGACTTTAACTGTAATCATTTTATTTGCATCTATAAATGGATTTTCTTGATTAATCCCAACTATTACACCTTTCACACAATAAGTTTCTATATTGCCACTTTTGATATTTTCCCACCATTCAGCTGTTGCATATAAACCATTGTCACCCTTAAGCCCCATTGTTGTTCCCTTATCCAACGTAGTTTGCTGTATATTTTTGATATAATTTTCATCCATCAAGATTGAAGAAGATGACCTTAAATCAAATACCAACTTATACCCTTGCTCAAGTAGATTTATATCTTCTATTTTTATCATTTTCAATTTTACACCTAACACATTATTTATTATAAAAAATAGGACTTAATAAATATAAGTCTTATTCTCATAAAAATTGTGTACTTAATCCTTCACTTCAGCCAACAATGTTTCAGCTGCAAGTTTTCCTAAATTATTAGAAGCAAGCGGACTATCACCAGTTAACAATTTACGGTCTCTATGACATTGACCTGTAATACCTTTATTTAAAATTTCTACACCGAGTTTTTCAAGGTTTTCACCTACTAGCCAAGGTAAAGCTCCAGGCATATAACCGATATCAATATTTGCTCCCTTATCTAAGGAATCAGGGAATACACAAATTTGATAGCCTTTAAAAATATAGTTTTCTGGCTGTTCATCTACTGCCGCAGCCAGTAATGAAGCTGGACCATGACATAATGTAATAATAAATTTATCTTGTTCAACCGCCCATTTAAGGACTTTTTTCACCTCAAGGCTATGTGGAATTTTAGCTAATACGCCATGCCCACCCGGAATAAATACAGCCGCATATGGTGAGTTTTCACCGACTGCATTTTCTAAAATATCAGTTAGCTTTAATGGATTTTTTAATTTATCTGCGTATTTTTGAAAAGTATCTAATACAACTTGTTCTTGCTTTGGCATCGCCCACATTTCAAGTTTGACAGGGTTCCCAGAAAGTGTCGCAACATCAATTTCAAAGCCTGCATTATCTAAATGAAACATCGGTAAAAGCATTTCTACAGGATGGTTTCCTGTAGAAAAGAACTTACCGTTTTGCATCTGGATATAGCGTTCATCAGTTGCAATCATTAAAACTTTTTTATTGCCCGCATACGGCGTTGAATAAGTCGTACCATCGTAATCGGTTTTAGGAGCAGTATATTGACTTAGTGAATAAGGTGATGGGAAAAAGGCATTATCTTCAGCCAAATCTGGAGTAGGATTTTTATCATCAATATTTGCGGTATTCATTGTTACTATCCTTTTTCATCAATATGGAAAGAAATAATAAAGTAGGAACCAATTGTTATTTCTTACTCAATTTATAGGTGAAGTCATTGAACTGGTGCAACCTGCCAATAGAATTTGGCAATTTTTATAGAGAAATAGGCAGAACCTAGAATTAAAAAGTATAGTTTAGGCAAACCTGTCGTTCACCCAAACTTTAATGATTACAGCGTTACGCATTCATTTCTAAAACGATCTTCCCAATATGATCACCTTGTTCCATACATGCATGAGCACTTTGTACATCTGAAAAAGCATACGTTTTATAGATCTGAGGTAAACATTTACCTTGAGCCAAGAGCGGCCATACATGCTCATGTAAAGATTTGGCAATTTCTGCTTTTTCTTGGCTATTACGTGCTCGCATCGTTGAACCCGTAATTGTGGCACGTTTTAAAATCAGTTTTTGTAAATCAAATTCTTTTGCAATTCGACCGCCCATAAAGCCAATAATGACAAGTCGACCATCGCGTTTTAATAGATTTAAATTTTTCGAGAAATAAGAACCACCCACAATATCCAAAATAACATCAACACCTTGATCTTGAGTATGTTTCAAAACTTCTTGCTCAAAATCTTGGGTTTTATAGTTAATTGCTGTGGTGAAACTAGAGAGTGCTTCAACTTTATCTTCACTACCAACGGTAGCAAAAGTTTTAATTCCTAAAGCTTGGCAAATCGCTAAAGCTGTAGTTCCAATACCACTTGCCCCACCATGAATCAGTGCCGTTTCATCTTTCTTTAAACGGCCAATATCAAATAGGTTTGCCCAAACCGTAAAGAATGTTTCCGGAAGCGCAGCAGCTTGCGTAAAAGATAAATTTTCAGGTATTGGCAATACTTGAGTTGCAGTTACCGCACAGTACTCAGCATAACCACCGCCATTTGTTAGAGCACAAACTTTATCTCCAACCTTGAATTGATCTACTTCGTCACCTACAGCAACCACAACACCAGCGACTTCCAACCCTGGTATTTGAGTAACACCTTTAGGCATTGGATATAAACCCATACGCTGTAAAACGTCAGGGCGGTTAATTCCAGCAGCCTTTACCTCGATTAAGACTTCATTTGCTTGAGGTACTGGAAGACTAGCATCTTGAACTTTTAAAACCTCTGGTCCACCTGGAGCCGTAATTTCAATAATTTTCATGGTTGTTGGAAAGGTCATAAAATGCTCCATGTTTGATTTATATTTCAAATACTAATCTACGTTAAATAATTGAGGACTTGGGTGGAACGCCAAACAGTCGCTTAAATTCTCGGCTAAATTGTGAAGCACTGACATAACCAACCTCATAGGCGGCTTCTGCTACACCCATTTTATTGTTCATGATTAACTCACGTGCCTTATGTAACCGAGTAATTTTTATGTACTGTAAGGGCGAATAATTTGTCACTTTTTTAAAAGTCTGATGAAAAAGCGAGATGCTCATGCCTGCTTGTTTCGCCAATTCTTGAACCGTTAAGTTATGATAATAATCACGCTGAATAATTTCACAAATGGTGTAAATCACACCATTTCGACTTACTATAGCGGATAAACTCTCGACTAGATTATTACCTGAGGCCTGCACCACACGATAAACCAACTCTCTTTTAACTTGCTCACCTAATATAAAAGTATCTTGTTTAGAACGAAGTAAATTAAGCAATCTGAGAGCAACCTCGGAAATGGTGATATTCATGTCGATCACTCTAAGCCCACAGCTTAATTTTAAATCTTCAGAGTGAACATCTTCAGTAACCACTTGTTGCTGTTTATCCATTTTAGTAATGAGATCAGCCATCATTTGTGGTTCAAATTTTATTGCTATCGCCAACATTGGTTCATTATTTTCAACAACAGTATCGCAATCAAACGGTATTGCAATTGAGATGAATAAGCACTGTCCTCGTTGAAATTGAAAGATTTCTTTACCAATATACCCTCGCTTCAATCCCTGTATAACTAAAACAATTGAGGGTTCTTGCAGCACGGCAACAGGAGGTGTGGAATGATCTACACGCATCAAAGTGATGTTAGAAATAAAAGTAGGATAGAGTCCTTCTGCTGGAGCCAAGTGCAAAAATGCATCGACCAAATGTTCTGTAAGATGATTTTGCGGCATAGTTTTATTGTGAGAAGTAATCTAATAATTAATATAACAATGAACCTAAAATGAAAACATCTGTCTTACGTTTACTTTGTATAAATAGGCAATTCAAATCAATTTTTAGGCATAAAAAAACCTAGAGCATTCTAGGTTTTTCACTTCATCAGATTATTTAAGCCGATAAATTAAAGAACATTGCTGCAATTAAAATAATTACACCGAGTGCAATTCGATACCAAGCAAATACGCGTAAGGTATGACGCTCTACAAACAGAACCAATGCTTTTACAACAAACAATGCGGCAATAAAAGCAGCAACGAAACCTACCCCAATATTAATCATATTATCGGCGGTCAGTACGTCAGCATTTTTAACTAAGTCAAAAGTTGCAGCACCCAACATGGTTGGCATAGCAAGGAAGAAAGAGAATTCTGTAGCAGCCTTACGTGATAAGCCCGCAAACATTCCGCCCACAATTGTTGCACCTGAACGTGAAGTTCCTGGAATCATGGCAACACATTGAGCAAGTCCAACTAAAAGTGCTTGTTTAAAAGTAATTTTGGTTGCATCGAGTGTCTTATGTTCAAATTGTCTAGATTCAACCCAGAAAATAATAAGCGCCCCGACAATTAAGGCAATCGCCACCACAATTGGGCTGAATAAAACACTTTTAATAAAGTCTACTGCCAAAACCCCAATAATAACTGCGGGGAAGAATGCAATAAGTACACTGATAGCAAAATGACGTGATTCCACATCACCACTAAAGAAGCCTTTAATCAAGTTAACAATTTTTTGTCGGTATAACCAGCACACTGCCAAAATAGCACCTAACTGGATTACGACCTCAAATACACGACCGCCGTCTGAATGGAAATCGATAATATGACCAAATAAAATTAAATGGCCTGTACTCGAGATTGGTAAAAATTCAGTTAAGCCTTCGACAAAGCCTAAAAACAGTGCTTTTATAACTTCAAAATTTTCCATCACTTGCTCAAAAAGTTAATCACCAGAAAAGTCTAAAAATTTGTTTTATATCATGTATAAACCATAATTTTGGCCTAGTTCATGCCCAATATCAGATCATTTCTAGCATTTGTGGTTATTGCCCTTAGCAAAAGGCGGTTTATTTAAAGGGGAATAATGTATCACATCATCATGACAATCTTAGGTTAACTATCGTAAAAAGATGAACTTGGTTAAGAACTACAAAATTTCTCATTCTATAGCTAAAGATTTTTACGCTTATTTACCCTAAAATGATCTTAAAAAGACATTACAAAAACATGATATTATTTTTCTTACATGCAACTCATATCAAAAATTCTATCTGAATGAAAAATACCAAAATTAATGCACGTCATCTTATTATCGATTTATTTCTTTCCTCAGCTTATCCTCAGCTCACCATTAAACAAATATTGATTGCAGCTAAACTTTTTAATATGAGTGACAACGGTATTCGTGTTGCTACGACTCGGCTACTAAATGAAGGCATGATAGAAAGTGTCGAGCGTGGTATCTATCAACTTTCACCATCAACTAAAGACTGGGCAAAAGTCATTTTGAATCGTAAAAATGGCATTAAACAAACCAAAGAATGGCAACAGAATTATCTGGCAGTGTTTACGGGGACATTAGGCCGTATAGATCGGACCGCTTTAAAAAAGAGAGAACATGCTTTACATCAATTTGGTTTTAGAGAACTTGAAACTGGTATTTATATACGCCCAGACAATTTAGCCTATAGTTTTGAAAAAACATGTGAAGAACTCACTTTAGCGGGCCTTGAAAATGAAGCTAAAATTTCTATTATTCAAAAGTTTGACCCAAAAACAGTTTTGTTAATTCCTTCTTTATGGGATACGAAGCAGCTTGAAGAAAATTATGAGATGTATAGTCAAGATATCCAAGAATGGCTTTTGAATTATAAAAATTTATCCTTAAATGAGGTCGCCACTCAAGCTTTGTTATTAGGACGTGAAACGATTACCTTACTCATGAACGACCCTCTGTTGCCCCCTCCATTTGTTAACGAACATGCCCGCAATCAGTTTGCTCAAAATGTACAGCAGCTCGACTCGATTGGACAAAAGCTGTGGCAGAAACTTTATAAAAATGAATTAGCCCATTAAAGGGCGATTTATTTTTTTACAAACAAATATTACACTTTTTTAAATTTTATGATTATATTGGTAATATAAAATATGGATACCAAAATCTGATTTGGGAGAATAAAAATGAATGCACAAGTGAGTGTGACCGATCTCTTTAGCAGAGAAGAAATACAGGAACTCACACAACCCTCAGATGCATATGGTGCTTGGGCTGTTGCAAGTACGTGGGCTGTTATTGGTGGAACATTTGCCAGTTTAATCATGATGTGGGATTACTTACCGAGCTGGGGCAAATTACTTGCTTGTATGCTTGCCTTAGCAATATTGGCTGGTCGCCAGTTATGCCTAGCGATTTTGATGCATGATGCATCGCATAAAAGCTTGTTCAAAAATAAAAAAATAAATGACTTTGTCGGTGAGTGGCTATGCGCCCGTCCCATCTGGAATGATCTACAAAAATATCGCGTACATCATGTGCGTCATCATGCAAAAACGTCTACTCCAGATGACCCAGACCTTTCTTTAGTTTCTGGTTTTCCTGTAAGTAAAAAATCTCTTACTCGTAAATTCTTACGCGACTTAACGGGTATGACCGGATTAAAGTTTAGCTTTGGTCGAGTGTTAATGGATCTCGATTTAATGAAATGGACGGTTGCAAATGATCAAGTCTGGCTAGACCGAAGTAATAAAGACTTCGTTGACTATGCTAAAAGTCTTATAAAAAACAGTAGTGGAGCCATTGCAACCAATGTAGCTCTTTATGGTGTTTTAAAAGCTTTTGGTCAACAACGGTTTTATTGGTTATGGCCCCTAGCTTACTTAACCCCCTTCCCATTATTTTTAAGAATTCGCTCCATGGCCGAACATGCAGGTATGCAAACGAGTAATACCGCTTTAACGAATACCCGTACAACACGTGCAGGTTGGATTGCTAGAAGTTTTGTGGCCCCTATTCATGTTAATTACCATATGGAACACCATTTAATGGCTTCGGTGCCCTACTTCAAATTACCGCGCATGCATCGTCTATTGAGAAATCGCGGCCATGTTCCAGCACCACCTAGCTATTTTGAAGTAATTGAATCACTCTCATCTAAGCCAGAAAAATCTACTTAATGAATTCAAATGATAAATGAAAGGCCATAAATTTATGGCCTTTTAACTTAAATCATCCATCTTATGTTTGATTTGGAAATATTTAGGCGTGATGCCCATCCAGCGCTTAAATGCACGGGTAAAGTGAGAAGTCTCGGCATAACCTAGCATTAAAGCGACTTTTTCAATCGACAGGTTATTTTGTGCTAAAAATTTCAGGGCATGCTCCTTTTTCAGTGAGTCCACCAAAAGGGTAAAACTAGTATGATCAAGAGCTAAATAGCGTTGCAGGGTTCGCTCTGACATATTCATGATTTGAGCCACTTGCCCAACTTTTAATGTCTCAACCTCCCCATTCAAAAGCAATTTTTCAGCAACTTGTTTGACTCGCCCTTTCCAGCCACTTTTTAAGTTTAATTTCTCTATATCCCGCTTACATTGTGCATTTAACAACGGCGCTAGCATTGGGTCCACCGTTAATACAGGCTGTGCTAAATACTCTTTTAGAAATATCCAACGATTACACTTTTGATTAAATAAACAAGTAACAGGCAATTGATGACTTATTTGGGTAAAACCTATTGGTTCTGGCATTTGTAATTCAACTTTTCCTAAATGGGAAAGCCCTGTTAATTTTTTTGCAATTTGGACAAAACCGACTAACAAAAAAATGTTGGCATTTGGGCTCAGCTGAAATGCATCGACGGGTTGATGAATTGACCAATATGCATAATTATTTTCTTGTTTTAATTCTGGTTTAAAGACCTTACAACGTGAGCCAATGAACTGTTCAAGAATTTTCAGCGCTTCTTCTAAATTTGGAGAAACTATAGCTGCCATTCCGACTGACCCATAACATGAAGCCGTCATGCTTAAAGCTAAATACCCAGCTAATGCTGGCTCTTTGCATAAATCAATCGCCCGTTCAATAAGCTGATTTAAGATGTTGAACTCAACATACCAATAAGGCTTTTTTAATTGGTCTAAGGTTATTCCACTTCCATCTAAAAGTTGCTCACCAGAGACATCCCACCGCTTAACAGTCTCGGCAATTAAATTAATATAAGTTCCGGGTAATTCTGGATTCATGAGCAACCCAATGAGCAAAATAAAATGGCGCGAAATGGTAAAAACTGTCAGTTCATGAACTATGCCATGCTTTTAAATTGATGCATAGTTATTCAAAATAAAATCCGCTGAATTGCACGAGACAGCACAATTTCTGAAAAGAATACAGGTCGCCTTATGAACATTCTGATTGTCCATGCTCATCCAGAACCACAGTCTTTTACTGCCGCTCTAAAAAGTACAGCCAAACAAACCTTAGAAAAATTGGGGCACACAGTAGAAGTTTCAGATTTATATGCCATGCAATTTAACCCTATTGCGTCCAAAGAGGATTTTTTAGAGCTCGACCAACCTGATTATTTTAACTATGCCCTCGAACAAAGAAATGCCAGCAAAAATCAACTTCTAGCTCCTGATATTCAAGCAGAAATTGAAAAGGTAAAAAAAGCTGATCTACTCATTTTAAATTTCCCATTCTATTGGACATCTGTTCCAGCAATTTTAAAGGGCTGGATTGATCGTGTGTTCGTTTCAGGACTTTTTTATGGCGGTAAACGGTTTTATAACCACGGTGGAATGTCTGGTAAAAAAGCGATGTTGTGCTTAACACTCGGTGGTAGAACGCACATGTTTGGAGAGAACTCCATTCACGGTCCAATCGAAAATTATTTATCACCGATTCAACGT
Organism: Acinetobacter sp. XS-4; assembly: GCF_023920705.1. Lineage (NCBI taxonomy): Bacteria > Pseudomonadati > Pseudomonadota > Gammaproteobacteria > Moraxellales > Moraxellaceae > Acinetobacter > Acinetobacter sp. XS-4. The sequence continues at coordinate 730,765 of NZ_CP094657.1, read as the reverse complement.
GGTACTTTGGCATATGCAGGTTTTGAAGTTTTACCGCCATTCATTGCTTATCATGTACCTTATATTAGCCAAGAAGCACGAGAAACCCTTCTCGACGACTACGTAACCTACCTCACTCATCTAGACAAGCTTGAACCACTAAAATTTCCTAAGCTTGAGCAATTTGATGAAAAACTATATCCACTCTAATGCTGTGTTTGAGCTCTAAAATTAAATAGCCGAATCTAGCTTATTATTTTCGGTTATTTTCTTACTCATAACTTTTAAATAGAAAGCCCTAATACGCTCAAAAATAGACCAAATGGTAAAAAATTTAAGGTTAACTTTTTTATAAAATTAAGAATATAAAAGTTAATCAATAATATACAGATGTAGAAAAACTGGACTTATCAACTAAAAATGACAACTAATACTCATTTCATAATCAATTAATTCATATTTTTACAAAAAAATCTTTGACCTTTTTTCTTGAATTTATGACAAAAATGTCACTAAAACAAATACCTTTACTAATAGATAAAAAATATAAATATCAATTAATTAAAATAATTTAACAATAAAAATATTCCTTCATATTTCATCCATTATTGGCACTATTTGTATAAAAAGTGAGTACTCTTCAGTTCATATAACAGATTTACTCTTATTGTAATTATGCTATTTTTGTTACATGGAGTTATCAAAGCTTTTATAAGTTGTAATTAGAAGCTTTGAAGGCAACACAGTTTAAACGGTTTAACTCTGTTACTTTTAAAAAAATGTCTTGAAGTTCAAGGAAAGATTAAAATGAAATTAAAACATCTGAGCACTGCAATGATTTTAGCAACGCTGCCTGCAACTGGGGTTTTTGCAGCAGCATTGGATCGCTCTGGACAATCAATGTCTGCATTCTTGCAGCCTGGTAACTACTTTGAAGCTGGTATTTCTGTTTTAGACCCAGATGTAGCGGGTAAAGAAGCAGGAGGAAGTGCAACTCGCCGTGATATTGGCGATATGGCTGATGATTACTATTTTCCAAGCGCAGCCTTAAAACTACAACTTAACGATAAATTCTCTTTTGGTTTACTTTACGATCAACCATTTGGTTCAGATGCAGAATACTCAGGTAATAACGCATTCGTTTCAAATCCAGGTTCTGACTCAGTTCTATCTCCTGCTGCAATTGACGGGATTGTTACGAAAAAAGCAAAAGAAGCTTTGATAGCACAAGGGTTACCTGTAAATGACCAAACTGTGGCAATAGCAAAAGGACAAGTTTTAGCAAGTCCTCAATTTCAACAACTTGCGGGTGCTCTTGCTGTAGCAAATAATTATTTAGGAACTGGCGGAACAAAAGTTGAAGTTGATACACAAAACTTATCTTTTGTTTTTGGTTATCAACCGACTCAAAATTTTAACTTCTATGCGGGCCCAGTATTACAAACAGTTAAAGGTCATGTAAGTTTACGAGGTCAAGCTTATAGCCTTTACAATGGTTATGATGCAAATATTAAAGAAACTACAGGCGCTGGTTGGTTAGCAGGTGCAGCTTATCAAATCCCTGAAATTGCATTAAAAGCATCTGTAACTTATCGATCTGAAATTGATCATAAAGTGGATATTAATGAAAGTTTATCTTTATTAAATTTCCCGGGTCTTACTTCAGTACTTGCTGGTTTAGATGTTCCTGCATCTAAACTTCAAGCTATTAACACAGAAGGGAAAACTACAATTACTACCCCCCAATCTGTAAACCTTGATTTCCAAACAGGTGTCATGGCAAATACAGTCGCATTCGCCAATGTACGTTGGGTAAACTGGAAAGACTTCTCAATTCAACCATATAAATTTGGTAAAGTTTCAGAAGCTGTAGGCAATCTTGTTGGGCGTCCAAATGGCTTTAATTTAGTTGAATACGCTGATGACCAATGGTCTGTTAATGCTGGTGTAGGCCGTAAACTTAATGATAAATGGGCAGGTAACGTTTCTGTAGGTTGGGACTCTGGTGCAGGTAACCCTGTTACAACTTTAGGCCCAACTGAAGGTTATTGGAACGTAGGCCTAGGCGTTCAATATAGCCCAACCCCACAAACATTTATTGCTGGTGGCGTAAAATACTTCTGGCTGGGTGATGCCAAAGCTCAAACTGGCGCACAAGCAGGTACGGATCAATATGTTGCAGAGTTCTCTGACAACAATGCAATCGCTTATGGTTTAAAACTTGGCTATAAATTCTAAGTTTCAAAGCTCATTCATATAAAAAAGGCGCTTTAAGCGCCTTTTTTATTATTTGTTTCTTATGCTGGAATGCTACGTTTCGAAACTGAACGGATTGCTTCTTTTAATGCATCATATCCGTGGATAGCTGGAAACTGCGGGAACTCAGCAATCACGTTTGCAGGTGCATCAAATAAGAAACCGTGGTCAGCTTCACCCAACATGGTTGTATCGTTATATGAATCACCCGCTGCGATTACACGGAAATTTAAACCATGTAGTGCTTTAACAGATTCACGTTTTTGATCTGGTTGACGCAATTTATAAGCTGTAATCATTCCTTCTTCATCTGTCTCTAATTTATGACAGAAGATTGTTGGCCACCCTAATTGCTTCATTAAAGGATGCGCAAATTCATAGAAGGTATCGGACAAGATCACGAGTTGGAAATGAGTACTCACCCATTCAACAAATTCTTTTGCACCTGGTAACGGTCCCATCTCAGCAATGACTTCTTGAATGTCATTTAAGCCTAAACCGTGTTGTTTTAAGATATTAAGGCGCTGAGTCATTAAAACATCATAATCCGGAATATCACGAGTTGTTGCCTCGAGTTCTTTAATCCCTGTTTTTTTAGCGAAATTGATCCAGATTTCAGGAACTAAAACCCCTTCAAGATCTAGGCATACGATTTCCATGAATGCTTCCAACGTTGGTTAAAAATTGCTGTATCATACCACTAAGATTTTCAGTTTTGCGTTGTTATTGATCAAATCAATTTTATTCATAAGGATCGAAATTAAAGTGCTAAGCAGTTTATCAACTATCCTTTAGAATATTTTTCATAACTCAATGCGCCCAAGCCTTTTGCCAGGAACACACATGACCGTTATTCCGACTATTGATATCGTAGATGCTCTTGCTGCTGAATATGCAACCAAAAGCCCTCGAGAAATTTTAGAACTTGCCTTAAGCCAACAAGGTGAAATCGCAATTTCTTTTTCGGGAGCTGAAGATGTTGTTTTAATTGATATTGCTTCACGTTTGGGTAAGCCGTTCCGTGTCTTTAGTCTCGACACTGGTCGACTGCATGCCGAAACTTATCAATTTATTGAAACTGTCCGTAAACACTACAATATCAATATCGAAATTTGTTTCCCTGAATCTGAAGCTGTTCAAAACATGGTAAACGAAAAAGGTTTATTCAGTTTTTTTACAGATGGGCACCAAGAATGTTGTGGTATCCGAAAAGTTCAGCCTTTACGTAAAAAACTTGCGACTTTAGATGGCTGGATTACGGGCCAACGTAAAGATCAAAGTCCTGGTACACGTACAGAAATTCCAGTAGTACAAGCTGACGTAGGTTTCTCTGGTCCAGGTAAGCAACTGATTAAATATAATCCTTTAGCAAACTGGACAAGTGCTGAAGTATGGAGCTACATCCGTATGATGGAAATTCCATATAACCCTCTTCACGAACGTGGTTTTGTTTCTATTGGCTGTGAACCATGTACACGAGCTGTATTACCAAATCAACATGAGCGTGAAGGACGCTGGTGGTGGGAAGAAGCGACTCAAAAAGAGTGCGGATTGCATGCAGGCAACATGAAAAAGTAATTTGTTATCAAAAAACCACTGCTAAATCAGTGGTTTTTTTTATGTCATGTTCCGTACACAAAGTCATATTTTATCTACTCTAAACGCTATATACTTAATTTTACGGTTCTATAATTCTAATAAGAGCTCAGATAAGGGCTTCTTAGAAAAATGCATGAGGCACAATGATTTATGCGTCCATTACACCCAATTGATTTCATTTTTCTGTCACTTGAAAAAAGACAGCAACCCATGCATGTCGGTGGATTATTTTTATTTGAAATTCCTGAAAATGCGCCTGAAACCTTCGTACATGATTTAGTAGAAGATATTAAACGCTCAAAAAGCATTCCTATTCCGCCCTTCAATAACCGTTTAAATGGTCTATTTTGGGATGAGGATGAAGAGTTTGATATCGATCATCACTTTCGCCACATTGCTTTACCTCATCCTGGCCGCATTCGTGAACTTCTGGTTTATATTTCACAGCAACATAGTTCTTTAATTGACCGCGCAAAACCACTTTGGACTTGTGACATTATTGAAGGAATCGAAGGCAATCGTTTTGCCATGTATTTTAAAATCCATCATGCAATGGTCGATGGCGTTGCGGGTATGCGTTTGATTGAGAAATCACTTTCAAAAACACCTGAAGAGAAACACGTTGTTCCTTTATGGTGTGTTGAGAGCAAAAGAACTAAGCGCTTAAAAGTTCCTACACCAAGCACAAGTAAAATTAAGAGTATTTTAGGCGGCATTAAGTCTCAACTCGATATAGCTCCTAAAGTCATGCAAGAGCTATCTCAGACTATATTTAAAGAAATGGGTAAAAATCCTGATTACGTTTCTACCTTTCAGGCGCCAGTGTCGATTTTGAACCAAAGAGTGAGTGCTTCACGTCGCTTTGCTGCCCAATCCTTTGAATTGAGTCGCCTTAGAAAAATTTCAAAAGTATTAGGCGTGACAATTAATGATGTTGTGTTGGCTGTTTGTTCTGGTGCTTTACGTGAATATTTGATTAGTCAAAATAGCTTACCTAAAAAACCACTTATTGCCATGGTTCCAGCTTCATTACGCACAGATGATTCTGATATGAGTAACCGAATTACCATGATTCTGGCAAATTTAGGAACTCATAAAGACCAACCGTTAGAACGTCTAGAAATCATTCGTCGCAGCATGCAAAATTCAAAGCAACGCTTTAGCCGTATGACTGCGAATGAGATTTTAAACTATAGTGCGGTTGTTTATGGTCCGGCAGGATTAAACATCATGTCAGGAATGCTTCCTAAGCGTCAGGCATTCAATTTAGTTATTTCTAATGTACCAGGACCACGTGAGCCGCTTTATTGGAATGGTGCGAAATTAGACGCCCTCTACCCTGCTTCAATTGTCATGGATGGACAGGCTTTAAATATTACCATGACCAGTTATTTAGATAAGCTTGAAGTTGGATTAACGGCTTGTCGAAATGCCTTGCCAAAAATGCAAAACCTTTTGACTCACTTAGAAGATGAGATTCAACGTTTTGAAGAAATTATTGCAGAGAAACAACTGAAACATCATTCAGCAAGTTAGAAAAATTAAGGGGCTTTGAATCGGCCCCTTATTTTTTGATGGTGCGGCACTGGTTAAGCAACTGATGACATACTGAACGAATCATCGCAGTTGTGATCGGCACTTCTTTACCTTGGTCATTCAACATATAGCAGCTATTTACTGGCGTGCTTTCTAAAACATGTTTAAGACCGTTGCTAATTAAGTTTTCACTTACATTCATGGGTTATACCTCTTATTGTTTGCTAAGACGTTAAATAGGGAGAACGTCTACGGCTACTGTATGTAAGTAGTATTTAAAATTCATGAATGAAAGTAAAATTTCAGTTGTAACAAGGATTAAGCGATATCTTGTTACAACTTTAACTTAAAATGATATCGTATTGCTCTTGCGTATATAAATTTTCGACCTGAAATTTAATGACACGGTTGATGAAATGCTCTAAATCTGCCACTGCTGGCGCTTCTGCTGTTAATAATCGGTCAATCACAGAAGGATGAGCAACAACAGTAAAGCCACTCGTTGACTCAAATGCACGGGTATATCGTAATATCTCACGAAATATTTCGTAACACACTGTCTCTGCTGTTTTGACAAAACCACGCCCTTGACAGGTTGGACACGACTCACACAGCAAATGTTCTAACGATTCACGTGTGCGTTTACGCGTCATTTCAACCAACCCAAGTTCTGAAACCTGAGTAATTTTGGTCTTGGCATGATCGCGCTCAAGCATTTTTTCAAACTGACGCATCACCTCTTCACGGTGAATTGCCTCTTGCATGTCAATAAAATCAATAATGAGAATACCGCCCAAATTACGCAGTCTAAGTTGACGCGCGATAACTTGAGTCGCCTCCATATTGGTTTTAAAAACGGTGTCTTCAAGACTACGACCACCAACATATGAACCCGTGTTAACGTCAATCGTTGTCATGGCTTCAGTCTGGTCTATCATCAGATAACCACCCGATTTCAAAGCTACACGGGTTTGAAGGGCTTTTTGAATATCTTCTTCGACATTATAAAGATCAAATAGTGGTCGCTCACCCGGATAATGAATGAGTCGATTCTGCATATTCGGGACAAATTCTTCAACAAACTCAAGAAGTTTGGCATGAATTTCTCTCGAATCGACATAGATCTTTGCAGTCTCTTCGCTTGCTAAATCTCGAATAATACGCTGAGGTAATGGCAACTCTTCAAAAATTAAAGAAGGAACCGCAACATCAATTTGCTTCCGTTGGATGTATTCCCATAATTTACTCAGATAGCACATATCCCGTGCAATTTCTGCCTCATCTACACCTTCAGCAGCTGTACGTACAATTACGCTACCCGGCAAATTATGTTCAGATTGAATACCTTCAATAATATTACGCAATCGCTCTCGTTCTTCTTCAGACTCAATACGCTGCGATACACCAATATGATTACCGTATGGCATTAAGACTAGGTAACGAGAAGGAATTGAAAGATCTGTGCTGAGACGTGCGCCTTTTGTACCCAACATATCTTTCATTACTTGGACAGTAAGCGTTTGCCCAGGGTGTAAGAGTTCAAAAACATTTGGGGTGGGCTGTGAACGCGGCCAAACCATATCATTGATATGTAAAAAAGCTGTTCGAGATAAACCGATATCAACAAAAGCGGCCTGCATGCCCGGAAGCACTCGCACGACTTTACCCTTGTAAATATTGCCAACTAGACCGCGCTTGACTGTACGCTCGACATACAGCTCATTAACAGTTCCATTTTCGATTAATGCCACCCGACACTCCATAGGCGTGACATTAATAAGTAATTCTTCTGACATACATAAACTCAAAGCATTATAAAATTTTTATTAAAGAGTCAGAGAAGCTGTTAACTTTGCCTAGTGTTTATCGACAATGCTATTCAATTAAGAATGATAACAACCTCTTATGTCTTTACTCTTTTTAATAACTGGGCAAATTCGTATAAAGGAAGTCCTACCACATTACTATAACTTCCTTGAATTTGGGGAATATATTGAGAAGCAATTCCTTGAATTGCGTATCCACCGGCCTTCCCCACAGGCTCACCTGTAGTCCAATAATCTTCCATATCTTGCGTCGTCAAATGCTGGAATTCGACTTGTGTTTGCACCACCTGACTTAACAGTTGTTGTTGAGTCGCAATGCATAGTCCAGAAAACACATCATGCCAACGTCCAGATAATTGTTTCCATATTTCAAAAGCATGGCTTTTTGATTCAGGCTTACCAATAATTTGACCATCAAGCCCAAGACTTGTATCGGCAGCAATAACAATTGCTTCTGGAAAAAGCTTTAATACAGTTTGCGCTTTTTCTCTAGCCAAGCGTTCAACATAATGGTGAACCAGCTCATTTTCATGAATAGACTCATCAATATCAGGACTATAGATTTCAAAATCTAAACCCAGCTGTTGCAATAGCTCCTTCCGACGAGGAGAGCTAGATGCTAAAACTATATGCGCCATTTTGCCAAACAATAATAGACGATTGGCCAAGTGATGATACTTGTCATCAATGGTTGCCAATGTCTAGCAATTGAAAAATGAATTCCACCCATGGTCTGGGTTACCCACATAAACGCTAAATGAGCAATAATGACCAGAGTTGCGATCGTCCATAAATTACCAAAGGTTAAAATACGGCGCTCACGAATTAAAAAACGGGTAAGAAAACTCACAATTACAAAGCTTAAAGCATTAAGACCTAAAGGAGCATCAAGCAATAAGTCTGTAAAAATTCCCATTCCAAACGCAAACCAGATCCCACACCATGTTGGCTGACACACCACCCAAAACAGCATAATCATCAACATGAATAATGGGCGCCAACCTGAAATATCATAGGATAGCGGGTAAACCATGAGCACAGAAGCCACAATAACAGAGATAATTATTCCCCATAATGGATCTTGGCGCTTTTCTCGCTTCAGTTTAGCGATCGGCATATGGTTGCTCCTTCGCTAATGACTCTGAGAAAAGTACGACTACATGGTGACCTGTTGCTAATTGCGCTGCTGGTGTAACATCAATTTCTGCAAACTCACCTGAATTATGGCGTCTTACTTTGGCTACTGTACCCACTGCATACCCTGCTGGGAAATGTTCACCCAAGCCTGAGCTAAATACTTTATCGCCCACTTGAATATTCGCACTCGTCGGGACATATTCCATTTTTAAACGGCCCAAATCACCTGTACCAGAAACAATCGCACGCATGCCAGTGCGTTCAAGACGGACTGAAAGTGAGTGTTCTTTATCTGATAACAACATTACACGTGAGCTATGAGGATATACATTAATGATCTGCCCCATAATCCCCTTATCATCCAGAACCGTTTGACCGACCTTTAAATGGTCCATAGAGCCACGGTTAACAATGATGATATGACGTAATGGGTCTGCATCTGTCCCTATCACTTCAGCAATCTCCATACGTCCATCAATAATTAATGGAGTATCAAGAAGACCTCGCAAACGGGTGTTTTCAGCTGACAGTTCAGAAAGCTTCTGTAAGCGGACTTGAGCTTGTAAAAGCTCAGCCTGCATCGCAGTATTTTCACGACGCAGTTGTGCTTCAGATTTTGTTTGTTGATTCAGCCATTCTCTCGACAGGACTGGATAACTGGCCAATGCATAAATTGGGTTATATGCAGCGTACAAGACATCCCTTGCTGGCTGAATTACATACGGCATACGCCAATCAAAGAACAGCACAACCAAGCATGTAATGACCGCAATAACGAACGAGCGGAAAGATGGCGGCTGTCTTGAAAAAATATTCGGTTGCACCGCCTAATCCTTAAACTTAACCAACAAAAAGCATGTCATGGTTCGGATTGTCAAAGAATTCCAATACTTTACCACCACCGCGGGTAACACAAGTAAGAGGATCTTCAGCAACCATAACAGGTAAACCAGTTTCTTGAGCTAATAATTTATCGAGGTTACGAAGTAACGCACCACCACCTGTCAACACAATACCGCGTTCGGCAATATCAGAAGAAAGCTCTGGAGGAGTTTGCTCAAGTGCTGATTTCACTGCGCTTACAATGTTTTGTAATGGATCAGAGATTGCTTGAGTAATTTCGTCAGAAGTTACAGTAATTGCACGAGGTACACCTTCTGCAAGGTTACGTCCACGTACTTCAATTTCTAATGTTGTACCATCAGAAACAGCCATACCTACTTCTTTTTTAATGATTTCTGCTGTGGTTTCACCAATCACGCAACCATGAGCTTTACGAACATAATTGATGATTTGCTCATCAAAAACATCGCCACCGATGCGTAAAGAGTCAGCATAGACACAACCTTGCAATGAAATAATTGCAATTTCTGTTGTACCACCACCAACATCCACAACCATAGAACCACATGCTTGCTCAACTGGCATACCTGCGCCAATTGCAGCAGCCATAGGCTCTTCAATGAGACGAACATCACGGGCACCAGCATTAAATACTGCTTCGCGAATCGCACGACGCTCGACCAAAGTTGATTTACATGGTACACATACAACCACACGAGGTGCAGGTGGGAACAAACGTTTTTCGTGAACTTTACCAATAAACTGATTTAACATGGTTTCAGTCACTTCAAAATCCGCAATTACACCGTCTTTCATTGGACGAATTGCAGAAATATTCGCAGGCGTACGGCCTAACATTTGCTTAGCATCTAGTCCTACAGCAGCAACAATTTTTTGTGAACCACTGTGACGAATTGCCACAACTGTTGGTTCATTTAATATAATGCCGCGGCCTGGTGCATAAATAAGTGTATTTGCAGTACCTAAATCAATGGCTAGATCCGGCGAAAACAAGCCAATTAGTCGTTTTAGAATCACGGTTCGTTCTCAGTTAAACTTTCATGTGGATGCAAGGTGGCAACTTTAAACTAAATGTGATGATTTGAACAAGTCAATCGCTTATTATAACGCACGATATTTTGAAAATTTTTAATACTGATTAGGTGATGTTATGTCTACATCGGATGCACAGCATTCAGCAGATTTAAATGCACAAACAGTTTCAGCAATCGCCAATCTTGCTCGATTGTCGCTCAATGATACGCAATCTGCTGAATATGCTCAAAGTCTAAATAAAATTTTAGGCATGATGGAAACCTTAAAAGGCATTGATACTGAAGGCGTAGAACCTTTAAAAAGTCCTTTTGATAATCCTCAACCTTTACGTGCTGATGTGGTAACAGAAAGCAATCATCGAGATGAGTACCAAGCAGTTGCACCGGCAACTCAAGATGGTTTGTATCTTGTTCCTCGCGTGATTGAATAACTTTTACTCAATTAACCCATCTTCCCTATTTTGAATGTAAAGAAATTTTACTCATGACTGATTTACATCGCTTATCAATTCGTGAACTTGCTGAGGGCTTAAGCCAAGCGAAGTTTTCATCTCGCGAACTGACTGAACATTATTTGCAACGTATTACGAAACTCGACTCACAAGTTAAAAGTTATGTGACGGTTACACCTGAACAAGCGCTTTTAGAAGCAGACGCTGCCGATGCTGCATTAAAAGCAGGTAATGCAACTGCTCTAACGGGTATTCCTCTGGCACACAAAGATATTTTTTGTACCAAAGGTATTAAAACAACTGCTGGTTCAAAAATACTAGACAACTTCATCTCTCCTTACGATGCAACTGTTGTTGAAAAAACTAAAGCAGCTGGTCTTGTCACTTTAGGTAAAGTGAACATGGATGAGTTTGCGATGGGCTCAACTTCTGAAAGCTCATATGTAGGCGCAACAAGCAATCCTTGGGCACTTGACCATGTACCTGGTGGTTCATCAGGTGGTTCTGCTGCGGCTGTAGCGGCTGATTTAGCACCATTTGCTACAGGTACTGATACAGGTGGATCAATTCGTCAACCTGCCTCTTTCTGTGGTTTAACAGGCTTAAAACCGACCTATGGTCGTGTATCTCGCTTCGGGATCATTGCTTATGCATCATCTTTAGACCAAGCAGGTCCAATGGCACGCTCTGCTGAAGACTGTGCTTACCTCATGAATGTGATTGCAGGTCACGATGCGAAAGATTCAACTTCTGTTAAAAAAGAAGTCGATGACTATGTTGCAAACTTAACTGGCACATCTGTAAAAGGCTTACGTATTGGTATTCCTAAACAATACTTTAACGTTGTTGGTTTAGATGCTGACGTAAAAGCTCGTGTTGAAGAGTCTTTGAAAAAGCTTGAAGAAATGGGTGCAACACTTGTTGAGATTGACCTCAACATGACTGAGGCTTATGTACCAACGTATTATCTCATCGCGCCAGCAGAAGCATCTTCTAACTTGTCTCGTTATGACGGTGTTCGTTACGGTCACCGCTGTGAAAACCCAGTTGACTTAATGGATCTTTACAAGCGTTCACGTTCAGAAGGTTTTGGTCCAGAAGTTCAACGCCGTATCTTAATTGGTACATACGCACTTTCTGCAGGTTATTACGATGCTTACTATGTGAAAGCTCAAAAAGTACGTCGTTTAATTCAACAAGACTTCTTAAAAGCATTTGAAAATGTAGATGTGATCGCTGCTCCTTCTGCACCAACAACTGCTTATAAAATTGGTGCAAACTTAAGTCCAACTGAAATGTATTTAGGCGATATTTATACACTTGCAGTGAACTTAGCAGGCTTACCAGCAATTAATGCTCCTGTTGGTTTTGATAAAGACAGCTTACCTGTAGGCCTACAATTAATTGGTAACTACTGGTCAGAATCACAATTGTTGTCAATTGTTCATCAATACCAACAAAACACAGACTGGCACACTAAACGTGCAGCAATTGCTGAGGAGAATGCATAATGGCTGAAGCTCAAAAGTTGAAATTGATTGACGGTTGGGAAGTCGTTATTGGTATCGAGATTCACACTCAGCTTGCAACCAATTCTAAAATTTTCTCGGGTTCATCAACTGAATTTGGTCAAGACCCAAACACGCAAGCGAGCCTTGTCGACTTGGCAATGCCGGGTGTATTACCTGTGCTGAATGAAAAAGTAGTTGATCTTGCTATCCGCTTTGGTTTGGGTATCGATGCTTACATCGACCAAGCATCTGTGTTTGCACGTAAAAACTACTTCTACCCTGACTCGCCAAAAGGCTATCAAATTAGCCAAATGGATAACCCAATTGTGGGCTTAGGTCACATCGACATTCAGCTTGAAGATGGCACAACAAAACGCATTGGCGTAACTCGTGCTCACCTTGAAGAAGATGCGGGTAAATCGATTCATGACCAATTTGAAGGCATGTCTGGCATTGACTTAAACCGTGCTGGTACACCTTTACTTGAAATCGTTTCTGAACCTGATATGCGTTCGGTTGAAGAAGCAGTGGCATATATCAAATCAATTCACACCCTTGTGCGCTGGTTAGGTATTTCCGACGGTAACATGGCTGAAGGTTCATTCCGTGCAGACTGTAACGTGTCTTTACGTCGTCCGGGTCAACCGTTTGGTACGCGCTGTGAGCTTAAAAACCTCAACTCATTCCGTTTCATTGAACAAGCAATCAATGTTGAAATTGAACGCCAAATGGAAATTTTGGAATACGGTGGAAGCATCGACCAAGAAACTCGTTTGTTCGATCCAAACAAAATGGAAACGCGTTCAATGCGCTCTAAAGAAGAAGCGAACGATTACCGCTACTTCCCAGATCCAGATTTGTTACCTGTGATTATTGCAGATGAGCAAATTGAAGCAGCTCGCGCTGCACTTCCTGAGCTGCCTGCTGCACGCCGTGCACGCTTTATCGCAGAATTTGCTGTAACTGAATACGATGCACACGTACTTACGCTCTCACGCGAAATGGCAGACTTCTTTGAAGCTGTTGTGGCTGCTGCGGGCGGCGCTGCACAAGGTAAAGTATCGGCAAACTGGGTGATGGGCGAATTCTCAGGTGCTTTAAACAAAGCTAACCTAGATTTGGCAGACTCACCTGTTTCTGCTGAACAGTTAGGTGGCATGATTGCACGTATTATTGACAACACCATTAGCGGTAAGATTGCTAAACAAGTCTTTGGCTTTATGTGGGAATCGGAAGGTAAATCTGCCGATGACATCATTGCTGAAAAAGGCTTAAAGCAAGAAACTGACACTGGGGCGATTGAAGCAATCATTAAAGAAGTACTTGCAGCCAATGAAAAAATGGTTGAAGAGTACAAGTCTGGTAAAGAAAAAGCCTTTAACGGTCTTGTAGGTCAAGTCATGAAAGCTTCTAAGGGTAAAGCTAACCCTGCTCAAGTAAATGAATTAATGAAAAAACTGATTGGTTAAGCTAATCCAACTTTTAGAAAAACCCGCTTTAGAGCGGGTTTTTTATCTATTTTAAAAACTCAATGAATCCACAATAATTTTTAAGCTAAAAAACATATTGATAGGTTATCCATGACAAATAAACTAATATCTTTATTGGTTATTAATATTATTTCTAGTATCTCAATAATTAAAAGAAAAAATATAACTAGAAAAAACTTACAATACAACTAAAATAAAAATATCATTATTTTAAAATTCCCATACTTAAGCAAAGAGAATTAATTATGCAAAAAAAGACATACAAAAAAATAAAGGACATTCTTTTATCTATGCAGACTACTATTAAAGATGAAACACACATCACAAGCATATTTTTGGAAGAATTTTACTTTAAAACAAAAATATTTAATACTGACGATGTAATCTCCAGTATTAAAAAAATGGGGTTTCTAAGGCCTTCAACTTATGATTATGAAACCAAAAATTTAAAAAAAATAATTAAAACCCTTTTAGATGATGAGAAATTCATAACACATAATTCATATCTTTACAGTATGCTGCACTTATGTCAAATCTCCAAAAATATTAAATATATAAACAAATTATTAAACGACTATATTTATTTACAACCTAGCTTAGTAAAAACACTAACTGCTTATGCAGACAATTTTTTCTATGAATACAAATTTAACTCAGCATATGAGATAAAACTAGAAGCTTTCTCCCACCTCATTATTTTATGTAGGAATATCAAAAGTACTAGCGAAAAAGATATTATTAAAATACATGAATTACCACCAAATGAGTTAGAATCAATTATAGATTTAGCATCTAAAATAGTTTATTTTAAGAAAATGGAAATAAAAGTTGACTTTTTTCACTACAAAATAAATAAAGAAAATAAAAAAACCTACTCCATGGATAATATTGATTTTGAAAAATCAATAACATTTTCCCATCTAAAATATGATTTAAAAAGAACAACAGTATTTAATGATTTTTTAAATAGCAAAAATAATCGCCCCACTCTAAATGAAGTTTTAGATCAAGTATGTGATACGTTAATTAATCTAAAATCTTATGAAATCAGAAATGAACCTTTCATACGATTATGTCCCAAATTTTCGCTTAATCCTATTTTTTTAGATTTATTAAACACAGATTCAATTTTCCTAGAAGAAATCTCTCAACTTTATCTTATTTTCAACGAAAATTTCCTTAATCAAAATGACCTAGAACAAAAAATAGTAGATGACTTTACTGTTTTAGATTTCTTAAAGTTACAAAGATTCTTTTTGCTTCTAAGTAAGTTCTATAGAGAAATAATAAAAAATGAAAAAATGAAAAATAAAGATTTTATATTAAGGTCTTCTTCAATCCCTCTATTTCATGAAAAAGACTTTGAAAGATTAATTAATCAAATTTTTTCAAAAAGTAATAAAAATTTCTATAATTTATTTATCAATCATATCAGCGAAGACTTTTATAAAATTAAAGATTTCTATGATATACAATATTCACCAGCATTAAAGTTTGGAAAAAGTATTATTGTATCACCTACAATTTTAAGTAGATCAAATATTATTAGAAATGTATTATGGAGAAACAACATAAACTTATCAATACAAAATAAAAATGACAAAATGATTGAGACTATTAAAAACGAGTTAAAGTCCGTAGGTTTCACAGTATTTACTGAAGTAAAATTTGGAAAATATGATATTGATATTCTAGCAAAATTAGATAATGAAGTATTTATTTTTGAGTGTAAAAACTCGTACCACCCTGCAAATGAATATGAGTTAAGAAACTCCTTTGAACATTTAGTTAAAGCAGAAAAACAGTTAGAAAATTTAGAAAAAATGCTTAAAGACCCTACAACAAGAAAAAATTTAGCTAAAAAATTACAAATCTCTCTTTACAAATGCAATTTTAATTTTTCAATAGTATCATCAAACAGGCTATTTAATGGCCTGAAAGTAAAAAACTACACTTGTTTAAACGCCCAAGAACTAATAAATTGTATTTCTGGTGGCTCTTTAAGGATAGATAAAAATGTATATAGGTTCTGGGAAACTGACCACTTCTCTGTTCAAGAATTAAAAAAGTATACTAGCGGAAAACTAATAATTGATTATTTTTCTCTTGCGCATGAAGTAATAATAAAAGTTGACTTAAAAAATCTTTTAATTTTAGAGAAATCTTTTGAATATTCTCTCGAAGAAATTAAATCTTTTATTGAAGGTAGATATCCTCTAATTGAAGAATCACTACCCTATTAACACACCCAATTTATTCAAAATTTCTGATATTAAAAACGTTGTTATCCATTTATTTAAGTGGATAGAACTCGATTACCTTGCAACTGTTATTTAAGTGCTAGCGCACTTTGAACTAACTATTAATTTGTACCTTGACCTACTTACTAAAATTCTCTCAAGTACCATAACTACTTCAGCCTAAATCACAATTAATTGGTTAATTTCATTAGCCAACTCAACAAAAAGCCTCGATCTATCGAGGCTTTTTTACATCACTTATGAAACATTCTTCGACTAAAGAATGCGCTTTTTTCTAAAGAATTACTCAGTGACTGTGCTAATTTAAATTAAGAATTTAGATAACTTATATTTTAAAAAGAGAGATAAATCATGTCTAAAAAGATTTTAATGTTGGTCGGTGACTATGCAGAAGACTATGAAACCATGGTTCCCTTTCAGTTCTTAACTGGTTTAGGTTATACCGTGCATGCTGTTTGCCCAAATAAAAAGAATGGCGACCATATTGCGACTGCGATTCATGATTTTGAAGGTGAGCAAACTTATAGCGAAAAATGTGGCCACAACTTCGCGATTAACTACGATTTTGATGCCATTAATACTGAAGATTATGTAGGTCTAGTTATTCCGGGTGGTCGAGCACCAGAATATTTGCGCATGAATGATCGTGTTGTCGAAATTGTGCGTGAGTTTGATCGAGTGAAAAAACCAATTGCAGCCGTATGCCATGGCGCTCAGTTACTCGCTGCGGCAGATGTATTACAAGGTCGCCTCTGCTCAGCTTATCCCGCGTGTGCTGCCGAAGTAAAATTGGCAGGTGGACAATATGCGGATATTGCTGTGACTGAAGCAGTTACAGATGGACATTTGGTGACTGCACCTGCTTGGCCTGCACATCCAGCTTGGTTAGCGCAATTTGTGAAAGTTTTAGGCGCTACAATTACGATCTAAATAGATCTCTTCGTCCCAATTTAAATAAAGCCTGCTGAATAAATAGCAGGCTTTATTACTAAAATAGAAAACTAGATTTTTAACGTGTAATTCCCAACTTATTCCAAATCTCTGGTGTTAAAAACGTCGTCACCAATTTATTTAAATCGATATAGCGTAATGTGCCCTGCAACTGCTGTTTAACTGCGGGGTCTTTAACAATATCTTCGCCAGCACTTTGACCTAACTGCTGGAAAGCCTCCCCAACTGCCTTCACACCTTCAGCCTGAATCACAGCTTTAGTTTGGGTAGAACATTGCTCCACAATCACACGTTGTAAAACCTGCGCCAGTTTCTGATCTAACTGATCCTTTTGCTCAGGCGTTACATTACTAAATGCTTTTAAATCAGGATGGGCAGCTAAAGCCGTAAATGTCCATTGAAGCACAGTAGTCTTGTCTGAAGCCGTTGTAGCCTTAACTAAACAGTCACTTAACTGATCAACCGTGGGACCTGCCATCGCAATTTGTGTTGTACCCAGTACAGCAACTGCCATACAAACTGAACGGCTCAAATGTGAAAACTTACGGCGGGCAATCGCATAAACTTGACGTGACATAGGTCTAGCTCCAATAAACAATCTGTTCTTTGTATCACAGAGCTAGTGGTGTTACCTGTTATGACTCTGTAAATCGTCTATTTCTTCAAATTTAACAATTACTTTAGTAATTAGCCCATTCCAGCATAACTCCATGCTTCTGGAATATTTGGCTGTTCTGGTGCTTTATTTAAATCAATATTTAAGTTTCTACTGCCGTTATATGATTTCTCACCTGAATCTGAGGCAGGTGATACGCTTAAACTATAACGATAACGGAATTGCCACAATAGCGGTTTGACTGGACGAATATCCAAACTTAAAGAATCCTCATCATGACAATTTCCTTGAGAACTTTCATAATCTTGCTCAGAAAAACAAGCTCGGATCATCCGACTAAAACTAAATGGATAGTTCGCAATAAATTGATGTGTCGCTCCAGAATCTGTTAACTCATAAAAACTAGCGCGCTCAATATTTGCACCACCTCCTGAGTACATTTCAGAAAATGAATCGATTACAGCAATTGCATAACGATTTTGAGCCATAGGAAAAAGCTTAGGAAAGATAAACTGCCCATCAGATGTACCCTCCTTTTGAGTAGAGAGATTTACATGCCACTGTTTCGATAGTTTGAGTCCCGTTGCAGAGTTGTTAAATTGAATAATATCTCCACCCGACAGAAGCCATAACTGCCGATCTGCTGTTTTTAAAACCCGCCATTGGTCCAGATGCTCGCAAAGCTTTTTAACTTGTATGCAAAGTTGCTCCTGCTCATTCTGACTTAATTGTGTTTTTTTAAACTCTAAAATACTTAAGGGTGCAGCAAAAGCAGGCTTGGCAAAACAAGCAAACATTCCTGCTATAACTAAGAAAGCTATCTGTATGCTGCCTTTAATCATTTTTTTATTTTCCTAATGATATTTCTTTTCAACAAATTAGCTATTTTACAATAGCTTCAATTCGATCAAGCTCCCACACCCCACCTGCTGCCAAACCTTTGCACATCCCTGTCCACATATCCTTAGTATGTACAAAACTCTTGCCGTCCCAGACCCATTCTTCACTTGCCCAGCAATCGCCGATGCCTCTTCCCTTTTGAGCGCTACTAATAATACCGCTATCGAAATCAGAAGCTGTTTCTGTCACGAATGTTGCCTTACCAGCCAAAGAGTCATCTAGTACCCAAGCGCCATACCCTTCGTTATAGGCCCCTCTCCAACACAGCGTAGTCGCGAGAACTTTCTTATTAGTTAGTTTATATAGCTCTATTTCTTGTGGTTCAGCTCCATCACTATTACCACCATAAATTCCTTCACAAAAGTCTTCTTTAGGATTCGGATTAGCTGCCATCAAGCTACGGTGTATTATTTGGTACTGCTTGCTTTTAGGCTGTAAAGTTAAATAGGGTTTAGCTGTAGTTTTAATATGTTTAACAACCAGTTTTGGCTCAGGTATAAGTACTTTAGTTTCATTAGCACTGCCCTTTTTAACCAAAGCACCAACAGTCCCAATACGCTTCTGAAAATCATCCATTTTTAATAACACAGCGGTCATTCCTGCATCGGAAATTTTCCATTCATGCTGCGCATTTTTAAATACAATTTCAGTTTTCTGTTTAGACTGCTGTAGTACAGTGTTGACTTGTGAATTATTCAATTTCCCCATCAATGGCAAATCGGTACCATCTATAGTCACAGCGCCTAAATCTTTGCCATTTACATAAAAATGAATATTTTTAAGCTGATTGGCTGGCAAGCTTTGCTCATAGTTTGATAAAGCAAATTCAGCTTGTACAGGTTGTTTTGGCCCTGCTTTACGCACCAATAAAAGCGATGCTGGATTATCGCCATTTTCTTCACTTTGATAGCCTGCGGCTTTACATGTACCCGTATTGCTACAAGAGATTTCCCACTCTTGGTGTGAAAATGAAATACCTCTTATTTCTTGAGCAAAACTATAAGAACTCATTACCGTTAAACAGCAAATTGAAAGCATTTTTTTCATTTTTTATGTCTCTGCTGGTCTGTTTTATTATTAAGTTAAAACAGTTTAAAATTTTGGACTAACATCTAGTTTAAAAGAATATGCTAGGTTTATATAAAATTTAAATGATTACTTTTTAAAAATGAAAAAACTGAATTTTTTATTATGCACAATATTAGTCAGTATCACTTCAAGTGCCTATGCAGAAGTAGAAAGCTTTACGCCTCATTTCCCCAAATTTTATAGCTCTGCTGCCACCCGCAAAGCAGATAATCAATTCTACTCTCTAGGAGAGGCAAAGTTTTTAAACGGCGTTACAGTCCCGTTTTATGGTGTTACAGCACAAAGCCCAACAGAGAATGGTTTACTTAAAGATTTTGAAACCTGTACACCTAAAAGTTGCCGTTTTAATTTTAAACTCAATGCTCAACATGCCAAGCAACTCAAGCTTGTTGCATTACCTGAAACAGGTTTAGTGCTCATTCCACAAAACTGGCAAGATGTGCAAGCAAATGCAGGAGCTAACGGAACTGGCTTTGCGCTAATAATGAGTGCAGATCAAAAACAAGCAATAGAACTTTATGATTCTTCATTTTGCGTTGGTTGCGGGCTACCAAATGCAACGCTCTATTTCCCAGAACTGTTAAAAGAAAGTCTTGAAAATGAGTTCGGTGGTTATAAAGACTCGAAAAAACTAATTAACATTGTTCATCCTTCTAAGAAAGTGGCTTTTTTTAGTTATCAAATTCCCCAAGTGAACAATAAAACGCATGGTATTGCTAAATACCATGATGAAGACACTTTCAACTATAAAGAAATTCAAGTCACCTTAGATAAATCGCAACAGGCATTGGTTGGTCCTATTCTCAATTTTTATAACGCGACTCATTAAGTCCACACCTAAAAGAAAACCCGCTTTCGCGGGTTTTCTTTTATTTATGTAGTATCGACTCAAAAGCTTTTAAACGCTTATAAATTGAAAGCAGTTCAATAATTGTTTTCCATGAACTAATTAAATATTGGAAAGATTCACGAACCTTATCAAATACACCAGCAATCTGATTAATCAAACCTAGAGTCATTTTCCCACCTGCAATCGCAGGGAACAATACAACCAAACTATATAAAATATCTAACTGTTTATACCAAGTTGCCACCAAGTTAAAGTAAGCATAATGGAAATAGAGTCGGAAGTAGTTTTTACGGACTTTACTAAATAACTCACGTAACGTAGCCGGTTTTGCGCGGTCTGCATGGTCTTCGCCATAGACCAACTCTTTACGATAAGCCGCTTCTACTTTTTGATTATTAAATTGTAGTCCCGGTAATTTAATACCAACGACCATTAAAAGAATGGTACCAAAAGCCGCCCATACAATTGCTGCCCATACTAGAGAATGTTCTAGTTCACCAACAATTGGCAAAACAGGAACATGTTTAGACAGTTGAAATAAAATAGGTAAAAAGGCAATTAAAATCATGACTGCTTTTACTAGTTCAACACCTAAGTCTTCCATAATAGTTGCAAAGCGCATGGTGTCTTCTTGCACACGCTGCGAAGCACCTTCAACATGACGCAGTTGTTCCCAATGTTCTGTGTAGTATTCATTCATTGCTGTACGCCAACGGAATACATAATGGCTCGTGAAAAAAGCATTAATTACAGCAAGAGTCACAGCAACCATAGCAATATAAAGAAAGACCATTGTCTCACTATATAGTGCTGAGAGGTCTCCACCTCCACTCGAAAGCATTTTTTGAATTAAGTCCCAAAATGGTACATACCATGCATTAATCGCAACGCTGACCTGAACACCAAACCAGATGTTAAATAAAATAAATGCAGAGCCCCATATAGACCAACGCTGCCATGGGTTATTGGAAATAATTTTCCAAAAGCCAGCAAAAAGCGCAGTAGAGACTAAAAACCAGAGATAAAACCATAAGAAAGTTGGAGACCAAAAACGACTCACACCCACAGGGAGTTGTGCATCATGGTAGCCCTTAGCAAACCCGATAAAAGTTCCCCACGTGTTTCCACCTGAGTACCAGAGCACCATATTGAGTGCGATCCAAACAACCACAGATATGAAAAAATACCGTGGTGATGGAAAGAATGATTTGAACATTGAGCGTGGATATCCTTATATTTCTTCAAATTTACAATGAGAAGAATACTAAAACCTAAACCTTAAAATTGTGAAGTACAAAGTTTAGAGAATTGTCAGTTTTTCTCGTTTCATTGAAGGATTTGATCGTTTTTTTGTAAATTCATCCCTTTTTGGCAATTTAATCCATTTAAATTGCCTTGTATATGACTCTCGATAGAGCCATATACGGCTTTTATAACACAGCAATATCAGAGATTAAATCTCTTCTTTACGAACAATATAGCCTTCCAACTGCATTGCCTGAATCAGCAAATCGAGGTCTGATGCGCTTTTAAGCTCAACATCGACACTCACGGCACTTTCTTTCGCACGGCTTGTCGCGGCAAAGCGCTCATGACGTAATTCATAAATATTACCGCCTTGCTCAGCAATAATTGCTGTTAAACGAGCTAAAGCGCCTGGGTTATCTGGTAATTCAACACGGATACGAACCATTCGACCTGTACGCGTTAAATGACGTTGCAATACAGAAACCATAACGCGTGTATCAATATTGCCACCAGACAGCACTACACCCAACTTATGACCTAAAAATAGATCAGGACGAGACATAATTGCAGCAATACCTGTCGCACCTGCTCCTTCACACACTGTTTTCTCAATATTAAGTAACAGTGCAATTGCCTCTTCAATCATGTCTTCTGTGACAACAACAATGTCATCAACATATTCTTTGGCAACTTGTGTCGTAAGCTCACCCGGAGTTTTTACCGCAATACCTTCTGCAACGGTAGAGCCCATTGAAACGGCATGCTGATAATTACACAGAAGTTTCGCCATACTTGGATATACAACCGATTGCACCCCAATCACTTTAATTTTGGGATTTATTGCTTTAGCAGCAATCGAAATACCAGAAATTAGGCCACCACCACCAATTGGCACAACTAAAATATCTAGTTCAGGCACAGCTGCAAGCATTTCGAGCGCAATGGTTCCTTGACCTGCAATAATTTCTGCATCGTCAAATGGATGGATAATTGTTAAAGATTCTTCTTGTGCAACTCGGTGCATTTCAGCAGCAGCTTCTGAAAAGTCTTGTCCATGCAAAATAACGCGTGCACCATATTCACGCACTCGTTGTACTTTTACATTAGGCGTAGATTTCGGCATCACAATGGTCGCTGTTACTCCTGTGCGCTGAGCATGATAAGCAACACCTTGTGCATGATTGCCTGCTGAAGCCGCAATAACACCATGTTGTTTTTCTTGGTCAGATAAACACAACAGTTTATTCAGTGCACCTCTTTCTTTAAAAGAAGCTGTAAATTGTAAGTTTTCAAATTTCAGCCACATCTCAGCCCCTAAGGTTTTAGAAATGGTTTCTGAGAAAACAAAAGGAGTTTTTACGACTAAACCTTCTAAACGTTCTGCGGCAGCATGAACATCATCTAATGTTGGAAACCCATTTTTAACCTGTTGCTGTATCATTTATCTAGTCAGCCTCAATACATTACAAATCAATTATTTTTTAAAAATGACATCAATATTTTATATTGGTCATCCATGTTTTCAGCATATCCAACATATACCTAATATACAAAAATTTTTATTCCAAAAATTAAGGATTTAAATTCACATAAAAAAAAGCCCTATTCAGGCTTTTTTAATTAATTTTCAAATAATTAACGTCAAATTATTGAGTTTGTGCACTTAACCCTTCAGTAGACATATTCTGTTCAGCTATTTTTTCATCAATAGCAAACTGAATATCGGAAAGTTTGGCATTTGCTGCATCGATGCCAGATTTCATGGTGGCTTCACGACCTTTCACATCAAAAATATGAGCTTTTTCTCTTAAATCTGGCTGAATAACAACATCCGCATATTGTAATTCTTCTGCCGCTAGACGACCTTGCATAATATTAATATTCTGGTTAAACAGTCCCCAAACATTCGATGTTTCTGTGTAAATCGGCTGAGCTAAAATATCAACAGCAATAATCACATCAGCGCCTAAATCTCGTGCGACTTCAACTGGTACAGGGCTCACTAACCCGCCATCTACATATTCAGATTTACCAATTTTAGTAGGTACAAACATACTTGGAATTGAAGCAGATGCTCTTACGGCTTGCCCAGTATTACCATAGTTAAATACGGTTTTAGTGCCATGCTTTAATTCAGTTGCAACCACATACATTGGGATTTTCATTTTTTCGAGTGGCATATTGTTTACTTGCTGGTTAACGTAGTTTTCTACTTTTTTACCATCAAAAAAACCCTTTAGCCCGATACTAATATCACGCACATCGCCAGCTTTCATTTTTAAAGCGGTATCACGCAATTGAGCAGGACTTTTACCACTGGCATAAAGTGCTCCAACAATACTACCCGCACTGGTACCTACAATAAAATCTGGTCGAATACCATGTTGCTCCAAAACCTCAATGACACCAATATGAGCATAACCTCGTGCTCCACCGCTGCCCAATACAAGCGCGACAACTGGACGCTTTTGCTGTTTTTTAATTCGTGCAAATGGCTGATCAACAGAGCGGGCATAAGCTTCCGTTGTTTGCGGTTTTAGAGCAGCAGACAAGTGTGTAGTGGTCTGGCATCCTGCCAACACTATAGAGAGTCCGAGAACCCACAATTTAAGCTGTTTCATGGCCTATATTCGCACTATGAGGTTTAAAGTTCGGATTGCAATTTTAGTTGCTAGTCTCGTTAAAAGCTGTATTGAATTTATTTAATTTGTCATGTTTAAAATTTAGACTCAAGTATTTTATCTATGCCCTTATGAAAAAGGCCCCTTATTTATAAGAGGCCTTTTTTAACTTACCAGATATCTGAATCGACTTTTTTCTTCAATTCCGGATATTTATCAATTTTAAACTCAGGCTCTTTAATGCCTTTTTTCAATTGTTCACGGTAGTCTTTCAACAATGTGCGTGCCATCGGTGTTAATAGTACGATTGCAATCAAGTTAATGGTTGCCATGATACCCATAAACAAGTCAGCCATAGACCAAACGAGCGGAACACTACCAATTGCACCGAAGTACACCATTACCAATACAAAAATACGGAAGATGAACATAACTTTCGGATTGTTATTAATAAACTGTACATTACCTTCTGCATAGGCATAGTTACCTAATACAGCCGAATAACAGAATAAGAATAATAGAACAGCAAGGAAGTCCGATCCCCAATGCCCAACTTGAGTTTCTAAAGCACGTTGTGTTAATTCAACACCGACAAAACCTGCATCTTGGTAAACACCAGAAACCAAAATAATAATTGCAGTACTTGTACATACAATGAAAGTATCTACAAATACACCGAGCATTTGTACTAAGCCTTGGTTTACAGGATGTTTTACATCAGATGCAGCCGCTGCGTTTGGTGCAGAACCCATACCAGCTTCGTTAGAGAATAAACCACGCTTAATCCCTTGCATCATTGCCATTGACACTGCCGCACCAAAGAAACCACCTGCTGCAGAATTAAAATTGAAAGCTTCAGTCACAATCAGTTTTAAAATATCAGGCAAAATTGCATAGTTACTAATTGCAATATAGAGAGCAACAGATAGGTAAAGACCTGCTTTTAAAGGTACAAACATCTCTGCAAATTTAGCGATACGCTTAATACCACCAAAAATTGCCAATGCCACTAAAACTACAAGAGCAAGGCCAACCCATGAAATTTCTAGATCAACGCCACCTAAATGAGCAATAACATTGGCTTTGTCCCAACCCCAAGCATGTGAAGATGCATTAGCAATCGCATTGATTTGAACTGAGTTAAATACGAAACCGTAGGTAAAGATCAATGCAAGTGCGAAGACCGCACCAAAGGTTTTACTACGTAAACCTTGAGTAATATAGTAAGCTGGTCCACCACGGAACTGTTTAGTCTTGCTATCTCTAACTTTAAATAGTTGAGCAAGCGTAGACTCAATAAAAGCAGAGCTCATACCAAGAACAGCTGTTACCCACATCCAGAACACTGCACCAGGACCACCAATTGCGATAGCAATTGCTACACCAGCAATGTTACCTACCCCAACACGGCTCGCAAGGCCAGTTACAAACGCCTGAAAAGGTGTAAGACCATGCTCATCTGCACCTTCTGTACGACTGCTTTTCATCACTCGGATACTTTGCAAGAACATGCGAATTTGCACAGCTCCTGTTAAGACCGTATAAAAAATACCTACAGCCAGCAAGAAAATAACCAAAAAGTCCCATAAAGGGTCATTAAAAAATTTTACCCACGACATCAGTGTGGCATTGAGTTGTTCATTCATACTCGGTCCGCTTACGTTCCTTGCTAATGTGCTAAGAGCACATGCCAAAATACTGCAATAAACAAAAAAGCCCCTAGAAACCGGGACTTTTCAGTAAATTCAAGAAAAAACTTTTAATGTCAATTGAATAGCAATTATCGTCACAAGTTTAAGCAACATGATGCCCAACACTAAGCCTTTGAAAGTTGCATGAGAGAAAGCAACTTTCAAATAAAATAATATCATTGCACTACCAAACTTTTCCGTTTTCGGAAAAACAGTATGCATCGGCTCAACTACAAACTTGGAAACTAACAAATGACCACCGCTAAATAAACTCGTCTAATGATTCCCATCAATTAAGCGAGTTTTACAAAATCTGGATTTAAGCCAATAAGCATATTTACATATACTTTTGAGCAAATGTCTAAACTGGATATAAATTTCAAAGACTGTAACGAGCCATCGCCATAACGCGACTATCTGCGCCCTTTTCTCTATGGTCAAAGAAGAGTGCGTTTAGACCTGTACTAAGCTGTTGTATTTTTTGTGACTCAGTAGCTGCTTGAGTTACGTTCATTTTCATGGTTGCAATGGTAATTGCCAATCCTTGTTTCATGAACTGCTTGTTGATGAGTGATAGACTCATGTAAAGCTCCTATACCTCGTGTATTTCTCCATTTCTACAACTAAATCCTTTTTGTAAAGGGATTTTGTTTGCAGCCAGTACTTCCTAACGTGAGTATGGAGAAATCATACCTGCGTAAAAAAGTCGGTATTATGCAGAAATTTAAAGTTTTGTGTATATTTTTCATTAAAATTTTATATAAAAAATGGTCATCTTTGATATAAAACAATCTGTTTTGCACTGTTTTTAAACATATTATACCTTTTTTTCAATTGAATATTTTTCACCCGCTCACTGTTATGCTTTTATTTTTATAACCGACAAAAACACATTATTTTGTCTATTTAAATCTAAAGTGGCATATTCGAATTATGATTAATCATACAATATGTCTAAACTAATTAAATTATCATACCTGTAAGAATATCTCTTTTCTAATATTTTTTGCTTATAAATGAAGTACTTTTAAAGCATGAAATTAGTCTTCAAAAGTATGAAATATTTAAGAAAAAGATATAGGAGTACTCATGAATCTGGAACAAGTTCGTCTCGTTGATGAAGCTATCACTTCTCGACATTCTGTCCGCGCTTTTTTAAATACGCCAATTGAGCCAGAAGTCATTAAAGATATATTACAAGTCGCAAGTCGAGCACCTTCTGGAACAAATACTCAACCATGGAAAGTCTATGCGGTAACAGGGAACAAGCGTAGTGAAATGGTAGAGCGTGTTTGTGCAGCACAAATTGAAGTTTCAAAAAACCCAGAACTTGCAGAAAAATATAAAGAAACCTTTGCCTATTATCCTGAAAAATGGATATCGCCATTTATTGATCGCCGCCGTGAAAATGGTTGGGGGCTCTATGGTCTACTCGAAATCAAAAAAGGTGAAAAAGAAAAAATGGCGGAACAGCAGTTACGTAATTTCAAACTGTTCGACGCCCCAGTCGGCCTTTTCTTCACTGTAAATAAAACGATGGGAATCGGGTCTAAAATGGATATCGCAATGATGATCCAGAACGTGATGGTCGCTGCTAAGGCACGTGGTTTAGATACATGCCCACAAGCAGCTTGGAACCATTTTCACCCTGTTGTTTTAGATATCTTAGGTGCATCAGATGATGAAGAGTTAGTATGTGCAATTGCGCTAGGCCATGCTGACCCCAACCACATTGTAAATACCTTCATTACTCCTAGAGAACCTGTTGAAAATTTCGCAGTTTTTCTAGACGAATAATATCTAAGTGGCCATTCACTAAAAATTATGCGAATGGCTTGTTTTTTACCTGTTGAGCCGCTTTTAACACGACAACGAACCCACTCAGTGTAAATAACACCATCATCACGCCCATATTGAGCGATGCAGACCAAATAAGAAAATTAAGTAGTACGCCACCTAAAAGGCCACAAGCGAACTGCATACTTCCCATAATGGCACTTGCAGTCCCTGCACGAGCACCTTGTTTGGACATTGCCAGCGCCATTGCATTTGGTCCTGTTAAACCAATGCCTGAAATAGCTAAAAATAGCCCTAACATAACAAGCCATAAAGGCGCTGCCGGGATTAAACCCGCAATAAATACGATAATGGCGCCAGTCACTTGTACGAGTGAACCTGCCTTTAATCGTTTAGTGATTTCAACACGTGATGTTAAATGCTTATTTAAAGATGACATCAACATAATGCCAAAAGCATTTAGTCCAAATACGTAAGCAAACTCTTGCTGATTGAGTCCGTACTGATCCATAAAAACTGCTGGTGCTGAGCTGATATAACAAAATAGCGCTGCCCCTGTTAAACACCCTGCAAACATAGGTAAACGGAAACTCGCATCTTTGAAAATAGCCCCATAGAGGGTCACTACTTGATAGAGTGATAACTTAAGCCTTTTATCAGTTGCCAGAGTCTCTTTAAAGAAGAAATGTACACACAACCAACATATGATGCCAACAATTGAAAGGGCAATAAAAATAGCTTGCCATGGGAACCAAATTAAAATCCATGCTCCAATCATAGGTGCCAAAATTGGTGCAAGCCCCATTACAATCATCATGCTAGAAAAAGCTTGTGCTGAGCCTTGAACGTCCAGTTTATCGCGTATTGCTGCACGAGCCATAACCACGCCAACACAGCCGCCTAAAGCTTGCAAAATACGAGCAGCAATCAAGCCCCATTCATTTGTTGCCAATACACAAAATAAGCTTGCGACCGCATAAAGTGCGAGACCAAAATAAAGTGGTTTTTTTCTACCAATACGGTCGCTTAGAGGACCATAAACCAATTGCCCAACAGCTAAACCAAAAAAGTAAGCTGGTAGTGTGTTTGCCACCATTTGCGTACTTACCCCAAAATCATGCGCCATTTGTGGCAAAGCAGGTAAGTACATATCGATGGATAATGGCCCTAAAGCCGTAAGCAAAGCGAGCAACATAATCCAGCCAATAGAGTATTGACGCTGGGCTGTTTGTTCAGACATAACGATATTTCATTTTTCAATCATTTGCATACAGACAAGCTTACACTGTCTATCGTATGATTTGTGCAACATTGGTGTAGAAATACACAAATCCTTTATCACTCAGGTTGATCAGCAAGGACTTCCTTTGAAATCTTGGTTTAAACGCCTAAAAAGAGCGACTTATAACACAACATTTATGTATAACGTGCGAATGCTGATAGCCTTTTCAGGAACTGCTTTCGTGCCTTATTTTCTAGGCCATCAATTAGCAACAATTCCTCTCACTTTAGGTGTAGTCGCAGCAGGTTTAAGCGATATTGATGATCGCTTTTCCGTGCGAATCATGAACCTGATTTATACTTATATTGGGTTCTTCGTTACTGCGGCTTCCGTACAACTACTTTTCCCCTACCCAATGGCTTTTGCGTTAGGGTTAATTGCATCATGTATTGGCTGGATTTTACTCGGTTCATTAGGACGTCGTTACGCAACCATCTCTTATGGCTGTTTAGTTGTTTCGGTCTATACCATGCTAGGTGTTCACCTTTTTGATCATTGGTATATTCAACCTGCCCTTTTAGTTGCAGGTGCTGCGTGGTACGGCTTAATCGCAACTATTAGCTTTTTATTATTTCCGGTTCGACAACTACAAGACAAACTGGCTGCATCTTATGCATCTTTAGGTGATTTTCTTTTTGCAAAATCAAATTTGTTTGATGTAGATATGACTCCTTCCAGCTATCAGCAAAGCATGATTGAACTGTCGTTAGAAAACGGTAAGTTAATTACGATTTTTAATGACTTAAAAACAGCTTTACTGACTCGCTTAAAAGGCGACCGTGGACAAAAAGATACACGCCGAAGCTTACATTACTATTTTGTTGCACAAGATATTCATGAACGTGCTGACTCAGCCCATATTGACTATCAAAAATTAGCCAAAATTTTTCAGCACAGTGATATTTTATTTAGATTCCAACGAATTTTGGCTGTTCAAGGTAAAGCTTGCCAAGAGTTAAATGAATGTATTTTGCAACGCAAACCTTATAACCATAACAAACGCTTCAAGCAGAGTTTTGAGAACTTAAGACTATCTTTAGAGAAGCTAAGACGCGATCAGCATTATGACCTTTTATGGGTAAATGCTCTTTTCGCTTTATACCAAAATTTAAAGTCTATCGATTCCCAATTACTCAACTTAGAAACCGAACAACATATTCAATCGGATAAAGTGAAACAAGCCGAAAACCAGCTTAAAGATGATGATTTACAAGGATGGAATGATATTATCATCCGAATAAAACAGAATTTAACTCCAGAATCTGTGCTGTTCCGCCACGCAATTCGTGTATCGATTGTTTTATTCATTGGATATGTGTTTATTCAAATGACCCATATTGAATATGGCTACTGGATTATGCTTACAGCTTTATTTGTAAGCCAACCCAACTTTAACGCAACCAAACGCCGCTTACGCCTACGAATTGTTGGGACATTAGTTGGTATTGTTGTTGGACTTGCGATTATCTTCTTAATTCCTTCGACCGAAGGACAACTATTCATGTTGATATTAAGTGGAGTTCTATTTTTTGAGTTACGTAGTAAACAGTATGCACAGGCAACTGCCTTTATCACAATCCTTGCATTAATTAACTTTAATCTAGACGGTTCAGCGATGGCTGCTGCCATTCCTCGATTTGTAGATACTTTAATAGGATGTGCTTTGGCTTGGTTTGGCGTGACCTTTATTTGGCCTGACTGGAAATTCCGACGCTTACCTCGCAACATCAGACGCTCACTACAAGCCCAATGTAATTATTTAGCCGAAGTCGTTAAACAATATCATGAAGGCCGTAATCATGCGCTAAATTACCGAATTGTACGTCGAGCTGCGCATAATACAGATGCTGAAGTTGCTTCACTTATTTCAACTTTAGCAACTGAACCAGACTTTGACCCGACTCGTAAATCCGATATTTTTGAATTTTTATGTTTAAACCATACATTTTTAAGTTATATCGCGGCACTTGGAGCACATCGAGAAAACATTCAGGATCAAGCTGTCCTTAAACTATTAGACCAAGCACTTGATGATATTCAAGGCGCTCTATTAAGAGACGAAATGCCTGATCTTACAGCACAAAATATGCTCCAAACGATACGTCAACGTCTAAGCCAAAATGATAAAGATGACCAAAAATCACTCATTATTTTACAGCAGCTCTCGCTCATGCTTGGTGTATTGAACCGATTTAGTATGTTAAAACAACGGCTAAGTCATGATCTTGATAATGATGCCAGTGAGCTTGCTTCATTATAAATTTGCCTCGGAATTTAGTATTAAATTGGCATAATATCCTTTCCTGACTTATGCCAATTAGTGCTAAACTTAAAACAGTTTACAATTTGTTATTTGCACTATGACCGCGAAAACTTTATACGC
Organism: Acinetobacter sp. XS-4; assembly: GCF_023920705.1. Lineage (NCBI taxonomy): Bacteria > Pseudomonadati > Pseudomonadota > Gammaproteobacteria > Moraxellales > Moraxellaceae > Acinetobacter > Acinetobacter sp. XS-4. The sequence goes on along the minus strand of NZ_CP094657.1, from coordinate 699,392 downwards.
TTATACGCTTCAGCCTGTTCCATATGACGTGTCAGAAGCTGAACAACGTAATGCACAGCTTCTTATTTGGCGCAGCACCAATAAAATCAGCACAAAAATTTGGGCAATTATGGGTGTCGTTTTAGCCCTTGCTATATTAGGTCTTATTTTTATTAAGAACTACTCTACTGTTTTTTGCTGGGTTGCTATTGTCGCTGTAGTACTTTACTACCTAGGTCGTAAATACGGATTAGAATGGTACGTTAAACGCAAAATGAATGAATTTCCGGTACAGGAAATCAAAGGTATTCGTTTAGGCGTACAGCCTCATGGTATTGTGATGCGCCAACAAATGGGCCATCAAGAAGGCGTTGGTACAATTGGATGGAAAAATATCTACGAATGGTACAACGCACCTGATTTCATTTTGGTCAATTTCAAAGTAAAAGATCCAAAAGGTCAAGAACAACAAGGTGCTTACATTCTACCTAAGCGCATGGATTCTAAGAACTTCTCGTTCAACACAATTCGCACGCACTTAAAAGAATCTGTAGGTGAACCAAAAACCTTGTAATTCGATATTCTATAAAAAGCCTCCTGATGGAGGTTTTTTATTAAAGTAAAAATAAATGATAATGAAAATTAATATTATCTCCAAAATCCATATTATCTACTCAATCTTCGGCTATACTTCGTTACAAGATCTCCATCATATTTACATTTTCGACCATGTTTAAAAAAATTTTATTTCAAATTCATTGGTTTCTGGGTATTACTGCTGGCCTTATCTTATCCATTATGGGTGTAACAGGTGCAATTTATTCTTATGATCAACAAATTTTAAAATGGGTGAATTCTGATAGTTATGTTGTTCAAGCTGAAAACACTCCAAAATTAACTCCTGCTCAGCTATATCAACATTTCAATACAACTCAGCCTGAAATTAAAATTAATAGCATTACGATTGCCAAGGACCCCACCTCTTCTTCTACTGTCAATATTGAAAAAGAAGGTGAACGTCGTGGCTATAATATGATGGTTAACCCGTATAACGCTCAAGTTCTGCCAGATGTTAAAGGCCGAAAATTATTGTTACTCATACAACAAATTCATCGTAATTTAACAGCTGGTGAAGTTGGTAAACAAATTACCGGTGCTTGCGCCTTAATGCTCATTTATTTTGTCTTGAGCGGATTATATTTACGCTGGCCTAAAAAGCATTCTGCCCGTCAATGGCTTGCCGTTAAACCGAAATTGAAAGGTCGAAATTTTATCTGGGATCTACATGCTGTTGTGGGTACGTGGGTCATTGTTTTTTATCTGCTTTTCGCGTGTACCGGTCTATATTGGTCTTATGATTGGTGGCGTAGTGGCATGTTCAAAGTGATGGGCGTTGAGCAACCCAAACCACAAGGTCATGGTAATACTCCTCAAAATCGCGGAATGCAACAAGGTAAACGATCTGATCATAATAATGATAAAAAAGCAGAACCACAGTTAAATAATACTCAGCTCATTACGGCACTTAATCAAACATGGAGTGGTTTCAATAGTCAGGTCGGACGTGATTATTCGACACTAACATTGAGCTTACCAAAAAAAGATGATGGAAAAATTGAGTTAAGCTTTGTCGATGCTACGCCACAACATGAGCGTGCACGTAACCAAGCCATCTACAATTATCAAACTGGCAATATCGAAAAGATAGAGCTTTACGAAGATAAAAAGCTTAATCAAAAGATTATGAGCAGCATGTTACCCGTGCATCGTGGTAGCTTCTTTGGACCAATTTATCAATTTGTTGCAATGCTTGCTTCACTGGCAATGCCTTTATTCTTTGTTACAGGATTGATGCTTTATCTTAAACGCCGTAAACAGAAAAAATTAACACAGGCAGCTCGTCAGTCTTTAGCTGGACAATACATTGATCCAAATGCAAAGCCTTGGCTTATTACTTATGCAACTCAAACTGGTGTAGCTGAACAACTCGCCTGGAGTACCGCAACAAGTTTACAAGAAGCTCATCAGCCAGTTCAGGTAAAACCTGTACAGCAGCTAACACAATCTGATTTAGAGCAGCATGAGCAGGTTTTATTTGTAATCAGTACATATGGTACTGGTGATGCGCCTGACCTCGCTAGAAGCTTTGCTAAGAAACTTTTAAAAGTGAATCTGGACCTTAAGCACATCAACTATGCTGTTTTGGCGCTAGGTTCTAAAGAATATCCTGATACGTATTGTAGTTTTGGTCATGCAGTAGATGCTTGGCTTAAAACTAATGGTGCTCATGCCATCTTTAATACAATTGAAGTTGATAATGTAAACCTATCGGATATTCAAAATTGGAATCAATCACTTGCGAAAGCAACTAAATTAGATTTGCATGCTGTAAATTTAGAAAAAGTTTTTGATACATGGAGATTACAACAACGTGACTTACTCAATCCAAATAGCTTAGGGCAACCTGCTTATAATATGGAGCTTAACGCAAAGCACGAAGCAATATGGCAAGCTGGTGATATTGCTGAAATTCAGCCTGGTAATAGCCCTGAACGTATTCACGCATTCTTGCAGAAGCATCATATTCTTAAAAATGCCAAAGTTGACTCATTAGAAATCTCAATTGAGAAAGCGCTTTGGAATAAAGATTTAACGGGCGAAATTGAACCATTTGCGAATCTGGACCATTTATTAGAACAGCTTCCTAACTTACCAACGCGAGAGTACTCAATTGCCAGCATTCCTTCTCAACAAGTGCTCCGTTTAGTTGTTCGTCAACAACATGATGAGTCTGGTAACTTAGGTTTAGGTTCTGGATGGCTGACTCAACATACTCAAATCAATGATGAAGTTGCTTTACGTATTCGTACCAATGAATCATTCCATCTTATTGATGACAACCGCCCAATTATTTGTATTGGTAACGGCACCGGTATTGCAGGCTTAATGAGCCTATTACATACACGTACTCGTCATGACTATACTGAAAACTGGTTAATCTTTGGTGAACGACAAAGAACATGTGATTTCTTCTATGCATCAACAATTGAAGCATGGCAAACAACAGGAATGTTAAAACGCCTCGATTTAGCATTTTCCAGAGATCAAGAACAACGTGTGTATGTTCAAGATGTAATCCGTCAAAATGCAGCAGAATTAGTAAGCTGGATAGAACGCGGTGCTGTTCTCTATGTTTGCGGTAGTATTGATGGCATGGCAAGCGGAGTCGACCAAGCACTGGTTGAAATTCTAGGTGATGAACAGGTAGATGAATTAAGACAACAAGGCCGTTATCGCCGTGATGTTTATTAAAGGCCAATAAATCAAAAAGCCGAGTAATAGCACAAATGCTTTACTCGGTTTTTTATTGCATTCAGAATGATTTTGCATACACTGTCTGCAATTTAAATTGCAACTCTAAACACAATGCAAGTCAGTAAGTGGATCCGTATTTTCCTCGCAATCATTGCTTCGATTTTATTTCTGGATGGATTAATTTTAATTTGTCTCAATAAAATTAATGTCGGCACAATTATCCCTTTAATTTTGGGTGCGTTCTTCTGCCTCTATTCTTTATTCTATTATCATTTAGAGCGTTTCTTCTTCTATCATTACCACTTACACATACTTTGGCGTTTTGGATGGTTATGCCTCTGGATATGGCTAATTAGCTTAGGCTATTTCTTTGATTTTATTAAAGAGAATAAAGAGACAAGTCAAAATCTGCCTCCAGTAAATGCAATCATTGTATTAGGTAGTGGGGTAGAAAATGGTCAGCCATCCAAAACTCTTGCAAAACGTTTAGATACAGCTGCCCCTATTGCTCTAAAACAACTCCAAGCAAAAGTTGTTGTAACGGGAGGTCTTGATTTTTCAGAAAAGGAAAGCGAAGCATTAGTGATGTCTCGTTATCTAGAGCAACATTATCATTTAGCAAAAGAACGAATGATACTTGAAGATAAAAGTACAAGTACTGAACTTAATCTAATGAATAGTAAACCACTATTAGCACAGCACCACATTACCTTCGACCAACCGATAGCTATTGTGACAAGCGATTTTCACACTCCACGAGCAGCAGCTATTGCTAAAAAACAAGGTTATACGCAAGTTTATACCGTGGCGGCAGAAACACCATTAGCTACTCGCTACAATTCTTGGTTACGAGAATACTTCGCTTTTGCAAGTGGATGGTTTTTTAACGAATATTAAGACTGACTTATTTCAAAACTGCTATTAAAAAATAGCAGTTTTTTTTACGCAAGAAAGTATTGTTATTGGTTAGAAATAGATCTAGTAAGCTTATGAAATATATAAAGCTCTATTTGAGTCATTACATGGCAAATTTAATATAAGAAAAGTCTATTCAGTAAAATTATTTCAAATAAAATTTTATTTGAAATAATTTTAGTCTATAACTCAGGCAATCACTTTTAAACACAGTTAGGTTTTAAACCTATAGCCCCAAATTAAATAACACAAAAGTCATTTATCCAAATAAGAAATAACTTAACTAATGATTTTCAGTCAATTGGAGATATAAACTTTGAGCTTTAGAATAGAACAACTAAATTTAGATTAACTTAGATAAAGAATTCAAATATAGATTGAGAATTATAGATAAATAAGCAATTTAAATATTAGAAAAATTTAACTTTCGGAATGAAATAATGGTGGGCGCTGACGGGATCGAACCGCCGACATTCTGCTTGTAAGGCAGACGCTCTACCAACTGAGCTAAGCGCCCTTAATGAGAAAAGATAACGAATGTATCTTTATACTCTACATTCTCTAGACAAGGGAATCAAGAGAATGGCGCAGCGGACGGGGCTCGAACCCGCGACCCCCGGCGTGACAGGCCGGTATTCTAACCAACTGAACTACCGCTGCACTACAATACTTTAAAATAAAGTATGGTCACATATATGGTGGGCGCTGACGGGATCGAACCGCCGACATTCTGCTTGTAAGGCAGACGCTCTACCAACTGAGCTAAGCGCCCCAAGAAGAAAAATTAATTATTCATTAATTTTTTGATATAAGATTTTTACATCTCAAATCATCTTCCAAACACAACCCGAACTGAAAAGTGGCGCAGCGGACGGGGCTCGAACCCGCGACCCCCGGCGTGACAGGCCGGTATTCTAACCAACTGAACTACCGCTGCACTTTCACAATATCGAAATTGTGGGGTAAACGATGTTAAGTCTTAAGTGGCGCAGCGGACGGGGCTCGAACCCGCGACCCCCGGCGTGACAGGCCGGTATTCTAACCAACTGAACTACCGCTGCACTTGAGAGCTTAACGTAAAGGCTTGGTGGGCGCTGACGGGATCGAACCGCCGACATTCTGCTTGTAAGGCAGACGCTCTACCAACTGAGCTAAGCGCCCTTTAACGTCTTCATCGTTTGTGAGGTGCATTATAGAGAATCTTTAACAGGTGTCAAACGCTTTTCGACTTCTTTTTGAAAAAATGCGAATGAATGATTAAAAATAAGTCATTATTAAGTAAAAAACAATTTTTTGTATTTTATTTAAACACTTATTTCAATATTTTCTACATTTGCACAGCTAATCAAGATTAGATAAATCCTGCACTCAGGTTAAAGATTGTTCAGATAAATAAACTAATGCATCTTCAGCCACTAAATCAAATAGCTCAATGATTTCTTCATTACGCATTCGAACGCATCCATGTGACATTGACACCCCCATTGGTTGCGTGTCTGGAGTTCCATGTATGTAGATATAACGCTGCATGGTGTCGTGACCTTCGCCTTTATTAAAGCCTTCTTCTAAGCCATCTAACCAAAGAATACGAGAAAGGATCCAGTCCCGTTCAGGATATTGGGTAGCTAACTCAGTGCTATAAACCTCCCCCGTTGGCTTACGTGCAATAAAAACTGCATTTTGTGGGGACTCTGCACCAATTTTCTTTGCCACTCTATGCCATCCGCGTGGTGTTCTCCCCGTATTTTCCTGCTCACCAATTCCATTCTTTCCTGTAGAAATGACATAAAACTTATTATGTTTAGGCAAAGTTAATGTTTGGTTCGCTAAATCGATAAGAACATCCGCATCTTCGAGCTTAAATTGAGACATTGAACTTATTCTCTTATATCAACTCAAATACATTGAGCTTAATTAAAAAATTATTGTAAGGGCGTGTCTTGCGCCAAAAATAAAAGATTATCAATCTTCTTTTATCTACGCGCAGTTTCACTGCTTGTCTTACGCCAAAATAAAAGATTATCAATCTTCTTTTATCTACGCGCAGTTTCACTGCTTGTCTTGCACCAAAATAAAAGATTATCAATCTTTTATTTTGGCTCAGGGCGTAGCCATAACCAAACTGCAACGATGAACATAGTAATATCAGTAAAAGCCTTGACTAAAAGTGGCGCTGAAGTAAATAGCATGATAATTCCGCTAATCGCCATCATGATGCTTGCAATCCACTTCGCTTTACGAGGCACTGTGCCATTGGCTCGCCAATCACGTAATGTTGGACCATATTTAGGATGATTTAACAACCACCTATCCATTTGTGGCCAGCCTTTTGATGCAGCCCAAGCAGCCAGAATCAAAAACACTGTTGTCGGCATACCTGGTAAAATTGCTCCAATAATGCCTAGCGTGATAAAAATCACAACTAAAGAGCGCCAGAACAATGTTCGCATATATAAACCTTAACCTGCTGTTAGCGTTAGTATAAAGTGTTTTTCTAATATTTTTTGTTGATCCGTTATGAAATTAGGATGAATTACTTCGAGTATTAAATGTATGAATATTGCCTCAGTTAAAACGTCCTATTTCGAGCCATGGCTTCAATTTCAACATCCTATAGTTCGACAGCTCGCCTTTTGTATTGCTAGTCCAAATTTGCTTTGCCAACTACCAAAAAGCTTAGATATACAACATCATTTTCAGCTACATCCAAGTGAGGTTTGGGAAGTTCATTTCCAAAATTATTTACCACGTTTGAAAGAGCTCGATCAAACTCCAGAGCCTCTAATTCAGTTTTTATCTCAGCTTAAAAGTACACGTCTAGGTTTACGCTTTGAACATCTACTCTGGTTTTGGTTGCAAGAGGATCAGTATCATCCCTATCAATTATTAGGACATAGTATTCAAAAAATTGAGGGGCCAAAGACATTAGGCGAACTGGATTTTTTAATTTTAAATAAAGAAACTCAAAAAATTGAACACTGGGAGGTAGCCTTAAAATATTATCTCGGTGAGGCAGATTTACATTTAGAACAATGGATTGGCTTAAATCGTCAGGATACTTTAAGCAAAAAGCTTTATCACTTCACAGACAAACAATTTCAGTTTCCTGAAGCCTTAAACTTCGAAATTCAACAACGCTTTGCGGTTTTAAAAGGACAACTTTATCTTCCTTTAGGTTTAAATTTGCAGCAGCCACTACCTGACTGGGTAAATTTAAAGCGTCGTTTGGGATATTGGGGTACAACAATTCCTCATTCTTCTTTTTATCGATTAGAAAGGCACGAATGGCTTTGTCCAAATAAACAACCTAGTTCCGCTCCAGCACATTGGTGGACAGATGGTTTGTATTGTAAAAATGGTCAGGAAATTCGGTTTTACATGTTTAGACATCCTACATACTTAAAATTTAAGTCCAACCTGCAGAAATTTAAATAATTAACAAGAAATTTAAGATTCTAGAAACATTTTATAACGTTTTTACTATTAAACAGTCATGTTTCTTTTTCCGTTTGTTTTTTAATCTAAATTTACTTCATTATTAAATTTAAACGGAGAAAATGATGAAAAAAGTTTTAGCTGCTTCTGTCATGATTGCTGTTGTTTTAACAGGCTGTAATACGTTTAAGGGTTTTGGTAAAGATGTTTCTAAAGCAGGTGATGCTGTAACGAATACTGCTGAAAAAACACAAGATAAAATGTAAGTTAGAGTTATCACTAAAAAACCTTATCATTCCGATAAGGTTTTTTTATTTTTACGTACCCATCACGTAGAGATTCGCCTATTATATCGGACTATATTTCACCTGATCAGCACGCAATTTCCGGTATGAACCATTCAGATACTCTCTCGCTTAGCCTAGAACTTTTACAACAACCTTCTGTTACTCCAATTGATCATACTTGCCAGACCATCATGGCAGACCGTTTAAGCCAAGTTGGTTTTCATATTGAACCAATGCGTTTTGGTGATGTAGATAATCTCTGGGCACGTCGCGGAACTGAAGAGCCTGTATTTTGTTTTGCAGGCCATACTGATGTTGTCCCAACAGGCAAGTTAGAATCGTGGAATTCAGATCCATTTGCACCTGAAATCCGCGATGGAAAATTATATGGTCGTGGTTCGGCAGATATGAAAACTGCTTTGGCTGCTATGGTTGTCGCATCTGAGCGTTTTGTAGCAAAACATCCAGACCATAAAGGCTCTATCGCATTTCTGATTACGTCCGATGAAGAAGGCCCTGCGATTAATGGTACGGTCAAGGTTATTGAGACGCTTGAACAACGTAACGAAAAAATTAAATGGTGTTTGGTAGGTGAACCTTCAAGTACTCATAAATTAGGTGATATTGTTAAAAATGGGCGTCGTGGTTCGCTTAATGCAGTATTAAAGGTCCAAGGCAAACAAGGCCATGTGGCTTATCCACATTTAGCACTTAACCCTATTCATGAAGCAGCACCTGCTTTAACAGAGCTATGCCAAAGCGTGTGGGATAATGGAAATGAATATTTCCCAGCAACATCATTTCAGATTTCAAATATTCATGCTGGAACTGGTGCAACCAACGTCATTCCAGGTACTTTAGAAGTTACTTTTAACTTCCGTTATTCAACAGAAGTAACAGCTGAACAGCTTAAACAACGTGTTCATGAGATTTTAGATAAACACGGTTTACAGTATGAAATCGTTTGGAACTTGTCTGGTTTACCTTTCCTAACACCAGTTGGTGAACTCGTTAATGCGGCTCAAACTGCTATTTTAAATGTAACTGGCACTGAAACTGAGCTTTCAACAAGTGGTGGTACTTCTGACGGGCGCTTTATTGCTCCAACAGGTGCACAGGTATTGGAGTTAGGGGTTCTTAACGCAACAATTCATCAAATTAATGAACATGTTGACGTGCATGATCTTGATCCACTCACTGATATTTATGAGCAAATTTTAGAAAATTTATTAGCTAAATAAAAATTAAAAAGGAACTCAAATGAGTTCCTTTTTTTATAGATGAAGTGTGTTTTGTATATATTGCAAATTAGGCACGTGGTAGCGTTGATTCTCCATACGTACATATTTAAATACAGTTGGATGCTGTAAAGTGTCTTGTGTATCTTCATTTTCATCTACGACTTCAGAAATACGTAAACGAACTGAAGCTGGCATCGATTTGCAGATGAGTGCAAAACGTTGGCTGATATCTTCACTTTCAATAACCAATGCCACCGCTCGCGAGTCAACATTATTATGCAATGAATAGACTGGAAGCTTTACGTCATGCCATTCAATATGCTTAATACCATTTTTAACATCCATAGCTGATAACACGATGTTTTGTGGCAATAGCATCGGCACTTGCTGATCACATTCAATAATATATGCATCAATAAAACCAGTTGAAACAGTAATTAAATGTTGAAGTTCTTGCTGATCCATTTCATTAATTAATGATGTACTTATCTGACTCTTCATTAGGCAAGTTCCTCTTCACGTTTCGTGAAAAAAGCATCAATATTGTGAAGTAAGTCTTCTTCTTGGAAAGGTTTACCCATGTATTGGTTGACCCCTAAAGCAAATGCTCGTTCACGGTGTTTTTCACCAGTTCTTGATGTAATCATAATGACTGGCATATCTTGATGCAGATCATGATGTCGTACGAGGTTAAGTACCTCAAAACCATCCATTCGCGGCATTTCGATATCAAGCAACATCAGATCTGGTTTAATATTTTCCAACTGCTCAATTGCATCAATACCATCTTTAGCAGTGACTACGTCATAGCCTTGGCGTTCGAGTAAACGAGTCGTCACCTTACGGACTGTAACAGAGTCATCTACAATCATAATGAGACGGCGTTCGTCAGACTCGCGTTGTCTATAGACAGTCTCATTGAGCGACTTATGTCGACGAGTAGACTGAATTTGGCGAGCAATATTTTGTCCATCTAAAATTAGACAAACTTGACCATCACCTAAAATAGTTGCGCCTGCAATCGCACCAATACTAGAAAACTGCTGCCCGATTGGCTTAACTACAATCTGCGCTCGTGAACCAATAAGCTGATCAACCAATAATGCAATAGTTTGTCCATTATTCGTCTTAATCATTAATACTGGTAGCGAATACATCATCCCACTTAAACGTGGAATCGGTTGATTACCAACAAACTCAGATAAGTAGCGTAATGGATAACGTTTATTTTCAAATTCAAAGAATTCTTGTGCGCTTCCAAAATACTGTTCTAATGATGTTGGGGAAACTCGAACAATTCGATCAATTTGAGCCAACGGAATTGCAAATTGTTGATCTGCAACTTTAACCATTAAGGCATCACTAACAGCTACTGTGGTTGGAACACGTATGGTAAAGATCGTTCCTTGCCCATAAACAGAATCGACACTCACATGGCCGCCCAAAGCTTTAATATCACTTTGTACAACATCTAGCCCGACACCACGGCCTGAAATCTGAGTGACTTGATCGGCTGTACTTAACCCTGGATGGAAAATCAGTTGTAGAATATCTTGATGTTCTAATACTTGTTCAGGATTAATCAAACCAGACAAGAGAGCCTTTTGACGGACCTTCTCGATATCAATACCTTGGCCATCATCTTTAAAGGTAACAACAACATCCGTACCTTGACGATTAATATTCAGTTCAATACGTCCAGTTTCTGGTTTTTGCGCTTGTTCACGTTGTGCACGATCTTCTAGACCATGGTCAATTGCATTTCGAAGCATGTGCTCAAGTGGTGTAACCAAACGCTCTAGCATTGTCCGGTCTAGCTCACCTTCGGTATTATTCACAAAAAGCTCTGCTGGTCGATCCAATGCCGTAGAAGTCTGTCTCACAATTCGTTGTAAACGAGGTAGCAATCGAGAGAATGGTACTAATCGCGTTCGCATTAGTCCTTCTTGAATTTCGGCTTGAATACGTGATTGCTGTACCAGCAAACTTTCGGTGTCTCTGATTTTTTCTGATAATGTATTTTTGAAATCCACTAAATCCGATGCAGATTCGGCAAGTGATTTCGATAATTGATTCAATGAAGAATATTGGTCCATCTCTAGAGGATCAAATTCTGTATAACGAGAATGCTCAATACCGTGTTTTGCAATAATCTGGCTTTCTAATTCGCCTTCCATTCGACGTAACTGGTCTGCAAGTCGTTGAATGGCTAATTCCATTTCCACTAGCGTATGACCAAATTGACTGAGATCCATTTCAATTCGTGAACGGTTAATCGAATTTTCACCAGACAAATCAATCATTTTCTCGATTAAATCTGCTGAAACACGAATCATCTCATTATTTTGTTCAAGATGCTGCGTTTGCTCCCATGCTCCCAACATTGGCGGTGGTTCTGCCCCATCACCTTGCACGAAGCTCATGACAGGTTCAGTGCCAAATAGATCAGTTCTAGTCAACTTACTTGGAATTTGTATTGCGGTTTCAATAAATTGAATATTTTCTAAACTTTGTTGTAAACCATCGAAATGTTGATAATTTTGCTTAAAAATTGCCTCTTTTAGCCAGACAATCGCACTCTCTAGCAAGTTGTCATAAATATTTGAGCTAAAATGATAAAGCGCAAATTTTTCAAAAGCATTTTCAAGTTGATAAGCAATCGCTTGTACGGTTTCTAGTCCCAGCATACGGGAACCACCTTTCAAGCTGTGCACTGCTCTTTGTAGCTGAAGCAAGATACTACGATTAGTACGCTGCTCAAACCACTGCTTTAATAGGTGATCAGCCATCTCTAAGAGCTCAGCCGCTTCCTCCATAAATGTCTGTTCGACAACAGAATCAATATCCTGATCTTGGATGCTGTCTGTATAGCCTTCTGCATCAAAAACTTGTAATTCTGTGTGTTCAACAAGCCTAATATTAGACTCAACAATCTGCTCAAAATTAGAAGTTAACTCATCGAGATTTAAGCCAGTATTGTCTATAGCTTCTTGTTGTAATACTTCAAAAATTAATTCCGGTATTGCATCTGTTTCAGACTCAGCTTGCGTCTCTTTAACAGTAGATCCAAGTGAATTATAGACCTTGGCTGCACTCTTAAGCGCTTGAATAGTATGAGAAGCAGCGTAATCTAGGTGCTGTTCACGTACTATTTGTAGACGATCAGCCAAATCATCTTGGACCAGACGGATAAAATCAATGAGAGCAGTTGAAGTAATTAACTGTCTTTGAATTAAGCGCTCATAAATACTTTCTAATTCATGTGCGATTAAACCAATATAATTTGCCTGAATCATATTTGCCCCACCTTTTAAGGTATGCAAATAACGCATCAGATTATTAAGAGCAGCGAAGTTCTCTTGATCATTAATCCAAATATTAAGATCTGTATCCATTCCTTCAAGCAACTCATCAGCTTCTTCAAGAAAAATATCTAACAGCTCTGGATCGAAATAACGGTTTACGTGCTCACTAGACATGAACTGGCGATCTAAATGCACACTCTGACTCATTGCTACATGATCAGTTAATACACTTTCGATAGAAACCGAAGATTCATGTGATGTTTGTTCTACATCAATACTAAATAACGACTCAACAACGTCCTGATCAGTGTCTAATGATTCCGAATTAAGGCTTGGAATATGTTGGGTATATAGTTTTAGCTCTTCCAAAACATTGTGGTGTTGCTCAATAATACTAACTCGTTGACCCGCAGCTAATGCATCAAATAATTGAATTAATTGTTGATGTGCTTTCTGATAAATTTCAAAAACATAATCTGATTGCAATAAATCAGGGCGATCGAGCAATACGTCATAGCTATCTTTCAGCTGGTTCGTATATTCATATAAACCAACCATGGCCTGAGACTGAGTATGTTGCAGTAGCAAATCAGCTTGTTCACTCAAACGTTCAAGATAGTGAGGAAACTCTGAACAAATTCCTTTCTCAAAATCCAACTCTGCATCAAGTAATTCTGAAACATCAAGCTGTAACAGCTGAGATACCAAACCATGTGGAGGCATGAGTGGGCTTGAATGCTCCCCATGCTGCTCCATATAAGCATCCCAAACCTGATTGAATTGCTTCAGGTTAGAGTCTAATTGTTCATTAGAGCAATGTGCAGCTAATAGATCTAAACTATTTCGAATAAACTGACGGTAATCACGAAGTAGTAAAATTTCTTCTGAATGAGAAGAAAGTTCTTCTTGTAATAAGATTTTGAATAAATGCTCAACCTTCGTACTAGCATCAAAAATTGCTTCTACTTGAGCCATTGCCGAGCTACCGCGCAATGTATGTAACGCACGGATGAGCGCATTATAACTTTCGTGCTGATGTATTTCTTGTTCTAAGAACTGATCGATAGTCGCTAAGTGCTCTTCCGCTTCTTCCATAAATAAAACTAAGGTTTCAGCAAGGTTATGTTCACTTTCTATAGTGGTTTCTAGAGTTAAATTATCTGACACCGGTTCTAAATCATTCACCTCTAAACCAGTCTCAGTTTCCGCAGTGAGAGTATCAGACAATAATAAAAGTTCTTCTAAAGCAGGCTCTAAACTTTGCTGTTGTTGTAATTGTTGTCCCAATAAAATAAGAGGTCTAAAATCTACTGTATGTTCCTTTTTAGATTTAAAGTCATCTACTAATTTAAAGAAATAGAACTTAAATACCAACTGAACATATTGTTGGATGTTAGGAGTTAATGTGAGACTCTCATTGATGATCCGATTAAGCGTATCTTCTACAGTCCAAGCAAGCTCAGCAGAGGATTTCGCTGCAATCATTCGCCCTGAACCTTTCAAGGTATGAAAATGGCGACGGATGTCAGTCAGCGTAGCAACATTTCTAGATTGCATCCATTCATGAATCAAAGATTGCAATTCAACAAAAATTTCTTCAATTTCTTCAACAAAAATATCAAGAAATTCGTCATCTTGTTGAGAATAGCTATCTTCCGGTAGCATCATTGCTTCAGTTAAAGTTTTTAATATTTCTTTCATAGCAAAGGCTTCTTTTGCTTGTCTCCTAAATGGAGAAAAACGACAGAGTCAACACCAGATAAATAACTGTGTCCCCAATATTTATCTGGTGTTGTTAATACTTTTTAGAAGAATAGCTAGTATAGAAATAGCTACCCTCGTCCCCAATTTAATCAGGTAATTTAAAGTCCGTTACCGATTCACGTAATGACTCTGCCATATTTGCTAATTCAGAAACAGAACGCGCTGTATCGAATGTTGCAGTTGTCGTTTGCGAAGTAATTTCTTGTACGACGGTCATGGTTGTCGCAATGTGACTCGCAGATGCTGACTGAAGTTTTGCTGCATCAGAAATACTGGCCATTAGGTTTGCCAAGTCACCAGATACTTTTTGAATCTCGTCCAAGGCAATACCCGCATCTTTTGCCAAGTTCGCTCCGCGCACAACCTCAGTTGTTGTTTGTTCCATTGAAATAACAGCTTCGTTAGTATCGGTCTGAATTGTTTTAACCAGAGTTTCGATCTGTTTAGTTGCCGATGCTGAACGTTCCGCAAGACGCTGTACTTCATCTGCAACCACGGCAAAACCACGTCCTGCCTCGCCTGCCATAGATGCTTGAATTGCTGCATTTAATGCAAGAATGTTTGTTTGGTCCGCAATGTCATTAATTAACGATACGATGTTACCAATTTCTTGTGAAGACTCACCCAAACGCTTAATACGTTTAGAAGTTTCCTGAATCTGTTCACGAATCGTGTCCATACCTTCAATTGAACGGTTTACCACTTGTGCTCCATTAGAAGCAATTTCTACCGAACGCTCTGCTACCTCGGTTGATTCCGATGCATTTGAAGATACTTTGTCAATTGATTGCGCCATTTCATTCATTGCGGTTGATGCGCCGGCAATTTCTTGTGCCTGATGCTCTGATGCTTCTGCCAACTGGTTAGTAATATTTTGTGTATCATGCGTATAACGGGCAACTTCCTGAGACGTTTCATGAATTCGGGATACAAGATCACGTAATTGGTCAATCGCAAAGTTAATCGAGTCGGCAATCGCTCCAGTAAAGTCTTCAGATACTGTTGCATATGAACGCAAGTCACCATCTGCCAAGTCAGCGATTTCATCTAGTAAACGTAAAATCGCGTTTTGGTTACGGTCATATTCTTCTTGTAAAGTAGCTACACGTTGTTTGTCTGCTTTACTACGAAGTGATAAAAGCTTCAAGACTGAACTAATTAAACCAAGAAGTGATAATGTAAGAAGTGCAACTAGAGCAAAGGCTTTCCAACCATATTGTGTTTGCTTAGAAAGATCACCCAATACAGATAACATTTCATCAGATTCCGAGAGGATCTCCCCTGATGACTGACGTACGTTTACAATCTGATCTGTATGCTGAAGAACTGATGCTGCGGCAGATTTTAAAACTTTATCATATTCAGATTTAATACCTTCCAAAGATTCGCGTACTTCTGGAGACTCAACTCTAGTAACGCCCAATTCAGCATTTCCATTTAGCTGTGCATTTAAATAGACACCAAATGTCTCAATATCGACACCAAAGTCATGTGCTGAGGTCTGAGAATTCTCTGAACCAACTAAAACAGTGTTAATAGAACGTAAAATACGTTCTGCAATAAATACTTGGTTCTTAGCAATAATCACCTGACTACTCGGTGCTTTTTCGCGAACCATCTTATCAACCATCAAGTTATATTCAGCCTGAATCTCAGGAATAGAATCACTAATCGAGATGTTCATGTTGTATAACTGATTAATTACGTCCTGATGTGACGAGATCAAGTTAATGTCATACGACAAAGCTTTCCACAGAACCGCAACCTTTTTGTATTCTTTTGAAGATGTACCATGAATATTTTCAACATCTTTCATATTTTCTGCAAAAAGTTTATTTGATTCAGCTAAGTCTTTCATAGCTTTAGGTGATCCAGAAGCCGTTGCTTCTGTAGCCTGTCTAGAAATCGTTTGTGACAATAAACGCAACTCACCCAAACTACGTGTTAATTCGTTATGTCGAGGTACGCTATAAAATAAATAAACGAGCGAAGTTAAAGCAAATACCAAACATAACAACGCTACATAAAGGATAGGCTTGGACTTTTCACTTTCCCCAAATAAACTGGCGTATTGCTCAATTCCTGACTGGATTTTTGCAATAAAATTGAGACCCGATTTTTCGGACGCAACACGATTGCCGCCTTTCTTTTTAAGCTTAAAGCCCATAGCTTCTCCCCAGAAAATACTCTGTTTTTCACAGCGTAAAAAATTAGTTTATAAATTTTGTCGATGCATTCATGTAATGTGGGTTTTGCAATAAACGACTAAATAAAAAGACATGCCAATGCTGGTTATGTTGATGAAAATAACCTTGGCAATAATCTTTTAGGTTTTCCTCTAAGTCTAAGCTTTGAGAAAAAAAACTTTTTTTATTAAAGTGCTGAATCCCCAAGACCTGATCCACAACCAACCCCACATACTGGTCGTGATGGCTAATACATAACACTTTTTGGGCAGACGAAAATGTACTTCGTTGCCCTGAAATAAAATGAGCCAAATCAGAAACCGAAAGCAACCGCCCCCGAATGTTCGCCAAACCCTTCACCCAACTTTGAGCATTTGGAACTGGCGTATATTTCGGTGGATAGATAACTTCTGACACTTCTCCAAGTGGTGCGACGAAGTATTGCCCTCTCATTTCAAAAGCAATCCCTGACCATCGCTGTGCTTCATTTTGAACTGAAGCGTAATTCTTATTACCCCGTTTAGACAAACGAAGTAACTCGATAAATCCATTCGCTGCCATACTCGATCCTATAAAACGGGCACACAATCCCGTTATTTATGTTTTTATGGATGGATGAGTTAATTTAGAAATTGTTTAATTACATCAATCAATTGCTTTTCTTCGATAGGTTTAATCAAATAATCGATTGCACCTTGACGCTTGCCCCATACTCGGTCAGTTGCTTGATCTTTAGTGCTCACAATAACAACTGGAATATGTTTAGTTTCTTCATCACGGGTAATCTGGCGTGTTGCCTGAAAGCCATTAACACCTGGCATTACCACATCCATTAACACTAAGTCAGGCTGTTCTGCTTTTGCCAAAGTTACACCATCTGCACCATTAGATGCTTCAAGTACGTCATAGCCATGCTTGGTTAGAATTTCTCTAAAACGATAAGTCTCTGTTGGTGAGTCATCAACAATAAGAATACGTGCCATTTCTTTGCCCTTAAATTAGTTAATTATGAACTTACATGATTACGAATCGCGTTTAACAATTCATCTTTGCTAAAAGGTTTCGTCAAGTACTCATCTGAACCTACCACACGCCCTTTTGCCTGATCAAATAAACCATCTTTACTAGAGAGCATGATAACGGGAATGTTCTGATAATTTTGAGAGTTTTTAATCAAAGCGCAAGTTTGATAACCATCTAAGCGAGGCATCATGATATCGACAAAAACAATATCTGGATTTGCCTCAGCAATTTTGGACAAAGCTTCAAATCCATCTACCGCAGTAATCACTTCACAGCCTTCTCGCTGTAATAAAGTTTCTGCTGTACGGCGAATAGTTTTTGAATCATCAATTACCATTACTTTCAGATTTTGGAATGCATCTTCCATTTAATCTTCCATCCCCATAAATATAAAATATAAATGCAATTTAACTTAAATTTGTTTTTACGCATTTATACGCATTTTTAACATATCTCATGGTCTATTTTCAATGAGGCATTTTTGTCTACTTTCTCATTTATAAACAATAACTTTTAACCTCATCACACTTTAATTAAAATTATCATTTTTTTTATAATGACTATATTTTTATTCAGCTAAATAATAACTAATATAATAAAGATTAATTATTTAAAAATAAGCGATTTAGCTTTCTTTTTTGGGGATTTTCAATGAATAATCGGATGAAATATGCCTTTTATAGGAGCTGCTTGTCTGTATCTGTAGGCATTATTTCCTTCGGTTCACTCTGTTTATCAACGACCTTGGCTCTAGCTGATACTCCCAAAGTAGTCTGGTATCGTTATTATGATCAACAAGGTACAGCCAACATTAGTACGTCAGTCACTCCTGCTCACATTCGTTACGGTTATGAAGTTCTAGATCAAAATATGCAAGTGATTAAAAGAAACCACTCTTATAATGCTCAGGCTGATTTAAATCAATCAAATCAAAGAGCACTGTCGGCACGGCATAGAGAACTAGATATCAAATTAAAAAATGCCTATAGCAGTAGTAAGACAGCCATGCTTAAAAGAGATCAGGCATTACTTGCTATAAAGAAGCAAATTAACTATCAAGAGGAACAACTCGACCAGTTACAACAAGACAAAATTTTATTTAAGCGTCAAGAAATGGAATATTTCAGAAAGAGAGAAGTCATTCCTGAGCGACATAAGACTTTGATTGAAAACAATCTAAATAATATTTATAGGGTCAAACAAACACTTGAAACACTTTCCAAGACTTACAAACGTACCAATAGCGAGTATGAAAATATTATCGAACGTTTAAAAAAGCTTGAATAACTGTAAAGGTTTATCAAGAATAGGGGCAAAATAAAATTTGAATTATAGGATGATGCTGTATGCATAAAATGCATCTCACCCCTTCCACTATTTTTAAACTGAGTATTATTAGTTTATGTTTGATTTTAGCTGCATGTAATCAGCAAGAAACGACTAAAACAACGGCATCAGCTCCAGCAAAAATTGAACTCATTCCTCAAGACCTGATTGCAGTTAAAGAAGGAGCACTTGACTCTCAAACTGCATTTACGGGAACCATCCGTGCGGTTCAGCAAAGTTCAATTCAGGCTCAAGTGAGTGCCACGGCGACGACTGTAACTACAAATGTTGGTCAACAGGTACAAAAAGGCCAAGTTTTAGTGAGATTGAATAATCAGGACAATGTTGCACGATTAGCACAAGCGCGCGCCAACCTTGCCTCGGCTCAGTCACAAGCTGAACTTGCACGCAATTTAATGAACCGAAAGCAACGACTTTTTAATCAGGGGTTTATTGCTCGTGTCGAGTTTGAACAAAGCCAGGTTGACTATAAAGGGCAACTTGAAAGTGTAAAAGCCCAACAAGCGAATGTTGATATTGCTCGTAAGGCTGATCAAGACGGTATTATTACCAGCCCAATTTCAGGCGTCATTACTAAGCGACAAGTCGAACCTGGTCAGACTGTATCAGTTGGTCAAACATTATTTGAAATCGTAAATCCAGACCAACTTGAAATACAAGCCAAGCTACCCATTGAGCAACAGTCTGCTCTTAAAGTAGGTAGCAGCATTCAATATCAGATTCAGGGAAATTCTAAGCAATTAAATGCGACGCTTACACGTATTTCACCTGTCGCAGATCAAGACAGCCGACAAATCGAATTTTTTGCCGTTCCTAAAGAAAAAATTGATTCGTTAAGCATTGGCGCTTTCATTAATGGAAATATTCTCCGCAATGACACTCAGCAAGGCCAAACGATTCCTTTAGACAGCATTCAAAATATGCAACATGATCCTTTTGTATGGGTGGTACGTAATCACACCATTCAAAAAGTTAAAATTCGAGTAGTTGAACAGCGCTATAACGACAATATTGCTTTAGTTGATGGTCTACAACGTACAGATCTAGTGAGCCGTATTCAATTTGAAGATTCCGACATTAATAAAAAAGTGACGGTTACAACCGAAAAAAATAAATAAGGTAGCAAATAGCATATGTGGTTTACTCGAATCAGTGTGAAATATCCCGTTTTTACTATTATGATGATGCTCAGCTTAATGGTACTCGGGTTAGCTTCTTGGAAACGAATGACGGTTGAAGAATTTCCGAACGTCGATTTCCCATTCGTAGTAGTGACTACGCAATATGCTGGTGCTTCACCTGAAGCGGTTGAATCAGATATTACAAAAAAACTCGAAGATCAGATCAATACAATTTCAGGGATTAAACAAATCACTTCACGGTCAAGTGAAGGCTTTTCGATGATTGTGGCTGAGTTTAATCTCGATACTTCATCGGCCCTTGCAGCACAAGATGTTCGTGACAAAATTGCTCCAGTCACAGCCCAATTTCGTGATGAAATTGATACACCGATTGTACAACGCTACGACCCCTCTTCTAGCCCGATCATGTCGGTGGTGTTTGAATCAAATAGCATGAGTTTGGCTCAACTAAGTTCATATGTAGATAAACGTATCGTGCCGCAGCTTAAAACCGTGTCTGGTGTCGGCAATGTGAATTTATTGGGGGATGCCAAACGGCAAATACGCATAAAAATTCTTCCTGAGCAACTGCAAAGTTATGGGATTGGCATTGATCAGGTCATTAATACGCTAAAAAATGAAAATATTGAAGTTCCCGCAGGAACCTTACAACAGAAGAATTCTGAACTGGTTGTACAGATTCAATCAAAGGTCATTCATCCACTTGCTTTTGGTGATTTGGTGATTGCCAATAAAAATGGTTCACCAATTTTTCTAAAGCAAGTTGCAACGATTGAAGATACACAAGCCGAACTACAATCAAGCGCATTTTATAATGGAAGAACAGCAGTCTCTGTC
The DNA here is from genome assembly GCF_023920705.1 of Acinetobacter sp. XS-4. Classification (NCBI taxonomy): domain Bacteria; kingdom Pseudomonadati; phylum Pseudomonadota; class Gammaproteobacteria; order Moraxellales; family Moraxellaceae; genus Acinetobacter; species Acinetobacter sp. XS-4. The sequence continues at coordinate 678,616 of NZ_CP094657.1, read as the reverse complement.
GATATTTTAAAGAGTTCCGATGCCAATGTGATTCAGGTTGTCGATAAAACCTATCAAACTTTAGAGAAATTAAAAACACAAATGCCTGCGGGTTTAAACTACAAAGTTGTGGCCGATAGCTCGAAAGGAATTCGTGCTTCAATTAAAGATGTGACCCGTACCATTATTGAAGGTGCTGCCTTAGCAGTTTTAATTGTTCTATTATTTTTAGGCTCTTTCCGCTCTACCGTTATTACAGGTCTAACCTTACCGATTACTTTGCTAGGAACCTTAACTTTCATTTGGGCTTTTGGTTTCAGCATTAATATGATGACGTTATTGGCTCTATCGCTCAGTATTGGCCTATTAATTGATGATGCGATTGTGGTTCGGGAAAACATCGTAAGACATACTGAACTTGGCAAAGATCATGTGACTGCTGCCTTAGAAGGTACGAAAGAAATTGGTTTAGCGGTACTCGCGACCACACTTACCATTGTAGCTGTATTTTTACCTGTCGCCTTCATGGGCGGACTGATTGGACGTTTCTTTTATCAGTTTGGCGTAACGGTGAGTACAGCCGTTTTAATTTCAATGTTTATTAGTTTTACGCTCGATCCAATGCTTTCTGCTCACTGGAAAGATCCAGTCAAGAAAAAAGATAATTGGCTACAACGCTTTTTTAACTATATTTCTAATGTGTTAGATCGACTTACTCATGTTTATGAAAAACTCTTAAAGCTGGCTTTACATTTCCGTTTCATCACAGTCATTATTGCAATTGTTTCACTATTTGCTGCACTAGGACTATCTAAACTGATTGGGACCGAATTTGTACCTACTCCAGATAAAGGTGAAGTTCGTATTCAGTTTGAAACCCCTGTAGATGCTTCTTTGGAATATACCCAAGCAAAATTACATCAAGTTGATAAGATTATTAGACAGTTTCCCGATGTGGTTTCTACTTATGGCGTGGTCAACAGTGAGGTAGACTCTGGTAAAAACCATGCAGGTTTAGGCGTGACCTTAAAGCCAAAACAAGAACGTAGCTCAGATTTGAATACACTCAACAATGAGTTCCGTGATCGTTTGCAAAGTGTAGCGGGTATTCGAGTGACCTCTGTTGCCGCAGCACAAGATTCTGTCTCTGGCGGACAAAAGCCAATCATGATCTCTATTAAAGGATCTGACCTAAATGAGCTACAGAAAATTTCAGATCGTTTTATTGCTGAAATGGAAAAAATTAAAGGTGTCGTAGATTTAGAAAGCTCATTAAAAGAACCTAAACCGACTCTAGGTGTCCATATTAACCGCGTACTGGCAAGTGATTTAGGCTTATCTGTTTCTCAGATTGCAAATGCGATTCGCCCATTAATTGCGGGTGATAATGTCACAACTTGGAAAGATCGCGATGGCGAAAATTATGATGTGAATGTACGTTTAAATGAAAATAAACGTATGCTTCCACAAGATGTGCAGAACCTATATCTCAATTCCAATAAGACCAATGCGACTGGGCAAAATATATTAGTTCCACTTAGCGCAGTTGCAACAACTGAAGAAAAACTCGGTGCTTCACAAATTAACCGACGTGATCTTGAACGTGAAGTACTGATTGAAGCAAATACCTCAGGACGACCTAGCGGCGACATTGGTCAAGACATCGATAAAATGCAAAAGGCATTTAAACTACCTGCTGGATATACATTTGACACTCAAGGGGCAAATGCTGACATGGCTGAATCTGCTGGATATGCCTTAACAGCCATCACCCTTTCAATTGTATTTATCTATATTGTTTTAGGTTCTCAGTTTAATAGTTTTATTCATCCTGCTGCAATTATGACCTCTTTACCATTGTCCCTCATTGGTGTTTTTCTCGCCCTATTCTTGTTCAAAAGCACCCTAAACCTGTTTTCGATTATCGGTATTATCATGTTGATGGGACTCGTCACCAAAAATGCGATTTTGCTCATCGACTTTATTAAGAAAGCAATGGATCAGGGGACAAGCCGTTATGATGCCATTTTACAAGCAGGCAAAACTCGTTTACGTCCAATTTTAATGACGACAAGTGCCATGGTGATGGGGATGGTTCCTCTAGCTTTAGGTCTTGGTGAAGGTGGTGAGCAAAGCGCGCCAATGGCTCACGCTGTGATTGGGGGCGTGATTACTTCTACCCTATTGACTCTTGTGGTTGTACCCGTCATTTTCACTTATCTAGATGACTTGAAAAACTTTATGCTGCGTCAAACTCGACGATTCATGTCATAATGCAGCGATTATCGTATAATCTGCGTTTTTATAACGCTTAACTTTTAGGACTTTTTCCATGCGCGCAAGCCGCTTTTTATTTGCAACGTTGAGAGAAACCCCAAATGATGCTGAAGTGATTTCACACCAGCTCATGTTACGTGCGGGGATGATTCGTAAATTGGCATCTGGTTTATATACATGGCTGCCGATGGGAACACGTGTGCTTAAAAAAGTAGATGCGATTGTTCGTGAAGAAATGAACCGCTCAGGCGCAATGGAAGTATTCATGCCCGTGACTCAACCCGCAAGTCTTTGGGAAGAATCGGGTCGATATGAACAATATGGTCCTGAATTATTACGCTTTAAAGATCGTCATACGAACCCATTCGTACTTGGGCCAACGCATGAAGAAGTTATTACAGATATGGCGCGTAACGAATTAAAAAGTTATAAGCAACTTCCGGTAAACTTCTATCAAATTCAAACCAAATTCCGTGATGAAATTCGTCCACGTTTTGGTGTAATGCGTTCACGCGAGTTCATCATGAAAGATGCTTATTCTTTCCATGCAACTCAAGAGTCATTACAAGAAACTTATGACGTAATGTACGATACCTATAGCCGTATTTTCACTCGCTTAGGTTTAGATTTCCGTCCAGTACAAGCCGACACAGGTTCTATTGGTGGTTCAGCTTCACACGAGTTCCACGTATTGGCTGCTAGTGGTGAAGATGACATCGCATTTTCAACTGAATCTGATTATGCAGCTAACGTTGAAATGGCTGAGGCTGTTCTAGTTGGTGAACGTGCGGCACCTACGCAAGAACTTAAATTGGTTGAGACACCAAACCAAAAAACGATTGATGATGTATGTCAGTTCTTAAATGCTGACCCTAAGCAATCTGTTAAAGCATTATTGGTTCAAGGTGTTGCTGACGAAAAAGGTAATGTTCCTGTTGTTGCTTTATTTGTACGTGGCGACCATGAACTTAATGAAATTAAAGCTGAGAAGCATCCTTTAGTGGCTGCCCCTCTTACTTTTGCAACTGAAGAACAACTTCAAGCATTTGGTTTAACTGCTGGCTTTACAGGTCCACAAGGTTTAGTTGAAAAAGGCTTAACCGTAATTGTTGACCGTGCTGCATCTGTTCTTTCAGACTTCGTTGCTGGTGCAAATGAAGCTGATAAACATGCTGTTGGCGTAAACTGGGAACGTGATGCGCAAATTACCGAAGTTTTTGATTTACGTAATGTAGTTGAAGGTGACCCATCTCCAGATGGTAAAGGCACACTACAAATTAAACGCGGTATTGAAGTAGGTCATATTTTCCAGCTTGGTACTAAATACTCTGAAGCGTTAGGCTGTAAAGTTCTAGGTGAAGATGGCAAACCATTTACAGTAACCATGGGATGCTACGGTATTGGCGTAACACGTGTTGTTGCAGCTGCAATTGAACAAAACTACGATGACAAAGGTATTATGTGGCCACAAGCTATTGCACCTTTTGAAATTGCAATTGTTCCAATGAATGCACACAAATCACCACGCACTCTTGAAGCAGCAGAATCACTTTATGCAGAACTTCAAGCTCAAGGTTTTGATGTGTTGCTTGATGATCGTAACGAACGTCCAGGCGTTAAGTTCTCTGATCTTGAGTTGATGGGTATTCCACACCGTATTGTGATTGGTGAAAAAGGTCTTGATGCTGGTACTTTTGAATATAAAGGCCGTCGCGATGCTGAAGCGAGCAATTTAACCAAAGAAGAACTTTTAGCTAAGTTAGTACGTTAATTAAATACATGTCATTGCCTCAAATGGTAGTGGCATGCAAATGTTATTTATATCGGTATCGGTAATAACTTACTTTTGTTTCGGCAAAAGTAACAAAACCATTTGTATGACTGACGGTACGTCCATGCTACCGCAGCCATACAAGCGGCATCCCTGCCACTATCACAATAGTAAATTTCGTACTATTCTGTTCAAATAAAAAACTGCCCCTTAAAAGAAACAGTTTTTAAATCACCATAAAAATCTATGCCTGAACCGTTAAGTCTTTAATAGTTGTCGATGAACCATTGGTTTTAACAGACTCAATTCCTTTATCGCGTGAAGCTTCGCTCGCATAGAATTGACTTGTGCCAATAATTTGATGATTTGCAGCTTTTAAATTGAAATAAGGTTTCCCATTCTTTGCAGTTAAACGCTCATATCGTGCGTCATCACCACTATTTTTCTGAATTGATTCAATACCATTTACCGCAGAAGCTTTAGCCTTATATAGCTCACTATTTAGAATAGGTTCACCATTTCCTGCCTTTAAAATAAAGCGGTATTGTCCATCACTCGCTAGTGAAATTTCGTACCATCCTGCCATAAAAACCTCATTTTTTTGTTGGTGTGGGTATGACTTTCGTTATTATTCTGGACGAAAGTTATTTGTTATTTATGACAATATAAATGGGCTATCATTCTTTGAATAGCCCATTTTTTATACTTTTTCGTAATAAAATTATAATGATGTTAGAAAATTAAAAAGTAGATATATAAGTGTATATCTCTACTGAAATGTAATGAAAATTAACAATTTAAGCTTTTTTTACAAATTCAGATTTTAACTTCATCTGACCAATACCATCAATTTTGCAATCGATATTGTGGCCATCACTAGCATCTGGAACTAAACGAATTGTTTTTACTTTCGTACCTACTTTTACGACCGAAGATGAACCTTTAATTTTTAAGTCTTTAATGACAGTTACACTGTCGCCATCAGCTAATACATTTCCATTAGCATCTTTAATAATTTCTTGTTCTTCAGTAAGCGATGCATCCCCTTCTTTCCACTCATTTGAGCATTCAGGACAAATCAATAAGTCGCCATCTTGGTAAGTATATTCTGATTGGCATTTTGGGCAGTTTGGCAAAGACATGAAAAAAATCTCAAAAAGTATATTATGCGAGATATGACTCATTTTTTAAAGTTTTAAATAAAAGACTTTTACCAAAAAAAAATTTATACATTCATTTTGAGTTTTTACTTAATAAATATTCTTTCAAAATAATTGCATGGTTATTCTCAACATCTTTTGCTGAGTATAAAAGCGTAACTGTATGTTCTGCTGCGATGTGTTGTAGCTCTTCAACTGCGGAGTTGGTTTCAAGCTCTTTTAAATAACGCTGCTTGAACTCTTCCCAATGATCTGGCGTTGCTGCATGGAACCACTTGCGCAGTTCAGTTGAAGGCGCTACTTCTTTTAGCCACAAATCTAAATGGGCATTTTCCTTACTAATCCCCCTACTCCATAGGCGGTCAACCAAAATTCGCTTCCCATCACTAGGGTCAGCATTTTCATAAATTCTTTTAATGTGTATATCCATAATCTTTCTCAGGGTAAGGTTTATATTTTAGATAGATCTTATAAAAGAAAAGTGAGCAGATTTAGCTCCACTCACCTTTTAAAGATTTCATTAAAATTTTAGAGGATTTACTGATCAGGGATATCCGCTTCGATTAACAAAGTCAGTAAAGATAAAGATTCTTGCCATCCTAAATAGCACGCCTCTTCGGGAATAACTTCTGGTATACCTTCTTGCGTGATGTGTACTTCAGTACCCACCATTACAGTTTTCAATGTAATAGTGACTTGCATCGTGCCCGGTAAATTTGGATCATCAAATTGATCGTTATAGCGAATTAATTCATTTGGAACTAATTCAACATATGTTCCACCAAAAGCGTGTGTTGAACCTGTCGAAAAATTGGTAAAACTCATTTTATATGAGCCACCAACATTTGCATCAAAACTATGGACCTTGGCAGTAAAGCCGTGCGGCGGCAGCCACTTTACTAAAGCATCTGGATCTAAAAATGCACGGTAAACTCGCTCGGCTGGAGCCTTAAACACGCGATGAAATTTCACTGTTCCTGTTGCCATCATATTCTCCTTATTTTAATTTCTTTTAAATTATCGAAATTATGCTTATTAGCTTAAACCTTCAGATTTATCCAAACGTATATTTTTGGTGTTTTTCAAACAAAATACTTTCTTCGGGCCTAATCAAATTACGAAAACTATGGCTGATTTTTTAGTAAAAATGGAGCAAAATAGTCAGCAATCATAAAGAAACATATTGAATTTGAGATTAATCATGAGTCTGCTCGCTTTCTCCTCATATGCTTTAAACGGTGTAGATGCACAAAAGTTTTTACAAGGCCAAGTTACTGTAGATACTGAACGTTTAGCTGAAAATGAAACTCGCTATACAGCCATTTGTGATCTTAAAGGTCGTATTCACTTTGGCTTGTGGCTAAAGAAGATTAATCCTGAAAGTTTTGAAATTGTAGTTACTCAAGATCAAGCAGAAGAGTTTGCCAAACATGTTAAAAAATTTGGTGCTTTTTCGAAAATGACCTTGAGTGAGCAAGGCCCTGCTTTTCCAACGATTTCAGGTCATCAGACTGAATTCTCTGCACAAGAAACTGATATTTCTGAATGGCAAAAACAAGCCATTATGACTGGTCAAGCGTGGATTACTCAGGCTACTGAACATGTATTCCAACCACAAGAATTACGTTTACATCAACGTGAAGGCGTCAATTACGATAAAGGTTGTTACCTAGGTCAGGAAATTGTGGCGCGTCTTTGGTTTAAAGCAAAACCAAAACATTGGTTACATCTGGTTCAAGGTACAGGTGAAGCACCTGCTTCAGCAACTCAATTAAATAACGATGTTGAAATAGTTAATAGTATTGCAAATGATAAAGGCTATCTTGCTTTAGTCGTTGCAAAACCTGCTGCTCTACAAGAGTTAGGGCTTCAAGTTCTTGAGTTACCTGAAGCTTTAAGTGGTGATGTTGCAAGACCACAATAATAATTTTTATTAGTTTAAACTGCCCACTTCCAAGTTAGTGGGCTTTTTTATAGATACAAAACACTAATGAATTCATTAGATTAGAATATCAATTTTTTAAGTTTTATATGCCATCATTAACCCTGTTGAAATTAAAGAGAAAAAAGATGAAAACTAAACTTGCTACACTCATGTTGAGTTTGGCTATTTTCGGTTCTGCTCATGCTGACGTTAAAGCACTTGAACAAAATCTTAAGACGAATTATCCCGATTTACCTGTAAAAGGTGTTTATCAGTCGCCAGTTCAAGGCATTTATGAAGTGTATACAAGTGGTCGCATTGTCTATACCAACCAAGATGCTAAGTACTTTTTTGTTGGTAATTTAGTCGATATCAAACAACAAAAAAATATGACTGAAGAACGTATTGCCGAATTAGGTAAAATTGATGTTAAAAGCTTACCGCTCAATCAAGCAATTAAGTACGTAAAAGGAAAAGGCGAACGTACGATCTATATCTTTAGTGATCCTGATTGCCCATATTGCCAACACCTAGAACAAAATATGGTTGGGGTTGATAACGTAACGGTATATGTTTTCCTTTACCCTCTGACCAGTTTGCATCCAAACGCCGAAAAAGTATCTAATCAAATCTGGTGCTCAAAAAACCCAGGAGAAGCTTGGACGAACTATATGCTTAACCGTAAGTTACCTACGACCAGCAAAAACTGTTCAAGCCCAATTCAGAAAAATATCGCTTTAGGTCAAAAATTAAATATTGATGGAACACCTACCCTGTTCTTGCAAGATGGTCAAAGAATTTCTGGCGTACCAAGTGATGCCAAGCAAATTGAAGCATTACTTCAGTCAGTAAAATAATAATATTACCCACTCCGTTGTATGAATGTGAGTGGGTCTTTTTCTCCACAATTTGCCCAAAGTGCAGCGCTTTATATACAAATCGGCTGTTTACTTTCAGCAATCAATATTTATGATGAGAAATTGAAACTATTTAATGCATCAACGGAATGATGTAGCTACGAAGTAAAAGGTTAAAAAGAAATGAAGAAATTACTAATCGCAAGCCTAATCACACTTTCAAGTGCATCAATTTTTGCAGCGGATAGCACCTCAGCTGCTACTAAAACAGATGCGTTTAAACAAGCCGAACAACTCTACGCAGCAAAAAATTACCCTGCTGCCTTTCAGGAAATGCAGCGCTTAGCCCAAACAGGCAATGCTCAAGCGATTTATAACCTAGGTTATATGACCCAAACGGGGCAAGGAACAGCAAAAGACTCTTCTAAAGCCCTCAAATATTATGAAGATGCTTCAAATAAGGGTTATGCCCAAGCGAGTTACACGCTTGCACAAATTTATGAGACTGGTGAATTAGGGGTTGCCAAAGATAGCAACAAATTCAGTCAATTTATTCAAAAGGCATCGGCTCAAGGTTCTGATGATGCAACTGTGAAAATTGCGACGATTTTATTCGCTCAGAAAAAACCGCAGTCACATCAAATTGCCCTTCAAAAGTTGGCGCCTTTAATTAGAAAGGGTAACTACCCTGCTACTCAGGTGAAAGCCCTCTATGATATTAGCCAAGGTGTGGAAAATAAAAATCCGTTAATGAAACGCCAAGGCATCGAAGCTTTACAGTCAATCGCTCAAAAAGGCTACGCTCCTGCGTCTATGGCTTTAGCGACTATGATGGCGAATGGCAATATCATTCCGCAAAATTTACCTGAGGCCAAAAAGATCTTTACTGAACTTGCCAATCAAAATGTTCCGAATGCTAAAGAGTCTTTAGCCTCGGTTGATAAGATTATTGCAGAAAAAAGTAAACAGACTGCAAATGCTCCGGCACAGGCGGCACCGAAAAAATAATGGATGATTAGCCCCTTATGGGGCTTTTCTTTTACCACCACAAAGCAATAAGCCCACTCACCCCAATGAAACCAACAACTGTACTAATCATAAGCGGCGTTAATGCTTTTTCATTTAATCCATAAGCCTGTCCAAAAATTCCGAAAGCGATCGGCATTGGTAAAGCGGCAATTAATGTTCCTGCGTAAAGCATCTCACGACTTACATCTGGAGTTATCAAAAAAAGTGCAAAAATAACCGATGGCATCAAGATAACTTTAAATATCGCCAACAAAATACTTTCTGTATTTACTGTTGTTATTCCAATACCCACTAAACTCCCGCCAATTGCAAACAAAGCCAAGGGCGAAGCTGTGCGTCCAAGTAACTCTAGAGACTGATCAAGCGTTGTAGGAAGATTAACATCGAAAAGAATACATCCCATCCCAATCAAAATCGCGATAATGACAGGATTTTTAAGTAAATTTAAAAAAGTCTGTTTTAAAAGTGGTAATACTTTCTGCTGTTGGTGTAAGCCAGCTTCGGCCAGAATGAGCATCAGCGCCACAATCAATAAATTCTCAATGATGAGTGTCAAAGAAATATAGATCGCTGCGTGATTACCTATCAACATAGTTAAAATAGCTGTTCCCATAAATCCAGTATTGGACATAGATGCACCCATCGAGATGACGGCGCTATGGGTTAAACTATTTTTAAAATATTTTCGATAAAGAATAAAAGCCAAGAAAAATAAAATTAAGGATCCACCACCATAAGCAAGAAAATAAGCTGGGTGCCAAATATCTTGCAAGTTTTTATTTGCCAATGAGTGGATTAAAAAAGCCGGTAAGGAAATTTTAATTACAAATGCGCTAAGTGCCCGGATCTGTTCAGGTGTTACCAATTTAATGAGGACACAAACATAGCCCATCAATAGCAATATCAAGATAGGTAAAATAACCTGAAAAACCACTGAACGTCCTCACTTAACAAAAGGAAAATGGGCAAAGATGACTTTGCCCAACACAATTAAAAAGAGTTAAAAAGTTGCTTTAATCCATGAGGTTGGCAACGTAAATACTGAGGCGTAATTTTAACTTCTGCCCCTAAAGCAGCGGCTGCATGCCAAGGCCATCTTGGGTCATATAACATTGCACGAGCAAGACCAATAGCATCAGCTTGCTGGTTCTCCAAAATCTGTTCGGCGTGTTCTGGCTCAGTAATTAGTCCTACAGCAATGACTGGAATAGACACATGCTTTTTGACTTGTTCAGCAAATGGAACTTGGTAACCTGCCCCAATCGTAATAGATTGATGCTCGTGCAAACCACCACTAGACACATGCACGTAGGCTGCACCCAACTGCTCTAAAGCTTTTGATAAGCCAACCGTAGATTCAACATCCCAGTGCTCGATACTCTCTAACCAATCGGTCGCAGATAGTCTAACACCAACTGGATAACCTTCAGGTACAGCCAATTTAATTGCCTGAAGAACCTCAAGAGTCATACGCATACGGTTTTCTAAAGAACCACCATATTCGTCTGTGCGTTGATTGGCAATTGGCGATAAAAACTGGTGCAGTAAGTAACCATGCGCAGCATGAACTTCAATCAACTCAAACCCAGCTTCTACTGCACGTTTTGCCGCAGCAGCAAAGTCTTGTTGAACTTGTTTAATTTCATCTATTGTTAATGCATGTGGCGCTGCATCATGAACCGAAAAAGTACTTGTACTTGGGGCAACCGTTTGCCAACCATGAGGCTGATTTTTTGCAATTTGACCTTTACCCAACCACGGCTTTTCAGTCGATGCTTTACGACCAGCATGTGCTAACTGAATTCCAAATGGCATAGGAGAAAGTGTTTTAACTTTCCCCAATAAAGTTTTTATCTGGTCACGTTGCTGGTCATTCCAAAGGCCAAGATCAGCATAACTAATACGCCCTTCAGCCTGTACGGCAGTCGCTTCTACAATACAAAGTCCTGCACCAGACAATGCATAGTTTGCCCATTGCTGTTCATGCCAATAGGTAATTTCACCATCATCTGTTGCCGAATATTGGCACATCGGAGCAATTACAATTCTATTGACCAGTTGTAATGAACCAAAGTTAACCGTTTCAAATAATTTTGCCATTTTTAATTCCTAGAATTGCTTAATTACACGTAAACCAGCACTCCAGTTACGTCCATCTGCTGGTTCAAAGTAGCGTCCAACTGGTTGAGTTGAATCATTTACGATCACTGAACCTGCATAGTTTTTATCAAATAAGTTATCAACACGGGCAAAGCTATTCACTTTCCAGTCGCCCATTACCCATGCATAACCAACATGAGCTGAGGTTACACTGTAGCTTGGCGCTGCGTCACTGTTAGTATCATTCACGTATACTTTATCCATATACTGTACATCTACCCCGCCATATAGACCGTGCGATGGCTGCCAAGTCAAAGACGCATAAGCTTGGTTTTTAGCAATACCTGGAATAGCATTTCCTGATGGAATTTGAGCAATACTTCCTAATGCTGGAATATCAGCATCAAAAGTTGCATCTAAATATGTATAACTTGCAGTCGCAGTTAAATCTCGCCACAACTTTTTATTCCATGCAAACTCTACACCTTCACGTAAAGTTTTATCTGCATTACGGAACGTTGATCGGCCATTTGAATTGCCTGCGGAAACGATGTCATCTTTGGTTTTAGTTTGAAAAACTGCCAAAGTAAAATCACCTAATTGGTTTTGTGATTTTAAGCCTGTTTCATAGGTATCGCTTGTTGATGCTGTTAAATCAAAATTAAAACCACTTTCTCCGTCTGGACGATATGCCATTTCAGTAAAAGTTGGCGTTTCAAATCCTTTCGCATAACTCACATAGGCCATCAGTTCAGGTAAAATTTGCCAGCTTAAAGCAGCAGAAGGCAAAACTTTACTGTAATCAGTCTTACCACTATCGTCACCATTACTTAAATAGTTATCTTTAGATTTGTAATGGACATTGCTATAGCGTACACCCGTGTCTAAACGCCAAGTTGGTAAGAACTGCCATGAAACTTGTAAATAGGGGTCGATATTCCACAAAGTATTGTCTTCATCACGACGCAAATTACCTTTGACGCCATAAGAAGGCTGTCCGTTTACTAAATTAAAGTTTTCAAAACCTTTCCGGTCTTCATCCATCGCATCAAGTGCAACACCGACACTTAGAGTGGTATTTGGAAGTAACTCTTTGCCTGTCCAACGTAAATCAGCACCATAATAATCACGTTCAAAATCAATGACCCCACCGGCCTGATTGATACTTGCATCTTGTGTTGATTTAGGAATAGATTGATATTGAGTAACTTGACGATTACCTAAGTATGCCATGGCATATAGTTCATTTTTATCATTAATCGGTTTAGACCAAGTCACGCCCGTTTGAGTTTGTTCAATATCTTTACGGACATTAAATTGTTTTAAAAATGGAACTTGTTGCTTTGGATTAGCATTCCACTGGTCATGCGTTAAACCCTGTGGGTCATCTGCATGGATTTTGACATAGTTGGTGACCCAGTTGATTTTACTACCATCATCAAGATTCCAACTGAGCTTTGCATTGTTTAATACTTTTTCTGCACCACTATGTTCTCGGTAACCATCAGTGTCGAAGTATGATGAACTAATAACATAGCTTGGTTCATTCGCACCCTTTGCCCCACCTTGTAGCACAAGTCCAGCTCGACTTTTATCGTGGCTGCCTCCCGAATAGCTTAGCTCAATTGAGTCTTTCCCTTGACCTTCTTTAGTAGAAGTTAAAATTGTACCGCCCGATGAGTTTCCATATAGCGATGAAAAAGGTCCCGTTAGAACTTCAACATGGTCCAGACTACTTAAATCGATATTAGACGTTTGACCTTGCCCATCTGGCATTGTTGCAGGAATACCATCCACATACAGGCGAATGCCTCGAACACCAAATGTTGAACGTGCACCAAAACCACGCATAGATAACTGTAAATCTTGTGCATAATTTTCACGATTGCGAAGCTGTAAACTCGGTATACCCTTCACAACTTCGGTTAAATTTACTTGTGAAGAAGTATCGACTTGAGGTGCATCTATTCGAAAAACCGAAGCTGGTGTTTGCAAATAGGTTGTATCGGTACGGGTTACCTCAACATGTAAAGTTGGCAATATAGCAATGTCTTGAGCTGAGTCATCTGCCCAAACAAATGGGCTAGAAATGCAGCCCATACTCATTAAAATACAGTAGTGAAGTCGGTCTAAGCGTAATAAGGACATGCTTATTTCCTTTATTTATATTGTAGTTATGATAACAAAAAGCTGTGTCATGTCTGGATATTGAATTCGATCTGCATTGTTGTAAATCTGGAACAGTCTTTTCAATATTTAAAAATTGATTTCCAAATTTGAATTAACGGCTTAAAGACGGATGGTCTTTCCAGCAATATCGTTCCGGCCAGTCTTTTGCTTCTTCGGCATAGTCAATTCCAATACGTGGCGTCATGACCACTTCCGGCTGTGTTGAAGTTGCTTCAATCCATAGCCCAGATTTTTCACCTAATGTTTGACCTTTTAAAGTCCGATCAATACCTAAATAGCGTGTCAGTTTGCCAGGTCCAGCTAAAAGCTTATATTCTTTTTTGGTTGAAGCATTATTTAAAAATGCAGAACGAATCATCACCCCTTCAGGGATGCCTTCTGTCTGAGTAATGAGATTGAGCATTTCATACATGCCATAAATTAAATAGACGTAAATCGTGCCTCCAGTGCCATACATTACATCTGTTCGAGCAGTACGTTTATCATTGTAGCTATGGCAAGCTTTATCCCGAACACCCAAATAAGCTTCAGTTTCGGTAATCGTACACCGAATGACTTGTCCATCAGGTTGTCGCTTACACAACACACATCCAATTAAGTCATAAGCCACTTCTGAGGTTTCACGTTGAAACCAGCTTAATGGTAAAATATCTGACATAGTAATCTCTTAAATATTACATATCACACGTTATACTTGATTAATCCAGTATATCTGTTAATTCTGCGAGTTGGCGATGCCTGAGTTACCCGAAGTCGAAACAACCAAAACCAGTTTATTTCCCCTATTGAATCAGAAAGTTCTAAGTGTTGAAGTACGTAACCCAAGCTTACGCTGGGCAATACCAAATGATGTTCAAAAGCTTGTTGGGCAACGTCTTATTGGGCTAAACCGTCGTTCTAAATATATCTTGGCAGAGTTTGAACAAGATCAAATGCTCTGGCATTTAGGAATGTCAGGAAGCTTCCGCTTGTGTCAACCAAATGATGAGCTGAGAAAACATGATCACTTCATCATTCACTTTGAAGAACATGAATTACGCTACCATGACCCGCGTCGCTTTGGCTGTATTCTCTGGCTAAATTCCGAAACACAAGGAAAGTTAATTGATACTTTAGGGCCAGAACCTTTAAGTACCGACTTTAATGCAGAGTATTTAGCTTCAAAACTTAAAAATAAATCTGTCGGCACAAAAATTGCAATTATGGATAATCATGTTGTGGTGGGTGTTGGCAATATCTATGCAACTGAAAGTTTATTTAATATCGGAGTTCATCCTGCTCAGCCAGCTGGGGACCTAAGTTTTCAGCAGATCGAGAAACTGGTTATCGAAATTAAACGAATTTTAAAATCGGCGATTGATTTAGGTGGTTCAACTTTACGAGACTACAGCAATGCCATGGGAGAAAATGGTTATTTTCAGCAAACACTTCTCGCCTATGGTCGTGCTGGAGAAATGTGCGTTAACTGTGAAACCACTTTGGAAAACTTAAAACTTGGTCAACGCGCCAGCGTATTTTGCCCACAATGCCAACCGCTTAAAAAGCTGAGAAAGCCTTAATTTTTTTGGAGAAAGACAACATGCAAACAGCAATTGTCCGTCATATTTTAGTCAAAGATAAAGACTTGGCAGAACAGTTAAAAAAGAAACTACAAAATGGCGGTGACTTCGCAAAAATTGCCAAACAATATTCTACCTGTAATTCCGCAAAACGCGGTGGAGAACTAGGCGAAGTCAAAAAAGGCCAACTGGTTCCTGTCATCGATAAAGTAGTATTTACTGCTGCTGAACGTGTGTTACAAGGCCCAATCAAAAGCCAGTTTGGT
This sequence comes from Acinetobacter sp. XS-4, assembly GCF_023920705.1. Lineage (NCBI taxonomy): Bacteria > Pseudomonadati > Pseudomonadota > Gammaproteobacteria > Moraxellales > Moraxellaceae > Acinetobacter > Acinetobacter sp. XS-4. Next base: position 663,504 of record NZ_CP094657.1, on the reverse strand, counting down.
TATCATCTTTTAGAAGTTAAATTCAGAATGGGCAGCTTACGTTGATTCCATTCATTTAATTATTTTTTTCAGAGGCTTGAGTCTGTGCATTCAGTTGATATGTCCAAGCCTTAACCATTTCTCCTGACTCAAGCTTCACATCTGCGATGACACGCTGGTATTGAAAACCTTCAAAATCATCAAGCATCTGCCAGTTTTCAGCCAACTTTTCTGTGTTAAATAGATAACCCTCTACCCAGTTTGCTTGCAAATCTAACTCTAGCGCTTTTAAGCCTTTATCTGGTCCCCAATCTAAAATGTGAATCACGCCTCGCACACTGGCTTTTGCCCAGTGACCACCAATCTGCTCTAATATATGAGCATTTGCTTTATTTGGGCATAAGGTTCCATATACAAAAAGCTGATTCATTTATTTACATCCCTTTTACATATGCATAGCTGAGCTTATCGGTAACTTTATAATTTTATCAACATCCTTAGCCCAACATAAAATAATTAGTCATAAAAAACGGCACCTTGAGTACCGTTTTTATTACTTCAGAATATTGTTAAGCTTGCTTTTTCAACTCATCACGAATTTCACGCAATAACTGAATATCTTCAGGAGTTGCAGCTGGAGCTTCTGGCTCATTCTTATCACGGCGAAGTCTATTTAATAATTTCACCATTAAGAAAACGACCCAAGCCAAAATTAGGAAGTTAATTAAAATGGTGAGGAAATTACCATAGGTTAGAACATTGATACCTGCTTTTTGCAAAGCATCTAAAGATTGCAGATTGGTTGGGTTTGCTCCTAGAACAATAAATTTCTGCGAAAAATCAACGCCACCACCAGTAATTACACTAATGAGCGGCATAATAATATCTTTTACTAAAGAGTCTACGATTTTGCCAAAAGCACCACCAATAATCACACCAATGGCTAAATCCATCATATTGCCTTTAATGGCAAATTCTTTAAATTCTTGAATAATACTCATCTAAACATCTCCAGATGTCGGGGGTCGAAACACGTCATATTTTTCTTTTTCATTGGCATCTTATCGATTTAGATAGTACTCGCCATGATCTTGATAATTTAATATTTTTATCAAAAAAAAGAAAACTATCTCACACTTTAACAACATATTCTCTGATAAGAAAAATATGATTTTAAGCTTAGTTTAATTTTAAATATAACGATTAAAAAAACCGCTGATCGAAATCAGCGGTTTTTATCATCCGAAAATAAGAATAACTTATTTGTTACGCTTACGTTCGTTTTCAGTCAACCAGCGCTTACGGATACGGATTGACTTAGGTGTTACTTCAACTAATTCATCATCTTCAATGAACTCAAGCGCTTGTTCAAGCGTGTATTCAACAGCAGGAACAAGAGTCAACGCATCGTCAGTACCAGAAGCACGTACGTTAGTTAACTGTTTAGCTTTAGTTGGGTTAACCACCATATCGTCTGAACGTGAGTTAATCCCTACGATCATACCTTCGTAAACTTCTAACTGTGGTTTAGCGAATAGACGACCACGGTCTTGCAAGCTGAACAATGCATAGCCAAGGCAAGTACCTTGAACCATAGAAATCAACACACCGTTTTGACGCTTCGCAACAGTACCTTGTTTCATCGGACCGTAGTGAGAGAAGCTTGAAGTCATGATTCCTGTACCAGAAGTCATAGTCAAGAATTCTGAACGGAAACCAATTAAGCCACGTGAAGGTACAGTTGCTTCAATACGGATACGGCCTTTACCGTCAACTTCCATATTGGTCATTTCACCTTTACGGCTACCCATTTGTTCCATTACAGAACCTTGGTGCTGTTCTTCAACGTCAAATGTAACGTTTTCGTAAGGTTCTTGTTTTTCACCGTCAACTTCTTTCAAGATTACTTGTGGACGAGATACGCCCATTTCGAAACCTTCGCGACGCATGTTTTCAATTAAAACTGAAAGGTGAAGTTCACCACGACCAGATACTTTAAAACGGTCTGGACTGTCAGTGTCTTCTACACGTAATGCTACGTTGTGAATTAATTCGCGGTCTAAACGTTCACGGATGTTACGTGAAGTAACGAATTTACCTTCTTTACCTGCAAACGGCGAGTTGTTTACTTGGAAAGTCATTGTTACTGTAGGTTCATCTACAGACAATGGTGGTAAAGCTTCAACATTTTTCGGATCACAAATCGTGTCAGAAATATGAAGTTCATCAATACCTGTAATACATACGATATCGCCTGCTTGAGCAGAATCAACATCAACACGCTCTAGACCGTGGTAACCCATAATTTTTAAGATACGGCCGTTACGTGTCTTACCGTCTTTATCAATGACAGTTACAGGTGTATTTAAACCAATTGAACCACGTTGAATACGACCAACACCGATAACACCTACGAAGCTGTTATAGTCAAGTGAAGAGATCTGCATTTGGAATGGACCATCAGCATCAACTGCTGGCGGTTCAACAATGTCAACGATTGTTTGGAATAATGGCGTCATGTCGTCAGCCAATTCTTCTGGAGAAGGACCAGCAACACCACGTAAGCCAGATGCATAAACAACTGGGAAGTCTAGCTGTTCGTCAGAACCGCCAAGGTTGTCGAACAAGTCAAATACTTGGTCAATAACCCAGTCTGGACGCGCGCTTGGCTTGTCAACTTTGTTGATAATTACGATTGGTTTTAAACCACGAGCAAACGCTTTTTGAGTTACAAAGCGAGTTTGTGGCATTGGACCTTCTTGAGAGTCAACCAATAACAATACACAGTCAACCATCGACATTACACGTTCAACTTCACCACCGAAGTCGGCGTGTCCCGGGGTGTCGACGATGTTAATACGGTATTCTGTATTCGTACGAGCATCGGTCCATTTAATTGCAGTGTTCTTTGCAAGAATGGTAATACCACGTTCACTTTCAATAGCGCCCGAATCCATGACACGCTCAATCTCACCTGCGCGATCACCAAGAGCACCTGATTGTTGAAGTAATTTATCGACAAGTGTGGTTTTACCGTGGTCGACGTGGGCAATAATTGCAATATTGCGGAGATTTTTGATATCTGACATAGAATTCGATAAGCCTGAAACTTGAGGGCAAATTATACAGAAAAATAATAGATTTTAGTAGTGACAGTTTATTGACAAGCTCATTTTTTTTCACAAGTGGTCGGCATTTTGTTTTGTAAAGCCGTGTAACTCGATTAGAATAGCGCCATCTTGCCCATAGCATTTGAGTTATGTTTTCTCAGAATCAATCTCCCCATTCGCAAGACCAGCTTGACTTGGTCTATGGTTTAAATGACCGTCCTAAACCTTTCATAGCCTTCCTCGCTGCCTTTCAGCACTTACTTGCCATTATTGTTCCAATTGTGACACCAGGCTTGCTCATTTGTTTAGCTTTAGGTGTATCCCAACAAGATACCAACATGATTTTATCCATGTCTTTGGTCATTTCTGGGATTGCAACCTTCTTACAATGTAAAAAAGTGGGTCCTTTTGGCGCAGGTTTACTGATTGTTCAGGGCACCAGTTTTAACTTTATTGGTCCAATTATTGGGATTGGTAGTGCAATGGTTGCCGCAGGAACACCAGTCAACCAAGTTATGGCTGCAATATTTGGTGTAGTAATTGCTGGCTCCTTCATTGAAATGGGTGTTTCTCAGATTCTTCCATGGGTAAAAAGATTAATTACTCCTTTGGTGACTGGTATTGTTGTTTTATTAATTGGCTTAACGCTTATTAAAGAAGGCTTAATTAGTATGGGTGGTGGCTATCAAGCCATGCAAGATCATACTTTTGCAAGTGCAGACAACCTTATTATGTCATGTACCGTGCTTGCCATTATTATTGTGCTCAATCGTATTCGAGTGATTTGGATTAAAAGTTCAGCTATTTTAATCGCTTTAGTGAGTGGTTACATTCTTGCTGGATTTATGGGTCATCTAGATTTTTCTGGTATTAAAGACGCGCCACTCATACAAATTCCAACACCAATGCACTTTGGTTTGAGCTTTTCTTGGGGATTATTCATCCCAATGGCATTCATTTATTTAGTGACTTCTTTAGAAGCAATTGGTGATGTGACAGCAACCAGTAAACTTTCCAACCAACCTGTTAATGGCCCTGAATGGATGAAACGCATCAAAGGTGGCGTATTAGTGAATGGTGCAAACTCTTTGCTAGCTGGACTATTTAACACTTTCCCTAGTTCTGTTTTCGCTCAAAACAACGGTGTAATTCAACTCACTGGGGTTGCTAGCCGCTATGTAGGTATTTGGATTGCTGGATTACTTATTTTATTAGGCCTATTCCCTGTGGTAGCTGGTGTTATACAAGCAGTTCCTCAAGCTGTCCTAGGTGGCGCTGTTATGGTTATGTTCGGTGCAGTAGCTGCATCAGGCATTAACATTCTTTCTTCAGTTCACCTTGACCGCCGAGCACTATTAATTATTGCCATCTCACTTGCATTAGGTTTAGGTGTTGCTCAAGTTCCTCAGATTTTAGAGCACCTTCCAGAATTATTTAAAAATATATTTAGCTCTGGCGTGGCAACTGGTGGTATAGCAGCATTAATTTTAAATGTTGTGCTTCCTGAAACGCATAAATAACTAACTTTTAATTTTGATTACTGCCCAGCTCCCACTGGGCATTCTTCTTCATGAGAGATGTACATGGATCCTAGAAGTGAAGTGGTATTAAGACAGCAAGACTATTTGAAAGGTAGAATCTTGTTAATTAATGCACCGAATGATGCCTTAGTCAGTCAATTACCCGCTGGGACTGATGCGTCAGTCTGGACATGGAATCATGCCGACTATCAGGGATTTATTAATAGTGGAACAAAAGCGCACTTTTCAGTTGAGTTTCCTTCACAAGAATTCGACCAAGCAATCATTTTTGTTCCAAAATCTAAAGAGCTCTTGAATTACATATTGCATGTAGTAATGAGTCATCTTCAAACCAACCAATCTGTTTTTTTAGTGGGTGAAAAAAAGGGTGGTGTAGAAAGAGCCTCTAAACAATTACAAAGCTTTGGCAAAGTACTAAAACTTGATAGTGCTCGTCACTGTCAATTGTGGCACTTAAAGATTGAGAAAACAGAACAGATTAAATCTCTAGAAAAATGGCTTAAAACTTATACAGTTCAGGTTAATGAACAAGAACTTACGATTTGTGCCCTTCCTGGTGTTTTTAGCCAAAATCATCTAGATGTCGGAACTGCTGTTTTACTCCCTTATCTTAATCAGGTGAAATCAGGTAGAATTGCCGACTTCGGGTGTGGTGCTGGAATTATCAGTTGCTATTTGGCAAAAATAAATTCAAGTAATATTATTCACGCCCTAGATATTGATGCTTTCGCTTTACGGTCAACGGAAATGACTTTTAGTCGAAATGGAATAAGTTCAGACCAGTTGAGATTGCAGCCTGTCATAGGTATTGCAGACGCTCCAACAGAACTCGATGCCATTGTCAGTAATCCCCCTTTCCATCAAGGTATTCATACCGACTATGATGCAAGTGAAGGACTCTGCCAGAACGCTAAAAAACATTTAAAGGCATCAGGCGAGCTATGGATTGTAGCAAACCGTTTTTTAAACTATCCGATCTTAATTGAGAAGCACTTTGGTCAGTGCCAGATTAAAACTGATCTTCAAGGCTTTAAGGTGTTATATGCCTGTGCATAACAAACTATGTAAGGAATCTCCATGAGCGAAACACATGCTCCTGAAAAACTCCAGCGTAAGCTTGGGGCTCGTCATCTGAATATGATCGCCATTGGTGGTTCCATTGGTACAGGCCTCTTCCTTGCTTCTGGATCGACCATTGCAAATGCTGGCCCAGGTGGAGCGCTACTCGCCTATTCTCTTATTGGTATTATGATTTACTTCTTAATGACCAGTTTAGGTGAACTTGCAACCCATAATCCGACTTCTGGGGCTTTTTTTACATATGGCAGTCGTTATGTCGAAGAAGGCTTTGGCTTCGCTTTAGGCTGGAACTACTGGTATAACTGGGCAATCACAGTCGCATTCGAACTTGTTGCAGTTCAGTTTATTATGAAGTTCTGGTTCCCTGATATTCCAGGGTTTTACTGGAGTGCCCTGTTCCTTATCGTAATTTTTGCAATCAATGCCATGACAGTAAAAGGGTTCGGCGAAAGCGAATTCTGGTTCTCAATGGTCAAAGTGATCGCCATCGTTGCCTTTATTATTATTGGTTTAGCTATGATCATTAAGATTATGCTAAATCCAGGTGTCGCAGCTTTTGGAAACTGGACTTATAAAGATGCGCCTTTTGTAGGTGGTTTACAGGCGATGATCGGTGTAGCAATGATTGCCGGATTCTCTTTCCAAGGGACTGAAATGGTTGGGGTTGCTGCTGGTGAATCGAAAGATCCAAAGAAAACGATTCCACTTGCAATCAAACAGATTTTCTGGCGAATCTTATTATTTTATATCTTATGTATTTTCATTATCGGCACGCTAATTGCCTACGATGACCCAAATTTACTACAAGCTGCTACCACTGAAAATATTGCGCTTTCACCATTTACATTACTCTATGAAAGAGTAGGCTTTGCTTTCGCTGCTGGTCTAATGAATGCCGTAATTCTAACTGCTATTTTATCAGCAGGTAACTCGGGTATGTATTCTTCAACCCGTATGTTGTTTAAAATGGCTCAGGAAAACCGTGCGCCAAAGTGGTTTGGAAAGCTTGATAGTCGTGGCGTCCCAATGAATGCACTATATGCCACAACATTTATCGCTGCTTTTTGTTTCTTAACGACTTTTATCGGTGAAAAACAAGTCTTTAACTGGCTACTTAATATGTCAGGTATGTGCGGCTTTATTGTTTGGTTAGGCATTGCGATTTCGCACTATCGTTTCCGCAAAGGTTATATTGCTCAAGGATATAAATTAGAAGATTTAGCTTACCGTGCCAAATTTTTCCCATTTGCCCCTTGGTTTGCATTTATCCTCTGTTCAATCATTATTTTGGGACAAAATTATCAAGCCATTTTAGGTGGAAAAATTGACTGGTTAGGTCTACTTTCAACCTATATTAGCTTGCCATTATTCTTAATTATTTGGTTAGGTTATAAGTGGAAAAATAAGACTAAACTAATCCCTTACGACCAAATGAATGTGAAGCCAGAGCAAGACTAAAATTAGTAATTAAAAATAAATCAAAGATCAAAAACTTGATCTTTGATTTAAAAGGCGTAAAATGCCGTTCAGATTTTCAACGGCGCTTTTAAATAAGGAGGACATCATGCCAACACTACAAGGTAAAACAGATTAAATAATTTGGCACGATGTCAGCTCACGGACAAGTGTACAAATTCACTTCACTTGTCCGAATGCTCAAATTTAAGACCTAGCATTCGCTAGGTTTTTTTATGCCTGCTCGGACAAAAATAAGAGAAAAATTATGGGCATACAAAAAATATTAAACGAGGAAGCACTTTACGGTGTTCCCGTTAAAATTTTCACTCAAGATATAGATAGTGAAAGTATCGAACAACTCAAGAAAATGGCTCAACTGCAATTTATCTATTCACATATTGCAGTCATGCCAGATGTTCACATAGGAAAAGGCGCGACTGTAGGCAGTGTTATTCCAACTACACATGCCATTATCCCAGCTGCTGTAGGTGTAGATATTGGCTGTGGAATGAATGCAATTCGTTTAAGCCTCAAGGCCTCGCAGTTGCCTGATAATTTAAGCCGTTTACGTGATGCAATCGAACGTAAAGTACCAGTTGGATTTGCGTTACATAAACAAGTTAAAGCAAAAGCTTCAAGCATTATTCCGCTTGAAAAACGCTTAGAACCGATCATCAAAAAGCATCCTGGCCTTGTTCGAATGCTTCGACAATTTGATGCAACATGGCAAAAGCAACTTGGTACTTTAGGTGGTGGCAATCACTTTATAGAATTATGTATTGATGAAAATCAAGACGTATGGGTGATGCTACATTCAGGTAGCAGAGGACTGGGTAACGTTATTGGTACTTATTTTATTGAGTTAGCCAAGAAAGAAGCTCAGCATCGCTTTGGTCACGTGCCTGATAAAGATTTAAGTTATTTTGCCGAAGGCTCAAACAGCTTTAATGATTATGTAGAAGCTGTAGAGTGGGCTCAAGAATATGCTTTTGAAAATCGCAAAGAAATGATGCGTTTAATTTTAGAAGCAATTCGTCCACTTCTACCCTCTTTTCAAATGACCAAAGAGGCTATTAATTGTCATCATAATTATGTAAGCCGTGAAACACATTTCGGTGAAAATTTATTGGTTACTCGAAAAGGTGCAATTCGAGCAGGCTTAGATGAATTAGGCATTATCCCAGGTTCAATGGGAGCACGCTCTTATATCGTCAGAGGTAAAGCAAACCCTGACTCATTTTGTTCTTGTTCTCATGGTGCGGGTCGCAAAATGAGTCGAAGCAAGGCAAAAACTCTTTTTAACCAGCAAGATCTTATTGAACAAACCCAAGGTATTGAATGTCGCAAAGACAGTGGTGTTGTCGATGAAATCCCAAGTGCTTATAAAGATATTGATGAAGTCATGGCAAATCAGGCTGACCTCATTGAAGTTGTTCACACACTTAAACAAGTTTTATGTATTAAAGGTTAAAACATGAAAATTAAAGAAATGTCAAAAATCAAAGTCCGTAATCAAGTGGCTCTTTCCCCTTTACTTCACAAAGGTGGAATGCATGAAACAGAGAAACCTCGTGCTCAACATCGTAGAGATAGACAAGATACTAAACAGCAATTGAGAAAAGGTGATTGGTAAATAGTTTAGACCAAGATCGAAAGTAATTATTATTAAGGAGACATAGAAATGACTAAATATTTTAAAAATCGCAATAAAAAAAGCGACTCTAACGAGTCGCTTTTTTACTGTTCAAGAACTCAAATTATTGAGCTGCTGCAGGAGCTGCCGCTTCTTGACCAGGTTGAACAACTACAGTACGGCTACCAGTGATTGTCGCGAATACACGACGGTTCATAGCACGGCCTTCTTTAGTTTTGTTGTCAGCAATCGGTTGATCCCAAGCGAAACCTTGAGTAGACAAACGAGATGCATCAACGTTGTATTCGTTTACAAGAGCTGATTTAACAGAGTTAGCACGAGCTAAAGATAAACGTTCGTTTAACTTACGTGGACCAGTGTTATCTGTGTGACCTTCGATACGTGCAGTAGCGTTAGGGTATTCAGTTAACTTCTCAGCAACTTTAGCGATTTCTGGCTTGTATTGGTCTTTGATGTTTGATTTGTTAGTATCAAAGAACACACGAAGTTCCATGTTAAGGTCTTCAGTTAACTCTTGTGGTTGTGGAGCAACTGGAGTTGGTTCAACTGGAGCAACTTCTACTACAGGAGCAGCAGGCTTCAAGTGACCACCAAGAACTACGTTTAAACCAGCAAGAGCTGTATAGTTCCAGAATTTTTCGTCAAAGTTATAAGTACCACGAGCTTCTGTACGAAGAGATAAAGCATCGTTTAAGCGCCAGAAAGCACCAAAACCAGCATTACCTAAAGTACCTTCTTCATCGTTATGGTACGCAAGATCAGGAATCTCGTATTTGTAGTGACCAGCACCTAACAATACGTATGGCTTGATTTTGCTGTCATAGTTTTTAGTGATTAAATCAGAAGTAACATAGAAGTTACCGTTGATTTGTTTTTGTTTGTATTCAGCGCCAGCAGCAAGACCGTCTACATCACCTTTAACTTGGTTATATTCAGCTTCGAAACCTAACCATGGTGTTAACTCGATACCAAGAGCTGCACCAACGAATAAATCGTCTTGTAGTTCAGGTCCGTTAGTTAACTCACCTTTGTCACCGCCATTGTTGTGTTGGCTGTCTTGGAAAGTGTAACCAAGCAATAATGGTGTAACAGTTACGCCAGCATTAGCAGCAGCTAATGGAGCAGCAACAAGCATAGCAAGTGCAATACGACTCAATTTCATGGATATCCTCCAGAGATAACAATTGTTGTTCAAGCTCAGCCTAAATTTATTGGCCCCTGAGATATTTTCACCCCAGTATTATTTTTAAGCTATTCACATTTGAATCATACAAACACTTGATAGACTTTCCAAGTGCTTGATAATTTTAATCAAGTAAATTATTGACAAAATTACTTACAATTTCCGTTGTAATTCGGTAATTTTTTACTCAACTAGCAAATATGAACAACTTCTTTCTTTCGCTTAGGGTGATTTTACCAGTATTCTAGCGTCCTGATAACCTTTATTTAATTTTGTGTTTCCTCATTATAAAAAGCCATATAAATCATTGATAGAACGCATAAAATCAAAATATTTCTTTATATATTAAGGAATTTTAATGTTTAAATCTCCCGGTTTCACATTGATGGAACTCACTATAACGCTCGCAATTCTTATGATTATGCTCACCCTAGCCGTTCCTTTATACCATCAATTTATGGCTTCGTTAGAATTAAAAAACACGCCTCAACTACTGACAATTCATATACAAAAAGCCAAATACGACGCAATTCTACGACATAAGAGTGTCGTACTTTGCCCAAGTGTTGATTTAACGCTATGTAATAGTAATTGGAATACAAGCCTTATAAGCTTTGTAGACACCAATCATAATCTACAAAGAGAAAGTAACGAAGAGATATTGACCAATGTCGAGCTTAACAATCGTTATGGTTCTTTAAAATTTCAAAAGTTCGGCAAAAAATTAAACAGTATCGTATTTCAGGGCGACACTGGATTGCCACGTGAGTCTAATGGCAGTTTTACGTATTGTTCTTATGATCAGCTTAAAAACTTTAAATTAGTCCTCAGCAAAATGGGCCACACTCGTTTAGAAGACTTTAAAAATTGTTAGAACTCTACAGTCTAACGCAGAAGATATCTCTGCCTGATTTTTACAATATACTGCCTAGGTTTTAAACATTTCTTATTTTGAGATTAAGAACAATCGGAGATTACAACAATGACTGACATCGTAATTGTTAATGGTGCTCGTACTGCTATGGGTGGTTTTCAAGGAGCATTATCGGGACTGACAGCACCTGAATTAGGTGCTGTCACCATTAAAGAAGCAATCGTAAGAGCAGGTTTACAACCTACTGATGTCGAAGAGGTCATTATGGGTTGTGTTCTTCCTGCTGGCTTAAAGCAAGGCCCTGCTCGCCAAGCAATGCGCAAAGCTGGCTTACCTGATTCTACAGGTGCTGTGACGATTAATAAGCTTTGTGGCTCTGGCATGAAAGCCGTGATGCAAGCAACCGATATGATTAAAGCAGGTAGTGCTGAAATTGTTGTTGCTGGCGGTATGGAATCTATGACAAACGCGCCTTATGTTTTACCAAAAGCACGTGCTGGCTATCGTATGGGCCATGGTGAAATTAAAGATCATATGTTTCTTGATGGACTTGAAGATGCCGAAACTGGTCGTTTAATGGGTTCTTTTGCTCAAGATATGGCAAATACTCGTGGCTATACACGCGAGCAAATGGATGACTTTGCAATTCGTTCTTTGAAACGTGCTCAAACGGCAATTACCGAAGGTTATTTCAAAGATGAAATTGTTTCGGTTACCGTACCTAGTCGTAAAGGTGATGTTGTTGTTGATCAAGATGAACAACCCTTAAATGCAAAGATCGACAAAATTCCTTCACTTAAACCAGCTTTTGCAAAAGACGGAACAATCACAGCAGCAAACGCGAGTTCTATTTCGGATGGCGCATCTGCATTGGTACTGACATCAAGTGAAGTTGCAGCACAGCGTGGTTTACAACCACTTGCAAAAATTATTGCAACAGCTTCAAACTCTCAACATCCTTCAGAATTTACAATCGCTCCTGTTGGTGCCATCGAAAAAGTTCTGAAAAAAGCGGGTTGGAATGCTCAAGATGTCGACCTATGGGAAATTAACGAAGCTTTTGCTATGGTCACTATGTGCCCAATTGATGATTTCAAACTTGATGCTGAAAAAGTCAATATCAATGGTGGTGCTTGTGCCCTAGGTCATCCAGTAGGTTCTACAGGTTCTCGTATTATTCTTACACTAATTCATGCACTGAAACGTACTGGCGGTAAAAAAGGTATTGCAGCACTTTGTATTGGCGGTGGTGAAGCAACAGCCGTTGCGATTGAACTTTTTTAATTAAAATTAACTATTTTAAAATCCCACTTCGGTGGGATTTTTTTATGAAAAAACTACAAAAAATGACCCACAAAATCACTTTTAAGTTTTAACTTATTCTTTTAAACGAAAACAACAATGGACAATAACAATGCAACTCAATCACTATCTCAATTTCCAAGGTCAGGCAGAGCAGGCCTTTAATTTTTATAAATCAGTTTTTGGTGGCGAGTTCGCCATGTTGAGTCGCTATGGTGATATGCCACCGTCAGAAGGTGTGACATTATCTGAAGCGAACAAAAATCTGGTTCTTCACGTTTCTCTACCCATTAATGAATACACTGTACTTATGGCATCAGATACAAATGATCAGTTCTGTGCGCCTAATAGTGTTTTTACCCAAGGCAATAATCACTACATCGCAATTAACCTTGAAAAGGATGAACAAGAAAAAGCTAAACAACTTTTTGATGCTTTATCTGTTAACGGTCAAATTGAAATGCCTCTAGAAAAAACATTCTGGGGTGCATTATACGGAGCGTTTACCGATCAATTTGGTATAAAGTGGATGGTTAACTGCCAACTTGATACATAATTTTCAATATAAAAAATCCCGCAAATTGCGGGCTTTTTTATTTCAGGATTTATTGAGCACCTGTTTGATAACTCGCTTCTGGCACACCAGTTGAAGCTTGATACGGATTGGTAAAGTCTTGCAAACCTGCCGCAGCTTCGTGTACGTCTTTGCCTTCTTTTACGACAAAGCTATCAAAACCAGAACGCTTTAAGTAGTTTAAAACATCCTTAAACACATCACCTGTTGCACGTAACTCACCTTGGAAACCTTGGCGGCGTAACAGTGCTGCAAATGAGTAACCTCGGCCATCACCGAAACCTGCAAACTCAATAAAAATTGCATCAAGTTCATTTAATGGAAAAGTATGATTTTCAGGTGAATCATTCACAGTCACATACAAAGCTTTTTTGCCTTGAACGTTAGCTAATTGGTCGAGCTGAGCTGTTGTTACGACAACGTCACCTTGGGGAATAACACCATCTTCAGCAATGATTTGATAAGTATTATCTGCAATCGTGCCATCTTTATAAAGCACTGGTAGAGCTGTATTAAGCATATGCACGCTCCTTAAATGGTTGAATTCCTACACGGCGATATGTATCTACAAAACGCTCACCTTCAGTACGCAAATCAAGATAAGTATTTAATACTTCTTCAATTACGTCGGCAACAGCATCTGCTGCAAATGATGGTCCCAAGATGTCACCGATTGATGCATCATGATCTGAATTACCACCTAATGTAATTTGGTAGAATTCGGCGCCTTTTTTATCTACACCTAAAATACCGATATTACCAACGTGGTGGTGACCACAAGCATTCATACAACCAGAAATATTTAAGTCTAAATGACCAAGGTCATAAACTTTGTCTAAGTCATCGAAACGGCGTGTAATTGCTTCAGCAATTGGAATTGATTTCGCATTTGCAAGTGAACAGAAATCACCGCCTGGGCAACTAATAATATCGGTAATAAAACCAATATGTGCACGTGCCATATTTTGCTGTTCAAGCGCTTGCCATACATCAAACAAATCTTTTTGAGGTACATCTGCCAAAGCAATATTTTGTTCATGAGTCGTGCGAAGTTCACCGAAAGTGTATTTATCAGCAAGGTCTGCAATAAAATTCATTTCTTCGGTGGTCATATCACCCGGTGCAATACCTGCACGTTTTAGAGAAATCGTAACAATGCGATAGCCCTTCACTTTATGCGCGTGCGTGTTGATATTGAACCATTGCTTGAATTTTGGATGCTCAGCAAATAAAGCAGTGAAGTCTTCATCTGCCAAATCTTGATAGTCAAATGGAATGAATTCTTCATCCAGTTTTTTCAAGATTTCTGGCTGAATTCTTAATGATTCACGTGTATGTTCAAATTCAGCTTCAACTTTCTGTGCAAACACTTCAGGAGTTAATGCTTTAACTAGAATTTTGATACGTGCTTTATATTTATTATCGCGACGGCCATGCAAGTTATAAACACGTAAAACAGCTTCTAAATAAGCAATTAAATCTTCACGTGGTAAAAACTCACGAATAACGCTACCAATGATCGGAGTACGGCCTAAACCACCACCAGCCATAATTTTATAGCCGATTTCGCCCGCTTCATTACGCACGATATAAACACCAATATCGTGGAATGCAGTTGCCGCACGATCTTTTTCTTCAAGTGCAGAAACAGCAATTTTGAACTTACGTGGCAAGAATGCAAATTCTGGGTGGAATGTACTCCACTGACGAATCAATTCACATGTTGGACGTGGATCTGCAATTTCACCAGCAACCACACCTGCATATTGGTCAGTTGTTGTGTTACGAATACAGTTACCACTGGTTTGAATGGCATGCATTTGTACAGTTGCAAGTTCAGCCAAAATATCTGGCACATCTTCAAGTGCAGGCCAGTTCAACTGGATGTTTTGACGTGTAGATACGTGTGCATAACCACGGTCATAAGCAGTTGAAACTTCAGCAACTTTACGTAATTGCTTAGAATTCATTAAGCCATACGGCACAGCAATACGCAACATAGGCGCATAGCGTTGCACATATAAACCATTTTGCAAACGTAATGGACGATATTCGTCTTCAGAAAGTTTGCCAGCTAAATAGCGTTCAGTCTGATCACGGAACTGAGCAACTCGTTCATTAACCAGCTGCTGGTCGAAATCGGTATATAAATACATGGCGTATGGCTAGTAGATTCATTATTAAGGCGGATAGCATAACGAGCTTTCATTCATCAATAAAATGCTTTTTTTGCATATTTAATAACGGTTTTATTGATAAGCTTTAATATAAATCGACAAAAAAAAGCCTGGATAAATCCAGGCCCTTTCTATAGAAGCTTTTTATTTGTTATCTGGTAAGGCATAGGCCACTAAATAGTCGCCCATTTTTGTACCAAATGAACCATGACCACCAGCCATAATCACAACATATTGCTTACCATTGATTTCATAAGTCATTGGTGTTGCTTGTCCACCTGCTGGCAAACGCGCTTCCCAAAGTTTCTTACCATTAGTAACGTTAAACGCACGTAAGTAGTTATCTTGAGTTGCACCAACAAACATGACATTACCGGCAGTAGAAATTGAACCACCTAAACCAGGCACACCAATTTTTACAGCTGGTAACTGGAACAAGTTCGGTAAGCTGTCACGAATTGTACCAATACGTTTTTTCCATACCACTTCATGAGTTTTCAAATCAACGCCAGCTACATAGCCCCAAGCTGGTTGTTTACAAGGTAAACCAAGCGGAGATAAGAATGCGCTAATTTCAACACCATAAGGTACGCCGTACATCGGTTGTACGCCCTGCTCAGTTCCCGCACCTTTTGCAGTTTGTGCACGGTTTGGATCAGCAGGAATTAAACGACTGACGAATGGCAGACCAATCGGGTTCATTACAGCAACCTGACGGTCAGGGTTAACTGACATACCACCCCATTCAAACACACCTAAGTTACCAGGGAAAACTAAAGTACCGTTTTCAGATGGTGGAGTATAAATACCATCGTAATTTAGACGTTTGAAAGATACACGACACATGAGCTGATCAAGCATAGTGGCACCCCACATGTCTTTATCAGTCAATTTATCTTGTGGAGCTAAGTTCAAGTCAGAGAATGGCTGAGTTTTTGAATAATGCTCGCCTTTAGTTTGTGGTCCACGTTGAACTGTTTGTGGAACTGGTTTCTCAGTTACAGGAACAATTGGTTGACCATTACGACGATCAAGAACAAAGGCATTACCTGTTTTTGTCAATACATAGATTGCAGGAACAGTTTGGCCAGCTTTGTTTTTAATATCAGCTAAAGATGGTTGTGACGGTACGTCCATATCCCATAAATCATGATGGGTTGTCTGGAAGTTCCACACTAATTTACCAGTTGAAGCATTAATCGCTAACATCGAGTTTGCATAACGTTCTTTCAACTCAGTACGGTCGCCACCCCAGATATCTGGAGTACCTACACCTGTTGGAACATAAACGATATCAAGTTTGGCATCGTATGCTAAAGGAGCCCATGCATTTGGTGAGTTATGAACGAAATTCGTACCTTCGCCCGGCATTGCATTTGGATCTGCTGCGCCAGTATCAAATACCCAAAGTAGTTTACCAGTGTTAACGTCGTATCCACGAATTACACCAGATGGTTCTTTATTTGAGTAGTTATCTGTTACCGAACCAGCAATAACAACTGTTGAACCAGTCACGATACCAGGAGATGTTGGGTTGTAACCACCTGGGTAAGCATATGGCATAAACTCTTGCAAGTTCACTTCACCATTTTCACCAAAGTCAGTACATGCTTTACCAGTGTCAGCATTTACCGCAACTAAACGGCCATCATTCACAGGAACAAAGACTTTACGCGGACATTGTGTAGAGTCAGATTTCTTGCCCTGGAGACTCGTTGCAAACTCAGTTGTATTGTTTGCATCGTAATACATCACACCACGGCAAGTTAAATGCTGGAACGATTTATCCGTTTTAAGCTTCGGATCAAAACGCCATTTTTCTTTACCTGTAGCTGGATCAATTGAAATTAATTGTTGATGGGCTGTACAGATAAACATGTTATTACCGATTTTAATCGGTGTAACCTGATTGGTCGTTTCGCCAGAGTCATTACCCGTTTTAAGATCACCAGTACGTAAAGTCCAAGCAACTTTCAAATCTTTTACGTTTTGATCATTAATCTGCTTTAACGGAGAATAACGTACACCTGCCTGAGTACGACCATACGCTGGCCAGTCACTCTCTGCTACACCAGGCACTGCTTGAGCAGTTTCTGGTTGAGGTGTCTTGATTTCACCATTAATTTCTTGCGGATCGTTGAAAATCGAATAGAGCATCAACAAAATTGCAATTGCTAGAGTTGAAGATAAGGCAACTTTACTTGATCCAAGGTTGCTGATTCCACGAGTTACGGCTGGAACCAATAACCATAAACCAAGAATACCTAAAATATCTAAACGAGGTGCAAGCGCCCAGAAGTCTGTTCCAACTTCCCAGACACCCCAAATAATGGTACCCAGCATTAAAGCAGCGTACGCCCACAATGCTGTAGATGCGCGCTTATAGAGTTGCCATGCAACAATTAGGAGTAATACACCAGCAATAATATAGTAAATTGAACCGCCTAATGTAGCGAGCCAAATACCTCCAATTAACAGGAATAACGCTAATAACCCAATAATAATTACGGTAAAAGTCGTTAAACCTGATCTTGAAGTAGGTTGAGTCATAAACCACCTCTTATCAATCATCATTTTTATCGGAAAGATAGGCCAAGCTTTTCATCAAAAATCGGCCTATCGATACATCTAAAACAAAACTCAGGCATAAAGAAAAAACGGAAGGTCAGGATCATTCAATCAATGATTTAGCCCTCGACAATCCGTTTTCAGAGTAATTACGCTTAGAATGCAGTTGAGAATTTAATACCGCCTACCCAAGTGTTATCACCATTTTTTAATGCACCAACATGACGAACATATTGCACATTTGGACGGATAGTTAACCAGTTTGTCGCATGAATACCGTAGTAAAGCTCGGTATTGTATTCAGTGTCGTATTCTTTATTTTGGACATCGTTCCAATCATCGTTGATATGGATACGTGCAACACCTAATGCCAATTCATCTTGAGGACGTTGATTGAGCAAACCTTTATAGACTAAGCCTACATTTTGCATGTTATCAATTTTGTTGGTATCAGAGTCGTGGAACGTCAGGTTCACAAATCCAGTCAAACCGCGGTCTGTTTGATCAGCCGGCTGGAATAATTTTTGTTTTGCAGTTACCCACACACCTTGCTTATGAGATGTTTGAGTCTTATTTGTAATTTCTTCGGCATCAGCAGTGCTGTAGTAATACCCTAAACGGTATTCACCAGCCATACTTTGAGCGCCTAATTTAGGTGACCAAACTACTTCAGCAGGAATAATTGCCCCATGTGAACCATCAGTGCTTAGGTTAAAACCTTTGCCTCGGTCCAAATTTTCCGGGTTATATTCATATACACCCACTTGGGTATATAAGTCTGGTTGCAAGTTATATTTAACACGCATAGCCCATTGGCTGACTGGCCAGTTATACCACTGATCACCAACCCAGTTACCGACTTGCGAGCCACAAAGTGCCAAGTTCTGGAAATCACAGTCAAAACTATTAAAGTCTTCACCTTCACCAAAACGACCCACTTTAACGTCTAACTTCTGATCAAGGAATTTCTTCTTGATCCACATATCTGTTAAACGCCAAGTTTGCTCACGCCCCCACACTTCTTGTACTGAGCTTAAATGCCCAGCTAAAGCTGGTGAATGTTCAGAAAGTGATTGCCCGTCACGATAAGTTAATGTGATTTGAGCTTCAGTATCTTGCCACCCTAAAATTTTGTTTAAATCAAAATGAGTTCCTAGAGCAAGTTGCCCCGTATAAGCACTACCATGCGTAGATGTATTTTTTGAATCTAAAATACCGGCATATTCACCGGTATATCCAAAAGAAAAATCATAACCTTGTGCTTGTAACGCGGTGCGTTGGCCGTTCCAATCACCCAACATCCACGGACTATTTGGGTCGAATACAGCAGCAGCTTGTGCGTGCTGTATGAAAAGAGTAATTGATAAAACGGATAAACAGGAAGCCATCAAGGATTTATGTGTTTTCATGTTTACATACCTTTTATGTCTTTGTTTATAAAGGGTACGCTAATTTTATGTAAAGAAATTATTCAAAATGTTAATCAATTGATTAATCTAATAATAATCTTAATACACATTGTCTATGAAATGGCCTCAGCTCTTTACCATTGTCCTTCACCAAGTTTTTGACCTATAAAGGAATATCTCATTTTTGATCTTGAAAACTTAATTGGGCAAGCCAACTGCGGTTCTGTATCTGCTGTATTATTTTGCAAAGGTACATCCACAATCCATCCACGTTGTTGTGCTAAGGGCGAGTTTAATGACTCAGTGAGACTTAAAACAGGTTCTACACACACATCAAGATTTGCAAATATTTCATGCCACTCTTTAAACGTTCTGCTTTTAATTTTTTCTTGAATAGCTTGTTTAACTTCTTGTCGATCTTCAGCATCTAATGAAGCACCTTTTTGTAATAATAAAGGCAGATCAAGAGCGATTGATAAACCTGACATAAATTGTGGTTCAAGACTACCAATTGAAAGATAACGACCATCTTGGGTCATATAATAGTCATAGAAAATACCACCATTAAGCATGCCATGCTCTGGAGCCTGTTCGACTTGTGCAGCAAGTGTGGCTGATGCAGCCATACTATTTAAGCTAGCAACACAATCGGTCATGGAAATATCAATATATTGCCCCATACCACTACGCCCGCGTTCAACCACCGCCGCTAAAATAGCAATAACGGCATGAAGTGAACCACCTGCAATATCTGCAACTTGAATACCGAGTGGTGGCGGACCACTGTCTTGTCGGCCGCTATACCCAGCAATACCGGCTAAAGCTAAATAGTTAATGTCATGTCCTGCTCGGTCTTTATAACTTCCAGTTTGCCCATAACCTGTAATTGAGCAATAAATTAAGCGTGGGTTAATTTCAGCAAGTGTTGAGTAGTCTAATCCTAGACGGCGCATAACATCAGGTCGAAACTGCTCTATGACAATATCAAACTCGGAAATTTTGGCTTTAATTAATTCGATACTCGCTGAATCTTTTAAATCGAGAACAATCGACTGTTTATTTCGGTTTAAATAACTATGTGCCGTTGCTTGCCCATTTGCATAGGGCGGCATGATCCGAATTAAATCTGGACGCGTTGGAGATTCGATATGGATGACTTCTGCCCCCATATCAGCTAAGTACATTGTGGCAAAAGGTCCGGGTAAGAGTGTCGAGAAATCGAGAACTTTAAGTCCATTTAATGCTGTCGTCATCGTTTTTTTAACCACTATTATTCATATTTTCTTTTATATTAGTTAAGCAAATATTCTAAAACAATGTCATGTTCAGCCATTTACCTTGATCATTTCGGCAATTTAACATGTAAAAAGTGCTTTTACTCTGTTGTAAATCGCCAATTTATTTTTTTAGACGGTCATTTAGGTCAATTTAAAGTGAACATCAAAGAGACTGAAGGATTCAATATGAGTCGCGATACGATTAGCATCCACTTCGTCAATGCGGCTTTGACAGGCGTAAAGCGCCTTGGCATGGATGTTGAAATGCTCCTTTCACATGTGGGCATTGAAGCGGAATTATTACGTCAACCTAAAGCTCGAATCTCACCAGAACAATACACTCGTTTTATAAAAATGTTGTGGATGGTCACACAGGATGAACACGTTGGATTTGACGTACAACCACGTCGTCTGGGCACTTTTGCCATTATGTGTCAGTTGATTATTCACGCAAAAACATTGGGCCAAGCCCTTGAACTGTCATCTCAATTTTACAAATTATTTGGCGATGAATGGTCTGTCAGCCTAGAACGTGACAAACATGAAGCACGCCTAGTTCCGCTCATTCCAAAAACTTTAGATCCAGATCATTTCATTACCGAAAGTATGCTTATGATTTGGCACGGTCTAGCATCATGGCTCATTGAACGCCGTTTGCCATTAGAGCGTGTTCATTTTAGCTATCCACGTCCTGCACATGCAGATGAATATGATGCATTATTTTTTGCACCAGTTATGCAGTTTGATGCACCGCGTACTGAAATAACCTTTGCGGCTGATTATCTTGATTTGCCAATCCGTCAAGATGAAAAAACGCTAGAAGAATTCTTAAAAGCAGCACCTGCTCAGCTTTTAGTAAAATTCAAAAATACCAACTCGCTAACTTCTCGTATTCGTGAAGTGCTCAAAAGCCAGATTGGTGAAGAAATGCCAACGCTTAATGACGTTGCATCAATGTTGTATTTATCTCCTCAAACCTTACGTCGCCGCTTGGCTGCAGAAGGTAAAAGCTATCAAGGCGTAAAAGATGCTTTACGTCGAGATGCTGCAATTCACTTATTACTCAACCCTGAATTAACACTTGAAGACGTTGCTCAACAAGTTGGATTTAGTGAAACCAGTACCTTCCACCGCGCATTTAAAAAGTGGACGGGTGTAACCCCTGGCCTATATCGCCAGCTACACGGTTACCACTAATTCTTCAATCTCTTTAGTTTCACATTTAGCCCAAGTTCAACTTGGGCTTTTTTGTATTTCTATTGGCAAAAATCATCACCTGACTGGTGCGCTTATCGTCATTGCACTCGCTATTAAAACCAGTACACTCAAAACACAAATAAATTTTAAGCAATAAAAAAGGAACTGTTATGAGCGAGGCTTATATTATTGATGCCATTCGCACACCACGCGGAAAAGGAAAAAAAGACGGCTCTCTTTACGAAGTAAAACCAATTACCTTACTCACCACCTTATTAAATGAATTACAGCAGCGCCATCAACTCGATACATCTAAAGTCGACGACATGGTTTTAGGCTGCGTAACGCCTATTGGTGACCAAGGCGGTGATATTGCCAAAACGGCAGCGATTGCAGCAGGTTGGAATGATGATGTTGCTGGAGTTCAAATCAATCGTTTTTGTGCTTCAGGGTTAGAAGCAGTCAACATGGCAGCCATGAAAGTTCGTTCTGGTTGGGAAGATTTAGTGGTTGCTGGTGGCGTTGAATCAATGTCACGCATTCCAATGGGTTCCGATGGCGGTCCGTGGGCGCTAGACCCTGAAACAAATCTTAAGTCATCATTTGTTCCACAAGGTATTGGGGCTGACCTCATTGCAACCTTAGATGGTTATAGTCGTGAAGATGTTGATAATTTCGCTGTGAAGTCACAACAAAAAGCAGCAGCGGCTCAATCAAATGGTTATTTCAATCACTCTGTCGTACCAGTACAAGATCACGCAGGCGTGGTGATTTTAGATAAAGATGAATTTATTAAAGGCAACACTACACTCGAAGGTCTAACGAAGCTCAACCCAAGTTTTGAAATGATGGGGCAAATGGGCTTTGATGCGATCGCTTTGCAAAAATATCCAGAAGCACAGAAAATTAATCATGTTCACCACGCAGGTAACTCATCAGGTATTGTTGATGGAGCAGCTGTAGTTTTATTGGCCTCTGAAAAGGCTGTCAAAGAACAAAATTTAAAACCACGCGCTAAAGTGTTGGCGACTGCATTAGTCGGTACTGACCCAACGATTATGCTGACTGGCCCTGCTCCTGCTGCACGTAAAGCTTTAGAAAAAGCTGGCCTTACTATTGATGATATTGACCTGTTTGAAGTCAATGAAGCATTCGCGGCAGTTGTAATGCGTTTTATTAATGAGCTCAACATCCCTGCTGAAAAAGTCAACGTAAATGGTGGTGCGATTGCTTTAGGCCATCCATTAGGAGCAACAGGTGCCATGATTTTAGGCACACTACTTGATGAGCTTGAACGACAAGATAAAAAGCGCGGTTTAGCGACGCTCTGTGTTGGCGGTGGGATGGGTATTGCCACCATTATTGAACGCGTATAAAAATTAGGGAAATAAAAGATGAGTGCAATTCAATACGAAAAAAATGCCGACAATATTGTCATTTTAACACTTGATTCAACTGGTCAATCTGCAAACACCATGAATGCCGAGTTTCGTGACTCGCTCGATGAAGCAACACAAAAACTTAAAGCAGAAACAGAACTTTCAGGCGTTATTTTCCGCTCGGCTAAAAAAACTTTCTTTGCAGGCGGTGATTTAGATGAGCTGATTCAAGTTCAGCCAGAACATGCAACTGACTTTTTTAATATGGTTGAAAAACTAAAAGGTCATTTACGTACAATTGAAACCCTAGGAATTCCAGTGGTTGCTGCATTAAATAGCACAGCACTTGGCGGTGGTTGGGAAATCGCATTAAGTTGCCATCACCGTATTGCAATTAATGACCCGAAAAGCAAATTTGGCCTACCAGAAGTCACTTTAGGCTTATTACCAGGCGGCGGCGGTATTGTACGTATGGTACGTCTGCTTGGGCTTCAAAATGCATTTCCATTTTTAATGGAAGGCAAACAGTTCGGTGTTGATAAAGCAAAATCTTTAGGTTTAATTCACGATACTGCTGAAAATGAACAAGAGCTTTTAGATAAAGCAATCGCATGGGTAAAAGCGAATCCAAAATCTCAACAACCTTTTGATGTGAAAGGCTACAAAATCCCAGGTGGTGATCCAAAAACTCCAGCAGTTGCGCAAGTTCTTGCAATTGCCCCAGCCATGTTAAGAGACAAAACCAAAGGCTGTTACCCTGCCCCTGAAGCGATTATGGCTGCCGCAGTTGAAGGCGCTCAAGTCGATGTCGATACCGCTTTGCGTATTGAGTCTCGCTACTTTACCCAACTTACAACAAGTCAAATTTCTAAAAACATGATCGGCACTTTCTGGCATGGTCTAAATGCAATTAAGTCTGGTGCTAGCCGCCCTGCCGATGTGGCAAAATGGCAAGCGACTAAAGTTGGTGTATTAGGTGCAGGCATGATGGGTGCTGGTATTGCCTATTCAACCGCAATTAAAGGCATTCCAGTTGTCCTCAAAGATGTATCTGCAGAAAATGCTGAGAAAGGTAAAGCTTATTCACAAAAGCTTCTTGATAAACGTGTTTCACAAGGCCGTATGACCGCAGAAAAACGTGATCAGGTTTTATCTCTCATTACGGCTACAGCTTCAGCTCAAGACCTTCAAGGCTGTGACTTAATTATTGAAGCGGTATTTGAAAACCAAGAACTCAAAGCTAAAGTCACTCAAGAAGCGGAACAATATCTAACTGCCAACGGTGTAATGGCATCAAATACATCAACCCTGCCAATTACAGGTTTAGCTCAAGCAAGTAAGGATGATAAAGCTTTTATCGGTCTGCATTTCTTTAGCCCTGTCGACAAAATGCAGTTGGTCGAGATCATTAAAGGTAAAAATACCTCTGCAGAGACACTTGCTAAAGCCTACGACTTCGTACAACAAATTGGAAAAACACCGATTGTTGTCAATGATAGCCGTGGTTTCTTTACGAGTCGTGTGTTTGGTACGTTCATTCAAGAAGGTATGCGTTTGCTTGCAGAAGGTGTCCACCCAGCACGTATTGAGATGGCTGCCCTTAAAGCAGGCATGCCTGTTGGGCCACTCGCCATTCAAGATGAAGTGTCTTTGACATTAACCGAACATGTTGCTAGTGAGGCACGAAAAGCTCTGCAAGCTGAAGGTAAAGATCTACCTAAAACCTCTGTAGATGAAGTGGTTCACACCATGATTCATGAGCTAAACCGTAAAGGTAAAGCTGCTGGTGCAGGTTTCTATGAATATCCAGAAAATGGTAAAAAGCACCTTTGGGAAGGCTTGAACCGTTGGCAAAAAAATCATGATATTTCTGAACAAGATATGATTGATCGCATTCTGTTTGTACAGGCCTTAGATACCTTACGTTGTTACGAAGAAGGTGTGTTGGAGTCTGTAATTGATGCCAATGTCGGTTCTATTTTTGGAATTGGTTATGCACCTTGGACGGGTGGAGCGATTCAATTCCTAAATCAGTATGGTATTGATAAAGCACAAAAACGAGCTGAAGAGTTAGCTGCAAAATATGGTGAACGTTTTACACCTCCAACTTTGCTAAAAACCAAAGCTGAGCAGAAACAAAATATTCAATAACTTAGACTTATTGAATATTTAAAAACTGCATAAACCTTGCCCATATAAATATATTTTATTTATATGGGTTTTTCTTTATGACCTTTAAGATTTCAGCCTCACACCTAAATATGCTATAAATAGACTTCATTTTTGTGCTTCTACAGCACATTCGAGAAATTCTTATGTCCGATAAAAATTCTTCCGAGTCAGCAGTTCTAGGCTGGAAATTTGTTCTGATCGTTGGTGTTTTAAGTACGATTTTCCTTGGCTTTTTCTATTTAGCGATGAGTAATGAACCTGACTATATGCCAGGAGCACAGCGCAAAGCACAACAAGAGCAAATGCAGCAAAAAGCTGAACACTCTACGGAGCAACACGCTCAACATGATGATATGCCTGAAATGGACATGCAAGAACATAAGCACTCAACTCAGTAATCAGATATTTTTCAAATGACAGATTTTTCCCGCAACGCACTGGTTGTAGAGGGTGGAGGCATGCGTGGTGCCTTTACCAGTGGTGTACTTGACGCATTTTTACAACAGCAGTTCAATCCTTTTGACTTATACGTTGGTGTATCGTCTGGTTCAACCAATGTGGCTAACTACTTGGCAGGCCAGCAAGGCCGCACTCTAACGTTTTATGTCGATCACTCACTCCGCCCTGAATTCATCGATTACAAACGCTTTTTCAAAGGCGGTGATTTACTTGATTTAAAATGGATGTGGGAAATTGGTGAGCAAGAGCACCCGCTTGACCAACAGAGTCTTTTTGCCAAAAATCCTGATTTTTATATGGTGTTGACGCATGCCAAAACAGGTCATGCAGAATATCTTCGTGCTGGTAAAGATAATTTGCTAAATGCACTTCGTGCTTCTAGCTCAATTCCAGTTTTAACGCGTCATCCTGTCGACATTATGGGTGAACCTTATTTTGATGGTGGCGTTGCAGATGCCCTACCGGTTCGCTGGACGGCGCAGCAAAGTGATGTAAAAAAACTATTGGTTTTACGCACACGCCCGAAAAACTACTTTAAGGCGAGTAGTCGAGGTGATCAATTCCTCGCGAAATATGCATTTAAACATCACTATGGTTTTGCAAATAGCTTACGTAGCCGTTGTGCTCGCTATAACGCTTCGGTCGATTTTGTCCGTGGTCAAAACCCAGAACAGCAAATTTTAGAAGTTTGCCCACCGCCACTTAAAAATATGGCTGGCCGTTTAAGTACTAATCCTAAAAAGCTTCGTTATAGCTATGAAGTCGGTTTAGAAACAGGGCTGCAAGCAATTGAAAGCTGGAATGCAATGAAATAAATCTAAATTGAGATTTCTAAAAAGAAGTCTCAATTTAACTCTAAAACCATATCTATATGTGGAATACCGCAGTCTTCGTAAACTTCACCCTGCACTTTAAAACCTAAAGCTTCGTAAAAAGCTGTCACATAAGTTTGCGCAGAAAGCTTTAAATGAGGCAGTTTATGACTACGTGCATAGTCAATAATATGCTGCATTAGAATTTTACCTATACCTTGCTTTCGATAAGGCATTAAAACAGCAACACGCCCTACGCTATGTTGTGGCAACAAACGTGCTGTAGCGATAGGCTGCTCTTTGTCATAAACAATAAAATGCAAAACTGTGGCATCTAAATCATCCCATTCATCTTCAGCCGCAATTCCCTGTTCTTGAATAAAGACTAGCTCACGGATGTATTTCGCATCTTGCTCAAGTTGTTCCCAACTACCCACTATAATTTTATACATCCGCTCACCGTCCTAGCACTTGCAGCCAATATTTTCGATCGGCAACTGATCTTGCAATAGCAATTCCAACGTTTGTTTTTTAATACCATACATTTCTTTCAATGCTTGGATTTGAACCATAATCTTGGTATCAGGTTCAGAAACATTTTTGCGTTTCGTCGCCAAAATCATTTTATTTTTGCTGGTATGTTCAAGCGATACAAACTCAAAAACTTTAGTTTCATAGCCATACGCTTTTAAAAGTAACGCACGTAAAGTATCGGTCAGCATTTCGGCTTGTTGCCCTGCATGAATACCAAACTGTAGCATTGGTTGTAAAACTTCTGGGCTATGTAATTGAGGGCGTAACTCTTTGTGACAACACGGCGCGCACATAATCATTGAAGCGTTTAAACGAATTCCAGTATGAAT
Organism: Acinetobacter sp. XS-4; assembly: GCF_023920705.1. Lineage (NCBI taxonomy): Bacteria > Pseudomonadati > Pseudomonadota > Gammaproteobacteria > Moraxellales > Moraxellaceae > Acinetobacter > Acinetobacter sp. XS-4. The sequence continues at coordinate 636,436 of NZ_CP094657.1, read as the reverse complement.
GGCAAAGTCAGTTGCAATATCACACGCGTGTAAGGCAATCATAACGTCCAGTTTTTCTGGCTGATAACTACGGACGTCACCTTCAAAAAAGTCTAAATGGTTAAAATGCACTTTGTCTGCAACATTCTGGCAAAACTCAACCAGATTCGGGCGCAATTCGACTCCAGTAATCAACGGTGTTTTCTGCTGCTCTTGTAAATAATCATACAAAGCAAAAGTTAAATAACCTTTACCCGAACCAAAATCGACAATGCGTAACTCTTGTTGAGATGCATCAATTTGCTCATAAGCGCTCGCAAAGATTTCAATAAATTTATTAATCTGTTTCCATTTACGCGCCATGCTTGGAATGATTTGGCCTTTTTCATCGGTAATACCAAGCTCTTTTAAAAATGCATTGCCCTGCTGTACATAGCGTTGCTTTTCACGATCATGAGTCTGAACGGTTTGGGTCGCATTTACTGCCTGCTTTTTACCCATATTTAATAGCGCTTTTTTCTTATTTTTTTTAAGTTGAATTTCTTGATTAGTTGAAAATAAATTCGCTTGCTTACACTGTATGATTAACTGCTCAATCTGCTGCAAACCATCTTCGAATGAATAGTTTTTAGTCATATCTTGGGTAGTATGATGGTATAAAGCTGAAAGCTGTTTTTGTCCATGTAGCTCTACAACGCGGAAAGTAATTTTTTCCAGCTGAGCCAACTCTCCTTTATATTGGCTCAAGATCAAACGCTCAAAAGCTTGTTGGTCAAGCATTTGCTTGATTTCATGAAAGAATTGCTGTTCTTGCTCAAAGGAGAAAACCGACACGGATATACCTAAAAATGAAGACTCATATAAGATAGAAGTTTAAAGGGTCTAGGATTAAAAATAAAATAACTTTACGACTGTTTTGTATTTCTATACATTCGTATTTTTAATCAAAAAAATTAAACTTATGAGTAAATCTATGTTGGAAACTTACGATCCAAAAGAAGAACTATTTAATGCCTACAGCCATGGGGCTGGTATTATTATGGCAGTTATAGCTTCTATCTTTTTAATTATAAAGGGATCTTATCTTTCAACTGCTCAATGGGTGGGTTTATGGGTTTACTCATTTAGTCTCATTCTAGTTTTCACCAGTTCAACACTCTATCACTTTGCTCAAACACAAAATTTACGCTACTGGTATAAGAAGCTTGACCATACAGCTATTTATTATTTAATTGCTGGAACTTATACCCCATTCTTAAGCATCGCAATTCCTACTACAAAAGCTCATTATCTGCTAATTGCACTATGGGGCATCGCTGCAATTGGTACACTTTTCAAGTTAGTTTTTATTCATCGTTTTCAAAAAATTTCTTTGCTCGCTTATATTTTAATGGGATGGCTTGCCGTGTTTGTTATGGATGACATGCGCACTTATTTAAGTAAAGATGCATTGATTTTCTTGATTATTGGCGGATTAGCTTATACGGTTGGAGCATTGTTTTACGCGTTAAAAAAGGTAAGATATACCCATGCGATCTGGCACATTTTTGTGCTTTTAGGTGCAGGAGCACATTTTCTTGCGATCTATTGGTACATAGTTTAGTTCATTTTTCACTCTTATTCAGTGATCCTGAAAGAGTCATGGATGATGTTCTTTCACGCTATTCTTTTAGAAAAATACATCTTTAAAAGGAATAGTAAATTAAAAATAAATTTTAACTGATATAAGGTTTTATATGGATTCAACCTCTGCGCCTGCTGCTCCAGCAGTAGCCACTAATTCAAAAATGCGGGTTTTGTTTGCAAGCTTAGTCGGTACAACCATTGAGTTCTTCGACTTTTATATCTATGCAACTGCTGCCGTTCTTATTTTTCCTCACCTGTTTTTCCCTGCTAGTAGTGGCAGTGCCGCAGTCTTACAATCTTTAGCAACCTTCGCGATTGCCTTTATTGCCCGCCCCATCGGTGCAGCAATATTCGGTCATTTAGGAGACCGTATTGGTCGGAAAGCCACATTGGTTGCAGCTTTACTGACCATGGGTATTTCAACCGTATGTATTGGTTTACTTCCTACCTATGCGCAAATTGGGATTTTTGCTCCCTTATTATTGGCCCTATGCCGTTTAGGACAAGGTTTGGGATTAGGTGGTGAATGGAGTGGTGCGGTATTACTTGCAACTGAAAATGCCCCTGAAGGGAAAAGAGCATGGTATGGCATGTTCCCGCAACTCGGCGCTCCAATTGGCTTTATTTTGGCAACTGGTTCATTTTTATTATTGAGTGCGACTATTCCTGAGCAGGCATTCATGCAATGGGGCTGGCGTATTCCATTTATTGCAAGCGCTGTATTAGTCATTGTGGGCTTATATATCCGTTTAAAACTCCATGAAACTCCAGCATTCCAAAAAGTTTTAGATAAGCAAAAAGAAGTAAATATTCCGTTTAAAGAAGTCTTAACCAAACACACAGGTAAACTTATTCTTGGCACGATTGCAGCAATCTGCACGTTTGTCGTGTTTTATCTTACCACCGTATTTGCCTTAAACTGGGGAACCACAAAGCTTGGCTATGCACGTGGTGAGTTCTTAGAACTTCAACTCTTTGCCACACTTTGCTTCGCTGCATTCATTCCTTTATCTGCTATTTTTGCAGAAAAGTTTGGTCGTAAAACAACCTCAATTGGCGTCTGTATTGCTGCTGCAATTTTCGGCTTGTTCTTCTCTAGTATGTTAGAGTCTGGAAATACCTTAATCGTTTTCCTTTTCTTATGTACGGGCTTGGCGATTATGGGATTGACCTATGGTCCGATTGGCACAGTTCTTTCTGAACTTTTCCCAACCTCAGTTCGTTACACAGGTTCAGCATTAACGTTTAACTTAGCAGGCATTTTTGGTGCATCATTTGCGCCACTTATTGCAACTAAGCTTGCTGAAACTTATGGTTTATATGCGGTTGGTTATTATCTTACTGCAGCATCACTTTTATCACTTGTCGCGTTCTTACTCATTCGTGAAACAAAAAATGATGATGTAAATAATCAGATTTAAAGTTTTAAAGGCACCCTCATAAAAAAGCCAGTTCAAATTGAACTGGCTTTTTTATACATATATGAATTAATTCATTGATGCTGGATTCGAAGGCGCAATGCTATTTGATACAGCAGCAGGAGCTGTTACATTACTTGCTGCAACAGCAGCTGGCCCAGCAACAGCAGCTTCACCAATGAGTGCAACTTTAGCTTTCTCTTGGCTCTTCGCAGATAAAGCAGGGTTAGTTGCCACAATACGATTAATATTTGCTGAGTTTGCCGGAGCAATCGCAGTCGTTTGTAAAATAATTGGGCGATTACCTGTGTTACCCAACGTATAGCGAATGCCTGTACGCGGACTAATCACTGTTGTATTTTCTTGCTTCACTACAGCCTGAGCCGAAGTTGGCCCTTTTGCTGCAAGTACTTTATCAACCGTTGTCGTTTGAGGGGCTGAAGCTGCTTCTGCTGCGAAAACAAAACTAGGCACAGCAAGAACAGTTAAAAATAAAGGTTGTAATACTTTTTTCATTGTCTTTCCAACATACACTCTGGATGAGAAGTAAATAGCATTTAATGCTTAAAACTGCAAACATTATTCACAGGCTTACTACAAACATAAAAAAAGCAGAACAATTGTTCTGCTTTTTTTTGAAGGCAGATTAGATCTTACCGTGACATTGCTTATATTTTAGCCCTGAACCACATGGGCATGGTGCATTACGGCTTTCTGGAACAGGGAAAGCTTGCTGATCATCAGACTCGTTCATGGTTTCTTGAGAAAGTGTAACTTCGCCAGTTAAACCATCTACATCATCATGTTCAAAAGAAAGCTTCATCGACTCAGCTTGCTGCTGCTGTTGAGCTTCCATTTCTGCAAGTTCTTCTGGTGTTGGGATATGTACACGAGACAAATCAGTCACAACATCAGTTTTAATAATGCTCAACATATTTACAAACAGGTTGAAAGCTTCTTTCTTGTATTCCTGTTCAGGGTTCTTTTGCGCATAGCCACGTAAGTGAATACCTTGACGCAAATAATCCATTGCAGCTAAGTGATCTTTCCAATGACGGTCAAGAGAGTTTAAAACGAAGTGACGTTCAAGCATTGCTGCTGATTCATCACCCATTTGAGCACGACGCTGACGATAACGCTCAATCACTTCATCACTGATTCGCTCAACTAAACCTTCTTCATCTAGACGACGGTCTTGGTCTAACCATTCTTGAATTGGTAGCTCAATACCCAAATCAATACGTAAAGCGTTTTCTAAGCCTTCAACATCCCACTGGTCATGAATTGACTCTGGTGGAATAAAGTTAGCAATCACGCCTTTCATCACTTCATGATGCATTTCTTCAACGTATTCTTTTAACGTATTTTCAGCTAAAACTTCATCACGTTGTGAATAAATGATCTTACGTTGTTCATTATTCACATCATCGTATTTCAATAAGTTTTTACGAATATCAAAGTTACGCGCTTCAACTTTACGCTGAGCATTCTCAATTGAACGACTCACCATTTTGTGTTCAATCGCTTCATTTTCTTGCAGACCCATCGCGCGCATCATTCCAACTACGCGATCACCTGCGAAAATACGCATAAGGTCGTCTTCAAGAGACAAATAGAAACGAGAAACACCAGGGTCACCCTGACGGCCCGCACGACCACGTAACTGGTTATCAATACGGCGTGATTCATGGCGCTCAGAACCAATGATGTGCAAACCACCTGATTTCAATACATCTTCGTGGTCTTGTTCCCATTGTGCTTTCAGATGTGCTTCATCTTCAGCAGTAGGGTTTTCAAGTTTGGCAAGTTTTGCTTTCCAGTTACCACCCAAGATAATGTCCGTACCACGACCAGCCATGTTAGTTGCAATCGTTACTGCATTCGGGCTACCCGCCTGAGCAATAATGTCAGCTTCACGCTCATGTTGTTTTGCATTCAACACTTCGTGGTGAATACCAGCTTGCATTAACTTAGAAGATAAAATTTCACTGGCTTCAATGGTCGCTGTACCAATCAGAATTGGTGCAACACCTTGCTCACGAATATTCGTAATTTCCTGAATAATCGCATCGTATTTACCGTTACGGTTTAAATAAATTAAATCGTTTTGGTCATTACGTACCATTGGGCGATGAGTTGGAATAATCACAACATCAAGGCCATAAATTTCTTTCATTTCCGCAGCTTCAGTATCAGCAGTACCTGTCATACCTGAAAGCTTTTTATATAGACGGAAATAATTCTGGAATGTTGTGGTCGCTAAAGTCTGGTTTTCAGGCTGAATTTCCAACCCTTCTTTCGCTTCAACTGCTTGATGCAAACCTTCTGACCAACGACGACCCGGCATTGTACGGCCAGTATGTTCATCAACAATCACGACTTCACCATCGTGAATAATATAGTGAACATCGCGTTGGAATAAGAAATGTGCGCGAATAGCCGCAGACACATGATGAACAAGGCTTAGATTCGTTGCTGAATATAGGCTTTCACCTTCAGCCAACAAGCCCATCTGAATAAGTTCTTGCTCAACAGTTTCATAACCAACTTCGGTCATTTCAACTGAACGCTGCTTTTCATCAATCCAGAAATGCCCACCATCTGCCACTTTCTCTTCTTTTTGTGGATGTAATTTAGGGGGAATCGAATTAATTGCAGAATATAGATGCGAAGAGTCTTCACTTTGACCAGAGATAATTAATGGCGTACGTGCTTCATCAATCAAGATTGAGTCAACTTCATCGATAATCGCATAGTGCAAACCACGTTGTTTCTTTTCTGCTAAAGAAAACACCATGTTGTCACGTAAGTAGTCAAAACCGAATTCGTTATTGGTACCATAGGTAATATCAGCAAGATAAGCTTCCGCTTTTTCAGACGGACCTTGCATTGAATAGATTGTACCAATAGATAAACCCAAAAATTCAAATAATGGGCGGTTCAACTCAGCATCACGCTGTGCCAAATAATCGTTCACCGTAATAACATGAACGCCTTCACCACTTAATGCGTTTAAATAACACGCCAAAGTACCCATCAGGGTTTTACCTTCACCGGTACGCATTTCAGCAATTTTACCTTCATGTAAGGTAATACCACCAATAAGCTGAACGTCATAGTGACGCATGCCCATTACACGTTTGGCTGCTTCACGACAAACTGCAAACGCTTCTGGAAGTAATTTATCTAAACTTTCGCCATTATTATAACGTTGTTTGAATTCTGGAGTTTTTGCAGATAAGTCTGCATCGCTTAAAGCTGATATCGTCGGCTCGAGCGCATTGATTTGCTCAACAATTTTGCGCATGCGTTTGAGTTCACGCTCATTTTTTGTACCGAAGATACCTCCGATCAGACTTGCCAACATGGATAAACTCTCTAAATCTTGCTTGGTCAAATGAATAAACTTTTTCTCAGTCGTTTATTATGGTGCCAGAAATTTGAAGTACAAGGGGTTTGCACAAAACCCCTAAAAAAAATCTGATAGTTAGATGAATGGTATTTCATTCATCTAGTCCCCCTTAATGTGTTTGGCACCTAAAAATGCACCATTAACGCTCATCTATTAAGCATAACTTCCGAGAAATCTAATTTAGCAAATTTACCTTAAAGTTACATTGATTAAGCACTTAAAATAGTGAGTTTTAGTTATATATATTTACACTTATATAAAAAATTCATAATAAAATACAAAAACAATAATTTTAATCATAAAGTAAATGCTGCATATTCATTCAATCGAATAACAAATTATGAGCAATTGAGGAAATATCATGACACTACGATTAGGAGACACTGCCCCCGATTTTCAACAAGAATCGAGCGAAGGCATTATTCATTTTTATGATTTTCTAGGAGATAGTTGGGGAATCTTATTTTCACATCCAGCTGACTATACGCCAGTATGTACAACAGAGTTAGGTTACACAGCAAAATTAAAAGATGAATTTACGAAGCGTAATGTTAAAGCGATTGCTTTGTCCGTAGACGATGTAGAGTCTCATAAGGGCTGGATCAATGATATTAATGAAACACAAAACACAACGGTAAATTTTCCAATCATTGCAGATAAAGATCGTAAAGTATCTGAGCTTTATGGTTTCATCCATCCTAATGCCAGTGAAACACTCACAGTGCGTTCTTTGGTGATTATTGATCCTAATAAAAAAGTTCGCTTAATTATTACCTACCCTGCTTCAACAGGCCGAAATTTTAATGAAGTCTTGCGCGTTGTTGACTCATTGCAATTAACTGACAAGCATAAAGTCGCTACACCAGCGAACTGGCAGCAAGGTGAAGATGTCGTTATTGTGCCATCACTTAAAGATGAAGAAGAGATTAAACAGCGCTTCCCTAAAGGCTATACAGCGGTTAAACCATATTTACGCCTCACGCCACAGCCTGAGCAAGATTAAAGCCTTTAAAAAGGCTTTAATCGAAGCGCAAGACAAGCGAAGCGCGTAGGCAAGCATTCGAAAAGTTGGATACAAGACAAGCAAAGCGCGTAGTAAATCCTAAGCAAAATAAATCAATTTTTCACCCTTAAAAAGTCATCCAACGCGATGGCTTTTTTATTTATGTATTGAATACACATGGTTTTTACTGCTCAGATCAGTTATAACTCGAAGCGATTCGGTATAAAAAATAAAAATCATGATCTATAAAATTCATCATTTAAAGTGTGGCAGCATGTGCCCAGTTTGTGCCCCACTCTTTGGACAAAAAGGCTTCCGGGCTGAGGTCGTCTGTCATTGCCTTCTGGTTGAAACTGATCGAGGCTTAGTACTTATCGATACAGGCTTTGGCTTGCAAGATTATTTACATATGAAACAGCGCCTAGGCTCATTAGTTAAGCGTTTAGGCAAAATTGAGCCTAATCTTGAGTTTAGTGCCATTCAGCAAATTCAAAAGCTCGGGTTTAATCCGAAGGATGTACAACACATCTTTGTCACTCATCTTGATTTTGATCATGCAGGTGGAATTTCAGATTTTCCACATGCCACTGTGCATGTTTTAGCAGCAGAATATAACGCAGCCCAACTTCCAAATTTTAAGGGTAAACTTCGCTATAGAACCAATCAATATAAAGATCATCGCTACTGGAACTTTGTTGAATACCAGCAAGGTGAAGCATGGTTTAATCTCGAAAAGGTAAAAGGCTTTCCGCTGTTTCAAGATGAAATTTTAATGGTGCCTCTATTGGGGCATTCAGCTGGTCATTGTGGCATTGCGATAAAGCAACAGAATCAATGGTTATTATTTTGTGGAGATGCTTACTACTCACATCTAGAGTTAAACCCTAAAAATAAATTAAGATCGCTCAGTCTGCTGGAAAAAACATTTGCAGAAGATAATGAGCAACGCCTTGTTAATCTCAAACGCTTACAGCATTTAGCTCAACATGAGCCAACGATTGAAATAATTTGTGCTCATGATCCTTATGAGCTTAATCGGTATCAAACATGAAAAAATTATCGCTCATCACACTTCTCATCTGTATAAATTTACAAGGATGTATGCAGCATGAAAGTATTGCTCATGAGCAACGACCAAAAGACTGGGGTACTTTAGTCTCTCAGAGCCATAACTTTTATCAAATTAGTAGTGATGTTTTTCGCAGTGAACAACCGAGTCCTGCAATGATTTCAGAATTAAAGAACCATCAAATTGGAACGATTATTAATTTAAGGGCCAAAGATGCAGATACTTTAGTTTTTAAAGATGAAAATTTTAATCTTGTGCATATTCCTATCAACACATGGGCAATTGACCGACAAGATTTATTAGAAGTCATGCAACAAATTAAGATTGCTAAACAGAATAATCAACGTGTTTTATTGCATTGCTACCATGGTTCAGACCGTACAGGAGCTAGTGTTGCGATGTATCGAATTATTTTTGAGAATTGGGCAATTGATGATGCAGTTAAAGAAATGAAGCAAGGTGGTTATGGCTACCATATTATCTGGAAAAATATTGACCGTTTATTTACACCTGAGAATGTAAAATGGATTCAACAGCAACTGTCGAATCCATCTTAACTACCTCTTGAGTAAACCTTAGATCAGATTAACGCTGATCTAATGGCACCCAATCAATAACCCAAGCCGATTTCATATTTAAACTTGAATCAGAAGTAATTTTCTTACGGGCTGCATCTGCTGTATCACGGTCTTTCGCAGGGCCTACCATAATACGGATTCCCTTGCTAGTTTGGCTGGTAGTTACCTTGTAGCCTTTAGCTCGTAATTTAGAAACAACTGAATCTGCATTTGCTTGGTTAGCAGCCAATGCAACTTGCACCATCCACTTTTTATCACCATTTTCCAGCAGCTCACGTGCTTTTTCAGCATCAGCTTTTTTATCAGCTTCTGCTTTACGTTTAGCCTCTGATGTTTTCTTATCTGCTTCTGCTTTGTGTTTTGCTTCAGTCGCTTTCTTATCTGCTTCTGCCTGACGTTTTGCTTCAGCTGCTTTCTTATCAGCTTCTGCCTGACGTTTTGCTTCAGCTGCTTTCTTATCAGCTTCTGCTTGGCGTTTTGCTTCAGCTGCTTTCTTATCAGCTTCTGCCTGACGTTTTGCTTCAGCTGCTTTCTTATCAGCTTCCGCTTGGCGTTTTGCTTCAGCTGCTTTTTTGTCTGCATCTATTTTTGAAGTATTAGTTGTTTTATTCACCGCATTAGTTTGCTGGTTTTTAGCTTTCGCGTCCCCCACTAACTCTGGTGGAATATTATCTGAACTTTCTTGAGCAGCTGTACGACGTGCATTAATGGCAGCGTACTCTGCTGCGGCTTTACGAGCAGCATCAGCTTCAGCTTGCTGTTGCATGGCTAAAAACTCAGCTGCACGTGCTTCTTGCTCAGCAACCGCTTTTTCACGCGAACGGCGCTGTTCTTCTAGCAAACGTTTTTCTGTTTCAACATCAACCGCTAGAGGTTGTAGTTGTACCATTTGTCCTTCGGTTGCTTGCTTTGGCTTAGTTTGAGTTTTTGGCGATGTGGATGCGGGTGGTTGAACTTCAACCTGTTTTATTTCCTCATTTCCTTTTAGAAGTAATGCTGCCAATAAAACACCACCTCCCAGTAAAACAACACCACCCATCCAGCGTTGTTTGTTATTCATTGACATTCTTCCAAATACTCCCAAATCGCTTCTAAAGTATGAAACGAACCACAGGCCAAAATCAGCTGATTGTTATTTGTTTGCTCAAGCGCTGATTTAAATGCCTCTTTGATATTGCCATATTGTTGTACTGTCTGACCTTGCAAGGCATCATTGAGTTGCTGAATCGGTGCAGCACGCGGCACATTCAACTCAGCAATTTTCCAATGTAAAACAGTAGGTTTCAATAAATCGACTACTGATTTTATATCTTTATCTGCCAGCATTGAAAATACTGCGACAACTTCTGTGTACTGTTTATTGTATTCTAAGAAATTTCGCAATTGCTTTAACAAAAATTCAACACCATGTGGATTGTGTCCGGCATCAAAAATTACTGTTTTTCCTTCAACTTGACGCTGTTCAAAACGCCCTGCTAAACGTGCAGCTCGAATACCTTTTTCTAAAGCAGACTGAGAAATCTCAAGTCCGCTATTTAAAATAGCTGCAACCGCTCCCGCAATATTTTCAATGGCTAAATGACCTAAAGGAAGCTTTAAAGTAGTTCCTTCTGAGGCAAAGTACCAGTTTTGTCCATCATCGGCGAGTTTATAAAAATAATCACGATTAACGGTATATAAGTCTGCTTGCGTACTTTCTGCTTTATCTTGAATTGCTTGAGGTAGAATTTGTTCGCCGGCAAAGACAACTGGAATATTTGGACGAATAATGCCTGCTTTTTCAAAAGCAATTTTTTCGATGGTATCGCCCAACCAGTCAGTATGATCTAGGCCAATATTAGTAATAACTGCAACGTCGGGATCAATTACATTGACGACATCTAAGCGTCCGCCCAAACCAACTTCGAGCACCCATACATCACATTGCTGTTGTTTAAAAATGACAAAAGCAGCCAAAGTGGTTGCTTCAAAAAAAGATAAGCTCAAATCGCAATCGCGACGAGCCTGATCGACTTTAACAAAAGCATCAATCAGACTTTGATCATCGACTTCGACTCCACCTAATTTAACTCGCTCATTAAAGCGATAGATATGGGGCGACTGATATAACCCAACTTTACAACCCTGCTCATTTAAGATAGCAGCTAGTGTGGTTGTAGTTGAGCCTTTACCATTCGTTCCGGCTACTGTAAAAACTTTAGCAGTAGGCTGAGTTACACCCAGCTTTTCTGCAACAGGAATTACACGTTCCAGACCAAGATCTATCCCTGTAACGTGAACATGGCTCCAATAATTGAGCCATGTATCTAAAGAGTCTATTGAAAGTGGAGCTTGTTGATTCAAGGTAAGTTCATCAATTTCGATACAAGTCGAGATACAGTATCACGTAAAGCATGACGATGAACAATCTGATCGATTACACCATGATCAAGCAAATATTCTGCACGTTGGAACGGCTCTTCCAATGTTTCACGTACAGTTTGCTCAATTACACGTTTACCAGCAAAGCCGATCATCGCTTTAGGTTCAGCAATATGAATATCACCCAACATTGCTAAAGAAGCAGTTACACCACCATACACTGGATGTGTTAACACTACGATATAAGGTAAGCCTGCATCTTTTAATCTTTGGATCGCTGCTGAAGTACGCGCCATTTGCATAAGTGACAACATGCCTTCTTGCATACGTGCACCACCAGAAGCTGCGAAACAGATCAATGGTTGACGTTTTGCAATAGCAAGTTCAGCAGCCTGAACAAAACGGTCGCCCACTACAGTACCCATAGAGCCGCCCATAAAGTCGAACTCAAAAGCACATGCAATCATATCTACGCCATTTAAATTGCCTTGCATTGCAATTAGAGCTTCTGTTTCACCAGTTTTACTTTGCGCTTCACGCATACGATCTGGATATGGCTTGGTGTCGACAAACTTTAACGGATCTTTCGCGCTAAACTCTTGTCCTAATTCTGCTACTACATTGTCGAAGAACCAGTTCAAACGATCACGAGCTTTCATACGTAAGTGTTCATCACACTGCGGACAAACATATGCATTGAAAGAGATTGCTGTACGTGTCACTAGAGCATGACATTCAGGGCATTCAATCGTTGGCTCAGTAAATGTTGCTTTGAGAATTTGTTGCTCGTTTGCGACTTCAATACCTGGAACCGGACGTTTTGTCCATGGGGTCGAAGGGCTAAGAACTTTCCCTGATTTCACTTCTTGATTCATACTAACTCATCGAGCGCGGCTCGAAGCTCCTTGACTTTATTCACCGTCTGTTCAACAGCGTCATCCGCTGCCAACGTTGCAAAATTTTTAACGAAAGCACTACCTACAATCACAGCATCAGCAACGCTACCCATTGCTTTTGCTGAAGCGGCATCACTAATACCAAAACCAACACCTACTGGAATATCAGTGGCATTTTTGATTTTTTGAATACGTGCAGCAGCTTCTGCCGTATCTAGTGTTGCGGCTCCCGTTACACCCTTGAGTGAAACATAGTAGATAAATCCACTTGCCTGATTTGCCACATGTTGAATGCGTTGGTCTGTAGAAGTTGGCGCGAGTAAGAAGATTTGATCCATGTCATGTTGCTTCAACACAGCAGCAAACTCTTTTGACTCTTCTGGCGGTAAATCCACCAGTAATAAGCCATCTACACCACACTGTTTCGCATGAGAAACAAACTTCTCGTAACCAATCACTTCAACCGGATTTAGATAACCCATTAAAACAACAGGTGTGTCCTGATCCTGTTCACGAAACTCCTTTACCATATTAAGAGCATCTAATGTGTTAGTCCCTGCTGCAAGCGCACGTTCAGCTGCAAGCGCAATTACGGGACCATCGGCCATTGGATCTGAAAATGGTAAACCAAGCTCAATGACATCTACTCCTGCCGCAACCATTTTATGCAGTAACGGAACTGTTACTTGCGGTTGTGGATCACCCGCCATAACATAAGATACAAGCGCTTTACGTTGTTGGGACTTAAGCTTTTCAAAACGGGTGGCAAGACGTGACATAGGGTTGTGCTTTCCTTGAATTATTTAAAATTGAGGAGTTGTTTGTAGAAATACAAGAACATCGCATTTTAACGCTATTTTTTGTCCATTGAACAGGTCTAACGTTATGGCGATATTCGATTATATGATTCATACAACCCATGGCGTACATTTATCAATATTTTGAAACTTTTCTCAATGATCAAAGCTTCCTATTTTCGAACCATTATTAGATCGTCATCTGCATAGAAAATCGCCAAAAAATGCTATTTCACTGCATTTTTATTTGTTAGCTGTAATTGTTTTTTTCTGGTTAGCAAGGTTTGCCCTGTCAAATTTTTATGGGCGCGTGCAAGTGCCGACTGGTCCGAATATCCTAATTGTTCAGCAATTAAAGTGAGGCTTGCATTTTGGTTGAGTAATATCTCACAGCGCCTCATACGCTCCGCATCTAAAATTAATTTAAATGAAGTGTTTAATGACTGTAGCTGGCGCTGCAAGCTTCGCACTGAAATATTCAACTCGATGGCAATATCTTCTATTTTAGGGGCCTGCTGCCTTTGCTTAAAATATTCATGGACGATCCAATGTATTTGCTGAGCTAAATCTGTATGTATTTTACGCTGAGCTAATGCTTCTTCTGCCTGTTTCACTAAAAGTTGCATTAAGGTTGGGTCTGCATGCTGAGGGCGAATACTTAGCCCCTCACTTGCAAAAGTTAATGCATAGTAAGGTTTTTCAAATGATAATTTGCATTGAAAAAACCGCTGATAGTGCACTAACGGACCACGTGCACGGTGCACGAACTCAACTTGTTGCAAGAGAAAATCATGAAGTGGGGCTATCTGTTTAGCAAGCTGTACCATCGCTGCCAAAGTCAGTTCACAAAGGATGATATTGCTGTCATCAACCAACGGCCAATACAAGCGAATTTTAGAAGCATCTTGCTCAATTTGCATAGGCACCACTTGCTCACCGTCAATCACCAGACGATGAAACTTCATAATATATTCAAGAACCTCCGCAAAACTACCACTTCGGGATGCCATATAACCTAACACTCCAAAATTGGCAGGGGTAATGCAAGTGGCCATTTCCAAAGCTAAATTAGAAACTTGTAGCTGGGATTCAGTTAGCTCTAAAAGCTCAAGAAAAAAAGTTAAAGATGATTGAGCATCAATAGACGAAGCTAAAATATTTTGAACTTGACGCTCCTGAACATCTGTCAGATTTAATGCCTGCCAGTCTATTTCCCTTTCTTTTAAGTAAGTATTCCACAAGTAAAAATAACCATTTGAAATCGTAAAATCCTGCATGGCTCATCCTTTTTTTACTGCCATCTTGTCGCAAACTGTATAAAAATTGGCAATAACTGTCAAAACAAAGCCGACCAGTCGCGACATACTAGTGAACAAGTTAGATGCGAGAAATAAAATATGAACGCACATGTTTCTTATCAGGTCGAGCCAGTGGTTCGTAAAGATCTAGATTTTCATTTAAACGAAGCGCCTCGCTTTTGGTTTAATAATGATCCTTTTTTGACTCGTATGTTTGATGCACTCAGCTTAACCTTTCCTGATGGAGAGCGTTATTTTATCGAATGTGTTCGTATGTTCCGTGACAAAATTGATGATCCAGAACTACAAAAACGAGTTGTGGACTTTATAAAACAAGAAGCTCAACACGGTATTGCTCATGACAAAATGAATCAGCTCATGAAAGAACAAGGTATGCCTGTTGACCAATTCACAGCTACACTAAAAAGAATTTTCCGTTTTGAACTCACCAAACGCTCACCGCAATACAATATTGCAATGACGGCAGCAGCTGAACATTTAACAGCATTAATGGCAGAAACGTTTTATAGCAATAAAAAAACTTTGGAAAATGCCCACCCATATGTTCGAGCACTGTTTGCTTGGCATGCCATTGAAGAAATGGAGCATCGTGATGTTGCTTTTGATGTCATGAAACAAGTGGGTGAGGTTCCTGAGTCGACTCGTCGATTTGTATTGGTTCTTACGACAGTACTTATGTTTGGTTTTACGCTCTATCGCACCAACATCATGTTGAAATGTGATGGCTTTAGTTCTAGAGAAAGACTCTTGATGAGTCTTAAAGGTTTACCTTGGTTCTTTGGTAAAAATGGCACATTAACTGCTATGAAAAGCCAATATTTAGATTGGTTTAAAAAAGATTTTCATCCAAGTCAGCATCCAGTCATTCATCAATACCCAGTTTGGATTGAAACACTCGAAAAGACGAATGATCCTATTGCAGCTGGTGAAGCATTTTGGCAAGCAGGTTTATAACCTGCTTGTTACCATTTTGCATAATGTTGTTCTAATAAACCATATTGTTCATTGCAATTGATTATATCGGTCGCCTCATATTCAATCGTGCCACTAATTTTAGCTTGCCACTGATTGAACTGGCTCCCAATCATTCTCAAATTAATATTTTCATATCTACACCAACCAATATGAACCTGTAGATTAAGCTTTTGATCTAGAGAGCTAATTTTCCAAAGTTCATCATTTACTTTTTCAAATAAAACATCAGTCAGTGGAAATAAAACCCCATTCACCCATAAGCAATTTTCATTACCAAAGCTTTCATTAACCCCTGAAGATAAATTTAAACCAATACGCCGCCCTTGCTCATCCCAGAAGTTACATGAAAGCCAGAACCAAGCCGTTTCAGGTCGCAAAAAACCACATGTATCATCTAAAGATGCAAATGTCTTTTCATCAAATTGGACGACTTGATTTTGTTTATTCATAAACATCCCCTCTACAGCCAATGTGGTCTGCTTTTGGGTATAGGTCCAACCGTTAATTCCTGTCGGTGTACATAAACTTAATATATCGGTTCCAGCACAAAAAATCCGAGCACTAAGTTGAATCTCACCATATTTAGTGACTCGAATGTACCGCACACCATTGGCATGCTGGATATCAAACTGATAAGGCGATTTAGAAAAATAGCTTTGATTAAACAACGGCTGTTCATCTAGATAGGTTTTATGCCCCAAAGGCTGAATTGCATTCCACTCAATGACCTGCTGAGTTTCATGATCATAAATATAGAAAAAACCGTGCCCGACCCAACCGATATCTGCAATCGCTAAACCAATACTATAGTGTTTGTGTTGAATACCGCAGAATTTAAATTTTTTATATTTTAATTGCTTACGCCAGCCTTTAAGGACCTTACCATAAGGCGTTTTATAAATATAATGTTGTACATGAATGGTGGACGGTACAGATTCAAAACGCCCGTAACGAGGCTGTCCATTTTCTTGAATTAAATCCATTATTTATTATCCAGTGATTTCCTATCCATCTATTCAATAATAATAGACTGTTCAGTGACCAATTGGCTACCACATCTGCTTGATCTTCAAATGACTTTTATATTAACAATAAAAAAAGAGCATAGTGAATATACTCTTTTTTCTAATATCTGCCTAAATCTATATACAACCATTTAAACTCTTTGAGAGCCTGTTTAAACAGCTTTGACTGACTCATCAATAAAATTAAAATTCAACTCATAATGTAAGCATAATTCAATTTCTAAAAGTTAAGCGTCATCATCACTCGCTTGCTCAGACTCTGATTCTTGCTCATTACTATCCTGATTTTCCAATTTTTTTTCAGCGATCTTTGCGGCTTCATAGCCTGCAAAAGCACCTGCTGCTTTTTCTAGAAAACCTGCATCTGGATCTAATTTATCGACGCCTTGTTCCGCGATAATTGCACCAGCAATTTTACCTACTTCGTCTAAAAGACCCATTTTTATTACTCCAAAGAGCTTATGTTGAGTCACTAGTTTAAGCAGATGAATTGTAAATAGTGCTACAAAAAAGTTGTGATTTGAGAGAGCTGTACATGGAATCAGCAACTTTTTATATTTTCTTTTTATCTTTAAGCTTTTTTTAAGAAAAATTAGACAATTAAATACGTATTTTCCCAAATTGTTGCAGCAAAATCGCCTTTTATTAAATGAATATAGCGCCCTGCTACACAATCTATCGCTAAGCAGTCATCAATATCAATGACTCGATCTGTGTGTGCTTTTTGCCACTGTTGATCTATAAATTGTTTACCTAATTGTTTTGCAATGACAGCATTTGGTGCAACTACAAACTCATAACGGTGAAGCTCACCGAATTCACGAGCATTATATCCGCCCAGATTAATTAAATATAATTTTAAATCATCTGGTTGTGGAGCAGCATCTGTAAAATGAATTTGATAACTTTTCCCTTGAGAGCTAACTCCAGAGAGCTTGGCCCAAGCATCAATATGTAATCCTTGAGCCTCACCAAACCAAGCCTGTTTAAGTTGAGGATAAACTTCTTCCAAAGTATCTCCTACCGCCATGACAACATCATGAACTTCTGTATTAGCGCGTGCATGACGCCCACCTAACATCACCATAAACAAGCTTGGCATTATAGTTCTCTTACATCTCGACCATTTCTACGCCATCAATGCGTGCAACTGTCATTAAATCTTTATCACCACGGCCTGAAACAGTCGCAATAATAATCTGATCTTTAGACATCGTTGGCGCAAGCTTAGAGACATAAGCCATCGCATGCGAGCTTTCAAGCGCAGGAATAATTCCTTCGATTTTGGTTAAATCACGGAAACCTTGTAGAGCCTCTGTATCATTAATCGGCACGTATTCTACACGCTTCATATCTTTTAAGAAGCTATGCTCAGGGCCAACACCTGGATAATCAAGGCCCGCTGAGATACTGTGCGTTTCAATAATTTGGCCTTGCTCATCACTCATCAAGTAGGTACGGTTACCGTGCAATACACCTACATGACCTGCATTTAGTGGCGCAGAGTGTTTACCAGTTTCAATACCAAAACCAGCTGCTTCAACACCATACATTTTCACATTGGCATCGTTTAAGAACGGATAGAACAAGCCCATTGCATTTGAACCGCCACCCACACATGCAACTAATGCATCAGGTAAGCGACCTGCTTGCTCCAAAATCTGTTTGCGCGCTTCACGGCCAATAATCGACTGGAAGTCACGAACGAGTTGAGGATATGGATGTGGGCCTGCAACTGTACCAATCACATAGTACGTCGTATCAACGTTGGTTACCCAGTCACGCATTGCTTCGTTCATGGCATCTTTGAGCGTTTTAGAACCACTTTGTACAGGTACAACAGTCGCTCCCAATAAACGCATACGATAAACGTTCATGGCTTGACGCTTAACGTCTTCAGCACCCATATAAACAACACACTCAAGGCCTAAACGTGCTGCAATCGTTGCAGTTGCCACGCCATGTTGCCCAGCACCAGTCTCGGCAATAATACGTTTTTTACCAGAAAGCTTTGCCAATAACGCCTGACCAATCGTGTTATTTACCTTGTGTGAGCCTGTATGATTCAAGTCTTCACGTTTAAGATAAATTTGCGCACCACCTAACTCTTTTGACCATCGCTCAGCATAATAAAGTGGACTAGGACGACCTACATAGTAGGCGAGATCGCGGTCGAATTCTGCCAGAAACTGTTCATCATTTTTCATGCGGGAATAAAGATTTTCTAAATCTTCTAATGCCGCCATTAAAGTTTCTGACACAAAACGTCCGCCATGGATACCAAAATGCCCTGCAGCATCTGGGTACTGTGTATAGTCAATCACATTGTTTTGCTGATCCACGTTGGACTCCTTGCATAAATCGTTCAATGAGTTGTTGGTCTTTTATACCTTTTGCGGACTCTACGCCTCCGCTCACATCTACTGCAAAAGCACCGGTAGTATGAATAGCGTCAATGACATTGTCAGGGGTTAAACCACCTGCCAAGATTAAAGGAATATCAAGTTTTGGAAATTTAGACCAGTCAAACTGATGTCCTGTGCCCCCTTTAAGCTCAGGATGCCAAGCATCGAGCAATACAGCACTGGCACCAGCTGCCTGATATTTTTGAATTTCAGCAATTACATCTAGATCAGGTTTAACCTGAATCGCTTTATACCAGCGACGTTTACAGTGGCGAGCTATTTCCTGACATTGTTCTGGAGTTTCGTCGCCATGTAGTTGTAATACATCTAGGGGAACACAATCAAGTACATCCTGAATTTCAGTAGCACTTGCATTAACAAACAAACCAACCATTTGTACATAAGGTGGGATTACTTTTGCTAATTCTTGAACCTGCGCAACTGTCACGTGTCTTGGACTTGGCGGAAAAAAAACAAAACCTATCGCATCTGCTCCAGCAGCAACAACTGGCTGAACATCTTCAATGCGAGTAATTCCACAGATTTTTGCTCGTGTACGTTTTTGGTTTGATGGGCTCATGATCTGCCTAAACTACAACCATTTCTTAAAATAAGCGCCATTGTAATGCAATTTTTGCCCCTTGCGTAAAAGTTCTCTGGGAATTGCTCCAAATGACATTGTATGAAATAAATCGCCACTTTATACTGCGTAAAATTGGAAGCAAGTGTAAGCAATTAATGCTTTAGGGAAGCTGGTGAAAGTCCGGCACTGCCCCCGCAACGGTAACAATGTAAAGCATATTTTTTAAGTCGATATCGACTTACGCCACTGCAGTAATGTGGGAAGGTGAATATGTCCATAACATGAATATGGCGCTGAAGTCCGGAGACCTACTTGTTTCATCTATCTACCCGATCATTCACGTGGGGTGAATGTATGGAGCATGTTATGTCTAAGTCTTTTCAACCTACTCGTCTGGTAGGGGCTATCGCTATTGCGATGGGGTTTTCACCTGTTATTTTTGCTGAAGATACAACGAACGCAACTCAACTTGATCCAATTGTAATCACTGCATCAAAAAGTGCGGAAAAAGCTAGCGAAGTTCCGGCGCGGATTTCTATTATTGAACCTAAAATTGTAGAACAGTCACCTATTGCTGAATTACCACACTTATTAATGAGTGATGCAGCTATTAATATGGTGCAAAGTGGTGGCTTAGGGCAAACATCTTCAATTTTTATTCGTGGTACTAATTCTGAGCATGCTTTGATTTTACGTGATGGCGCACGTCTGAACACTGCCTCAACTGGTGCAGCAAATCTTGCATTTATTGATACCACAGATATTAAACAAATTGAAATTCTGAAAGGACCAGCATCAGTTCTTTATGGTACTGATGCTATTGGTGGTGTTGTACAAATTATTTCAAAGACTCCAGAAAAAACTTCTGCATTTGTAACAGGCGAAATTGGCGAAAATAAAACTTATAAATCGATTGTAGGCGCAGATCTTGCCGAAAACGGATTTTATGCGCAAGTTCGCGGTCAACGTTTAGAGTCTGACGGTTCACGTATCACTGATCTAAAAGGTAATGACATTAAAAAAGCCTCTTATGATCAAAAAGGCTTCAGTACTAAAGTTGGGGTAGAAAAAGAAGATTTCGGGGCATCTGTTGACTACACACAAAATGAAGGAACAAGCCAATACGATACTTTTCGTTATGATGGTTCATTGACTTCTCAAGATTTCAAAAATGAATTACTTAATATTCGTGGTCGTGTAAATCTTAATTCTGATATTTCTATAAATGCAAGATTATCTCAATTTAAAGATGAACTTGATCAAAATGGTTCAAGTGATTTTGTACATAGTACGACAAAAGAAGCAGAGGTTTACGGCAAATGGCAATTCACCTCATCTCAAAATGTATTGGCAGGCGTAACTCATCAAAATATTGATGGCGATGTACTCTCTTATGGCTCACCTTACGATGAAGACGTTAATAGCACAGGCTATTTTGTACAGCACCAATATCAAAATAATGGTTTAAACACTCAAGTTGGTGTTCGTGTAGAAGATAACCAAAAATATGGTACACATACAGTTGCACAAGGTGCTATCCGTTATCAACTTTTACCACTGACAAGTATCTATGCCAACATTGGTTCAGCTTTCAAAGCACCTACCCTTAATGACATGTATGGTTCTGGGGGTAATCCAAACCTAAAACCAGAAGAAAGTATTTCTTATGAGGTCGGTATAGATCAGAAGCTAAACTACAACATTTCAACTGGACTTTCAGCGTATTACACTAAAATTGACAACTTAATTGAATCACGCTGTATAGCTGTATGTAATGGCGATTGGGTAAATACATTCCCTATTTATCAAAATATTAATATCGACAAAGCATCTATGCGCGGTGGCGAAGTTTATGCAAACTGGACTAAAGATGACTTATTTATTAAATCATCTTATAACTATGTTAAAGCCATCAATGATGAAACAGATCAAGATTTATCACGACGCCCTCGTCAAAGCTTTACCTTAAGTACAGGTTTACAAAACGAACATTACGGATTGAGCGTTTCTCTTTCTGCTAAATCTAAAGCAAAGGACTACAACCAAGATACGCCGGGCTATACGACTGTTGACTTTAATGGTTACTGGAATGCTACGCCAAACATTAAACTCTTCACTAATATCCAAAATTTAGGTGATGTGAAATATAAAACTGCTTCCTATGACAAAGGTATCTATTATGTCAACGGCGGCCGCCTTGCGTCAGCTGGTGTGACCTTAAGCTACTAAGCAAAACTTTATTATAAAAATATTTTCTTAACTCCAGTTTCGGGGTAATGTTCTGACCGACATTATCCCCTTTTTTATGTTCAGGATATCCACCATGGGACACCGTTTAAGCAAGATCTATACACGCACAGGCGACTCAGGCACAACAGGTTTAGGCGATGGCTCTCGTGTTGCCAAAGATGATTTACGAATTGCAGCACTTGGTGATGTCGATGAACTTAATGCCATTATTGGGGTACTTCGCGCTCAAATCACAGCGAGTCAAGTGACCAACAAAGCCGATTGGGACAAAAGTCTGAGCCTTGTTCAACATTGGCTTTTTGATTTAGGTGGAGAGGTTTGTATTCCAAACTACAATTTACTTGAACCTGTTTGTATTGAATTTCTTGAAAAAGAAATTGACCGTATGAATGAAGACTTACCGATGCTTAAAGAGTTTATTCTGCCATCTGGCTCTTTAACTTGTAGTTATGCTCATCAAGCCCGTGCAGTTTGTCGCCGTGCGGAACGATCTCTACTGTCGGTACAAACACGTGATCAAAACATTCAAACCACCGCGCTTCAACTTTTAAACCGTCTATCTGACTGGTTGTTTGTTGCATCTCGTGCTTTACAACGTGCTGAAGGTGGACAAGAAGTGCTTTGGCAAAAAAATATTAATGAGATTATTTAAAAATAGATTAGATTAAACATGGTCTCTACTCTTTTGAAGAGACCATCATTAAAATACTTGATAGAAGAAAATTATGCGCATTATTGGTCATCGTGGTGCACGCAAAGAAGCTCCTGAAAATACACTAGGTGGGTTTCAGCACATAAAAAATTTAGGTATTCGTGGTGTCGAATTTGATATTCGTCAGCTTCAAGACGAAGAGTTGGTCGTAATCCATGATGATAATTTTTTACGTACAGCCGGAGTCGACCAAATTGTTGAGCAATCCACTTTGGCTCAAGTGTTGTCATTTGATCATCGTCAAAACTGGCCTGACTGGCCAAATTCAGAGCCAACACCAACTCTCACAGGCGTTTTAAATTTACTTGATAACTTCGATCATATTGAAGTGGAAGTGAAAGCTGTAAGAGACATGGTTTTAGCAGAAAAAATTGTTCAAAAACTTGAGACCGAATTACAAGGTTTTGAGAAAGTCGTCACTATCACAAGTTTTGATCTTCAGATTTTAACTGCCTTACGTGATATAAACTCTCAATTCAAACGTGGATTGTTAGTCGAGCTTCCAGTTGGAGCAACAGCAATTGAACTCGCTCATCAATATGGTTGCTGTCATATTGGGTGGCACGATCAACTCGCAACAGATGAAATGATTCAGCTTTCACAACAGGCCGACTTAAATATTAGTGTCTGGACAGTCAATGATGTAGAAAGAGCAAAAAGGCTCAGAGATTTAGATGTACAAGGGCTAATTACAGATATTCCAACTACAATGTTACAAGTTCTATAAATATAAAAAAGGTGGTAAAACCACCTTTTATTTTTTTTGCGCCTGAATGAGACGTTGCCCACTCTGATCGAGCAGATATAAAGTATTACCCACTAACTGGAAGCGTTGAATACGTTGTAAAGCATCCACCAACTCTGCTTCTTGAGCTAAAGCACCATCGCAACTTAAATGTCCTGCATTAACCTGCATATCAAGTTTTTGCTGGCTAAAATCAAATGTATATCGACCAAAAACTCCGTTACAGCCAGTATGGCCTGATACGGTTTTGATCGCAGAATTTAGAGAAAGAGTTGGCCACTGTGTAAAGAATTTTGCCTTATGGCCACTGACTTGAGTAATCTGCCAATCAATATCTTGAATGCCATCAGGACTCACTCTCTTTTTTACAACAGGAGGTTGAACATGATGAACTGTTTTTTTTGTTTGAACTTTTTTTGTATTTTGATCGGGTGCACTTTGACATGCTGCTAATACAAGACTGATTGTGACCAAGATACACTTCAATGATAATTTTCTTGCAATATCAATGCTGTTCTTTTTTTTCAATCGTTGTACGTTCATTAAACAACTTCTCCTACTTGAAAAACTCTGTGACATAGTTTAAATCTGTTACCGTTCTTTCAATACATCTGTACAATAATGTTAGTGATTCTCACTAAGCACGTGCTAATATGAAGGATAGAATAGCAATATATCTTGATGATTGGTTTTGCTATGTCGTTTTGTCTTTGTACCTTGTCTAACAAGGATTCTAGGAGCGCTGCCGGATATGACTTCCGCCCCACTCAAAGCCCCAATTAACTGGACCGCTAGCATTACCTTAATTGGTTTACCAATTCTTGCCGCAATAATAATCCCGATTTACGCGTATTATTATGATTTTAGTGTAAGCGCATGGGTAAGCTTATTTTTTCTTTTAGCTCTAAGTAGTATGGGGATTACTGCTGGTTATCACCGCCTGTGGGCTCACCGAGCTTACGAAGCGTCGTTACCGCTTAAAATTCTTTTAATGATCGGTGGAACGTTTGCCGTACAAAATAGTATTTTGTTCTGGGCATCTGGTCACCGTACTCACCACAGACATGTTGATCATGTTGATGAAGATCCATATTCAATTGAGCGTGGTTTTTGGTATGCCCATATGGGTTGGATGATCCGCGATCATTCACCATCTGAGCCTGACTTTAAAAATGCACCTGACTTGCTCAATGATAAATTGGTTATGTTCCAGCATAAATACTACGGTTTACTCGTAGTTGCAGTTCATGTTGGAATTTTAGGTTTAATTGGTTGGGCAACTGGCGATTTATGGGGTGTAGTCCTCATTGGTGGTCTCTTACGCTTAATCATTAGCCATCAAGTGACTTTCTTTATTAACTCACTTTGTCATATGTTTGGTAAACGTCCTTATACAGACGAAAACTCGGCACGTGATAATTTCTGGTTAGCTATCGCCACTTGGGGCGAGGGTTACCACAACTATCACCATATCTTCCAATACGATTATCGTAACGGTGTGAAATGGTGGCAATATGACCCAACAAAATGGTTGATTTGGTCTTGTTCTAAACTTGGTTTAGCTAAAAATTTACGTCGTATTCCAAGCTTTAATATTAAAAAAGCAGAACTAGCGATGAAGTTTAAATATGCCGAGCAAGATCTTGCTATCTATGGTCATGATGTAAATGCTGACATTAGTCAAATGAAGCAACGTATTGCACAAGAGTACGAAGCATTTACCCATACTTTAAATGATTGGGCAAAACTTAAAGAACAAGAGTTACAAGTGAAAAAAGCAGCAATGGCTGAAAAGATTCATAGAATGGATCACAAGCTTAAAGTTGATTTTCAATTGCTTGAACACCGTCTAAGTCATCACCGTGAATGTTTAGAAACACTTATGCGTAGTGTTAAAAAGAATACCAACGTGGTGTCTGAGTAAAATAAATTCTGATCAAAAATAGCTCTTTCGGGAGCTATTTTTATGCCTGCTTTTTAACTATGGTATAGTGAAATCCGCTCTCTCTATTTTGCCAAGCCCATGCAATTTAATCCGCTCTACTCTTCACTTCCTTCTAAATTATTTCATGTTCAGCAGCCATCACCTTTACGTGGTGCAAAAGCAGGCCATTTCAATACTGCTTTGGCAGATGAACTGCAATGGTCAGAGGAGGAAAAAAATGCATGGGTTGAAATCTGTAGCGGACAGCGTACTTTCACTGAATTCCCTTCTCTGGCGATGGTCTATGCTGGCCATCAATTTGGACAATGGGCAGGACAACTCGGTGATGGTCGTGGCTTACTGATTGCACAAATACTCAATACAAAAGGTCAAACCATAGATCTACATCTAAAAGGTGCTGGCCCAACACCCTATTCAAGAATGGGAGATGGACGCGCAGTATTGCGTTCTGTCATCCGCGAATATCTAGCTGGACATGCTTTAAATGCTTTAGGGATTGCTTCTAGTCACGCGATAGGTTTTACGACCTCTACTCAAGGGGTACAGCGTGAAAAACTAGAATTGGGTGCAATGCTACTCAGAACATCTGAATGTCATATCCGTTTAGGACATTTTGAATGGATTAATCAGTACGCTCCAGATTTGCTGCCAGAATTCACTCAAAAATGTATTGAATGGCATTACCCTGAGTGCCTAGAAACAGAGAAACCTATTTTATCCTTTGCCAAAAAGGTAATTGAACGTACTGCAATCATGATTGCGAAATGGCAATTGGTTGGCTTTGCTCATGGCGTGATGAATACCGATAACTTAAATATTACAGGTTCAACACTCGATTTTGGTCCATATGGTTTTATGGAGCGCTTCCGTCCGAACTGGATTAATAACCACTCAGATTACCAAGGTCGTTATACTTATCAAAATCAGCCAAGCATAGGCCATTGGAATTTATGGACGTGGTTAAACAACTTAATTCCACTTGCTGAACCTGAACAAAAGGATCAGTTCAAAGAAGAGTTAGCGCGTTGCTTAGAACAATTTGAACCAACTTTTATTGAACATTACACAACTGGTTTATGTCAAAAAATGGGACTTCCCCATTTCCATAAAGACAGTCTTGATTGTAGTTTTGCATTTTTAAAAATCTTACAAACTGAACAACTCGATTACACTCAGAGCTTTATCCGACTTCAAAATAAAGAATATAAAACTCTACGAGATGATTGCCTTGATCTTCGACAGTTTGATGAGTTTCTTAGCCAATATCAAAGTATTCGTGAACATCAAGATACTGATGAACTTGATGCAAAGATGCAGGAAGCAAATCCGATTTATATTTTACGTAATCACATGGCTCAGCGTGCTATTGAAGCTGCGGAACGTGATGATTTTAGCGAAGTAGACCGCTTGTTTAAGCTGCTTGATCAGCCATATACAAGACAACCAGAGCTGGAACAGCCACAAGATTTAGGTCCGTTACCAAGTGACGTACCAGACGTAGCAGTCAGCTGTTCTTCTTAATACTTTAAAAACTAAAACTCTCTTAAGTCACTTAAGAGAGTTTCTTAAACATCAAAGAATAATATATGAAAATTAGACCTATCATTATTTGTACACTTCTTATAGTTCCACTCGGAATCGCTTTTTATAATTATGAAAAATATTTACCAACTTTTACGCCAAGCCATCAAGCGCTTTCAAATAAAGAGATCTTAGAACTCATCAAGACAAAGCCCGTCACCTCAATTGAAGTGTTTAAAAGTCAATGCATACTTCTGCTCAAGAGTAATCAGGATGTGATTCGTCGTTATCCTATACGTCTTGGCTTTAATCCCAAAGGACATAAACACTTTGAAAATGATGGAAAAACACCTGAGGGGGTCTATTCTATAGATTGGCGCAATTCACAAAGTGCGTACTATAAATCGTTGCATATTTCCTATCCCGATACGAAAGATATTGCTTATGCCAAGCAACATAATCAACCAACAGGTGGAGATATCATGATTCATGGATCAGTTCCAAAATCCTTTTTGTCTATGCCTTTTAGCTCGACTTATATGCCACATAAAGATTGGACATTAGGATGTATTGCAGTTAGAAATGCAGATATAGATGAGATTTGGCAATTCGTACCAAATCATACGAAGATTACTATTTATCCATAAAATCTTTAAAACTATCCACATTTTCTGTGGATAACATTGTGGTTATCCACAGAATAACTTTCGCCTGTGTTTTACTCTTCAGGATATTCGAAGCGGTAACCTACACCGTAAACAGCTTGAATCCATTCATGACGGTTACCAGTTTCAGCCGCTTCACTAATTTTTCGGCGCAAGTTTTTGATATGGCTGTCAATTACACGATCGGCAACATCAAAACTATCTGGATTAATATGATCCAATAATTGTGCACGTGAATATACTTGCCCTACATGCTCTAAAAATAGCTCAAGTAAGCGAAATTCGGTTGGCGTTAAGCTCAATGATTTTTGTTGATACCAAATTCTTTGCTGCGCTTTATCAATTCGAAAAGAATCGTTTTGTTCAGGTTCTGCCTTCCGCTCTAAACGGCGTAAAACTGCCTGTACACGAGCAACTAACTCTTTTGGGCTAAATGGTTTACATACATAATCATCAGCGCCCATGTTGAGACCTAATACACGGTCAATTTCCTCTGTACGGGCAGTGACCATAATAATTGGTAAATCTGACTGTTCACGAACTTTACGGCAAATGGTCAAACCATCCATTCGTGGAACCATTAAGTCCAGAACCATTAAATTAGGTTTACGTTGCTGGAAACTCGCATAGGCATCTTGACCATCATGAAACATACTTACTTCAAAACCGGCAGCTTCAAGATAATCACGCACTAAATGCGCTAATTCGACTTCATCTTCAACCAACATCACATGTTTCATGAGATATTTTTCCTTTTATATTTAACTCTGCTTTTTAAAAGTGAGCACACAACGTAAACCACCTAACGGTGAATGTTCAAAACTGAGTGTACCAGCAAGCGCCTGCGCAATTTTACAAGACAAAGCCAAGCCTAGCCCTGTTCCACCTGTACTACGCGTACGCGAATCATCTACGCGATAGAAACGTTCACCTAAACGGGATAACTGCTCATCGTTTAAACCAAATGGGCTGTCATCAACATACAAAGTCCACTCCTGCGGAGTTTGAGCCGTATGAATATGAATTTTGCCACCTGTTTCTGTGTAACGAATACTATTACTAATTAAATTAACAATAATCTGTTTAAAGCGATCACGGTCTAATAATAGCGGAGAACTTGTTCCTTCAACCTGAATTTCGAGACCAGCCTGCTCAAGTTTAGGTTTAAAGTTTTCTACTTCCTGCAATACTACTTCCCATGGATTGATAGAACTCAAATAACATTTAAGCTGCTGGGCATCTGCCTGTGCCAAGTCTGCAAGGTCCTGGGTCAATTTTTTCAGGCTTGAAACCTGACGCATCATTGCATCTAGATGTTCAGGAGTCGCTTTTCGAATCCCGTCTTGCATTGCTTCAATTTGTGCTTGTAATACTGCCAGCGGCGTTTTTAACTCATGAGAAGTATCTGCTACCCATTGACGTCGCGACTCTTCATGCTGATGTAAAATTTCTGCCAAATGGTTCAATTGAGTTGATAAATCGCCCAATTCATCATTTCGTTTAATAACCACTTGATGTTGATAATTTCCTTTCGTTAATTCATTAGTTGCATTTAATAAACGCTGAATCGGCTTTTTAAAATAAGTCGCCATTAATAGCGCTGCAACTAAACTTGAAAGTAAAGTTAAAGCATAAATTAAGAGTAAATAGCGCTTTTGATTACTAAAGAAATTAATACTCAAAGCATCTTCTTTATCTAAAACAGGTTTTAAACCTAAATATCCAACCACTTGATTGTTTAAGATAATCGGGCGAAATGACATCTGATCTGAAGAAGGCGGTTCACCCACAACAAACTGGTGCCGTGCATCATATAAAGATAAACGAGAACTTAAACCCAAACGGTCGGGCAAAGCAATAAAACGCTTCTTACCATTTTGAGTTTCAATATCTTTTAAGCTCCCCTTCTTTGACTTGTTTTTATCATCACTTGAGCGAAATTGGTTTGCACTTAAAGGGAATCTTAGCCCTTCAAAGGGTTGATATTGAGAGGGTAAATTTTTCTCAAGCGTTCTTAGCTCTTCATCACTAAAAATAGTATTTTTATTTGTCGGCGCCACTTGAGGTGAAATATTAATGAGGGCATGTTCATCGAAAGAATGCTGTTGTATCGCAATGTCATATTGACGACGAAGCCACCACTGTGAGAGACGATCGTAGTCATCGGGAGCCGCGGTTCCTTCAATTTGTAAAATCTGTGCCTGAATCGCATTCCCCCAATCATGGTACACCGTATAGACATTGCCCAGATTGGTAATAAGGCGGTCGAGCTTCTGCATTTCAACGTCGGCCACATATTTGGCAAAGTTCTTTTGCATTGTCCAATGTAAAACGCTCAAGCTTGCAGTCGCAATAAGCAATGTGGTGAGCAAGACTGTCAAAAATAACCGTAATGCAATGGGAACACGTAGAACGTTCAAAAGCACTCTCTCATTTTTACCCTATATTTGGCATTGTAACCAACAACGAAAAGAAAAACTCTCCATTGTTTCTACATCTTTATTATCTAATCTTTAAGGCATCGGTAAACACAACATTAAAAGGCTTTAAATATGAAAATGACGGCAAAAATTGCATTATTCAGTGCGGCAATTGTAACAATGGGAAGTTTAGCGGCGTGTCAATCAACAACTCAACCGCCTAAACCTGAGCGTGGCATGATGCAAGATGGCCCACGTGAAGGCCACCACCGAATGAAACATCGTGAGTTCACACCAGAGCAAAAAGCAGCATGGGAACAACACCGTGCTGAACGTCAAGCTCGCTTTGAACAAATCCAAAAGGCATGTGATGGCAAGGCCAACGGACAAGCAGTAAATGTTCAAGTTGGCGATAAGACACTTGAAGGTACTTGTAACCTTCGTTTTGAACCAAAACGCCCTCAACCACCAGTTAACGCTCCAGCTCCTGCATCAGCTCAAGCAAAATAATTTTAAAAACTAAGAAACAAAAAGGCGCCTCTAGGCGCCTTTTTGTTTATACATAACTGTTTACGATTTTGACTATTTGTATCATATAAACATAACCAAAAGTGTTTACACTCAAAGCACTTACATAGTTTAAGTATTTTTTTCTTGACTTTGCAGTCACAAAGTAAAGGTCCTGAGGTGCTTGTACAGTTATGCAAGTTGTTGCACGATGTAATAGTCCAAGGTGCCTCATGGCACATTCTCATAGATTAAGATTATAACTCTGGTTTCACCAGTATTGAGGAACCCGATATGCCACAATACAAAGCGCCCTTACGTGATATGCAATTCGTTTTGCATGAATTATTAAATGCTGAAGAACACTATGCAAAATTACCTGATTTCCAAGGTAACGTAAGCCGTGAATTGGTTGATCAATATTTAGAAGCTGCGGCAGACTTTTGTGAAAATGAACTTTCTCCTTTAAACCAAGTTGGCGACCGCGAAGGTTGTACTTGGAATGATGGTGTAGTTACCACTCCAACAGGCTTTAAAGAAGCTTATCAAAAATATATTGAACTTGGCTTCCCGTCTTTATCAGCAGAAGAACAATACGGTGGTCAGGCTTTACCTAACTCTTTAGGTATTGCAATTTCTGAAATGGTTGGTACAGCAAACTGGTCTTGGGGTATGTACCCTGGCTTGTCTCACGGAGCTGTACGTACATTAGAACATCATGGTTCTGATGAACAAAAAAATACTTATTTACCAAACCTTGTTTCAGGTGTTTGGACAGGTACGATGTGCTTAACTGAATCTCATGCAGGTTCGGACTTAGGTATTATCCGCTCTAAAGCAGAACCAAATGCTGACGGTAGCTATGCAATTTCTGGCGAGAAAATCTTTATCTCTGCTGGTGAACATGACATGGCTGAGAACATCATCCATATCGTTCTTGCTCGCCTACCAGGTGCACCAAAAGGCACCAAAGGTATCTCATTATTCATCGTTCCTAAATTCCATGTAAATGCAGATGGTACTGTGGGCGAGCGTAATGCAGTCCGTTGTGGTTCTATCGAACACAAAATGGGTATTCATGGTAACGCGACTTGTGTCATTAACTTTGACCAAGCTAAAGGTTACTTGATCGGACCTGAAAACCGTGGTTTGAACTGTATGTTCACCTTCATGAACACAGCACGTATTGGTACTGCTGTTCAAGGTTTAGCAGCATCTGAATCATCTTTCCAAGGCGCGTTAACTTACGCAAAAGAACGTTTAGCAATGCGTTCACTTTCTGGTCCAAAAGCTCCAGAAAAAGATGCAGACCCAATTATCGTTCACCCTGCTGTTCGTAACATGCTTTTAACTCAAAAAGCGTTTGCTGAAGGCGGCCGTGCACTTGTTTACTTACTTGCTCAATATGCTGACATCGTTGAAAAAGGCGAAACAGAAGAAGAGCGTAAGTTTGCTGACAACATCTTGTCTTTATTGACTCCAATTGCAAAAGCATTCTTAACTGAAACAGGTTCTGAATCTGCTAAGCATGGTGTTCAAGTCTTCGGTGGTCATGGCTTTATTTCTGAGCATGGCATGGAACAAATCGTACGTGATACACGTATTGCATGTTTGTATGAAGGTACAACTGAAATTCAGGCACTTGATTTGTTAGGCCGTAAAGTATTGCAAACTCAAGGTGCAATGCTGAAAGACTTTACAAAAATGGTTCACAAATTTGTTGAAGCAAATAAAGACAACGCTGCCATGAAAGAATTTGTTGAGCCGCTTGCAGCTCTTAACAAAGAATGGGGCGATCTCACCATGCAAATTGGTATGCGCGCAATGCAAAACCCAGATGAAGTAGGTGCTGCTGCTGTAGATTACCTCTACTTCTCAGGTTATATCACTTTAGCGTATCTATGGGCTCGCATGGCACTTGTAGCGCAAGAGAAATTGGCCGAAGGTACGACCGATGTTGATTTCTACAATGCGAAAGTTACGACTGCTCGCTTCTACTTCAAAAAAATCTTGCCACGTGTTCGCTCACATGTTGATGTGATTGCAGGTGGTCTAGATCCATTGATGTCATTAGATGCTGAACATTTCGCTTTCTAACCATAGTTAGTTGCGATATGCAATGTTAAAAAACAAAAAAGGACTGCTCAGTTTTGACGGTCCTTTTTTTATAAAATCAATGATAAATTTACACTTTAAATTCCATATCCATTTCGCTTTACAGGATATCTAGCACAGGCCAATGTGCACAAAAAAGGTGAACGATTATGCCAATTTACAATGCTCCTTTAGCTGATATGAAATTCATCTTAAATGATGTATTTAAAGCAGAACAATTTTGGCAGTCTAATGAGAAACTCGCTCATGTAGATGCTGCAACAGCTGAAGCAATTTTAGAAGAAATGGCTAAATTTGCTCAGAACGTGACTCATCCATTAAACCGTACCGGTGATGAAGAAGGCGCTCGCTATGAAAACGGCGAGGTGTTCACACCAGCTGGTTTTAAAGATGCATTCCGTCAATATGCAGAAGGTGGTTGGATTGGCTTAGGTGCCGATGAAGAATGGGGCGGTCAAGGCATGCCAAAAATGCTCACCGTTCTTTCTGATGAAATGTTATTTGCAACTAACCCATCATTCATGCTCTACCCGCTTCTTTCTGTGGGTGCAGGCATGGCTTTAAACAGCTATGCATCTCAAGAACAAAAAGAAACTTACTTACCTAAGATTTATTCAGGTGAATGGTCAGGCACGATGTGCTTAACCGAGCCACATGCAGGTACTGACTTAGGTATTATTAAAACTAAAGCAGAACCTAATGAAGATGGTACTTATAACATTACAGGTACTAAAATTTTCATTACTGGTGGTGACAATGATTTAGCAGAAAACATTATTCATTTAGTACTTGCTAAGACTCCAGATGCCCCTGCGGGTTCACGTGGTATTTCTTTATTCATCGTACCAAAGTATTTGGTGAATGAAGATGGTTCATTAGGTGAACGCAACCTAGTTGGCCCAGGTTCTATCGAGCATAAAATGGGGATTAAAGCGTCTGCAACTTGTGTGATGAACTTTGATGCAGCAAAAGGTTATCTTGTTGGTAAAGAAAACGAAGGTCTTGCTGCCATGTTTGTCATGATGAACTACGAACGTTTATCTATGGGTATCCAAGGTTTAGGCGCATCTGAATTTGCTTATCAAAATGCAGCGCAATATGCGACTGACCGCTTACAAGGTCGTAGCGCAGCTGGTGTTCAATCACCAAATAAACCTGCTGACAGCATTTTAGTCCATGGTGATGTTCGTCGTATGTTGTTAAACGTACGTGCAAACAATGAAGCATCACGTGCTTTTGCAGTCTATGTAGGTCAACAGCTCGATATTACTAAGTTCTCAACTGATGCCGAAGCTGTGAAAAAAGCCAATAATCGCGTTGCGCTTTTAACACCAATTGCTAAAGCTTACCTCACAGATACTGCATTCCAAGCAACTTTAGATGCTCAAATGGTGTTTGGTGGTCACGGTTATATTCGTGAATGGGGTATGGAACAATGTATCCGTGATCTTCGTATTGCTCAAATCTACGAAGGAACGAACGGCGTTCAGTCTCAAGATTTAATTGGTCGTAAAACCATTAAATGTGGTGGTGCGTTCATTGCTGAATATATTACTGAAATTCGTGACTTTGCAAATGACTTAGACACCGATTTGAACTTCATTAAAGATGCAACTTTAGATGCTGCAACCGAAATCGAAGCAATTACTCAGTTTATTATTGAACAAGCTGCTGAAAACGTAGACTTCCCAAATGCCGCTGCTGTTGATTATTTACATGCAGTTGGCCTACTTAGCTTCGCGTTTATGTTTGCGAAAATTGCAGCGGCAGCAAAAGATAAGTCTGGTGATTTCTACCAAAACAAACTTGCTTTAGCTCAATACTTTGCTGATCGTATCTTGCCGGATATTGATGCACGTATTGCTAAAATTAAAGCGGGTTCTGACTTAATTATGGGCTTCAGCGAAGACTACTTCACGAATCAAGCTTAATTAAGTTCTTTATAAAAAAGCGCCTGAATATTCAGACGCTTTTTTATTTTGTATTTACTATTTCCATTGGCATGAAATTTGTTTAATTTCTAAACATTAAGAAACAAACAAAAGATCTTACTATGCCTGATCCTAAAAAATACGAGCGAATACTTGACCGTTTTGGTCATTACGCCGTAGAAGCCTTCCACTATTTAGCCCTGTTTATTATTGGATGTATGGTGGCTTGGTCCGCAGCCAATACTGTTTTTGAAATTTTGACTGTCAAAAAGTATGCTTCAATTGATGATATTTTATTATTATTTATATACTTAGAACTTGGTGCGATGGTTGGAATTTACTTTAAAACCAATCATATGCCTGTACGCTTTCTTATTTATGTTGCGATTACGGCCTTAACCCGCCTACTCATTTCAGATATTCAACATGACCATAAAGCGGATATGGATCAAGTCATTATTACCGGCTCAATTCTTATTTTAGCCCTGTCTATTTTGGTTGTTCGTTTTGCATCTTGGAACTATCCTTCAGTAATGAAAGAGAAACATGCAAAAACACCAACACCCTTAAAGCCCCCTCAGCCTCAAGATGATGAATTAGCATAAAAAAATGGCCTCAATATTGAGGCCATTTATATATTCTAGATTTCAAAATTAACGGACACGATAAATTTGGTGTTTTGAGTCTACGAGTAAATATTGATTCGGTGTTTTAACCCAACGGTATCCACGTGGTGGCTCATACAAACGATGCGATCTCCAGTCTGAAACATAATAGCGACTATTGCGGTATTCTGCTGGAACACGATCGCCACGCTTAAATGCTACATATCGGCCATAGTGCTTACCACGATCGGCATTTGACCACTGTGGAGCACGATGATCATTTCGGTAGTCATGACGGCGGTCATCACGATGTTCATATCGATCATAGTTTTTACCATGATTATTGTCCCAACGATGACTTGTATCGGCCATCGCAGTAGCTGACATACCCAACATTAATGTTGAAAGTACAAGAACGATTGGCTTTTTCATGGCCTATTTCCTTTTATCTTGATCTGAACCTAGATTAAAAGAGAGTCAAGGAGAAACCATGAATAAAACGGCTTTGATTGATATTGTTTGTAATGACTATAAAGAAAATATGAAGAATCTGTATCTGTGCTACCATTACCATTTTTCAAACTAGGTCAATTGCTGTGTCTGAAATCAGTTTTGAACGTCTTCATCAATTTTTTTGCAAAGTTCCAACCGTACAAGAAGCCCGTATCATGGCACATGGAGCAGATGGCGAACATGCTTGGTGGTTTAAGTTCAGTATTGATGTGGAACATCCTTTAGCATGGCAAACAGTTCAAGAATTAGGACATGTTTTAAATTACCTATCAACCAATGAACGTCTACCGACGTTATTCTTCCCTGTTTCTCCACCGCCTTATATGAATGGTGAAGCAAAAGATTTTTTATCGTGGATTATTCAGTGTAATCATCCTGAATTTAACCCAGATGTGGTTTGTGACTGGCTTGAGGCACGTTTACCAAATCCTGTTGATGATGAGTCGCAGTGGAAGATTAAGACTGATTTGAGTGAGTTGGAAAATTTAGATGATAAGACTTTGGATCAGTTGATTCCTCCAGCGCCTTAAATTATTTGAATGATGGGATAGGCTAAGTGATATAGAAATTAAATATTTTCCAATATTCGCTGGTGCTAAATGTCATCCACAACCTGACCGAAATTTATGAATATATTGTTTTTGCAATAAAATCGGTTAAATGAAGGTATTGAACAGGTTTTGTGGATGACAAATGCCTTTGGTTACTTTGGGCAAAACCAAAGTAACGAATAAGCTCCAAGTTTAGAATCAAACTAATTAAGACTCCGTCGTGAAGATAGAGCCTCAAGCTTTATATAAACCTAAGCTTAGAAAGTCGACAACCCTGACCATTCCATAAAACGATAAATCCAATACTTCACTTTAGACTCATCTGCATACTTCGCGTAATCCACGCTCATCTGTCTACCTTGTAGGTTTGACCAAGAGGTATTGAAGTAATCTTGAGCATCTTTAAAGACCTGATTTTGAACTTTACCCACAACCAACATATCAGTTTCAAGGTTGTAATTTTTTAAATTACGAGCTGTAAAATTAGCAGACCCTACAATCAACTCAGCTTGTTGGTCGTTATATTTCAAAATCATTTTGCTATGGTTCTGCTCACCATGTGTGTCACACCAACGGATTGGAATGCCCACAGCATGTAGCTCTGAAGCCACCTGACGGTTTGGAATACCATTCTTTTGTCGACCAAATGCATCTTTATTTGGATCAAGTAAAACTCGGACAATAACCCCTCTTTCTTGAGCATTTTTTAGAGCCTGAATAATCTTGCGTTCAGATAAATAGAACATACTTAAATCAAGATGCTCTTTAGGCTTAGCTGAGTTAATCAATTTCAATACAGATTGATAAATCGCCCCTTCAGTTAACACCTGAACTTGAGGTTTGGTTACGTCTTTTTCAAAGTCACCTAAAATGAGCGATGGAGAACTACTACCTGACATTCGTGCAACCGCAGCTTCAGATTGTAAAACATCTGCGGCTGTCGCTCCTGTTACAACTAATGCAACATTTGAGTGTCTAGAACTACCATCATGTGGATTTGCTGAAGTCACCAGCGACTTCCAACCAGCATCGGTATCGACAACTACAGTTTTACGGTGATTCGCCTTAAAGTTAAATAAGTTCAAATAACTGCGCAGTGTAATTTTTTCATCACCAAATGGATTTGGTAACCAGCCTTTTTCAGGGTTATTTCCAACATTCTGACAGCAGATGTACCATAAGCCTGACCAGAATGGATTAGAAGCACGTAAAGGGCCTAAATTGGTTTCAATCACATCTACACCTGCTTGACGTAACTGACGGTAATGTTCAGGGTTTAAACCACCATATACCGAGTTAATCGGGTCAGTAATTAATACAATCTGGATTTGGCGATTTTGTCTTTTTTTACTTACTAATGCATCAGTTAACTCTTGCATCAGTGGTCTTTGCTTCAGTTTTGAGTCACCCACTTCTGAATTAAACAAGAACATATCGACCACAACCGTGGTTTTTGCCTCATCAATCATTTTCAAGATTTCATTAAAGATGTGCTGATCAACCTGTTGTTGCCCTTTTGCGTCAAGGTAGGTTTTATCTGCTAAAAATTTGACATCGGCATGTCTAAGCTTGCCACTAAAGTTGATCCCTTGTGGCAATGGTTTTACTGTGTGGTAAATTGCCGATGCAAGATATGCAATAGCAACAACGCAAAGTAATATCGCCATATAACGACGCCCTGACCAATTTATTTTTTGATGAATTCTTTGAAAAATACGCATAAAAAAGACCTAACTTGATGCTTTCAAATTAGGTCTTTTGGATTGATTTTTCAAGTTTAGTTTCGTGTTAAAACCTTAAAAACTAAAATCAACACCTACCGTAAAATTGCGTCCAACTTGTGGAATATTTGATAAGAACGATGCATGTTGATAGACCGTGTCATCTAACAAGTTATTTGCTTTCATATAAACACGATAATCTGTTTTTGCACCATATTGCCCAGAATATGCCACCCCAAGATTGAGCATGTTATAGCCTTCAGTGTCAGTCTCGTAAGCTGCGATCTTGTCTTGGTTAAAGACATGATAATACTCGGCAGAACCACTAAAACCATCACCAAAATCTGCATCGACTTTAGTACCTAAACGTCCTGCGGGAATACGCGGAGCGTTACCCTCTGCATCAATTTTACCGCGTACATAATCACCAAAAGCACTGATTTTGTACATTGGGGTAATTTGATAACCAATTTCACCCTCTGCACCATAGAAGCGTGCTTTATCTTGAGTATATTGAACTAAACGGAAGTCTTTATAACGGTCAAGGGTTTGCGCATAGATGTAGTCATCAAACCAGTTATGGTAAACATGAAGATGGTAATCAAGTTTGTTGTTATCAAAATGAAAACCTAACTCAACATTATTCGATTTTTCCTTACTGAGTTGATCATTTCCTAACTCATAAGTATTTGTCGCAAAGTGCCCACCATTTGCATATAACTCTTGAGCTAAAGGTAAACGCTCTTGATGTGAAGCGACAAAAGAGAGTTTATAGTTTGGTGCAAACTCCCAATTCGCAGCACCTGCGTAGGAAAATGCAGAGCCATCAAAATCTTGTTTAGAGTTATCGTCTACATCAACTTCTTGCTGATCTGCACGTGCAGAAAGCTCAAAATGTACGTCTTTCCATTGTTTATGTTCTAAAGCAAATACGCTCCACTTTTTGGTAGTGGTCGGTGCCATAAATGCTTCTTCGCCAGTTAAATTCAGTTTTTGTTGGCCTAACTGTGCACCGATCACCCCTTCCCAACTTGCAATCGGGTTATGTACTAACTCAACACGCCCGTCATAACCTTTGTTTTGGAATCGGGTTGCAATTGCTCCCTCTTCAATTTCATCATGCTGATAGTCAGTATAGCTCGCTTGTGCACGTAACTTTTGGAAGCCAGCAAATGGATCATTTAACTCAGTTTTAAAATCATAACGCTCAGATTTTAAGTCAATCCATGGGCCGCCATGTTCGTGATCATGTTCTTCATGTTCATGATCGTGAGCTTCTTCACCCTCTTCATGATCATGGTCTCCACAATGCAAATGTGCTCTTCCACCTAGATGAGCACTACAACTTTCATATTCATGACTATGCCCTGGTAAGCCATATTGATCGCGACGGTTGCTATAAGAAATACCCGTATAACCACCGTCATAAATCCAAGACAATCCAACGTTAACTGAATCGCCCTGAGCAAAAGTATTGTCTACACGGCGCTCTTTTACACCTTCATGAATGTAATTTGGTGCAATGTAGTTATTCGCATCACGTGTTAACCCTTCAACACGTAACGCGACTTGGTTGCCCAAGCCAACAGTTACTCCAGCACTCGCCAGTTTTTCATCACTTCCTGTGTTGTAACGTAAGCCAACTTGTCCTTCATAACCGTTTTCAGGCATTTGCGTAGGGATCTTGTTATCAATTACGTTGACTAAACCGCCTACTGTTCCAGCACCAAACAGTAAAGTTGAAGGGCCTCGAATCACTTCGACTTGCTTTGCAAGTACAGGATCTACCGTTACCGCATGGTCAGGAGACAAGGTCGAGACATCAATATTTTCTGATGAATTTTGGAGTACTTTAACGCGTGGTCCATCTTGTCCTCGAATCACTGGACGACTCGAACCAGCCCCAAACTGATTAGCGTAAATTCCTACTTCACTACTAAGTGCATCTCCAATGGTGGCAGCCCCTTGCGATAAATGCTTTTGGTCAACAACAGTATCTGCAACAGCAAAATCTTGTGAAGTTTGCTCAAGTGGATGAGCCTTAATTCGAATGGTTTCTAACTTTTCTACATTTTCACTTTCTGCTGCAAACGAAGGAACGGATATGACAGCTAAAATGGATAAGGTCAAAATATTTTTATAAAACTGCATTGGATGTGTCCCGGATCACGATATGTTTTATTTTGTTATATTATAACATTTCAATTGTATTGCAATAAAAAACATTTCTAATTAGACGATTCGTTAGACTAGTTAACCAAATGATGTGAGTAATTTTTGATTTCTAATGCCTTTTACCATCTCTCATGCCGTTATAGCACCACCTCTTTCCAAGCTTAGCCAAAACACTTTACCGATTGCTGCGTTAGCCATTGGCAGTATGACACCAGATCTTTACCGCTTATTTACAGTTCAGTCCAGCATGCTGACGCACCAATGGAAAGGTCTGATTTATCCCAACCTTGCATTAGGCCTCGTCTTTTGTGCAGTTTGGTATTTTCTTTATCGTCCAGTGGTTTACCGTTTTTTTGGTGTGCAACATGATCTTGGCCTCAGCTCTTTAAAACGTATTTTTATGTTTTTCATTGGCGTTATATTTGCACTCATTGTCGGAATAGCGACTCATCTGATTTGGGATGGTTTAACACATGCAGACTTTCGAACATTTGTATTTAAAGATGTTTTAGCGACAACTATTCATTTTTTTGGTCATCCGTACCCCTTGCATCGTCTTTTACAACTTGGCTCCTCTGCTCTTGCCTTACCTTTTCTCGGTTGGATGTGTATTCACTATTACCAGCGCCATAAGCAACATTGGAAAGTAAGTAAAAAAATTAAATTTTTCGCATGGACTCTGTTTATTCTATCTACAGTCTTAGGTTTATTTTCACTTTGGGATTATGCACGCTACATACCCCATGAAGTTTGGCATGCCGATACCTATTATTTTACAGGTCGTTCTATCAATGAGTTTATGCAAGGTTGGTTAAGTACCTTTAGCTTAGGATGCTTATTATTCTTGTTTTTAGATCGGCAACAAAGAATGGGGTGAATCAGAAAATTTGCTACCAAATTGCTCATTTTCAGGTTAATTGCCGTGGTTTTTTGATCTAGTTCTTGTGGCAAACCATGCAACAAGGCATAATCGAAAACTTATTTTTTTGACGGTGCGCGGTTTACGCATCCGTCTTTTCAGCCAATATAGTTTGGATATTTTTCATCATGATGCGAACTCATTACTGTGGCTCTTTAACTGAAGCCCAAATCGACCAAACCGTTACACTATGCGGTTGGGTACATCGTCGCCGCGACCATGGCGGTGTTATTTTCCTTGATATGCGTGACCGTGATGGTCTCGTTCAAGTGGTTATTGATCCAGATACTCCAGAAGCATTTGCAACTGCAGATAAAGCACGTTCTGAATATGTATTAAAAATTACAGGTCGTGTTCGTCGCCGTTATGAAGGGACTGAAAATGCCAACATGGTGAGTGGTCAAATTGAAGTTTTAGGTAAAGACATCGAAGTTCTTGCCGCTTCAGAAACACCTCCATTCCCATTAAATGATGAAAATACCAATATTTCTGAAGAAATTCGTTTGAAATATCGTTTCTTGGATATTCGTCGTCCTGAAATGTTGGATCGTTTACGCTTCCGTTCTAAATTGACCAATCTTATTCGTAACTATTTCGAAGATAATGGTTTCTTAGACGTTGAAACACCTATTTTGACACGTGCAACACCTGAAGGTGCGCGTGACTACTTAGTACCAAGTCGTGTACAAAATGGCAGTTTCTATGCACTTCCACAATCACCACAATTATTCAAACAAT
This sequence comes from Acinetobacter sp. XS-4, assembly GCF_023920705.1. NCBI lineage: Bacteria > Pseudomonadati > Pseudomonadota > Gammaproteobacteria > Moraxellales > Moraxellaceae > Acinetobacter > Acinetobacter sp. XS-4. Next base: position 594,957 of record NZ_CP094657.1, on the reverse strand, counting down.
TGTTGATGGTGGGTGGTATTGATCGTTACTACCAAATCGCGAAATGTTTCCGCGACGAAGATTTACGTGCTGACCGTCAACCAGAATTTACTCAAATCGACGTTGAAACATCGTTCATGAGTGACGATGACATTATGGACTTAATGGAAGTCCTAACTGTGAAGATGTTCGATGAACTTCTTGGCGTTAAATTCGATAAATTCCAACGTATGACTTACGCAGATGCAATGCGTGACTACGCATCAGACAAACCTGATATGCGTATTCCGTTGAAACTCGTTGACGTTGCAGACTTAATGCAAGAAGTAGAGTTCAAAGTATTTGCTGGTCCTGCAAAAGATCCTAAAGGTCGTATTGTTGCCTTACGCGTTCCGGGTGCAGCAGCATTGCCACGTAGTGCAATCGATGAATACACTAAATTCGTTGGCATCTATGGTGCAAAAGGTTTGGCTTACATCAAAGTTAATGAACTCGCTAAAGGAATTGAAGGTCTTCAATCTCCAATCGTGAAATTCATTGAACCGATCGTACTTGAATTGTTGGCACGTGTTGGTGCACAAGATGGCGATATCGTGTTCTTTGGTGCTGATAAAGCTAAAGTTGTAAATGATGCAATGGGCGCGCTTCGTGTGAAGATTGGCCATGATTTGAATCTTTCAACTTGTGAGTGGGCTCCACTTTGGGTTGTTGACTTCCCAATGTTTGAAGAAACTGACGATGGCAAATGGACTTCTGTTCACCATCCATTCACTCTACCAAAATCAAGCGTAGAAGAAGTGAAGAGCAATCCAGGTGAAGCACTTTCTGTTGCTTACGACATGGTATTGAACGGTACTGAAGTTGGTGGTGGTTCTCTACGTATTTATACATTAGAAATGCAAAAAGCGATTTTTGAAGCGCTTGGTATTTCTGATGAAGAAGCAGAAGAGAAATTCAGCTTCTTATTAAATGCACTTCGTTACGGTGCTCCTCCTCACGGTGGTTTGGCATTTGGTCTTGACCGTTTAGTAATGTTAATGACTGGCGCGACTTCTATTCGTGACGTTATTGCATTCCCTAAAACTAAGACTGCTGAATGTCCGCTTACTCAAGCACCTGCTCCTGTTGAAGCAAATCAGCTTCGTGACTTGGGCATCCGCTTACGTGAGAAGCCAAAAGCTGAAGAATCTAAATAATTTTTAGATTTTCAAATAAAAAACCCTGCTTATGCGGGGTTTTTTATTCATTAATTTTCAAATTTTAATGAGATATTTCTTTTTCAAAACTTGAGAGCGTTTGAAATTTTTGATCAAAAATTTGAATAATTTCTGTTTTAAGCTTTTCAAAATCGACCACATGTTCATCATCATTTAGACAAATTTGTGGAAGTTGTTCATTCTTAATAACCTGATTAATTTCAGGAAGATTTTGTAGCCTTAAGTTAAAGTTTTGGCCACGTTCAAATATATTGACAGGATAAAAGCGGGATGAGCACAACTGCCACAACCGAAAAAGATACTGATTAACATCTAAAGGCTGTCTAAATCGATGACTTGATACTTCTTTTAAATAAGCTTCTTCAGTTTTCCAAACTTCTTCAAATACCGATTTCAAAAAAGGTTGAGGCAAATGAGTACTATAAAAACTTGAAAATTTTCGATTATATAAACTTAAAAAATTACCCAAATTACTACTCATAGAATAGCGATAGTTAAAAAGTGCATAGGGATTTTTATGAAGTAATTTTCGCTTATCAAAATGCTTATTAATTATTGCAACATCCGTTAGGGCAACTGCGCCTAAAAAGTTCTCTTCACCTACAACCATAAGTGGCTGTAAACGCACACCATCACAAGGTAAACCATTTCTAAAAAAGAACTCAGGCTCTAAAGGCCTATTGATAAAAGTATCATCATTAAAATAGACAAAATGCTCTGCTAACCCCTCAATTTTATGAATATTGATTTCAATAGCATGTGAGCTAAATGTCGGTAAACAGTCTGATTCCATAATTTGATCATGTGTGACCAAATTTAACTTAGGATGATTTTTGACTAAAAATTCAGGGAAATGGCCACAAGTCACCAAGTGGATTTTTCTAACCCACGGACAAAATTTCTCAACAGATCGAAACCAGTAATGAAGATTATTCCAGTCGCGATAGCGACATTGATCAACAAGTTCACACGCCTTTGTTTTAGTTTCTTTGGATTTATAATATAAGTATTGCTGCTGCCATTTCGTATCAGTTGAGTCTACCCAAATCATTACAAAATCAACAGGCTGCATTAAACATATATCCAAATAAGTACAGAAATTTACTAGAAAATTTCAGATAAAAAATGGAATTCAAGGTTTATTAATGTTAATAAAAATTCACAATTTATTCATATTTTTAATTTTTCTACACAATTGACTCAATTTAGACTCTATTGAGATGAAAGTGGGCAAGTGGCATAATATCACCACTTTTTCTCCCTTGGTGATTCATTATGGCAATGCGCCCTGATGTACGTCGACATGCTTTAATCGTAATTGTATTCTCTCTTGCGCAATGGTTTTTCATGCGCTATATCCTTGCAAATGAATTATTTAACATCACTACAAGTCAACGTATTCTTTATTTCTGCGTAAGTAGCTTAGCAGGTGCATTGCTTATTTTTGTTGCACTGATTTATATGGTTTTAAAAGGAAATGCGGATAAAAATTAATATCCGCTTTCCCCATAAAATTTAGATAATCCTAAAATTTATTTCCCAAGATAGTTATCACATAACTGTATCAATTCTGGATGTCTGTCATGCTGATGGACAATAGGAATGATTTTTTGGTTACGATTGATAATAAGCCCTTGATCATTAATTGTAATTTGATCTATTGGATACAATCCAAGAGTTACAATAATAGACTCAAATGGCTGACAGCGAGTTACATCAGCTAAATCATTGGTAATTAATAGTTTATTGTGCATTGCCTGATCATAAATTCTTTCAGACATTTTTTGATATGGCTGTTTGCAGAATTCTTCAATCATTTTATTGATGTAGACTTTAATCGAGTTCATATCTCCAATTGTAACGCCTGAGCACGAAACCTGCTCATCTTTCGCACTATTATAAAAACCATCTCCATATGCATCGATAATCCATTTTTGATTATATTGCTCAGTGCCTATCGTATAATCTGGATTTTCCATACCAACAAGGAGCCCTTTGCCAAGATCTTGAAAAGGATTACCCTGAAAAAAAACATCTCGCACATCGCTGAGCAGCACATGTGAAGCATCAGGATGGCTTTCAACAACTTCATTATATTCAAAAAAGCGACTCACATGCGGATAGCCTGTGATTTTAAGGGCTTTTATTTTTGAATCAGGAACTGCTTCATTTACACTTAATCCAATAATTTTCTTAAGAATATTTTTTATAAACTTAAACTTGTAAATACCTGAGTATTTTGACTTCGATTTAAATTTCCCAATAGTTGAAACTTTAAATTCAATTTTAAAATTTTTGATATCTGAAAATGCATTAACAAACTCTGTCATTTGCTCTTTATAGATAATTAAAGTTAATACGCCATCAAAGTCTGTCTTTTCCAAAGAATATACAAAAGAGGAAATGAGATCAGCACTGTATCCAGTTGCTGACCCGATAATAATATTTTTTTGCTTAATCATAAAATTACTAAGAAAATCTAAAAAAACGACTAAATTATATATTTATTAAGTATATATTTCTTTAGTTTAACTCTTAGGTAACGTAACAAATCACCATCATCTTGTGAAATAGGTGTAATTAAGCTTCTTTCCTTTTCTAAATAACTTAACGCATCATTATTTTCGATGATCGGATGATCGAATAAGAAACTGACATAGAAACTGAAATCACCTCGTCCAACAAGGTCTTGCCAGTGATCATAAATTTTTATCGGCTGATGATAATCAACCAACATTTGTGCCATTTTACGGTCTACAACATAGGCATACGCATAGGCTAGTTTTTCAAGATAATCATAATCAACTTTTAGAATTTTTTGGTTATACAACTCTTCGGGTAAAAACTTTCCTCGAACACGATTGCATATTTTCATTTGAATACCACCCAAGCTTAGGAAAAAGCACGGACCTAGATTCAAAGAACTAATATGTTTTTCTAAATCTTGGAAATCAATTTCAAAACGTTCGATCACATCATCTTCAAAAATAATGGCATATTCTTCATCAGAATTTAAAAAATCTTTTAGTGCAGCAATATGAGACATGGCACAACCAAGCTCACCAGGCGTCATCGGTTTTTTCTTGCCTGCTACACCCTGTTGAAAATACTCACTAACACTTAAATTTTTACCGATTACCCCAAATTGCTTAAATTCATCGCGATATTTGTAAAATGTTGCTTGAGAGTACAACTTTTTTAAACGTTCACTATTAGCAGATTCAATACTGATTAAATATTTTTTCATTTCATTCAAATGTTAAAATGAGTCAAGGATAGTCTATCTAATTATAGTTATATCGAGTGTAAAATTTAATGCTAAATCGCCTGATTCAAAAAAAATGGTACAAATACCAACAAGCAAAAAAAGCAAAATCTTTTGACTCTCATTGGTATATGCGTTTTGGCTGGTTAGAACAACCGTTTACAACACTTGAGCAATTAGATTCTCTCTTTGAGATCCACTCCCCTAAAAAGTTTACATTTGCAGATAGCTTTTATGCTTATGAAAATGGTCGTCATTTCATTTTCTTTGAAGAAGTAGATGACAAACATCCAGTAGGCTTTCTTTCGGTCTTAGAAGTTTTTAAAGATGGCACTTACGCACCACCCGAGACAATCTTAAAGCTCGACTACCACCTTTCTTATCCTTGTGTATTCAAAGTAAAAGATACTTGGTACATGATCCCAGAAACTTCTGCCAACAAGACGATTGAACTTTGGAAATGTACTGAATTTCCACTGAAATGGGAAAAGCATTCTAATCTGATTGAGAATATCGAAGCAGTCGACAGCACACCTTTTTATCATGAAGGCTTATGGTATCTTTTTACTTCAACGCGTCGTGATTGTAAGAAATTTGGTGATCGTTTAGATCTATTCTTTACCGAAGATATTTTAAATCCGAACTGGCAAGAGCACCCAATGAACCCAGTGTGCCGAGGCAGTCAGCAGTTCCGTATGGCGGGTAAACCTTTTATTTGTAAAGGGCAACTGGTTCGACCAAGCCAAGATTCGTTAAAACGTTATGGCGGCAATATCGAATTAAAAGCGATTACTCAGCTTAGCCCGACAGCTTATGAAGAAAAATTACTAGAAGTAGTTTTACCAGACTGGAATCAAGCAGATGACGGTTGTCATACCATTAATGTCGAAGATAACTTCGTAGTACTTGATGCCATTCGCCTTACACCAAAAAATAATTAAGTTTTCAGCAGGCCTTTATAAATATTAAGCGTCTGCTCAGCCATGGCTGGTACAGTCAGTTCAGCCTTGGCTTTTGCATACAAAGGGCCAAAGTCATTTTGAGCCTCAGGTTGAAGCGCACATTTAATCGCTATTGCTAAACCTTGTGCATCTCCAATTTCTGCCAGATATTGCTCTGGCAACCACTCAATCACACCGTTCACTTTGGTTGAAGCCATTGCTTTATCGGCCTGTAAAGCTTCGACCATGACGAGTGGAAAACCTTCACGATCTGATGACAAAACCACGATATCTGCTAATTGCACCAGATCTCGAGCATCGGTTCTAAACCCAAGAAAAGCGACCCGATCTTGCCTGTTTAATTCACTGACTTGTTTTTCTAAACTTGCTCGAAGTGAACCATCACCAATAATCCATAAATTGGCATCAATCTGTTGCATCGACTCAATCAGTAAACTGATATTTTTTACTGGCTCTAGACGTCCAATACACATAACAACTTTTTTGCTTGTGTCTAGTTCAGCAAAATCATTTTGAATCGATTGAACTAATTTTTCTTTATTTTCCGTTGTAAGTACAGGTTGAGGATAGACCCCGTTGTAAACCACGTGTGCTTTAGACTCTGGAATGCCTTGTGTTAGCGCTTGGCTCACTGCAATAACTGCATCACCTGCTAAATAAGCAGACTTATTCTTTTTAGTACCATGTACTGTTGTCACAAATTTTGGACCAGATAAAAATGGCTTAATTCGGGCAATCAGCTCAGCCGCCTTTCCTGCTTGTGCATGAACAATAACAGGTTGAATTTGCTGGATAAGATTTTTAAGTTGCCAGAGTAAAAAAATATTCCAACGGCTACGTGCAAAATCAACAGCATGAAAATGTACTTGTTGGCTAAATTTGTCTAGATAGCAAGGATGTGCAATCACATGTACTTCATGATTTAAAGCAAGCTCATTAACAAGGTTAAAAGTGTGCTGCTCTAAACCACCAATTCCACCACTAGTTGCCAATACCTGAACAATTTTCATAGCTTGCCTACTTATTTTTTATCTTTATTCATAGTCTGTTCAAACAGTTTGGCTTCTTTTAGAAAAGCATAAAATGCGTTAATCATACTATTTACGAAACCACGCCAACCATTTAAGAAACTACGGCGAATAAAATAAGACTTCAGAAAAGTCACTGGCATCACCAAAACCAATTTTGCAACGCTTGGAGACTTTCCTTTTTGGAATTTCTCTAATGCTTTTAAATTGGAATATTGATTATTTTTTTCGACTTTAACGAAAATACTCGACTCGCCATAATGATAAATATCATATTGAGCACGTTGAGATTCACCCTCCACAATCACATTTTCATGGACTTTATTGGCAAGGTCATAATGTCCTTTAGACTTGCGAAAAAAACGTACCTTTGCATGTTTTTTAGTATGTTTGCTGTTGGGAACACCTAAGAACACATCATTAATCGGTGTAATTAAAGCATCAAGCTTGTTCTGCTGAATGGTCTCAACAATTTCTTGTTTTAACTCGTTAGATAAGACTTCATCACCATCTAAATTGAGTACCCAATCATTACGGCACTTTGCTAAAGCCAAACTTTTTTGTCCAGCATAACCTTGCCAATCTTGATGAGAGATTTGCGTGTTTTCAAAGCGCTGAGCAATTTCATAAGTATTATCAGTACTGCCAGAGTCTAAAATAATGACTTCATCAAACTCACTGACACTTTGTAATGTTCGCTCTAACCAAGCACCACAATTTAAAGTGACAATATAGACACTACATGGAATTTTATTCATAACTTATAACGTCCTTTAGCAAGGGCGATATGCATCTGTAAAGCATTCATGGCACCATGCGTGCTGACACGTGGAATATTAAATTGGTTAACAGCTTCATAGGCTTCGATTTTTTTACGAGTCGATACTGCGTTTTTAAAGCCAATCTCTTGAGCCATTTTTTGGTGCTTTTCGTTAAATCGACCAAATGGATAGGCAAAGCTCGGACACTTCCCAACTAGTGCTTCAACATCTTGTTTAGACTGAAACATTTCGTCAAAAGCAGTTTGATCATCAAGCTTAAGTAAGTTCACATGATGTTGTGTGTGTGCACCAAACTCAATGAAACCTGAATTCGCCATTTCATGAATTTGCTCATGAGTTAGCTTTTCGATTCCTTCAATTTGCGTTGCCAAATAAATGGTTGCTTTTGCATTATATTTTTTAAGTAATGGATAGGCATAAAGATAATTATCCATAAAGCCATCATCAAAACTTAAAGCAACGACATTCTTTTGATTACGGTATTGTTCAAGCTCAGAGACAAAGCAAAAAGTAGCCCCTTTACGCGTCAACAACGTTAAGAGTTGTTCAAACTTTTCAGGAGGCATGTTCATGCCAGAGGCTGCATCTTTAGGTGTCACCTGATGCAGCATGACAATACGTGGTAGTTTGTTCGAACGAAACGGAAGCCAGAAAGTATAATTACCCAGCACATATAACAGTGCAGCAAGTACTAATAGGCCTACCGCAACGTACAAAAACCACATCATGCATAAACCTCATGTGACCATTCATAATCTTCTGAAAGGGGCTGCTTAAATGTCACTTCAACCATAAATTGGGTGATGCGTTTAGCATTGAAAGACCTACGAGTTTTCGCCCAACCCTCTTTCGCTATTTTTTCAGCCTGATCTGGGTTTTGATCAAAGAATTGGATCTTCTTGGCCAAATCGAACTGATCATCAAAGTAAACCACTTCCTGTTCAGTGTAGAGCTTCTCAAAGCCCGGAATTCTTGGACTAAAGGTCAATAAACCATTACCGGTCAGTTGTACAATACGGTCAGAACTATACAAGGTCACATCGTTACGACGTGAATAATTGAGTCCCATTTTTGTCTCAGACAGAACCTTATAATAACCTTTACCGTAAACACCCGGCTGTTCAAAGCAACCATAATATTGATAGTTCACATGGCCTTGTTTCAATGCATCTGCCAAATCTTTTAAGAACTTCTCACGCTCAGGTTCTTTATAAACCACGCCACAGAAAATAAAAGTCTTGTCTGTGTTAGCGTTTGAAAATTGTTGTAGCATTTCTACATTACGGTGACCAACATTTGGCAAATAGGCGACGCTTAAATGAGGCTGCTTTAATTTTTGTAGATATTCTCCACCTGTTGTGCAGAAAATAGCGTCCAGATAAGGTGAAAATGCTTTTACGAAATCGAGTTTGCTTTCGAGATAAAGTGGGTCAACATACCAAAATGCAATTTTAGTGTTTGGATAAGATTCTTTAATCTGTCTGAGGACATCTGGACTCATTAAGTCACTATGCCCAATAAGTACCAGATCAGGTTCAATATTATTAACGACCTTTAGTACTTCTTTATTGGCCCAATTGGCACCCAGTTTTTTTGTTTTAAAAATGGTTCCCATTCGAGCCATGTCACGAAAACTAAAGTCATAAACGAAATGGCCATTTTCAATTAATCCGGCAGAAATTTTACGGTCTGTGCAGTAAAAATGGGCGCCTTGTTTATTAAAGCCAAAATTCGCAATATGCAATATTTTCATTTATTTACTCAAAATAAAAAATTTAATTTTTCGCTAAAAGATATGTTGCCACACGGTCTGCTTCTTTAAAAGCATAAGGTTGTGGTAACTGTACAACACAAGTCTGCTGTGAAATTAATTTTGATTCTAACATTTGATCAACTGAGTGGGTAATCCGGTCGTCTTTCAAACGGTCCATTGCCATCACCCCGACTCGACAACCTGCGGTAAGCGCCTCAAAAATCATAGATACGCTGTCTTCTGTTACCCAAACAGCTTCTGCTTTTTGCATTTCTTCAAAAATCCAACCCTGTGGTGTTTGCTCAACTGGGAATATTTGTAAATGCCCAGCAAAGCTTTGCTGTCTTAAAATATCGATAAATTCTGCTGGCGTGCGACGTGAAGTTGTCAAAATAATTTCAGCGTCTGGATTATTATCAACAATTTTTTGAACACTGCTTAATACTTTATTTGGGTTCCATTGATGTCGTTTAGATGAACCACCTAAAGCAATTAAAATTCGGTCTTTTTGATGGCGGTTTTCATTACGAATGGGATTTAATGCACCACGTGTGACAATCACATGGCTATCGGCATGAATACCGTCATGTTCTGGAATAACAGCATAATCAAAGCAAACCACAGGTAAGTTAGGCTTCATCAAAATAATAGTTTTGGCCTTTCTAAAAATTTTGCCGAGTAACCAAACACGAAAATGAGTGTGACTTCCCACTCCAAATATAAAATCGGGTGCTTTTTTTAATAACGTTTTTTTTGAAGAGAAAAACGCCTGAATTAAAGAAATAATTGGCAAATCAGAAATAAGGATCTCTTCAAAAGTTGTTTCTGGCTGTTGTCTTTGCATTGCCTGAAACAAGCCTAATGCTTGTGAACGGTGCCCTGCCTTACCATCAGAGACATAGACAATATGCATAAAAGCTCCCGAAGCCAAAAATAAAAAGGCGAAACTTATGTTCGCCTTTTTATGTTAACGGATTAACTTATTTTACGTAAGTTAACCAGTGTTCATATTTCGGATTTCTACCTTGAACTGCATCAAAGTAAGTCTTTTGAATTTCAGTAGTGATTGGGCCACGACCACCTGCACCGATTGGACGGTCATCATATTCACGAATTGGCGTTACTTCCGCAGCAGTACCAGTGAAGAATGCTTCATCTGCAATGTAGAATTCGTCACGTGTAATACGACGCTCAACCACTTGATAACCAAGATCTCTAGCAATCGTCATTACTGTTTGACGTGTAATACCATCAAGCGCACCACCAGCGATATCTGGAGTGTGTAAAACGCCATCTTTAATCAAGAATACGTTTTCACCAGAACCTTGGCACACATAACCTTGTGGGTCCATTAACATTGCTTCGTCGTAACCAGAATGTGCAACTTCTTGGTGAGCAAGAATTGATAATGTGTAGTTACCAGATGCTTTTGCTTTACACATCGTCACGTTTGGATGATGGTGAGTAAATGATGAAGTTTTAACACGAATACCATTCGCCATTGCTTCATCACCAAGGTATGCGCCCCACGCCCATGCTGCAACTGCGGCATGAATCGTGTTATTTGTTGCTGCAATACCAAGTTTTTCTGAACCGATCCAAATAAGCGGACGTAAATAGCAAGAAGCTAATTTATTTTCACGAACAACATCGATTTGTGCTTGTTCAAGCGCTGCTTGATCATACGGTACTTTCATTTGATAAATTTTTGCTGAATTTAACAAACGTTTTGTGTGGTCTTGAAGACGGAAAATGGCAGTACCTTTAGGTGTTTCATAAGCACGAACACCCTCAAATACGCCCATACTGTAGTGTAAAGTATGGGTTAAAACGTGAATCTTTGCATCACGCCAATCAATTAATTGTCCATCTTGCCAAATAAAACCATCACGATCAGCCAAATTCATGGAACACTCCAAATTGTTATAAAATCATTCACTATCCAACTCAACCGAAGCGGTTGGGTCTATTAATCTTTGCCACAAATTGCAAACGACCGCACGGGTACTACGCCAGTCCGCTGCGCTGACTTGCATGGATTGATTTGCAAGGGCTAAACGGTGGCTTTCGGCACGTTCACTAAGATAGGCTCGAATTAATGCTGTGGCATCTTCACTGGATAAGCAGTCTGCTTTAGCAGCATCTTCTAAAATTCTTACATTATCAGAATAATGGGCGAGATCGGGGTTCGTCCCGCTCCATGCAAGTACAGCATACTGTGCCATAAATTCGATATCTACGATACCACCTGCATCCTGTTTTAAATGAAAAATACCATGTTTTTTTTGTTCAGAAGATGAACCTAGGTGGTCTTTCATTTTCTGACGCATTTTCAACACTTCTTCACGAACATAAGCCTCATCTCTAGATTGAGTCAATATCTCGCGGCGAAATATTTCAAATTTCTGGCAAAGCCCCTCATCGCCAGCAATAGAGCGTGCTCGAACGAGTGCCTGATGCTCCCAAAGCCATGCACTTTTCAACTGATAGTGTTCATAAGCCTTGAGACTTGTCACCAATAAACCAGCCTCACCTGAAGGTCTTAAGCGCGTATCAATTTCATAGACACGACCATCAAGCGTTTGAGTGGTCATGAGTGACATAAACTTTTGAGCGACACGCATAGCAAACTCAAAGCCTGTAATAGACTTCGTTCCATCCGTATCTGATTGCTCATCGAGATAATGAATAAAAACAAGATCTAAATCGGAGCCATAACCCAGCTCAATGCCCCCCACTTTGCCATAACCAATAACAGCAAAGGCTTTGTAGTCGAGTGAGCAACGTTTTCCATCGACATCACATGGATAACCATGACGCTTTGCCACAGTCTGATAAGCCAAATTAAGCGTTGCATTTACACTAACTTCAGCAATATCGGTTAATGCATCGGATACTTTCATTAGTGGGCTTTCCGCTAACACATCACTTGCTGCAACAGTAAGTACATTGCTCTTTTTAAACAACCGAAGTACCCGCATTTGGTCTTCAACTTGATCAATCTCAATGCGAAGCAACTGCTGGCGTAAAGAATCCTCTAAGTCCTTGCGTTTTGGCAACTCAAAGCCCATCGATAGAAACTCATCAAGCAGCACTGGATATTGTGTTAACTCTTCACAAATCCAAGGGCTTACGGTCGCCATTTTAACTAAGCGTTGTAGTGCACCTTTACTTTCAATCAGCATCACCAAGTACACAGTTCGGCGCATGACTGATTCAATCAGCGGCATTAAGCGTAAAAGTGCGGTTTGAGGTTGTTCAGATTGTAAGATTACTTCAATTAAATGAGGCCAGAATGTTTTTAAACGTTGGACAGCATTTGAAGGTAATTTTTTGAGTGCGTGACCGTGCCAGAACTCATGAATCAGATTTTTCGCATTGTCATCCAACACTTCATCTAACTGCTGCTCTAATTGCCCAAAGTTTTCAGTTGCGGCATTTGAACTTGTATCTTCAATGAGCTGCTTAAATTGAACTTTAACTTTTTGACGTTTCTCGTTAAGAACATCAATAAATTCATTCCAGCTCGCAAAACCCAAGGTGTCGATAATACGCTGTCTTAGGTCTACTTCTTCTGGCAACAGTTGTGTTTGCTGGTCATTCAGCGCTTGAATCGCATGTTCAACACGGCGCAAAAATAGATAGGCATCTTCAAGTTCTAATACCGCTTGTCTTTCTAACAAGCCTGCTTCACCGATGTGCTCAAGGCTGACTAAACATTGGCGGTCTTGCAGCTCACGTTTAGAGCCGCCATAAATAAGCTGGAAGACTTGAACAATAAACTCAATTTCGCGAATACCGCCTGCCCCGAGTTTAATATCATCCTCAATATGGCGACGTAACACTTCACGCTCAATCATCGCTTTCATATCACGCATAGCGGCAAAAGCGGTGTAATCAACATAACGACGGAACACAAAAGGACGTGTCATTTCCAACAAGTCTTGCCCTTCTTTACCACCAGTTACAACGCGCGCTTTAATCCATGCATAGCGCTCCCATTCACGACCATGCTGACTTAAATATTTTTCTAAAGCTGCATGACTAATCGCTAGTGCCGAGCCATCTCCCCAAGGACGCAAGCGCATGTCAACTCGAAATACAAAACCATCTGCGGTAATGTGTTCAAGCAAATAAATGAGTTTTTGTCCCCACAAAATACAGAACTGCTGTACATCAATGCATTTACGACCATTGGTTTCCCCCTGTTCATCAAAAGCAAAAATCAAGTCAATATCACTCGATAGATTAAGCTCTTGTGCACCAAGTTTACCCATGGCAACGACAATCAAGTCTTGAACTTTGCCAGAGTAACTCATCGGTTCACCGTGTTTCGCCACAAGCGCAACACGTGCAAAATCCTTTGCCGCACAAATACTGGCATCGGCAAAATCAGAAAGTTCGCGCGTGAGTGTGACAACATCGGTAAGCTGATTGGCATCCTGCCAAATCCAACGGAACATTAAACGACTTCGTAAAATGCGTAATCCACGCATCCAAGATGTTTCGTCACCAATTCCATCTAATGTGGTTTGTACAAATTGATAAATCTGTTCGGTCGAGAGCGGTGCAGTAAATTGATCTAGTTGGTAATCTTGTTCTAAAACAGCTTGATGCAAGCCTAAAACTTGTTCTGCATACTGACTCGCACGCAATGTTTTTTGTAACTGCTCCGCATTCATATAAAAAGCTCTTTTCCTCGTACTCTGTTTTTAGTTATAGCAGTTCAAGTAGCAGTAGGAAAAGGGCTTAGACTAATTTTGCTTCCGCTGAAGAGTGATGCTCTGCATGAACCTCATGACATTCCTGAGCCGAAGGCAATAAAACTTTAAATGTCGTTCCTACACCTTCTTTTGAGCTGACATCAATTTGCCCCTGATTAATCTCAACAAAACGCTTACAAAGACTCAAACCTAAGCCCGCACCTTTTTCACCTGCGGTTCCCTTAAAGCTGGCTGTAATACGTGGATGGAACAAATTTGCCATTTGTTGCCCAGTCATGCCTAGACCAGTGTCTCGAACTATTATTTCTATATCTTTGTCAGCTTGTCTGGCTTCAATAAAGACTTTGCCCGATCCGTCAATATCTGTAAATTTCAGCGCGTTTGACACCAGATTTTGAATTACAGAGGTCATCATATTGATATCGGCATAGATATTTAAATCATCTGGAACATCATTAACCAGTTCAATATTTTTCTTTAAAGCTAACGTGTGCAGTACATCACAAACGATATTGCTGACTTGTCTAAGCTTAAAATTAATTGGGTGATAAACAAAACGCCCACCCTCTGCCATGGCCCATGTCAGTAGGCTTTCAAGTAAGTTATAAGTCGATTGCGAGGTGTCATATAAATAATCTGCGATGTTTTGAATACTCGACTCATCTAAAGTTTCACGCTCTTTGGCGAGTACCTCTGAAAACCCGAGTAACCCATGAAACGGTGCTCGTAAGTCATGCGAAATAATCGAGAAAAATTTAGTTTTACTTGAATTAATCGCAACTTGTTGTTCGTAGAGTTCGTTTAACTCTTCATAGTTAAACTTCAATTCGACTTGCTGCATAAAAGTAGAACAGTAATCGAGCAGTAATTGAATATCATCATCTTCAAATGTAGCTGCGTCATCATCGAAAAAGACCGCGAAGCCCATAGAGGTTTTATCAGGGTGCAAAAGATGCACGGCCAATGCCCTGCTGCACTCAATGTTTAGTTCTTTTAAATAATTGGTTAAGTTTTGATAGAAAGGATGTAAGTGATTAATGATCTGTTGTTTAGCAAAACACTGTTTTAAATGTTTCGAAGGCTTAAAAGAAATGGCAGTCATACCTTCGGGGCAACGATGCCAAAAGTAAGGTTCCTGATTAAAAGTCAATAAGGCTTTTTTACACTTCAAAAGACGAAGACTAAACCGGAAAAATTGCTCGATGTAGTTCTGCTCGGCATTTAATCCGAGTAACAGAGATATCCTACAAGCACTTAATTGCTCAACCTGATTTAGTTCTAAACGCTGGAATGTCATTGCCCGCCTCACAGATTTTGTCGTTTTTGGTCGGAACCGCTCTTAAAAAATGTACTTATAATCATTATGATCTACTACAAACTTTAACACAGTACATAAAAAGAGCAACGTTCTTTTCAAAATAGAAATGTGAAGTTTCAATTAAAGGTTTTCAGATACATAAAGTGAGTATGCTTTAGGAAAATACAACAAATGTTTGAAGGTAAAGAGTTGTAAGATGTTAGAAATGCGAGTTTACAAATAGCTTCTTGTTTAATGGACAGGACAGAGAAATGCACTCAACACTAGAAGTTAAAAGCCAAAAGAAAATGACAGCTAAAGAAATATTGGAAGAAACTGAATATCCACTTGAGAACCTTCAAAACTTACTTTTTGCTTTTTCAAAAATGAAAGTCGATGATGGTTTAAAAGAACAAGAATTTAGCGCCATCATCAACACGCTACACCACCAAGTGGTCAACATTAATCGCACGATTCATGCCAAATGAATTAAAAAAACCCGACTTAGGTCGGTTTTTGGTTATTTAGATATTGATCCCATTTACTTAGAGTATCGGGATGACTAAAACATGATTTTTCAAAAAAAGTAACTAAAAAAGGTATTAGTTCATCGGGGTAAAATTGGGAAAAAATACCAGTATTTTTTACTAACTCATGACAATCTTCAAAGTATGTAGCAGCCCATAATAAAGTTAACTGCTCATGATTAGACATCGTATTTGATGTAGTTTTCCTAAAAAAAACGTTCTCTTCTTCAGAGATTTCTGAGTTATTAATTAAATCATAAATACTTTGATATAAAAGAAAATAACTATTGATTTCATTTAATCCTTTATCAGCACCCGCAATATTATCTAAAGTTTTATTATATAAGGCACCTATTTCACTTCTCGACAATTTAAGGTCAAATATTCGGCGCTGGCCTAAAAAATAAAGTGCAATTTCTTTAAATATTTCCTCAGAATGCCAAACTCGCCCATCAATGAAAATCTGAATCGAATTATATTTTGCAAGTTTATAATTTATTAAAGAATTATAAGTATTTATAAAATTTGAATATATTGTTTCCTTAAGTTGAGCACGATGAGTTGATTGGGCTAGATCTAATTGTTGAGTTGTTGATTCTCTAGCCTGTTCAAGCTGTTCTTTTGTAGCTTCTTTTGCTTGTTCAAGCTGATTTTTTGCTGCCTTTCCTGCTTGCCTAAGCTGTTCCGCCATTGCGTCTCTTGCATGTATATTAGCTTGTCTCTGCAAATAGGCTGTATAAATAACAATTATTAACGTGAGAGATGTTAAAAGCGCAGTTAATGCTCCAAAAATGTCACCTATTGGACCTAATGAAGTAAATGCCTCTGGAGTAAAAGGAGGCTTAACTAATAGTTTAAATACCCACTCTTTAAAAATCAGAGGAAACTTTATCCATACAATAAGAACAAATATGAGTACTAAAACCCATAAGAGGATTTTCTTTAAATTATTTAAGGTCATTTTGAAGTATTTTATTTAAATTGATTTGCATAAGTCTCAGCAATAGAGACTAACCCAGAACGCATTTCTTCACGTGTTTGACGGTACAACTGAATCAGCTTTGCTTCATCATATATTATCAAAATTCCGTCAAAAATTTCTAAAACAAAAAACCCCTAAGCCGTTAGCTTAGGGGTTTTTGTAGAATCGTAAGATTCTGAATATGGTCCCGAGGGTCGGACTCGGTTTATGCTTACATCTCTTTGATAATAAAAAACAATTTTAATAAGAATTTTATATTGGATGTCTTTATGGATGTTTATTCTACTAACCATGATCAAGTGATTATTATTTATCCAAACAGTACATTACTCTAATCATGTACCTTCAGACAAAACAAAAAAGAGGGATTTACATTTGCCGTTTCAATCGAATAGCAGCTTCAAATACCTATCTAGTGAAACTGAAAAAGGATGAAGATAAATAAGAAAAAGCCCCGATGATTAGAAACCAACGGGGCTTTTAGATTTAAAGCGATTTAGGCTGCTTTTATTACCTCTGCTTTCTTTGTACTAGCAGCATGTTCAAGCATAGCATTTTCAAGCGACTCCACACGCTCAGGTTTAGTTGCCAGTATTTTAGTTACCAAGTTTTCAAGATCAGCAATTTTGTACCCAGTTGTATTCACCCCAAAGCAGAATTGGTTTGATTCAGATTTAAGCTGTGCATCATCTAAAGCCTTTTTAGTTAAGCTTGGAGATAATTTTTGTCCGTAATGATCAAGCCATTTATCAATCAATTTCTGGTTCAAACTACGTTGAAAACCGTACTCTTCGATCAATGCTTTGAATGATGGTAAAGCTAATTTAATTGCTACGCATACTTTGAAAATGTCTGGTAAAGAGCATTGAGCTGTATACTTCTGCATCATGCTATATACGTTTTTAAATACTTCATCTGAAATCATCTTGGCAATCACTAGAAATGGCTTCCATGCTTTAGCCGTTTCAGCTACTAAGTCAGCCGTTAGCTCATCAATTTCTTTACTGCTTAAATACTCCTTGATAATACTGTTTAAATCATCACGCCAGTTCTGACGTAGAACTTTATGCATCAGGATACCAATATCTGTTTTAGGGTTAATTTTCGTGAAATCTTCACGTTTCACATCCTCTTTTACAAACTCAATATCATCTTTCACATAGGCAACTAATGAAGGCTGCTTTGCATGTACGTACTGTAATTCACCAGTAGTAGCAATAAAGGTTGATCCATGTTTAATGTCAGCCTTATTAGAATGTGAACGAAATGGTGAATTTGTCATATTGCCATCGGTGACAATGCCATGTGTCGCGTATGGAGATTTAAGCTTCTCGACTTGAATTTGATAAGAGTCTTCTCGGTCTGAAATCACAGCATCAAAGTCTAAAGCACAGCGTATACCTACAAGTAGTTCAGCCATTGTCTTATCAGTTACTTTATAAGCTAGTGCATGGTGATAGCCTTTACAGTACGCATTCGCAAGCTGTGAAACTGCAAGCATATCTTGTAAAGCTGAATCCTCAATCAAGGGAATGAAACGTTTTTGTTGCTCAAAAAAACTAGTTAGTAATGAAGCTGTTTGTTCATTTTGATGAATGTAGCTAACTTTTTCTAATGCTGCTTCAGCTTCAGTTTGATTAATAGTTTGAATGTCTGTAGGTGCATCATCATCGGCTGCTAGGTTTTGTTGCTCATCTTGTAAACGTTTTAATTCAGCGATTTGTTCTTCATTGGCAACGTTGGCAGCAACTAAAGCTTGGAGTTGTTCGATCGTCATTTAATTTTTCCTCTTGGAATAGTTTTAAAAAGATATTCCTGATCAGGGATAAGGCGACTATACACACAGAAAAAACTGCTTGCAACAGAATTTCTGCTTTAATCATAAAAAATGTTTAAATTGCTTTTACTGTTAAAAACCAAAAAAGTGCTATAATAGTTGCATGACTAGGAGATACCGATGAACCAACAAGAAAAATTTGAATACGTAACATCTTTAGGAGCAATTTCAGGCTTTCTGCTATCAACTATACGTTCACAGGTTGGTTTACAGCAAAATGAGATTGCAAAGATCTTCGGTATAGCACAAGCAACGTATGGAAATATGGAACGTGGGGAAGCTGCTATAAATGTTGATTTTATTTTTATGCTGTGCTCTATAGCTAAAATTGAATTTACAGAATATTTCAGAATGATTGATCGAATAACAGCAGAACTTGATAATCTTGATTTTCAAATGAACAACATACCAGTCGGAATCAGTTTAATTCCATCTACAGATTTTCAAAAAATAACTACAGACAATGTTGCCTATAAAAATCTTGCTTACCTAAAAGATGAATCTCCAAATATTTTGAGAGGACAAGATTTTCATCTATTTTTAAGCAAAGAAACATTTATAGATATAAAAAGATTAACGTCAGTTGAATACGATAAAGCTGAAATTAAATTGATGCTTAATACGACAGTCGAAGATTTAGATTCTACAACCGATAATTTCATTAACCCAGATAGAAATGAAAGCCGAGTGTGGACAGTAGCTGTAGAAGTATCGACAGACTCAGTAGCACGTTACTTAGAAAGACATAACCCTTTATTAGCTGGTTATGGCACAGTAGGCTTCTCATTATTCAAAGCACATAAGGTTGCTAAAGAATTTAAGAAGACAAATAGATCATGATTTCTAATTAAATAGTGCCTGTTTAACTAAATTTATAAAAATGGTTGAGTAAATATCTTAGATTTTCATTCCCGAAATTAATAAGATTCGATATGATTAGCATCGAGTCTTATTAATTTCTGGAGCTTAGTAAGTATTACACGCAAGAGCTAATGCAGTTTTCTTGAGTAATTAATATTTGAAAACATACTAAAAAAAACCTAATAAAAATTACAATTATTATAAAACAAAATTCCTCTAAAACTATTTCTTTCCCTTTCTACCCTTAGTTAAATATTTTCACACTTATTATCTATTAACCACCATAATTTAAACATAAGGAAAAAGAATCTATATACCCTTTCTTTCTAAAGAAAAGAGAAATTTAAAGAAAGATATAGTTATTTTGAGTGACGCCTTAGCGGAACGAAATAATAATGATAAAAATAAAATAAGAAATAATAGAATAAGTGACCTCATCAGAGGGAACGTAGTTCTTTTATGACTGTAATAAAGAAAAGAACGTAGAAAACTATGAAACGACCCGTAGGGAGTTGAAATAGTTTTCGTAGTGGAAAAGAAGGTAATGGTTGGTAACGTGGAAGCGATAGCGTAACCGTTAACGTACCGTTAGGTATGTTAATGGTTTCCAAACCATAAAGGAAATAGCAGATAAGCCCCTTCCTGCAAATCACGATTTATCATAGCACACTTTTAGCCTCCTGTCAAATTTATACTCATTAATATCAATTAGTTATATAAAATATACCGTAAATATCCACTCTATTTAACTGTTTCTATAACTAATAACAGTTAAATAAGCTGGGCTGAACTTGTAACGGCTAACCATAGTAGTTATGACTCATCTTCGTAACCAAGTTACATGTTCAGCCAGCATCCAACCGACTGTATAATATCTGATACACAATGAAAGTTACCGAGGGCGTGGAGGATATGTCCCCACTGATTACAATTACTCCCTGAAGTGAATACGCAACAATCAAAATTTTAAATAAAAAAACTTCCTTCCTGAAAAACTAGCCTAGCAATCGGAGCATAAGGGGTATGGGGGCACTTTTTGATATATACCGCCTATTTCTCCACATATTTAACGGATATACAATACCAAGGGCATTTTTAGAAAATCTTAAGTTATTTACCAGTAGCTATAGAATGCTCTCATTTGCGTTTACAGCTCTCTATTTTTTTATGACACAAGATATCAAATATTGTTTTTAAATCGCTCTATCAAGAGTCTATGAGCTATTAATAGTTATACAAAACAACTTTAATATAAATTAAAACTGGGCTTACATATTTTTGATAACTCTATTAATTTGACATAGCATGTCAGCTAAATGTAGAATCGACCTATTAGATATATTAACCACTACATATAATTCTACTATCCTGACATAAAGACATCCAAAATAACCCTAAATTCAACAAACAACAAAATACTAAGAATTACTTTAAAAATCTAAATATGTGCTTTTCTTAAAGCTATATATTAACTGTGTATTATATAGATATATATCTATCACTATCCCCTTTGTATCTATCTATATCTTACACACCCTTACCTTACATAAAAATTATAATTTAAAGAGAAATTAAAAATGACTGATCCAAAATACTTATTAAAAACACCTACATTTAAAGGTTATGCTGTAAATCCATATTACTCACTAAGAAAGAGTTCATTAGATACCATACACTCTTCAATGCTTTGGTCTTTAAAGAACATATCAAAGCCTAGAGCAATGCATATCACTATAGGACTTACAGACAAGGATACTTTTAGCATTGAGAAGTTTAACCGCCGTCTAAAAGCTAAGTTTAAAGATGAAGGCTTAGTACATCTCTATAGCTTTGAACTATCAGAAAATGAGAATCATCACTTACATTGTATGTTCATTTACAATGCTGAAGTACATCGTAGCTACTACACTGTTTATAAGATGATTTATGAATGTGCTATGTTAGATGGAGTGAGAAAAGAAGAAGTAATAAGAGAACGGACAAGCTAATGAAGTTAGATGGACTATTGCTTATCAAGAAGGAAGGAACTTTCCTGTACATTACTTAAGAACAGAAGAACAGTTCATAGATGCAATGTATAGATACAGCTACTTAGCTAAAGTTGATGATAAAGAAGGCATAAGACGTAAGGGTTTTGGAGTTATTAAAGTACTAAAAAACTCTCCTAATCAGTTATAAAATTAAGATAGTTTTTATATCTCTACTATTAAAAATTTTAAGCTATTTACTTCATCACTATAAAACTTTTCATTTTTGACCTATATGATTTATTAAAATTAATAATGCTACTCATATTTGTATTCATAAAATCAACTAGGTCTTTAACTGTTTTATCACTCCTCGAAATTTTTATAAATTCTGAACAAATTTTACTTATAAATTTATTATATTCTGCTCTATATTCTTCTAATTCCTTATCATCAGATAATTCAAGCAAGATTAAAATAGAAACAGAAATTTTTATATTATTATTTAAAATTTCACTTAATTTATCAAAAAAAACACCAAGGGAATCATCTGTAGCAAGTTTATTTTGATCTAGTCTTTTAATATAACTTGAAGCAATAGCAAACATCTTAATATCATCATTAATAAGTACCAATGCCTCTTTCGCCTCAACCGAAAATAATGTTTTATTATGCTGTTCCTTCCAATCAGTAAATAAATAAACTGCCATATAACCACCAAACAAGGTAGCTCCCACACCAAGTAGTCCTACAAAAGCATCAAGATCATCACCCGTAATACCTAATACTTTGGTAACTAGATAGAAAACTGCTGTGCCATATAAGGTAACAGCTAGAATCCATCCTGTTACTTTTTCAATTAATTCTTGTTTCTTCATATCCCCGCTCAACTTTGATAAATTCACATTGATTAAAGCCTACAATCCTTTTCTCATTCTCATGATTTCAGCCTTAATAAAATTAATATTATCTAATATAAATTCTGTAGTTAAGAAAAAGATATTATCTAAACTTTCATTATAATCCTTATTTCTATTTAAAAACTCTTTTCCACTTAATTGATAAAACAAGACTTGGAACTCTCTTAATCTTGTAAGCTTCATATATGTATCATTTTCTTCTTTAGCATCAAGATGCAGCTCTATAAATTTACTATACAGATCTTTTAAATAATACGTAATTTTAAAAAGCTCTAACGTTAAGTTATTAAAATCTAAGCTTTCATCTCCAAGTGCTAGCTTATATAAACTTAACTCATTTTGTATATCATCATAAATAGCTATTAAAAGATTCACTTGTTCTGAGAACTGAAGTTCTAATTTAGATGTATATTGAAAAAATTCTAAATATTCAGTTTTATTGTATGCTCTTCCTAAGTGTGTATAGCTACGATCTAATCTTAACCGTTCTAAGGTTGTGTTAAACTTTCCGACTAAACTATATGCATTCGACAAGTGATCTAAAGCTTTTTGGTGTTTTACTTGATCTTTCCAGATATCAATAATGAAGAATGCAGCTACAGGAGCATAGAGAGTAGCAGTCCATCCTAAGATACCTGCTATAGTAGCTCCTCTCTCACCACTATCAGGTTTCCCTATAATCACAGCATAAATATAAAAGCCAACTGCTAGTAAAAAAATGTAAAGTAGGAATAAAGCAACCAATCTACTAAACGTATTTGTTTTTGTACTCATAATCCTCTTTTATTGACATATTTATGAATTGATATCACATTATATCCACATATCTGTAACAAATTTGATTTTTTAAATATTAAAAAAATAATTCAATAAAACTATATTTTTCTCATAAGAGATAAGTTTTAATATTTACTCTTCCACCTAGTTGACTTCATTTCTTATTCATACTCATTCCTCCAATCTGGCTCTATGTAACCAAAATCAGCTTCTGAAAGAGTTTCTAAAACTTCAATTTGCTCAATTTTAATATCATCAAAATCTTTTGAAAAATCACCAGAAAGAGTTAATAGTATATCTGTATGATATTTTTCAATTGTAGTACACACATTTCCACCTAAGCTAACATAATCTTTATCGATAGAATCTCTAATTGAAAAATAAAAATTAGCTTCTACTTCTACTTCTATCTCTGCCCCCAATTTAAGAACAATACATTGATCATTTATTCTTACGACACTGATTTTGATTGATCCATTTTCTTCCTTATCAAACTCATGTGATACATAAGAAGCCGAAGTATCATCCCAATCAACATGCATATGTGAATCTACTACAATATTTATGTCATACCCATCAACACTATCAATAAGTGCCTGCTGAATCATTTCCAACACATGATTATCTTCATCAAGGAATGAGTCTTTCCTTATATGAGTAATTATACTGGCAACCTTATTGTGAGGCTGAAATTTTTCTAGAGCTTCAGCCAAACTTGCAACTAAAGTAATCCTTTTTGAGTTTTCAGAATAATCCTTCCATCCTTTATCTTGGCTCACTGCAACAACATTAATATCATTCGATTCTGCCCATTCATCAAGTGTTAACAAAGCAATGGCATCAGGAAATTCATTTTTCTTATCTTTTCCTGTTTCAAAAGGAGCTTCATTAGAGAAATACATTCTCATTAGAATCGATAAATCAACATAGTCTTCTGAATTTAATTTTATAGCTCCGATAAACTCATAATATTCATGCAATCTTGATTCTGCAATTTCATGTTCACTCCCATTAAGTGACAGTAATGTTTTAGCCTTACTTATAGTTGCATCATTTATCTTTAATTGTTTGTTTGCTGATCTTAATGCTTGATCTATGGTTGAGCGTGTTTTAGATATCTCTTGCCCAATATGCTTTATAGCTTCATTATGAACGACATCAGTTTGGAGTACTTGGACTGGACTATCCTTGAATTGTTTCATCTGTCCAAGCAATCCTTCATAGAACTTATAACCTTCAGATTTAAAGGTCGCGTTATCGATAGTAATTGCACCAAAATCTAATTCCATTTCTTTCATTTAATTCTCCTGTAACATCCACATAACATTTTAAATTTTTCTTTTATAAAATAGATTCATACTATCAAGTATCATATAAATAAATATCAAATTTTAAATACTTTATATAAAAAAACCTTACTCGAAAGTTGAATAACACCTATATGAAATTATCTTTTTTAAGCACCCACAAAAGCTACTAGGTCTTTACAAACAAATGTCACTGCTTATAGAAGTTTTTTTAATTAGCTTTAGATACAGAATATTCTGTATTGAAAATCAATAGATTACTTTATATACTATACATGTATTCAAAGTTTATAGCTCTTCATTTCCCCAAGTGAAGAGCTTTTTTTATCTGTAACCTGAGTTATAACCAACTATGAAAAAATTAACTTTATTTTTAATTTTAATTTGTACTGGTATTTCAGCTCACTCCGAAGTTGATTACAAATTAGCTCAGGATAGTTGTGGCTTGATGGAAAGTGTAGCCTTTGCTGCTCAAACTTATCGTCAAATGGGTTACAAACCTTCCGAGACCCTAGATAAATTGATGGAAACAGCAAATAAGATAGAAGATCCTCAATACAAGGATATTGTTAGTCGTTTAGTTTTCGATGTAGTTGAAAATGCTTACTCTATTCAACAGTACTCAACCAAAGCTTTAAAAGATAAAGCTATTACTCAATTTACTGAAACAAACTATTTATCTTGTATAAATGTATTTAAAAAGAGAATAGATGAAAAGGAAAATACTGAAGATCAATACCTTCCTCAGGGAACAATAAAATTAAAACAGAGTCTTTTTAGATAATTAATATTATCAGGCAATCATTTTAAATTCTGCAATTTGTCTTTTAAGATTTAGATAATTCTATTCTTTTTCTCCTATCTGCTAGCGAATATTGCTATTTTTTTTAAACAGTTATATGTTTATTTCAATCATCTGAAGAAACTTAAAAATTAAGAATGAATATACCAGATCAAAGTCATATCAATCATATCCGTGAACTATTATGGAATACAAATAGTGGGGGTGCTTCAGTAATGATTGGTGCTGGATTTAGTAGAAATGCCTTACCAACTAGTGCTTCTGCTAAAGATTTTCCCCTTTGGTCACAAGTAGCTCGAAACTTATGTAGTAAGCTATATCCACCATCAGAAAAAAGTCGATTAGAACAAGCCTTATCTGAGGCAACAGGTACAAGTGGTTTCTTAAGACTGGCTCAGGAGTATGAAATAGCGTTCGGTAGAGGAAGTCTTCACAGTTTTATTAATGATTCTGTACCTGATACAGATTACCAACCATCTGAACTTCATTACCAATTACTAGAATTACCTTGGAAAGAAGTTTTAACCACGAATTGGGATACATTATTAGAAAGAACCCAATTAGAGATACCTGAACGCTCATATAGTATTGTTAGAACTGTAGATGAGTTAGCAAATACTCCATCACCTAGAATTATCAAATTACATGGTACAGTACCTGCTCACATCCCCTTCATATTTACTGAAGAAGACTATAGAACTTATCCCAAGAAATTTGCTCCATTCGTAAACACTGTCCAGCAGATAATGATGGAAACAGCAGTACTTCTATTAGGCTTCTCTGGTGATGATCCCAATTTCTTACAATGGTCTGGATGGGTTAAAGATAATTTAGGAGCATCAGCTCCAAAAATTTATTTAGCGGGATGGTTAAATCTTTCCCCACATAGACGAAGAATGCTAGAAAACAATAATGTAGTACCTATTGATATTTCTAAACATCCTAAAGCAAATGATTGGCCTGAGCATCTAAGACATCAATATGCAACAGAATGGATTATTAAAACTTTACAATGCGGACAATCGTACAATTATAAAGATTGGCCCTCAATAAGAAATTATTCTTCTCCTGAAATAGAGGACTACTTAAAACCTATAGAACCAAATCCACAACTACTTCCTTTAACAATTTCAAGAGTAGGCAGAACTGATCCAATACCAACTGAAACATTAAAAGAACTATTAACTGTATTGGAGCATAATAGAAAAATTTATCCTAACTGGCTCATTTATCCACTTGATAAACAATATGATCTTGATCTAATTCTAAATGAATGGGCTAATGTCATTACTGAAAATTTGAATAGTTTTAGTTCAATAGATCAGTTGCGATTTTTAAATGAAATTATTTGGCTTTATCAAAAGAAATTGATCCCTATACCTAGTGAAATTGAAGATATATGGAATAAAATAGCAGTTAAGTTTGACTTTAATAACAAGACTATTGATTCAATTTGCTATTCTTCAGAATGGTCAAATTTAGAAAAAATCTATATTGAGAACACTATATATTCACTCACAAACAAAAGACTAAATTTAGATGAAGAAGCATTTCATTATGGGTTAAATCAAGTAAAGAAATTTAAGAGTCACTCTATAGAAATAAATAATTTGATTACTTATGAAGAGTGTCAATGGTATCTTCTAAATTTAGATTTTGAGAAGTTACAAAATTTACTTGAGGAATGGAATGTTTCAACTAGTGATCCAATATGGATGTTTAGAAAAGCATCACTTTTATTAGAGCTAAATTTAGAAGATGAAGCCCATCATTTAATGACTCAAGGATTTACTATTATTAAAAAAAATCCTGATAATTTTAATGATTTCTCCAACTCCTCTCGAGAAGGATGGGCATTATTAAGCATCGAAGCTTTACAAGAAAACAGAAAGAAAAATCAGCATATAAAAATTAAGAAATTTAACTTTCAAGAAAGGTTTAAACAATTAGAATTGCTGAACTGTAACACAAGTAGTCAAATACATAATTTAATTGAAAGAGTTAATCAACGTAAGGACAAACAAGAAAGTAATCAAAATCCATGTTTTGATTTATATAGACGTAGAGGTGAAACTGTAAGTTTCAACAACAACAAGTACTACGCAATTACTCATGCTTATCAATGTTTATTACTATGTGAAACAGCAGGTTTACCATTATCCGTAGAGGGGTACTCTGTAGGTAGTCCACTTATCAGAGCTTTAATTGATAATTATGACCTTATTGATATAAAAATAACTTCTCGAATTGTAGTCAGATTAAAACCAACAGATGATGATAAACTAATCAACAATATTTATTCTAGAGTAAGTATAGCTAGCTTAGATGAAGTTGATTTTGAGAAATTACTAAATCAAATTAATGGTCTTTTAACATATTGCTTAGCTCAGTATCGTCAAAAACCTAACTCATTTTGGATTAGTTATATACGGTCATGCTTAGAACTTATTTCTAGATTAATTATTCGTTTAAATAATGAAGAAAAACTTGAACTCCACTTAAAACAAGCAATTGATTTTTTTAAAGATTCATCATTAAGAAGTGCTTTTTGGCTTCAAAAACCACTTAGCAATTATTTAAAAAGATGCTGGGAAGTATGCAATACTAATATAAAATCTTCATATATACTCAAAATCCTACAGCTCCCAATAAACTGCTTATTAAATCACAGAGAAGATTACCTAATTCAAATTGAAAGATTCTTAAATAAAACAGAAGTTGATCGATTATGCAATCGAAATATAGAAAATGAATCTGAATGGAATATTATAATAAATTTAATCCTATCTGGCTTAAAATCATCTAAGAGACCAAGATGGGATGCCTGTTTACGTCTAATCTTAGTTTATAATTTTATTAATAAAGAGGAACTTGAGGTAATAAGAGAATCATTATGGAAAAATAACGATGAATCAGAAAATGATTTTCCTACAGATACACAGCTTTACGATTTTGCGTACCTAACCAGCTTTAAAGACTTAAACCTTAAATCTAAAGATATTTTTATAAAAAAATATTTAGTCCCATCTAATGATTTTAAAATTTTAACAAGAAGTATTTTTGAAATCTCCCAAGCCTTAGAAGTACTATTACTATCTGACAAACAAATTGATATTTTATTCGAAAACATTAAAAATTGGTCAAATAGCATCCCAATTGATTCTCTTGAATTTGATGGATTCCCTCATCATTTTAATGATGCTCCTTCTGATATTATAGAGACTTTTTCAAGCATTAATAAAATAGCGTTAAATATTAATATACCCGAATATTTAGCAGAAATTCTCTTTGTAAAAATGAAGTTTCTTATTCAATATAATATTTATAGTTATTATCTTGTTGGTACTTTAGTAAAAGTTCTTCCTGATAAAAATTATGATATTAATACCTATCTAAGAAAAGGAATTATTTCTGACATACCAGAAAATGCAAGAAATGCAATGTATGGACTATTTTTATGGATTCAGCAAGCTCTTAGTAATAAGATTCAAAACACCCCTTTCCCTTCTGATGATTTAATTCGAGAAATTGGTTTAGCAATTGCTACTAGAAGGAAAAATACTTTAATTCAAGCTCTCCTAGCAGCAACTATCATCTTCAAAGCTAGAGATAGTCAAATAAGTTCAATTATAAGTTCGCTAATCTTAGAAGGTCTGGAGTATTTAATATTAGAGCAAGACTATAAGTCTTCTCATGATGATATTGAAGATGTTCCTATCATTCGACTTAACTGTGTAAAGCTTGCATATCAAATGTCTATAAATGGTTTTGAAGATAAATCAATTATTAAACAGTGGCTAGAGGAAGGAGAAAAAGATCCGTTACCAGAAATAAGAAATATCTTCGAGGAAAAAGATAATTGATTAATAAATAGTACTATTATGTTATTTAATTATTAGATAACGTAATAGTACACTTCATTTCTTATAGTTTTATATCCACTTAAAATATAGATTATCTAATTCTTTTCAACATCTTATATAAAAGAAAAATTTTAATTGAAAGTTCAATCTAGTTAGATGAGGTTATCTTTTTGATGCACACACAAAAGCTAAGGCTATAACACAGTACTGTAAAATCATTAAAGGTGGAAAGAAAAGTGAGTTAAAGCCCATAAGCAAGCTAAAGGGCTACAAATTATCAAATTTTAATAAATAAACTGAATAATATGCTTAATCTATATCATCAAATACGACAGTTAACTTAAAATGAAGGGTAGACTTCTACAGATCTACCCTCCTATCATGATGAAGCGTTAAGAATTTTAAATAGTGATAAAGGTATCTCTCGCAATATTTCCAATAGTATTAGTTGTTATAGAGTCAAACGTTGCCCCTACAATCCCCCCAAATAAAGGAATTGTCTTACCAAGATTGATAGCACCTTTTTCACCAAATTTAGTTAATAAGCGAAACCCTACTTTTTTGTTTATTGCTGTAATAGTTTTTCCACTAATATTTTTGATAGCATTTTCGGCTAACTTCTTTCCTACTACGATGCCAACATCTTTTAAAATATCTTTTGCAGCATTACCCGTAAGACAAACAAATACTAAAGATCTCACTCTATCATCATTTAAATTATGTCCCCCCATATGAGCAATAGCTGCAATCATACGAATCTGAACATACATTACACTGGCTACATTTGCTGGAATAGCAACTGGTAAAGTAATAATTCCCCCAAGCCCAGTTATAAACCCAGATGTGCCTGCTTTAGTATTTTGCCAACGAATTAAGGAGTTAACTTGATTATATAAACTATCATCTGTTTTTTTATAATCTTTAGCCAAATCATAGGCTGAATCCAAACCAACAACTCCATTCACAGCTTTATCATAAGACCAATTTAAAACTTCCATGATCTTATTTTCAGTTAAATTATTTACCATATGCTCTATTTTCTTCTAAAGTAATAAGATAATTATACTTGGATTTATAATGATTTAAATCCATTTAAAAAATATTCTCAAATTTTGTACTATAGAAAAACCGATAAATGTAAAAGATGATTTTTATATTTATCGAATGATAGGTAATAGAACAACAATAAAATAAAACTCTTGATTTAGATAAGCTAATCTCATTCTTCCTTTTACCAACATATCCTTCCGTGAAAGTTCACGATGTATCCAGTAGTAGTATTCTTGCCTATAAATGCATACATATAACCCAAGTCTATGCATGATCTAGTTGTTCAAATCCATAAGAGTAGTTTTTTCTTTAAATTTTAAGTTTGGGTCCCAATAATCAATATCACGGGAAACACGCTCACCACTTGCTAAGCAACTTACTTGTACAGAGTAACTAACATCAAAGAAGCAATTTGGATAATAAGTATCTAATATGAATCCACATCTTTGCTCATATTCCCATGCATAAGAACAATCTGTTCCTTCTTCACATGGATTCTGTACTCTACTTTTATCTTCAAAATTACTTGGATGCTTTAAACAGTCATTTAACGCTTCTTGAGGACTAGCATAGTTAGCAATCCTGTCATCTACAACTATATTATTATTATCAAAGACATTAGTACCTTCATTTGTTTCACTGCTTACTTGGTCACTACTCTCCTCTGTTTGGCTTATTGTTTCCTGTGTATCAGTAGTAGTATCTTCATTTGAATCGTAAGATGATTCTGCTACAGGAGCCTCTTCTGGGATACTCTTCAAAGCTTTAGGTACTTTAAATAATAAAATTGCAAAAACAACGACACCAATGATTAACGTATATTTATTATCATTAAAGAAATTACTTTTCTTTAGAGATGTATTTACATTCTCTCTTTTATCTTTTGTACCTGAATACTTTTGATCAGTACTATTTATTGAATTTGGTAGCTCTACTTCACTTATTTTCTTTTTAGAAAAATTACCATACTGTGGCAATCCACAATATGGGCACTTGAGTACTTCACTTGAAATTTCATTCCCGCATTTAAAGCATTCTATAAGAGCCATCTTATTATTCCTTTTAGACCAATCGTAGAATTATTAAAGTTTTAATAAGACATCTCTAGCATGGTTAATTTCTGCTGCCTTTTGCTCAAGAATTTCTCTTACTGCATCAGTGACACCAACATTACGATCAGAATGAAAATCTCTTATTTTCATACGATGGGCTTTCTTAATTTCATCATTAGAAGCATGAACTGAGATACCTAAAACCTTTGCAGCTATTTCACGTTCATTAAGTTCTTCTACTACAGGAGTGTCTTTTTCTTGTTCTGATGCATGTTTAATAAAATTCTCAAGCTCTTCTATACAATAGTTACGTCCAAGACCTATATTTGAACCGAATTGAAGAACTTCTGTTTTAAAAACTTCTGTATTTCTACAAGTATTAAATATCAAAATCATCACATTGATATAGATTTCAGCCTTCCTAGGTTCATTTGGTTGAAGAGCCAGAAAATCTCGAATTGATTGTGAGATAGAGGGACGATTAGTTAATTTAATTCGCTCGCGTAGGAGTACTATTTCATTATCATTTTCACAAGCTTCAATAAATATATTCTTAACAAAGTTTACCTTGTCTGGGTTCCAAGTAAGCTCATGAAGTAAAGCATAGTGGCAAACAATATCTACACATGGATAAATTTGTTCAATTAAACTTTGTCCCAATTTTATTGATGGTTCAACTTTATTGTTATTTAGGTATGGATCAACCGTTCTGCTCTCTTCCTCTTTAAACGGAAGAGCTGCAAGATAGCCAATACCAAATCCTATAAAGAAACCTATAGGACCAGCAATAAAAAAACCTATAACACCAAAAATCCAACGTAGCACTTTATTTTCCCCACTAATGAATGCATAAAACTATGAAAAGCTATTCACCTTATGGGTTTTCATTAAGAAAATATAATGCTGCTTTTTTCTTACCATTAAATACAATGGAGTCTAAATAAGGGTAAGTTCCCTTTTGGTCAGCGCTTAAATTTGCGTAATCTACAAATGTCTTTTCTTTTAGTACTTTTCTTGCTTGATCAACACTAGCATCAAAAACAACTATGGTGTCACCAGCATAACCACACCTATTTTCACCACTGATATCACAAACACCTCTTTGTACTCCAATGACATCTAACCCATGAACTTTTAGCCCTTTTACTTTCCATGTAAAAAACTCTTCTGTTTTCTCTGATGGCTTATAGACACGAATACCATTACTCAACCAATAATCAATAAATCCATCATCTACAAATTTAAGAACAGATTCATAAAATATGGGTGCATATCCCTCATTATTTATTTTTGAAAAATAATTTTGATAACCGTCAAAATTTATAGTTTCAGAATATGGATTAGGCTGCTCAGATTCTAATTTGTAGCTTTTACCATCAAATTTATAAGTTTTGTAGACATTATAAGGAACTATCTTAGGGGCATCTTCAAAAGATTTCCGTATATCCTTATTTCCCTCATAGAGAATTGCTAAATCATAAACATTACTGCTTTCTTTGCTTTTATCTAAGAAGTAAAAAGAATCATATTTATACTCTGCATTATTCGCCCAACCTTCCTCTGCAAACGAAATATCATTTGCAATATCATATATTTTCTTATTTTTCTCATCTAATAAAACAATATAAGCAGATTTATTAGAATGACCACCACCACCGAACCATTGACTAACGATAAAGCCCTTGTACTGACTACCAATGTCTATCGGTTCACTATTCATAATATGATCATAAGTCATATCATCTACACCTGTGTTTCCCGATCCTCCATTCACTAACCCCTCACGAGAAGTCTTAGCAATCAGCTCGTACTCTTCACCTGACTTTTTGAATAAGAATAAATCTAAGTCGGTTCCTACTGATGCATGACCTGAGTACTCTGCATCTTTATGTGTAAAAGCAACTAAGTAACGATCTTCACCTTTATTCTTATATGACTTAACGCCTTTGTATTTATATGCAGTCAAGACATCTTTCAGATATGAGATGGACTTATACTCACTATTCTTTGCTTCATTAAATTTAGCTAAGTCTTGGTTATTTTTTAGATTATTTTCACTAACTGATATGTATAACGTACTAAATAATTCTTGAGCGTTATTTAGGTCTTTGACCACTACTCTGCCATCTTTCTTTTCTGAAGGCGCTGTTTTTTGCTGAACTACTGTATCAGTAGCAAGTTGAGGATTCTTACCAGCATACAAGTGATAGGAATATATGGACGCGCCTAAAGTACAGGCAATAATACCTAAAGTTATTTTATTAAGTTTCATTATTATAAAGTCCCTTCGTTGATTATGGTGGCAGAACGAGCAAGGGTTCGCAGACTGATAGTAAAGAATCAGCACACCCGAAGGTGTCCCTCACTCGCCCTACCGCAACAAGCGAGGGACGATCGATTACACAAAACTACCCCTCAGAAGGAGTAATCTGATGCACTTTACTAAACGGTCTGCGACGACCGACTGACAATGTGGTCAGCGACTAGATGATAATTGTGAATGATTGTAATCGTCAATAGTTTTTATCAGTGGTTAAAAAGTTGGTTGATACAAGTTTTTAACCACTGGTAATAACTAGATGTTCTCTTCTGGGAAGAGCAATATTCTACTAGGGATAAATATCAATTTGATCCTGATAATCCTAAAAATAAGTAGTAGACAGGCAAATGGAGTTTGACTTTTAATCAAATCATCTTACATATTATGTCTGTTATTCAAGATATATTCATAGAAGAACTCTAACTCCTCCGTTCCTTGATAAACATCTCCTCCCCCTGCTGTTGTCATAGCATTAAGGAAACCATAACTTGTGAGTTCCTGCCCAGCTCCATCGCAATCACTATTAAATATTCTATAGTCTTCATCATTTTGTCTTTCTAAATGAAGGCTAAAGCAAGTACTTATTTGTTCCAGTAAAAAAGAACTTAATTTTGGAATAATATGAGAGTATTTTAGAAATTTTTTTCTATCTATTTGTTTTACATCATATAAAATCACTACTCTTGCGATCATTTGAGACTGTATTGCCAAATAACTATTTTCTAAAGCATTAAGTATTTCTCCTCCCATTTCTATATTATTTTGACCCTGAAATATCCTAAGAACCTGTCCCGTATGGTTTTGTTCAACCTCTTGAACAAACTCTAAAAAAAGATTAGCTCGTTGTTGTTCCCTATACGAAATTCTTGCACCGTGAACTCCTTTTAATACATTCACTATTGGAAAAGCTTTAATTGCTTCTCCTAGAGCTGTTTCTGCTACAGCCATTACCGTATTATCAAAAATATTTTCAACTGTTTCCCCAAAAACGAAACCAACCTCAGTACCTTTTATTTTCATTACAAAACCCTAGTTTAAAAACTATCGTTATACCAACTTCAAATAATATACGTATAGCCAAAGAAGCCAACCATGCAAAATAATCATTTCATTTACGCAATATTTCTTTGGAAGACAACTACATTATTTTTTTCTGGATTAGCATAATAGTAAGGCGAAACATATCCACCTTTTTCAATATCTAAAAGATATTGGCTCCACCACTCCATCATTTCCTTTCGTTCTTGTAAGTACTCAGCAACGTGCGTATACGCTCCCACTACATTATTTCGCTCTTGGTGACTCATTTGCTTTTCTATAGCATCTTTCTGAAACAACCCACACTCACCTAATGCCGAACGAGCCATAGCTCTCAATCCATGAAAGCATAGTTCCGATTGAGTATCATATCCCATTCTTCTTAAGGCATCATTGAATGTATTCTCACCTAGAAATTGAGCACTTTTATATGAGCTAGGAAAGATATATTCACTTCCCATAGTAATGAGCTTTATTTCTTTAAGTATCCCAATTGCATAGTCAGATAAAGGAACAATATGCTGAGTTCTCATTTTGGCTCCACGGTCAGAATGCTTAGCCCCTCTTACCTCATTTCTTTTAGGAGGAAGTACCCATTGCTTCTTTACTAAATCAATTTCACTCCATCTAGCAAACCGTAATTCTGAAGAACGTATAAAGATATGTAGACCTAATAGAATTCCAAACTTGGTTAACGGTTGCCCTGTATCACTTTTTATACGCCGTATTAACTCAGGTAATCTTTCTAAAGATAAAGCTGGTCTATGTTTTTTAGGGGCTGTTAAATCAAGGCTCTCCATCTCTCTTGCATGATTGACTTCAATATAGCCATATTGAACAGCATAGCTAAAAATTAGAATTAGATCAGAACGTATCCGTTGTGCATTATCAGCACTTTTCTCATAAATCTTATTTAATAACAATCTTAGGTCACTGGACCGAATATCTGTTATTTGCAAATGCCCAATATAAGGAAACATATGGTTTTCAAATTTCCTAATTCTTTTCCTTTTAGTTTCTTCATCTAGAGACTTCTTAACTGAATATTGTTCTAACCATGTACGTGTTATGACCTCAAGTGAAAGTTCTTGAGTAGACTTCTTTTTTAATGAGTCTAAATATTCTTTAAGGTCTTTACCTTCTGCCAAGATACTTAAGTAATCTCTTTTCTTTTCACGAGCTAAAGCTAATTTATATTGTGGGTAGTTTCCTACGGTAATCACTACTCGAACATCTTGCTGGTTCTTATATTGAAATATCCACGTTTTTGTTCCTGAGGTTCTTATACGTAAGTAAAGTCCTTCACCATCAGATAAGTTGTAATCTTTTTCTTTAGGTTGTGAAGCATCAATTTGAGTAACAGTTAAAGGTTTAACAATCCTAGCCATTCTGATTTCATTAATATGTGAAAGAAGTTCTGGATGTTTATATGGATGTTTATTATTTCTATCAAGAGGGGTAATTTCTCAGGAAAAACTTTGAGCAACTTTATAAATCAATTAGTTAATGGAGTATAAATATTTGTTTTCTAAAACAAAAAACCCCTAAGCCGTTAGCTTAGGGGTTTTCGTAGAATCTTACGATTCTGAATCTGGTCCCGAGGGTCGGACTCGAACCGACACGTCATCTCTGACAGCGGATTTTGAGTCCGCCGCGTCTACCAATTTCACCACCTCGGGAGAGGAAGTATGTTTGTGTTGCGTATATTAGCGCGTTTGTAAAACTTGTCAAACCCTAAGTGAATATTATCGTTCACTTTTAGACCACTTAAACATTTTTCATGATTTAGGCCATAAGCACAGCCATAAAAAAGCGAAAAAGTTTATACTAGGCCCAATTTTTGCGGTGTTTTTTTTAAATATGCAACTGTCCGACTTTTCCTTTGAATTACCTGATGAACTTATTGCCCGTTACCCTCTCGAATCACGTAGTGCTTCAAGGTTGTTGCACCTAGACTCAAAGGGTCAATATCACGATCACATGTTCACAGACATTATCGATCTGTTCGAAGAAGGTGATCTATTAGTGCTCAATGACACTAAAGTCATGAAAGCGCGACTTAAAGGAAAGCGTTCTACAGGCGGTGCTATTGAGATTTTGGTTGAGCGCATGCTGAACCACACCACAGCGTATTGCCATATTAAATCGAGCAACTCACCTAAAGCGGGTGCCGAGCTTTATGTCGGTGCCGATAACATTCCTGTAATTGTACGTGGTCGTCATGAAAATTTATTTGTGGTTGAGTTTTCACAGCCTATTTTACCTGTACTTGAGCAATATGGTCAGCTACCTATTCCGCCTTACTTTAACCGTGAAGCAGAAGAAATTGACACTGAACGCTATCAAACGGTTTTCCATAACCCAGAAAAAATTGCCAGTGTTGCAGCACCTACTGCAAGCTTGCATTTTGATGAAACACTTTTAGAAAAATTAGAACAAAAAAATGTTCAAAAAACTTTTGTGACTTTACACGTGGGAGCCGGCACATTTATGCCAGTTCGCACTGATGACATTACCAACCATATCATGCACAGTGAATGGTGTGATGTACCTCAAGAAACCATTGATTTAATTTTGGCGACTAAAGCACGCGGCAATAAAGTGATTGCCGTTGGTACAACTGCGACACGTGCCTTAGAAAGTGCAGCCCAAGCACACGGCGGAAAAATCGCGGCTTGGACTGGCGACACACAAATCTTTATCTATCCGGGCTATGAGTTCTGCATCGTAGATCGTTTAATTACTAACTTCCATTTGCCAGAGTCTACTCTGCTCATGTTGGTATCAGCACTATCAAATCGAGACAACATTTTGGCTGCCTATGAGCATGCAGTTAAAAGCAGCTATCGTTTCTTTAGTTATGGAGATGCAATGCTGGTTGATAAATTAGAAGTTTAAAAACTAAGACTGGGTTAAACCTTATAAGTTGATTCGAGGTTTAACCCAGCTCAAATTTTTACAATAAGAAATAATGAACCTAGCCTTGTCTCGCAAAAAATTATCGATAAAACTCAGGCATCAATTTTTTAAATAAAAATTCCAAATTTAGAAATATTAAGTATTTATCTCTTTCAATTTAAAAGATAATCTAGAAATAGCTCTTTATGATAATGAACTCATTACTTCCATGCCAATCGATACTGTACAAGAAGCTCTTCATATAAGGCGTAAAAAAAATACACAGGTTTTTCGCAATATCGCTCGACTTTGGAATGCTGGACAAAAATCTCATTCAGCCCAAGATCTTTTAGATGCTTTACATCCATGGCGCGAAGATCACAACCTTCGATTTTTTAATGTGCTTCCCTATTTCCTTGCCATTTGCAGCATCACAATATTAGGCTTTGGTTATTTTCTTCATCCACATATTCAATATATCTGGAGCTTTTTAGGCGCCTTTTTAACAGGGTTTCTGGCATATTTACTCTATCAATCTCAAGAACCATTAACACAAGTTATTCGTTATCTAGAACAGCGTATGGTGATTTTGCGTTACGGTTTACAGCTTCAGCAGTTACCCGCTTATCTTCCCATTCATGCTCAACCAGTTTTAGTTCTGAGTAAATTAAAACAGTATTTCCCACTGTTTAACCGAGGGACTGAATCTAACGAAATTACTCAGTTTGCTTCGGCTACATGGAACGATGGAGTAACCGATCATCAAGTCTTGCTGTTTCAATATCATTACATTAATGAAATCCCTATTATTCAAGACCAAAATAGCGATAAAAAAATTATAAAAGAAATTCATAAAGATTTATGGGGCGCTTTTATATTTCAAATGCCAGCTTTGGGTATTGCTGTTAGCAATCAACGTTCTCGGTTTTTTGTCCCCTACAGCAGTAAATGGCAAAGTAGCGATATTTTAATTAACCAAGAACTTAATATTTTTGGAGTTAATCAACACCAGTTGGCCAAAGAGGTTAGCCCAAGCTTAACTTTAAAATTAAATGATTTTTTTCAGCACTTTAAGGGTGATTTAATTTATCATCACGAAGAACAAATTTTGTGTTATCTGGGTGAGCAAAATCTTTTTCAGACCACCAGTAAGCAAAGTGAAATTCATGATGTTTCAGCATTACGTGGACACTTACGTACCATGACCATGCCGCAATATGAAAAATTTCAGCAATTAATGTTGAACTTAATTAAATAAATCTCTCGTATTACTTCGTTGTCGACCCATTAAAAAATGAGAAGCCAAAAAGTACACTGAGGGAATAACAATAAGGAAGAGACCATGACTGGTTTATTTATTTTCTTGGGGATTTTTGTTGTATTGATCGTCTGGGGCGTTCACATCCGTAATACCATCGTACGTTATTTTAATGCGACTAAACGTGCTTGGGCTGAGGTTGCCAATTTCGAGCGTCAGAAAGTAAAGACTTTAGAAGCGCTTGAGACAACACTTAACCAATATACTCGTTTTGAAAAATCGACATTAGAAAAAGTCACTGAATTACGTCAGCAAATTCTTAACTTAAATGTGAATAACACTGATATTTCTCAGCTCCAACAAATCGAGAAAATGAGCAAAGAACTGATTCGTAGCTTAAATGTCGTTGTTGAAAACTACCCTGAGCTTAAAGCCGATTCGCTCTATAGCAAAATGATGGACGATATTCAGGAACAAAATGAAAATGTGGGTGCTGCGATTAGTATCTTTAACCGTAATGTCGAGCTGTTCAACAACCAGATTGAAGTATTCCCTAACAATCTCATCAATACATTAACTTTATCCAAGAAAGCGATTCGTCCTTTTAAGGATAATCTTGTTAATGAAAATTTTGACTATAAACCTAATTTTCAATAGGGGAAAAAACAGCCCCTAACCTGTCGGAAATTTTATCTATTTTATAGCCAGCTACATTTAGTAGTAGAACTACATCGCAGAATCAAGGAAAATAGCTCTCTTTTTAGCAGCGAACTGTTTCTTCGCCTCTGCTCGTGTTCAGGATTTTTAGATGAAGTTTGAAAAATTAGGTCAGTCGGGGCGCGCCCGTCGTGGTCGTTTAACTTTAGAGCATGGTGTTGTTGAAACACCTGTTTTTATGCCAGTGGGGACTTACGGTACAGTCAAAGGTATGCTACCGCGTGATATCGAAGACATTCAGGCACAAATTATTTTAGGAAATACCTTCCATTTATATTTGCGTCCAGGTCTTGAAGTGATTAAAGAACACGGCGGTTTGCATAACTTTATTAAATGGGATAAGCCAATTTTGACTGACTCTGGCGGTTTCCAGGTTTTTAGTCTTGGCGCAATGCGCAAAATTAAAGAGGAAGGTGTTACTTTCCGCTCGCCGATTGATGGTTCAAAAGTGTTTTTATCGCCTGAGATTTCTATGGAAATTCAGCAGGTATTGAACTCTGACATCGTCATGATTTTTGATGAATGTACACCTTATCCTGCAACGCATGAAGAAGCACAAAAATCATTGCAGCTTTCTTTACGCTGGGCAAAACGTTGTAAAACCCATCATCATGATGAGCTCAAAAATAAGAATGCACTATTTGGCATTATTCAAGGCGGTATGTATGAAGACTTACGTGATGAGTCTTTAAATGGCCTTCTTGAAATTGGCTTTGATGGTTATGCGATTGGCGGCTTATCTGTAGGTGAACCTAAAGATGAGATGATCAAAGTTTTAGATTATCTACCAAGCAAAATGCCACAAGACAAACCGCGTTACTTGATGGGCGTTGGTAAACCGGAAGATATCGTTGAAGCGGTGCGCCGCGGTGTCGATATGTTCGACTGTGTAATGCCAACCCGTAATGCGCGAAACGGTCATTATTTTGTCACTGATGGTCTGGTACGTATTCGTAATAGTAAATATCGCCATGACCAGAGTCCGCTCGATCCGCATTGCGATTGCTACACATGTAAGAACTTTACCCGTGCTTATCTATTCCATCTTGAGAAATGTGGAGAGATGTTAGCGTCTATGCTCGGTACCATTCATAACTTACGTTATTACCAACGTTTAACTGAAGGTATGCGTGATGCATTAGAGAATGGCACATTTGATGAATTTGTTCAGGACTTTTATGCCCGTCGTGGTTTAGAAGTTCCACCATGTCCAGTTGATGAATAAGCCCGATTTGCGCTCAACCTCAAGACAAGGTAAATTGCAAAACGAATTAGGATTATGTCAGGTATCTGACTCATATTTTTAACTTTAGGAAATCAAAATGAGCTTTTTAATTTCTGCTGCACATGCAGCACCGGCAGCTGGCCCAACTACAGGTATTTTGCCAAACATCTTGATGATTGTCGTATTCGTTGCAATCTTTTATTTCTTAATTTGGCGCCCTCAAGCAAAGCGTGCTAAAGAGCACCGTTCTTTAATCGAAAGCTTAGGTGTAGGTAGTGAAGTTGTGTTCGCTGGTGGTTTAATGGGCAAAGTGACCAAAATTGAAGGTGACTATGCAGTTGTTGAACTTAGCCGTGGTGTAGAAGTAAAAATTCAGCGTGCTAGCGTAATTTCAGTATTACCTGAAGGCACTCTAAATAACCTTTAATCATAAAACAGTCGTGCTTTAGCACGACTTTTTCATTTAAGAAGAAAGCGAATGCGTTACCCTGCATGGAAATATTTACTGATTCTGGTTGTTCTGGTAATCAGTACATTATACGCACTGCCTAGTCTATATCCGGATGAGCCCGCCGTTCAAATTTCCGGTGCCAAAGCTGGTACCCAAATTGATCAAAGTGTGGTGCAAAAAGCAGAGCAAATTTTAAAAACAGCAAATATTGCAAGTCACGATAATACTTTTACAAATAATGCTGCCCTTTTGCGTGTCAGCTCTTCTGAAGCGCAGTTGAAAGCAAAAGAAGTATTACGCCGCGACTTAGGTGATCAATATGTTGTCGCCCTAAACCTTGCACCAACCACACCGGAATGGCTGCAAAAGATTGGCGCAAAACCAATGAAACTTGGTTTGGACTTACGTGGTGGTGTCCACTTCTTGCTTGAAGTAGATATGGACAAAGCCGTTGCCCAACGTATGGAAACCTCTGCCACCGATTTGCGTCGTCAGTTCCGTGAAAACAAGATCAAATTTAATAGCCTTGCATTAACAAACAATGTAATCACTGTTCAATTTGCTGACAATGCTGACCGTGATGCAGCAATGGATTTTTTACGTCGTAATGGGAATGAATATACCCAACAGGCATTAGCAAGCTCTACAGGTTCTACTTTAAAGCTTTCTTATACTGATGTACGTCGCCAAGAGATTCAGTCATATGCGGTAAACCAAAACTTAACAACATTACGTAATCGTATTAACGAACTTGGTGTTGCAGAAGCATTGGTACAAAGTCAGGGTAGCAACCGTATTGTTGTTGAATTACCGGGTGTGCAAGATACAGCTGAAGCTAAACGTGTTTTAGGCCGTACTGCAAACCTCGAATTCCGTTTGGTTTCTGACTCAAATGATCAATATATTGACCCATATACAGGTAAATATAATGGTCAACCGTTACCTCCGGGCACAGAAGTTTTTGCTTATGAGTCTTTAGATAGCGGTCGTCAACTTTTGTTGCAACGTAACCGTATCTTGACTGGTGAGCGTGTTCAAAATGCAAGTTCTGGCTTTAGCCAAGACTCTGGTGGTGCCGAGGTAAACATTACCCTCGACAGTGCTGGCGGTAAGCTTATGTCCGATGCAACTCGTAATGCTGTTGGTAAACGCATGGCGGTATTGTTCATCGAAAATAAGCAAAAAATTACTTATGTCACAGATCCTAAAACTGGTGCACAAACAGAAGTTCGTACTCCATATACTGAATCTGTAGTTATCAATGCTGCAACAGTTCAGGCCGTTTTAGGTTCAACTTTCCGTATTACTGGTTTAAGTTCTCCTCAAGAAGCATCAGAACTTGCATTAATGCTACGTGCAGGTGCTTTGGCTGCGCCAATGTATTTTGTTGAAGAACGTGTGGTTGGTCCAAGTCTTGGTCAAGAAAACATTGATAAAGGCGTATTATCAACTCAAATCGGCTTCTTGCTTGTTGCAATCTGGATGGTGGTTTTCTTCCGTCTATTCGGTTTAATCGCTAACTTTGCACTTGTGGTTAACTTGGCAATGATTTTAACAGTCATGTCATGGATTGGGGCTTCCCTCACCTTACCAGGTATTGCGGGTATCGTTATTACCATTGGTATGGCCGTCGATGCAAACGTATTGATATGTGAGCGTATTCGAGAAGAAATGCTCTGGGGAGCATCGCCCAAACAGGCCATTGTGGCCGGTTATGATCGAGCTTATAACACCATTTTTGACTCGAACTTAACAACGTTCCTCGTTGCTTTCATTTTGTTTGCAATTGGTACAGGCCCGATCAAAGGTTTCGCCGTAACATTAATGATTGGTATCGTATGTTCGATGTTTACTGCAATTACAGTGACTCGCGCAATTGTACAACTCATTTATGGTAAACGCCGTAATTTGAAAAAGTTGAGCATTTAAGGAGATCGATGATGACTAAAGTGACTCAACAAGATTCAAAACAATATGGACGTCCGGATGATGCAAAAATCATCCCGTTCATGAAGATTGCCAAACCTGCGGCAATCTTCTCGATCCTGATTACGTTAGCGAGTATTTTCTTTATTGTAACTAAAGGTCTTAACCTCGGTTTGGACTTTACAGGTGGTGTTTCAGCTGAGCTTAACTATGCTCAACCAGCAAACCAGTCTGAAGTCATTCAGGCACTCGACAAAGCTGGCTTTAAAGATGCTGTAGTACAAACACTTGGTAGCAATAAAGACTTACTTGTACGCATGCCTGTACAAGAAGTTAAGGTTGAAGATCTTAATAACGCGATTACTAAGGCTGTACAGTTACCAAACAATGCCGCAGAAGTTCATAAAGTGGACTCTGTAGGTGGTCAAGTTGGTAATGAGCTTTATGTTCGTTCTGCTGGTGCGGTTGCACTTGCACTTATTTTAATGTTGATTTACGTAACGATCCGTTTCGAGTTTAAACTTGCGATGGGTGCCGTGATGTCTTTATTCCACGACATCATCATTATTATTGGTGCTTTTGCATTATTCCAGTGGCCGTTTGACCTTACAGTTTTAGCTGCGGTACTTGCTGTTATTGGCTTCTCGCTGAACGATAACATTGTAGTATCAGACCGTATCCGTGAAAACTTCCGTAAAATTCGCGGTGCGACTCCTCGTGAAATCA
The DNA here is from genome assembly GCF_023920705.1 of Acinetobacter sp. XS-4. Taxonomy (NCBI): domain Bacteria; kingdom Pseudomonadati; phylum Pseudomonadota; class Gammaproteobacteria; order Moraxellales; family Moraxellaceae; genus Acinetobacter; species Acinetobacter sp. XS-4. Next base: position 551,446 of record NZ_CP094657.1, on the reverse strand, counting down.
TCGATATTGCTTTAACCGAAACTTTACGTCGTACCATTCATACATCAATGACCTTATTGCTTGTAGTTCTAGCAATGATGTTCTTAGGTGGTGATGGTCTACACTGGTTCGCTGTTGCAATGTTTGTCGGTGTCTTTGTGGGTACTTACTCTTCAATTTATATCGGTACAGCGTTTGCCTTATGGCGTGGTCTTAACCGTCAGGACTTCATCGTTCAGGTTAAACCTGAATTTGAAGATGACATTCCTTAAGTTGGATAACGTAAGACAAATAAAAAAACCGCGATTCATTCGCGGTTTTTTTATTTAAAACATATTATTTACGGCGTAATGCATCCGAAATTGCTTCAACCAATTGTTGAGAGATTTCTTGTTTAGATGCTTTCTCTAACTCACGCTTTTTCATGTGATAGTTTTCAGCAAAGAAAACCGTCATCGCATTTTCATCAGAAGCAAAACCAATATCTGCACGTGACACATCGTTACATGCAATCATGTCTAGCTTTTTAGCAACCAGTTTTCCTGCCGCATATTCCTCAACATTTTGTGTTTCAGCTGCAAAGCCCACCATAAATGGACGTTTTGCCTGACCCGCAATAGTTGCCACAATATCCGGATTTTTTACAAGGGAAACATTCAACTCATCCCCTGCCTTCTTAATTTTATGCTCGGCAACTTCTGCTACGCGATAGTCTGCGACTGCGGCGGTTGCAATGAAGATATCGCAGCCTGTCTCTAACGAGTCCATACTGATATCTAACATTTGTCGTGCTGAGGCAACATTTACTCTTTTTACACCATTTGGTGTATCTAAACTGACAGGTCCAGCAATCAGAGTCACTTGTGCACCAGCAGCGTAACAAGCAGCAGCTAAGGCAAAGCCCATCTTACCGGTACTGTGGTTCGAGATATAACGAACAGGGTCAATCGCTTCACGTGTTGGCCCAGCGGTAATCACAACTCGCTTACCTGCCAGCAACCCAAATTTTTCAGCGATTGCACGTTGAGCTTGGTGGAAATAGCCAGCCACTTGCCTTGCAATTTCTTCTGGCTCTGGCATTCGGCCTAAACCAACATCACCACACGCCTGCTCACCCGCGTCTGGCATGATCACATGCACGCCATCTTCGACCAAGGTTTGTAAATTTCGTTGTGTTGCTTTAGCCGCCCACATTTGCTGGTTCATGGCAGGTGCAACCCAGACAGGAGATTTTGTTGCCAAAAACACTGTACTGAGCAAGTCATCTGCTAAACCATGCGCAAATTTTGCCAAAGTATCGCAACTTGCAGGCGCAACCAGTAATAAATCAGCCCAACGTGCTAATTCAATATGTCCCATTCCAGCTTCAGCCGCAGGGTCTAAAAGTTCAGTATGGACAGGATTACCAGAAAGAGCCTGAAAAGTTAGTGGGGTAATAAATGCCTGAGCACCATGTGTCATGACTACACGTACGTCAAAGCCATAATCTTTAAGGCGACGGACTAAAATGGCACTTTTATAGGCAGCAATTCCGCCAGTAACAGCTAAAACGATGTTTTTATGAGGAATAACACTTAGATCAAAGCTCACGAACAGGATACCTTACTGTTGCAGTGGCGCTCACAATAGCATTAAATACGCGCAGACCCAAGATTGATTGGGCAAACAAAATAAAATTTTAAGCGAATTATGCTGGGGAATATGAATACTTCTATTAAAAATTGGCCCGAACAAGAGCGGCCGAGAGAACGGTTATTACAACAAGGCCCTCAAAGTCTCTCTGATGCAGAGCTATTAGCAATTTTTCTTCGCTCAGGTTCAAGGCAACATTCAGCAGTCGAATTATCACGTTTACTGATTCAACATTTTGGTAGCCTAAATGCAGTATTTGATTCGTCGTTAAGCGAATTAACTCAATTTAATGGAATTGGAGCAACGAAATATTCTCAATTACTGGCAGTCAAAGAACTTGGACGGCGTTATCTCGATCATCACTTTCAGAAGAATAATCTTAGTCTTCACTCTTCTGATTTAGTTTTGGATTATTTACGCTATGAATTAAAAGGTGAAAAACAAGAAGTCTTTGCTGTGCTGTGTCTAGACCCAGAATTAAGAAAGCTCCATTTTAAAAAGCTATTTTTTGGTTCAGTGCAGCATTGTGCGGTCTCGGTTAATCAAACTTTACGCTACGCTTTACAACAATATGCTTGCCAGCTCGTAATTGCACACAATCATCCATTTGGTTCAGCACAGCCTTCTGCTGAAGATATTGCCCTAACTCAACAACTAGAACATGCATGCAAACTTGTCGAAATACATCTGCTGGATCATTTTATTATCTCTCCAGAAGGAAGCTTTTCATTTGCTGAACAACAACTGCTCAACCCCACTACAAGATCAGTTCAATAATATTGACAAAGCTTAACTAAGCCTAGAATATCGAAACAAAAATAGTGATGCTTAAAATAAAATGATTGTTCGTGATCAACCTAGTATTTTCAAAGTTTTATTCTCTTGGCGAGGGACGATTTTACCCAAAATTCTCCCCTCCTTAGGGTTTGTTATGTTGATCTCAGCAATCATTGGTGGCGTGGAATACATCAACCTTTATCGCTTTCCAGAAATTCCTTTGGTTGGTTTTACTCTGATTGGTGTCGTTCTTTCTATTTTCTTAGGATTTAAAAATACTGCTTGTTATGACCGTTGGTGGGAAGCCCGAAAATTATGGGGCGTTTTAATTGCAACTTCACGCCATTTTGATCGTGACTGTCGGATTTTGACTCAGGCCCGCCGTGAACGTGTCATTCAACATGTGATTGTTTTTGCCAATGTGTTACGTGACCGTTTACGTCGTCAGACAGCCAACCCAACTGAGTTAATACAAACTAGTGGTATGAGCCAGCAAGCACTCACCCAACTCTATCAGCAAAATAATGCCCCTCAATACACGCTGAGCCTTATTCACTGGGAATTATTACAAGCACTTAAAGAAGGTGAAATCTCTGACATCATCTATGCACAGATGAATAAAAATGTTTCAGATTTAAGTGTAGTACAAACTGGCTGTGACCGAATCGCCAATACGCCAATTCCATTTGCCTATTCAGTTTTGCTCAATCGCACTGTTTATTTTTTCTGTTTTATGTTGCCGTTTAGTCTTGGTTCATTGCTTGGTTTAGCAACACCTTTACTGGTTGGAATTTTGGCATATACATTCTTAGGACTTGATGCACTAAGCTCGGAAATTGAAGAGCCTTTTGGTACTCAAAGCAATGATTTACCTTTAGATGCCATGGTACGTAGTATCGAAATTGAACTTTTAGGAACTTTGGGGAAACCTACACCTCCTCCAATTCAAGCTCAAGATAACAACTTGCTCTAAAGGCACTATTTAGAGAAAACGCTCCCAAACACCTTGCTGATTAGCCGTTGGTTTAGGTGTATTTCCCAATTTAATCCATGGCATATTTTCACCATGAAAATCACTGCCAATCGATACAGCTAATTGATATTGCTCAATCATTCGATCAACCATCTGGCGAGTAGATAAGGTTTCCATGGGCGGAGGTAGCTCAATTGCGTCTCCACCTGAAGTTGCGAACAATTCAATTAAATAGCGTACGTTAGTTGCAGATAAATCATAACGGGTTGGATGAGCTAAAACTGCCAGCCCCTTACTTTCATGAATCACATCAATTGTTTCTTTTAACCCTAATCCTTCAAACTTTACAAAAGCACGTCTTCCCTCTTTTAAGAAACGATCAAATGCTTGTTGAGGACGGGTTACAACTTTCTTTTCGACCAGTGTTTTAGCAATGTGAGTTCTTGTCACTCGATCGGCCTGATCTTCTACTTTGGCCAGTACATCTTCATAAATCTGAAAACCAATACATTTTTCTAATAAATCGCAAATGACTTTAGCTCTTTGAGCTCGTATTCTTTTTTGTTGTTCTAATGCTTCTAAAATTGGTGCTTCATCTTGCATATTTAAAGCAACGATATGTACGCCATAACTCTTTTTAGTTGTTGGACGTGACCATTGACTAGAAATCTCTGTACCAGAAATGATTTTTAAATCATGACCTTGTGCAGCAATTCTAGCTCGCTGCAACCCATCCATTGTATCGTGATCAGTTAAAGCCAGAGTATGCAGATTCACATCGATAGCAGCTTGCACCAGTAATTCCGGAGACAAAGTTCCATCAGAAATATTGCTATGTGTATGTAAATCTATGCCTTGCATCTTTTATACTATGCCATTCACCAAACCTGATCAGATACTCTAACATGAAAGCACTTCTGGACTTTGTTCCATTAATTATTTTCTTCTATTTATATAAAACAGTTGATCCAGCTAACGCACAGCATCCTTTACTTAAACTGATCGGGTCTACTGGTGGTGTCGATAATAATAATATTCTTGTAGCAACTACTGGTCTAATTATTTCAATGCTCGTGGTATATGGTGCCCTATTTGTTTTCCAAAAATTCCGTCTAGATAAACAACAGTGGTTTGTGTTGTTTATGACTGTCATTTTTGGTGGCATCACCCTCATGCTAAGTGATGATTTCTACATTCGTCTAAAAGCTGCGATTTTAAATTTAGTTTTTGCAGGCGCATTCTTGGTTTCACCTTGGTTTGGTAAAGATCGTAAGCCACTCATACGACGTTTATTTGATCCTATTTTAGAGTTAAGTGAAAAAGGTTGGAAAAATCTAAACTTCGCTTGGGCTGCCATGTTTGTAGTAATGTCTTGTTTGCACGTGTTCTTTGCATTTTTATTTCACGGCGGAAAATATTGGGGCGAATTTACTGCATTTGGTGACATGATTGTGATGTTTTCATTTATCATTATTCAGTTCATTATTTTACGTAAGCATTTTAAGTCACCAGACGCTTAAAGTGGTTCCTGATTGATTATAGAGATACGATTACATGCCTTTTTTTGTTCTAAGCTGTACCGATAACGAAGGAACTCTAGAGAAGCGCTTAGCAGTACGCCCTCAGCATATTGAACGTTTGCAAAAACTTGATGATGAAGGTCGCCTTGTTACAGCGGGAGCTATGCCAAAAGACCCAAATGATCCTCAAGCAGGTTTCTATGGCAGCACCATGATTGTTGAATTCGACAGTCGCGAAGCATTAGATGAATGGTTAAAAGAAGAACCATTTCTCAAAGAAGGCATTTATGCCCATATTGATGTAAAACCGTTTAATAAAGCATTTCCAAAAGGGTAATCGCATGCAGCCTGCAATCAAAAGCTTTCTTGGCTTGTGTTTGATATGTTCAACTGCTGGAGCAGTTGAACCTGCTGCAACACCAGCAACACCTCCTCCAAGTGTGCCTTCAACTCCGGCCACTAAACCCGCTCCTACAGCAGCACCAACAGTTGTAAAAACAGCGACTACAGCTCAGCCACTTACAGCTGAACAGCTTGTAAAGAATAAACAACAGCAAGATGCGAAAATCAAAGCTTTGGTTCAAGATCAGGCATCTCGTTTAAAACAGTTAGAACATGCCAATCTTGAGGCTCTGGCTCAGAACCAAGAGTTACAGTTAAAAAATGATAGCCTCTCTGTTCAGGTTCAAGTCTTACAAAGCGAACGCAGCGCGCAAATGTTTTTATATGGTGCTGTTACCTTAGCTGGTGGCGTATTGCTAGGATTTTTTATCGCTAGTTATATTCATACAAAACGTCGACGCCAGTGGTAAATTCAAGCAACTTATTAAACCAAATGACCGTATCAAACCGTATTCAAACAGCAGAACTGGACTGGGAACTCATCGATGGTATCGAGGTTCCCGTTTCCAAACAATTTGGTGATGTCTATTTCTCTAAAGATAATGGCTTACTTGAAACACGACATGTTTTTCTAAATGGTAATGACTTATCAGAACGCTTAGCCAATCTAAAAGATTTTGAATATTTCAGCGTAGGAGAAACTGGTTTTGGTACTGGTTTAAATATTCTTGCACTCTGGCAACTTTGGCAACAAGTCCGTCCAGACAATCAAAGTCATTTACATGCAATTAGTGTTGAAAAATTTCCATTAAGTAAAGCTGACCTGATTCGTGCTTTAAATGTCTGGCATGAGCTTAAACCACTTGCAGAGCAGTTAATTGAACAATATCCGCTCCCTATTGCAGGGTGTCATCGCTTAACTTTTCCTAACGAGCGTTTTAGCATCGACTTATGGATAGGAGATGCACAAGAAATTTTCCCAAGCATGGCTAAAACTAAGACAGTAAATGCTTGGTTTTTAGATGGCTTTGCACCTTCTTGCAATCCAGACATGTGGGAACAAAACGTTTTAAACCATATTGTCCGTCTATCTGACTATGGCAGCACATTTTCCTCTTTTAGTGTCGCAGGTGTTTTAAAACGTGGGCTTAAAGCGCATGGTATTCGTATTTCACGTCCACGTGGTTTTCGGCATAAACGGGAAATGCTCAAAGCAATCTGGAATCCACCTCAATCTGATGATGAGCCCTCATTAAACCAAGTTCAGCCATTGGGTAACGGACAACAGCATATTGCGATAATTGGGGCCGGTATAGCAGGTTTAACTACGGCGTGGGCATTTGCAGCTCGCGGGCACCAAGTAACCCTATATGAGCAAACAGCCTCATTATCTGGTGCTTCAGGAAATCCTTTGGCATTGCTTAATCCAAAACTATGTCCAATTGAACAAAGCCATGAACATCTCATGACTTTAAGTTGGCAACATGCCTTAAATTTTTATAAAAATTTTCAAGCATTCCGTCCACTTCAAATACAACAAATCGCATTGAAAAATGCAGATGAGTTTCTCGATCTTGTAAATCAATATCCAACTGATGTTGTTACCCATTCTGCAAACTCACTTGAAACTACATATTCAAGTATTTCACTGACCAAAGCGGGCTCTGTTTCACCACATCAACTACGTGATGAAATTTTGCAACATCCTTTAATTGATCTCAAAATTGCCCATGTCACAGCACTGTTTCCTTTTGAAAATAAAGTTCAGTTGCAGGCTGGTAATGAGGTTATTGCGGAAGCAGACCATGTTGTTGTGTGCTGTGCACGTCAAAGCGCGACTTTTTTTGAAAACTATCCACAGTTAAAACCAATACGCGGACAAGTAAGCTGGGTTGATAATACATTTGCTCCCCTGCCGTTAAATGAAGCTTATAGCTATGGTGGGTATTGCATGCAACTTGATGCTTCACAGATGATTTTAGGTGCGTCTTTTTATCCAAATCGTGAAGATCAAGATGTACTTCCCGAAGACCATGTGCATAACTTTGAATTAATCCACAGCGTATTCCCTGCATATGCAGAAAAGTTACCATCACCTTCGACATGGCAAGGCCGTGCATCTATTCGCGCACAAAGCTTAGATTATTTTCCGTTGTTAGGAAAAATGCAGGAAAATAGCCGAATTGCTACTTTTGCCGGTCTTGGTTCAAAGGGCTTTCTATTTGCTCCGCTATGCAGTGAGATCTTAGTTGCCAAGATGTTAGGAGAAGCTTGTCCTGTACCAGACAGCTTATTACAAAAGTTGAATCCTCAAAGATTCCAAAAAAAAGTAAAACCTAAAAAGCCGTATTTCAAACCACAGTAGTTCTCTTCAATAAAAAAGCACCCTAAGGTGCTTTTTTTTATGCGCCCTGCTCTAGAGGCAAGCCAGCATCACGAGCTGCACGTGTCCCCCCCATCAGCACGACATATTCACGCGAGGCATCCAATCCTTCTAGTGTCTCAGCTGCACGAGGAGCTTTGCTACCACCACCACATAAAATATAAATCGGCTGACCCGCAGAGACCTGGTTCAAAATATCAGCATTCAAATCATTAATCGGGCGATTTACCGCACCTTTAACATGCCCTTCTGCATAAGCATTTGTATCACGGACATCCCAGATAACAGCATTTTCTGGGAATTCAAATGTTGTAATTTCTTGTTTACGGATCATTGTGCACTCCTTTGATGTAAACAACACTTGGCAAATGAAGAAAACCCTCTTAGCATCTCAAATATTCTTTCCCTTTGTAAAGGTCTAAACTATGCCTTCTTTCGATATTGTCTCTGAATTAGAGATTTTTGAAGTTAATCACGCTGTACAGAACACACAAAAAGAGATTGCAACACGTTTTGACTTTCGTGGTCATGATGTTTCAGTCGAAATAAACGAAAAAAATAAAGAAATTAAAATCAGTACCGAAAGTGATTTCCAGTGTGAACAAGTTTACAACATGTTAGAAAATCATTTTTATAAACGTAAAATTGATGTACAAGCACTTGATCCACAAAAAGCTGCTGCTTCAGGCAAAAATTTTGTACAAGTGATTAAACTTAAAGACGGTCTTGACTCAGATACTGCAAAAAAAATTAATAAAGCCATTAAAGAAAGTGGCGTTAAAGTGCAATCTTCTATCCAAGGTGACAAAATTCGTGTAACAGATAAAAAGCGTGACACTTTACAACAAGTCATGAATTTTTTACGTGAACAACAATTTGGTGTGCCATTACAGTTTAATAACTTTAAAGACTAATCTCTTGTCGTGACAGTCAAAGCTAAGGTAATTCCATGTCTCAATCCAATCGTCTATCAAAACTGGTAAAAGCGACTTCAAAATTCCCTAAGGGTATTCGGAGTACGCTTTGGAGCAAGGCGTTTGGTCGCATCGTACCAATGGTCGGTACAGCAAATATTCGCTATCTGGAAGTAGACTCAAACCATGTTACTGTCCGCCTAGAAAACCAGAAAAATATGCAGAATCATATTAAAGGAGTCCATGCAGCGGCGATGGCTCTTTTAGCAGAAACTGCAACGGGTTTTCTAACGGGTTTACATATTCCTGATAACCGCATTTTATTAATCAAATCATTGCATGTAGATTATTTAAAAGTGGTTGAAGGCGGTTTGACTGCTACAGCAACACTATCTGCTGAACAGCAAAAGTTTATTGCAGATAATGAAAAAGGTGAACTTGTGATTCCGGTTACTGTTATTGATGATGCAGGCAATGAACCAATCCAATGCCAAATGCTGTGGGCATGGTTACCTAAACGTAAGAAATAATAACTAATCTAAAGTACTTTTAGATTTTTATTTACCTCAAGATATAAAAATTATTTTTTGTATCTTGAGGTCAAAATGAAAAAAATACTGATTCTTTCCTCTTTATTTACCAGCTTAATATTTACAACAATAACGACTCACGCGAATGAACCTAATCTTAAAACCAGTAAAGTAACTTCGACCAAATCTGAAGCTATAGATAAAGTAAGTGCTCAAAACAAAAGAATAGTCATCGACTTTTATGAAGGCGTCTTTTTAAAACATAAAGTCAAAGAATATGCAGACCGCTATATTGGTCAACAATACATTCAGCACAATCCTAATGTGCCAGATGGAAAAGCACCCTTTGTTAATTTCTTCACTGAAAAATTCCAAAAGAACCCACAAGCTAAAAATGAAATTAAACGTGCGATTGCTGAAGGTAATCTTGTCGTTTTACACGTTCATTCCACTGAAAATGAAAAAGATCGAGGAAGAGCAATTATTGATATCTTTCGTGTCGAAAATGGAAAAATCGTAGAGCATTGGGATGTGATACAAAATATTCCAGAGCAAAGCAAAAATACAAATACGATGTTTTGATTCTAAAAATGAGTTCTTCGTCTAAATTAAAGCCTGAATACGAATATTCAGGCTTTATACGTTTTATTGAATATCTAAAAACTTTTGTCTTGCTTCTTCGGGTATTTGACGCTTATTACCTTTTACATCCACTGCTACAAAGGTAAAGACTCCTTCAGTAATACGTATTGGCTCACGAGAGTCATCATGACTATCCCAAACTTCAATTTGCATCTGAATAGAAGTATTTCCAACTTTTAAGATTTTGGTATAGCAGCTAATAACAAAGCCAACCTTTACCGGAACCAAAAAGGTCATTTGATTAATGGAAATCGTAGCACAGCGGCCACGACTGAAACGTTCTGCGTGAATTGCTCCAGCCAAGTCCATTTGTGACACAATCCATCCACCAAAGACATCACCACTCCAGTTTGTATCTGCTGGCATGGCAATCGTTTGTAAGGACAAAATTCCTTCTGGTTTGGTATAAGCTTCTGACACCTTAGCTCCCGAAATTCGTTTGAAGTTGTTGATCCAGCCACTGCTGCAATTCAGGCGCACGTAATGCACCGCTAATACGCGCGACCTCTGTCGTTTTATTCATTAAGACAAGTGTCGGAATACTTCTCACATGAAAAGCTTGGCTCAAGCGAGGAGATTCTTCGGTATCAATCTTGGCAAAAATAACGCCTGGATTCTGTTTTGCGACCTGCGCAAAATGTGGAGCCATCATTTTACAGGGTCCGCACCATTCTGCCCATAAGTCTATGAGAATAGGTAAATCACTATTCGTGATGTAGTTACTAAAATTTTGCTCATTTAGTTCAATAGGTGCTAGCGGTAGTAATGGCTGATGACATTGCCCACAGCTTGGTTGCTCAGGAAGTTTTTCTTCCGGAACTCGGTTTTTTGCACCGCACGATGCACATACAATAATCATTTACATCACTCCTATATGCTGATGTAAAAATTCTAATTGGGTTATCACTGCTTTTTCAAACCATGAACCATGATAAATATCAAAATGTTTCATATCCCATTCATGATAACTCACAAAAGGTGCAATATTTGTCGCAGCTTCGCGACTGGACTCAATAGGAATAAGTGAATCTTTTTGGGCTGCAATAAATAAAACCGGAATATTAATCTGACGTACAACCTGAATTGGACGGTATCGCATCAAATTAAAAAAGACACGAGCCGGGACTTCACCACTCCAATAATAGTCAGGGTTTACAATCGATAGATAGCCATAATAACTATCTGCTGTAGGCATAAAGCATAAATTATGTTGATCGACGACAGGTAATCTTTTGGGATTAAGCCCCATTTTTGATCCCATATAATCCTGACTTGATAACTTCAATGCTTGAGGATAGCGTTGCAAAGGATAGAGCTTGGCAGTTTCAGCACCATCTACATAAGGAATTTGTACTAAAATTGCCTGAATATTCTTTAATTCAGAAGCTAGGCTTAGCGCATATCCCCCACTTAAAGAAGTTCCCCACAGCACAATCCTTCGGTTATCTACAAGCTTACAGGTCGAAGCATATTGAATAACAGTCTTCCAATCTTCTAACTGGGAATTGATTGAGACCATTTCTCTAGGCTTGCCAGTACTCCCCCCCCAATATCGATAATCAAACAAAATAACAGCATAACCTGCTTGAGCGAACCGCTGAGCATATTGGATTAGTTTAAATTGACGCAACGCAGCAAAACCATGGGCCATAATAATTACGGCAGATTTCTTATTTGTTTTAGGAATATAAAAATCAGCTGCGATCGTTTCCTGACCACATGGAACATATAAAGGCTCAACCGTATAAGCGTGCATATGTGCTCCGTTGAAATAGAATATGAATAACCAATTTTAAAATAGCGTGATGATCATTTTTAAAATTTATAACTTAGCTATAAGACATAACTTTCTCAGTCAGAACAACACAAGAGTGTCTTGTATCTCAGGTTAAGCTTAATGCTATGATACAGCATAAGAGGTTTTGTTAAATTTTGGAGTGACGAAATGTCAGATAATGTTGGTTTCGCAGGTCAAATTGGTCCAGAGCATGTTGGCCAAGTTGTAGAAAAAGGATTTAAATCGATTATTAATAATCGACCAGATATGGAAGGCGGCCCAGAACAGCCTACAAGTGCTCAAATTGAAGAAGCAGCACGCCAAGCAGATTTAGACTATGTTTATCAACCAGTTGTAGCTGGCCAAATTACGGAACTCGATGTACGTACTTTTGCTAATCATTACAATGAGTTGCCAAAACCTATCCTTATGTTCTGCCGCACAGGAAACCGTTCAAATAATCTATATCAATTAGCAAAACAGATGGACTTATTAGACGACTAAGTTTAATAAATTAATATTCTATAAAACCCTATTTCTTCTTTTAAATAGGGTTTTTGATAAATTATTTTGCATATCTCTGCACGAATTCAACAGAACTAAAAATAATATTGATCTAAAGTATTTAAATCTTTTTGACTCATTTATTAATTTTTATGAATAAATTTATATTCGCTCTTTTAAGCTGTTTAATTCTTACAGCGTGCTCTTCAATGCAAGTAAAACCTACAGTTGGAGTAACTATGGGTACAAGAATTTAATTAGCTAACCGCTCATAAATATAATGAGCAACCTCATGAAATATATGTTATTTTATAAATCTAAAAAATTATTTTAAATAACTTATCATTTTAATTGGGGATAATGATGAAACTTACTCATGGGGTATGTGGGATTACTTTGGCTGCTTTTTTGACAGCTTGTGGTGGAGGTGGCGGTGATGGCTACTATAACCAAAATTCAGATTCTGGCTCTACAACAACTCCAACCACACCATCAACAGATCAAGAGTTGGCTACTTCTGTTTTAAATAGCGTAAAGCAAGAAGGAAAATATTTATTTGGTGCCTATGATATTAATAATGAAAAGCTATCAAAAGGTTACATTGATCACGCATTAGATACCTTTGCCCAAGGTCCACTCAAGTTAACATTAGATATTCGAAAAGTAGATCTTACCAAGTACTCCGACCACTATCGTGAAAAATGCTTTATTAAGAGCACTACAGACTACCGCGCCTGCTATGTATTTAAAGGTGAAGAAATTAAAACTTTACTCACTGATTATAGTGACTGGGACTTTGATATTACGGCAGATGATTTAAAAAATATTAAACTGGCGAACGACAATATATCTCCGAATTTAGAGGACTATCAATCAAATACCAGAATTTATATTTTTCAAAATGAAAATAATGATAAAAACTTCCAAGATGTGACAATTACTGGAGCCTTTGCGTATCCATTCCAACAGTCATGGGGACTTGAACAAACCAAGCAAAAAAGATTCGTATTAATTAATTCAACAACAAGTGACTATAAAATCACTACAACGACTGTTGTTCAAGATCCAGAGACAGGCCAACCGACTGAAAAAGAAGTTACTACCGGTGCAATGAGTGTATATAAAGATAATACATCAATTGATGGTGATCTCTACGTAGTTCAAGGTGGTTCTGGCTTCAACGTACTTATTAATGATAACCCTAATGTTCCTTTTGCAGAGCCAATTTCATTTGTTGTGAACTCAACTCCAGGCAATACGAACAATGCGACATACAAAGTAAAATCAGGTAATCAGCAAATATTAAGTCTACCAAGTATTACTAGCCTTGAAGGAAGTCGCGTTGAGAATGAGCCATCAACAACAAACGCACAAAAATTTAATGGCAGTATTTATTTAGAAGGACAAAATATTTTTACTTTTAAGCAAAGTTTGAATGGAACTACACTAAACTTTAAGCATGTCATTAATGGTATAAGCATCGAAGGTCAGTCTACTAATCAAAATGGGACTGTTTCAACCACTTTAAAAACACCTTTTACGCAAAATTTTACATTTTAAAGCTAAATAATTAGAATCAAACCCTCTGTTCAAGAGGGTTTTTCTATATATTCTAAATATCTATTAAATAAAATAGCTTAATGAAAATGTTCGATATTATTATCATTGGCGCAGGTACTGCTGGTATCAGCGCATATAAAGAAGCCGTTAAACATACCAATAATATTTTAATTATAAATGATGGACCATGGGATACCACTTGTGCTCGTGTAGGCTGTATGCCAAGTAAAGTTCTCATCTCTACAGCAAACCGTATGTTTGACATTCAAAATGCTCAAGAGGTTGCTTTGGAGATATCTGCAAAAATTAATACAGATCAAGTGATGCAGCACGTACAAACCTTACGTGATCGTTTTACGCAAGCAACTTTAAAAGATGTAGAACAATGGCCTTCTGAACATAAAATTTCTGGTAAAGCACATTTTATTGATTCACAAACTGTAGAAGTTAATGGTCAACAGTACCAATCAAAAAGTTTTATTCTAGCTGTTGGCTCCACACCCAATTATGATAAAAATTGGAAGGAAGAACTTGGTAATCGGCTTATAACAACAGATCAAATATTTGAGTTACAAACACTCCCAAAATCTATTGCTGTCATTGGTAGTGGTGTAATTGCCCTTGAGATTGCTCAAGCAATGCATCGTTTAGGTGTAGAAACTACAATCTTCGCTCGCAGTAAAAGAATTGGGGTACTTACTAGCTCAAAACTTCAACAGCTTGCACAAAGAGAGCTAAGCAAAGAGTTAAAAATTCTATTCGAAACTCTCCCCAATGAAGTTAAATGCAGTCATGAAAATGCTTTATTAACTTACCAGCTTAATGAAGTAGAGAAAACTCTCAAAGTTGAATATGTTTTAGCGGCAACAGGTCGTACAAGTTTACTTGATACTTTAAAACTAGAAAATATTGATAACTCTTTTAAAGATACTAAGTTATTACCTATAAATGCAAAAACCAAGCAGTTAGATACATATCCAATTTTTATTGTTGGTGATGCTTATACTTCAACACCATTACAACATGAAGCAGCACATGAAGGAAAAAAAGTTGTTCATAACTGTTTGAATTATCCACAAGTTAATTCAGTTAAAACACTTACTCCATTGGGGATTGTATTTAGTCATCCTGAAATGGCAATCGTCGGGCAAAGTTATAAACAACTAAAAGATAACGGTATAGACTTTATTACAGGTGAAGCCTCTTATGAACGGCAAGGAAGAGCTATAGTTCTTGGGAAAAACCAGGGAGGTATTGAAGTTTATATAGATAAAGAAAGTCAAAAGCTTCTCGGTGCTGAGTTATTTACAGAAGCTACAGAGCATATGGCTCATCTATTAAGCTGGATAATAGGCGAGGAATTGACTTTAAATGACATTCTAGAGAAGCCTTTCTATCACCCGACTCTAGAAGAAGGTCTTCGCACTGCTTTAAAACATGCTCGCCGACAGTTATAAATATAATTTCATCAATTAGATATCTTTGTTGATTAGCTAGAGTGTTATGTCCTTATTAGATTCGGAATAATTCTGAATCCTTATAGGTCTGCCAGCTAAACAGGAAAGTAGGAAATATTAAATTTTAGAAAAATTTATATTTTTAAGATAATAAAACTTCTTCTATGAGGGACTAAAGTATAAATAATCAATTTTTTTATTTATGCATGCAGATATCTACAATTAATCATTTGATATAACTAGAATTTTTATATTTTAATGTACCATTTTCTAATATTAATGTAGATTTCGTTACACTATTGCTTGTAACCACTTCTTTATAATTTCCTCTTTCTAACAAAAACTTAGTTTCACTTTCTAACACTACTTCTGCTGACTGCTTATTTTCAGATATATAGAGAGATCTGATCTTAACATTATGAAGAATTTTGGAAGCATTAATAAAAGTTATCATTATTCCCTCTTTATAACTATCTTTAGTGAGAGGTGTACCATCCTTCTTAGAACCCAAAAAATCTTCTGACAATAAGGCCATAAAGCTCATTATTTCCTTGTTTTGTACTGATGTTTTTTCTTTTTTAAAAGATTTAAAACTAATTGTTCATCAATAGATTCAGCTGAATAACTATTAAAAGCAAAACAAGCAAATAAAAAACTATTATTCTCATAAAATACCTAAATTAAAATTATAAAAGGAAATTAAGATATTATTTATTGGTTTATACTTTCATATTTTGCCTATTTTTTCATCTTTTTGATGAAATTTTTATATAAAATCAGCGTACTTAATTCATTAATTTCCGCGCACAAAAAAACACCCCCAACGATTAAGTAGGGGGTGTTTAGAATAATGAGCTGGCGATGACTTACTCTCACATGGGAAACCCCACACTACCATCAGCGCTAAGAGGTTTCACTTCTGAGTTCGGGAAGGGATCAGGTGGTTCACTCTTGCTATGGTCGCCAGCACAACTGGTATGGATACTTGCATTGGTCTTAATGTGCCGATGCGTTTTCCAAAACTTTACAGATGGGCTGATTGAATCTTACTTTATTTGTTCATTTTAGCTAAGCATATAACTAAATCAAGTTGCTTTGTACATTAATGAATCGATTGATGCTTTATATACAACTGCTTGGGTGTTGTATAGTCAAGCCTCACGAGCAATTAGTATTGGTCAGCTTCACATATCACTATGCTTCCACATCCAACCTATCAACGTCCTAGTCTCGAACGGCTCTTTAGAGGACATAAAGTCCTAGGGAAATCTTATCTTGAGGTAGGCTTCCCGCTTAGATGCTTTCAGCGGTTATCCCTTCCGAACATAGCTACCCGGCGATGCGACTGGCGTCACAACCGGTACACCAGAGGTTCGTCCACTCTGGTCCTCTCGTACTAGGAGCAGATCCTCTCAAATTTCCAGCGCCCACGGTAGATAGGGACCGAACTGTCTCACGACGTTCTAAACCCAGCTCGCGTACCTCTTTAAATGGCGAACAGCCATACCCTTGGGACCTGCTTCAGCCCCAGGATGAGATGAGCCGACATCGAGGTGCCAAACACCGCCGTCGATATGAACTCTTGGGCGGTATCAGCCTGTTATCCCCAGAGTACCTTTTATCCGTTGAGCGATGGCCCTTCCATACAGAACCACCGGATCACTAAGACCTACTTTCGTACCTGCTCGACTTGTGGGTCTCGCAGTTAAGCGCGCTTTTGCCTTTATACTCTACGCGTGATTTCCGACCACGCTGAGCGCACCTTCGTACTCCTCCGTTACTCTTTAGGAGGAGACCGCCCCAGTCAAACTACCCACCAGACATGGTCCTCGCCCCGGATTACGGGGCAGAGTTAGAACCTCAACATTACCAGGGTGGTATTTCAAGGACGGCTCCATTGGAACTAGCGTTCCAACTTCAAAGCCTCCCACCTATCCTACACAAGTAAGGTCAAAGTTCAATGTCAAGCTGCAGTAAAGGTTCACGGGGTCTTTCCGTCTAGCCGCGGGTACACTGCATCTTCACAGCGATTTCGATTTCACTGAGCCTCTGCTGGAGACAGCGCCGCCATCATTATGCCATTCGTGCAGGTCGGAACTTACCCGACAAGGAATTTCGCTACCTTAGGACCGTTATAGTTACGGCCGCCGTTTACTGGGGCTTCGATCAAGAGCTTCGCTTACGCTAACCCCATCAATTAACCTTCCAGCACCGGGCAGGCATCACACCCTATACGTCCACTTTCGTGTTTGCAGAGTGCTATGTTTTTAATAAACAGTTGCAGCGGCCTGGTTTCTGTGGCTGTCATCAGCTCAGGAAGCAAGTTCCATCACCAACAACAGCGTACCTTCTCCCGAAGTTACGGTACCATTTTGCCTAGTTCCTTCAGCAGAGTTCTCTCAAGCGCCTTGGTCTACTCGACCTGACCACCTGTGTCGGTTTAGGGTACGATTCCTGTGTAACTGAAGCTTAGAGACTTTTCCTGGAAGCATGGTATCAGCCACTTCGCTGTACAAGTACAGCTTGCTATCAGATCTCAGCATAGAGCACCCCGGATTTGCCTAAGATGCATGCCTACTTCCTTTCACCTGGACAACCAACGCCAGGCTGACTTAACCTTCTCCGTCCTCTCATCGCATTACACAGAAGTATTGGAATATTAACCAATTTCCCATCGACTACGCCTTTCGGCCTCGCCTTAGGGGTCGACTCACCCAGCCCCGATTAACGTTGGACTGGAACCCTTGGTCTTTCGGCGAACGGGTTTTTCACCCGTTTTGTCGTTACTCACGTCAGCATTCGCACTTCTGATACCTCCAGCATACTTCTCAATACACCTTCATCGGCTTACAGAACGCTCCCCTACCACTTGACTTAAAGTCAAATCCGCAGCTTCGGCACATAGTTTTAGCCCCGTTACATCTTCCGCGCAGGCCGACTCGACTAGTGAGCTATTACGCTTTCTTTAAAGGGTGGCTGCTTCTAAGCCAACCTCCTAGCTGTCTATGCCTTCCCACATCGTTTCCCACTTAACTATGATTTTGGGGCCTTAGCTGGCGGTCTGGATTGTTTTCCTCTTGACTACGGACGTTAGCACCCGCAGTCTGTCTCCCGGATAGTACTCATAGGTATTCGGAGTTTGCATCGGTTTGGTAAGTCGGGATGACCCCCTAGCCGAAACAGTGCTCTACCCCCTATGGTATTCGTCCGAGGCGCTACCTAAATAGCTTTCGGGGAGAACCAGCTATCACCAGGCTTGATTAGCCTTTCACCCCTATCCACAAGTCATCCCCTGGCTTTTCAACGACAGTGGGTTCGGTCCTCCAGTTAGTGTTACCCAACCTTCAACCTGCTCATGGATAGATCGCCTGGTTTCGGGTCTATACCCAGCAACTAAACGCCCTATTAAGACTCGATTTCTCTACGGCTCCCCTATACGGTTAACCTCGCTACTGAATATAAGTCGCTGACCCATTATACAAAAGGTACGCAGTCACCGAACAAGTCGGCTCCCACTGCTTGTATGCATGCGGTTTCAGGATCTATTTCACTCCCCTCACAGGGGTTCTTTTCGCCTTTCCCTCACGGTACTGGTTCACTATCGGTCAGTCAGGAGTATTTAGCCTTGGAGGATGGTCCCCCCATATTCAGACAAGGTTTCACGTGCCTCGCCCTACTCGTCATCATTATGTGTGCCCTTTCGTGTACGGGAATATCACCCTCTACGTTCGCACTTCCCAGAGCGTTCCACTAAAACACACATAACTTAATGGGCTGATCCCCGTTCGCTCGCCGCTACTAAGGGAATCTCAATTGATTTCTTTTCCTAAGGGTACTGAGATGTTTCACTTCCCCTCGTTCGCCTTGCAACACTATGTATTCATGTTGCAATACCTACCTTAAAGTAGGTGGGTTCCCCCATTCAGAAATCTCCGGATCAAAGGATATTTGCCGCCTCCCCGGAGCTTATCGCAGGCTATTACGTCTTTCATCGCCTCTGACTGCCAAGGCATCCACCACATGCACTTAATTACTTGACTATACAACCCCAAACAGTCGTCAACACCTACAAGTGAGTGTTGTCCGTGCGATTCTTCATCGCTACTATCTGTTGCCTGTGTACTTAAACACTGTACAGCTTCAATCTAATTCATATACCAAAACGCTTGATTCAGTTAATTTGCTAGTTCTCAATTCATTTAGATCAATTGCTTAATCTAAACTCTTGAGTGAACAATTTATTTCAGACTCAATTTTGCCAATCTGTTAATGAATAAACACGCCTTCGTCAGGTCATGCTTAATACCGTGATACTTAAATCACAGAAGTTAATAAACTAAGATCTAAATCTCTATTTACTAATTTCTGTAATCCGAACTTCTCTTAAGTTCTGGTGGAGACTAGGAGAGTCGAACTCCTGACCTCCTGCGTGCAAAGCAGGCGCTCTACCAACTAAGCTAAGTCCCCAGCTTACATCATCAGTTCTGTATCTTCTTTTCTATAACTTCAACCAGTCAAAGTCATGGTGGGTCTGACAAGACTTGAACTTGTGACCCCACGCTTATCAAGCGTGTGCTCTAACCAACTGAGCTACAGACCCTCAGATACATCTATGAAGAACAACTTGTTGTGGATTCTTACCAATCGTCAATCTTTCGTTAAGGAGGTGATCCAGCCGCAGGTTCCCCTACGGCTACCTTGTTACGACTTCACCCCAGTCATCGGCCACACCGTGGTAAGCGTCCTCCTTGCGGTTAGACTACCTACTTCTGGTGCAACAAACTCCCATGGTGTGACGGGCGGTGTGTACAAGGCCCGGGAACGTATTCACCGCGGCATTCTGATCCGCGATTACTAGCGATTCCGACTTCATGGAGTCGAGTTGCAGACTCCAATCCGGACTACGATCGGCTTTTTGAGATTAGCATCCTATCGCTAGGTAGCAACCCTTTGTACCGACCATTGTAGCACGTGTGTAGCCCTGGCCGTAAGGGCCATGATGACTTGACGTCGTCCCCGCCTTCCTCCAGTTTGTCACTGGCAGTATCCTTAAAGTTCCCGACATTACTCGCTGGCAAATAAGGAAAAGGGTTGCGCTCGTTGCGGGACTTAACCCAACATCTCACGACACGAGCTGACGACAGCCATGCAGCACCTGTATGTAAGTTCCCGAAGGCACCAATCCATCTCTGGAAAGTTCTTACTATGTCAAGGCCAGGTAAGGTTCTTCGCGTTGCATCGAATTAAACCACATGCTCCACCGCTTGTGCGGGCCCCCGTCAATTCATTTGAGTTTTAGTCTTGCGACCGTACTCCCCAGGCGGTCTACTTATCGCGTTAGCTGCGCCACTAAAGCCTCAAAGGCCCCAACGGCTAGTAGACATCGTTTACGGCATGGACTACCAGGGTATCTAATCCTGTTTGCTCCCCATGCTTTCGCACCTCAGCGTCAGTGTTAGGCCAGATGGCTGCCTTCGCCATCGGTATTCCTCCAGATCTCTACGCATTTCACCGCTACACCTGGAATTCTACCATCCTCTCCCACACTCTAGCTAACCAGTATCGAATGCAATTCCCAAGTTAAGCTCGGGGATTTCACATTTGACTTAATTAGCCGCCTACGCGCGCTTTACGCCCAGTAAATCCGATTAACGCTTGCACCCTCTGTATTACCGCGGCTGCTGGCACAGAGTTAGCCGGTGCTTATTCTGCGAGTAACGTCCACTATCTCTAGGTATTAACTAAAGTAGCCTCCTCCTCGCTTAAAGTGCTTTACAACCATAAGGCCTTCTTCACACACGCGGCATGGCTGGATCAGGCTTGCGCCCATTGTCCAATATTCCCCACTGCTGCCTCCCGTAGGAGTCTGGGCCGTGTCTCAGTCCCAGTGTGGCGGATCATCCTCTCAGACCCGCTACAGATCGTCGCCTTGGTAGGCCTTTACCCCACCAACTAGCTAATCCGACTTAGGCTCATCTATTAGCGCAAGGTCCGAAGATCCCCTGCTTTCTCCCGTAGGACGTATGCGGTATTAGCATTCCTTTCGAAATGTTGTCCCCCACTAATAGGCAGATTCCTAAGCATTACTCACCCGTCCGCCGCTAAGTGATAGTGCAAGCACCATCACTCCGCTCGACTTGCATGTGTTAAGCCTGCCGCCAGCGTTCAATCTGAGCCATGATCAAACTCTTCAGTTAAAAATCATTTTGCACCTTATTAAAGACAAGGTGCCAATTCTGGCTCATCAATTTTCTGACTTAAATTTCGCTCAAATAAACTTCGAGTAATTTAAACCAATCAATCAATGATAATATTTCGATCAATCAATCAGTAAAAATCCACACAAGTTGTTCTTCATAATTTCTTAATGATCTTCTTCCTGGTTCGTCACCAGCAAGCTAGGTCGGCTATATTACTCTTAATCTCTTAAAAGTCAACAGGTAATTTCGATATTTTCAAAACTTATTCTCAAAACCAACTTCTCATCAAATTCACTACCTAAAGTAATCAACTTAATTCCAAGTAACTGTTTTTCAACAAGTTCTTATCTGCATCACCGCCGATGGATGTGCATTATAGAGGATTAATAACCCTTTGCAAGGGGTATTTCTGCCTTTTTCTATCGAGTGCCGATTTTTTCTTCTATTTCTAAGAAAAAGTGATATATATGCCTTTTTTTTAGGCGTTTTAGTCGACTTGAGATGAGATATTAAACTTTTTTTACTTAATCAACTTCATGTAGAATAGATTATTCGTGCAATAGTTTGGCATTAACTCACCATGTGGCAGTTCGCTAAAAAAGTATTTGTTTGCATACTTGTAGTGTTTGCTACGAGTGGGCCTTGTTATGCCAATTCAAAACATAACTTCTATGTGCTTACTTTATCTATTCTAAGCTACAGTAAATGGGAGAATGTAAATACTCCTACCCTTTGTGTTATTGATAATCCCTCCATTACATCTACCTTTCAATCTTATATCCAGCAAATGTCTTATAATTATCGTGTTCAAACTGTAAACGCGAAAGATTTTGCTCGGTCACATTGTCAGGCTGTTTATTTCTCTACTACTACGCCACAGCAACAACAAAGTCTTATTCAGAACTATCCTTACCGTTCTTTACTTTCTTTAAGCATTAATAATCCAGAGTGCGAAATAGGAAGTATCTTTTGTTTATATAATCAAAATAATTACACTACCTTTAAAGTTAACTTAGATGCTTTAAGTCACTCCAAAGTTCATATTGATCCGAGAGTATTGCTCTTGGCTAAGAATGCGGAGTAAGGGCCATGATATCAAAGTTGTATCAGTCCACTTCATTGCATGCTTTATTTAGAAAATCTCAATTTACTATTTTTGCAATTACTTTTTTTATCTGTTCTTTTACGTTTGTATCGATTTCTGTTTTTACAATGGAAACTTACGCCAAACAAAATTTGCAATTGCTTAGCCATACACTACTAGAGCGTATTCAGCCCGCAGTTGTATTTAATGATAAAATTACGATAGAGCAAATTTTGAATGAATATACGAATGATCATTCAATTCGTACTATTCATATTTATGATTCAGAACATCATTTAATTGCACAAAGTTTTAAATTATCAAGTCAAACTTCAATTTTGGAGGGTTGGTTTGATCATTGGTTTTTAAATGAACCCGTTCATCTTACGATTTACCATCATGAACAAAATGTAGGTGAACTCACCCTTTTTGGTAGTTCCGAAAAAATATTGCAGTTCCTCAAAATGATTATGGTAGGGCTGGCAATTGCGATGTTGTTTATCGTTTGCGCTTTGTGGTGGTCAGTAAACTTAACTTATCGTCAAATTATGCAAGCTATTTATCCACTTACCAATATTGCTCAAATTGTAAGTGAACAAAAAGCTTATAATCTTCGTTTTCCTTATAATCGAATTAAAGAATTTCAAGATTTAAATACCGTTTTTAACGAGTTACTTGAAGAAATTCAGATATGGGATAACCAGCTACAAAAGGAAAATCGTAAATTATCTTTTCAGGCTCATCATGACCAACTCACCTTGTTGCCTAATAGACATTATTTCTATCAGATTCTCTTAGACATGTTTGAAGATAAGGGTTTTGACAATAAGTCTGCGTTATTATTCATAGATAACAATAACTTCAAATCGATTAATGATCAGTTTGGCCATTTAGCTGGTGATGAAGTTTTAAAAGAAATGGCGAATCGTCTGCAAACTCGTCTACGCCATCAAGATTTTATTGCGCGTTTAGGTGGCGACGAATTTGCTGTCATTTTGCATTCCATTAGTCATGCTGATCATTTAATATCTATTGCTGAAAATTTACTCGAAAGCTGTAAAGAACCTTTGCATCTGAATGGTCAAACCATTTACTTCAGTTTTAGTGTAGGTATTGCTTTATCACAATTTGCATCTAGCCCCGAAGATTTCATTATGCAAGCAGATCAGGCAATGTATAAGGCTAAAACTTCGGATGAACACTGGTTTATCTATAAACCTGAAAATTAAATTTAGGCTAATCTATGAATACAAGATCGTTAAAACTCTCCTTTATTGCATTGCTATGCATTACTCTTGCAGGGTGCCTGAGTTTTGGTCCATTAAAATATCGTCAGGTAAAATTGCTTAAGAAAGAAGGTTTTGTTCTTACTAATGAAGGATGGACTCTGGGTTTACCTGAACGTTTGTTATTTGACTTTAATAATGCAGAGTTAAAACAGAGCCATGAAGCTGAGTTAGTACGTCTAGCAAATCAATTGAATAAATATGATCTGAATAAATTGAAAATTGTTGGTCATACTGATGATGTTGGTGATGCAGCTTATAATCAAAAGCTGTCTGAAGAACGTGCACAAAGTGTGGCAAATCTTTTCTTAGCTCGCGGGTTTAAGAAAGAAAATATCTATGTGATTGGTCGTGGTTCAACGCAACCTTATGTTCCAAATACAACCAATGAAAATCGTGCGATTAACCGACGTGTTGCCATTGTCGTTATTCCATAAGTAAGTTTAATTCATAAAAAAGCCAATCCTCTGTGATTGGCTTTTTTATGAATTAAACTAATTCAATAATATCAATGGTTGGCGGTACTCTAAAACGTAAAGGAATTCCAACCATTCCCGTGCCAACGGTAACAAAGACGTCCGCATGTTCGTGAGAGTAAAATCCGCGTTTGTGACCTAAAATTGATACTTTTTTCATAATATAGTTAGTTAACCATGGAAGCTCCACCTGCCCTCCATGTGTGTGTCCTGACAACATTAAAGGACGATTTGGTAATTTAGGCACCATATCGACCGTATCTGGATTATGAGACAAAATTAACCAAGGTTTGTCTTGGGGTAAATCTGGCATAGAACGCATATCTGTTTTTCCAGCCCAAAGATCACCAATACCAATCAAACGAAATTCTTCAAAATCAACTATTTTGCCTTCAATGTCGACAACTTCATTATAAAACAAGGCATCTTTTAATAATTGTTGAATAGGTGGTCCAGGATATTGCTCATCATGATTACCAGGGACAGAGTAAACAGGTGCCTGAATTTCTTTTAAAACACTCAATTCTTGAATCAGCCTATCTTCTGGCTCATAGGTCCAGTCACCTGCCACAACCACTAAATCTGGTTGTTGCTCATTTAATTTTTTAACTATTGTTTTTAACTGGCGCTCATGTCCAGAAAACAAACCAATATGTAAATCTGCAATTAAGGCTACTTTTACAGGTTTAGTAAAACTACGATCTGGATTTAAGCGATATTGATGAGTATCAACACGTACTAGATGAGGTTCAATAAATCGAGCGTAAATTAAAACGCCACTTAAGAAAAAGATAAAAATACCTTGATGAATTGAGTAGTAACCAATCCAAGCAGCATATAAATTAAAAAACCAGAGCGGAATAAGTAAATAAGAGAGATAAAATGCGAGTAAATGCACAAAAGCTTTAAATGGATGAATCGTCTCGGTCCGAGATTGATGAATCCAAGCCTCAGAAATTCCCCATAGAGCAAGTATTGAAAAAATAAAGTAAAAACAAAAAATAATTGAATTTGGATTCCACATTACGACTCTCGACTTATCTTCTATTGATTGCTAGTAATCAAATTCAATATTTATCTTTCAATATGCACGAATTATACTCTAGCTCACGTTATCGTATGTACTGATTATGGCACAATCCTCTCATTCCAAACAGCTTCAAACGAATCAACAAGCTAAAGGCTTTTTGATAAAAGCTTCTTTAGTCCTATGTTCTAGTTTTGCTGTGGGTTTGACAGGATGTAGTACTCTGCCAAAACATAGTGCTGAGCCATTAGAATATGCAAATGATATCGATACATCGGAGACTTCACTTGCTCAAATTGTCACGCCCTTACGTCAGCAAAATCCCAAGCTAACGGGTTACCATGTCTTAAATGATCCATTGGAGGCTCTAGCAGCCCGCCTAAGATTAATTGATAAAGCCGAAAAGACTTTAGATTTACAATATTACATTTGGGACAATGACAAAGTTGGTGCTTTAGCCTTGCACGCGATTATTCGGGCAGCTGATCGCGGGGTAAAAGTCCGACTTCTTATTGATGACAATAATGCAAAAAAAATAGAAGGGATTTTGCTCGCTCTCTCTCAACATAAAAATATTGAAGTGAAGCTTTTTAACCCGTACCGTTTTCGTAAATATCGTGCGATGGATATGGTTCTTGACTTAAAACGTATCAATCGCCGTATGCATAATAAAAGTTTTATTGCTGACAATGAGGTTGCTCTTATTGGCGGACGCAACATGACAAATCAATATTACAATGTAAGCGATAGTTATCAATTTTCTGATGTTGATGTAATGTTAGTTGGTGCTGCTGTTGATGACATTGTGAATTCGTTTGATGATTACTGGAACCATGAATATGCCTATTCAGTTCAAAGTATCGTAAGTCCTGAGCAACATCGTCTACGTTATGAAGGATTAAAAGAGCAACTCGAAGCTCACTACCAACTAGCAACTGTTCAAAACTTTTTAAACCTCACCGCAAAATCACATGCATTTGATCAATGGTTAAATCGCAGCATTCAATTCGACTGGGTCAAAGCAGAAGTCGTAAAAGACTCGCCTGATAAAATCAAATCAAAGGCTAAAAAAGAAGAGCACCTAAATTTCCAGTTAATTAACCATCTAGAAAAACCAGAAAGCAACGTTGATTTAATTTCAGCTTATTTTATTCCTGAAAAACAAGGTGCTAAAATTTTAAGCACACTTGCTAAAGAAGGCGTCGAGGTACGTGTTTTAACTAACTCGTTTAAAGCAAATGACGTTGCCGTTGTGCATGCCTTTTATGGGAAGTACCGTAAAGAACTTCTTAAGAACGGCGTACAACTTTATGAGTTTTTACCTACCCCCGATAAAAGAGATTTAAATAAAAATACTGATGAGCTTGCCACTAAAGCGAAAGTAAACATGAAAGGATTAAGCCGCTCAAGTTTACATACAAAACTGATGGCATTAGATGAACAGGTTTTTATTGGTTCATTTAATTTTGATCCACGCTCAGCTTATTTGAATACAGAAATTGGCGTAATTTTAGATAGCCCGTCGCTGGCTAAGACAATTCACCATACGATGGATGAGAATTTAAATAAATATGCTTATAAGCTAAAGCTTGACTCTAATAATCATATTTATTGGCAGCAAGAAACGCCCAATGGTCCTTTAATTTATAGACAAGAACCCGAGATGAAATGGTGGCAAAAAGCAGGCATGAAATTTCTTTCATGGCTGCCTCTTGAAGGATTTATGTAATTAATTTTTTGGCTTAAGTACTTTTTGATGTAGTTGAGCCAAGCCTTCTACCATTTTTTCTTGAACTTCACGCGTTAAACTCTTCACATCATGCCCTTCCACAGAAATTGGTGGCAAAGTTAACAAATGAGCTGTTACTTTCGGCATTTCAAGTACACGCTGAATATGTTCAGCAAATGACATGTCACCAATAAATGGCGCAACAGTATCTAATTGTCCATGACGGTTTACGTAACAAATTAAACAGACCTGCACTGGACGTTGAGCCTCAATAGCGGCACCAAGTAAACGACCATGTACTTTCTTGACAGAATGCCCATCTGTGGTCGTGGCTTCAGGGAAAAATAGTACGGGAATATTTTGTTTTAAAAATTCGGTAATCTGCTCACGAATTTTAACGGAATCACCAGACCCACGCTTAATAAATAAAGTTCCACCACCTTTAGCTAAATTGCCTAAAATGGGCCAATTTTCAATTTCAGCTTTGGCAAGAAAGAAAACACGAGCTCCTGAACCTAAAACAGCAACATCGAGCCAAGAAATGTGATTACTTACCCATAAAGCAGGTTCTCGAGGAATTGTTCCGTGTACTTCTACATCTAAGTTAAAAACCTGACATAAACGGCGGCAAAAATATTGAACGTAGCGTGTATTGACCGGATTATTAGGATCTTTATAAAGGCCGTGTCGATAAACTAAATAAAAACCTTCACTAATTGCGGCGGTAGCCGAAGTGACTTTTTTTCCGTACAAACCTATTTTTGATAATTTCTTTAACGTTGAATTAACTATACTTTGCGTTTGAGCCATAAAATTTCACTAACGATCAATCATTGTTATACCCATCTCGAGCATTCTATACGTTTCAGAATAAACTTGCATTGATGATAAAGAACGGCGAAAAAATAAATTCAGACACCTCTAACAGCATTTAACTAATCTAAAGGATAAGAACAAACGCTTTCCCCTTTTGTATAAGTTTCATCTAGAATAAAGTTTTCCCATTTTCAGGATTTACAACCACGTGGAATATGTTGATCGGCATCAAGGCGGTGAACGCACAATTTTAGTGAGTGTTTCAGTACAATTATTAGATGATCTGGATGCCGAAGAGTTTGCTCTACTTGCACAGTCTGCTGGTGCAGATATCCTTGAACATATTAAGGTTCAGCGAAATAAACCCAATCCTAAATTTTTTATTGGTTCAGGAAAAGTCGAAGAAATTGCAGAGCAAGTTCAGGAACTAGAAGCAAGCCTGGTGATTTTTGATCATGCTTTATCACCCGCTCAAGAACGGAATTTAGAAAGAATATTAAAATGCCGAGTCATTGATCGTACAGGATTAATTTTAGATATTTTTGCGCTGCGTGCCCGCACGCA
Source organism: Acinetobacter sp. XS-4 (assembly GCF_023920705.1). Lineage (NCBI taxonomy): Bacteria > Pseudomonadati > Pseudomonadota > Gammaproteobacteria > Moraxellales > Moraxellaceae > Acinetobacter > Acinetobacter sp. XS-4. Next base: position 523,274 of record NZ_CP094657.1, on the reverse strand, counting down.
TGAAGGTAAATTACAAGTCGAACTTGCACAGCTGAAGCATTTATCCACCCGTCTTATTCGTGGTTGGTCTGCCGACTTTGAACAACAAAAAGGTGGTATTGGCTTACGTGGACCCGGTGAAACGCAACTAGAAACAGATCGTCGTCTCATTCGTGTGCGTATTGCCCAATTAAAAGATAAATTAGAAAAAGTACATCAAACGCGTATACAAGGACGGGCTGCAAGACAAAAGGCAGCCATTCCAACTGTGTCACTCGTAGGCTATACCAATGCTGGAAAATCAACTCTATTTAATATTTTAGCGAAAAGTGATGTCTACGCAGCCGACCAACTATTTGCAACACTCGACCCAACATTACGCCGTTTGGAATGGGATGGTATTGGTACTGTTGTGTTAGCAGATACAGTAGGTTTTGTACGAAACTTACAGCATGATTTAATTGAATCATTCAAAGCAACACTTGAAGAAACCCTAGAAGCCACACTTTTACTACATGTCATTGATAGTAATAGTCATGACATGCTTGATCAAATTGAAGCAGTTGAAGGGGTATTAAAAGAGATTGGTGCAGATGCTCCAGTACTTCGGGTGTACAACAAAATTGACCTGAGTGGTGAAGAGGCCAAAATTGTTTATGCTGAGCCACATGTACCAGATCGAGTTTATGTTTCGGCTCACGCTGACCTTGGTCTAGAGTTACTTCAAAAAGCAGTACAAGAATGTTTAATGGGGCAAATTCAAAAGTTTTCTCTAATTCTTAAACCTGCTTATGGCAAATTTCGCACACAGCTTTATGCCTTAAATGTAATTGAGTCTGAACACTACGATGATGCAGGCTTATTACATATTGATGTACGTATTGCACCACATAAGCTAGAAAAGCTTATTCGCCAAGCAAAACTGCCCTTAGAAGAAATCTTGGGAGAACACGCTAATCAATTTAAGCGACCATTGGAAGAGTTTGAAATCAAGGGCGAGATCAGTTAAAACTCGATAAGTAAACTTTTAGAGATAAAAAATATGGATAAGATCAAAAGTATAGACTGGACAGCATGGGTAGCAACATTACTACTCATTATTGGTTTTCGTGAAGGCTCTGTCATCGTCATGCGTGCTTTTGGTCATCCAGAATTAGGTAATCTGGTCGGGTTAATCAGCTTACTCACTGTTTTGATTATTTGGAGAAAGTTCAAAAAAATCCCTCTTCGAATAGTTGATACGAATAATAAAATCATGAAAGAAAGTGGTTTTGCTTTTTTACCTGTTTGTGCCGGCTCCTTAATCATGTTGGTGCATATGGGAAAAGAAATTCCACTATTCCTTTTTGTTTTAGTGGTCAGCACCCTTATACCTTTGTGGGTCTATGCAAAAATGGCAAAACGTTGGTTATAAGGAGAATAAAATGTTTACGATTTTCTATGGTTTTTTGATTACACTCATTGGTTATCTGTGTGCAAAACCTTTAAACCGACGTTTTCCACAAGTTCCACTTTTAGTTTTCGGCATGTTCATTGTCATTGCATTACTTTCAGTTTTACAAGTTCCTTATGAACAGTACCGCCTTTATGTGAATGACTTATTTGGTCATTTATTGGGGTATGTGACTGTAGCCTTAGCCATTCCTTTAGCTGCAATGCGTTACGATGACCTTCCAATTAAATCAGTCATTGGTATTTTACTTTTTGCAAGTATTAGCGCCGTAGCTTTGCCTATGGGCCTTGCTTATTTATTGCATATGTCGGAACCTACAATTCTTGCATTTGCAACCCGTGCGGTAACCACTCCAATCGCCCTGAATATCGCAACGTTATTGCATGCTCCTGAAACGCTGGTAACTCTTATTGTTATTTTATCTGGCGTTATTGGAGCAGCGTTTTCACCATTTTTACTTAAACATATTCATGATGAAAGAGCATCAGGTTTAGCCTTAGGTTTAGCTGCGCATGCCATAGGAACAGCTCAAGCTTGGCAACGCGGACCAGTTGCAGGTCGCTACGCTGCATTTGGTATGGCATTAAATGGTGTATTTACTGCAATTTGGCTGCCGACATTCATGTTATCTTTTGGAATACATTGATTAAAAAGTAGTTTAAATAAACATTGAACCAGTTAACAATTAGAAATAAGATGATCTTTCAAAGTTAAAGGGATTTTTAATTATGGGGAAAGTTTTTATTGGAGCTATGCTCTTATTAGGGATTAATACTGCTACATTTGCAGCAGATATTACAGGTCTTTGGCAAACAATTGATGATAAGACAAGTGCTCCAAAAGCACAGGTAGAAATACGAAAAGAAGCAAATGGAACCTATGCTGGAAAAATCGTTAAAGTTACCCCTCGTCCGGGTTATACCCCTAAAGAGATTTGTGATAATTGCCCAACACCATATAGCAATAAACCAATTTTAGGATTGGATATTGCAACGGGTTTAAAGCGAACAGATGGTTCTAATTACACAGGTGGGAAAATTTTAGATCCTAATACTGGTAAAGTTTATGGACTTAAAGCAAAACTTAACGCAAGTGGTAAACTTCTCCATCTGCGTGGATACCTTGGGGTTTCAGCATTAGGCCGTAACCAAATATGGATACGTGTAGAATAGTTAAAAAAAGCCGCTTATGCGGCTTTTTTATTTTCACTCATGAAAAGCATTGCTTTTACATTTGCGCAGGATTATCGACAGCAAAAATTTCCTTATCTTCAAGACGATAAGCCATTAACTTTCTGCCCCAAACACAGCCGCCATCAATATTCTGGATTTGCTCATTGATGCTTCTACCTTCTAGTGCAGCCCAATGACCAAAAATAATCTGATGAGTCTCAGCAGCTTTACTTGGAAATTCGAACCAAGGTAAATAGCCTTCTGGCATTGGCGCATCTAGAGCATCTTTAAAGCTGAACTCTAAAGCCCCTTCTGCGTTGGTTAAACGCATGCGGGTCAAATAATTAGTAATACAACGTAAACGAGCTGAACCCGTTAAGTCGTCTTCCCACAAATCTGGTTTTGAGCCATACATTTCTGCCAAAAAGGCATCCAATACAGATAGATCTTGATGTGAGAGTACTGCTTCAACCTCTTTTGCAAGCGTTGCAGTTTTTTGGGCATCCCAAATGCAAGGTATACCTGCATGAGTAAGAATTGTGTGTTCGTTCGGGAATAAACATAAAGGTTGTTTACGCAACCAGTCGATTAACTCATCGCCATCAATTGCATCAATAACGTCCTGTGTGCGATCTTTTTCTTTAATCTCTTTTAAACCACGCGCGCCAGCAACTAAAGTCAGATCATGATTTCCGAGTACAGTTGCAGCAGCACCACGATCAGCAAGTTTTTTAACAAAACGTAAGGCACCTACTGAGTTTTCACCACGAGCAACCAAATCACCTGCAAACCACAAAAAATCTTGGTCTGGATCAAAACGTATTTCTTTAAGTAAGGCTTTCAGAGCTTCAAAACACCCTTGTACATCGCCAATCACATAATTAAAACGTTTAGTCATTTATCCCACCATTTGATCGGCTAAAGCAACAAATTGAGCAAGTGTTAAAGTTTCAGGACGAGCCATCGGATCAACACCTGCTTTTTCAAAACCATCTTCGGCGATCATACCTTTAAGACTATTTCTTAGGGTTTTACGACGTTGAGTAAATACATGACCAACCAACCGAGCTAAAGCTTTTTCATCTTTTGCAATAATTGGTTTCTGTTCATATGGAACAAGGCGGAAAACAGCACTCGTTACTTTAGGTGGCGGATTAAATGCGCCAGCTGGCACTTCAAATAAAAACGTAGGTTGGCAATAGTACTGAATCATTACCGACAAGCGACCATATTCTTTTGTATTTGGTTCGGCAGTAATACGTTCAACTACCTCTTTTTGCAGCATAAAGTGCATGTCTTTAACTTTGCTGCCAAATTCCAAGAGATGAAAAAGTAATGGAGTTGAAATGTTATAAGGTAAATTACCAACCACACGTAATGGTCGACCATCTTTTACCAGCTCGTTAAAATCATATTTTAATGCGTCAGCTTCTATAATAGTTAAACGTTCAGGATGTGGAACGCGTTCTGGTAAGCCTGCCGCTAAATCACGATCTAGCTCAACCACTGTTAATGCATCACACTCTCCAATTAAAGGAGAAGTTAAAGCAGCCAAACCAGGACCAATTTCAACAACATTTTCACCCGCACGCGGATTCACCGAGCGCACGATTTTGGCAATGACTCGCTGATCATGTAAGAAGTTTTGACCAAAACGTTTACGAGCTTTATGCCCTTCATCTTTCGGGTTTAGGGCATTAATTTGATACATATAACATTTCCAACATGAAAAATTTAGCTCGCTGCTAAAGATAAAGCTAAATCGACAGCGACATTTAAACTTGAGCTTTTTGCCAAGCCGGTCCCAGCCAAAGACAATGCAGTGCCATGATCGACCGAAGTTCGGATAAACGGCAAACCCAATGTAATATTGATGGCCTCACCAAACCCTTGCGATTTTAACACAGGTAAACCTTGATCATGGTACATCGCAAGTACAGCATCAGCATTTTTAAGATGCTCAGGGGTAAATAAGGTATCTGCAGGTAAGCTTAGGCTCATTTTAACTCTTTGAGCCCGATAAGTTTCGAGTACCGGATTAATGGTATCAATCTCTTCATGCCCTAAATAGCCATCTTCGCCCGCGTGAGGATTTAAGCCACACACTAATATGCGCGGATCAGTAATCTTAAATTTAGTTTTTAAATCATGTATTAAAATATCAATGACTTGATGTAACCGCTCTTTGGTAATTGCATCGGCAACATCCCTTAAAGGCAAATGTGTAGTTGCTAAGGCAACACGCAGAGTTTTGGTTGCAAGCATCATGACGACGCGCTCTACCCCTGCAAACTCCTGATAATATTCAGTGTGACCACTAAACAAAATGCCTGCATCATTAATGACGGACTTTTGCACTGGTGCCGTAGCCACCCCAACACTTTTACCAGACATTGCATAATCAGCTGAACGACGTAATTGTTCTAAAACATAAGCCGCATTAGCTGAGTTTAACTGGCCATCAATAACTGCTGTTTCTAAAGGCACATGCTCTATATAAAGCTCACCCAAAACCGATGATTCAGCTTGTCCCGTATATTCTACAAGTTGAATATTTATCCCGAGTTTTTGGGCACGTTGTTCTAATAAATTTCGGTCACCCAAAATAACAACAGGGCGCTCATCAACTCGCTTAGCCAAGCTCAAGCAAATATCTGGACCAATACCAGCCGGCTCACCGGAAGTGACATATAAAGGCAGCACAATCACCCCAGACACATAATGAAAATTTATTTGATTTTAACATATCCCGCATTCATCGGTTTATGGATTAAATTATGTGGCTTAAACTGGATTTTTCTTGTGACTTTGAACAAACTCGTTTAGAATGCTCGCTCCTTTTGTTTGGACAGATTCCATAGTCCAAACCAACTATAATAGGTAGTGGTTTAATGAAAACTCTCAGCGCTAAGCCAGCTGAAGTTCAACATGACTGGTATGTTGTTGATGCTTCTGGCAAAACTTTAGGTCGCCTTGCGACTGAAATCGCTCGTCGTTTACGCGGTAAGCACAAAACTTCTTATACTCCTCACGTTGACACTGGCGATTACATCGTTGTGATTAATGCTGAACAAGTTCAAGTGACTGGTAAAAAAGCGCTTGATAAGAAATATTATCGCCATACTGGTTTCCCTGGTGGTATCCGTGAGACTAACTTCGAGAAGTTAATTGCTCACAAGCCTGAAGCTGTTCTTGAAAAAGCAGTTAAAGGCATGTTACCAAAAGGTCCTCTTGGTTATGCAATGATCAAAAAAATGAAAGTGTACGCTGGTACTGAGCATCCGCATGCTGCTCAACAGCCACAAGTTTTGGACATCTAAGGGATACAGCACATGGCTACTAATTATGGTACAGGTCGCCGTAAGACCGCAACTGCACGTGTTTTCTTGTCAGCTGGTACAGGCAAACTCGTTATTAACAACCGTACTTTAGAGCAATATTTCGGTCGTGAAACTGCTCGTATGGTTGTTCGTCAACCTTTAGAACTTTTAGAAGTTACTGAAAAGTTTGACCTTTACATCACTGTTAAAGGTGGTGGTATTGGTGGTCAAGCTGGCGCGATCCGTCACGGTATTACTCGTGCACTTATCGCTGCTGACGAAACTTTAAAACCTGTTCTTCGTCAAGCTGGTTTCGTTACTCGTGATGCTCGTGAAGTTGAACGTAAGAAACTTGGTTTACGTAAAGCTCGTAAGCGTCCTCAATTCTCTAAACGTTAATTCGTTTACCGAGTTGGACAAAAAGCCTTGGATTTTTCCAAGGCTTTTTTATTATGAAAATCGAACAATAAAATGCAAACTTATAAATATAAACAAACTATCTCGTTAGAACCGTGATTTCCGAGAGCATTTTTAGTATCCTAATCGATTCACTCAACCACGTCGTCTTGTGATATGTCGGTCGAAAACACCTCTATTCAGGGGATTACCCTTTACAGTCATGCTGATGATTTCCGTTCTCACTGGATTCGTTTCTTATTAGCAGAAAAGCAAATCAAATATCAATTGATCGTAACTGACCATGAAGACGAAGATTTGGCAAGTTTAAATCCATATAACCAATTGCCGATGTTGGTCGAGCAAAATCTTAAACTATTTTCAGCACCGATTATTGCTGAATATTTAGATGATCGTTATCGCCAAAGTAAGCTTTACGCAGATGCTCCAATGATGCGTGCAGAGCAGCGTCAATATATATGGAGACTTGAGAATGACTGGTTCAAGTTAGCAGATCACATGTTAAAACATGCTGATTCTTTAAATGTAGAACAAAAGCAAAAAGCACAAAAAGAATTACGTGAAACTTTAATTTCACTTACTCCCTTATTTCAGCATTTTCCCTATTTTATGTCTGAGCATTTCACAATCTTGGACTGTATGCTTGCCCCTATCTTTTTAAGATTAAATAGCATGGGAATCGATTTACCTAAACAGCACTGCCGGCCGATACTTTTGTATTGTAAACGTATCTTTGAGAGGCCTTCTTTTGCTAAATCAATGACGGCTCAAGAGAAAAACCGTTACAATGAACTATTAAATATGGAATAGTGTGATATGTCTGAGCAAACTATTGATTTAACCCCTACACGTCCTTATCTTGCTCGTGCAATCTATGAATGGATTTGTGATAACCAGCTTACTCCTTATCTATTAGTGGATGCGACACAGCCACATACCGATGTTCCACAGCAATTTGTTAAAGATGGCCAAATCGTTTTGAATATCGTACCTCATGCTGTTCATCAACTTATTATCGGAAATGAAGCCATTACTTTTTCTGCCCGTTTCGGGGGGGCGTCAAAAGATATTTATGTACCTATTCAGGCTGTTTTAGGTATTTATGCACGTGAAAATGGACAAGGTTTATTCTTTGATCCTGAAGAATATGCCAATGTAGTGCCTGTAGAAAATACAGTAGAGTCAGAAGTACAAGAAGCTATTGAAACAACATCGACCAAGAAAAAACCAACGTTAAGAATTTTAGATTAAATTTAGAGGAAGAAAGCATGGCATTTGATTTAGTCCAATACTTTGCTGAGCAGATAAAAATTCAAAAGCCTCAGCTTTTAAATCAATATCCAGTTAATGAAAAAAATAAACTGATTGATGAAGTAAATATTCTTACGCTTGGAAAACTGATTAGTTTGTGGCGCCAAGATGATAATAAGATTTATCATGAAATCAAAGCTGCAGATCCGCTTTATATTCAGGAAGTTGCTCGCCATTTAACAACATCTAAGCATAATCAGTCGACTTTAAAAAATGCAGAACTCGAACAGAGTATTTCTGAAATTTTAACTTTGCAGTTAGCAGAACTTAACCAACTCGATGAAACAGGTGGCTTTGGGCATAATGGCTTAAAAGAATTAATTTTAGGTCAAGTAGAACATTTATCAGGTCAGGCAGAAGATTGGGTTTGGTCAACAAACCACCTAAATGAGTTAATTGGTTCTAAACCTGTGGAACAAGAAGAGCTATCATTGGATACAACAATGAAGGAGTTCAACCAAATGGTTCACCAAGCCCAACCTCATCATGATGATCTGCATATTGACGAACAAGCTGCCGAGGTTTCTGTACCTACATGGTCAAAGATTATTGCCCCTGTTGTTGCTTTAGCAATTTTGGGTTACCTCTATTGTATTTATACACAGCTCGTTTAGTTTGATCATTATTATAAAAAAGGGGGAATTAAATATTCCCCTTTTTATTGATTAAAATTAGTATATTTTATTAATCAATATTGTATTAATATTCTATTACAATTATCTTATCTAAATTTTAAAATATATAATGTAAACCTCAGCACAGTATTAAAAGTATAATGCAAGACTAATCTTATAATGTCTTTTATAGTCTGACATTTTCTGTCACTTATTTCCCAAAACTAAAACCTAGTACTTTACTTGATGAATTGACTTCAATTTGTTCAGAAATATAATGAATTTCAACTACTTTTTAAAAAGTAGTAAATATAATTTTAGAATCCAGAGAGATAAAAACATGGCTAAACTTTCTTTAGATAGCTTAACTGAAATTGATGGTTTTATTGCTTCTGCACTTGTTGATTCAGAAAGTGGGTTATCACTTGCAACACAAGGTGGTGGGGAAATTGATTTAGAATTGGCTGCTGCTGGAAATACAGAAGTAATTCGCGCAAAGCGAAATATCGCTAATGCTTTGAATTTAAATGATAATATTGAAGATATTTTAATTACCTTAGGTAAGGCTTACCACCTAATTCGCCCCCTAGAAAGTAATAATAATTTGTTCCTTTACTTAGTGCTTGATCGTACCAAATCGAATTTGGCTATGGCTCGTCATGAGTTAAAGTCATTTGAAAAAGAGCTAGACTTTAGCTAACTAATCTAAGATGTGCTTTTTATATTTATTATAAAAAGCACATTAAAACTATTATGTTATTCAATAAAATTTAATGTGATACTATGGATAGGAATTGCATAAATATTGCCACTTCTGGTTTAAGTTTGAAAGTTCTAGATGAATTAAAAACTTTAATCAGAAATTTAATATCTCATCAGTATGGTATTAATTGGGTTAATATTTCTAATACTCATATTGATTTATTATTAATTAACGAAAGCTTTTTTGATTCAGATAATATTCAAAATATTCTTCAAAAGAAAAAATGTCCTTATTTAAAAATTACTAAAACTCCTTCACAAAATGGATATCAACTTGATGAACATACCCTGCATCTACCGCTAGAAAAAGTAGAATCTCTATTAGACTGGCTACAAATAAACCTATTATCGTATTTAAACCAGAAGAGCACTACTGTAGTTTCAGATTTACCAAATGAGCCCCTACTCATTGATGATCATTTTATAAGAAATTTGCACAGTCCAGAAAATGCCAGACTACACATCTTTGATGACAAAGGTACTCTCGCTATTATTGATAATAGGACGCAAATTGCGTGGTTAGAACCATCACGCCAACTCACACGAACTAATCAAAGCTTTGATTTCACTTTTGCTAAAACCTCCGACTTCACCAAAGTGTCTCGTAAAAAAAACTACTATTTACAGGACTGGTTGTGGAATCTGATTTGGCATTCAAAAAACTTTGAAAATCTAGCTACAGCGGATAGATATTTTAAAATTGATCATTGGCCACAGCCCTACCAAAAAGAATATAGAAAAGTGAGCCTACAACTCTCTGCATGTTTTATACAGGGAGCAAAAATTCATGAGGTGGCTAAACAGCTTAACTTATCAGTTGATGACGTCTTATGCTTCGTTACAGCTTGTTTAATAGCCAATAATGGAAGATTTGTTTCGGCAAATAAATGTTCTTACGAACCCAATTCTCATTTAGAAAATTCAAATATAGATAATCATTTTTTTAAAAATTTTATAGGGAAGATTAGACGGCGTTTTGGTCTTTAAGGTAAGTTATGATTATACAGCAATACAAAATTGTCTTTGCAGGTAGTATGGGGGCAGGTAAAACAGAAGCGATTAAATCGCTATCTGAAATTCCAATTTTGGGAACTGAAGCATTTAATACCGATGTACAAAGCCACCAGAAAACCCAAACCACTGTAGGCATTGATTATGGTGAAATTACATTAGATGATGGAGTCAAAATTGGACTCTATGGAACACCCGGACAAAGCCGTTTTGATTTTATATGGTCGGTCATTTGTGAAGGTGCAATCGGTATTATTTTATTATTAGATCATAATAGTGCTAATCCAATTGCCGAGCTAGAAAGCTACTTAGAAACCTTTAAAAATTATAATGATAATATTGCAATTGGCATTACTCATGTTGATGAAAATAAAGAATCTTCTCTTCAGCAATATCGTAACTGGATAAAAGCAAATGAATTAACTTATCCATTATTTTTCATTGATGCGCGAGAGCAAGAACAAATTTTAATGATGGTTGAGTCATTAATTGCCTCGCTTGAAGTAAAAGTAGGCTTAACATCTCAGGGGAACAATCATGCTTAGTATTCCAGTTCAAAAACGAACAGCACCAACGCAATTGCTACAACTCGCAAAAAGTGAAGCTTATAATATTTTAATGAATACGCGTGGTGTAGATTTTGTGATGATTTGCTCTTCTGATGGTTTTGAATTGGCGATAGTAAGTCATAAAAACTATCATAACACCACCAAATTAGCAGCGGTGAGTAGCTCAATTTTGGCAATGGTCACTGCATTTTTAAAAGAGATTCAACTCACTGGCTGTAATAACATTACCTTAGATGCAGATAATGGCAAGGCCATTCTGACGGCTATTCCAGCAGTTCATCACCCTATGGTGATGGTCACTTTAAGTAATAAAGAGGTTCTTTTGGGACAGTTACTTTATAGCCTAAAAAAAGCAAGTCAGTTGATTGCAGAGGCCGATGGAGAATAAATTACAAGTCTTCATTTAAATAAATGCCACCCATAAAAGGTGGCATTTATTATTAGACCACAATACTAAATAACATTTGCCGTTTTTTTACTTGTTGACCCTGTTGCCCTAACACATCTTCAACTACACCATCCACATCAGATTTAATCTGCTGTTGAATTTTCATGGCTTCAAGTACTAATAAAGTTTGCCCTTTCACGACTTGATCGCCTTTATTGACCAAAATATTTACTACAGCACCGTCCATCGGTGCACGAATTTTGCCATCACCAGTCACATCAGCTATTTCTGGCGCAGCATAAGTCATATTTCGTATCACAACATTGCCATTCTCTCGATCTAAATAAAGCTGATCACCATCTAATACATATTGCACATGGCGGCGTACGCCATCAATTAAATAAACTAATTGCTCTGGTGTTCTCTCAAGCACTTCAATACAAACTGTTTGATCACAAAGCTGTGCCGTAAACGTGTTATTTACAGATGAAAGCTGCAATTGAATTTGTTGATCATCATATTTAAGCTTTAACGGTAATGGCACACCTAATCCAGTTTGCCACGCCACAGTACCTTTACTTTGACTAAACAATGCCGCCGCAATGGCTAAGGTTTCCAAACATAGAACTGGCTTATGTAGACTGTTGTCGTTTTGAAAATGCTGTTGAATAAATGCAGTATTGGTATCGCCAGCAACAAAGACAGGATGGCGTAATAAATTGACCAAAAATTGTTTATTACTGTTTACACCCAGCAAAACACAATCATCTACGGCACGAGCAAGTAAGCGAATCGCATCCTCACGGGTTTTACCGTATGCGATCACCTTCGCCACCATCGGGTCATAGAAAGGGCTAACCTCATCGGTTGTCAACATGCCGTGGTCAATTCGTACATTTGGCAATATTGCTGGCTGCCAACGTAACACTTGACCTGTTTGTGGCAAGAAATCTTGCCGCGGATCTTCGGCATACAAGCGCACTTCGATTGCATGGCCGTTTAATGTCAATTCATGTTGTTGCAAAGGCAATTGTTCACCATTCGCAATACGTAACTGCCATTCAACTAAATCTAGTCCTGTAATGAGCTCAGTGACCGGATGCTCTACTTGCAAACGGGTATTCATTTCTAAAAAATAAAATGTCCCCGACGCATCAAGCAAAAACTCAACCGTTCCTGCACCGACATAAGCACATGCTTTAGCCGCTGCTACAGCCGCCTCACCCATTTGCTGACGCAGTTCAGGAATCATGATTGGACATGGCGCTTCTTCAACAACCTTTTGGTGACGGCGTTGAATCGAACAATCACGCTCAAACAGATAAACATAATTGCGGTGTGTATCGCCAAAAACCTGAATTTCGACATGGCGTGGAGCAATCACTGCTTTTTCCAAAATAAGTTCGCCTGAGCCAAAGGCATTTTCAGCCTCTGAACGTGCAGTTTGCAAAGCTTCAATCAACTCGGACGACTGCTGTACCAAGCGCATACCACGGCCACCACCGCCCGCAGAGGCTTTGACCATAATTGGAAAGCCAACCTGTTCTGCTTGAGCTGCTAAATATTCAAGGTCTTGCCGATCGCCTTCATAACCAGGTACACAAGGTACACCTGCTTCAATCATGGTAATTTTTGAAAGTCGCTTACTTCCCATTAACTCAATTGCAGAAGCTGTTGGCCCAATAAACGTAATCTTGTTGTCGATACAGGCCTGTGCAAAATCGGTATTTTCAGACAAAAATCCATAACCAGGATGAACCGCATCTGCTCCTGTTTTTTTACAAGCATCTATAATTTTTGCAATTGAAAGATAAGACTCAGATACTTTTGATAGCCCAATGTAAACAGCTTCATCTGCTTCTTGCACATGGCGAGCGTTACGGTCAGCATCAGAATAAACTGCGACGGTTTGATAGCCCATTGCCTTAGCAGTTTGCATGACTCGAACTGCAATTTCACCACGGTTGGCAACCAGTACTTTTGAAAATTTCATTATTTTTATCCTTATCTCTTATGACTCATCAGCCCAGTTTGGCAAGCGTTTCTGGATAAAAGCCATCGTTCCTTCTTGTCCCTCGGCACCACCAACTGCTTGAGCAAACTGCTGTGCAGCATCATCTAACAAATCACTCAAAGACTCATTGAACGTTCGATGTAACAGTACTTTAGTCACACGCGAAGCTTGGGGAGCTGCTCGTTTAATGTGTTGAATCGTTTCCTCTAAAGCTTGCTCTAGTTCAATTTCATTATGAGCAATCTGATGGACTACTCCGACACTAAGTGCTATATGGCCCTCAAAACGCATGCCTAATAAAGCTAATCGACGAGCCTGAGTCAGGCCAATACGCTTCACCACAAAAGGAGCAATTTGCGCAGGAATCACACCAAGTCCCGTTTCAGGCAAACCAAACTTAGCATTGTCACGGCTGATGGCAACATCGGAAACACATGCCAAACCAAAACCACCACCTAAAACAGCACCTTCTAAAATCACCACAACCGTTTGCGGTGCAACTTCAACTTGCTCAAGCATGGCACCAAAACGACGGTTAAAATCAGCATAAGGTTGTAAGGTACCGACATTGGTCGCTTCAACACGTAAAGCAGCCATGTCTTTAATGTCACCACCTGCACAAAAAGATCCACCTTCGCCACGAATAATGACTGCACGAATCAAAAGATCATTGCGAATAGCAGCAAAGACTTGTTGAATGGCATTGACCATCTTCAAATTCATGGCATTACGGCTCTCTGGTCTGTTTAACCAGAGATATAAAATACTGCCGTCTTGTTCTAATTGAATGCTGTCATCAAGATCTAAAGCTTGTAGAGATGTTGAAAGCGTCATGGCTTATCCCTTATTTTATTTCTGTTTTTTAGGCAAAATGTCCATTAACTTACAGATAATCCCCAACATAATCTCATCTGCACCACCACCAATAGATCCTAAACGGCCATCACGATACAGCTGTGAGGCAGGGTTATCCCACATAAAGCCATTGCCGCCCCAATATTGTAAGCAACTATCGGCTACTTCACGGCTTAAGCGGCCTGCTTTTAGTTTTGCCATAGATGCCAGCTTAGTAACATCTTCACCCGCAATATGCTGTTCACACGCTTGGTATGTTAATGCTTTAAGTGCTTCCACTTCGGTCATGAGCTCGGCAAAACGGAAATGGATATATTGGTTATTAATGAGGGACTGACCAAAAGTGCTACGCTCTTTGGTATAGTCGATAGTCTTTTGGATTAAATTTTCCAACCCGCCAATCGAGTTAGCACATGCCCATAACCGCTCTTCCTGAAATTGCATCATTTGCATCATAAAGCCCATACCTTCAACACCCACCAAGTTATGCTGTGGTACACGCACGTTGTCTAAATAAACTTGTGCTGTGGTGGTTGAACGCATTCCCAATTTATTAAGTGGTTCAGAAAAACTGATGCCTTTGGTTTTTGCTGGCACGATAATCATCGACTTATTAACATGGGGCTTATCATCAGAAGTATTGGCTAAAAGGCAAAAGAAATCGGCCTGCAATGAGTTGGTAATCCACATTTTGCTGCCGTTAATAACATAGTCATCACCATCTTTTTTAGCAGTCGTTTTAATGGCTGCCACATCCGAACCGGCATGCACTTCTGATACTGCAATGGATGCGACATATTCTCCAGCAATCGCTGGTGTTAAAAACTCATCACGTAATTCTTTACTGCCAAAACGAGCCAAAGCAGGTGTTGCCATATCAGTTTGAACACCAATGGCTAAAGGCACTCCTCCACAAGCTGCGTGCCCAATTTCTTCAGCAACCACAAGGTTATAAGAATAATCTAAAGCTAAACCACCATTTTCTTCTGGCTTACAAATCCCTAATAAACCAAGATCACCCATTTTTTTAAATACGTCGTGGATTGGAAATTTCCCGGCATCCTCCCATTCTGGAATATGTGGGTTCAGCTCATTTTGAACAAATTGGCGAGCTGTGCGGCGTAATGCTTCGTGTTCGGCAGTAAATTTCATTGTGTTTTCCTATTAATTTTTTTAATTGCGGTAAAGGTTGATTAAAAACGAGACACGCCAAAACGAGTTGGATTTAGCTCTCGTTGCTGTGCTTCATAAATTGTTTGTAAAAGGAAAATTAATAATTTTCGGCTATCTCGCGGGTCAATAATGCCATCGTCATGTAGCATCGCCGTATTGAAAAGCGCGGTAGATTGCTGCTCTAATTTCATGGTCGTACTCTGCTCAAGAAAATCGAGCATTTGCGGATTAGGTTCCTGACCGGAAGCTTTTTGCTTTCCTTCAGCCACAATGCGTAGCACCTTTCCGGCTTGAGCAGCACCCATTACGGCAACATGCGAATTTGGCCAAGCAAAAATAAAATCTGGCGAGAGGCTCCGACCGCACATCGCGTAGTTCCCTGCACCATATGACCCTGCTACAACAATCGAAATTTTAGGTACAGTACAATTGGCAACAGCCTGAATCAGTTTTGAGCCATGTTTGATAATGCCATTTTGCTCTGCATCAGTTCCCACCATAAAACCTGTGGTGTTGTGCAAGAACAATAACGGACGCTTGGTCTGTTCACACAGATGAATAAACTGAGCCGTTTTAGCCGCTCCTTGAGGCGTAATCGGACCATTATTGGTAATAATACCAATATGCAAGCCTCCAATTTTTGCCCAGCCACATACCGTTAAATCATCATATTCCTGTTTAAATTCTAGAAAGTCTGAATCATCAACAATTCTGGCAACCACTTCTTTCATATTCAGTGGTTGTTTGGGGTCGTTTGGAATCACACCCAACAGTTCCTCAGTATCGTAACGAGGTTCTTTATAAGCCTCATCAACGGGTTTGATTTGCTCTTTCCAGTTCAGATGCTCAAATATTTCACGTGCAAGCCGAATACCATCAGCATCATTTTCAGCTAAGTATTCTGCTGTTCCAGCAATCTGTGCATGCATTTCTGCCCCACCCAACTCTTCAGCTGTTGCTACTTCACCAGTCGCAGCTAAAAGTAAAGGTGGGCCTGCAAGAAGCATTTCGGTTTGTTTGCGTACAGCAATGACATAATCTGAAAGTCCTGGTTGATAAGCACCTCCAGCCGTTGCATTACCATGTACAACTGCAAGTTGAGGAATACCAGCCGCTGAAAGACGTGCTTGATTGGCAAAGGTCATACCGCCATAGGTAAATACTTCTGCCGCATAATTTAAGTTAGCGCCACCACTTTCAGTCAGTGTAATTAACGGGAGTTTCTGTTCTAAGGCAATTTTTTGCAGGCGTAAGGTTTTCTGCACGCCCATGGGTGACATCGTCCCACCTTTGATTGCACTATTACTTGCAGAAACTAAACAACGCACACCACTGACAAAACCAATGCCTGCGATTACTCCACCACCCGCTTCTGAACCATCTTTATCATCATGCATGTTGTAGCCAACCAAACCGCATAGTTCGATAAAAGGCGAATCAGCATCGAGCAATAATCGCACCCGCTCATGTGGTAAAATCTTGCCCTTTTTATCGAACTTCGGTTTGGCAGCATACGATTTATCAATGCTTTTTTGCTGAATTGCACGGACTTCACTCAGTTGAGTAAGCAGTACCTCTTTATTCTTTTGATACTGTTCGCTGCCAACAGCAATTTCGGATTGGAGAATAGTCACTGTTACTCCTCCTCAGCCTCAGTCTTTTTCTGAAAAATTTCAGGAATAAATGCACGATGAAAACCATTATAAGACTGACTATTTGTCGCTTCGCTTAGTGGATACATTCGTGTCCCTTGCGATGCAGCGCCATCAATACGCAAAGTTACACCTGACACAAAAGCCGCAGCATCGGACAGTAAATAACAAATCGCCGATGAGACTTCCGACTCAGTTCCCATACGTTTTAAGGGCACATTGCCAGCAAGGCTTGGAATGATGACTTTGGCAAAATCCCCACTATAATTATCCATACCTGATGAAACAATCCATCCCGGTGCAACCGCATTTACACGAACACCTGATTTCCCCCATTCAACCGATGCTGTTTTTGTTAAGTTATCAACTCCTGAACGCGCAGCACCAGAATGCCCCATTCCCGGCATGCCGCCCCACATATCGGCAGTCATGTTGACAATACTGCCACCATGTTTTGCCATCCATTGGTTATAAGCTTCGCGCATTAAATAGAAAGTTGAATGTAGATTATTACGTACGACTGCATCAAAACCATTCGCAGAAATATTTTCTAAAGCTGATGGAAATTGGCCGCCTGCATTATTTACCAGACCATCGAGTTTGCCGAATTTATCAATCACCTCAGCAATCATATTTTTCACTTGTTCTTCTTCACGGTTATCACAACCAATGAAATGAACCTGGCCACCATCTTCTATAATTTCTTGGCTTACTTTCTCTAATTTCTCAATTTTGCGTCCTGTAATCACCACTTGAGCACCAAGGGCAGCAAGCTCATGTGCAGTACAACGACCAATTCCTGAGCCGCCACCTGTCACAATGATGACTTTATTAGCGAAAGCATCTGGTCTAAAAATTGATTGATAACTCATCTTTGTTTCATCCATTCATTTTATTTTTCTAAAAGATGTGCCGGAACTTTTACAGGCATATCCAATAATTGTTGTGCAAATGCTTTACCTTGCGGATCTATACGTAGGCTTGCAACACCACCTCCACCCAAGGCATTCTCCAGCATAAAATTCAGTGCATTTAAACCTGGTAACTCATAACGAATTACACGCCCCTTTTCAGCATCCAAAACATGTTGCATATAGCTTGCAACAGCCTGTTCAGTCAGTGCTGCACGAATCCACGGTAAATATTCTGCTTTACGCGCAATCACGCCGATATTGCTATGATTACCTTTATCACCACTGCGGGCATGGGCAATTTCAATCAAAGGAACTTCTATTTCATTCCCTTCATAAACCGCACTTTCACCCGCTGCTAAAGTATTGAATTGCTCTGTAGAAGTGTTCCGAGGAATCTCAACCAGATAACGATTCCCCTCAAAATCGATTTCAACATTAAGCGGATTTTTATCAATTAAAAATGAAAATAATTTAATGACTGGAGATGCTTTAGGTCGTCCACCAACAATACCAGCCAAAGCTGGAGCCATGCCTGTAGAGGCCTGAGCAATTTCTGATGCAAAAAACATACATGCTTCTTTGAACATGTGTTTTACAGCTATTTTTACTACAACTTCACGACTGTTTAAAACTTGAGCATGTGCTCCATAGGTACTTTCAATACCTAAGATTTCAACCGACTTTTCACTAAACAGTGGCACTGAGCGCATTGCTAAAACACGCTCACATTTAGTCAAAATCGCATCTGCAATCACTTGCGCTTTTTGTGGTGCCTCACGTCCTGCAATTAAGAAACTCACTAAAACCCGATAACCATCAGGATAAGTTGCACTAACTTTATATTGCGCAGTAGGTGCTTGTCCCGTGGCACCAGTCACACGGACTCGATGCTCCCCGATTTGCTCTAAATGCACCTGACTAAAATCAGCAATCACATCTGGTAATAAATATGCTTGAGGATTACCAATTTCATAAACGATTTGCTCAGCAACTGTTGCTATAGATACCAGACCACCTGTCCCCTGTGGTTTAGTCACAACAAATGAACCATCCTCACTAACTTCAACCACAGGAAATCCCATGTTGTCAAAGCCTTGTACCAATTGCCAATCAGTAAAGTTACCGCCCGTACACTGCGCACCACATTCAATCACATGGCCTGCTAATGAACCTTGTGCCAATTTGTCATAGTCATCAAGCGACCATTGATACTCATACAATAACGGTGCAAGCACCACAGCAGAGTCAACAACACGGCCAGTAATCACAATATCTGCGCCTAAATTTAAAGCATCACGAATAGCCACCGCACCTAAATAAGCATTACTGCTCGCCACCTGTTCTGGCAAAGCTTCGCCGCTAAACATTTCCCGAATATTTTTCTGCTTGAGTTGCTCATGTTGTGCTAAAAGATCATCACCCAAAACCACAGCAACTTTTAGATCTAGACCATATTCTTTAATTAATTTTTGCAAAGCATCTCGACAAGCCAATGGATTAACACCACCTGCATTGCTAATCACCTTAATCTTTTTTTCAGCAATTTTTTTAAGTAAAGGTGCCATCACTCGGCTAACAAAATCCAGAGCATAGCCATGTTTTGGTTCCACCATCTTCGCTTTTGCCATAATCGACATGGTGATCTCTGACAAATAATCAAAAACTAAATAATTAATATCAGTTAGATGTACTAATTGGAAAGCGGCAGTATTGGTGTCTCCCCAAAAACCTGAGGCACAACCTATTTTTACGACACGCTCATCATCCAGTTGATTACTTGCCATCTTATTTCTCATTATTTTGTTTAAAAATTACACTCAACATTACCAAGCAAGCGCTTGGTTTGTAAAGAGCAAAATGTTATTGTGAAATTGACCAAAACTGCCAAACTCGACAGCTCAGCTAAAACATGATGAGATTGGGCAAACTTTTCTGTTAAGTATTTTTATATAAAGGATCCAGCTTTCGCATGATTGCTACTTCAATTGAACAGATTCCAAATATTTCTTGTTTTGATGATAGCCCACGTGGTCGTTTATTACGGGGGGCTGCCTACCTATTTCACAAACAAGGCTATGATAAAACCACTGTACGCGAACTTGCTCAATTTATTGGAATTCAATCAGGTAGCTTATTTCATCACTTCAAAAGTAAGGATGACATCCTCGCTCATGTAATGGAAGAAACCATTATTTACAATCTTGCTCGTTTAGAAGATGCAGCCGCTCAATCTACCGATCCAGAACAACAATTACGTGCTCTTATTAAAGCTGAACTCATTTCAATTACTGGAGATACAGGTGCAGCCATGGCTGTTTTGGTTTATGAATGGTTTGCCCTGTCAAAAGAAAAACAAGATTATCTTTTAAAAATGCGTAATGAGTATGAGCAAATCTGGTTAGATGTTATTGAAAAGTTACGTACCCAAGCCAAGGTAAAACATGATGCTTTTATTTGGCGAAGATTAGTTGGTGGTGCAATTTCGTGGACCGTAACTTGGTATAAGGCTGAGGGTAAAGTCAAAATTGATGAGTTAACCGAAATGGTCTGGGAGATGGCTTTGAAATAAAAAAGGTGGCTCAATGACCACCTTACAAAAATCAATAACCCAACTGCTTACTAATTAAATCTTTCATAATTTCTTCAGCACCACCACCAATCATATTCACCTTCACCTCACGATAAATACGTTCAGACTTGGTACCTCGCATAAAGCCCATGCCACCTAATGTTTGCACAGCGGCATCAGCACAAAATTGCATAGTGCGAGTCGCAACATTTTTAAGCATTGAAATCTGTGCAACTAACTCTGGGCCTTGTAATTGTGGCTGAGTCATTTTCCATGCAGTTTCTTCAAGTAATGCCCGTGTTGAAGTCAATTGCGTTGCCATATCTACCAATTTATGACGAACCACTTGATGATCAATTAAACACTTACCAAAAGTTTCCCGTTGTTGCGCCCAGTCTAAAGCTTCTTCATAACAGACTAATGCATACCCATAAGCCACTACACCTAAGAAAAAACGTTCCATATTAAAGTTATTCATAATAACTTTAAAACCAGCGTTTTCTTTACCGAGCAGATTTGATGCGGGTACTCGTACTTGATCAAAATGCAAATGAGCTGTATCAGAAGCCCACCATCCCATTTTTTTTAAAGGTGTTTTAGTAATTCCTTCACTGTGGGCATCAATTAACAACATTGAAATGCCTTCTGCACCTGTTTTAGTTGGGTCTGTACGCACTGCAACTGTATAGTAATCTGCACGAATTCCCGATGTGATAAATGTCTTCTCGCCCGAGACAATATAATAATCACCATCACGAACGGCTTTAGTTTGTAATGCAGCTACATCCGACCCACCAGCTGGTTCTGTAATTGCTAAAGCAGAAATTTTGTCACCGGAAATAATACTTGGGAGAACTTTTGCTTTTAGCTCCTCACTTCCAAAGTATTGAATTGGCGGAGCACCAATCGTATGTACCATCAACGAGATATGTACACCACCCGAACCTGCCTTTGCCATTTCTATACCAGCCAGTAATGAATAGAATGGATCAGCATCTGGAATACCACCATATTCATCAGAGAATCCTAACCCTAATAAACCAATCTCAGCAGCTTTTTTATAAAGTTCTCTTGGAAATGTCTCAGCTTCATCCCACTCATTAACGAAGGGTGCAATTTCTTTTTGTACAAATCGACGAACATTATCAGCAAAAGCAATATGTTGTTCATTATAATAAATTGGATTGGGTTGCATTTTTAAAGATGTCCTGATGTTTTTATTTAAATCCAGCATCTATCTTGTCATGTTTACGGTTAATCAAAAGTTGCAAGAAGCTCCAATTTCTTGGCATAAAAGATCAAACCTAATAATTCTCATGAAACTATAAAGTCTAAATTCTTAGAAAGCACCGAAATCCACGAGCAGCATAATAAGATTGTGCTCCATTATGATAAATAAAGACCCGACCATAACGTCGGTCAGCAAAAATTGCTCCATCTAACTGTCGAATCTCATCTGGGGTTTTGAGCCAACTCGATGTTTTAAGATCAAACTCTCCTAAATTTTGTAATTCATGGTATTGCTCTTCTGTGAGAAGCTCGGCTCCCATTTCTTTAGCTATATCTATTGCACTATTCTTAGGAGGGTGATCTTTTCTAGCGACCAAAGCTTCTCGATCATAACAAAGACTTCTACGGCCTTTGGGTGTCTCAGGAGAGCAATCCACAAACAAATATTCATCTTTCAACTGATCATAAGCCACAATGTCAGGCTCTCCTCCTGTACTCTCCATTTCTTGCAATGACCATAATTTTTCAGGAGATTTAATTAGTTTAGTTTGTACATTGGACCAATCTATTTCTTTATGACGATGTGGATTCTTTTCGAACCTATCTTTTAATGTCTCAACTAAAACTTCTATCTGCTTTGGAGCTAGTTGCTTTTTTGCTGTCATTAAATAAATCCTTATATTTATTAAACTGAACGTCCATCAAAATAATTTATTTTTATTTTTTCTAAATCTATGTCATCTATACATCGAACATTAATAGCAAAGATAGAATTACCTTCTGCATCTAGACCTTGGGCATAAGGATGAATACCACATTTTTTACAAAAGTAATGATTAATCACATGTTTATTAAAAGTATAACTCTCTAAAATATCAGGATTTTCTAAAGAAATTTCAACTTGCTTACTTGCTAAGAACCAAAGTAAAGAACCTTTCTTTTGACAAATGGAACAATTGCAAGATAAAACCTCTAAGAGCTCTCCTTCAGCTACAAATTTAATCTGACCACAATGACAACTTCCTTTATATCCCATGACATTCTTCCCTTTATAATTTTTTATAGTTTTATAATATTTTCTATTATGGATCAATTTTCAATCTTATTATAGATTTCAGCCTTTCATTCATAACTGACTCTAAACAATTAAAATAATGTCAAATCATTAGTTCCAAAAATATTGACACTGTTTACATCTATTACCATTTGTAAAAGAAAATAAAGGCAAACCTAAGAACATGAAAGCCAGAAAGGCTGATTTTTTTCCTTTTGTGTAGGCTTCAATATCATAACTTCCACAGTTAGGGCATTGGTCTTTATTTTTTCCAAACTCTTGCTCTAACTCTTCACTAAAATCTTTTTCAAGAAGAGCATTTGCATCATCAATATCCTTTTCCAATACTAATAAACGAACTCCACCCAATGCATTTGAATAAAACCAGTCCATATTAATTGTATGTTCATTTTCAATACGTGCAGGAATTCCAAAAGCCTCTAATTGAGTTTTTGCAATTTGCGCCTCATAAGGAAACGAGAAAGTTTTAACTAAGATCCATTGCATAGTAGATTTCTAAATAGGTAAATAATTTTAGAGCAGCTTTATTTCTTTATAAACTGAATTAATTTTAATGTCTAAAGAATTAGGGATACAAAATTAATTCCGCGCACAAAAAAACACCCCCAACGATTAAGTAGGGGGTGTTTAGAATAATGAGCTGGCGATGACTTACTCTCACATGGGAAACCCCACACTACCATCAGCGCTAAGAGGTTTCACTTCTGAGTTCGGGAAGGGATCAGGTGGTTCACTCTTGCTATGGTCGCCAGCACAACTGGTATGGATACTTGCATTGGTCTTAATGTGCCGATGCGTTTTCCAAAACTTTACAGATGGGCTGATTGAATCTTACTTTATTTGTTCATTTTAGCTAAGCATATAACTAAATCAAGTTGCTTTGTACATTAATGAATCGATTGATGCTTTATATACAACTGCTTGGGTGTTGTATAGTCAAGCCTCACGAGCAATTAGTATTGGTCAGCTTCACATATCACTATGCTTCCACATCCAACCTATCAACGTCCTAGTCTCGAACGGCTCTTTAGAGGACATAAAGTCCTAGGGAAATCTTATCTTGAGGTAGGCTTCCCGCTTAGATGCTTTCAGCGGTTATCCCTTCCGAACATAGCTACCCGGCGATGCGACTGGCGTCACAACCGGTACACCAGAGGTTCGTCCACTCTGGTCCTCTCGTACTAGGAGCAGATCCTCTCAAATTTCCAGCGCCCACGGTAGATAGGGACCGAACTGTCTCACGACGTTCTAAACCCAGCTCGCGTACCTCTTTAAATGGCGAACAGCCATACCCTTGGGACCTGCTTCAGCCCCAGGATGAGATGAGCCGACATCGAGGTGCCAAACACCGCCGTCGATATGAACTCTTGGGCGGTATCAGCCTGTTATCCCCAGAGTACCTTTTATCCGTTGAGCGATGGCCCTTCCATACAGAACCACCGGATCACTAAGACCTACTTTCGTACCTGCTCGACTTGTGGGTCTCGCAGTTAAGCGCGCTTTTGCCTTTATACTCTACGCGTGATTTCCGACCACGCTGAGCGCACCTTCGTACTCCTCCGTTACTCTTTAGGAGGAGACCGCCCCAGTCAAACTACCCACCAGACATGGTCCTCGCCCCGGATTACGGGGCAGAGTTAGAACCTCAACATTACCAGGGTGGTATTTCAAGGACGGCTCCATTGGAACTAGCGTTCCAACTTCAAAGCCTCCCACCTATCCTACACAAGTAAGGTCAAAGTTCAATGTCAAGCTGCAGTAAAGGTTCACGGGGTCTTTCCGTCTAGCCGCGGGTACACTGCATCTTCACAGCGATTTCGATTTCACTGAGCCTCTGCTGGAGACAGCGCCGCCATCATTATGCCATTCGTGCAGGTCGGAACTTACCCGACAAGGAATTTCGCTACCTTAGGACCGTTATAGTTACGGCCGCCGTTTACTGGGGCTTCGATCAAGAGCTTCGCTTACGCTAACCCCATCAATTAACCTTCCAGCACCGGGCAGGCATCACACCCTATACGTCCACTTTCGTGTTTGCAGAGTGCTATGTTTTTAATAAACAGTTGCAGCGGCCTGGTTTCTGTGGCTGTCATCAGCTCAGGAAGCAAGTTCCATCACCAACAACAGCGTACCTTCTCCCGAAGTTACGGTACCATTTTGCCTAGTTCCTTCAGCAGAGTTCTCTCAAGCGCCTTGGTCTACTCGACCTGACCACCTGTGTCGGTTTAGGGTACGATTCCTGTGTAACTGAAGCTTAGAGACTTTTCCTGGAAGCATGGTATCAGCCACTTCGCTGTACAAGTACAGCTTGCTATCAGATCTCAGCATAGAGCACCCCGGATTTGCCTAAGATGCATGCCTACTTCCTTTCACCTGGACAACCAACGCCAGGCTGACTTAACCTTCTCCGTCCTCTCATCGCATTACACAGAAGTATTGGAATATTAACCAATTTCCCATCGACTACGCCTTTCGGCCTCGCCTTAGGGGTCGACTCACCCAGCCCCGATTAACGTTGGACTGGAACCCTTGGTCTTTCGGCGAACGGGTTTTTCACCCGTTTTGTCGTTACTCACGTCAGCATTCGCACTTCTGATACCTCCAGCATACTTCTCAATACACCTTCATCGGCTTACAGAACGCTCCCCTACCACTTGACTTAAAGTCAAATCCGCAGCTTCGGCACATAGTTTTAGCCCCGTTACATCTTCCGCGCAGGCCGACTCGACTAGTGAGCTATTACGCTTTCTTTAAAGGGTGGCTGCTTCTAAGCCAACCTCCTAGCTGTCTATGCCTTCCCACATCGTTTCCCACTTAACTATGATTTTGGGGCCTTAGCTGGCGGTCTGGATTGTTTTCCTCTTGACTACGGACGTTAGCACCCGCAGTCTGTCTCCCGGATAGTACTCATAGGTATTCGGAGTTTGCATCGGTTTGGTAAGTCGGGATGACCCCCTAGCCGAAACAGTGCTCTACCCCCTATGGTATTCGTCCGAGGCGCTACCTAAATAGCTTTCGGGGAGAACCAGCTATCACCAGGCTTGATTAGCCTTTCACCCCTATCCACAAGTCATCCCCTGGCTTTTCAACGACAGTGGGTTCGGTCCTCCAGTTAGTGTTACCCAACCTTCAACCTGCTCATGGATAGATCGCCTGGTTTCGGGTCTATACCCAGCAACTAAACGCCCTATTAAGACTCGATTTCTCTACGGCTCCCCTATACGGTTAACCTCGCTACTGAATATAAGTCGCTGACCCATTATACAAAAGGTACGCAGTCACCGAACAAGTCGGCTCCCACTGCTTGTATGCATGCGGTTTCAGGATCTATTTCACTCCCCTCACAGGGGTTCTTTTCGCCTTTCCCTCACGGTACTGGTTCACTATCGGTCAGTCAGGAGTATTTAGCCTTGGAGGATGGTCCCCCCATATTCAGACAAGGTTTCACGTGCCTCGCCCTACTCGTCATCATTATGTGTGCCCTTTCGTGTACGGGAATATCACCCTCTACGTTCGCACTTCCCAGAGCGTTCCACTAAAACACACATAACTTAATGGGCTGATCCCCGTTCGCTCGCCGCTACTAAGGGAATCTCAATTGATTTCTTTTCCTAAGGGTACTGAGATGTTTCACTTCCCCTCGTTCGCCTTGCAACACTATGTATTCATGTTGCAATACCTACCTTAAAGTAGGTGGGTTCCCCCATTCAGAAATCTCCGGATCAAAGGATATTTGCCGCCTCCCCGGAGCTTATCGCAGGCTATTACGTCTTTCATCGCCTCTGACTGCCAAGGCATCCACCACATGCACTTAATTACTTGACTATACAACCCCAAACAGTCGTCAACACCTACAAGTGAGTGTTGTCCGTGCGATTCTTCATCGCTACTATCTGTTGCCTGTGTACTTAAACACTGTACAGCTTCAATCTAATTCATATACCAAAACGCTTGATTCAGTTAATTTGCTAGTTCTCAATTCATTTAGATCAATTGCTTAATCTAAACTCTTGAGTGAACAATTTATTTCAGACTCAATTTTGCCAATCTGTTAATGAATAAACACGCCTTCGTCAGGTCATGCTTAATACCGTGATACTTAAATCACAGAAGTTAATAAACTAAGATCTAAATCTCTATTTACTAATTTCTGTAATCCGAACTTCTCTTAAGTTCTGGTGGAGACTAGGAGAGTCGAACTCCTGACCTCCTGCGTGCAAAGCAGGCGCTCTACCAACTAAGCTAAGTCCCCAGCTTACATCATCAGTTCTGTATCTTCTTTTCTATAACTTCAACCAGTCAAAGTCATGGTGGGTCTGACAAGACTTGAACTTGTGACCCCACGCTTATCAAGCGTGTGCTCTAACCAACTGAGCTACAGACCCTCAGATACATCTATGAAGAACAACTTGTTGTGGATTCTTACCAATCGTCAATCTTTCGTTAAGGAGGTGATCCAGCCGCAGGTTCCCCTACGGCTACCTTGTTACGACTTCACCCCAGTCATCGGCCACACCGTGGTAAGCGTCCTCCTTGCGGTTAGACTACCTACTTCTGGTGCAACAAACTCCCATGGTGTGACGGGCGGTGTGTACAAGGCCCGGGAACGTATTCACCGCGGCATTCTGATCCGCGATTACTAGCGATTCCGACTTCATGGAGTCGAGTTGCAGACTCCAATCCGGACTACGATCGGCTTTTTGAGATTAGCATCCTATCGCTAGGTAGCAACCCTTTGTACCGACCATTGTAGCACGTGTGTAGCCCTGGCCGTAAGGGCCATGATGACTTGACGTCGTCCCCGCCTTCCTCCAGTTTGTCACTGGCAGTATCCTTAAAGTTCCCGACATTACTCGCTGGCAAATAAGGAAAAGGGTTGCGCTCGTTGCGGGACTTAACCCAACATCTCACGACACGAGCTGACGACAGCCATGCAGCACCTGTATGTAAGTTCCCGAAGGCACCAATCCATCTCTGGAAAGTTCTTACTATGTCAAGGCCAGGTAAGGTTCTTCGCGTTGCATCGAATTAAACCACATGCTCCACCGCTTGTGCGGGCCCCCGTCAATTCATTTGAGTTTTAGTCTTGCGACCGTACTCCCCAGGCGGTCTACTTATCGCGTTAGCTGCGCCACTAAAGCCTCAAAGGCCCCAACGGCTAGTAGACATCGTTTACGGCATGGACTACCAGGGTATCTAATCCTGTTTGCTCCCCATGCTTTCGCACCTCAGCGTCAGTGTTAGGCCAGATGGCTGCCTTCGCCATCGGTATTCCTCCAGATCTCTACGCATTTCACCGCTACACCTGGAATTCTACCATCCTCTCCCACACTCTAGCTAACCAGTATCGAATGCAATTCCCAAGTTAAGCTCGGGGATTTCACATTTGACTTAATTAGCCGCCTACGCGCGCTTTACGCCCAGTAAATCCGATTAACGCTTGCACCCTCTGTATTACCGCGGCTGCTGGCACAGAGTTAGCCGGTGCTTATTCTGCGAGTAACGTCCACTATCTCTAGGTATTAACTAAAGTAGCCTCCTCCTCGCTTAAAGTGCTTTACAACCATAAGGCCTTCTTCACACACGCGGCATGGCTGGATCAGGCTTGCGCCCATTGTCCAATATTCCCCACTGCTGCCTCCCGTAGGAGTCTGGGCCGTGTCTCAGTCCCAGTGTGGCGGATCATCCTCTCAGACCCGCTACAGATCGTCGCCTTGGTAGGCCTTTACCCCACCAACTAGCTAATCCGACTTAGGCTCATCTATTAGCGCAAGGTCCGAAGATCCCCTGCTTTCTCCCGTAGGACGTATGCGGTATTAGCATTCCTTTCGAAATGTTGTCCCCCACTAATAGGCAGATTCCTAAGCATTACTCACCCGTCCGCCGCTAAGTGATAGTGCAAGCACCATCACTCCGCTCGACTTGCATGTGTTAAGCCTGCCGCCAGCGTTCAATCTGAGCCATGATCAAACTCTTCAGTTAAAAATCATTTTGCACCTTATTAAAGACAAGGTGCCAATTCTGGCTCATCAATTTTCTGACTTAAATTTCGCTCAAATAAACTTCGAGTAATTTAAACCAATCAATCAATGATAATATTTCGATCAATCAATCAGTAAAAATCCACACAAGTTGTTCTTCATAATTTCTTAATGATCTTCTTCCTGGTTCGTCACCAGCAAGCTAGGTCGGCTATATTACTCTTAATCTCTTAAAAGTCAACAGGTAATTTCGATATTTTCAAAACTTATTCTCAAAACCAACTTCTCATCAAATTCACTACCTAAAGTAATCAACTTAATTCCAAGTAACTGTTTTTCAACAAGTTCTTATCTGCATCACCGCCGATGGATGTGCATTATAGACCATTAAATCTCATTGGCAACCCCTTTTTTAATATTACTGCAACAACAGTTCGCTTTTTAATCAAAAATGCTAAAAATAGTCATTTTTTATATAAACATGGCTGTAAAAGCATCAATTTATCTAAAATTTTCTCATCTTGATTCTTTTCTTGCCATCTAAGTGGGCGACAATCAATATATTCACAATATCCACCTTCACCTTGTAGACATTGTTCATTCCAGCTTAATTGGTATTGGAAGCTTCCTACATATCCAGCAGCCAATCCAAATTTGTAGTCACCACGACTTTGTGCATAAAGTTCAAAAATAATTTTTCCATTTTTTTTACACTGCCAAGAAAATTCTCTGGGCAAATACATCTCTTTACCGTTTGGTGTTCTAACTTTTGGATAAACGCGATGAACGAGTAACTCTACATCTTCAGTAAAGCTTTCAACAGGCTTCCCAAATTCTTGAATATCTAATCTTGAACATAAGATGATATTCCACTGATTTCTGATTTGTGAAAATGTAAGCTGAGTCGCTTCATTTAAATTAATAATTTGGCATGTATAAAAACATAAAGATAAAAACGGTAAATGTAGAGCTCTTGCGTGCTTAAACCTTCCTAATCCTTCGACTTGATACTTTTGTCCTTTATAAAACACTTCACCTTCACACAAGCATAGTGTCGACCAATAGTCTGAAACACCCCACTGCAATGCAGACGTATTAGAGATATTGTCTGAAATATGAATTGTAAGATTGCAACCCATTTCTAGGTCTAAGCGCTGAAGATGGATCTTTGGGATTTTCCACTCAATCAAATCTGTTTTATCAAACTGATATTGTTCTGAGTCAAACTGGCACTGCCGCCGAATAGAATAAGTTTTTAAATGTCCCACACTATGTTGGCTATTACTGACAAGCACAGTTGCCGTATCGATTGCCGAAGTTGTAATTGTGTGTGCGTTATAGCAAAGAGGAATACGTGGCTGTCCAACCAGACTAATGTAATTAAAATAACGCAGTGGAGCGGGAAGATTTGGAAGGATTAAGCCTTGATAAACGATTTTAAAAAAACCACGAGAAGGTTGATATACAACCCTCTCTTTAGCATTAAGGCCCAGCTGCTGTAATTGATTAATTTGACTTATCAACTTAGGCATACTGAACCTCTTCTATTTTATGTTTTTATTGTTTCATTACTTTTGCGTGCAAATAGTGTCGTAACAAAACCAGAGAGAGCATAGATAATTGAAACAGTCAAAATGCCCATTGGAATATTATAAGTGATTGCTGCAAAAATCAGTACTACTGGCAACATAACTACAAAGGGAACGCGCTTACGGTCCATTTGTTTGAAAGAGTAATATTTAATATTGGAAATCATGAGCAATCCCACAACAACCATAATCACGGCATTAATGCTTTTAATCGCAATATCACGTAAATCAAAAATGAAAGGATAATCGCGAGCAACCCACACAAGTGAAATAATGATAATGGCAGCGAGTGGACTCGCAATTCCGATAAAATAGCGCTTATCAACAACACCAATTTGCACATTAAAACGCGCTAAACGGAAAGCAGCACATGCTGTATAAACAAAACAACATGCTAAGCCAATACGACCTAAATCATGCAAACTCCAGCTATACATCAGCATTGCCGGAGCTACACCAAAAGCTAACAAGTCAGAGAGAGAATCATACTGCTCACCAAAAGCACTTTGAGCACCGATCGCTCGAGCAACTCGCCCATCTAGACCATCTAGTAGTGCTGCTATAAAAATGGCATAAATAGCTTGGGTAAAATCCCCATTCATACTTGCAATGATGGAATAGAAACCAGACAACAAAGCGGCTGTCGTAATTAAGTTAGGCCAAAGATAAATACCTCGGCGCTTCACTTTTTGTCCTTCCGGATTATCCTCTTCTTCAACCACTTCGAATGTAATCCCATCAAATGAATGTTCATTATGAGTTAAATCTTGCTCTGGTTTAGGCGCATTTGTCATTATTTTCTATTCCAAACATGTGCATTGATTTAAGTTAACTGTTACTCACCTACTAACCAGCGAACCGCAGCGTGACCACCCGTTTCTTGCATGCGTAGATGCGGGAATAACCACTGTAGTGCTTGGTCTGCTTGCTCTGAGAACTGCCAAGGTGGGTTAATCACCAATAGACCACAACCATTCAAACCTACAGGTGTGTCATCTGGCCATACACAAATTTCACAGATTAACTGACGACGAATTCCCGTTTTAAACATTTTCTTTTCAAAACGCTCAATCATCGGTCTGTCTTTAATTGGGTACCAAACTGCAAAAACGCCTGTTGGCCATTTCTTATGAGCTTGTTGTAACAGCTCAACCAATTGCGGAAAATCCTTACGCTCTAATTCGTAAGGTGGGTCAATCATGACCAAACCACGTTTTTCTTTTGGCGGAATTACACCGAGCAAGCCTTCGTAGGCATCACGCTCATGTAAACCTGCACGTTTATCATAAATATTGTGGCGCAATTGTTGAAAGACATCGCGTTGCATTTCAAAAATTGTTGCCTTATCAATTTCACGCATGCCTTGCAAAGCGAACCATGGTGAACCTGGATAACTGCCTTTGCCTTCTTCAGAGCGTAGCTGTTCCACCAACTTCAAATATTGCTGGATTGCTTCAGGTGCCTGACGCTTTTCCATATCAGATATTTGAACTAGACGGTGAATGCCTGTAAGAAACTCTCCAGACTTTTGTGCAGGCGCCAGGGATAAATCATATTTTCCTGCACCTCCATGCGTATCGATATAACGATAAGGTTTATCTTTAGCATTTAAACGGTTGAGAAGCTGTAGCAAAAGCACATGCTTCATAACATCTGCAAAGTTGCCCGCATGGAAATGGTGACGGTAATTCATGTTGACTTTAATTCCTCAATTCAACAAATAGTTTAACATGAAAAAAATATTCTTTCGTAAGGTTGTGATCATCTAAAATAGAGCAGCTTGATATTTTTACGATCTACTCGAGGTTATATGCTCTCTCACCCGCTTCCAGACTCATGGGATCTGGATCAAATTCTAGATGATTTAAATACGCATGGCTTTGCGATTATTAATCACGCCTATTCGGATCAATATCGCGCTCAAGTCGCTAACGAGTGTAGCCATCATATTGATGAATTTAGAGAAGCTGGTATTCAAAACGGCGTGGTGAGTAATATTCGTAGCGATCATATTCTCTGGATTAATGATCAACTTCCTATTGCTCAACAGCATATTGAGACCTTAACTTCTTTCTCACAAAATCTAAATCAAGCATTCTATTTAGGAATTAAAGAAGTTGAAGCTCATTTCGCCCGTTATGGTTTGGGTGAGTTTTATGCTTTACACCGAGACAATCCTCAGCAAAAAAATGATCGTATTATCTCAACCGTTTATTATTTACATTCAGAATGGCAAGAAGATTGGGGTGGTCAATTACGACTGCAAGATAAAAATGAGAAGTGGCATATTGTTAATCCCGAGCCAAATCGACTTGTAATATTTCAAAGCAATTTATTACATGAAGTATTACCCTCTAAACAACAAAGGCTCTCCATTACAGCTTGGCTTCGTAGTGGAAATTCGATTTGGGTTTAATGGTTACTCTTTAAATTTGGTAAATGAACCCGATATAAAAGCTATTGATTAAAGAAGGTAATGGCGTATGTCTATTGAAAGTAAAACAATTGTGAACCGAATTGGTGAAACAGACCAACTTTATTTGACTGAAAATACGCCTGAGCTTGCTTTGGAGCGTGCTGAATTACGCATGCAACTTGTCGTATTAAGTCGTGTTCGCCAAGAGCAACTTCATTTTTTACAAGAAGCGATTGTTTTACTTGAACAAGCTCGTATGGAATATGAAGAAATGCCATTGAGCCTATACCTTAATTTGTCTTTACATTTAGCCAAAGCGTATATGCTTTATTTTGAATTAAATAAAGAAAAACGTTTTGCTCTCATTACTCAACAAATTTTGAAACCCTTAGCGCACCATGAACATGCAGATATATATTTCTTCTTGGCTTATGCTTCAGCTGCTCGACAAGAGTCGGCATTGACACGCCATTGGTTAACTAAATATTTATCAACAAGTACGTGTGACCTTGAATTGCTTCATGGCCAACCTGCATTTGACCTTATACGTCATGAGCCTTGGTATAAAGATCAATTAAAAATAAAGACGCATTAAACACTTAATGTAATTAGGCCTGTTTTATATTGAATGTAAAACAGGCCTTCGTTTTATTTATTCAGACTGTCTTCATGTAGCTGTTCATTAAGCTCATCAATCACCACAATCCATTCATCATCTTTTTCCCAATGGCTTTTTAAAAAATCACTTTGACCTTTTGACCAAAAAGAAGCTTCATGTAATTTCTGTTCAGCAGGCAATTGATGTGTTTTGATAAAGCTTTCGATGCTTGCTTCATCTGAATCTAAACCCAGCTGATCAAATAAAAGCTCTAAAGTAGGTTGCTGCTCAAACATTGTTATTCTCCTATAACTTGTTTTAAATCATCTATTAACTAATCTAACAATAAAACCTTCTTATATGCATGATAATGTTTATATTTTCTTGTTGTTTTTTGTGTTTTGTTTCAAATGATTGAATATAAAAAAGCACTCTAAAAAGAGTGCTTTTTTTAACTTATCAAAAAGATAAATTATTTCAACATGTCAGCAATTGCTGCACGTTCTTCTTCAAGCTCATTTAACGTAAAGTTAATACGTTCACGGCTGAATTCATCAATTTCTAAACCTTGAACGATTTTATATTCACCATTCTCAGTTGTTACAGGGAAACCGAACATAACGCCTTCTGGAATACCATAAGAACCATCAGATGGAATACCCATAGTTACCCATTTGCCGTTTGTACCAAGTGCCCAGTCGCGCATATGGTCAATTGCAGCGTTAGCAGCAGAAGCAGCAGAAGACAAACCACGTGCTTCGATAATCGCAGCACCACGTTTACCAACAGTTGGAAGGAACACATCTTTGTTCCATGCCGCATCGTTGATTTTGTCTTTTATGCTTTCGCCATTTACAGTTGCAAAACGGTAATCAGCATACATTGTTGGAGAGTGGTTACCCCAAACTGTTAAGTGCTCGATATCAGCAACTGCAACACCAGCTTTTTGAGCAACTTGAGTCAACGCACGGTTGTGGTCAAGACGCAACATAGCAGTAAAGTTTTTAGCTGGAAGGTCTGGAGCAGAGTTCATAGCGATGTAAGCATTAGTGTTTGCAGGGTTACCTACAACTAATACTTTAACGTCACGACTAGCAACTTCGTTTAATGCTTGACCTTGACCGATGAAAATTTCACCGTTAACTTTTAACAAGTCAGCACGTTCCATACCAGGACCACGTGGACGAGAACCTACCAATAAAGCGTAGTCAGCATCTTTAAATGCAACTTTCGGATCATCAGTCCCGATCATGCCAGCCAATAAAGGGAAAGCACAGTCATCAAGTTCCATCATTACGCCTTTAAGCGCTTGTTGAGCTTTTTCAACTGGAACTTCAAGCAATTGTAAAATAACAGGTTGATCTTTACCTAACATTTCACCGCTTGCAATACGGAATAATAAGCTGTAACCAATTTGACCTGCAGCGCCAGTCACGGCAACACGAACGGGTTGCTTCATGTAATTGTCTCCAATGAATGTCCTTAATCTAGCTAAATAGGAATTCCATCTAACTAAATCATCATAAACGGCAAAGATTGTACTCTAAAGATGTGGCAGATGCATGTAAAAGCGACTCATTTTCACCAAAAGTCTGATAGAAAATACAAATTAATCTTTACAAATAGATTCAATGTATGGTCAGCATTTTTTTACGAAATGATAGTTACCTTTAGTAACTACCTTTAATCGTGATCTCACCAGGGCAATTCGACACCACATGATTTGCACATTGTTTATATTGGCCTTTTACCGTGTAACACACCTTCACTTCCGTTAAAACAACATCTGAACGTGATAACTGACAAGTCAAACGAATACCATTTTGTGGCAAGCTCGGATTAAGACGAGTAAATTGCTGTTTTAAGGCCGACTGTTGAATTTCAACATTTGTCGAACTGGTAAGGCTAGCTGGAATTTTTAAACGTTCAGCAAAGTTAATGACTGTCCGGAAATATTGACTTGCATTCATAGGAACGCATCCCCCGACACTTTTCCAAAGCTGTACACGCGCATTATTATCAGGCATGACCCGAGCTACGACTTTGGCTTGCAATGGAGAAAGAGCGGCCGAACTTTCTGTTGAACAATCGGTTTGATTTGTTTCTGGCATAAGGCCCGTAATTGTCAATGAATATCCTTCAAGACATTTACGTTGTTTCTGTTTAGAGGGATCTAACGCACATGCGGCAGGTGTCATTTGTACGTGCATAACATACCCCTGTAAATTAACAGGTTCGGCATGCAAAACGGAACTCATCAATCCTACCCCTGCACAGATAAGCCACCATGCAAGTTGCAAAATTGAACGAAGTTCCAAATATCTATATTTCATTTAATTAAAACTTGAATATGCCAATTAAAAGAAGATCCATCATCAACCACCTAAACTTAAGGCGATGTACGCATTGGAATGACCTTCATACGTTGTGATAATGATTGAGCCCCTTGCCCCAATATCACACCATAATGTGTCGCATTCGTCATAACATGCTTGACATAGTCTCTGGTTTCTAACAATGGAATTGTCTCTGTATATTGGTCAGCCGAAATTGATTGAAAGTCCGGTTGCCAACGTCTTGCCCGATTAGGCCCAGCATTATAACCTGCCGTTGCCAAAACTGGATTGTTGCTTAACTGCCCCTGAATCATCGACAGATAAAATGTACCATATCGAATATTGGTATTCATTTCATTTAATGCCGCAGGATTATAGGTTTCGCCCATTTGACGTGCAATCAACTTCGCCGTATCGGGCATAATTTGCATAAGACCACCCGCTCCAACATGTGAGCGTGCAGAAGTAACAAATCGGCTTTCTTGTCGCATTAAACCATAAGCCCACGCCGGATCAATTCCTGCATTGTAACTATGACTTACGACATTAGTCTTATGCGGTGTCACATAGCGATACGTATCATTATGTTTATTTGTTGTACGATCCGCTGCGTAAATTGCACGGTCATACCATCCCATGTCATGAGCACGTTTTGCAGCAGCTAACAACACACCATCATCGTGTTGAAGATAAGCTTGTCGAACTGCCCAATTCCATTCTCGGTTGGTATAAGTCGGATTTGCATTAATACGTCTTAAAGTAAAAGCGCGATTAAAGTGAACATTCTGGTCTAAACGTCTTAAATCACTTGCAGTTGGCTGATCATCATAAGGTTGATGATTATAACGTTCGCCCAAACGATCTTTAGCTAAAAGGTTGTGATAGTCATCGCCGCTTTCAGCTAACTTCTTATAAATACGTTGCGCAGTATTTTTTGAATTACTGTCATTGCGCTGCTCTGTTGCACGAGCAAGCCAATATTGCCAGCGATCTTCTTGTTTTTGTGTCACGCTCATACTATCAATAGCACGAATTAAACTTTCCCACGAACCAAATCGAATTGCCTGACGTGCATAAATTTCAGCTTCTTCAGGACTTAAAGGATAACCGTAACTTGCATCAAAATATTGAAGAACTTCACGATTGAAATTATTTTTCATGACCGTGGTGCCACCAATATAAGCCACCGTTCTATATAAATACTTTTGTATATTCTCTGGTGTACCTTGAGCGACACGTTGGACGTTCGAAAAAGCGTTAGGTAAGTCATTATTAGCCAAACGACCTAATGCAAAAATCAAATAAGAATAGTCTGTATCATTTGTTTTAGGCGCACTCCACAAATAATTAAGAGGATTCGCCTGAATTTGATTAAGCTGAGCCAAAGACAAATTCATACCTAAAGTCTGTGCGGTAGCAAGTGCCTGCCCTGTTAAACCAGAACGTAACTGCACCCAAAGACGCTGTTGTTTATCTTGTTGACTCATTAATGGGCTAGATAACATCAAGCGTCCTAAACCCACACAAGATTCAGGTTGTGATTCGGTGGCTAACCATACATCTTTATATTCAGCAAAAACTAATGAATCACCGGTTCTCGCTCTCACCTGCGCCAATGCGCAGTTTTCGGCCTGATCTGGGTTAGTTACATAAGATAGTAAAGGCTGTGCAGATACGAAGTCAGCTTGTTTAACTTTTTCTTCAACATAGTCGGCAGCTAATTTCTCAGCCATTGCTGATTGAGGATAACGCTGAGCAAAACTTACAATCGAAGCTGAAGGTTGAAAGCCAAGATTGCTATTAATTTTCCAATATTCTGGATAGTACCCCAATACATCATTTTGCATAGCAAGCTGATATTGGTCTAATAACGCAGTATTGCCACTATTTGCAGCATTCAATGCATCATTGAACTGCTCTTCGGCAGCATAGGTAAATGAACAACCAAGTAAACACATAGCTCCTAACCAGCTACGATGCATATATTTATTTTTCATTACACGACTATGGATTGATGAGCTCTTTCTACTTGGTCTCATAAATGTGTTAAACCCTGACTATTCACCTTCAAAGCATAGTTTAATTAGTCTTCGTGCTTTCTTTTGTTGTGTTATGTAACTCTATGATTCAACATCATTAAAATTCACATAATTTACTTCAAAAAAACCGTGTCATGTTCTAAAGGTTTACTGTTATCGGTTCGGTCCAAATGCTGCTATAATGAATGGTTTGACCCATTTTGGGCAAATTTATTCTTTTTTAGATCGATCTGTTAGGAGCCTGCATGACGGTTCAAACCTTCATTCCCAATGGTGCCAAAGCTGCCTCAGAAAACACTGTTACCCAGCCAACGCACACCACTGATGTTTCAATAAAAAAACTTTATATTGAAACTCAAGGGTGTCAGATGAATGAGTATGACAGTCACCGTATGGCAGACCTTTTAGGGGACTCTCACGGTTACATTTTAACGAGCAACCCTAATGAAGCAGACATCCTGCTCATGAATACGTGTTCAATTCGCGAAAAAGCACAAGAAAAAGTATTTAGTGAATTAGGGCGCTGGCGCAAACTAAAAGACAAAAATCCAGATCTTGTGATTGGTGTCGGTGGATGTGTCGCCTCTCAAGAAGGCGACAATATTCAAAAACGTGCGCCTTATGTAGACATGATTTTTGGCCCACAAACATTACACCGTTTACCACAAATGCTTGATCAACATAATGCTCAAGTAGAAAAACCTAAAAAAGACAAAATCAAACTCGTTGATATTTCTTTCCCAGATATTGAAAAGTTCGACTTTTTACCAGAACCACGCGTAGAAGGCTTTAAAGCATTTGTTTCTATTATGGAAGGCTGTTCTAAATACTGCTCTTTCTGTGTAGTTCCATATACACGTGGTGAAGAAGTTTCTCGACCTTTAGATGATGTACTTGCAGAAATTGCAGGCCTTGCTGAAAAAGGTGTCCGTGAAATTTCACTTCTTGGTCAAAATGTAAATGGTTACCGTGGTGAAACCTTCGAAGGTGGCATCTGTACCTTCCCTGAATTGTTACGACTCGTTGCAGAAATTCCGGGTATTGGACGCTTACGTTATACAACATCGCACCCACTTGAGTTCTCTGATGAGCTAATTCAGTGCTATGAAGATTTACCTCAAATGGTGTCACATTTACACTTGCCTGTACAAAGTGGATCTAATGATGTTTTACAGGCAATGAAGCGAAATCACACGATTGATGTTTATATCGATAAAATTGCGAAGCTACGCAAAATTCGTCCAGATATGCATTTATCAAGTGACTTTATTATTGGCTTCCCTGGTGAAACCGATGAAAACTTTGCAGAAACATTGCAATTTATCAAAGATTTAGACTTCGACCATTCGTATAGTTTTGTCTACTCAAAACGCCCTGGTACACCAGCATCCGACTTACCAGACACCACACCTGAGCAAGTTAAAAAAGAACGTTTAGCTCAAGTTCAAAAAGTCATTAAGCAGTCTAGTATTGAAAAAACAGATGCCATGTTAGGTAAAATTGAACGCGTACTTATTGAAAAAGTATCTGATCAAGATCCTAATGTTTTAATTGGTACTGCTGACAATACACGCCTAGTCACTTTCGTTGGTGATGCGACTTGGGTTGGTCGTTTTGCAGAGATCGAGATTACTGAAATTAAAACTTTAAATTTTGTTTACGGTGAGCTCTTGAATCTTGAACCTGACGTGGCGTAATGTAGGGGTATTCTAAAGTCTACTGAAAGGTTTTCTCTTGACTGCAGCGATTCGACGTACCGTAACATTTCCTGAAATTTCAATGGAACGTTTAAAGAGCATTCTAGGTGCCTATAATGGGCACCTGAAGCAAATTGAACAGCGTTTAGATGTCAAAATTACTCATCGTGGAGATGTTTTTCACATAGATGGTGAAATAGATGCTGTTGGGAGAGCCGAAGCATTATTGCAACGACTCTACGAAGAGTCTGAGGTATCCCAGCAAATCAGTGCTGATCTATTACACCTCCTCATTCAATCGTCACAAACTGAACGTAATTTCGAGTTGGTTGGTGACGAAATGGATGAACACGATGCGCCGCTAGATGTTTATTTCCAGACCCGAAAAGGCCGCATTAATCCACGTGGTGCCAATCAAAAACGTTATGTACAACGTATCTTACAAAGCGATATTTCTTTTGGTGTAG
Organism: Acinetobacter sp. XS-4; assembly: GCF_023920705.1. Taxonomy (NCBI): domain Bacteria; kingdom Pseudomonadati; phylum Pseudomonadota; class Gammaproteobacteria; order Moraxellales; family Moraxellaceae; genus Acinetobacter; species Acinetobacter sp. XS-4. The sequence continues at coordinate 483,673 of NZ_CP094657.1, read as the reverse complement.
GCCCTGCTGGTACAGGTAAAACTTATTTAGCAGTTGCTGCTGCAGTAGACATGCTAGAACGTAACGAAATCCAGCGGATTTTACTTGTACGTCCTGCTGTAGAAGCTGGAGAAAAGCTAGGTTTCTTACCTGGTGATTTAACCCAGAAAATTGACCCCTATTTACGTCCTCTTTACGATGCCCTTTACGAAATGCTTGGCTTTGAAAAAGTTGCCAAGTTAATCGAGCGCCAAGTCATTGAGGTTGCGCCTCTTGCATATATGCGTGGTCGCACACTTAACCATTCATTTGTCATTTTGGATGAAGCTCAAAACACAACACCTGAACAAATGAAAATGTTCTTGACCCGTTTAGGTTTTGGCTCTCGTGCAGTGATTACAGGTGACATTACTCAAGTAGATTTACCTAAAGGTCAACAATCTGGTTTGGCACACGCACTGCGTGTACTCGAGAATATTACAGAAATTCATATTACCCGTTTCCATTCCCGCGACGTTGTACGTCATCAACTTGTTCAAAAAATCGTTGAAGCGTATGAAGGATGGGATGGTGAACAACAGCGTCTTAATGCTGAAGCACGTGCTGAACGTAAAGCCCGTCAGGAAGCATTAGTCGCTGAGAACGATACAGCAGCAGACTTGCAACATCAGGATGCTTAAGGATTCATTTTGAAAATCAGTTTAAGTTTACAGCAAGACCTTCAATTACCTGGGTTAGAGCTCAAACGAGCTCTACTCAAAAAAATTATTGAGACAACTTTACGCCACGTTGGTTATAAAGAAGATTGCGAAATTGGCGTTGCTTGTGTCGATTTAGCAGAAAGCCAACAACTTAATCTGCAATATCGAGAGAAAGATAAACCAACCAATGTTTTATCTTTTCCGAGTGATATTCCCGAAGAAGTTTTACCAATGCTCGATGCCTTCCCTCTGGGTGACTTAGTCATTTGTATTCCAGTGGTATTGCAAGAAGCGGTTGAACAAAAGAAAACAGCTCAAGACCACTTTGCACATTTATTAGTACATGGTGTTTTACATTTGCTCGGTTATGACCATGAAACTAGTGATGAAGATGCTGAAGAAATGGAAGGGCTTGAAGTTGAAATTCTAGCAAAGCTGAATATAGACAATCCTTACCAAGAACAGAGCTAATCATTCTTAATTAGATAAAAACCTAGTCTGTCTTCAAATGGGATTTTTTCTAATTAACTAAAATCAATGTGGATAAGCTAAAACTTATCCACATTTTTTATTAATGTACTTCAAATTCTGCTTGAGCCGGATCGAAACGCCACGTACGTACAATCCGTAATTCAGAAATATCTTTCATATTAGCATCGAAATGCCCAAATGGCGCGCCGCGACGTACTGAAGACTTAGCTGCTTCATCTAGTATTGAATGGCCTGAGCTTTCAAGCAATCGGATTGCACGAATCCCGCCTTGAGCATTCAAAATCACCATTAAGCGAACTTCACCTCTTAGCTGTTGTTGTTTGGCTTCTTCTGGATAATAGCGATTACCATACAACTCCACTTTTTCACGGAACTTATCTAAATAAGCAGCTGAGGCATCTTTCTTCGCTTGAACTCCATCTACTGTTTTGATTTTTTGTTGCCGACTGAAATCTTGTCTACGTTGTAAATATTGTGCTTCAAGGCTCGCAACCATCGCCGCTTTTGCCTGAAATTGACTTTGTAATTGTTCTAATTCTTTTTTCCTTTGACTCGCATCAGCTTGTTTTTGCCAACTCAAAACCGTCATTAAGACTTTTTCTTCAAATTTAAGCTCTCTTTGTTGCTGAACCTTTTGCAAACTTTCTAACTGTGCATTTCCAGTTGATGCATTATTAGGCATCGGATTTGGAGTATCGCTAGAAGTACGGTGTGCTTCACGAAATGCACCCGAACCTTGTTGGTCCGCTTGTGCCAAAAAGTCTGCCTGCTGAACTGGCTCATTGCTTGATCGAATTGAAATTGCAATTTCTTTAGTAGATTGCTCAGACGGGTCTGGCATAGCAAAGTGGATGAGCAACACAAAAATATGCAGGAAGATTGCCAATATTGTTGCAGCAATAAAGACTCTGTCTTGCCACCAATGGTAAAAAGGCTTTATGGATAGATTTCTTTTATTCAACATAATCTTAAAAGCATATAAATGCCTTTTCCCCACGGTTTAACACCGAATAAAATATAAACTGATATTCAAATCTGGATAAAAGTGTGATTCACTTCAAATATAGAGTTTTATCCATTTTCATTTTGTCAAAATGTATCAATTAAATTTGTTACACTGCAATATCAAAACTCGTTTTTTATCATAATAAAGATTGTGTTGGTTCTTAAGTAAATTATCTTCTGGAAGTTCTTTTATGCAAACGCTATTTTCATCATTAGTCAGACGCCTTCAAAAAGTCTACCAAAAAGCAGAAGCATTCATTGAAGAAGAAAGAGATTTTACGTTATCACAAACCTTTCTGAATGCGACTTTACAACGTTATGTCACCAATAATGTTGAGTTTTTAGATGATCTCCATGCTGATCTTTATCATGACTGGTTAAGGTTATATGCAACTATGCATGTAAAAGGTCTAGAGACGACATTATCTGTTGATTTAAAACTGATTCAGATGGAATTTAATAAAGAACAACAGCTTTTAGTTTTTGAACAAATTAGTAATACACAAATTATTGAAGCGAAATATAAAAACTTTTGGCAGAAGATTGCCGTAAAAGCCGCTGTTTTTTACTACCATAAAATTTTGAAAAAAGATCCTTTAGGAATGATTCTTGAACGTTTTAATGTAGCAGAAGAACGTGATGAACTTATATTTCTTGACCTCAATCGCTGGTTTGGTAAAAAGGCCAGTATTATCGAGACATTAGGTAAAGTGCATGTAAATTACGCACGAGTTCGTGAGGCTGAGTTAGTCGTATTTGGAAATGTGAATTTAGCAGCGCTACTTTACCGTGATCAGGACGATGATTTTGAAGATGAATTAGAAGATTCTGAAATCACACCAATCCAGCAAAAAGATGTATAGCACTGTTATGAATAAAAATGAATTAACTGCCAAAAAACACAAATAGATTACACATTTAGCATAAATCCTGATTTTTTCTCCATGATCAGCAGGCATAATATGTTCAAGTTATAGATGCATCAGCACTGACTTTTCAGTCTGTACAAGGATATTTACTTATGGCAACAAAATTTCTGAAATCGTTTGGCATCGCAACAGGTATTTCAACAACTTTGCTTTTTGCAGGTTTCTCAAGCCATGCACTTGCCATGAGCCCATTTCAGGCAAATTATCAGTTCACTTATAATAATAAAGGTATGGGTTCAGCTACACGTGCCTTAAGCCAGCAAGGTAATAATTGGACTTATAATTTCACTGCAAAAGCAGGTGGAATTGCTTCTGCAAGTGAAACAAGTAAATTTAGTTTTGCTAATGGTAAAATTGGATCTCAAAGTTTTAGCCGTACCAGCAAAATTTTGATTCATAACAACACCATGAATATTAACTTTAATCCAAACAGCAAAACTATTTCTACCAAGAAAGATGATAAAGCTCGTTCATTTGCTTGGCAGGCCGGCGTACTTGATGAGTTAAATGCAGAATTACAAGTTCGTGAAGATTTAAAAAATGGTTCACTTAAAACCTCATACCCTCTTGCCGATGCAAAAGAAGTTGAAAATCGTCGTTTTGTAAAACAAGGCACTGAGAAAATTAAAACCTCTTATGGCACCTTTGATACCGTAAAAGTTGTTTTAGAACATGGCAGACCAGACCGTAATACTATTTTCTGGTTAGCACCTAAATTGGACTATTTACCAGTTAAAGTCAGCCATGTTGATGGTAAAACTTCTTATGGCCTGTTATTAACAAGTTATACAGGTAAAACGAATTAAAGCTTGCATTTTTTCGGATGCTTTTTAAAATACGCCTTTGCTTTAAAAGCATCCGTCTAGAGGATTCTCCCGTGCACGCACTAGAACAGAAAATCTTAACAGAAGGTATCGTTCTATCTGATCAAGTCTTGAAAGTCGACGCTTTCTTAAACCACCAAATTGATCCTGTATTAATGCAGCAGATTGGTAAAGAATTTGCCGCTCGCTTTAAAGATGCAGGGATTACCAAGATTATTACCATTGAAGCATCAGGTATCGCACCTGCAATCATGGCAGGTTTGGAACTTGGTGTACCTGTAATTTTCGCTCGTAAATATCAGTCATTGACGTTAAAAGATGACTTATATCGCTCTAAAGTATTCAGTTTTACCAAACAAACTGAAAGTACGATTGCGATTTCAAACAAACACCTTCATTCAACTGATAAAGCATTAGTTATTGATGACTTCTTGGCGAATGGTCAAGCAGCATTAGGACTAATTGATTTAATTCACCAAGCAAATGCAGAAGTTGTGGGTGTCGGTATCGTGATTGAAAAATCATTCCAACCAGGCCGTGATTTATTGCTTGAAAAAGGCTACCGAGTTGAGTCATTAGCACGTGTTCTTTCTCTTACAGATGGTAAAGTTACTTTTGTAAAAGAATAAATTGTGCAAATAAAAAAGAGCGGATATCCGCTCTTTTTTTTAACTGCTTAAAGAGAAACTACAAGCTTTTCAACAACCTCACCCAAACGTTTGCCTTGAGCTTCACACAAAATCTTTTCATCCTGACTTAAACTTTGGTCATGGCGGGGGCCGCTTACATGACTTGCCCCATACGGTGTTCCACCCGTTTTAGTATTAGATAAAGCCGGAATTGCATTTGGTAATCCCAAAATCATCATCCCATGATGAAATAACGGCGGTAACATTGTGAGTAAAGTACTCTCCTGCCCACCATGCATTGATCCAGAAGAAGTAAAAACACAAGCAGGTTTATTATGTAATGCTCCATTGAGCCAAAGACTCGTCGTTTGGTCCCAAAAATATTTCATTTCACTTGCCATATTGCCGAAGCGAGTTGGGGAACCTAACGCCAGACCCGCACAATTCGCCAGATCATCTAACGTACAGTAGATATCGCCTTCTGCCGGAATACTTGGTTCAGCTACCGTGACGACTGGAGCAATATTTGGCACTGTCCGAATTTTCACTGACATACCCGCAGACTCAACACCATTGGCAATTAAATGTGCCATTTCTTTAGTAGAGCCATATTTACTGTAATAGAGTACAAGAATGTAAGGTTGCATCGGTTTCATAAATTTTGTTAAAAAGAACACTATACGGTATTTTTTATTTTTTTGGCGAAACCAATTTTATGAAATTCTAGAGGTGATTGATTGTTTAGCATTAAAGGTAACACGAGCAAATTTCTCAAAATCGTTGAGTAAAAGGTTCACCAACTTTTAATGAATCTTATAATCAAACAACAGAAAGCCAACTTTTTTGAAAAGATTATGGCTACAATTTTTTCTATAGCACATAGTAAATTTACAGAACGACTTTAATTCTATAAGTTATTATTTTGCTTTAATCTACGATTTGAGTTCTTAAGCTCATACTTTGATAAGCTATTAATCGCCCAACATGATGATTAAAAAAATCGGGATAGACGACGCATGTTACAACGTTTTTTAAGTAAGCTTCCTTTTTATAATAAAACCTGGTTTCAGTTCGTTTTATATGTATTTAAACGTTTTGAAGCTGATCGGTGCCGTGAACAAGCTGGTTCCCTCACCTATACAACACTATTCGCAGTTGTACCTATGTTAACGGTTTTTTTAGTTATTATCTCTTCAATTAAAGCTCTAGAACCTGCAAGACAACAGCTCCAACACTTAATTTATAGTAATTTTTTACCTAAGAGCACTATTGCGTTTGATAAAGCTTTAAATGCTTTCACAGAGAAATCAAGCAACTTAACCGTTATTGGTGTGCTGTTTTTATTCGTTACTACCGTTTTAATGCTGACCTCAATTGAAACCGTCTTTAATCGTATTTGGCGCGTAAAAGAAACTCGTAGTGGCATTATGGGTTTTATGCGTTACTGGACCATCATCTCTTTAGGTCCGATTATCTTAGGAAGCGCATTTGTCATTTCTTCGACTGTCGCTTCCATGAATATTCTCAGCAATAATTTTGCAGGATATCAACTTGATGGATCATTCATACTCTGGCTGATTTCTTTCTTATTGACTATTGTTGGCTTTTTTATTTTGTATTGGACTATTCCGAATCGAACAGTTCCCGTTTATGCAGCTGGTATAGCAGCCTGCTTAAGTGCTGTACTTTTTGAAATACTCAAAAACTTATTCAGCTTCGTAATGTCAAATTTCACCAGCTATGAACTGATATACGGTGCATTTGCAGCGGTACCTATTTTCCTATTATGGATATTCCTTTCATGGAATATTATTTTACTAGGTGTAGAAGTCAGTTTTGCTTTAACTGCTTTTCACTCAGGTAAAGAGCAAAAACGACATCCTGTTCTAATGCTATTAGATATTCTTGAGTTGTTTTATAAAAAGCAAAAGCTGGGTGAAAGTGTAAGTGATAAAGAAGCCTTAGAAATTTTAGGCCGTGGAGAAATTGGCCGCTGGCCGGCTTATGTACTTTTACTTGAAGAACAAAATTTAGTTAAACGCACTGATAAAGATGAATATGTTCTAGCACGTAATTTATCCCAAGTTGATTTCTGGAGTTTTTTCACAGCTCTTCCGTACCCATTACCTTTACGTCAAGATGTCCAAAATGTGCATGATGACGATGAATGGATGGAAAAAATTGGACCAGCACTCATTGAGTCTAATGATTATTTGGCTGCAAAACTTTCTATCCCTCTTTCAACAGTTTTTGAAGAGAAATAGAAAAATAGGACGATTTATTACTATAAATGTCTTCCACTTCTAGACAATAAAAAACCCCCATTATTGAAAAATAATAGGGTTTTTTATTGGAAAATTTAGAAAAGGATTATGCCTTTACAAAAGTTTCCCATGCAAAATCTTGTGTTGCACCTTTTAATGTCATTTTCAACTGATCACCCGAGTGTAATGGCCCAACACCAGCAGGTGAACCTGTCATAATCACATCACCCGGCTCTAATGAAAAGACCTGATTAATATCAGTTAATAGATCGCCAATCGTAAACATTAATAGTTCAGTATTACCGTCTTGACGTAGCTCATCATTAATATGGAAAGTGAATTTGGTCTCTTGCCAGTCGGTAATTTCTTTTGTATCTACCCAATCAGCCAATACACAAGCACCATCAAAAGCTTTTGCACGTTCCCATGGGTGACCTTTACTTTTCAGATCATTCTGTAAATCACGCATCGTTAAATCAAGACCTAATGTCACCGCACCAATCGCTTTCAATGCTTTTGCAGGATCTGTTTCACCTTTTAAAGGTTGGTCAATGCGTAAAACTAACTCACACTCAAAATGACAACTGCCCCAAGCTGGATTCCAAGAAATACCGTCATTTAAACCAATCAAACTACTAGGTGGTTTAATAAATAATATAGGTCTGTCAGGCATAGCATTATTTAATTCTTTAACATGATCGGCATAGCTTCTGCCTACGCAAACGATTTTTGAAGGACGTGTACTCATGGGGCTTCCTTTGTTGTTGCGGCTAATAATTCCAATAATTTATTTCTTAAATGTATTTTCAAATATCGTTTGATCTGAAACCTGTGCAAATGCGCGCTTTGGCACAATAATTACAGTTTTATTTTTTAACTCAAGCATGTACGTCAGCTTACCTTTAGCAAAGGTTTGCACATCCGCATATTGCACCACTTGCTTACGATCACTGGAATAAAGCTCAAAATAATCTTGATATAGGTCGATTCCCTGCTCGCTCTTCCCAAACTGATAACGAACAAATTGACGTTTAAATAACATCGGTAAAAGCCAGTAACGCATCAACCCTTGCATCACCAGAAAAAACAGACCTAAACCAACATAATATCGGCCAACCCCAGAGAAACCTAAATAAAGTCCCCAAATAATAATTGCGATACTAATTGCAGGTGTTAGAAAACGGGTAAATTGTTTTTTCCCAAATGTTACTAAAGAAAATCCATCTTGTGATTCTTCTAAATTCAAATAGTAACGTAAAGATAAAGCTGTTTTTTGCTCAGTCATTGCAATGCATCAATACTCAATAAATCGAAACTATTAGAGCATATTCATTTCAGCTTTAAAATGAATCAAAGGCTATTTTTTGTTTTGTTCAAAAGAAACAACGGTTCGATTGATAAATATTTTTCGTTGCATATATGGAACGTAGATTCATATTTTTTGAGCTTATTTCACTTTTTAAAATTTCTACAATAAGAGCATCACCTTCTTAGTAGAATGTCTCATGTCTTTTTTTGCAAAATTATTTGGCTTAAATCAAAAAGCAACAGTCTCAAAAGATGTGGTTACGCAAACCACTCAAGAGATGAATCTTTCACATGAACCAAGCTTTTTAGAATTAATTAAAAAACGTCGTTCTATTTATTCAATAGGAAAGAACCTAAAACACTCACCGAATGAAATTGAAAAATTAATTCAAGAAGCTGTAAAACATAGCCCATCTGCTTTTAACTCCCAGTCTTCTCGCGTTGTGATTTTATTTGATCAATCTCACCAGAATTTCTGGAATATTGTTTTAGATGTATTAAAAACAATTATTCCTGCAGAAGCCCTAACTGGAACTGAACAGAAAATTCAAAGTTTTGCAGCAGGTGTAGGTACAGTATTATTTTTTGAAGACCAACATGTGATCAAAGATCTACAAGAACAATTCGAAGCGTATGCAGATAATTTTCCAATCTGGTCTGAGCACTCAACAGCAATTGCACAATTTGCAGTATGGAACGTACTTGCGGAACAAGGTATTGGTGCCTCGCTGCAACACTATAATCCAATCATTGATGAGAAAATTAATGCTGCGTTTAATGTTCCCGCTCACTGGAAATTAAGAGCTCAATTAGTATTTGGTTCAATCGAAGGCGAAGCCGGAGAAAAAGCTTTTATTGAAGATGAAAGCCGCTTTAAAACATTTGGCTAATTTTTAATTCTTTTTAAAGCTGGTTGCTATGAGCACTGGCTTTTAAGAGGAATGATAAAAAACAGGCACAAAAAAACCGCTATACATAGCGGTTAATTCTTCAAGTGGTGCGCTCAGAGAGATTCGAACTCCCGACCCCTTAGTTCGTAGCCAAGTGCTCTATCCAGCTGAGCTATGAGCGCGTACTTGATGTTGCGCATTATACGCATTTTTCAAAGCTTAGGAAGCCTTTTTTCATCTTTCTGTCATCAACCGCCTAGTTCTTAGCCACACTCCTCTTTTACATAAAAAAATGACTAAAACTATTGATATTTTTCTCACCTAAGATGTATTTGAAATATTTTTTTTCAAATAAGTTTTACAGGCTTTTTGACGTATTTGGCCATATACCTAAAAAATAAAGGCGACTATTTTAGTCAACATTATAGAAATAAAATATTTCTAGTTGCACCTTAACATTATAAGGTTAAGTAAAATTCATCTTATATAATGCTTCAAATAAGTGGAAATATAAGAAAAATTATAATTAATTAAAAAAATATTATATGAAAACCATTATTATTTTTATGTCTAAATTAGATGAAATATTATTTCTTTAAATATTATTTAATATCAAAAAATGTGACTAGAAATACACATTGACAGCTTTTGATATCTAACCAATACTAAATTCCAATTATTGAGATATACATCTCATTAATTATGTAGCGCAATAAATAATACTTACTTAAAAATACATAATTATATAGGAAATAGACCAACATGTTTTTACTAAAAAATCTCGTATCTTCGATCTCAAAAGTTACTCAAGACTTGGGTAATGTTGTATCGGTAAATACCACTGTAAACACGGGTTCTTCTGTTGATGCACACGTTTCAACATCAGGCCTACTTTCAAATGTTATTTCTACAGTAACTAATACGGTTACGCATACAGCAACAGGCTTAGTTTCTGATGTGATTGGCACTGTAACTGGCACTGTCGGCTCTACAAACCCATTAGAAACAGTAACCAATGTAGTGGGTGGTGTAACTGGTGGTTTGATTGGAGGCGTGTCTGGTGGCAATCCTCTTGAAGTAGTCACTGGTATTATCGGCAGCGTAACAGGTGGTGTGTCTGGTGGAACATCTCCAATTGCCCCAGTCATTGATGTCGTTCAAGGCGGTATCGATATTCTTCAAGGTGTCGAAAGCCTAAAAACTGAAATTATCAACACTGGCATTGAAACTGTTGCTGGAACTATCATTGGAGTACTCCCACAAACTGAACATCCTGTTTCTGAAATTGCAGACCTTGGTACATTAACTTTTGAAACTTCTCGCGACACTGTAAATGGTGCTCTTGAAGTTGTTTCTGATTTAGTAGCTGGAGATATCTCAGGCGCAACTGCATCAGCAACAGGAATTGTTGAAACACTTATCAACAATGGTACAACTGCTACAGGTATTGTTACTGGTGTAGTTGGAAGCATTACAGATGTAGTGGGTGGCGTAACGGGCGGTGTTGGTGGCAATCCTCTTGAAGTTGTAACTGACATTATCGGTGGTGTAACTGGTGGTGTTGGCGGCAATCCTCTTGAAGTCGTAACTGACATTATCGGTGGTGTAACTGGTGGTGTTGGCGGCAATCCTCTTGAAGTCGTAACCGACATCATCGGCGGCGTAACGGGTGGTATCGGTGGCGGTACATCTCCAATTTCTCCAGTGATCGACGTAGTTCAAGGTGGTATCGATATTCTTCAAGGTGTTGAAAGCCTAAAAACTGAAATTATTAATACAGGTATCGACACTGTTGCCGACACAATCATTGGCATTCTTCCACAAACTGAGCATCCTGTTTCTGAAATTGCTGACCTCGGCACATTAACTTTTGAAACTTCTCGCGACACTGTAAACGGCGCACTTGAAGTTGTTTCTGATTTAGTTGGTGGAGATATCCAAGGTGCAACTGAATCAGCAACTGGTATTCTGGGTACACTTATCAATAATGGTACAACTGCTGCTGGTATTATCACTGGTGTTGTAGGAAGCGTTACCGATGTAGTGGGTGGCGTAACGGGCGGTGTTGGCGGCAATCCTCTTGAAGTCGTAACTGACATTATTGGTGGTGTAACTGGTGGTGTTGGCGGTAACCCTCTTGAAGTTGTAACTGACATTATCGGTGGTGTAACGGGTGGCGTTGGCGGCAACCCCCTTGAAGTCGTGACCGACATCATTGGCGGTGTAACAGGTGGTATTGGTGGTGGAACATCTCCAATCTCTCCAGTGATCGACGTAGTTCAAGGTGGTATCGATATTCTTCAAGGCGTTGAAAGCCTAAAAACTGAAATTATCAACACTGGTATTGATACCGTAGCGGATACAATTATCGGTATTCTTCCACAAGTAGAACATCCTGTTTCTGAAATTGCTGACCTCGGCACACTAACTTTCGAAACTTCTCGCGACACAGTAAATGGTGCTCTTGAAGTTGTATCTGACTTAGTCGGTGGTGATATTCAAGGTGCAACTGAATCAGCGACTGGTATTATCGGTACACTTATTACTAATGGCTCTACTGCAACTGGTTTATTAACAGAAATCCTTGGCGGTGTAACAGGAACTATTGGTGGAGTTACTGGTGGTGATAGTCCTCTTGGTGTAGTCACTGATCTTCTAGGTGGTTTAACTGGAAGTGTAGGTGGCGATAGCCCTCTCGGTGTAGTGACTGACCTTCTAGGTAGCCTAACTGGGGGTGTAACAGGCGGCACCGAAAACCCTATCGGCATCGTAACGGATATCGTTGGTAGCTTAACTGGCAGCGTGACTGGTCAAGGTGGCTTAGATGTCATTTCTAATTTACTTGGTGGATTAACTGGTGGTAGCTTACTCGGTGGAGTGACTTCAACAGTATCTAGCGTAACGAATACAACGCACACTATCGTACCTCAGTCATTACTTACTGATAACTTCTTAGATAATTCTTTCCATACGGTTTAATATCATTAAAAGGAAGCTACTTATAAAAGTAGCTTCCTTATTTAATATAGTTCCTAATATTAATTAGTACTAATCAATCTCTTGCCATCTATAATATTTTTTATGTGCTAATTCCAACATTGCATAATCATTAGGAGTATCACCATAAGCATAAATTGTAGGATATTGGGTTAAATCATATTTATTTTTTATTCTATTTACTTTTTCTAAATAACCACAATCACCACCAATAAAATGACCTGTTAAAATACCATTATGTATTTCAAGTTGATTGCATATAACATCTAAACCTAAAGAATGACACCAACTTTCTAAATAAACGCCTAATGATGCAGATACAACAACAATCTGATCACCTTGTTGTTTATGCCAGAGAATACGCTCCAAGGCATTTTCACGAACACATGTAGGAAGCACCTTTTTAGCAAACTCTTGCCCCATATCTTTTAGGGAATTCGCGTCATAGCCGACATATCCTACTTGGCAAAGCTTAGTTCGAATGGTTTTATCCGTTACCCAACCAAGTTTATAGCCAGCTATATACGATGCAAGTCGAATACCACCAACGAGTTGTGTTTTTCTATCTAAAGAAAATTTAAGAAATAAGCTGAACGTGTCGTTGTGAGTGATGGTGCCATCAAAGTCAAATAAAGCTAGATTCATTTATGATTATCTCTAATATAATTAAAAAGTTATAAAGTTAGATTTTTTTTAAATTACTAAAAAACAAGCACAAAAAAACCGCTATAAAAGCGGTTAATTCTTCAAGTTGGTGCGCTCAGAGAGATTCGAACTCCCGACCCCTTAGTTCGTAGCCAAGTGCTCTATCCAGCTGAGCTATGAGCGCGTAACTTGTGTGCCTTTCAGCGATTCGTTCTATTTTACTTGGTGCGCTCAGAGAGATTCGAACTCCCGACCCCTTAGTTCGTAGCCAAGTGCTCTATCCAGCTGAGCTATGAGCGCATTAAGTAATGGCGGTGAGAGAGGGATTCGAACCCTCGATACCAGTAATAGGTATGCTTCCTTAGCAGGGAAGTGATTTCAGCCACTCATCCACCTCACCGGAACGAGCCGCCATAATACAAACTAAAACTACATTGATCAAGTCATCATACTGAAATTTTCTTGTTTTTTAGTTCAATGAATTACTTTTTAAGCAATTTACTCATTATTTTCGTCTTTTTCGATCAAACGCTTGTTAAGATAGATATTATTTCTTCATCAAAATACTGTAGTGCATAACACATTATTGCAAACCTAAACGTGCAGTTCGGGTCTGCATGGCTTATGCTAAACTTATCTGCCAAGCGTGAAACCAAACGACATGACAAAAAACTGGGCTGACCCTGAAGCGAAAGCTGAAGCTGAACGTTATGACAATCCTATTCCAAGCCGTACTCTTATTTTAGATACATTGGAGCAGGTTCAAACACCACAATCTCATGCAGAGCTTGTCGATCATTTTAATATTCATGACCAAAAAAGTATCGAAGCGTTAAGTCATCGTTTAAGTGCTATGGTTCGTGATGGTCAAATCATGAAAGACGGTTTTAAATTTCAGTTGGTGGCAGATCAACCAACATATGAAGCAACTGTTTATATTAATAGTAAAGGTTTAGGTACAGCACATATTGATGGTCAAACTGACCTTTTACTTCCTGAACGTGAATTACGTTTAGTCTTTAATGGCGACCGAGTTAAAGTGCGCCAGACTTCGGTAGACCGTAAAGGTAAACCTTGGGGTTTTATTACAGAAGTTTTGCAACATCGCGTCAAACAATTGATCGGTAAATTGTCCGTTCACGATGGCGAATATTTTATTCAACCCAACAATCCTAATCAGCACCAACCTATTCCGTTGGAAAAAGAACTCGTAAAACATGCTGAAGCGAGTGTTGGCGATATGCTGCGTGTTGCAATTGATACTTATCCGACCCGAGAAGAATTTTCAACGGCGCATATTATTCAGTCTATGGCGGACAAAGCTGATACAGAAATTATTATTCCACAAACCATTCTTGAATTTGGTTTGCCATATGAGTTTCCAGATCAAGTATTAAAAGAAGCAGAAAGTTTTAAAGAGCCATCTGCTCAAGACCGTGAAGGCCGCATTGATTTAAGAGATTTAGCATTAGTTACGATTGATGGTGAAGATGCTCGAGATTTTGACGATGCAGTTTATGCAGAAAAACGTCCAGGTGGTGGTTACCGTGTTGTGGTTGCAATTGCCGATGTAAGCCATTATGTTCGTTTAAACTCAGCCCTCAATGAAGAAGCTGAGGAACGAGGCACTTCGGTATATTTCCCACACTTTGTATTACCGATGCTACCAGAGGCTTTGTCAAACGGCTTGTGTTCTCTGAATCCTCACGTAGACCGCCTATGTATGGTTTGTGACCTTAAACTCTCCCGTACAGGCCGTGTAACTGGTTTCGAGTTTTATCCATCAGTTATGCACTCAAAAGCGCGTTTGACCTATACACAGGTAGCACAATATTTTGAAGGTGCAACAGATGCTATTCCAAAAGATCGTGATGTTCATAAATCTTTAAATACGCTTTTCCAGCTTTATCAAATTTTGAAAAACTTGCGTGCTGACCGTCATGCAATGGAATTTGAAACCATTGAAACGTACATGACTTTTGATGAGCTAGGCGGAATTAAAGAAATTTTGCCGCGTACACGTAATGAAGCACATAAGCTCATTGAAGAATGTATGTTGCTTGCTAACGTAGCTGCTGCTGAATATGCATTAGAACATGATATTCCAATGTTATATCGCGTGCATGAAGCTCCTGAGTTTTCACGTATTCAGAAAGTAAAAGACTTTGTGAAATTACTTGGTCTACCCTTCCCTGACCAGCCAACTCAAGCAGACTACCAAAGAGTTATTGAAGCAACCAAAGATCGTATTGATGCGCCAAGCATTCATGCCGTTTTATTGCGCTCAATGATGCAAGCTTATTATGGCGCAAAAAATGCGGGACACTATGGTTTAGCGTATGAGGCTTATACTCATTTCACTTCGCCAATCCGTCGTTACCCAGATTTATTGTTACATCGTGCTATCAAGGCACATTTGAAACAAAAACCTTCTCCTCTCTCTGGTGCCGCACTAGATGATGCTGGTGAACATTTTTCTAAAACTGAACGCCGTGCAGATGAAGCTTCTCGTAGCGTCACGACTTGGTTGAAATGTCACTACATGCAACAGCATTTGGGTGAAGAGTTTATTGGTATCGTAAGTGCAGTGACCGAATTTGGTTTATTCGTGACACTTAAAGACTTATATGTCGATGGCATGATTCATATTAGCCAACTCGGTGATGACTTCTTTATTTATGACCAAGCGAGCCAAAATCTTGTAGGTCAAAATAGAGGTCAAGTTTTTGGTTTAGGTGATGAAGTTAAAATTCAGGTGGCTGGCGTAAATCTTGAAGAACGTAAAATTGACTTCCAACTTCTTCAACAAGTCACGCATGCAGGACGAGTCGTTCGTAGCCGAGCTCCACGCACAACGAAAACATCTCCACAGGCAACTGAAGAAGTTTTCAGCAAACCAACAAGTAGTGATGGCGAAAGAC
The DNA here is from genome assembly GCF_023920705.1 of Acinetobacter sp. XS-4. Lineage (NCBI taxonomy): Bacteria > Pseudomonadati > Pseudomonadota > Gammaproteobacteria > Moraxellales > Moraxellaceae > Acinetobacter > Acinetobacter sp. XS-4. The sequence goes on along the minus strand of NZ_CP094657.1, from coordinate 468,089 downwards.
CTGTTCAAAAAAAGAAAGAAAAGGGTAAGTCTAGTTCTTATACTAAAAAACCTGGTAAAAAAACTTCTGCAAAAGCAGAAAGTAAACCAGAAAAAGTAAAGAAAAAGTCTAAGCCTAAAAAGAAAAAAGCCAATGCAAAATCAAAGGCTGAATAATTAAAGACTAGATGTTGCCAACTTAAAAATAAGTCCCAATTTGGGACTTATTTCTTTTTAGAAAGCTTATTTTGCACATTAAACTTGATTTCTGGTCTGAGAGGACCTACATCTAATAACATGTTTAAAAAATAATGTGGCTCACAGCAATGACTTTCCAACAAGCGACACTACCAACTCCGCGTTTTGATCAAATTGAATTAGAAAATTTAAAACAAGATATTCAGCAAGCGATTCAAGCAGGCCAAGAATTTTTAAATACACTTACAGTTGTACCTAGCGATACCGCTCAACAACTTGCAGTACTTGAACAAGTCGATACTCTTGAAAACAACCTCAGTGAATTATGGGGTGTTTTATCACATTTAAATGCGGTGATGAACAATGCTGAAACCAGAGAAGTCTATCAATCGTTATTACCCGCTTTAAGTGAATATTACACTCAACTTGGTCAACACACGGCGCTCTATCAAACTTATCAGCATATCCATGATGGTCAGGGTTATACGTCTCTTAGCCCAGCCCAACAAAGTGCTATTCGCCTCGCTTTACGTGATTTTAAACTTTCTGGTGTGGCTTTAGAGGGCGAAGAGAAAAAACGCTATGCAGATATTTCTGCTCGTCTTTCACAGCTTTCTTCTGATTTTTCTAACCATGTACTTGATGCCACACAAGCTTACTTTAAACCGCTTACAGAAGCTGAGCTAAAAGGTCTTCCAGAAAGTAATGTTGAGTTATTAAAACAATACGGTAAACAACGTGAACTTGATCAAGCTGTAGCAACTCTAGATTTCCCAGCTTATTTTGCAATCATGACCTATGCAGATGACCGCGCTTTGCGTGAGGAGCTTTATAGAGCCTATGTGACCCGTGCATCTGATCAGTCGGAACAAACTGAGTTTGATAACAGCAAAATTATGGAAGAAATTTTAAGCCTTCGTCAGGAAATGGCGAAACTACTCGGTTTCAACAACTATGCTGAATATTCTCTTGCAAGCAAGATGGCACCAGATGTAAAAACAGTACATGAGTTTTTGGTTGATCTCGCTGAGCATGCGCGTGCTCCTGCTCTTCAAGAGATTGCTGAACTTCAAGAGATTGCCAAACAAGATGGTGTTGATGAACTTAAACCTTGGGATAGCACTTACTACTCTGAAAAGCTTAAACAGCAACAATTCAACTTATCGCAAGAAGCACTAAAACCTTATTTCCCTGCGCCTAAAGTTATTCAGGGCTTATTTCAGATCGTGCAACGTCTATATGGTATTAACATCATCGAAAGACAAGCACCAGTCTGGCATCCAGATGCACGTTATTTTGAATTAGAAGACCAAGGCCAAGTGATTGGTGGATTCTTCTTTGACATTTATGCACGTACAGGTAAACGTGGTGGTGCGTGGATGAATGGTTTCCGTTCACGTATGCAAACTGTTCATGGTTTACAAAAACCAATTTGCTACATGGTATGTAACTTCACTCCTCCAGTAGGTGATCAGCCTGCCTTACTCACCCATGATGAAGTAATTACTTTATTCCATGAGTTTGGACATGGCTTACATCACATGTTAACTGAAGTAGATAAGATCTCGGTTGCAGGAACTCATGGTGTTGCTTGGGATGCGGTTGAGCTACCAAGCCAGTTCATGGAATTCTGGTCTTGGGATAAAGAAAGTTTAGATGTTTTAAGTGAGCACACCGAGAGCAAACAAACTTTACCGCAAGAATTACTTGATGCTTTGTTAAATGCTCGTTTCTTCCAGTCTGGTATGCAAACTTTACGTCAGCTTGAATTTGCATTGTTTGACCTGACTATTCACACTAAAACACCTGCACTGAACAGTGAGCAAATTCAGCAGACCTTAAATGACATTCGTGAGCAGTACGCCGTTGTTCCAGCTGTTGAATACAATCGCTTTCAACATAGCTTCAGTCATATTTTTGCTGGTGGTTATGCGGCTGGGTATTACTCTTACAAATGGGCAGAAGTTTTAGCGAGTGATGCATTTGATCGTTTTGAACATGAAGGTATTTTCAACACTCAAACGGGTAAAGAATTCCGTCAGGCAATTTTAGCTGTGGGTGGTAAAGACACAGCTCTTGAAGCATTTGTGAGTTTCCGTGGCCGTGAACCTAAAATTGACGCATTGTTACGTCATCAAGGTTGGACGAATGACAGCAAAACCGCTTAAACTATGGGCCTAAATTGATCGTGTGGTTAGGGTGATAAAGATGAAAAAACGTTTCATTGCTGGGGCTAAATGTCCAAAATGTGAAGCAACAGATCGGATTGTCATGCTAACCACCGCTGAAGATGAATGGATTGAATGTATCGAATGCGGTTATAGCGAAAATCGTCCGACTCATATTGATGAGCCTGAAGCACCCGCTGTACCTGATGAAGTTGGAGTAATACAGTTCAAGCCTCGTCGTCCTGACTAAAGGTCTTAGAGATGCCACTACAAAGAAAACAAAACTCAAAACTATTGTGGATTTTAATTGGGGGCTTAAGCATTCTTGTAGTGCTTTTTCTAGCTGCACAATGGTTTTTCAAGAAAACCGAGCCATCCTCACCAATGGTTGATCCTCAACCTGTTTCAACACCCGCTCCTGCTAAAACTACTGATCCATCATCAAGTTCTGAACCAGTAGCAGAGGCTGCCAGTTCACAACAACTTGTGAATGAAGATGTACTCAAGCAGCCTGTACCTACTCAAGAGTCTTTAGCAAAAGAAGAAGTGTCTAAACTTGATGACATCCATCGCCAGCTAAAAGATCAGGAAGCAACGTTAAAAGCTCAGCATGCAGATGCAGATCAATTAACAAAACTCAAAGAAGAACAAGTTAAATTGCTTGAAGCTCAGCTCAAACAGCAATAGTTTTTCAATGGGAACTTAAAAAGCTAAAGTTATCTATCTTTAGCTTTTTTTATTTTAACTAAAATAACTCCAGTCATCCTTTTTCTTAAATTTACTAAACTCACTGACTGAAAAAGCCCTCCATTTAGGAAGGCTTTTTTGTATAACTGATACTTTAATTTAAGTTAGTGATACCAACCAAATAACTTAAACACATATGGCACATAAGTAACCAATACCAATGACGAGAACAAGACAATAATTGGTAGCAACCAGCGCTCATAACGGAAGTAGAAACTTGTATATTTCTCTTTTGCTTCCGCATCGGCAGCATTCACTTCATCATCTCCGACGGACAACCGCGTGAGTAGATGGTTCAACGCAACTGGCGGTGTTACATAACCAAACTCGAATGCAACCAACACAATCATCCAGAAGTGAATTGGATGAATACCATTTTCGTATGCCACAGGTGCAATAGTTGCAGCAACTAAAATTACAGCACCAAATGGATCTGTACACATACCAATAATAGCTAGTAGCAGTGCAATACATGCCAGTGATATATAGATACTGCCTAAATGAGTCGGCAATAATTCAACCACTTCAGAACGTTCAATTAAACCACCAACGCTTGCAGACAATGCCATCAAGATAATTAGTGCACCAATATGACCTACAGTTTCTGAGGTTGCAAAACGAAGTGCCCCACCAAAACCTAGACGGAATTGAGAACTATGTGGATCATGCGCTCGAAGGAATGGTGATTTCTGTTCGTGCTCACGAACAATCGCCTCATGAATATTGATTGCAGGAGCTTCTTTTGGCGCCACCATTTTGTCATACAAGATCATTGCAATCAGGACTAATGGCAAAATTACTGGTGCAGTAAATTCATTCATTCCTGTATCTAGCGCATATTTATAGATCGCAAGAACAACAACTGTAATTAAAATGTATGGAATTACCGGTATAAAGGCGCGCATCATGCCCGGAATCGCTACTTTTGGAGAATTCACACGGAATTTCTCTTCAGCCAAAAGCAATGAAACACCCAAGAAAATAAATGCTGTTAACCAAAATACATAAACACCATGCCCAAACAGCTCATCGGACGTTACATGACGGCTATCAAGCATCGCAATTAAAACAACCAGTAGACATGGACGTACTACTACCCCTAAAGAACCTGACATTGCTGATACAGCCAATGCATATTGACGGCGAGCACCCGCATTCCAGACTTCTTTATAGATAATTGCACCTGCTGCAATAACGAAAATACCTGACGCGCCTGTATAAGCCGTTGGTACCGCAGCTGCAATTAGAATTAACCATGTTAAGGTTTCTGGTGCCAAATTCCATGGACGAAGCACATTAAGGAACAAGTCCATAACGCGTGTTTGAGTTAAAAGCATACCTGCCCAAATAAACAAGGCAAGGTTTAAGAAAATACCTGAGAACTCAACCAATAAACCAAGGTAAATCCCTTGCCCCATTGGATAATCCATAAAGAATGTAAATACTATGCCTGTAATCAAACCCATATAAGCATATAAAGGCACGCATAGTAGTGCTAAGCCAATATTTCCGCCTTCACGTTTTGCTGGTGGTGAAACAAAGAGTTGATAAAGACTAATTAAAGTCAGAACAACAAATAGAATCATCCATATCCAGTAAATAGTTACTGTTTCATAGGTAGGTGTCACCCCAGAATTAATAACTGACCGATACTGGCTAATGACAGAGAAACTGAGTAGAGCATTAGCAACCACCATAAAGATGGAATAGACTTTGTAATCTATTTTTGTTGCTGGATTACGTAAACCAATATGGTGAAATTTTAACGATGCTGTAATCGCAGAAATTAGAACCATAAAAATCAGTAAAATTGCGCGATTTTCTGTACCAAATTTAAAAATACCAAAGAAACCTGTCTCAATGGCACGGTAAGTACGCACTCCAGGGTTAGCTTCAATATATTTAATTGTCTTGTCATATGCCTGATATTTCTCGTCACATTGTTGCTGTGCAGCGAGTAGTGATGCACGGACATCACTTTCCGATGCTGCACCAAAGAAACTCGAAAAATCATCAGATGCATTCGCTTTCATTTGTTCTTTTACTTGAGCATCGATATTTGGATGTCGATCACAAGTCGGCTTTTCAGGTTCAGCACGCAAAAATGAATATTGCATGCCTATCGCAGGATCACCATAAAGACGTTCCCCGATACGTAATAATTGCCCGTGGATCATTTCTCCAGTACCAATGATTAGAGTCATTAATAGTAGAATGAGGATGACGAATGTTGAGATCCATTCGTTCCATATATAACCCAGCAGACCTAATCCAGATCTTTTTTCTTGATGTTCTTGCATAAATATTCCAATTTTGTTCTCTCAAAAACCTGAAAAACAGGAGCTTGAGTCATGCAATTTTCTTGGTCAGGGGTTAATTCCATGCCCCTTCTACCAATCCCTTTATTCAACGATCAAATTTGCATCAAACTTTATTAATAAAGAATGACTAAAATCACTTTTTTAACAGTTTGTATTGTCAATTTTTCTTTTTTAATCTTTGAGCAAGCCAATAGCATCCTCCAAAGATTGCGCCGCCAATTGCTCCATATAAGTGAGCTTCAGTTAAAACTGGACTTCCTATTAACTGAGCCGTTCCTGTTTGCCCAAAAGTATTTTCCCATATCAATTTTGCAATAATTAGTCCTAAAACTAGAAAAGCAAAATTCCGTTCTTTACGATATTGCAAATAAACTAAAGCAACTGCTGTATATAGCCCATGTAAAACACCTGACAAACCAGCATATGCCTCGATATAAGGTAGATAAAAATAGAAGACCAAACTAATGAACGGTGGCAAAAGAAAAAGCAGACTTAAAAGATGCCATGCTTTTGTATGCGGAAAGATAAACGGTAAACAGGCGAATGCCATCATGTTTAAAAGGAAATGAATCCATCCAACGTGCACCCAATGTGCGGTCCATAAACGCCAGAATTCACCGAGTAAGCTTTCGCGCCAATAAATAAAAGTATCAGGAAACACCTGTAGACAAGCAGAAACAGAAATGCACACTGCGACCAAAAGCACTTTATGATTCAGTACATGATCCTTCATGGCACACTCCTTGAAATTAAACTTCTTGCTACCATTGTAAAACTTAACAACAGTCTCGCAAGAAGTTAACCTTTCAAATATGTTTACTGTGCTGCTGGTGGAGCAGATGAATCCGCAGGAGCTTCAGATGCGGCTCCGCCATCAAATAACTCATCTAGCTCTGCTGCACCTTCATTCTTATCATCCCAGAAATGTGACATACCATCATCTCCGGTACGCACACCTGTATGCTCAGTCCAGTAACGGTCAGAAATGCCGCGTACAATCAGACCAGCCATACTATCGATTAACTTAAAGTTTGGGTTAACTGGCTTATCATCAGCTTGAGATGTCGCATAGGATCTTAATGCATCACGGATTTTTGCATCATCACCACTTGCTTGAGCAGCTACCGCATATAATGCATGAGATAAACGAACACCTTTTTGCTCACCAATTTGCACTGACTGTTTTAAAGTTTGGTATGGATCAGGTTTTCCTTCATCTGCCCCTGGCAATAAAGTCCAGATAACAGCACGCGTTGCGTTAGGTGCACCCCAGAATTTTTCATTATCTAGACAGACCATGCCACGCTCTACAATAGCAGCGATATCTTTTGGAACATTGACTGCGCCACCAGAGTTAATATCATTGGTCACAGCCTGAAGACCACTAATCATTCCAAGTAAATAAACTGTTTGATCAGTATCACTACGCATCGTTGGACAAGAATCACCTAAATGGTATTTATATTTAGATTCCCAACGATCAGCGAACAATTTATAGCCTGTATATTGACGCTCAGCAGCAATTGCTGCCCAACGCTTTTGAGCAATACGTGCATCTTGAGCTTCAGTTACCTGTCCTGCTTTTGATGCGCGCAAATAACGTAATTCCTGTTCTAAAGCTTGGTTTTCCGCACATACGCCTGACGCTGCATACATTAATACCGCAACACGCGTTGGATCTGCACCCATACCTTTAGTAGACATGATTGCTGGTGTTAAAGCACTACCAGTATTACAAACCATTTCAGCATCTTGCATTGCCAGAATAGGCGGAACGACGTGCTTTTCCGTAAAACCTAAAGCAACATTTGCTCCGGTTTTCACGACGTATGAACAACCTGATAAAACTGAAGCTGCAAGAAAACTCATCGCCAAACCTTGGCTTATTTTTTGGACTTTAGACATCTTCCTGTCCTCTATGTAATTTGTTTTTTCCTTTTCAGATGTACATTAGCAGATGCATATCTTGAATAAAAGAGTAATTACTCTAATTGTAGCGCTTATACTTTGACACACTTCACAACAGATAAAATTGACAGTTTTTCAGGGAAACAGAAATTTTAGGCAAAAAAAAGTAGCATTGCGACGGTTCAGCACATGCTACTTATTAACTGAGATAAGCTTTTAACGGCTTATATTATTTTTGTTCTATATAATCCTTAAGTAAAGTTCCTGCTCTTCCTACTACCACAGCCATAACCACTGCAATTAACAGAAACATCCACATTGAAATCTCCATGAGAGACCTCCTTACTACAATCGCACCCAGTCATAAACTAGACACTTGATGGAATTAATCGACTAAACAATTTAATAATTGACTGATCGACGACCTTGCATCCTCTGTCTCTTAACTTTGTTAAAATTAACTCTGTTAAGATGTTCCCTGAGTAAAGTTCCTGCTCTTCCTATCACCACTGCCAAAATTACGGCAATGACCAAGAACGACCATGTTGGCATCTCCATTTTGAGACCTCCGACACACTTTACGTTGGTGTTTGTACTTTAACCGATCAAATTGATACCCATAGGTGAAATTGTCAGACAATTGTATTTCCTTAGCTTTTTTCTATATTTTAATTAGACAATCTTGAACTCGAGCAAAAAAATAAAGACTAAATTATTGTTTCTTATTTATTTTTAATAAATATACAAATGTAGAATTGTCTAACAATTAATGAAGTTTCTGTAAGATTTTTAACTTTTTCCAATGCTGCAAAGAAAGTTGATCAAACCAAATTATGGCTACTTTCATGGGTGCTCCCTCAAAATAAATAACCATAAATATCTGATAATCAATTATTTTAGTAATTTCTAAACGAGAAATAATCTTTTGCGAAGAGTAAGCTACTGACCAAAAATTTTGATCTAAATATGCAATTTGAGAAATTCGTGATTGTTTTAAAAATATTAGAAAACTAATAGAGAAAAGGATGAGCGCTACCAACCACCAGATTGGCGATAACAATTGATAAAGTAGGATTGCTAAACTCAAGCCAATAAAAAGCTGAAATATTATCGAGAAGCGACTATATTTCAGCTCAAAATTCAATTCTTTTATCAAAACAGTTTAGCCATGCACATACTGTTTTAATTTATAAATAAATTCACGTAACTCTGTGCGTGGAGGTTCAGAAACTTCCATGAACCAATCTAGTAAATCTGGATCTTCTTGTTCCACTAATTCTGCAAATAAAGCCTTCTCTGCCGGATCCGCTTGTAGATAATAGTTTTTTACATAAGGGTCAAAATAGACGTCAATTTCTTTCAAGCCGCGGCGTGCTCGATAAACTACTTTACGTTCTTCCAAGGTCATTTCGTCAGACATTTATTTCCCCATCTGCGTTGATAGTGGGCTTAGTTTACCTGATCACATTCCAAAGATCGCTAAAAATATCAAATTGACCAAATTTATCATCTTGTCCTCATAATTGAGCATTCATCACATTGTTAGCCCTGAAATGCTTCCGTATGTTTAAGGAAATAACATCACACCTGAACCAAGGAAGAAATACAAATGCAATCTGGTGCCATCCGTCCTATTCCAAATATGTTACCGAGACAATTATTCAATGAAGAGCATGAGGCTTTTCGCGAGACAGTACGTAAATTCTATGAAAAAGAAGTTGTTCCCAATATTGAAAAATATGAAAAACTGCAACATGTTGACCGAGACCTTTGGAATAAGGCCGGAGAATTGGGCCTCTTGTGTACCACAATGCCAGAGCAATATGGTGGGTCTGGAGTAGACCGTTTGTACAGCATGATCTTAATTGAAGAGCAAGCTTATGCTATGGACTCTAGTACGGGTTTTTCCTTGCACTCAGATATTGTTGCCAATTATGTAAATAACTTTGGTAATGAAGAACAGAAACAAAAGTGGTTACCGAAAATGGCAACAGGAGAAGTGGTCACCGCTATTGCCATGACTGAGCCTGGTACCGGTTCTGATTTACAAGCAGTAAGAACCACAGCCGTACTTGACGGTGATGATTACGTCATTAATGGTTCAAAGATTTTCATTACGAATGGCTACTTATGTGACATGGTCGTAGTCGTTTGTAAAACGGGTAATAACGAGAAAGGTTCAGCGAATTTATCACTTATTATTGTTGAAGCAGACAGAGCTGGTTTTAGCAAAGGTAAGCCTCTTAATAAGATTGGAATGAAAGGCCAAGATACGTGCGAATTATTTTTTGATAACGTTCGTGTTCCTAAAGAAAATCTCTTAGGTATGGAAGGTATGGGCTTTATCATGCTCATGAAAGAGTTGGCTTGGGAACGAATGCTGGTCGCTATTATTTGTCAGGCAGGCGCTGAGGCAGCATTTGCACATACTGTCCAATACACAAAAGACCGTAAAGCATTTGGCAAACCTGTTAGTGCATTTCAAAATACGCGTTTTAAACTTGCTGAACTGAGAACAGAAATAGATTTCTGCCGTACTTATTTAGATCGTTGTATGGAATTACAACTTGAAGAAAAATTAAGTGTAGAAGCGGCCGCAGCTGCTAAATATAAAATTTCAGACATGTTCTCAAAAGTTGTAGATGATTGTCTTCAATTACATGGTGGTTATGGTTACATGCTTGAATATCCAATTGCACGTGCCTACATAGATCACCGAGCAAATCGAATTTATGCAGGTACCAATGAAATTATGAAAGAATTAATCTCTAGAACACTTTAATAACTCCATTATAAAAGGGGCATTACGCCCCTTTTATTTATCTAATATCTATTAAGATACCAGTTTTGGTTTACGCTCATTCGTTTCTGAACGTTTATGAAAATGTAAAACACCATCTTCAAATTTTGAATTTTTTAGTGACTTTCTATCTTCTAAATAGTTATTAGTCACTTGCCATGGAGCATGCTTACCTTGTTTTGGAAGTTCATGTGCCGCACGGCTAATATAACCTGAAGACAGTTTACCCATTACAGTATCTTCTTCCATTTCAGTTTTATCACCAGACGGAACTACTTCATCATAACTATTTTTGTCCATATAGTTTAACAAGCGACAAATATATTCCGCAGCGATATCAACCTTAAGGGTCCATGATGCATTTACATAACCAATAATCATGGCCATGTTTGGTACATCACTCAACATTACACCGTTATAAAGCATATGTTCAGATGAGTTAACAGCTTTACCATCAATAGTAGCCTGAACACCACCCATAATCTGAACTTGCAAACCAGTTGCAGAAATCACGATATCTGCATCAAGATGTTTACCAGATTTAAGTAAAATACCTTTTTCCGTAAATTTCTCAACTTGATCTGTTTCTACACTCGCTTTACCTTCACGCAAAATCTTAAATAAGTCACCATCAGGTACCACGCATAGGCGCTGATCCCAAGGATTATATGAAGGCGTAAAATGCTTCATATCAACTTTACCCTTTAACTGCACTTCAATTGCTTTTAAGAGTAAACGACGTACAGTTTTTGGATGTTTCTGTGATAATGCATAAATTGCACGCTGCATACCAATATTACGTGCGCGAGTAAATTTATAAGCGGCTTCTTCAGACATAAATCTACGCGTTTTTTCATAGATGAAGTCGATAGACGGTACGCTAGCAATATATGTAGGTGAACGCTGCAACATGGTTACATGACCTGCTCCGCCCTTCGCCATTGCTGGTACTAAAGTAATTGCAGTTGCGCCACTACCAATAATAACGACTTTTTTACCCGTATAATCTAAATTCTCAGGCCAATGCTGTGGGTGAATAAGTTGCCCTTTAAATGCTTCTTGATTTGGGAAAGAAGGCGCATATCCTTGATCATAATTATAATAACCAGTACACCCTACAACAAAATTAGCAATCCAAGTCTGTTGTTTTTTCTTACCATCTTCAATTACAACCTGCCATTTCTTTGATTCAGAATCGTAATTAGCAGAAAGCACACGATGACCAAAGTGAATTTTTTCTTTTAACTTATACTCATCAATTACTTCACCTAAATACCCTTTAATAGAAGCACCATCAGCTAATACATTCGCTTTACACCATGGCTTAAAATTAAAACCAAATGTCGACATATCTGAGTCTGAACGAATACCTGGATAACGGAAAAGATCCCATGTTCCGCCAAAAGATTCACGACGCTCTAAAATTTCAAATTGGCGTTGTGGAGAGTTTTTTGACAAATGGGCAGCAATTCCAATTCCTGAAATACCTGCACCAATAATTAAAATATCAACTTGCTTTTCCATTTTATTTTTATACCCATTGTTGAGAATATAAGTTTATTAAAGCACAATTTTGACAATACGCAATGTCAAGTTTGACCGTTTATCCGTTTTTTTATGTCACTTGGGGACATTTTTATAATTTTATCAATTAACAGAAATAAAAAAGACCGGTATAAAACCGGTCTTTTTTGAATAAAATCAATTATTCAGCTGAAGTATTCACTTCACGATCTACAAGCTCAACGTAAGCCATCGGTGCTGCATCACCAGCACGGAAGCCCGCTTTAAGAACACGTAGATAACCGCCGTTACGTTCTTTGTAACGAGGGCCAAGTACTGTAAATAATTTACCTACAGTTGCAGCATTACGAGTACGAGCAAATGCTAAACGACGATTTGCTACAGTATCGTTTTTTGCTAGAGTGATTAAAGGCTCAGCAACACGACGTAATTCTTTAGCTTTAGGCACAGTTGTTTTGATCAACTCGTGTTCAAATAAAGAATTAGCCAAGTTTTGGAACATCGCTTTACGATGGCTGCTTGTACGGCCTAATTTCACACCACTATTACGATGACGCATGGTGATAGTCCTACTTAATTAACGGCTACGATAGGCAAAACGGTCGTCCATACGAAGACTAGCTGGTGGCCAGTTTTCAAGACGCATACCGAGTTGTAAGCCTTTCGATGCCAAAACATCTTTGATCTCTGTTAACGATTTTTTACCAAGGTTAGGAGTTTTTAACAACTCAACTTCAGTACGTTGAACAAGATCACCAATGTAGTAAATATTTTCTGCTTTCAAACAGTTAGCAGAACGAACAGTAAGCTCTAGATCATCTACTGGGCGAAGCAAGATTGGGTCAACTTCTTCACGAGGCTCTTGAGCAACTGGAGTTTGGTCTTTCTGAAGATCAACAAAAATTGCAATTTGTTGTTGCAAGATAGTTGCCGCTTTGCGGATTGCTTCTTCAGGATCAACCGTTCCATTTGTCTCGAGGTCGATTACCAGTTTATCTAAATCAGTACGTTGTTCTACACGCGCATTTTCAACGGTGTAAGAAACACGCTTAATCGGGCTATAAGAAGCATCTAATTGCAAACGACCAACAGGACGTGTTTCACCTTCAGGGAAACGAGAATCAGATGTTTCATAACCACGACCTTGAGAAACCTTCAAGCGCATTTTTAATGAGCCTGAAGCACTCAAAGTACCAATTAGATGCTCTGGGTTAACCACTTCAACATTATGAGGTAAACGAAGATCAGCAGCAGTAATTTCGCCTGGACCTTGTTTCTCTAATGTTAAATATGCTTCATTTTGATCGAACAGCTTAATAGACAATCCTTTTAGGTTCAGCAAGAGCTCGACGATGTCCTGCTGCAAGCCTTCTAAAGTACTGTACTCGTGCTCGACACCTTCTATCTCTACTTCAACCACAGCAGCGCCAGGTAAAGAAGACAATAGAATGCGACGTAAAGCATTACCTAGAGTATGGCCAAAACCACGCTCTAAAGGTTCTAGAATCACTTTTGCCGAGGTCCCGCTAACCGCTTCGACCTTGATCGCTTGCGGAGTTAGAAACTCGTTTGCAGTACGCGTCATTATTGCTACCTCAAGGATTATTTAGAATACAATTCTACAATCAAGCTTTCATTGATTTCAGCAGGTAAATCAGCACGATCTGGTGCAGCTTTAAACGTACCTTCAAGCTTAGAATGATCAACATCGATCCAAGCTGGAATACCACGTTGTGCAGCTAACTCAATCGCGTTTTTAATACGCAATTGTTGTTTAGCACCTTCGTGAACCGCAATTACATCACCAGCTTTAACTTGAATAGATGCGATGTTTACACGACGACCATTCAAAGTAATGCTACGGTGACTTACTAACTGACGAGCTTCTGCACGTGTAGAACCAAAACCCATGCGATAAACAACGTTATCAAGACGGCTTTCAAGCAATTTCAACAAGTTCTCACCTGTTGCGCCTTTAACACGAGCTGCTTCTTTATAGTAGTTACTAAATTGACGTTCTAACACACCGTAAATACGACGGACTTTTTGTTTTTCACGTAATTGTAGTGAATACTCAGATTGCTTACCACCGCGTGCCTGACCATGTTGACCAGGTGCTTTGTTAGCTTTTTTAGTTTTGACGTCAAAAGGTTTAACGCCAGATTTAAGTTGCAGGTCTGTCCCTTCGCGGCGAGAGAGTTTGCATTTTGGACCAATATAACGAGCCATGAATGTTTCTCCTTACACGCGACGTTTTTTAGGTGGACGGCAACCGTTGTGAGGAATTGGCGTCACATCGGTAATGCTGTTAATTTTATAACCCACTGCGCCTAATGCACGAACCGCAGACTCACGACCTGGACCAGGACCTTTTACAAGGACATCCAGATTTTTCAAACCGTAATCTAAAGCTGCTTTACCAGCAACTTCAGCAGCTACCTGAGCAGCAAACGGAGTTGATTTACGTGAACCACGGAAGCCTTGTCCACCAGAGGTGGCCCAAGCCAATGCATTACCTTGACGATCAGTAATCGTAACAATGGTGTTATTAAAAGACGCGTGAATGTGTGCAACACCTTCAGAGACGGTACGAGTGACCTTCTTGCGTGTGCGAGTATCTTTAGCCATCTTTTAGCTTCCAGAAATCTTACTTTTTAATCGGTTTGCGCGGACCTTTACGGGTACGTGCGTTAGTTTTGGTGCGTTGACCACGGACAGGCAAGCTGCGACGATGGCGAAGGCCGCGATAGCAACCCAAATCCATTAAACGTTTAATGTTCATGGAAATTTCGCGACGTAAGTCACCTTCGGTAGGAACCTTAGCAACTTCTGCACGAATCGCATCGAGCTGAGCATCGTCCAACTCACGGATCTTAGTAGTTTCAGTAATACCAACTGCAGTTAAGATATTCTTAGCAGTATGGCGACCGACACCAAAGATGTAAGTGAGGGAGATAACAGCATGCTTGTTATCCGGAATGTTTACACCGGCAATACGAGCCATTCACTTTCTCCAAAAAGGCAGTAGAGATAATCAACCGCCCCACAAAATCTTGAGGGGCGGATATTAACCCAATTCGCCTACTGAAATCAACAGGTCTTGATTAGATTAACCTTGACGCTGCTTATGACGAGGTTCTGCGCTACAAATTACGCGAATAACCCCATTACGACGGATAACTTTACAGCTACCACAAATTTTCTTTACAGAAGCTTGTACTTTCATGATGAAACCTCTAAGTGCGCTTATCCCTTAGGATGAGCAGTCGTTTTTCTCATTAATGTTTGATTATCATATTGATGAGATGTTAAGTGCGCTTGTAGCTGAGCCATAAAGTCCATAACAACGACAACTACGATTAGTAATGATGTACCGCCCAAAGAGAATGGGATTCCAAAAGAACTTTGTAGAATCATTGGCATTAAACAAATGACCGTAATATAAATCGCACCAATAAACGTCAAACGATTAAGAATATGATCTAAGTAACGAGCAGTTTGCTCACCTGGGCGAATACCAGGCACATAAGCTCCGCTGCGTTTTAGATTTTCTGATACTTCCTTAGGGCTAAATACTAAAGCCGTATAAAAGTAACAGAAAAAGATAATTAACGCACCAAAGAGCACCAAATACAAAGGCTGTCCAGGCGACAATACTAAAGCTAAGTCTTGTAAGCTACGCTTAATTAATCCAGCATTTGCATCTGCACTTCCTACCCATTGACCAAGACTTGCTGGGAACAATAGTAAAGAACTTGCAAAAATCGCAGGAATCACACCAGCCATATTAATTTTCAATGGTAAATGTGTCTGCTGTGCTGTAAATATACGACGACCTTGCTGCTTTTGTGCATAGTTTACTGGAATACGACGTTGTGCTTTTTCAATAAACACAATCGCAGCCAATACACCTAAAGACAAGAGACCAAAAATCACAAGACCAATTAAGCTTGTCTGACCATTATCTACTGATGAAACTGATTGCATAATTAATTTAGGCAAACCAGAAACAATACCAGCAAAAATAATCATTGAGATACCGTTACCAATACCTCTTTCAGTGATTTGTTCACCTAGCCACATTAAGAACATAGTTCCAGCGACAAGTGATGTAACTGCTGGCACATAAAACTCAAGCCCAACTGACAGAGTGATACCCTGACCAATCAAACCTGCGCACATACCAACTGCCTGAACCACTGCAAGCAATAATGTACCCTGACGCGTATATTGATTAATTTTACGCTTACCTTGCTCACCTTCCTTTTTCAAGGCTTCTAGTGACGGAATTACCGTAGACATTAACTGCACAATAATTGATGCAGAAATGTAAGGCATGATTCCTAAAGCAAGAATAGACATTCGCTCTAAAGCACCGCCAGAAAACATATTGAATAGCCCAAGAATAGTTCCTTGGTTCGCATGAAATAAATTTTCTAACGCAGCATTATTAATGCCTGGTACTGGAATATGCGCTCCTAGTCGAAAGACCAGCAATGCACCGATTAGAAAACTCATCCGGCGAATAATTTCACGATATTTCACATGAAATGGCTGACCTTTCATCATGTTGACATGACCTGAAGAACTAGGAGACATAGACACTCGAGATTACTCCTCGACTTTGCCGCCAGCTGCTTCAATCGCAGCTTTAGCGCCTTTAGTCAATGCAACACCTTGAACAGTGAATGCACGAGTGATTTCACCAGAAAGCACGATACGAGCACGAATTTGGTCACGACGAACAACATTCGCAGCTTTCAAAGTTTCTAGGCTAACGATGTCGCCTTCAACTTTGCTTAACTCAGATAAACGTACTTCAGCAGTTTTTAAAGCGATTTGGCTAGTGAAACCGAATTTAGGTAAACGACGATAAATCGCTGTTTGACCGCCTTCAAAGCCTGGACGAACGCCACCACTTTTACGTGATTTTTGACCTTTGACACCACGGCCACCGGTCTTACCAACGCCAGAACCGATACCACGGCCTAAACGACGGTTTTCACGTTTTGCACCTTCCGCAGGCGCAAGCTCATTTAAACGCAGAGTCATGGCTTATTCCTCTACACTAACCATATAGTAGACTTTGTTGACCATACCACGGTTAGAAGGCGTATCTTGCACTTCTACAGTATGACCAATACGACGCAGACCTAAACCTTGTAAGCAAAGCTTGTGATTTTTCAAGCGATGTGAAGAAGATTTAGTCTGGGTAACTTTAATCGTTTTCATGATTGATTACCCTTGAATTTCTGCTACTGATTTACCACGTTTCGCAGCGACTTTCTCAGGAGAAGTCATATCACGCAAACCTTTGAAAGTTGCGTTTACTACGTTTGCAGCATTAGTAGAACCATAACATTTAGCAAGTACGTTATGCACGCCTGCAGCTTCTAGAACGGCACGCATTGCGCCACCAGCGATTACGCCAGTACCTTCAGAAGCAGGTTGCATGTATACACGGCTTGCACCATGACGAGCATTCACAGGGTGTTGTAAAGTAGTACCAGCAAGGTCTACAGTAATCATGTTGCGACGTGCAGCTTCAAGTGCTTTAGAAATAGCAGCTGGAACTTCACGTGCTTTACCACGACCAAAACCAACACGACCATTACCATCACCCACAACAGTTAATGCTGTGAAAGAGAAGATACGACCGCCCTTAACAACTTTGGCTACACGATCAACGGCAACCAGCTTTTCAACAAGACCTTCGTTTTGTTCAACTTTAGCCATGATTAGAACTCCAAGCCGTTTTCACGAGCAGCATCAGCCAAGGCTTTGATACGACCATGATATTTAAAACCAGAACGGTCAAATGCAACTTTAGTTACACCAGCTGCTTTCGCGCGCTCTGCGATTAAAGTGCCTACTTTAGTAGCAGCATCAACATTACCTGTAGTACCGCTACGTAAAGATGCATCCAAAGTTGAAGCTTGTGCTAAAACTTTGCCACCATCTGCTGAAATAACTTGAGCATAGATGTGACGCGGAGTGCGGTTTACACACAAACGAGTCGCACCCAATGCACGGATGTGCAAGCGTGTGCTTTTCGCACGACGCAAACGGGTTTGTTTCTTTTCGTTCATAAGAACCTCGCGCCTTATTTCTTCTTAGCTTCTTTACGAAGAATGACTTCATCCGAATAACGAACACCTTTACCTTTATATGGTTCAGGAGAACGATACGCACGGATTTCTGCCGCTACTTGACCTAACAACTGCTTGTTTGCTGATTTCAAAATGATTTCAGTTGCAGTTGGAGTTTCCGCTGTTACACTTTCAGGTAAAGCGTAGTCAATTGGGTGTGAAAAACCAAGGTTAAGGTTTACAACAGTACCTTTAACCGCAGCTTTATAACCAACACCAACTAGCTGCAACTTACGTTCGAAGCCTTCGCTAACCCCTTTTACAAGGTTATTCAATACAGCGCGAGCAGTACCAGCTTGCATCCAAGCATCTTTCGATTCTTTAACTGGAGCAAGTTGAAGTTTACCTTCTTCCTGTTTTAGCTCGACCAGCGCATGCAGGTTGAAAGACAACGTACCTTTGCTGCCTTTCACTTCGACCTGCCGGCCGTTCTGAGTAACTGTTACACCATTCGGTACAGTTACTGGGGCTTTAGCCACACGAGACATGAGGAATCACCTATTAAGAAACAAAAGCAATAACTTCACCACCAACGCCCGCAGCACGTGCAGCGCGATCAGTCATGATGCCTTTGCTTGTAGAAACAATTGCAATACCTAAACCTTGCTTAACGCTTGGAAGTTTATCTTTACCGCGGTATTGGCGAAGACCTGGACGGCTTACGCGCTTAACCACTTCGATAACTGGTTTGCCTTCGAAATATTTTAAAGTAATTGTCAAAGTAGATTTTGTCTCTTCTTGAGCAACTTCTACATTTGAAATATAACCTTCTTGTTGAAGAACGTTTGCAATTGCAACTTTCAACTTAGAAGAAGGCATAGAAACAGTTTGTTTCTTAGCCATTTGTGCGTTACGAACACGTGTTAGCATGTCGGCAACGGTATCTTGCATACTCATTTAGTCGCTCCTTACCAGCTTGCCTTAACAACGCCTGGTACATCACCCTGCATTACTGTTTCACGTAATTTGTTACGGCTTAAACCGAACTTACGGAAGTAACCATGAGGACGACCAGTTAAACCACAACGGTTACGAAGACGCACCGGAGATGCATTACGTGGCAATGCCTGTAACTTTAACGTCGCTTCGAAACGCTCTTCTTCACTTGCGTTTACGTTTGCAATAGTAGCTTTTAATTCAGCACGTTTTGCAGCGTATTTCGCAACTGTTTTTTCGCGTTTCAATTCGCGATTAATCATACCTTTCTTAGCCATATCGACCTCTTATTTGAACGGGAAGCCGAATGCACGCATAAGCGCACGGCCTTCGTCATCGGTGCGAGCAGTCGTAGTAATAGTAATATCCATACCACGAATACGATCAATCTTATCGAAATCGATTTCAGGGAAAACGATTTGCTCTTTCAAACCCATTGAGTAGTTACCACGACCATCAAATGATTTCGAAGAGAAACCACGGAAGTCACGGATACGAGGGATTGCGATTGAGATCAAACGATCCAAGAATTCGTACATTTGGTCGCCACGTAAAGTAACTTTACAACCAATCGGCCATCCATCACGGATTTTAAAACCTGCGATAGATTTACGAGCTAGTGTAATTACTGGTTTTTGACCAGCAATTAACTGCATGTCGACTACAGCACCATCTAATAATTTCTTATCAGTTGCAGCTGCGCCCACACCCATGTTTAGGGTGATTTTTGTGATGCGTGGAATTTCCATCACGTTCTTAACGCTAAGTTCTTCTTTTAACTTTGCTTTAAGTTCATCATTGTAACGTGCTTTAAGTCTGGCCATCGCCTTTTCAACCTATTACTTCGCTACCGCCACTGATTCACCATTTGATTTATAAACGCGAGTTTTCACGCCATCAATCACTTGGTAACCAACACGGTCAGCCTTCTGGGTTGTAGCATTTAAAATTGCCACGTTTGAAATATGAAGCGAAGCTTCTTGAGTAACAATACCGCCTTCAGCGCCAGTTACACGATTCGGCTTTTGATGCTTCTTCACTAAGTTAAGGCCTTCAACCTTAACGCGGTCTTCAGAAACAGACAATACAGTACCCTGTTTGCCTTTTTCTTTACCTGCGATCACGATAACTTGATCGCCTTTTTTAATCTTAGCCATGATTGCCTCTTATAGAACTTCAGGAGCCAATGAAATGATTTTCATGAACTGTTCAGTACGAAGTTCACGAGTCACTGGTCCGAAGATACGAGTAGCAATCGGAGCTTTGTTGTTGTTCAAGATAACTGCAGCATTATCATCAAAACGGATCACAGAACCATCTGGACGACGAATGCCGAATTTAGTACGAACTACAACCGCATTCATCACGTCACCTTTTTTAACACGTGCGCGTGGGATTGCTTCTTTTACAGTAACTTTAATAATGTCGCCAACAGAAGCATAACGACGATGTGAACCACCAAGTACTTTAATACATTGTACGCGGCGAGCACCACTGTTGTCTGCTACGTCGAGCATAGTTTCGGTTTGAATCATTGCCCTACTCCAAAACCGAGCATCACCGGTCACAATTTCGAAAGGCTCAAAGAGTACTCGAAATTGACCGATGATGCAACAAGAACGTCGAATTACTCAGCAGCTGCTTCAACTACTTCCACTAAAGTCCAAGCTTTAGTTTTAGAAATTGGGCGGCTTTCTTTAATGGTTACAACATCACCAATTTTAGCAACGTTATTCTCATCATGAGCGTGTAACTTAGTTGAACGGCGAATTGACTTGCCATACAACGGGTGTTGAACGCGGCGTTCAATAAGTACAACAATAGATTTATCCATTTTGTCACTTACGACTTTGCCGGTTAACGTGCGGACTGTTTTTTCACTCATTGTCCGTTCCCCTGTTTTTCGGTAAGGAGTGTCTTAATACGAGCAATTGTCTTACGAGCAACTTGCACTTCGTGCGATTTACCCAACTGACCAGTTGCTTTCGCCATACGAAGACGGAATTGGTTAAGCTGTTGCTCATCAAGCAAAGCTTTCAACTCTTCTACCGACTTTTCACGTAAATCTTTAGTTTTCATTACATTACCGTCCGAGTCACGATAGTGGTTTTAAACGGAAGTTTAGCAGCAGCTAAAGCAAATGCTTCACGCGCTAATTCTTCGTTCACACCTTCAATTTCGTACAGGATCTTGCCTGGTTGGATCTGGCAAACCCAGTATTCCACGCTACCCTTACCTTTACCCATACGCACTTCAAGAGGCTTTTGAGTAATCGGCTTATCCGGGAATACGCGAATAAAGATTTTACCACCACGCTTAATACGGCGGCTAATAGTACGACGTGCAGCTTCAATCTGACGCGCAGTCATACGACCACGTTCAGTTGCTTTAATTGCAATCGAACCAAATGATACTGTACTACCACGATGCGCTAGACCAGTATTACGGCCTTTGTGCACCTTACGGAATTTGGTACGTTTAGGTTGCAACATGGATTATTCTCCCTTGTCAGCAGCACGGTCACCGCGACGACCACGACGCTCTTGACCTTCACCACGACCACGACCACGTTTAGCTGGACGATCTTCAGCAGGAGCAGGGTTCATGACTTGTTTCATGCCACCTAAAATCTCACCACGGAAAATCCAAACTTTAACACCAATCGTACCGTAAGTTGTTTCTGCACGCACAGTAGCATAGTCAATGTCTGCACGTAATGTATGCAAAGGTACACGACCTTCACGATACCATTCTGTACGAGCAATCTCTGCACCACCTAAACGGCCAGACACTTCAACTTTGATACCTTTAGCACCAGCACGCATAGTGTTTTGAACCGCACGCTTCATAGCACGACGGAACATTACACGCTTTTCTAATTGAGAAGCGATTGCTTCAGCAACTAAACGCGCATCTAAGTCTGGGCGATCAATTTCATTGATACTTACTTGTGCAGGAACACCCATAATGCTGGTAAGTTCGCGCTGTAATTTCTCAATATCTTCGCCTTTTTTACCGATTACGATACCAGGACGAGCTGTGCTAATTGTTACTTTAGCAGCGCCTGATGGACGTTCGATAAGAATATTGCTGATCATTGCATTCTTAAGTTTTTTAGTTAAAAACTCACGAACTTGAAGATCTTTAAGCAAGTATTCAGCGTATTGTTTCGGACTCGCATACCAGTTAGCGTTATGACGTTTCACAACACCTAGGCGGATACCGATTGGATGAACCTTCTGACCCATATCAAACCCCTACCTTAACGGTGATGTGACAAGTACGCTTCGTAATACGATCTGCACGGCCTTTAGCACGTGGCATAATACGTTTAAGGCTAACACCTTCATCAACGTAAATCGTAGAAACTTTAAGATCATCAACATCTAAACTGTTATTGTGTTCAGCGTTTGCAATCGCAGATTCCAATGCTTTTTTTACTAAAACAGCAGCTTTTTTATTGCTGAAGTTTAAGATATTTAAAGCATGCGCAACAGATTTGCCGCGAATAAGATCTGCAACCAAACGTGCCTTTTGTGCCGAGATAGCGGCACCGCGTAATTTAGCAGTTACTTCCATCATGACACCTATTAACGTTTAGACTTCTTGTCAACACCGTGACCACGATAGGTACGAGTTGGCGCGAATTCACCGAGTTTATGACCAACCATATGCTCAGTAACAATTACTGGAACGTGATTACGACCATTATGAACAGAAATTGTTAAACCAACAAAATCTGGAAGGATCATCGAACGACGAGACCAAGTTTTAATCGGCTTGCGAGAGTTACTAGCAACAGCCGCTTCAACCTTAGCGAACAAGTGCGCATCGACGAATGGGCCTTTTTTCAGAGAACGAGGCATTAGTCAGATTCCTTTACTTGACGCGACGGTCGCGAATAATCATCTTAGTCGTACGCTTATTGGTACGTGTCTTGTACCCTTTAGCTTTTTGACCCCATGGGCTTACAGGTTGAATACCTTTATTACGCCCTTCACCACCACCGTGCGGGTGATCAACTGGGTTCATCGCCATACCACGTACGGTAGGACGAACACCACGCCAGCGCGCAGCACCAGCTTTACCCAATGAACGAAGGTTGTTTTCTTGGTTAGAAACTTCACCAATTACAGCGCGGCATTCAACATGAATTTTACGCATTTCGCCTGAACGAAGACGAACAATCGCGTAAGAACCATCACGACCCAACAACTGAACAGAAGCACCAGCAGAACGCGCTAATTGCGCACCCTTACCAATTTTAAGTTCAACGTTATGAAGTGTAGAACCGATCGGCATGTTACGAAGTGGCAAGCAGTTACCTGGACGAATTGGAGCATCGTTACCAGATTGTACTTTATCACCAGCACGTAAGCCTTTAGGTGCAATGATATAACGACGCTCACCATCAGCATATTTCAACAAAGCAATATGTGCTGTACGGTTAGGATCGTATTCAATGCGCTCTACAACAGCTGGGATGCTGTCTTTATTACGTTTAAAGTCAACGATACGATAGTGTTGCTTATGACCACCACCAACGTGACGAGTTGTAATGTGACCGTTATTATTACGACCACCAGTACGTTTTTTTGCTTCAACCAACGGTGAGTAAGGCGCGCCTTTGTGAAGGTGATCATGAACCACTTTCTCTACAAAGCGACGTCCCGGAGACGTTGGCTTACATTTTTGAATCGGCATAATTTTCGTCCTTATTCCGCTGCGCTTTCAGCGGTATCGCCCAAGTCAGCCATTTCAACATCTTGGCCAGCTTTCAGGGTGACGTATGCTTTTTTAACATCAGAACGACGTCCTAATGTTTTACCAAAGCGCTTAGTTTTACCTTTAGTAATAGTAGTGTTAACTTTAACAACTTCTACACCAAAAAGTTTTTCAACTGCTTTTTTAACTTCAAGTTTAGTAGCGTTGATATCTACTTTAAATACTTGAACGCCAACAGTATCACCTAAAACTTGTGCCTTTTCTGAGAAGACTGGTCCTTTAAGGACTTGATAGATACGTTCGTTGTTCATCCGAGTTCTACCTCAATTTTCTTAGCAGCAGCTACAGACATCACAACTTTATCAAACGCGATCAAGCTTACAGGATCGATTGCAGTTGCATCCACCACATCTACATGCGGAAGGTTGCGTGCTGCAAGATATAAGTTCTCATCTACAGCTTCAGTAACGATCAATGCACGAGCGGCATTTAAATCGCCAAGCTTAGCAAGCAATTCTTTAGTTTTTGGAGCTGCAATAGCAAACTCTTCAACTAATACAAGACGATCTTGGCGAACAAGTTCAGCTAAGATACATTGCATTGCACCGCGGTACATTTTGCGGTTTACTTTTTGAGACCAATCTTGTGGACGAGCAGCAAAAGTTTTACCACCACCAACCCAGATTGGGCTACGAGTAGAACCCGCACGAGCACGACCAGTACCTTTTTGACGGAATGGTTTTTTACCACCGCCAGAAACGTCTGCACGTGACTTCTGAGCACGAGTACCTTGACGACCACCTGCTAAGTAAGCAGTAACAACTTGGTGTACAAGGGCTTCGTTAAATTCACGTCCGAAAGCAACTTCAGACAATTCAACAGCAGAGCCGGAAACAGTTTTCAAATTCACGGTATTTCCCCTCAGGCCTTGATGGTAGGACGTACAATCACGTCACCGCCAGTTGAACCAGGAATTGCACCTTTAACAACTAAAACAGAACGTTCAGCGTCAATAGATACGATTTCAAGACCTTGTACTGTTACGCGTTCATCACCTAAGTGACCAGCCATTTTTTTGCCTTTGAACACGCGACCAGGAGTTTGGTTTTGACCTGTAGAACCTAATACACGGTGAGAAACTGAGTTACCGTGAGTAGCGTCTTGGGTACGGAAGTTCCAACGTTTAACACCACCTTGGAAACCTTTACCTTTTGATTGACCAGTTACGTCAACAACTTGACCAACTGTGAACAAATCAACACCAATAGTACCGCCAACTTCACGACCTTCAAGCTCAGCTTCAGTAACACGGAACTCTTTAACCAAACGACCAGCAGCAACACCAGCTTTCGCAAAGTGACCTTTCTGAGCGTTAGTTACGCGAGATTCGCGACGTTCACCAGTAGTTACTTGAACAGCTTGATAACCATCAGTTTCAAGTGTTTTGATTTGCGTAATGCGGTTTGGATCGACTTCGATGACTGTAACAGGTACAGAAACACCTGCATCTGTAAAGATGCGAGTCATACCACATTTGCGACCGACTAAACCAATAGCCATGTGCATAAACCTCTAAAAAAGCGGCCTAATTAACTTAAAAGTTAATCAACCGAAAGCCTTAACCCAAAGCGATCTGAACATCAACACCAGCCGCAAGATCTAATTTCATCAATGCATCAACAGTTTTATCTGTAGGTTGAACGATATCGATCAAACGTTTATAAGTGCGGATTTCGTACTGGTCACGCGCATCTTTGTTAACGTGCGGTGAAGTAAGAACGTTGAAGCGTTCGATGCGAGTAGGCATCGGAATTGGACCACAAACTTGTGCGCCAGTACGCTTAGCGGTTTCTACGATCTCTTGAGCAGATTGATCAATCAGACGATGATCAAAAGACTTCAAACGGATACGAATTCTCTGGTTAGACATACCAGTAAACTCCAAGCCAAACATATAAAGAATCACCCTTGACGCATCTCACCTATCGGTAAGTGTCAAAGGCAGTGAAAATCACTAAGGTCATGATCGATGCCACGACTGTAATGCACATTTACCACTTTCTTCGCAGCAAATGCCCCTCCTCTTGAGGGTCGCTCATTATAACGATTGTTTAAGTCTTATGCAATTCTCTTTTTCTATTTTCTCTACAAAACCTGTTTTAACTGAGTATTGTGAGTTCATCTAGGCACTTATTACAAATTCAATCGCCTTATTTAGAAGTTGATTACCTTGTTCAAACTTTTGTGCTTCGAAATGGTGTAGTTCACGCGTAGATTGAACATATTCCCCATCAAAAATAGACAACTCTTCTTCGTCTTCAAGTAAAAGCGCTAAAGTTGACGGTGTCATCTCTGGATGGAACTGAAAACCCAGCACATTTTTTCCAATCTGATACATCTGATTGCGACAAGCCTGACTTTGAGCCAAATGTATAGCGCCTTTAGGTATTTCAAATGTCTCGCTATGCCATTGCATCACCCTCATCTTCTCTGGTAAAGGAAAGCTTTCTTGAGGTAAATTTGCCACTCGCTGAACTGTTGACCATCCAAGTTCCTGATAGCGATTACGGCTCACCGCCGCACCCAACGCATTAGCAATTAGCTGCCCTCCCAAACAAAGGCCAATAGCTGGTTTTCCTGCTGCTAAATAACGACGCAACCATCTTTTCTCTATTTTTAACCATGGAAAATTCGCCTCATCATTTACACTCATGGTTCCACCCATGACCAATAGCAAATCAACCTCTTCAATTTGAGGTAAAGCTTCTATTTCTAGTGCCCGATCAACCGGAAGTGCAAAGAACTCCGTAGAGCTAATGGTCGCGTGGTGAGCCTTTAAAAATGAATGACAACTCCCAAACCCTTCACCAGCAATGTGTTGAAAATAGTGAACTCGTAAATGCGACTTCATGCGCTTAAACCTATTGTTGTTAGAATGTTGTAGTGGTCTTTGCAAAAATAAAGCCAAGTTTTTATTTTATGGGTCTACTGTAACGAAACGTCTTATAAAACTTCGTAAATCTAGCGAAGAATCTAAATTTCTCTTAATCTAACTTTATTATTTAAAATGCAACGCACTATGAAAAAGCATAACGACTTCCAGACTCGCCTCATTCATGCACCAAGAAAGGCTCCACAATTTATTGAAACCGTTCAACCACCCTTATTTCGTGCATCCACTATTATTTTTAAATCAACTTCGCACCTTTTTGACCGCCATTGGACGGATGATTACGACTATAGTTATGGGACACATGGCACCCCTACTACCTTCACCTTAGGCGACAATATTGCGCAAATTGAAGGTGGATCGCATTGTTTACTTGCACCAAGTGGCTTATCAGCAATTAATGTTGTGAACTCAGCATTTTTAAGCACCAATGATGAAGTTTGGGTACCAGACAATATTTATGGACCCAATCTAGAGCACTTAAATCATCTGCAAAATCAATATGGCATTATTGTTAAAGTATATAACCCTATTGACGCCTCAAGCTTTCAACCAACTGAGAGAAGCAAACTGCTATGGTTAGAGGCCGCAGGTTCAGTGACATTGGAATTCCCTGATCTTAAAAATCTAGTTAAAAAAGCTAAAGAACATGGTGTATTAACAGCCCTAGATAACACTTGGGGCGCTGGCCTTGCGTTCAATGCTTTTAATTTTTCCGATGAACACCTATCAGTCGATTTAACCGTTCATGCTCTCACCAAATATCCAAGCGGTGGCGGTGACATCTTAATGGGCAGCATTGTAACCCGTGATGATAAACTCCATCATCGCCTGTTCCGCACACATGCTACTTTAGGTATTGCAGTTTCAGGAGACGATGCAGCTCAAGTTCAACGTAGTCTTGCTCATATGTCTTTACGTTATGAACAACAGTCAGTCAATGCTCAAACTTTACTCAAATGGTTAAAAGATCAACCTCAATTTGCGCAAGTCCTACATCCAAGCGATGAGACTGCCCCTGGCCATCAATATTGGCAAGAAATCTGCACAGATGGCCAAAGTGCTGGTTTAGTCAGTGTTATTTTCAAACCAGACTATGACATTACAGCAGTACGTCGCTTTTGCGATGCATTAGCGCTATTTAAGCTTGGTTTTAGCTGGGGAGGACCAGTTAGCCTAATTATGCTTTATGATTTAAAAATGATGAGAAAACTTGAAAATACACATTTACAACAAGGATTATTGGTTCGCTTCTGCATAGGACTAGAAGATCCGCAAGATTTAATACAAGATATCGAAAATGCTCTGAAACAACTGTAAAACGACAAGATCATAGTGACTCGAACCAAAGGATAAAAATATATGGGTACACCGATTGTTATTGCTAAAAACATTAATGACACATCCAAAGAAATTGTTTTACTTTCCCAGTTTGCTAACCGTCATGGACTAATTGCAGGCGCCACGGGTACAGGTAAAACAGTTACGTTAAAAGTTCTAGCAGAGAGTTTCTCTCGAATTGGTGTACCGGTATTTCTTGCCGATGCTAAAGGCGATGTTTCGAGTCTCGCAAAAGCGGGAGAAGCTTCAGACAAATTTGATGAACGACTAAAGCTTTTGCAGATTGATAGCGTTCCTTTCGCAGCCAATCCTGTCGTTTTTTGGGACTTGTTTGGTCAACAAGGCCACCCTATTCGCACAACCATTTCCGAAATTGGGCCAATTTTATTAGCTCGTATGCTCAACTTAAACGACACACAAGAAGGCGTTTTGGCAGCAGTTTTCCGGATTGCCGATGACCAAGGTTTGCTATTAGTCGACTTTAAAGACTTAAAAGCCATGATCACTTTTGTAAGTGAACATGCAGCCGAGTTTAAAGCAGAATATGGCAATTTATCTCCAGCAAGCTTAGGCGCTATTCAGCGCAATTTACTAGCCCTTGCCGATCAAGGTGGAGAGCAATTTTTTGGTGAACCCGCCTTAAATATTCTAGATTTTATTCAAACCGATGCAAATGGGCATGGCTACATTAATATTCTTGCGGCTGATAAGCTCATGAATACACCTAAGCTCTATGCCACTTTCCTTTTATGGATGCTTTCAGAACTATTTGAACAACTTCCAGAAGTCGGTGACATGGATAAACCTAAACTTGTGTTTTTCTTTGATGAAGCACACTTGCTGTTTGACAATGCCAGCCAAGCACTCCAAGACAAGATTGAACAAGTTGTACGCTTAATTCGCTCTAAAGGTATTGGCATCTATTTTATTACTCAAAACCCACTCGATTTACCAGAAAGTGTTCTTGGTCAGCTTGGTAATCGTGTTCAACATGCGCTACGTGCATTTACGCCTAAAGACCAAAAAGCGGTAAAAACTGCAGCTGATACTTTCCGTGCCAATCCAGACTTTAAAGTTGATGAGGCCATAACCGAACTTGGTGTTGGTGAGGCACTCATTAGCTGCCTAGATGAGCAAGGTACTCCACAAATTGTAGAGCGTGGTTGGGTCATGCCTCCTTACTCTGCATTTACACCAATTACTCCAGAAGAACGAAAGAATGTTATTTCCCAAAGTATTATTGCTGGCATTTATGAACAGGTCGTAGATCGTGATAGCGCCTATGAAATGCTACAAAATAAAGTCGCTGAACGAGAACAGCAACAACAAAATGCTGAACTTGCCAAACAGCAGGAAAAAGAGCAAGAAACTTTAGCCAAACAACAAGCAAAAGAACAAGAACGATTGGTACGCGAGCAACTAAAAGAAGAAGAACGAGCAGCTCGTGAACGGGCGAAGCTTACGCAAGATATTGTTGGTACTTTTGCAAAAAGTGCTGCACGAAGTTTAGGAGGAAGTACAGGCCAAAAATTAGTGAGAGGTCTGCTTGGCTCACTTTTTGGCAAGTAATTTTCTTAGAGATATATCACTTTTAAATTAGGGAATTGTATATTCCCTAATTTTTTTATGGTTTTTATTAAAAAGCTATTGCCATTACTTTTTTAAAGATGTATTTTAAATACATCTTATATAGCCAGATAAATAAGGTCTAGCCATGACTCCACAACAAATTGAACTCGTTAAATCTACTGTACCTGTTTTACGTGAACACGGTGTTACGCTGACTACATACTTTTATAAGCGTATGCTCAATAACAATCCTGAATTAAAAAATGTTTTTAACTTAGATGACCAAACCAGCTTACGTCAGCCGCGCGCGCTTGCAGCTGCCGTTCTTGCATATGCAGAAAACATTGAGAACCCTACGGTTTTAGCCAAAGCTGTTGAACGTATCACCACTAAACATGTGAGCTTGGATATTCAGCCTGATCAATATGCAATTGTTGGTGACAACCTACTTCACTCAATTAGTGAAGTGCTCAACGTTCCATTTGAGTCAGAGCTTATCGAAGCATGGAAACAGGCTTATCTACAATTGGCAGATATCTTGATTGGCGTTGAAAAACAAAAATATGAACAACTTGAGAGCTTAAAAGGCGGATGGGCTGGCTGGCGTTCATTTGAAATTACACAAATTGATCCTCTTGAATCTGGCAAACGCTTCACGTTAAAAGCGACTGATCATGAGGACGTACTAACTGGTCCAGCAAATGCTTTTATTTCAGTTAAAGTACAAGTTCCAGAGCAACAGCTTGAACAGCCGAAAGCTTTTAAATTTACAGAAGCTCAAGAAAACAACTCATATCATTTTGAAGTTCAGCCTGAAGAAAACCATACTGAATTCTCAGTTTCGAACATCTTGCTTGAACATTATAGAGTTGGCGATCAAGTTCAAGTTTCAGCACCTTTAACGCTCTAATATAAAAACCTCTTGCCTGAAAGTTTTCTTATTTAGACTTTCAGGCTAAGATGATCATCCTTTTTATTCTCTTCCATTTTTGGTGATCATGCAGCTTAATAAATTTACCGATTATGCATTACGAATATTAATGTATGTTGCACGCCCAAGTGATGCACCCTACACGATTGCAGAAATCGCGAAAGATTTGCATGTTTCACAAAACCATCTGGTTAAAGTTGTTCACTTTATGGGCAAACAAGAATGGATTATTACCATTCGCGGTAAAGGCGGTGGAATTCGCTTAAACCCAGATGCACTTCACTCAAATTTAGGTTCAATTGTTCGAATATTGCAGGGCGACAATCAAATTGTTGAATGCAATACACCACCTTGTGTGCTGCGCGCTCACTGTGGTCTAAAAGGTATTCTTGACCAAGCTTTAGAAAGCTTTTATCAAAGCCTAGACCAATACACACTCGGAGAAGTTTTACAGCAATCAAAATCTGCTCCTG
The DNA here is from genome assembly GCF_023920705.1 of Acinetobacter sp. XS-4. NCBI lineage: Bacteria > Pseudomonadati > Pseudomonadota > Gammaproteobacteria > Moraxellales > Moraxellaceae > Acinetobacter > Acinetobacter sp. XS-4. Next base: position 437,371 of record NZ_CP094657.1, on the reverse strand, counting down.
CTAACTCCCCTATTGCCTTTTTACAAATCTAGCCTCTATTGATTTTCATAAGTTGATTTATTGAAAATTAGCAAGAATACCCAAGCTCCTTTATACTAGGCGCGAGCCCTCTCATTTAAAAAGTTATTTTTTATGCGTCGTAGTGAAAAATCGAAAGACACCAAAGCCAGACTCGCACCCAAGCAAAAGATCAGCTATGAAAAAGCACCAGATCCAGCGATCACAGCCTATGCTGTGCAATCATTAAACTGGTTGCGCCAAGCTGAGTTTCTAATGAGTGCACCTAAATTGGCACTTTGTGTTGAAGATAGTGGCTACGAAATTGCTTTTGCAGGACGCTCAAATGCTGGTAAGTCTAGTGCCATTAATGCATTAACTAATCAAAAACAACTAGCACGTGCCTCTAAAAAACCAGGCCGTACTCAGATGATTAACTTCTTTAGTCTAGGCAACCCCGATCAGCGTTTAGTCGATCTTCCAGGTTACGGTTATGCAGCTGTACCTGAAGATATGAAAAGGGTGTGGCAAAAAGAATTAGAAAACTACCTAATCCACCGCCAAAGCTTACAAGGCTTAGTTTTACTGATGGATATTCGCCATCCTCTACAGCATTTTGACATGATGATGCTAGAGTGGGCTTATTCGCGTCATCTATTTGTTCATATTCTATTAACAAAAGCAGACAAACTTAATCGTGGTCCTGCAAATAAAGTATTACTTGAAGTTAAACAACAACTTAAAAAAATGAAGCTTGATTTTTCCATTCAGCTTTTCTCTTCACTTAACAAATTAGGTTTGGAAGAGCTTGCAAGTGTCATGGGTGGACGTCTGCATTTTACGCTAGATCAACAGCCAGAATTTGATGTCGATTCAATCCCTGAAGCGACAGATGAAGATGCTGAGAGCTAAATTGTCATAATAGATACAATTTTTTCATTAAATTTATACTCAATTGTCCCCTATTGCTAAACACAAATGTAGGGGCTTTTTTTATACTCGTTATAACTTCATCGAGTTAAAAATCAGGACTAAATGATGAAATTGTTATCTTTTTTGAAGAACAAGGCTTTAGGTTCTTCTATTGATTATAAAATTCTTCCACGTAAAGTGAAATTTGACTGGAAAGATACCCCTGTCGACTGGATTCCTAACCAGCCTTTCGCAAGTTATTTTATTAATGAAATTAATAATATCTTGCCTGCTGGTGAGTTCTGGTTTTGCCGGTTGTATAACAAGGTTTTACCGCAAATCACAGATGAAAAACTCAAGCAGGATGTACAAGCCTTTATCCGTCAGGAAGCTATGCATGCCAATGCACATACCTCTGCAAACAAAGAATATTTAAGCGTACGTAATATTGATATCCAGAGAAATCTGGACATTATGAACTATTTATTTACGACAGCTTTGGCAGATAAACCTTTTGATAAAGAAGTTCCAAATTTCTTACAAGGCCAATGGGATTTATTCCGTTTAGGCGTTGTTGCCACTGTTGAACATATGACCTGTGTATTAGGTAAATATGCACTATATAACAAACGTTGGGAAGAATTAGGCGCTGATCCTGAAATGGTCGATCTGGTTAAATGGCACGGTTCAGAAGAAATTGAACACCGTACGGTCGCCTTTGATTTATATCGTCATCTTGGTGGTGGCTACATTCCACGCTACTATTTAAGCCTTGCAGTGATTGTACTGGTACTTGGTTTATGGGTAGATGGTGCTGCACACATTATGAAACAAGATCCACGTTTTTCAGATGCCGCTAAATCTAGATTTTTCCCAGTGAAGATTGCTTTAGAATGGTACAAAATTAGCCGAAAGGATAATCAGGTTTTACCAAACCCAATCTGGTTAATTGCCCAACAAATTGATTACCTCATGCCTTGGTATGATCCAGTCAAAGAAGGTAGCACTGAAGATGCGGTTAGCTATTTATCGCAATCTCCAGCAGCAAAAAGAGCAGAGCTTCAAGCCGCTTAAAATAAAAAAAGCAGGATTTAAAATCCTGCTTTTTTTATTTAGAGGTATTAAACACTGATATCTTTATCTTTCGTATAACGATCTACGACCACACTAATCATCATATCCCCTTGCACATTTACCACCGTTCTTACCGTATCTAGTAAGCGGTCAATTGGCAGTAGAATAGCAATTGCCTCAGCTGGTAAACCCACCGACTGTAAAACCATAATCATAGTCACCATGCCCGCACTAGGTATTCCAGGTGCGCCAAGTGATGCAATCATTGCTGTTAAACACACAATAATTTGCTGTGTCAGGTTTAAATCCAGTCCCACCAAATTTGCTACAAACAGTGCAGCTGCCGCCTCATATAAAGCGGTACCATCCATGTTTAACTGAGTGCCAAGTGGGATAACAAATCCCGCTGTTTGAGGGCGCACGCCTAAGTTTTCTTGTGCACACTTCATACTAAGCGGCATCGTGGCAGAGCTAGAACTGGTTGCAAATGCTGTAATTAATGCTGTACGTGTCCCTTTGAAAAAAGTCCAAGGGCTCATGCGACCAAAAATCCAAAGTAAGAGGGGTAAAACAACAGCACCATGAAAAATGGTTGTGCCTGTTACAACAACTGCAAACTCAGCCAAGCGACTTAATACTGAAATATCTTCCGTTGCCATTAGTTTTGCTAATAAAGCAAAAATACCTAAAGGCGCTAATTTCATGACCCAGCCAACCAGCAGCATCATCATTTCAAAAAACTGGTGACTCAATGCACGAATACTTTTGAAACGCTCCCCACCCTGCACCAAAGCAACACCAACAAATAAAGCAAAGACCACAACGGCTAAAACGTTACCATCACTAAATGCTTTAAATGGATTGATTAAAGTATTTTGAATAAAATTAGTGAAAAAACTTGCTGGGTTTAAACTATCTGGTGCTTGATAATTTTGCATAGATGTCTGGAAAATAGAAATATCTATGCCACGTCCAACCTCAAATAAATGAGCACAACTGATGCCTAAAATTAAGGCTAAAGTCGTTGTAGTTAAACAGCATAAAAATGTGATTTTCCAGACTGGCCCTAACTGCCCACCCGCTTGTAGGTTTGATACACCTACAACAATCGAACTAAAAATTAAAGGCACCAAAAGCATTTTAAGAAGCCCGATAAAAACACTACTTAATATTCCAAGCCCATACAAACTATGTTTTACAAAAGCTGTATCTGGATACATGGTGAGTAGGAAACCAAAGGCTAAACCTAAAATGGCGGCAATCAGAATTTGTGTATTTAAGTTCATATCAGCATTATTTTTTTCAGTTGGCATACCTATTTACAATATGACATGAGGTTGCTTTTCATTCGAGCAATTTTTTGTCACATCGTTCCCATTAAAAATAAAAAAGCCATCTGATTAGATGGCTATTCAAGAGGTCTATTGGGTTTCAATTTCCCGTAAACGGATTAAACCCTCTTGTACGGTACTGCATACAAGTTGGCCATTTTGCCACATACGACCGAAATTGAGACCTCTTGAAGCCGCACTCACTGTAGCTTCCATGTCATAAAGCATCCACTCATCAGCACGCAATGGGCGGTGAAAATAAATTGCATGATCAATACTTGCACATTGCAAACTTGGAGAAATATAACTTAAACCATGCGGTCTTAAAGCTGTTGTCATTAAGGTAAAGTCTGAATAAAACGCAACAATTGCCTGATGCAAGGCAATGTCATCTAATTGTTTTGGAATACGATCATGGGTGCGGATATAATGCGCATTATAGGGAGCTTCAGGTTGCGGCTGAAACGGATTTACCGGATCAATTGGGCGAATTTCTACATGACGCTCACGCATGAAACTAGCACGTACATTTTCAGGTACAAAGTTTAGAATACCTTGTTTCAGCTCATTTTCAGATTTAAGCGTTTCTGGTGCTGGATACTCAGGTTCTTGATGTTGATAGTTCAAACCTTCTTCTGGATTGGCAAAAGAAACCATCGCTGAAAATATGACTCGTCCATGCTGAATCGCACGAACTTGACGACTTACAAAGCTTTTTCCATCTCGTAAACGGTCTACTTCATAGATAATTGGGGCATTAATATCGCCACCATACAAAAAATATGCATGTAAAGAATGCGCTGGGCGATCAGTTGTATAAGATGCTGCACGTAAAGCCTGACCCAAAACCTGTCCACCAAAGACACGTTTACCGACAAGATTACGGCTCATGCCACGGTAAATATTTTCTTCTAGCTTTTCTAAAGTGAGCAGCTCGACTAGTTCTTGGGTTAACGCATTCATGAGAGATACCTTCATATTTCAGGTAAAAAATCGTATTAAAGGACAGATGTGTATAATCTATTGTGCCATAAAAAACTATTTGAACATGGAACAATCAGTCAACTTCTGACGAACATTGCCCTTAAAACAGCTAAAAATACGATTTTTAACGATAAAATATGCCAAAAGCATTATAATTTATAAGCTATTAGCATATTGTTTTTTTCAATAAATGCCTCAAAATGATTACCCTCCGCATTTGGTGCTGGGATTTATCTTTAAGAAGTAGGAGTTCTTATGTCCAAGAGTGGGTTTGGTCAAATGTATCGTCGGCTTTCGAGTAAGTTACTTGACCTCGTGGTAACACCACATGTTCTTGGGGAAGTTCCTACTGAACCAGTATCAGAAGCAATAGAAACAGAAGCAAAGACTGACCGCCAAAAAGTGGTGTGCTATGTCTTACAAAACCATTCTCGAAGCAATGCTTTGGTGGTAGATGGTGAAACGCGTCGTTTAAATTTAAAACCTGCGTTAGACCCATTAGTTGTTGGCACTCATCAGGAAAAAGCATCAGTTTTATTTTTACAGCACAATGATGAAAATAATTTACTGAATCCGCCTCCTCATGCTTTTCCACCACGCTTATTAAAATTAATTGAAGTCTTACAAGAAAATCCTGAACTTGATATAGAGCTTGTTCCAGTTACCGTTTTATGGGGCCGCTCACCAGACAAAGAAGACTCTTGGTTTAAGCTATTATTTTCAGATACATGGGCTACACCAAGCACTGTTAAGCAATTGGTCAACATTGGCTTACATGGCCGCCAATCTTATTTAGAGTTTCATGAACCGCAATCACTACGTGAACTGGTTGAATATGCGCAACAGCATTATCCAAACCTTTCACCTGCCACTTATATTGTAAGTACGTTAAATGATTACTTAGATCGTCAGCGTGAAGTGGTCTTAGGTCCCGATTTATCGGATCGCCGTAATGTCATGCAGTCAGTTGTGAAGTCTCGCGATGTTCAAGAAGCAATCCGCCGTGAAAGTATTCGCGGGAAAGTCAGTATGCTCGAAGCTGAACGTCGTGCGATTGGCTATGTCAATGAAATCGTATCGGATTATTCACACTCAGCAGTCCGCTTTGCCGATCTTGCTTTAACGCGCTTATGGACCCAGCTTTATGACGGCGTAGATGTGCATAACTTCAGTACCGTTCGTGAACTGGCAAAAGATTATGAAGTGGTTTACACACCTTGTCACCGCAGTCACATCGACTATTTATTATTGTCTTATGTAATTTATAGACGGGGCCTTATGGTTCCGTATATTGCTGCAGGTGATAACCTAAACTTGCCTTTCGTTGGTCAGCTTTTACGTGGTGGTGGTGCCTTCTTTATTCGCCGTTCTTTCCGTGGCAATGGCCTTTATACAACCGTATTTAAAGAATATTTATATAGTATTTTGTCACGTAACACGCCACTTGAGTACTTTATTGAAGGTGGACGTTCGCGTACAGGACGCCTATTACCGCCTAAGACTGGCATGCTTGCTATGACGGTTCATAGTCACTTACGTGGCCGTACAAAGCCAATTGTATTTGTACCAACCTACATTGGTTATGAACGCCTCATGGAAGGCTCAACCTACGTAGGGGAAATGCAAGGTAAACCGAAAGAAGCTGAATCAATTTTTGGTATTGTGAAAACCTTACGAAAAATTGAACGTATTTTCGGTAAAGTCCACGTGAACTTTGGTGAACCTGTTTTTCTTGATGACCTGCTCAAACAACATAATGCAGAAAATGTTTTTATCGAGAAAAATGACGACCCAATTCCTCAAGCGGTTTCAGATGCAGTAAATAGCTCTGCACATGCAATTTTAGAAAATATTAACCGAGCTGTGGTGATTAACCCTGTCTCTTTACTTTCTATTATTCTGCTTGCAACTCCAAAGCATACGCTTGATGAAGAAATCTGTATTAAGCAGCTTGAAGCTTACCGTGATCTGGCATCAAACTTCCCATATGACCAACGTATGGAAGTAACTCCACTTTCTGGTAAAGAAATTATTGCTTATGGTTTAAAGCTTAAACTCATTAAACGAGTTCAGCATGCACTCGGCGATATTATTGCAATTGAAGACAACCAAGCGGTTCTTCTGACCTATTTCCGTAATAACATTTTGCACGCCTTTGTTTTACCATCATTGGTTGCATCACTTGTTGAACATAATGGAAAAATCAGCCGTTCAGATTTAACCAATGTCATCTATACGCTCTACCCATTCTTAAAAGCAGAGTTATTCCTTAAATGGAAGAGCAGCGAACTTAAGGAACAAATTGAGCAATATGCAAATGCATTGGTTCAATCAAACCTTATTCAGCAAGATGATGAAGGTAACTTAATTAGCTCTGCACCAAATACTGAAGAGCATAATCAGCTTGTTGTTTTAGCTACGCCTGTTAAACAAAGTCTTGAGCGTTACTACATGACGCTTGCACTCATTACTCAACGTGGTTCGGGTAATATTTCTGCTAAACAGGTTGAAGAATTAAGTCATTTACTTGGACAACGTTTGTCAGTTCTATATGAATTTAATTCGCCTGAGTTCTTCGACAAAGCTTTATTCCAAAGCTTCTTAAAAGTACTTACACAGCAAAATTACATTCGAACCAATGACCAAGGCCAAATTGAGTTTGATGATAATTTCCGTCAAATGGCTGCTGGCGCACAGTTGGTACTTGATGAAGTAACCTTACAAATGTTGCAGCACATCACGACCTTTACCGACGAAGAGCTAAAAGATGCACTAGAAGCTATGGCATCTCAACAAGCAAAACGACGTTTGAAACGTAAAAAATCTTAAGATTTTGAGCCAAAATAAAAGGCAACTTCGGTTGCCTTTTATTTTATTAGCGAATTGGGCATTCAAAATAGCGCGGATCATCCATACAACGCAGACGCTTCATAAGTTGAACAAAATAAGCATCGTAATAACCTGAAAGAACGTACTGATTACGTATTTTTGCAACCATAACGTCATAGCTCTGCTTTTCATAAAAAGAAACGTCCACCCAGTAATAGGCAGGCAAATGATTTTCCCACTGGGTCGCACGGTTAGTCAGCAATTGGCTATTTTGAACAAACCATCCTCGAATTTTTCGGCCGAAATTAGCAGGATAAGCTTGCGGCTTAATAATTAAATTAACGCCAAAATATGCCAAAGGAAAGTTAATGACTTGGACATCGGGTCCAAATTCTTTTTGTAAGTTATATGGCAATAGTCCATATATGGGAGCTGGAACAATATCGATTTTATTTTGCTTAAACTGAACAATCGCATTAGATAAATCAACATAAACTGGCTGACCACCCACACTTCGTACCAATGCTTGTTGTGGTGGATTGTTGGGTAACACCCCAATACGCTGATTTCTTAATTGAGCGACTTTAGAGATTTTCTTATTTTTTAGGACCATATAGGCAGTGCCGACAGGAATCATTCCTACCGCTTCATAGTCCTTAGAAATTAATCTTTTCTCGACTGTTGGATGATTCAAAAGCTGTAATAAGTTTTTAGCAGTACGATTATTAGGAATAAGCCCGATACCAGCGGTACTCCCCATAAACTGGTTATAACGATAAGTATTAAAATTGGATGCTGCTAAACCTGAACATTTACCACCATCAAAAGCTTGTATGGCCTGTTGTTCTTTTTGATAGGTCACCACTTTAAATTTGACTTGATATTGCAGGGCATATAACCGAATGTCATTTAAACGACGTGTAATATCCCCTTGGGAACCAATCGGATCATATGCACACCACACCTGATCCTCAGCCCAACTCGCAACAGCTGTTATGCTCAAAATAAGAGCTAAACAAATTTTTTTCACTTTCAACCTTTTTATCTTTATCGGCAATTTGACTGCCTCATCAGGTATTTCTGTTCTTATTTAAATTTTAATCAAAATTTTATTTAGTGCTATGAACATTTAAACATAATAAATAGTCATTAAAGCAAATTGGATGCTCTAATTGAAAACCCGTTTCAGGCAAATGTTTCGCATAAATTCGTTTACCTGAAACTTGGTTTGATTCTAAAGTTAACTCTGGCAATCCCAATTGTTTTTGGAACCACATGATAACTTCATGCAAAGGCAATGGTTGGTTATTAGTCACAATATAGCTGGCCTGATAAGTTTCATAGTCTGCCATAAAAGCCAAAAATCTTGCTAAATCATTAATATGTATTCGATTGCTATAATGTATATTTGGATAACTTTGACTATTTTCAGCCATTTTCTTCAAGCGGGCAACGGAAGTTCCATAAATCCCAGTTGGGCGAACAATTACACATTGTGTTGGATAATGTTTTTGCCAAAGGAGTTCCATATTACGCAATATATGGCCTTGTGCATCATTTGGCTGAATTTCACTAAAATCATCAATGATCTCCCCTGCATTTTCACCATATACTCGCGTAGACGACACTACGATTATTTTTTTTACTGGATGTATTTTTAATGCATCTCGAATCGGTTCAATACTATCTACATACGTGTGCTGGTAGCCCTCAACCGTACTCTCGTTTGGAGAAAGTAAAATATATACGACATCCACAGGTTCAATTTTACTTAAATCGAGTTTAAAGATATCTTGAACAAGATGTGTTGCGTAACTATCCGTTTTTACACTACGGCTGATTGTGGTAATTTGATGTTCTTTCTCAAATAGTTGTTTAGCAACACGCTGAGATGTTTTACCATAACCGATAAATAATATATGCATAGAAAACTCGTTGAGGGGACATGACTTCAGTCCATCAGTTACAAGGCGTTGGATCGGCTTCAGCAGCCCTACTCGAAAAACTAAATATTTTTACCACAGATGATTTACTGTTTCATCTGCCACGTGATTATGAAGACCGCAGTACGATTATTGCAATGAATCAACTTGTGGTTGGGCGTAGCTATTTACTTGAAGGTGAAGTCAGATCAATTGATTTTCCTCCGGGAAAAAGAAAATCTATGGCGGCCTTGGTTCAAGATGAATTCGGTAAAGTCACCTTACGCTTTTATCATATTTATAAAAACCTGACTGACAAAATAAAACCGGGTCATCGCTTACGTATTTTTGGTGAAGTTCGTGTCGGCGCTCGCGGGCTTGAGATGTATCATCCTGAAATTCAGCTCATCCATGAACATACACCTCTACCAAAAACTCAGCTTACAGCAATTTACCCAAGTACGGATGGGCTAACTCAACTCAAACTGCGCGAATATGTAAAACAAGCTTTAAAGCATCATAGTGATGCTTTACCAGAGCTACTCCCAAAACAATATACTAATGGCTATGCACTTAAAGAGGCTCTGTATTACATTCATGAGCCTCCTGTTGATGCCAATATGCTCCAGTTGGCCCAAGGTTCACACCCAGCCCAACAACGGCTTATTTTTGAAGAACTGGTTGCACACCAAATTAGTTTACTTAATCGTCGCGCTTATATCCGTCAAATTGCATCTCCTGCTTTTTCAAGCAGTAAAATCTTAGCTAAAAAGCTTTTAGAAGCTTTACCCTTTCAAATGACCAATGCACAGAAACGTGTATCAAAAGAAATTTTGAACGATTTGAAGCAGAACCAACCAATGCTTCGATTAGTCCAAGGTGACGTAGGTGCTGGAAAAACATTGGTTGCAGCTATAGCTGCTTGCCATGCTTTAGAAGCAGATTGGCAAGTTGCATTAATGGCCCCTACTGAGATTCTTGCAGAACAGCACTATCTGAATTTTAAACGTTGGTTTGAGCCTTTAGGTATTACTGTCGCATGGTTGTCTGGAAAACAAAAAGGTAAAGCGCGTGCTCAAGCAGAGCAGCAGATTAAAGAAGGCCACGCTGAACTTATTATAGGTACACATGCTTTATTTCAAGATAACGTTGGATTTGCAAAATTAGGTCTAGTGATTATTGATGAACAACATCGTTTTGGCGTAGATCAGCGTTTAGCTCTACGTAATAAAGGTGCTGAGCAGTTCACCCCGCACCAACTCGTCATGACAGCTACCCCTATTCCAAGAACACTAGCAATGAGTGCGTATGGAGATTTAGACACTTCAATTATTGATGAGTTACCACCGGGTCGTACCCCAATTCAAACGGTTACGATTCCCCTTGATCGTCGTGAAGAAGTACTTCAACGAATTGCTTCAAACTGTAGAGATGGGAAACAGGCATATTGGGTATGCACACTGGTTGAACAATCTGAGACTTTAGATGCTCAAGCCGCCGAAGCCACCTATCAAGAAATGAAAGAGCGCTTTCCTGAGCTTAATATTGGTTTAGTGCATGGCAAAATGAAAGCTGACGAAAAGCAAGCGGTCATGCAAGCGTTTAAGAATAATGAATTACAGCTTCTTATCGCAACCACGGTAATTGAAGTTGGAGTAGATGTTCCCAATTCCTCTATTATGGTCATTGAAAATGCTGAACGCCTAGGGCTTTCTCAGTTACACCAATTACGGGGTCGCGTAGGTCGAGGCGCTCAAGCCAGCTTTTGCGTACTTTTATACAAAACACCTCTTTCACAAAATGGGCAAGAGAGACTTTCTATTTTAAGAGAAAGTAATGATGGATTTGTGATCGCAGAAAAAGATCTTGAGTTACGCGGACCAGGTGAATTACTAGGTACTAAACAAACTGGGGATATGGGGTTTAGAGTTGCTCGTTTAGAACGAGATGATCACTTACTCAGTCAAGCTCATTATGTAGCTCAGCAAGTCTTAAAAGACTACCCTGAACAAGCAGATGCATTATTAAAACGCTGGCTTCCAGAAGCGCCTCGCTACGCGTATGTTTAATTTCTTAAATCCGCAGCATCTTATTCAATTGCTCTCACCTTGTTTGTTATGTGAGTCAGGTGTCCGAGAAAAACATTCTCTCTGTAAGGACTGTTGGAAGCAGTTACCTTGGCTTAAACAAACAATTCAACGTAATAATCAATCAGTTCTTGTGGCCTGTGATTATGCTTATCCAGTGAGCCGGATCATTCAGCAGTTTAAATATGAACAAAAACTACATTATCAAATCCTGCTAGGTGAAATTTTACAACAACTCAAATTTTCCAAGGCACAGGCTATCGTACCTATGCCTATTTCGAATCAACGTTTAATCGAACGTGGTTTCAATCAGTCGTTGTTACTCGCAAATATTTTAAGCAAACAATTAAAAATACCTGTTTGGCAGCCGGTACAACGTCTTGCTGAACATTCGCAAAAAGGGCTTTCTCGACTGGAACGCTTTGAGAACATTGAACAACAGTTTATTGCGCTTACTCAAGAAAAACAACGTTATCGCCGCGTTCTTATTATTGATGACGTAATAACCACGGGAAGCTCTATTCATGCGCTCAGTCAAGCACTTAAACAATTAGGCTGCACATCCATCCATGCCGCTTGTGTAGCGGCAACTTTGACTAGTTAAAATGATTAAACGGTAGATAGATGCTGCTCACACCAAGGAATAACAATTTCACGGGTTAATGGTGCGAGGTGCGTTTCTGAATCATTTAAATCAACCCATTTCATTTCTGCAATTTCGGCTGCAATTTTAGGAGCCTGATCGAGCTGGACAAGATATAAATGACTGACCAGAATATGGTCTGGCTCATTCGCTGTGGCTGTTTCGAAACGACCAAGAAATTGCTCAATTACACAAGAACTTCCAACTTCTTCTAAAATTTCTCGCTGCATTGTGACATCTGGCGCCTCATTGGGTTCCAGTTTGCCACCCACTTGCATAAAAGCATGGGTATTACGCTTTCTTACAAGCAACAACTGATTTTGCTCGTTCAAGATCACTGCAGCAGCAACCGTAATTGTTTTCACTTATTTAACCTCGTTTATGGTTGAACATCTGCATTTATCCATTTTGGAGCAGGAGCCTGATATTGCTCAAATTGTTGAAGAATATCTTCAATTTTGTCTGATGCGATCAATTTATCAACGAATCGCGCTTGGCTAAATCCATTATCTACCGTTCCTTGAATCATTTTAAGTAAATCTTCATAAAAGCCAGCTACATTTAAGAAAGCACATGGCTTTTGATGAATACCTAATTGCGCCCACGTCCATTGTTCAAAGATTTCTTCCAATGTACCCGCACCGCCAGGTAAAGCAATAAAACCATCAGAGAGGTCTGCCATTTTAGTTTTACGCTCATGCATATTTTCGACCACATATAATTTAGTTAAGCCCGGATGAGCTAACTCACGATCGACCAAAGCACGAGGAATCACGCCAATGACTTGTCCACCTGCTTGCAAGGCACTATCAGCGACAACACCCATTAAGCCTGAACGACCACCACCATAAACCAAGGTTTTACCCTGCTTTGCGATAGTCTCACCTGCAATTTTGGCAACTTGTTGGAAAATTGGGTTTGAACCAAGAGATGAACCACAGAAAATACAAATTGAATTCATAGTGTAAAAAACCGTTTTATTGAACTGTCATGCTGACAAACTAAACTATCGATAGAGTTTTTTTTTGCAAAATAGCGTATTGGCAAGTGTTTTTCGGCAAATCCTTGTCTAAAATACACCCATCCATTTCCATCAGACTGCGTGAGGAAAAAAGACACATGCTTGAAGCCTTTTATGCCACAGAACGCGGAAGTCTGGAAGATGCCACCATCAATGGTGGATTTGATCTACATCCCGAATTAGTCTGGCTTGATCTTATTGCACCCTCGCAAGAAGAGCAACAATGGGTACTAGATGCCTATGACCAAAATTTACCTACACTGAAATCGCTTGAAGATATTTCATCCTCAGCACGATTCTACCGTGATGATGATGGTATTTTGCATATCAGTACTTATTTTTTAACGAAAAATAAAAACTATCAAGTGGATGGTGATGCAGAAGATTCATCACACATTTTAGCGATGGTACAAACAGTCGCATTTATTTTACATAAAGACCGTCTCTTTACGATGCGGGGAGAAAAATTAGTTGCCTTTCGTGCCTTTCGTGCCCGTGCTCGCCGAAATGACTATGACATGGACTATAAAGATCCAACATGGATTTTATTAGGCCTTCTTGAAGCAAAACTCGATGAGCTTGCGGATATCTTAGAAGATATCCACAAAGATTTAGAAAAATACTCTACAGAGGTTCTTAACAATCACCAACGTGAACAAATTCTAGATCTAGATGACATGATTACACGCCTAGCTCAACAAGAAGACATGCTAGGAAAAGCTCAGCTCTGTTTAATTGATTTACGACGCGTACTTACTTTTTTATCACGTCCACGCGCATTAGGCAGTCATATTTACGATGCTGATATTCGAGAACTGAGTGAAGATGTTCGCTCACTCGTAGAACATGATGCATTCCTATTTCAAAAAGTACGATTCTTGCTAGATACGACGTCTGGGTTCATTAATACCGAGCAGAATGACACGATCCGTCGATTCTCGATCTTACCAAGTATGTTAGCTCCTCCAATGCTTATTGCCAGCATCTATGGGATGAACACGGATGTATTGCCATTTGCACATGGTACGACTAGTTTCATCATTGTTTTACTGATTATTATCGGTTTCTTTATTGGCCCTATTATTTATTTCCGCTGGAAAAAATGGATTTAAGCTTTGTAATAAAATGCTAGTCCAAAGCATAAAAAAGCACCTATATTTAGGTGCTTTTTTATATCTTGCATATCAGATCAAATGTAGATCTTCCTGCAAATGGCAGGCTTGAATGATCTTCAGCATTTTTTCGGGTACATTTTTAAAATGCAAACCAGCTTTTTGTGGAGTCACTCGTAACCATTGAACCAAAACAGCCAATGCCAAGGTACTCCCATGCTCAAGCTCTGCTAAATCTACCACTAGAGGAAAGCTTTGTTGCTTCTTGATGATAGCTAAACCTGCTTGATACTGTTGTTCCGCATTTTCAAAATCAATTTTTCCCGAAACAACCAATTGTTGGTTGAGATACTGAACCACTCTTCACCTACTATTTTTGTTTGTTCTGATTAACGGCAGCGTCTGCATCCGGTTGGAAGGTTGCAATTGCTTTATTCAAATCGCCGCCATTACGTTTCACTGTAGCAGCAAATTGATTACGGAACTGTAACCCCAAATCAATACCAGAAACATTGATATTACGGATTTTCCATTGAGTACCTTTATCAGCTAACTGGAAAGATACAGGAATTTTGTCGCCGTTATGAGTGAAGTCCAATGTCACTACTGGGTTTTTACCCGCAGTTGCCTTGTAAGGGCGCATGGTATAGCTTTGGTTCGTATATTTAGCAAATGCGCTACCGTAATTTTCAATTAATGTATTACGGAAGTTAGTTTCGAACTGAGCACGCTGTGCTGCTGTACTATACTGATTTGTTGCATAAGTACCCATTACAATGCGAGTAAATGCTTGTGAATCGACATACGGGTCTAAATTCTGACGTACGATACTCTTCACTAATGCTGGATTACTTTGCAATTTTGCATGATCAGCTTTCAAACGAGTAATCAAACCATCAGCAACACGCTTGATAAAATCAGGTGGTGCTTCTGAAGGTGCAGCAAATGCTGTACCTGCAATCATGGTAGACAAAAGACTTGCTGTCAGGGTTTGTTTAAACAACGTATTCACCAGGAACCACTCCTTCAAATAATCTTTTACTCAACAAATGAGGCTTGTGCACTATCTTTATCAGTGCTTGCAGGAGCACTCGCTTCTGTTGAGCCTGAACCGGCAGCAACTTTACCAGCCCCACCACCAGTAATAAATTTACTAATTAAATCTTCTAAATCCATAGTTCCTTGAGTGTTTGAAATTGTGTCACCTCGTTTCAAGTAGTTCACACCACCACCAGGTACGACTTTCAAATATTTCTCACCCAACAAACCATTGGTTGCAACCATTATATAAGCATCTTCATCAATACTTGTGATGGAGGTCATGTTACTGGTCAGTTGCTGTTCCATTGCTTTTTGTTGCTCTGGAGAAGCCTGCGTATAATCCGAGCTATAACGCAATTCTTCCAATGCATTTTTCTGAACTTCTTTTAATTGTTCAGGATTGAAACTTGTCAACTTTCCATCTAAACCAAATGTTACGGTAGCCAAACGCGTAACAGGATCAAGCGTAATTGAATCGACACGACCAATTGTAACACCACTCATTGTTACTTTAGCGCGCGGCTTTAGCCCATTGACGTTATCAAACTGAGCTTTCATGGTATAACTATCACTTAAGTTCGTACCAACAAGACCACTGACTTTCATCGCTAAAAAAAACAATGCAATACCGAAGATAATAACAAAGACACCAACGGCCAGTTCACTACTACGTGATTTCATTAAATCCCTCCGAACATGACCGCAGTCAACACGAAATCAAAACCTAAAACACATAATGAAGAATACACAACCGTCCGGGTCATTGCCGTTGCAATGCCTTCTGGTGTCGGATCACAGGCATAGCCTTGATAAACAGCGACCCATGTACAAATCAAAGCAAAAACAATACTTTTAATAATCGTGCCATTGATAATGTCATGCCCGAAACGCACAGTATTTTGCATACCACTCCAGAAGGAGCCTTCATCAGCACCTAAAAAGTCAACACCGACCATCTTGCCACCAATAATACCAATGGCTGCAAATATCACAGTTAACATTGGCAAACTGACAATACCTGCCCAAAGACGTGGTGATACGATTTGCTTTAAAGGGTCAACACCTATCATTTCCATACTGGCAAGCTGTTCGCTTTGCTTCATTGAACCAATTTCGGCAGTCAATGCAGAACCTGCTCGTCCTGCAAATAGCAATGCAGCAACTACAGAAGCAAGCTCACGGAGTAGGGTTAACGAAATCGCTGTACCCAACATCGACTCAGCACCAAAAGTGACCAAAATGCTATACATCTGCAAGCCAAGAACTGCGCCAATAAACAAACCAGAAACGGTAATAATAAGTAAGGACATCACACCTACGCGGTGCATTTGGTAACCAAAACGACCAAAACCACCCTTGGTAGGAAATGAAAAAATAATCTGCAAGAGCATATGTGCCGCTGCACCAATGCCTCGAATCCGCTCAATAACGAGTCTACCTAACCAGGCAATCGTATTCATGGACGAACCTCGTTATTTAAATAAGCTTGATGACTAAACTGGTATTCAACGGGTCCTTCTTCCGAACCTGTTAAGAATTGGTGCACAAATGGAGAAGCATGTTTTTGCAACTCTTCAGGTGTACCCTCTCCCTGAATTTTTCCTTCAGCTACCACATAGATGTAGTCAGCAATCGATAATGTTTCTGCAACATCATGCGAAACAATAATTGTTGTTAAATCTAACGCTTCACGTAGGGAACGAATTAAACGTGTCAAAACGCCTTTCACAATTGGGTCTTGACCAGCAAAAGGTTCATCGTACATGATTAAATCGGGATCAAGTGCTATCGCGCGAGCCAATGCCACACGACGATTCATACCACCTGAAAGTTCTGTCGGCATTAATTGTTCAGAACCACGCAAACCCACCGACTCAAGTTTTAATGCAACGAGTTCAGCAATGAGATTTTCAGGAAGCTTTGTGTGCGCTCGGATTGGAAACGCCACATTTTCATAAACGGACATATCCGTAAATAGAGCTCCACTCTGAAATAACATTCCCATACGTGCACGAGCGGAAAAAAGTTCCTGACGAGACATTTTGGCAATATCTTTAGCGTCGAGTAAAACTTCCCCCTGATCTGGAACTAACTGTCCACCAATCAGACGTAATAAAGTTGTTTTACCTGTACCAGAAGGTCCCATAATGGCCGTAATCTGGCCTCGACGTATATTTAAACTAATATTGTCATAAATGACGCGTTCCCCTCGATTAAAACTCAAGTTCTTCACTTCAATAAGCGGTTGAGTCGAGAGAGGAGTTTTATTATTCATAATGGCAATCGTTCCTGCACTTTTATGCACGCATACTATAACACTGAAAATTAGCAAACTTGTTGTAATTTTGACAAAAGCAAATCTAACTTACTTAATAGAAGTCGAAGAAGTATGCTCGTAAAAAGAGGTCAATTCAGAAGCTTGGAATTGCTCAACAGAACTTCCATTTATAAAAGCGTAGGCGAAGTAAACACCATTACACAAAACGAGTGCAATAAAAAGATAAGGCAATCCATGCTGAACCAACAGGTTCCTCAATTGTGCCATTACAGTCTCTTTTCGCTTACTTTTACGCATTATTTAATAAAAAATTGAACCAATTCACATTTTGTTAGTTTATAACAAAACTGAAAAATAAAAAAGGCCAGTATTTTTACTGGCCTTTTTTTAAACTAAATATTGATTAGCGGTCGAATTTACGACGCGGCGGCTTGTCATCAAAACTACGACGCGGACGATCTTCACCACCAAAGCTACGTTTTGGACGATCTTCACCAAACGCTGGACGTTCACCACGTGGTTTATCATCGAAGCTACGACGTGGCTTATCGCTGAAACCACCTTCACGACGTGGACGATCTGAGTTGAACTCGCGACGCGGACGATCTTCACCACCGAACGCTGGACGTTCACCACGTGGTTTGTCATCAAAACTACGACGTGGACGATCTTCACCACCAAACGCTGGACGCTCGCCACGTGGCTTGTCATCAAAACTACGACGCGGACGATCTTCACCACCGAAGCTACGTTTTGGACGGTCACCAAAACCACTTTCGCGACGTGGTTTATAATCTACGCGATTACCACGGTTGTCATCATTCGAGTCAAAACGCGGTTTATCATTGAAACCACCTTCGCGACGTGGACGATCTGAACCGAACTCACGACGTGGACGATCTTCAAAACCACCTTCACGACGTGGGCGGTCTGCATTGAACTCGCGACGTGGACGATCTTCACCACCAAATGCTGGACGCTCACCACGTGGTTTATCATCGAAGCTACGACGTGGACGGTCATCACGACCACCTTCACGGCGCTTGAAGTTGCTTTCGCCTTCAAAACGACGACCGCCACCGAAACCGCCGCCACTACGACGACCATCACGGCTACCGCCATTACCACCACGACCACGACCGCCGCCATCACGACCTGAACGAGCAGGAGGTGGAGATGGCTCTAAGCCTTCAATTTCAGAAACACTTAAACGAGCTTCTAAATATTCTTCAAGTGCACGAATCTTACCGCGTTCACGATAAGTCGCTAAAGTAATTGCTTGACCAGTACGACCAGCACGACCTGTACGACCAATACGGTGTACATAATCTTCATGCTTCATCGGAAGACCGAAGTTAATTACGTGAGAAATAGTGGGAACGTCAAGACCACGAGCAGCAACGTCAGTTGCAACTAAGATTTTTGCGCGACCTTCACGAATACTACGTAAACGACGGTTACGAACTGTTTGTGGCATTGCACCGTGAAGTGCAACAACAGAGTGACCTGCTTCAGCAAGTTCTTCTGCCAACATATCTGTATCTTCTTGCGTGCTAGCAAAAACAACAGCTTGATCTAAGTTTTCATCACTTAACCAATGGGTAAGTAATTTTTTCTTATGTTCAAAGCCATCAGTCCAATGCAATGTTTGCGTAATATCTGTATTGGTTGAATGACCTGTTTCAATTGCGATACGCATAGGATCCTTCATCATGCATGATGCAAGACGAATGATACGATCAGCAAATGTTGCAGAGAACATTAATGTTTGTTTACGGTTAGCCGCTAATTCGCTAATTGCTTCTAAGTCTTCAGAGAAACCTAGGTCAAGCATACGGTCAGCTTCATCAACGATTAAAGCATCTACTTGATCTAATTTAATTTGACGACGATTTACCAAGTCAAGTAAACGACCAGGTGTTGCAACAACAACTTGCGCGCCTTTTAATTGTTGAATTTGTTTTGCAAATGGCATACCGCCCATAATGGCAGCAATACGAACACCTTTCATGTGACGTACAAATGCAATTGCATCTTGACTTACTTGCTGAGCCAATTCACGAGTTGGTGAAATTACCAAGATATTCGGTTGAGTTACTGCTTTCATACGGTCTTTGAACGGTACAACAGTCTCTTGACCAGCTAAAGCATTTAATGTTGGGAGTAAGAATGCAGCAGTTTTACCAGAGCCAGTTTGGCTTGATACGAGAAGGTCTTTACCTTCTAAAGCAGCAGGAATTGCTTGTTCTTGCACAGGAGTCGGGGCAGTAAAACCTAAACCTTCAAGCGCTTGTTGTAAGGTTTCATGCAAAGAAAATTCGGCAAAAGTTTTGCTCATAGAGAGTTTCACCCTTGTGGGTGCTCCATTTTTAATAAATACAAAAAAATAGACATCGGCAAAAAGCGGCAAAGCAAAGTTAGCTGAAACGTTTTTTCAGCAGCAATCCGAGTAACGACGATGTGGACTAAACGCACGCTTGATTACGGCCGAACCTGAAGAATCGCTGAGCGATTGGGGCGCAAGTAATGGTCCTCTCTATGGACAGCGTGCGCTTACAATGAATAGAACAGAATGTTCAGGTAATGAACGGAAATTTAAGTGCGTTGGCGGATTATAGCAGAAATAATTTAAAAGTCACCTGTTTTAATCAACTTTATGCATCTTTCTTGAATTAATTTAATTTACTCTTCACTAAAAACATAAAACCCTCTGATTAAAGAGGGTTTTATTTAGAATAAGCTAAATTATTTTGCAGCTTTATCCCAAGCAGGAACAACAGTTTGCATTAAAGGTTTTAACAGTTTAAGCGAACATGCGAGTACTTGACCATTTTCAAATGAGTTATTACCGCCACGCGCGTCAACAACTACACCGCCCGCTTCTTTAAGAATAAGTTCACCGGCAGCAATATCCCATGGCTTTAAACCAAGCTCAAAGAAACCATCAAAACGACCTGCAGCAACATATGCTAAATCTAGAGCAGCTGAACCACCACGACGGATTTGTGCACCAGCTTCAGTAACAGCTAATAATGATGCGAAATGCTGCTCTGCATAAGATACGATTTCGCCAGCACGTTTAGCACGGTAAGGATGGCCTACTGCTAAGAATGTATTTTCTAAACTATCTTTTACATTTACACGAATACGGCGTTGATTCATAACTGCACCGCGACCACGGCTAGCAGAGAATAACTCATCACGTACTGGATCGTAGATTACGCCGTGTTGAGTAACACCTTTATGCTGAACTGCAATTGAAATACAGAAATGAGGGAAACCATTAATAAAGTTTTGTGTGCCATCAAGCGGGTCAATTACCCAGCACCACTCTGCATCATGGCCTTTGCCTTCTTGTAAACCAAACTCTTCACCTAAGAAGCTATGGTTTTTATAACTTTTACGCAACGTATCAATCGCTAACTGTTCTAAATAACGATCTACACGTGTTACTGGGCCATCAATGCCTTTCTCTTCAACTTGCAAATCGAGTTTATGACGATTTTGATGCGCTTTTAAAAGCTCTTGACCAACTGTTTGAGCCGCACGCGCAGCCATAACCACCATAGGTTCCATTGAACACCCACTAGACAAATTTGAAGATTTTGACAAAGAATAATGCATAAAAGCGCAGATATTTTAGCAAATATATGCGCTTTTAGGGGGAAAATGTTTCAAAAATTTTATTGGAAGTCTAAACCACCTGATTTAGCTTAAGCCAAACTTTCTCAATTGAGCTCAAAATACCTTTAGCATCTAACCCACAATCTTGTAACATTTGTCCGTGTGAAGCCTGTTGTAAGAACAAATCTGGTAAGCCTAAATTAATGATAGGTTTCACAATTTGTTCTTGCGCCATGAACTCATTTACCGCACTTCCGGCACCACCCATAATGGCATGCTCTTCAACAGTGACAAATAAATGTGTGTGCTCAGCCAAATCACGAATCATTTTTTCATCAAGTGGTTTCACAAAACGCATATTTACAACGCGCACACCCACATCATGTTTTTGTGCAAATTGCTCAGCAGCTTCTATGGCAACCATAACGCGACTACCAAATGCCAAAATTGTAATTTGTTCATCACAAGTAGATTTAATTTCAGCAACGATTTCAGCTTTCCCTAATTCAATAGCGGTCAACTCTTGCTGAATTTCAACACCCACCCCTGCACCACGTGGGTAACGCACCGCAGCTGGTCCATTATAGGCATAGGCTGTATGAAGCATCTGACGGCATTCATTTTCATCTTTTGGTGCCATGATGACCATGTTTGGAACTGTACGCATGTATGCATAATCATATGCACCTGCATGAGTTGGACCATCTTCACCAACTAAACCTGCACGGTCAATTCCGAAAGTCACATCAAGGTTTTGTAATGCGACATCATGAATAAGCTGATCATAACCACGTTGCAAAAACGTTGAATAGATTGCAACAACAGGTTTTAAGCCCTCACAAGCCATTCCTGCTGCAAGTGTTACTGCATGCTGTTCAGCAATCGCGACATCAAAAAATCTCTGCGGAAATTCTTTAGCAAACTGAACCATACCTGAGCCTTCACACATCGCTGGTGTGATCGCAAGTAGACGCTCATCTTGTGCTGCCTCATCACATAACCACTGACCAAATACATCAGAATATTTAGGTGGTGTCTTACCTGCTGAAGTCGCATTAATTTTGCTAATTGCATGATAGGTAATCGGATCCGCTTCTGCTGGAGTGAAACCTTTACCTTTTTTAGTATAGACGTGGACTAACCGTGGGCCTTTACGCTTCTTCAGAGCATTGAATACTTGGGCCAGTTGATTTACGTCATGGCCATCGAATGGGCCAAAATAATCAAAACCAATTGCTTTAAATAAATTATCTGCCGCATCTGTTGCTGATTGATGCAACCGGGAGTTATACGTCCATTTTGGATGTGGCTGGATATAGGCTTCGCCATCTTCGTTAACGTTAACTAAATGGCCTTTTTCCCAAATTGCAGCCAAATGTTTAGCAAAACCGCCTGTGCTACAAGAAATTGACATGTCATTGTCATTCAGCACAACAATTAAATCAGCATCATGTGCAACAGCATCGTTCATGGCTTCAAACGCCATACCTGCTGTCATTGCACCATCACCAACAATACAAACGACTTCACATGGATCGTTTTGATAGCGACGTGCTAACGACATTCCTAAACCAGCTGAAATTGCTGTTGATGAATGCCCTACGCCGAATGTATCAAAAACGGATTCTTCTCTGGCTGGAAATGCTGCTAAACCATTTTTAGAACGAATCGTCGTCATTTGCTCACGACGGCCTGTCAGGACTTTATGCGGATACGCCTGATGTCCCACATCCCAAACTAATCGGTCATTTGGTGTATTAAAGCAATAATGCAGCGCAACCGTCAGCTCAACCACGCCGAGATTAGCACCGAAATGGCCACCACTCTGGCCTGCTGCATATAAAATATATTGACGCAACTCATCAGCCACTTGAACCAATTGGCTATGCTCGAGCTGACGTAATTGTTGAGGATGATCAATTGCATCTAACAATGGCGTAACAGGGCGTTGAGTTGGAATTTCGGTATACAACATATGTGGCAAAGCCTTTATAAGCCTGGCAAATCCTAAGCTGGGTCAAAATGGGTCGATCATACAATCGAATGAAGTCACCTTCAATCAGCCACATTTGCGAACGAGGTCATGCAAAGCAGTCTCTCATACATCATGGGTATGGTTGGCAGATTATCCTGAATAATCTGACTATTTATCAACTATTATCGTCATCTTTATACAAAAAAGAAAACCTTAGTGTGCAAAATGATTATGACAATTCGACCAATCTCCCAGCATTACGCTATACTTTAAACCGTTTTCGGTTAAAAGATGAGTTAATCTGTGCCTATAGAGTTCATTGCAACATCAAAACTCCCGACCGCTTTTGGTGAATTCAATATTTCTGTGTTTCAAGATCCAGTATCAGGTGAAGAACATGTGGCACTTTCTAAAGGGTTAGAAAATCCACCTACAGGCCCTGTTTTGGTTCGTGTACATTCAGAATGTTTAACAGGTGATGCTTTTGCGTCATTAAAATGCGACTGTGGTCCTCAATTGCAGGCAACTCAAAAGCTCATTAACGAGGCAGGTCAAGGCATTATTTTATATTTACGTCAAGAAGGCCGTGGTATTGGGCTTACAAATAAAATTCGCGCCTATGCTTTACAAGATCAAGGTCATGACACCGTAGATGCTAATTTACTTTTAAATTTACCTGCCGATGCACGTCGTTACGACATGTGTAGCATCATGCTCGATCATTTAGAAGTAAAAGAAGTTAAATTAATTACCAACAATCCTTTGAAAATTCAGGCACTCAAAGATCAAGGAATTAATGTTGTTGACCGTGTTCCATTAACGGTTGGACGTAACCCTTTTAATGAACAATATTTAAAAACTAAACGTGAACGTATGGATCACCTTTACCAAAAAGATGATTTTTTAAAAAAATAAATATTAAAAAAGCAATCGCAAGGGATTTTTGAGACATTTCTTAAAAATCCCTTACTTTTTTTATGGTTTTGTGTTTTGATGTACCTATCTCCTATCTCAATCATCTTTGAGGGTCACTATGCAACATCCGACTTCCACAGATATTCAACGTGTCCACGAATTTCTCCTCGATTTACAAGCTCGTATATGTGCTGGTTTAGAACAACAAGAAAAAGCTGGCGGCGGTACGAGTGAATTTATTATTGATGATTGGGAACGTCCTGAAGGCGGTGGTGGGCGTTCACGAGTACTGCAAAATGGTACAGTGATTGAAAAAGGTGGTGTGATGTTCTCTCACATCAACATTAGTAAACTGCCCGCTTCTGCTACAGAAAGACACCCTCAAATTGCTGGAGCTAAAGCTCAAGCCCTTGGCGTGTCATTGGTGATTCATCCTAAAAATCCAAATATTCCGACTTCTCATGCCAATGTACGTTTATTCGTTGCAGAGCCTGAAGGACAAGATCCAATTTGGTGGTTTGGCGGTGGTTTTGACTTAACTCCTTTTTATCCAGATGAGCAAGATGTTATTGATTGGCATCAAGCCGCTCATGACTTATGTCAGCCTTTTGGTGACCATGTCTATGCTGAACATAAAAAATGGTGTGATGACTACTTTTATTTAAAACATCGTGATGAACAACGTGGCGTCGGCGGTTTATTTTTCGATGATCTCAATGGCTGGGATTTCGAAACTTGCTTTAAATATATTCAGGCTGTAGGTAATGGTTATTTAAATGCCATTCTGCCAATTTTTGAAAAACATCGTGAACAGCCTTACACCGAAGCTCAACGTGAGTTCCAAATTTACCGTCGTGGTAGATATGTCGAATATAACTTAGTCTATGACCGCGGAACATTGTTTGGCTTACAAACAGGTGGACGTATCGAATCTATTTTAGTCAGCCTCCCTAACCTTGCAGGTTGGTCGTATCGTCCTGAATGGGATGAAGACTCGCCAGAGAAACGTTTAACTGACTATTACCTAAAACCACGTGACTGGCTAAATCTAAAAGAAAAAGTCGCTTAATTTTTTTGCTTTTTGGAGATTCTTTGGCTTCCACCCTAAAGAATCTCCTTTTTTATTTTCATTTTTTGAACCTCATTCAAATATTTTTTCTTATTCCAATTTGACTTATAGTGAGGCCTGCTGAATATTCAGCACACGTTTTTAACTGCTTCATGCCATTTTAAAATTTTGGATATAAGAATGACCAAACAGTTTGCAGTAATTGGCAACCCAATCGAACAATCGCGCTCTCCTGAATTGCATCATGCCTTCGCTGAAAAAACAGGTGTTGACCTCGATTATCAAAAACGTCTTGCCCCTCTTGATGGTTTTGAACCGAGTATGCGTAGTTTCTTTGCAAATGGCGGCACTGGCATGAACGTTACCGTACCGTTTAAAGAACAGGCTTTTGCTTTGTGTGATGTGTTAACTGAACGTGCTCAGATTGCGAAAGCGGTTAATACATTATGGATGCAGAATGGCAAATTGCACGGCGATAATACTGATGGCCAAGGCTTAGTGGCCGCAATTCAAGCCTTAGACTGGAACCTAGAAAATACAGCTATTTTAATTTTAGGGGCTGGCGGTGCAACTCGTGGTGTTATTTACCCACTGGTACAGGCTGGCGCTAAAAAAATTGTGATTGCAAACCGCACTTTAGCGCGTGCTGAACAGCTGGTAGATGACTTAAAAGCAGCAGTTTCCCAAGCTCAATTACAAGCAATTTCTCTAAACGCGTTAGAAGGGAATTTTGACATTGTGATTAATGCAACTTCTGCAAGCCTTTCAGGTGACGTATTACAATTACCTGAAAATTTAGAGTTCAAATATGCCTATGAAATGGCTTACGGAAAACCATCTAGCTTCCTTGACCAAGCTAAACAACGCAATGTGCCTTATGCAGAAGGTTTTGGGATGTTAGTGGGTCAGGCCATTGAAGCTTTCTATATCTGGAATGGTGTGAGACCTGAATTAAAAGATTTTCTATAAAGCAAAAAGAACCTACTTTAAGTAGGTTCTTTTTTGACTGTATTATTTATTACTTTTTAGTTGTAACCATTTGCTGGTAAACATCGCGGAAAATCTCATAATCAATAAATTCATTATGTTCAGGTTTTAAATTCTGAATTGTCTTTTCCGTAAGTTGCTGTTTACGTGCAGCAGCATAAGCCTTACCTAAAATATCAGCTGTTTCTGACAACAATTGTTTTTCTTCAGCAGAAGCACCATTTTGTTGTTCAAATTTTAATTGATATTGTTTCGAGAAAAGCTGCTCAGGCTGCTTATATTGTTTCTGTAATTTTTGCCATGCTTCACGCCCTGCCTCACCTTGTATTGTCGTAATCACAATATGGTCCACAGCACGACCTAAATCATTATCAAATTGCTCTTCTTGCTCAAGGTGATGCTTTTTCTGCAATGCCTCTATACGCTCTAAAGCCTTACCTTGAGGATTATAGGTTTCTTCTTCAGAGAACCAGTAAGCATAAACTTCGGCAATTTCTTGCAACTGTTGAACTGAATAATAATTAATATATGAGGGTTTTTCGGCAGTCAATTTTGCAATAAACACAGCCTTATACGTTTTATCATAGGCACGTGTTGCATCATAAGTTTGGTTAGCCAACAGCGCCAGACTCGAATCTAAATCTTGTACATCACTATGTAAGCCAACCGGATGTTCAGAAACATCACTCTGCCCAAGTTTTTCACTAAAGACTTTTACAAAGTTTTCAAATAGCGAACCTTTGCTTGCTTCAGCAACTGATTTAGCTTGTTTAAGCTGCTGCTGGTCAATTGAAGTGGCTTTACCATAATTTAGAATTTGCATGTCTGCTTTAATATTAAAGCGATGGTTAAATTCAGCTGGTGTATATGCAACATCGTAATCTGCGTTGACTAAACGGCCTTTTTCATCAAGTCCAACATCAATCGTAATTGGATTTCTTTGTTTTGGTAAAGCTTGATCAATCTCTGCTTTATGTTTTAACCATAAAGCTTTGAATGCATCATCATTCACAAACTGGTTCTGATCATAAGCTGCAAAAGTTTGTTTTAATGCAGCTCGACGAGCTTTAATCTGAGTTTTTTCGGTATTTACAGCGCTCCGATCAAGTACATCAATACCGTAAATTTGGCAGTAATTAATATCGCCTAACGCAACTGGTTTATTAAGAGCCTGTAATTCAACACATTGATCTTCTGTAAGTGAAGCGACTTCTGCGGTTTGCTCATCATCTGCTACAGCAACGTCTTCGGCTTGAGCTGAATCAGAGGCTGCTTCTGCTGCTGCCACATCTTGAGCTGCACTTGCTTGGTCTTCATCACCTTCCTCAGAAGCCAATGTATTGCCAAAATGAGCATTAATAAGCGAATAAAGTTGCTGACTGACAGCTGCGGCATCCTCAGAAGAAACTTTCTGCCCCTCAGCACTGCCCGCTTTTTTCTTAGCTTCCGAAGCAGCTAATTCTGTTGCTATAGATTCAGCAATCTTTTGGTCGTCAAACCCTAAAACACTTTTTTGCAAATATTTTTCATTAACTTGACCATAAAGTTCCGATTGCAGCAATAACTCCTCAACCGTATCTTTTAATCGAATTTTCTCTACAATTCCGGCTTTACGCTCAGCATCACTAACGGATAAACGTTGTAAATTTTGTGGTTCAGCTAAACGATAAGACACAGCACCAGAAGCTTTTGCATATTCAACAAACTTCTTCATATCGACGTTTGTAAACAGATTTTTATACTTTGAAAAATCGACATATGCCAAGTTATTTTGATTGTCTTTATTGACCAGATAAGGCATTAATCCGAAATAATTAACGTAAAATTTATAGTCTTTCAGATCAAGTACCATTGGCAATTTTGCCTGTACCAGTAAGGTCGGTTTCTCATATCTTGCAGTGAGATTTAACGACCCCACTTTTTGTCGGTAATGAACTGAACCATCGTAACTAAATTGGAGATCATTTAATAAATTAATTAATACGGCATTTACTTTTTCTGAACGTGATTCGTCAGATACACCCGAAACAGATTGCTCATTTGCAATTGCGGCATAAAGCGCCTGCTTCTGTTTTTTATTCAAATTAGTTTTTTGTTCACGTAAATATTGATCTACTTTTTTTTGCACTCCAGCATCAAGCTGAGCCGTTTTCTCTACAGCGCTTATTTTCTTGGGCTGATTTTGATCAACATTAACTTTAAAATGCCCACGGTAGTCATAGCTTGGGTATTCATACATTGCATTCATACCCTGAATGACTTTTTGATCTAAGTTGGCAGATGCCACTGATGGACGTAGGTTATGCTGCGCACACGCGGTCAAACCCAAACTAAATAAACATAAACTGAGATATTTTAAATGCATAACCTTTTTTAAAACCTTATAGCTTTATCTTTTTAGCAAAACTTGCTAAAAATAAAAAATAGTTGTTTTTTCACATAAAAGTATAAGTCCTGAATGTAGCAGAAAATGTATTTTCAGGTGTATTTATTTTCGACAAAATTCGCTTTTCTGACATTTCTTTCGGATGTGATTATCATTGTATTTTTATCAGGTGAGTGAATAATCAAATCATCGATTCAGATAATCCCACAATGATTCAAAATTAGGATTAAAGCCATGCCAGCATATAAAGCCCCGCTACATGATATTCGTTTCTTAATGAATGAAGTATTAGATTACCCTGCTCACTATAAAACTTTATCAAATGGTGAAAATGCAGATCCAGATACAGTTGATATGATTCTTGAAGGTGCGGCAGATTATTGTGAAAACGTATTGTCACCACTTAACCAATCTGGTGATGAAGAAGGTTGCCATTTTGACAACGGCGAAGTAACCACGCCTAAAGGCTTTAAAGAAGCTTATGACCAATTCGTAATGGGTGGTTGGCAAGGTCTTTCTTATCCAGAAGAATTTGGTGGTCAAGGCCTACCAATGTCATTAAATCTGATTAAATCGGAAATGATGGGTACTGCAAACTGGTCATTTACTATGTACCCTGGCCTAAGTTCAGGTTGTATGAATACTATCTTACAATTCGGTACTGATGAGCAAAAACAAACCTATATGCCTAAACTTGTTGAAGGAACTTGGAGCGGCACAATGTGCTTAACCGAACCTCAATGTGGTACGGACTTAGGTCAAGTTAAAACTAAAGCTGAACCTCAAGCAGATGGCACTTATAAAATCTCTGGTACAAAAATCTTCATTTCTGCCGGTGAACATGACTTAACTGAAAATATTATTCACATCGTCCTTGCACGTCTTCCAGATGCTCCTGCTGGTACTCGCGGTATTTCATTATTTATCGTGCCTAAATTCATCCCTACCGCTGATAGTGGTATCGGTGAACGTAATACAGTGACCTGTGGTTCAATCGAACACAAGATGGGTATCCGTGCTTCTGCAACTGCAGTACTCAACTTTGATAATGCAACTGGTTATTTAATCGGTGAAGTTAACAAAGGCTTACATGCAATGTTTACCTTCATGAACACAGCACGTATTGGTACTGCTGTTCAAGGTATTGCACACGCTGAGTTATCTTTCCAAGGTGCTTTACCTTATGCGAAAGATCGTATGTCTATGCGTGCACTTTCAGGCAAAAAAGATCCAGACAAAGTTGCTGATGCAATCATTCATCATGCTGACGTACGTCGCCTATTGTTGACTCAAAAAGCAATTGCTGAAGGTGGCCGTTCAATGATCTATCATGCTGCAAAACTTGCAGACAAAATGACAGATGCATTAACTCGTGGCGACCAAGCTGCTTACGAAGACTACGATGACAAACTTGGTTTCTACACCCCAATTTTGAAAGGTTTCTTGACTGAACTTGGTTTAGAAGCTGCAAATAACGGTATGCAAGTTTACGGCGGCCATGGCTACATTAAAGAATGGGGCATGGAACAAATCGCTCGTGATGCTCGTATCTCAACGCTATACGAAGGTACAACAGGCATTCAAGCACTTGACTTGATTGGTCGTAAAGTATTGCTTAGCTCAAAAGGCAAAGTGGTTCGTGACTATACTGCTGAAATCTTAAAATTCTGTGCTGCACACGCACGTAATAAATACTTACGTCGTTTTGCTTGGGACTTAACTAAGCTTTGTGCTCAGTGGAACACTTTAACTGTTCGTATCATGCTTGCTGCACGTAAAGACCGTGACATTGTATCTTCTGCCTCTGTAGACTTTTTAATGTTCTCTGGTTACGTGATGATGGCTTACTTCTGGGCTCAACAAGCAGTCATTGCTTCTGAGAAACTTGAAGCAGGTGACGGCGCAGAAACACCTGAATTCTATAAAGCAAAAATCAAAGTTGCGGACTTCTACTTTGACCGTATGTTACCTCGTACCCAAGGTCATGCAGAGTCAATGGTGACAACCTCTCGCACCTTAACATCATTACCAGTTGAACACTTCAGCTTCGACTACTAATGATTTTTAAATAGAGAAATGAAAAGAGCGCAATTTATATTGCGCTCTTTTTTATTCAAGTAACATTTAATATTTATTCTTTAGTTAAAACATAAGCTTGGTTTGGAACAAAATAATTTTGCTCTAAAAATTCACGATTTTTACCATAATCGCTATAAAACAGTTTTTCCAGATTCATAACCAATCTTTTATTTGAATCAAAATTAAAATAAAAATTAACTTTAGATAGAGGACATTGAATGGTTAACTCATGCTCTTTTTCATCTACTTTCCAATTTAAAGAAGGACACAATTCATTTACAGCGGCACTTTTCGCCCCATCTTTACTTCCCACGCGGCCAAAATGAACAACATTCCAATAAGCCGATCCATTGGGTAATAGATTTAAAATGTACTCAGCTTCACCCGATTCACAATCGGCAAAAGCATCCTCACATGAAATTCGAGTGTGATATCGTCCTACATATTGCAATAAGGTTCCGCTTAACTTTTTGGTTTGATCTAAACTTTCTTCGGGTAAAAAAGTACGCCCTGCCACATAATCTAATGTTTTTGTAGATGTACTATTTTTTATTAGATTTTCTTCATGCGTAGAATTAGAGCTCGCACTAGAGTGATCTTTTGAGTTGGCATGGTTTATGTCGCAAGCACCAAGTGTCAGGCACATCATAGCCCCTAAAACTAAATGCTTAACTAAAAACCTAGACCGCTTCAAAGACATATACATTATTCACAGATAACAGCAATAGCCATGTTTATATTCATTTTTCAGGTCTAATTAATTGCTGCAAGAAAGCTTTAAGCCCTGAAAAGGTGCATTTTAGTTGATGTTGGTTTCCTTCATTCCAATCCTTTACATATTTTAACCATTTTACTTCTGCGAGGACTTTAAACCTTTTATTTCACCTCCATATTTTTATTAAGCAAGAGCACAATAGCTTCTTGTAATTATTTATCTTTAAGGAGAATTAGATGGCCAGTTCTGGTTTATATCGCTCGAACCGACACAGCATGATCGCCGGTGTAATGGGTGGTATTGCTGAACGTTTTGGTTGGAACGTGACTTTATTACGCATCATTTTTGTTGTTATCTCAGTTATGAGTGCGGCCTTTCCAGGAATTTTAGTTTACTTAGTTTTATGGTTAGTCATTCCGAAAAAACAGCCAGAACATATTGAAGGCTATAGCTCCTCCGTTCGAACAGTAAATGAAGAACGAGTACGTTAATTAATAACTTTGGTCGCTACGGTTGCATCCCCTAATCAACCGTAGCTTTTTTTATTCTACAAATTATAGCTTTCGATTTAACTGTTGTTGTAATGCAGCAATCATATCTGCTCGGCTAATCATTCCAATAAGTTTCCGCTCTTCAACCACTGGAATATAGTTAAACGATTTTTCCACAAAATACGGCACCAGATCTTGAATAGGTTGTGTTGGCAGTACCGTGACCACTCGATGACTCATAATTTGTTTTACATAGTGCTGCCAAGAGTTTCGTGGGTCGGCTGCACCTTTAAACCACTCTACGACTTCATATAACGCTAAAGTTCCCACCAAATGGTTTTCTGCATTTACAACAGGTAGGCTCATCAAGTTCACTTGTTTAAACTTATCTAGTGCCTGATGAATATCATCATCTTCATGTAGTTTGAGGACATCACGGCTCATAATATCCTGACAGGTATATTGATTGACTATTCGTTCATTGGCATGTTCTTGAGCTTCTAAAATGATCTTTTCTAAGTCGTACTGACTAATATCTAAAAGCTCAGTGTGATGCCCTAATGCGTACTCAATATCTTTCGGCTGAATTGATACTTTTTGAGTCGGTGTAGGATCTTTACTACGGTCATTAAGATGAGCAGTAACCGGATAATGCCGCCCAATTAATCTATTAAAAAAGACGGCGAAACCGAGTAAAAGAAGCGAGTTGAGTAAAACTGGATAAAAAATAAAATAAAAGCCTAATTTATGAATTGCCGCCCCACCTAATACCGCCGTTATGGCTACAGCGCCACTTGGTGGATGCAAAGAGTCGGTGGTCATCATTAAAAATATGGCAAGTCCAACAGCCACACTAAAAGCCGTGGTTAAATCAGGAATCCACTGCGCACAGGCAACACCAATAATTCCAGCTAAGGTATTACCAACAATCACATTCCATGGTTGAGCCAAGGGACTGGTCGGCACAGCAAACAATAGAACAGATGAGGCGCCCATTGGGGCGATATACCAAGCATTAATTCCACCCAGAACATACCAGCTAATTAAGGAAGAAATTGCTAAACCACACAACGCTCCAATGCCGCAAAGCAACCTCTCTTTTAAAGGTAAAACCTTAAAATTCGGCTTTAAAATCTGTAACCATTCTCGCTGTATAACACTCACAGTACACCTTTGGGGATATGCCGTTATTTATAACGGGCAAAAGTATACGCGCAAAGCCACATAAAGTGCATTTAAATTATATCTTTAAACAACAAGAAAACTTGCTGAACTATTTTTTTTGATTTTAAAACTTTAATATTCCATCAATTTTTCATTTAAGTAACGCCAGTAACGTTTTGGTAAATATTGCACATGAAGTTTTATATTCTGGCGTTCAGTAATATTAACGCTGTTAAAATAATCTTTCCAAAGTTGGTCATACAAAACTTCCTGCTCATCTAGTTCAAGTTGAAAGCTTTGACTCATTCCATTTTTTAAATTACGGTCAACTTTCGAGGCTTCGAGCAAAACTTCATGCATTTCTCGCAAGTCATAATATAGCCCCAATTTACGTTTCTCATCATAAATGAGCCAACGTTGATCTTGATAACGCCGTTTAAAATGCGGCTGAATAAGCGGTAAAACATTAAAATCAGGACGAACTAAACTCAAAAAAAGCTCATCTTTGGTTTTCTTAAACCGAATAAAAGCTTCCATTCGATGCTTCTCTCGCCCGACCTTTTTCGTCCACTGTGAAATTGCTAAAACACTTGGGTGCAAATAATCTTTTTCTACTGATGAATGACTAGTAAACACATAAATACAGTAGTTAAATAAGTGTTGATAAGCATCTAAAGATTCAGATAAATAAGCAAAATAAAATTGTTTTAACGAAGAAGATGAAAGCTTTTTTTGTAGTGCAGACCAAACACGCTCGGCGTGTTGCTCGTTATTTGAAACCTCAATTTTATCGGCAAATAAACCATGTTGAGCCATATCATTCAAACAAAGCCTGACCTGTAATTCTTTAAATTGAAATGCACGAAAAACACAGCTCAGTAGCCCAACCATTGAACCATCAAAGTAGTAAGCCACTTCATTATTAAACATGGCTAAAACCCAAGGCTTAATTGTGGCGAGAGTTGCTGCCCATATTTCGAAGATCCCTGCGTTAAAATCTGCTGCCGAATGTAGCCAGAAGATAATTCTTTTTGGAATTTCGGACTGTCTTCACAGCGAATAAAGAATTTTGCACGCTGGTAAGCCACGCCTAACTTTTTAAGTAAATCGATATGAATTTTTCCAAAACGGCGAGCCTGCACAATTTTCTTCGCCGATTTCACCCCAATACCGGGCACACGTAAAATCATTTGATAATCAGCAAGATTTAAATCTACTGGAAACTGTTCAGGATGCCTTAAAGCCCAGCTTAATTTCGGGTCTACATCAAGATCTAAGTTTGGGTGTTTTTCATTGACGATTTCATTGACCTGAAAACCGTAAAAACGCATCAGCCAATCGCTTTGATAGAGTCGGTTTTCTCGCAATAATGGCGGTGCAGAACCCACTGCGGGCAAGTAATTATTTTCGGTATTAATTGGAATATAACCCGAAAAATAAACGCGTTTGAGCTTAAATTCTTTATAGTGCTTGTCCGCCATAAACAAGACATCTTGGTCTGACTCTTGATGAGCGCCCACTACCATTTGGGTGGTCTGCCCTGCTGGCACATATTTCGGCACATGCTTAATGATTTGTCGCTCATCTTTAAGCTGAATGAGCCTGTCACGGACTAAACCTAAATCTTTTTGCACTTCCTGATGTGATTTTTCTGGTGCAAAAGTTTTTAGGCCAACCTCGGTCGGCATCTCTAAATTAATACTCATACGGTCAGCATATAAACCTGCTTCATGGATAAGCTCAGGCGATGCCCCCGGAATAGTTTTTAGATGAATATAGCCATTAAAATTTTCTTCAAGGCGCAGCTTCTTTACGACTTGAAGCATGCGTTCCATCGTATGATCCGCAGATTTAAAAATGCCCGAGCTTAAAAATAAACCTTCGATATAATTACGACGGTAAAAATTAATGGTTAAGTCTACGACCTCTTGTACCGTAAATGCCGCACGCTGAACGTCATTAGAACGACGTGAAACGCAATAGGCGCAGTCAAAAATACACACATTACTAAATAGAATTTTTAAGAGAGACACACAGCGGCCATCTTCGGTATAGCTATGGCAAATACCTGAATGGCTGGCATCGCCTAGGCCTTTATCTTTATTTTTACGGTCACTGCCACTTGATGAACAAGACACATCATATTTAGCAGCATCAGCAAGAATCTGTAATTTTTCTCGAATGCGATCAGACATATCAAACGACTCATTTATGGCATCGTTTAAAAAATATCATTTTACATTCTTAAATTTAATCCAGTGAAGTACGCTCGGCGTCATGAGGTGACGTTTAAAATAATCCGTCTTAATTAACGTACTCTTCAAGTTGCTTTACACGCGCTGCATACTCTTGCATTGGGCAATATGAATACATCGGCGAGCCAATATATGAGCCTGCATTACTACATTCCTGATCTACATAAGCTTTCCAAAGTCGCTGAGATTTTAAAATATCTTGGTAACATTTTGGCTGTTTGTATTCTTCGCTTTGTGTACGAATTTGATCAATGAGAGCCACAATTTTTTCTTCATAAGTCTTTTTAGCTTTTTCAGAACAGCTATGCACGACCATGTTATTAATGCTTTCAAGCTGCATTTCCTTAATGGTCTGGTCTACACATTGATTATATTCATCTTGCTCATCAGTTTCGGTCTGCGCATAAAGCCATGTACTACAAAAAAGACTGGATAAAACAATGAGTTTGCAGCAAAATTTCAGCATAACTAATTCTCGATTCTATAATTTTTAATATGCTTCAATATAACAAAAATTCTGTAACGATTTCCTATCAGTATTTAGACATTATAAAAAGTCTGTTACTCGCGCCCATACCAGTACTCATTATTTTAATTTCAACAAATCCTATACTTTATTTTTTAATCATTATATATCTGTTCTTTTCACCATTCTTTATTGCAATATCCTTACTACTAAATAGATTTAAGCTATTAAATTCTCTAACAATACTATTAACGACATTTGGGGTACTCATTTTCTTTAAAGAGCTGATTTATATACCTTTAGAATCCTTCTTTTCTGAGTTGGTTTTTAGTTGGGTTGGAATCTCTACCTTAATTACAGCTTTTAATTTTTGGGCATTATTGACTTGGTATAACTACAAGGATAATAAGGCCAAAGAGCAGAACATTAACATTGAATAAACGTTCTGCTAATTGAATATAAAACCCTTATAAGTTGAACTTTCTTCAGCAATAGAAAACTATTCATTTCTTTTATTTATGAAATAGTCCCAACCATTCTATATGGTGGCAGCTTAAAGTTTTACTGATTTTTACAGGTATTCGGATAGGTTTCATCAACTTTAAGATCAATATTATAAACTGGTTGTATTGGTATCTCCTCTGTACGGTAAGAGCACATATCACGCCATTTCATTGCTTCCTCTTTATCCTGAGGTAGCCCATTTAACCCAGAATAATAATTTTGAAACATATTTTCTTGACCATCCGCATAACCAAGATTGGCGGCTTTAATATACCACTCTGTTGAAACCTTACCATTTTCTGTTACGCCTAACCCTTGTTGATAAAGAACCCCTATATTATTCATTCCTGCTGGATTACCTTGCTCAGCAGCTTTTGTATACCAATACATTGCTTTTTTATAATCTGTATCTACACCATAACCTAGATGATAAAACGTACCTACCCTGAACTGAGCATCTGCATTGCCTGCTTGCGCTGCCTCTTCAGATAGTTTGAACATCTTAGGTACAAAAGTACTTAAGTCTTCTTTCCGATAATAAAGCGTAGTCAAATTCAATTTAGCTAAAGCACTCCCTTGTTCAGCCGCTTGTTGAAAGAGCTTTTCAATTTCTAAGGCTTTTTTTGCTTCAGTGGCCTCACCACCCTCTTTACTTCGAATCCAATCATTTCTATTTTTATAATATAATAATGCAGCATAATTATTCAGCTCATCTGCATTTAACTCATTGAAATTGTAATTATATTTAGCTGAATAATAAATCCAATTATTCTTTAAGTAGTAAAAACCAATAAAGCCTAAAAATAATATTAAAATTCCAAAATAATATTTTTTCAAATTCATTCTAAAATAATCTAATTCAAACTATGAAAAATCATCCTATCAAAAGATGTATTAAATACAAAAGATAATAATCTTATTTTAATGGTTCATGGACATTATCAACAGATCATTTTAGAATTTAAAAAACATAACCTACTATGATTAAGATGAATCCGACAACTCCAAATATCGAATACCAGCCTAAAATTGCTCTTATTATTACCCCTCTTATCCCGATCAGCATCTTAATTTTATTGTCCGTAGTTACTGGCAAGTTTGGACTTGATCTCCTCTATATTATTGGAATCTTTGTCGGTACTTATTATATTGTCTTATTCCCATTACTACTTTGGATATGCCAAGTACTCATTACTAAAAACCGCTTTATCTTTCCATTAATGTGGTTAGGTGCACATGTATCATTTAGCTTGATTTATTTCTTCTTAGCGATCTATGAAAATATGTCTCATAATTTACCAATATTTGATTATGTATTCCCAACAGTTGGACGTACTTTGATCTCAACCTCTACATTCATTGTAAGCTTTATTCTTAGCCTCATTTTTTGGTTTTTTGCATCATTTCAACCTCGATTAAAAGCAAAACATGCAGGAAAATCCCAACTAAATGACAGCCAATAATTTTTTATAGCTATAGAAACTAGTCTTTGCCACTCCCCCACAAAATCCTTATACTTAGGGGCAATTTTTCTCATAAATTCGTGGATGCTACATGAGTCGCGCCATCTCGCACATTGATACATTTCAGGGTTTAATTCTTGCCCTACAAAACTATTGGGCCGAACAAGGCTGCGTCGTACTACAACCGTACGACATGGAAATGGGCGCTGGAACATTCCACACCGCAACATTCTTACGTGCTTTAGGGCCTGAAACTTGGAATGCTGCATACGTTCAACCTTCACGTCGTCCAAAAGATGGCCGCTACGGTGAAAACCCGAACCGTTTGCAACACTACTACCAGTTCCAAGTGGTACTTAAGCCAAATCCAGACAACATCCAACAGCTTTATCTCGATTCTTTAAAAGCAATCGGGATTGATACGCTTACTCACGACATCCGCTTCGTAGAAGACAACTGGGAATCTCCGACGCTTGGGGCTTGGGGCTTAGGTTGGGAAGTTTGGCTTAACGGTATGGAAGTGACTCAGTTTACTTACTTCCAACAAGTCGGTGGTGTTGAATGTTACCCAGTAACAGGCGAAATCACTTACGGTTTAGAACGTCTTGCGATGTACCTTCAAGGCGTTGACTCGGTTTATGACCTTGTTTGGACCAAAGGCCAATTTGGTACTGTGACTTACGGCGACGTATTCCATCAAAATGAAGTTGAGCAATCGACTTATAACTTTGAATACGCTCCAGTTGAAAAACTATTCGAACTGTTTGATTTTTACGAATCAGAAGCAAACCGTTTAATTGAAGCAAAACTTTCTCTTCCTGCTTATGAGCAAGTTGTTAAAGCATCTCATACCTTTAACTTGCTTGATGCACGTGGCGCAATTTCCGTGACTGAGCGTCAGCGCTACATTTTACGCGTACGTACTTTGGCACGCGCAATTGCACAAAGTTATGTACAAGCACGTGCAGAGCTTGGCTTCCCAATGGCAGAACCACACTTACGTGATGAAGTATTGGCACAGCTAAAAGCACAAGCTGAAAGTGAAGCAGCAAAGGCGGAGAAAAACTAATGAGCAAACATACTGTTTTATTCGAACTTGGCTGTGAAGAACTTCCACCAAAAAGCTTGAAAACTTTACGTGATGCATTACAGGCAGAAACGGTAAAAGGCTTAAAAGATGCGGGCTTAAACTTCGCATCAATTGAAGCTTATGCAGCTCCACGTCGTTTAGCACTTAGAATTGTTGACATCGATGCTGCTCAAGCAGACACACAAAAACGTTTTGACGGCCCTGCAGTTCAAGCAGCTTACGATGCAGAAGGCAAACCGACTAAAGCACTTGAAGGCTTTATGCGTGGTCAAGGCATTACTGTTGATCAGCTTTCTACTTTCCAAGCAGGTAAAGTTGAAAAAGTTTGCTATTTAAAAGATGTGAAAGGACAAAGCCTTGACGCTTTACTTCCACAGATTTTACAAACTGCATTAGACAATTTACCAATTGCTAAGCGCATGCGTTCTGCTGCAAGCCGTACCGAATTTGTACGTCCAGTGAAATGGGTTCTCTTACTCAAAGATGACCAAATTGTTGACGCAACTATTCAAGATCATAAAGCTGGCAATGTGACTTATGGTCATCGTTTCCATGCACCTGAAGCTGTGACGTTAGCGCATGCAAATGACTACTTAGCTGCTTTAGAAAAAGCTTACGTTGTTGCGAACTTTGAAAAACGTCAAGCAACCATTCAAGAACAAGTGAAAAAGTTAGCTGATGAAGTTAACGCGACTGCAATTGTTCCAGCTGACTTACTTGATGAAGTAACAAGCCTCGTTGAATGGCCAGTTGCTCTTCGTGCAAACTTTGAAGAGCGCTTCCTTGCTGTTCCTCAAGAAGCACTCATTACGACAATGCAAGACAACCAGAAATATTTCTGCTTGATCAATAGCGAAGGTAAATTACAGCCTTACTTCATTACTGTTTCAAATATTGAGTCTAAAGATCCGATTCAAATTATTGAAGGTAATGAAAAAGTTGTTCGCCCGCGTTTATCTGATGCTGAATTCTTCTTCTTACAAGATCAAAAGCAACCGCTTGCATCTCGTAAAGAAAAACTAGCAAATATGGTATTCCAAGCACAGCTTGGTACGCTTTGGGACAAATCAACACGTATTGCTAAACTTGCTGTTGCGTTGTCTCCAATTACTGGTGCAAACCCAGCAGATGCAGAAAAAGCGGCATTACTTGCTAAATGCGACTTAACCTCAGAGCTTGTTGGTGAGTTCCCAGAACTTCAAGGTATTGCAGGTACTTACTATGCACGCATTGAAGGCGAAAACACTGAAGTTTCAGAAGCTTTAGGCGAGCAATATTTACCAAAATTTGCTGGTGATGTTTTACCAAAAACCAAAACAGGTACAACGATTGCTCTAGCTGACCGTTTAGATACGCTCGTTGGTATTTTTGGTATTGGACAAGCGCCAACAGGTTCTAAAG
Organism: Acinetobacter sp. XS-4; assembly: GCF_023920705.1. Taxonomy (NCBI): domain Bacteria; kingdom Pseudomonadati; phylum Pseudomonadota; class Gammaproteobacteria; order Moraxellales; family Moraxellaceae; genus Acinetobacter; species Acinetobacter sp. XS-4. The sequence continues at coordinate 397,556 of NZ_CP094657.1, read as the reverse complement.
ATCCGTTTGCACTTCGTCGTTCAGCAATTGGTATCTTACGTTTAATCATTGAAAATGAATTAGATGTAACGATTGAAGAGTTAGTAAATCTTGCACTTCAAGGTTATGGCAACATCGTTAAAGATCACGACAAGACTCGTACTGATGCTGTTTCATTCTTGGAAGGTCGTTACCGTGCCAAGTATGAAGACCAAGGTGTTGCTGTTGACGTACTTCAAGCAGTTCAAGCACTTGCACCAAAATCTCCACTTGATTTTGATAAGCGTGTAAATGCTGTAAACCACTTCCGCGCATTACCTGAAGCTGCCGCACTTGCTGCTGCAAACAAGCGTGTTGCTAACATTCTTGCAAAAGAAGCTGCACCAGAAGGTTCTGTAGTCGAAGCGAACTTGGTTGAAGATGCTGAAAAAGCATTATTTGCCGAGCTTCAAGCAGTTACCCCTGCTGTTGAACCATTACTTGCAGCAAAAGACTACACAGCTGCTCTTTCTAAGCTTGCAGCACTTCGCGCGCCGATTGATGCATTCTTTGATGGCGTAATGGTAATGGCAGATGATGCTGACCTGAAGGCAAACCGTTTACGTTTATTGGCTCAGTTGCGTAACTTGTTTACCGCTGTGGCTGATGTGAGTGTGTTGCAGGGTTAAAATTATATAGAAATTAATTTTTATATAATTAAGCTTTTTTAAAACCATGTTTTCGATCTAGATTGGAAACGTGGTTTTTTAATGGTTTTAATTTCTAATTTTATTTAAAATGACAGGTGATTAATTTTTGAACATTTAATAAATAACGATTATTTACTTTTATTTAAGTTCATCCATAATTCAGTCAGCTTTAACAAATAATTACCAAACTTAATAAAGAATGATTGCAATGAAAAACTTAAATTTATTACTCATATCAACATTACTATTTACTGGGTGTGCAACCACTAAATCGATTCAATATCCAGCTACGGGTAAACAAACCTCTATTTCTGTTTCTTCAGAACAACTTTCTTCAATGACTGAATCAGGTGCAGGCGATTACTTTGTAAAGGAAAGTCAAATATTAGTTGGTGATGCAAGTAGTGCTTCAGCCAGCCCAGTTTCTGGAATGTTTGGCCTTATCGGGGTAGGTGTTGCAATGGCAATTGACAAAAATGCCAATAGTTCAGCTATTGAAAAAAGTTCTTTAAATCAACCTATTAAATTTGACCAGCTAATACAACAAAAAATTACCGACTCTTTCACCCAAAATAAAGCAGATCCTACACTCAAATTGCTAGGTTTAAATCAGACATCTGAAATTAAAATTGTGCCTTATTCACGTCTTTCTTTCCGTGAAAAACCAATCGTAAAAGTAAATTTTGGTTTAAAAACTCAATTCAAAAATGCGGCAGACAATAATGCAGATACAAAACGCCTATATCACTATGTAAGTAAGGAACGTATTTCTTTATCTGAATGGGATTCTCAAAATAATTTATTATTTATGCAAAAAGCAGATCAGGCATTTAGCGCTCTTAGCCAAGTATTCACTTTAGATTTACAACATCAATTAAATTTAACAGCATTTGATGAGAACAAACAAAAGAATTGTAAAACTAATGCAGATACATCTCTAGTTTCTTTTATTCAAACTCCTGACAATTTATGTGTTGGTGTAGTTAAAACAAGTAAAGGAGATGTATTCCAAAATAGTATTTATATTGTTGAGCAGTAATAAATATTAACTGAATAGATTGGAGAACTACTTAAATTTAAGTAGTCCTCCAATGTAATCAAACAAACGCTTTAATTTCTTCTAAACTTTTCGATGGCTCAAACCACATAAAATCATAATCAGCTACATCATGAATATAAAACGGATCATTTTTCATGATTTCTTCAGCTTCTTGAACCGAAGAACTTAGAACTAAAATCACCCCACCCGCTCTATTTTCTCGACGTCCTGATGCTAGAAACTTCTTTTGCTCATAGTAATGATCTAGAAATGCAATATGCTCTTTTAGTACTGCATCAACTTCGACTAATGGTTTTTTATAGGTCAGGGTAACAACAATCATCTCATTCTCTTAAAGCAAGTAGCGCATGACGTAGCATCAATCTACAGATCGTTTAATTATCTATAGCTTACTCGATAGTACGCCTATTCCCCCAATTCATCCACACCAAACTCCCCACAATAATTACTCCACCTAACAACACAATCATTGATGGTTTTTCATTTAAGAAAAGAACTGCCAAACTCATAGCGACAATCGGCGAGCAATACAAAAAATTCGATGCAATCGTTAACGGCATATTTTTAAGTACATAGCCCCAAAGTACATAAGCCATCGCACTTGGGAAAATACCCAACAAGACAACCGACATATTGGCTTGCCAAGTGGCATGTAGAATTTCACTAGGCAAATGAGCACTATAAAATAGTAAAGGAATGGTCCCGAACCAAATGATGTAGCACATCATGCTCAAGGCATCATAATTTAAGGCAAATTTTTTATATAAATTAAAATAAAGGCCCCAGGCAATTGCGGCTAAAACAATCAACAAACTATAAGGACTTGGTACACCAAAACCATGATCTCCACTGACTACCAATACGGCGCCACAAAGTCCCAGTAAAATACATAACCATTGTTTGAAACTGATTTGTTCCTTAAAAAGCAAAGCTGAAATAATAAAAGTGAATAGCGGAATAGATTGACTCAAAATACTAGAAGCGACTGCACTCACATACTGCTGTCCTGTATTTATAAGCAAATGATGTAGCGTTACAGAGAAAAATCCTAATACAGCAAGTGCAGGGACATCTTTCCACTTTAAAGGCTGAATGCCTTTTTTCATGACCAAAAGCAGTAAAAAAACCGATGCGATCAAAAAACGGAGCAAGGCAATATGCTGCGGTGTATATGAATGTAAAGCACTATGTATACCAATAGGTGAATAGCCCCAACAAAAGACAGTCACTGCAATACATAAATAGAGTTTAAATGCGGGAGGTTGGGTTTCGGCAGCAAGAGAAATTGCCATGTTAAATCTGCACTAATGAAATGGAACTCTTTCATCATATGCGCATGGATAGTTGAATAAAATTAACTTATATTGAGTTAAATATTCATTAAAAGTGAATGATAAAATATGGATATCGCACAGCTAAAAATGTTTCAGACCGTGGTTGAGTGCGGAACAATGGCTAAGGCATCAATGCAACTGCATTGCGTACCATCTAACATTACGACACGCATTAAACAACTTGAAGAAGAACTAGGATCACCGCTATTTTATCGTGAAGGAAAAAGTTTGAAACTCACTCCCTCTGGAGAAATTTTTCTCAATTATTGCCATAAAATTTTGGCGTTGTGTGATGAAGCAAAACGTAGTATTCACCCTGATGCTCCTCCATCTGGCCCATTAAAAATTGGGGCTATTGAATCTTCCGCCACGACTCGCCTACCTAACTTACTGGCGAAATATCATCAACGCTATCCTGAGGTTTCCATTCAAATTATTACAGGTACATGGAAGCAACTATTAGTCGATATTTCTCAACATAAACTCGATGGTGCGATTGTCGCGGGAAGTATTGAATTTCCCATGTTAAATAGGCTTAGTATTTATCAAGAAGAAATTATTTTAATTGCCCCTGAATCTTTCGGTGAAATCCACTGCCAAGAAGACTTGATTGGTAAGGAAATTTTTATGTGGACAGAAGGCTGCCCTTACCGAGCTGCTCTTGAAGAATGGCTTAAGCTCAAAAATATCTCGCTTCCAATTACGAGTATTACTAGTTATGCCACTATTATTGGTTGCGTAAGTGCAGGCTCTGGTGTGTCTTTAGTACCGAAAAGTCTTTTTGAACAATATAAAAATTTAACCAATATTCGAGGCTATAAATTTGAACACCTTGCCTTTATGCAAAATCAATTTTTTTGGCACAAAAATGTGAGTAACCATAAAGCTCGAGATATGTTTTTAGAATTGATTAAATCTGAATTTATCATTTAGATTTTTGCCTGCAACAAACCATCTATGCAAAAATCTATGCTTTATATAAAACAATGATGCATGAGAAGCATAGCTAAATTTAAGTTTTTTAAATTTTATTAATATAAAACAATATTTTAAATAAATACCAACTATAATTTTAGAAATAAAGTCTGCATAAGCCATCCGTTTTTTGCAACGACCTCAATAAAAATACGCTCATTCTAAGCATATAGTTTTTTTGAGTCGCTCAACATGAATAAAGCAATTGGAATCCTAGGTGGCATGGGGCCACAAGCTACGATTGATGCTATGAATAAAATTATTAAAAATACACCAGCACATTGCGATCAGGAACATATTCCTGTCGTTACAGTTTCTATCCCAGATATTCCTGACAGAACTCAATCGATTATAAATCAGGATAATAAACCACTCGAAAAAATGGCTGAATATCTTAAAATCTTAGAAGCAGCAGAAGTCGGTTGTATCATTATTCCTTGTAATACTGCCCATTTCTGGTTTAACCAATTACAAAAGCGCACCCAGACCAAAATGATCAGTATTATTGAATCTGCGGTTCATTTTATTCAAGATCGCCAAATTGATGAGGTGTGTATTCTTGCTACATCTGCCACAATAAACACCGAGCTTTATCAAAGCCAGTTTATTGAAAATAGTATTGGTTTCTCTACTCCTTCTGCTGAAATGCAAAATAAAGTAATGCAAAGCATTTACCAATACAAATCTGGAGATATTCAAAAATCTAAACAAACGATGAAGGAAATTATTAATTTTTACAAGGAAAACAAAAACATAAAATTTTTATTGGCTTGTACAGAAATTCCACTCATTTTAGAAGAGAGTATTGAGGCTTACCCTGAACTATTCATAGATACAACTGATGTACTCATTAAAAATGCAATTGCGTGGTATCAAAATGCTCCCACAGCAAAAGTTGCATAATTAAATAAAATATAATGCGATTTATGCATAAAAATTTAGGCAATTGTCCAATCAATTGCCTTCACAAAACTCCATAAACTTTCAGAAGCTGTATTAAGCCTCGCACTGCTACGATATAAGTAAATATCTACAGATAAGACTGAATCTTTCATAGGCACAATCATGAGTTGATTTTTTTCAAGCTCATCCTGAATACTGTAATGAGGTAACCACCCTACTCCATACCCCCCTTTGATCATGTCTTTAAGCAGTAAACTCATTGAAGACACAAAGTTTGTCTCAAATTTGCCTGAATGATGCTCTTGTAGAAACTTATTTACTTTTTTACCCATGTAACTGTCGTCGGTGTAATTCATGAGCGGAACTGAAGCATCTTCAAGTGAATATTTAGGACGACCTAAATGATTAGGTGCGGTGACTAAATAAAGCTTTGCTGAAAATAATTTATGACACAAAAACTGTGGATTCATAAGATCATCATCATAAAAAGATGCAATAAAGTCACATTGGCCATTTTTAAGAGAATCTACGGTTTCATTTACGTTAATGGCTTCAACATGAAAAATCTTTTCTTGATAGTTTTTTAAATTCCCTAAAATTTTAGGGAAAATATAACCCGCCAATGAGTGAGCAGACGCAATAGTGACTTTACTTCTAACATGATTATCACCTTTAATTCGATCTATATTGAACTCAAAATCATCTAGCAAATTTCTGGCGTGTAGAACAAAAAGCTTACCCTTTTCTGTCAGCTGTAACGGCGAAGTTTCTCTGTCAAAAACCTCGAACCCCAAACTATTTTCTAGAGCCTGAATACGGCGACTTAGTGAAGATTGTGAAATATTTCTAATATCAGAAGCTATTGTAAAATTTCGGTATTTTTCTAGAATGATCAGATCATATAACCATTTTAATTCTATATTTTGTATCACCTGAAGCTCCAGATCATTCTAGGAATTTAGATATGCTATTTCATTATATTTGAAATGATGATTTATCGTAATCAAATCGTATGGGTTTTATCTCATTGCAGTACAAGCTTTATTTTTAACAGTAAGATCACCACTTCATCTTTTGATTCTGGTTGGGGAGATTTATCCAAAATGAAAACCATATACATTTTATGTATTGCGACCTCTATGTTGGCTTCATCAACCTTATTTGCAGAAACGACGCAACCACAACAAGTGGCTGAAACAACGTCTAAAGCACAACCTTATGGTGATAACCCAAGTTTAGGTCGTGTATTGTTATATAAAACAGGAAAAGGTATACAAAATTTAGGAGACTCTATTCAAGGAGCTTCTGAAAAGACCTCAAATAAAATTAGTGAAAAATGGCAAAACACCAAAGAATTTACGGCTGAAAAAGCAGAAGTCGTTCAGCAAAAAGCAGATACAGCCAAAGCTTTTACAGAAAATAAAATAGATCAGGCGAAGCAAAATATTACCAGTAGCCGAAATGGTGAAAATATTCCGATAGAGCAAGGTCAGTTAAGTAAATCGAGCACAACAACTAACTAACTTGGACAGCGCGATAAATTCGCGCTTTTATAAATACAAATATTCATCTAAAACTAATGATCATCAACTATAAAGAGCTAGGAATCTGCCTTATGAATAGTCAAAAACTTCTCTTTTCATCACTATGCTGCTTAGCATTAACTGCATGTGCGACCTCTGCACCTCCTTCTTCGTCTTATTCTTCGGCACAAGTTTTAGAGCAAGATACGAATATTGAAGCTTATCCATCGACTACAGGCAATGTAGCCAAACTCATTAAACAAGATAAGCAAGCTTGTATGATTGAATTTACGGGATATTTAGGGGGTGGACACGTTACTGAACACTGGGTATTTAATGATAAAGGTCTAATTTCAGCCACATCATTCACCCAACAATACCCTGATGATTCAGGCATATTAAATCAGGCAACTAACTCTACAACCAAAAGCTCGACCACTTTTAACATTCAAGATCCAGAAATTCAGAGTAATTTCAAAAAACTTCAAAATAACTTTAATCCAGCAAATTTAGAAAAGTGCCATTAATACTTATCCATAGAAAACCCGTTGCAGAAGCTACCTGCTGCAACGGGTTATCGCTATTTTAAAAATTTCTTGGACCTAATTTAAAAAATTATAAATAAGCTATTTAATTAATGGTTAAACCATTTGTTGCTGCCAATAAATCAATACGCGGGAAAACCAAGCCCGTTCTTGAGTCAGTAATTGGTTTACCTGTCGTTTTTAAACGGCTGATGGTTTGATCAATACTTTCCGTTGGACTCACACTATTTGCTCGCAACGAAGCAATTGCACCTGCCACATGTGGTGTCGCTTGAGATGTACCTCCCATGGTGTAACCACCCGCCGTAATCATTGCACCCGGTGCCAATAAAGTCACAAGGCTACCACCATTACTAAAGCACGCCACTTTGTCTGCTGCTGTTGTTGGGTCAGAACATTTCACAGGATTCCCCCATGACACACCACCAATATTACTGTCATAAACAGCACCCACTCTTACTGCGCCAGCAACACAAGCAGGAGATGATATTCCATCTGAAAATGCATCATTACCTGAAGCTACAACCGGAACCACACCAGCAGCTCGCGCATTAGCAAATGCTGTTGCATAACTGCTATTACTACATTCTGAAGTGTATTTAACTCCTGGTACACCAAGGCTTAAATTCACTGCTTTAATGTTATAAGTCTGGGCATTATTTGCAGTCCAGTTTAAAGCCGCCAAAATATCGCTGTCATAAGCAGTACTCCCCCACTGACCATTCACCCGAACACGTCGAAAGGTATCAATACCAATAATTTTGGTCTTGGTGGCAACCTTGGACACAATACCTGAAACATTACTACCATGCCCATCATCATCTAAAGCGCCATCATCTGGTGCACTATCAAATGAGTAAGCAACCCGACAAGTATTTGATGGTGTATTTACTGCCGTACACCCAAAATCAGAATGAAGATAATTCACCCCTGTATCAATCACTGCCACACTAGAGCCTTCACCTGTGAAACCATTATTGTTGGCTTGTGGTTGGTTGATTAAAGGTAGACTTTCATTGGTCGTGGTTTGATTAATACGATTTGGATATACCGCTTTAACATTAGGGTCATTGAGTAAAGAGACCAAAGCTTCGCGGTTACTAATCCGATAAAAAGCTAAAGGCAAATTATTGTAGTCCCGAAGTACTTGAACACCACCAGCACGGTTAAACCTTGCCTGTAAATTTTTCTTATTTGTTGCAATAAAACTTCGCCGTTCTAAACCGGATGGGACGCTCACCGAAGAAATATTGTATTCAACAATTAAATCATTCGAATCATTATTAACCAAGGCATTTAAATCGATTTTACCCTGAAATACTTTTTGTTTTGCTGCCTGATTTAATCGCTGTTTAGCACCTTTAGAATCTAAAGGAAGAGCTGATGCAGTTGTACTTAAAATCGTACATAGACCTAATAGAAATAACGTTTTACTTTGCATTATTTTTCTCCGTAGTTTTTCAACTAACAATTTACTTATTTCGCTTTTATTTCATTTGCTGGATCTTTTTCTGGATCAATCGGTTGAATAGAAAGATCACTTTTTGTGTCATAAAAAGGAACAGTATCAGCTGATACCGATTGTGGATGAGTTGAATGTTGAGATAGATTTTTAGGTTGAGTAGGCTCCTTAAGTTTAGAAAGAAAAGACGATGTGTCTGGTTGTGGCGAATTCGACTCATGTAAAGCAGAATCAAACACATCAGATGCACCACTTGTGTGCTTTAAATAAAGGACAACGGCGACCAAGCCGACTAGTACAAGAAGGGAAGCAATAATTTTCATCTCTCATATCTCTGTTTTTTTGTTTATAGATATCTATTTTTATTTTTGATTATTTGAAATAAAGCAGCATTTCTTTATATATTTTTCATGTGAAAAATCTATTTAATGAAATACATAAGCACTAAAAAGTTAAAATAACTTTATCCCGAATAAGCAAAAATACAGTTCTGCCCTTTACGTTTATATTTCTGGCAGAAGATGGTTCAAAAGAGTGCTAAAAAGCGCCTTATTCTCATAATAAGCAATAACTATGCCGTTTACTCTAATAAATAATGAGATTTACATCGCATTTAAAGATATAGAGGGAAAACTAGAGAACTCGAAATGGACAACATTAAAGGACATTTTTAGAAAAGATAAGACGAAGATTAATTTAGTTAGAATATCTAACAAATAAATGTTCTTTTTCACTTTATTATTAATTTTTATTCATCTCCACAATTCATCCCTAATGTGTTTAATCAACGTAACACTGTTGTAACATTTTGCTGAAGTTAGTTCCCAACGCTATATTCCCTTGGCTATGATTCGTTTGCGTTTATGAAATACCTCACTAAAAAGGTATATTCTTTGAAGGATATCGCAATGAAAATGATGAAAACAGCTATCGTTACTGCAAGTGTTCTTGCTTCTGCTTCTATTTTTGCACAAAGTGCGGGTGTTAATGCAGATGCTTCTGCTCAAGTAAATGTACAACCGGGTGGTCTTGTTAGTGGCGTAGCCAATACAGTCAAAAATACTGCATACACTGTAGGTAACACAGCAAAGCATGCTGGTCATGTCGCTGCTGACACTACAGTTAAAGCAACTAAAAAAACAACAGGAAAAGTGACTGAACTTTCTTCTAAAGCTGCAAATGGTACAAAACATATAGCAACTGAAGCTGCAACGGGTACCAAACACTTTGCTACCGAAGCTGCGACAGGTACTAAAAATGTAGCGACTAAAGCTGCAACTGGTACTAAACATTTTGCTACCGAAGCAGTAACAGGTACCAAAAATGTAGCAACTAAAGCTGCAAACGGTACTAAAAATCTAGCAGTTGAAGCTAAAGCTGATACAAAAGCAGGTTTTGATGCTGTAAAAACTAAAGTTGCTGGAAACCAAGCTGACCAAAAAGAATTTACTGCTGAAAAACAAGCTGATGCTCAAGCGCGTGTAGATGCAGTGAAAACTCGTGTAGCTCAAAATCAAGCTGAGCAAAAAGAATTGGTAGCAGACACTAAAGCTGATGCCCAAGCACAGTTGAATGCAGCTCAACCAGCACATGCAATTAATGCTCAAACAGGCGTAAATGTTGGTGTTAACGTTGGCCCTGTTGGAGTTAACACAAACGCAAATATAAACGCTGGTGCTCAAACATCTACACAAAAAACTGAAAAGAAATCTTGGGTTAAAGGTCTTTTCGGTACGAACTAATATCTTATAAATAAAAAAGGGCAATTCATTGCCCTTTTTTTATTTCTTAAAATCAAATATTCAGCTGGTTTCAGTTAAAACCAAACCTGCACGTAAACCAAGTTTCACATTTGGATTTGGAAATAAAATCCAGACTTGATCTTGCTCAACAACATAATTACCAGAAGGCTGAACCGCAATGATTTCATCTTTGGTAAAAGTCGAAAAATTTGGTGCTTCAGCCGATAAGTTCATCTGAAAATCTTCGTCTTTTTTAATTAAAGAGTCCGATACTTTAAAGACCCGAATTTTTGTTTTACTACGTGGTGGCAAGGCTTGCTTAGAAACCACATGACGAATAACTTCATCAATTGCAGCAAACTGGCTCAAATCATTTTGTCCAAATGGTAAGGCTTTGCCTAACTCTAAAGTTGCGCTCGCAGCTTTAAAATTTTCACTGGTAAAATGCGTAAATGTTTTACCCACTGCATTGTGATAAACCAAAGCGTCCAAGTCAGCTGCTTCAAGGCTCGCTGTCAAATCTGCATCATAAGCATGTGTTTGATAGGGAAATAAAGCAAACGTTGGCAACAAAGAGGCACGAATGGCGGTATGCAAATCATAGTGATAACGTTTTGCTTGGCTTGAACTTTCCTGAAAAAAAGTCGTGACCACTTGCTCTAAAACTTCAGCACGTTTTGATTCGTCAGTCACGGGTAGAGTTTTATATCCACCACAAAACATACGGTTTACATCATCATGCACATAGCGTTTACCTTGACGCATTGCATAGGGGTTACCCAATACAAACAGCAACCTCACAGCAAGGTTTAAACGTCCCGCAAATAAATCTGTGCAAAGATGAGATAACAATTCAATTGGTGCTGTTTCATTACCATGTACTCCAGCTGACAGTACGACAGCTTTGTCGTACTGTGCGTTTGGCGTACATTCAAGAAGTCCCTCACCTAACCAACGCCAAGAAAAATTATCTTGTTTACCTTCACGTGTTATAGGCTGCTCACCTTGTAAGGTTAATGCTAGAAAATCTTGCATGTCACCTCCTCATTATTTTTGGAAAGGATAAACCGAACCTAAACCTAAAATTTTAGTAAGCTCATCAAGTGCCATACGGCTTTCCATGAGTAAATGCGGATCAGCTAAATCTTCTTGTGCTAAACGATCACGATAGTGTTTATCGACCCATTGATTGAGTGTGCCAAACAATTGATCATTCATTAATACTTTTGGATTTACAGCATTTAACTCAGTTTCGTTTAAAGCTACGCGTAAACGTAAACATGCCGGACCACCACCATTACGCATACTTTCACGTAAGTCATATACCTGAATAGCATCAATTGGTGTACCCATCTGAACCATATCGTTCAGATAACCCCAAACTGCCTTATTCTGGCGAGACTCTTCTGGCACCACAATGGTCATTCCACCATCTGGACGAGTTAAAATCTGGCTATTAAATAAATAAGTTGCTACGGCATCATCAACAGTAACGCGGTTTTCAGGAACTTCAATCGAGATAAAATCTTCACCGATGCTTGCCATCTTTTGACGAATTTCAGCAAAAGCCTGATCTTGATTTAAAAATGCATGTTGATGATGGAATAAAACCTGTTGGTTACTTACCGCAATCACATCGTTATGGAAAACGCCTTGATCAATTACATCCGGATTTTGTTGAATAAAAACGGTATGCGCATCATCTAAACGATGCAAACGAGCAATTGCTTCACTTGCTTCACGTGTCTGACGAGCTGGATAGCGTTTTGGTCCCGGTAAGCCATTGTTTAAATGCTGTTGACCATAAACAAAAACTTGAACTCCACGTTTAGCATAATCACCACCTAAACGGTTGTGGTTTGCTGCACCTTCATCACCAAACAAAGCCACTTGTGGCAATGCTTCGTGGTGTACAAAGTGGCGTTCATTTTTAAAGATGGCTTGTAAAACTTGACTTGTAGTTTCAGCTTCAATTGAACGGTGAAACTTATTATTCAAGTTCGCTGCGGTAAAATGCACGCGTTCATCTTGGCTATCTGCCGAAGGTGAAACTGTTGCCGCATTTGCAGTCCACATTGGCGAAGCCGAACTTAGCGATGATAATAGTTCAGGTGAATGACGCATTGCTTGAGCAACTACGCTAATGTCATCTCCTGTAAAACCTAAACGGCGTAACATTGGAACATGTGGACGCTCATGCGGAACAAGCACGCCTTGTTTCATTCCCATGTCAGCCAAAGCTTTCATCTTTAGCAAACCTTGTTTGGCTGCTAATTTTGGATTCGAGGCATTATTACGGTTTTTTGTCGATGCTTCATTACCAAACGACAAACCCGCGTAGTGATGTGTTGGCCCCACTAAACCATCGAAATTTACTTCATATCCTTTCATTTTTCTTTCCCTAGTGTTTAAGGCAACACAATCCCTGGAGATAATTTTTCTGGTAAGGTTAAGCTGTCACTTTCAAGTGAAGCCATTGGCCAAGCACAATAATCAGCTGCATAAAAAGCACTTGCGCGGTGGTTACCAGATGCTCCCACACCACCAAACGGCGCAGCACTTGAAGCACCTGTTAATGGCTTATTCCAATTCACAATACCAGCACGCGCTTCAATAAGTACTTGATCAAACAGTTCACGTTTTGGTGAAACCAGACCAACTGACAAGCCAAAGCGAGTTGCATTCGCAATTTTTAATGCTTCATCAAAGTGGTCATAACGCTGAATGGTTGTAAGTGGACCAAAATATTCTTCATCTGGAATATCTGTTACGCCTGTTACATCAACAATGCCTGGAGTAAGTAGCGAACTGTCATCTTGTGGACGCGTCATTGGCAACAAACTTTTTGCACCAAGCTCAAGTAATTTTTGCTGAGCACGTATCATGTTTAATGCAGCAACCGACGAAATTACGCCCCCCATAAATGGTTGTTGTTCATCGTTCCAGCGACCAACTTTTAGATTTTTAGCAACTTCAACGAAACGTTGAATAAATGCATCACCTTCTGCGCCATTTTTCACCAAGATACGGCGTGCACATGTACAACGCTGACCCGCCGAAACAAAGGCTGATTGAATAGTGAGATTAACCACAGCATCGACATCAATAATTTCATCAATAATCAATGCATTATTGCCGCCCATTTCAAGCGCAAGGATTTTCTCAGGAGCACCCGCCATTTGCTTATGCAAGTGATAACCTGTGTTTGCACTTCCGGTAAACAATAAACCGTCAATTTCATGTGAGGCAGCTAGCGCTTCACCAGTGGTACGACCACCTTGCACCAAGTTCATCACACCATTTGGCAAACCAGCTTGCTGCCAAAGTTTCACAGTTTCTTCAGCAGTCCAAGGCGTTAATTCACTTGGTTTAAATACCACGGTATTTCCTGCAAGTAATGCAGGAACAATATGCCCATTTGGTAAATGGCCCGGGAAGTTATATGGGCCAAAAACTGCGAGCACACCATGTGGGCGATGACGTAAAGATGCTACACCATCGGCCATTTCAGTTGAGCTTTCACCTGTACGCTGGTGATAAGCACGGATTGAAATTGTAACTTTGCCAATCATTGACTGAACTTCAGTTAATGTTTCCCAAAATGGCTTACTGGTTTCTTGGCTAATCACTTCTGCTAAATGCTTTTTATTTTCTTCAAGCAAAGCCGCAAATTTCTCAACAATCGCTACACGCTCTACAAGTGGTAAACGTGCCCATGCTGGAAATGCAGTTCGCGCTGCTTGGCAAGCTTGCTCTACATCAGCAGCAGTTGCCTCAGCACCTGACCATACAGTTTGGTTATCAACTGGATTTGTTTTTTCAAATGTTGTGCCGCGGCCTTGTAACCAGACACCGTTTATAAATAAAGAATTTGACATCAGGATACTTCCATTGGATTTAGTGATAGCACACGAACGACGTGACCTTCTTGTACACCGAGTTTTTCAGCTTGTTCATGTGTTAAATTTATAGTTTTATCAACAAGATCAAGCTTCATTAACATTGCCTTATAGTCATGATAATTATCATTAGCAATGAGATATTGGGTCTTACCGACCGCAGCTTCACTTGTAATTTTGACGTTTAAGAACTGACTTTCTTTTACTGCGCGTAATTCATCAATATTGGCTTCAATGGTTGGACCCGCATCAAAAATATCGACATATCCTTGATAGCGTAAGCCTTCCGACTCAAGTACATGATAAGCAGGCAAAGTTTGTGGATGCATTTTTCCAATCACCTCTTGCGCATCTTTTGGCAAGAGATCTACATAGACTGGAAAACGTGGCATAAGCTCTGCAATAAATACTTTTTGCCCAATTCCACTCAAATAGTCTGCTGTCGAGAAATCCATATTGAAGAAATGGTGACCAATCGCATCCCAAAATGGAGAACATCCATTTTCGTCTGAGAAACCACGCATTTCAGCAATTAACTTTTTCTCGAAATATTGCTTAAAGGCAGCAATAAACATAAAACGGATTTTCGATAAGAACTTACCGTTTTGATTTTCACGACGCTCTGGATCTAAAAATAATGTACAGAGTTCGCTACTACCCGTTCTGTCATTACTCAAAAATAAGGTAGGTAGTGACTTATAAACGTTTAATGCTTTTGAAGCGTGTACTTGAGTACCAACATGAAAGTTGTACCAAGGCTCAATGAGTCCTACAGCAACTTCAATTGCGCTTAAACCAATAACACGTTGAGCTTCTGTATCTTCAAGAACAAACAGATAGCCTTGTTCACTTTTATGGACATTGCCATTTAAAGTATTGCGAGTACGTGAAATTCGAGCCGAAAGTGTATCCATATTTTGTGGCAAGGAAGTCAGGCCTACACCCGACTTACCCGCTAATTTATAAATATCTTCAAGGTCTCGAAACTCGGCATGACGGACGATCATCATGGCTAGCTTTCCTTTTTTTTATTTAGCCAATTTTGCCAATGCTCTTTTTAAACGAGCAATCCCTTCATCAATATCTTGTTCAGGAATGATAAGCGACGGAGTAAAACGAACCACATTCGGGCCTGCAATTAAAGCAAGTAAACCTTCTTCACCCGCCCAAGTCGTAATATCTTTAGCTTTTCCTGCATACTCAGCTTTTAATTCACAACCAATCAATAAACCTTCACCACGAATTTCTTCAAAAATCTGATGTTCAGCGTTTAATGCATTTAGTGCATCGAGGAAATATTGATGACGATGCTTCACACCCTCAAGTACTTCAGGGGTATTAATAAATTCAAATACCGCACCTGCAACTGCACTTGCTAACGGGTTACCACCGTAAGTCGTACCGTGCGTACCCACTGAAAAATGCGGAGCAAACTTATCTATTGTTAACATTGCACCCACTGGGAAACCGCCGCCTAATGCTTTTGCAGTGGTTAATACATCTGGAATAACGCCAGAGTTCATGTAAGCATAAAGTGCGCCTGTACGGCCTACACCCGTTTGCACTTCATCAAAAATAAGTAAGGCACCAAACTCATCACACAGTGCACGCAAACCTTTTAAAAATTCAATGTCAGCAAGAATAACACCGCCTTCACCTTGTATTGGTTCAACAATGACTGCACATGTTTGCTCATTAATCACCGCTTTTGCAGCGTCTAAATCATTAAAAGCAACGTGGTTAATGCCATTTGGAAGTGGTGCAAAGTCTTGTGAATATTTCGGTTGACCACCCGCTGAAACGGTAAATAAAGTGCGGCCATGGAAAGCATTATTAAATGCCACAATGCCACTTTTACCAGCAACGCCACTGTCTAGACCGACTTTACGAGCTAGTTTTAATGCAGCTTCATTCGCTTCAGCACCTGAGTTACAGAAGAAAACTTTATCTGCAAATGTATTTTCAGTAAGTTGTTTTGCAAGACGTAGAACGGGTTCATTTGTATAACCATTGCCTACATGCCAAAGTTTTGTTGCTTGTTCTGTTAAAGCATTTACTGCCACTGGATGCGCATGACCTAATGCGTTTACTGCAATCCCGCCTGCAAAATCAATATATTCTTTATTTTCTTGATCCCAAATACGTGAACCTTCGCCACGTACCGGAATGAAATTTGCCGGTGCAAAAACTGGAACCATCCAGTCATTAAAGTTGCTTCGAGTTACAGAAATTGGCTGTTCCATGCTTACCTCAGTATTTATTTAATATATTCGATATCACTTGAATTTTAATAATTCAGAAAAGGGGCTGAACAAATAACCCTATAACATCCTTAATATTTGTTCAGACCACTTTTTCTAAAAGTAATTTCCGCAGATTAGCCCGGGAAAATACCACGCTCTTTACGAGCTTTTAAAATACGCTCACATGCCAAGATGTAAGCTGCTGTACGTAAAGTACAAGCGTTGCTGTTCGCTGTATTCCAAACGTCATCCATAGCCTGAACCATCAATTTGTCTAAACGCTCATTGATTTCTTCTTCAGTCCAGAAGTAGCTCGCCATGTCTTGAACCCATTCGAAGTAACTTACAGTTACACCGCCGGCGTTACATACAACGTCAGGTACTACAACAATGCCACGCTCAACTAATACGTCTTCAGCTTTAGGATAAGTCGGGCCGTTTGCGCCTTCTAAAATCAACTTAGCTTTAAGTTTTTGAGCACGCTCAACAGTGATTTGACCTTCCAATGCAGCAGGAACAATAATGTCAACTTCTGCTGTCCAGAAATCTTCATCAGCAATTGATTGCGCGCCAGCGAAACCGCCAATACCGCCTTGATTTGCATTTACGTGATCACGTAACGCTTCAAGATCAATACCATCAGCATTGAAAATAGTGCCTGTATGGTCTTGTACGTGTGTAACTTTTGCTTTTGATTCAACAAACAAGAAAGCAGCTTCACTACCTACGTTACCAAAACCTTGAATAGCGACTTTCGCACCTTCAATTGGTAAATTGATTTTTGCAGCTACTTCACGACCTGTAACGAATACACCACGACCAGTCGCTTTTACACGACCTAAAGAACCACCTAAGTGAACTGGCTTACCAGTTACAACACCAGTTACTGTGTAACCTTGGCTTGTAGAATAAGTATCCATCATCCAACCCATGATATTGGCATTTGTACCAACGTCTGGAGCCGGGATATCTTTTTGAGGCCCGATAATGTGACCGATTTCAGTCGTATAACGACGAGTTAAACGCTCTAATTCACGATTAGATAATTTACGTGGATCAACACGGATACCACCTTTCGCACCGCCAAATGGCAAGTTCAAAACAGCAGTTTTAATTGTCATCCATGCAGACAACGCCATAACTTCGTTTAAATCAACATTTGGATGGTAACGAACACCACCTTTACCAGGACCACGAGACAAGTTGTGTTGTACACGGTAGCCTTCAAAGTGCTGAATAGAACCGTCATCCATTACAATTGGCACGTCTACAATAAGTGCACGCTTTGGACGTTTTAAAGTATCGATAAACTCAGCTAAGTGGTCTAAGTACGGAGCAACACGGTCAATCTGTGCCAAGTAAGTTTGCCATGCATCGCTGTGTTCGTTTACGTATGAAAGATCTGACATCTTTTTTCCTATATACCTTCATAGATTCAGATTTGATAAATCTGCAATCTTTATTATTTAGCAACTAAAACCCTGAAATAACAGTATCTTAGTTTATTTACTAAATCTTTTGCTCTTCTAAAGCATCAGATTTTTTAAATTCCATTTGTTGATACTAAAAGTACGATCTACTTTTATATACCGATATCTTTTACAAGTTTTCTTTTGTCTAAATTGCTTTTATAAAGAGAGCTTTATGAAAGCAAAAACTAACCACAACCAACTAAAACCAGCCGGCTGAAATATAAATACAAAAGAAGTGACATAACCGTTTGGGAGTTAAAAAGAACTATGATTTACAAAAATCATGAGTCCATAAAATTATTTTTGACTAATCGATAGATCCCTCCATTAGTCTTTTTAAAAATAAACTTTGTTCAATAATCCTACAGATTAATTATTTCCACACATACTGCTTAAAATTAAGCCGCAACATAGATATAAAATCTTCCAATGAATATAGCATAGAGCACGCTCATTTAGAACATTTTAAAATAAATAAGCAGAGAAAAAATAATCAAATCGTACTAACACTTATAATAAAAAAACAACAAATATTAAAAAACCCTTAACTCTAATAAAAAAAATTTATATAAATTAAACCACCATAAATACAAAAAATGTAAATATTTTAAATGTTATATAACAGCAACTTAATAAATTTATTTTTCTAAAAAATCATCAAAAAACTATCTACTCTCCACATTAAATCCATATTAAGCCCATTCCACTCCTCTATTCTAAAAAAACAAAAACAGCTCCTTATTAAATAACAAGACTAAACATAGACTTAATCAAATAGTTATAATAAAAAAATATTAATAAAAATCCGATCAATGGTGAATTTATAAAACAATATTTGTTTTTATGATTAAAAATAAAAATTCATTTTAAAAAAAAATATATAAAATCCATTCTTCTTAATTTACTACAAACCACAAAAAAGGCCCCAAATGGGGCCTTTAGACTACGCATGAGAACACATACTTTAGTTAGTTCTGCACCACATCTTTCTTGTGATAAAAAATGAAGTAGCTCGCATAACACAAAAGAATAAAAACAATACAACAAATAAAGCCTACCTGCATCGAAGGATCAAATACCATGCTAATGCAAGTAATGGCGCAGAACAGACCGCCCACAATTGGAGTTAAAGGAAATAATGGAGCAGCAAAACGCAAATCTTTTGCAGTTCTACCAGATTTATACCACTGTCTACGGAAATTAAATTGAGATACGCAAATTGCAATCCACACGACAACCATAGTGAAAGCAGCAACACCCAATAAGTTTTTAAAAATAGTTTCAGGTGCAAATTGTTCTGAAAGTAAACCTGGTATAGCGCCCAGCATTGTGACCACAATAGCTACAATCGGTGTTCCGGAAGGTGTAAGTTTTGAAAATATTTTTGGTAATTGGTTTTTTGCTGAAAGCGACCACATCATACGTGAAGCAGCAAATAAACCTGAATTTGCAGCAGAGAGTAAAGCCGTAATAATTACAAAGCGAATAATATCTTCCGCATATGGAATACCAATGTAATTAAACACAGTCACAAATGGACTATTACTCACCTCATTACCACTCAAACCAGCAAGCTGGAATGGTAACAATGAACTAATTACAACAATTGTGCCGACAAAGAAAATCAGTAGTCGCCAAATAGCAGCATTGATTGCTTTAGGAACAGTTTTTTCAGGATTTTCAGTTTCACCAGCAGCTACACCAATTAATTCTGTACCCGAAAAAGCAAAATTAACAATCAGCATGGTTGCAAAGATTGGGAATAAACCATGTGGGAACCAACCTTGAGCGGTTAGATTACTAAATAACGGTGCAGTTTCGTGTCCGTGATAAGGAATAAAACCAAAAATTGCCAACAAACCTAAACCAATAAAACAGATAATCGTAACAACCTTGACAAGTGACAACCAAAACTCTGACTCGGCAAATAATCGTGTTGAACTAACATTTAGAAAAAAAACCAAGGCACCAAAACACAGTGTCCAAGCCCAAACAGACGTAGAGGGAAACCACTCTCGAACCAGTAAAGCTGCGGCGGTAAACTCAGTTCCTAAAGTCGCGGTCCAAGTTAACCAATAGAGCCAAGTGATCATATAACCTGTACCCGGACCAATATAACGACGAGCATACTCACCGAATGATCCTGATTCTGGTACATGTACTGCAAGTTCACCCAGACATAACATCACGGTATAGGCAATTAAACCGCCTAAAAAATAAGAAATAATTGCGCCAATTGGGCCAGCTTGGGAAATTACATCACCCGACCCTAAAAAAAGACCTGTTCCTATAGCACCGCCAAGGGAGATCATCACCAAATGCCGAGTACTCATTGCTCGTTTCAAAGGTGCAGAACTTCCATGTTGCGATGCATCATTATTCCGATAATTTAATGATTGCATATAAAAAACTGTAACGACAATTTAGTAAAAAATCATTTTAGGATAAAAAAATAAATATGCAATTATCTTTAAATAGTGAACTTATTTTAAGCAGGTCTTTTCACACCAAATAAAATAAACAACAAAAACAAAATCTTATATAAAAAATTAGTTATTTATGTATTTTAATTAACCTCACACTATTTCTATAATTTATATATCAATAAAACCCATTTATTTTAAAATATAGTATTTATATTCACCATTAGTTATATCAACTTTTAATACAACAAATATTCGCAGAATAAACACACCATTTATTTAAATAATGAATTTCAAATTAATATACAAATAAGTTTATGAAAAAATATTTTTTTAGCAAAAAATAAAGCTCAAACCTAAAGGTCTGAGCTTTATTTAACCACTATAAAGTTTTAAAAGCTGATAGAGGTTAGTTGTTCAGTCGGCTGAATTGAACCTTCTATAAATTCACACATCCCGTGTTCATCACAAGATAAATTTAATTGCTTATAGCTGATTGCAAAAAATTCGGAATATTTTTTGATTACAAATGGGTTCATATCAGATGTTAAAGGCTGTTCGTACTTAAACAATTTAATGACTTTGCGATCATTCATTCCTAACAAATAGGTTTCATCATTTAATTCAATGTGAACTACACCAGTGTGTTCAGCCACAATTGGAATCAAATAAGACTTATTTGCCAACAGAACATCTAGAGCATAACTCTCAAACTTTGAATTAATGAGGTTAAATACCAAAATTGAGCCAAAGCTATTCTGTAACCCTTCTGTATAACTCGCCTCTTGCTGAGTTTGTTGTACCTTAATACCCAGTTTTTGAAAGTCTAACTCAGTTGCCTGCTTTGCTTTCATAAGGCTACGAGTAATAGCCTGTTTAAGTGGGTTATCAAAATAACGCTCATCAAGCTGAAAATCATTTTGGCGTAATATTTTTAACAGCATGTCATCATGATGCGAAAGAACATGCGCAAGTACATTACGGAAATAAAATTTACTTTGCTTTTTGACCTTTCGAACCTGTTGATAAAAATAAATTTCATCAAAGTCATGTTCAATAAAATCATGCAATAAACTTGAGCTTGCCAGTACAGACAATGCTTCATGACCAGTAAATGGCAAATGAATCGTATGTAAGTTTGGTAATAGCTCTTTTATTTTTAGATAATGTTCACGGTCGGTCGAAAAATAAGGGTCATAAACAATGACGTATTCACGTGCTGCATCCACATCTTGCGTCTGGATCTGCATCTCTTTATTTGCTACAGCATCGAAAAATTCAGCATAGCGTCGATCCTCAACTTGATCAGGATCAATTGAATATTGAGGCACAAATGCAATCACACGGTTCATATTCAATAAATTAGAATATTTGATTGCTGCATAGCCGCCCATCGAACCGCCATAACCCACAATATTTTTAAAACCCTGAAGAACAGACGAAATTGTTTTCGCCAGCTCAATCATGCTCGCTTGAGGAAACCATGATTTTTGTTTTGGCATTATTCCAATAACATTGTATTGGTATTTAATTAGGGACTTTTCAGCATTGATAGATAAGCCACTCGCTCGGGTAATCAAATCGCCAAAAGAGAGAACCAATGTATTAGAATCGCCTGGTAAAAAAATGGCTCTAATGTGTTCGTCTTCAAAAATAATTTGCTTATCCATGCTCACACCGAAAGAAAATTTACTCCCACATACAACGTCAAAAATGAAACAAAATAGGTGTTTTGCCAATTTATGATTGCGGAGTATCTTATTTTATAGATGCCAGTCAGATTAAAAAGCGCAAAATATGACACAATCCTTACATCCTGCCGCTCAAAAAGGCTTCAGCTCAGCTGCTGAACTTTATCAGCAAGTTAGACCTAATTATCCCGCAGAAATAGTGAGTTGGCTGCAAAATTGCCTACAAATACAGGAAAACTCTGCTGTTATCGATCTTGGATCAGGTACTGGCAAATTCTTACCCTACTTAAAACAAACACATGCAGATGTTATTGCGGTTGAGCCAATTGGCGAGATGTTACAGCAGCTGCAACATGTTTATCCGGATATCAAAACATTACAGGCTTTTAGCCATTCAATTCCTGTAGCAGACCATAAAATTGATGCCATTATTTGTGCGCAATCTTTCCACTGGTTTGACAACACAGACACCCTAACAGAAATGTATCGGATATTAAAACCACAAGGGCATTTAGGCCTTGTTTGGAATCAACGCGATGAACATACAGACTGGGTCAAAGCCTTAGCTGATTTTCTGCTTCCACTAGAAGGAGACACACCTCGTTACCATAGTGAAAATTGGAAACGTGTGTTTGAACAACAAGATTTATTTGTATTTGATAGCCTACAAACTTTTACTCAGTCACAACGCGGCCCTGTCGAACAAGTTGTGAGTAAACGTTTGCTCTCAACAAGTTTTATTGCTGCAATGACCGAAAAAGATCAACTACAACTCAAAGCACAGTTTGAAAAAATTGTTTATGATTTTACTGGATTGGGTCCTCAAGATCATATTGATTTTCCATATGTCACATATGCATATCACTTTCAGAAAAGTACGTTACCCGTTAAATAATTAGTGAATAGGTTTGGTTGAAAGTTATGAAGAAGAAAACACCTCAGGTCATATTAATGTCTTTGCTTTGCTCTAGCCTATTACTTACTGCTTGTAAAAAAGCGGATGAGCCTGCAAAGACTGAGCAAAACTCAGCGACATCATCTACCGATCAGGTTTTAGAAAAACTAAATGAAAGACCTGTTAAGACATTCCCTGCCACTGCTGATGATGTACACGACATTGCGCTCTTAGAGGACTATGACCGACGCTTTACAGAAATGAGCGATGAGATGGAAATTGAATTAGCAAAAATGCATGAAGCAGGAACGCTAACTACAGAGTTTGAGCAACAGCGTACGCTTGATAATGTGCGCTCTGCTCTTACCATGTTAAAAGATCTAGATTTAAAAACTGAGCAAGGCCGTTATGTACAAGGCCTACTTTATCAATATTGGGAAAACCAAGAAAAACACTATAGTGATAAGCATGCGACTAAAGATGAGCAGATCAATGATCTTGCTGACTATTTACAAGCACAAAATCAATTAAAATATTGGAAAGCATCGCAACAGAAATAAGAACGGCATTGCTTACTAAAAAGCCTTCATATTCATGAAGGCTTTTTAAATTATATATTTTGCTTTTCAACCCAATGAATAGATTGCACACGGAATAGTTCACAAGCACCATCGCCTGTATCGGTTGGTGTAAGTGAAGATTTCCAGACTAAGTTTTTATCCTTAATCTCGACAAGATCACCTTTTAAATAGACTAAATCACCACGTTTAACCTGTTTAATCTGCTGAGCAATTTCAGGGTTTGCAGGAATGATGTGCATGTTAGACACCATTTGCATTGCTTGCTCTGCCGGAACAGGTAATCTAGGAATTTTCCAGTTTAAATAACGGTCATATTGTTTCACTGAAATATGGCGTGCAATTTCAGGCTGTGCAAATAATCCCCAACTTACAGCATAGTCGATAGGAGAAAACTTAGCTTGCTCATCACTGTGATATATTTTTGAACCAAGTATTCTGAAATTCCCCTGAAAAGGTTGCAATACAGAAATTGACTGGTCTTTTTCAACGGGGCTCAAACCTTTGGCAATATTATATTCACTTGAGGTCGATGCAAATGCTGAACTCATGCTAATAGCAGCTAATAAGCCCATCATTAAACGTTGTTTTTTCATCGCTTTATACCTCGAATATTGCTAGATCAAATTAAAAAGATCTTCAATTTATAGTAGCCATAAGTGATGAAAAAAATATCGGAATTTAGTAACAATACAGATCAATTTCGTCTATTTTTGTGCTGAATTAAATAGCTTCTTAATCTTCAAAATCGATTCTCAAAGTTTCAAAACGAACCTTACCTTGCTGTACAGCTTGCGCAATGGCCTGCTGGCCTTTCGTGAGTCTTGCACCACCACTTTTTACATCAAGTAAAATAATATTGATGTCTTCTGCCGTACCATCACCATCACGAAAATCGGTATATCCATCAAAGATAATATAGTCCACCGGATCGCCCATGAATTTGGCATCGCTTGGTAGATACTGAAATTCAGGCAAAACTGGAGCAAATTGTTCTGCCATTTTTCCTTTCAACACAGCACGGCTTGTATTTACACTTCTCTTTTGTGCTTGAGTGAGGGCTTGTTGATGCTCTAATTCAAGTTCAGCAATATATTGCTCATATTCAGCTTTAATTCGGCCATTCCGAGTGTTTGATAAAATAAGAGTAGTGATAATGATGCCAATTCCAGCCCCAATAAGCATGGCAAGCCATACAGACATAAATTTTCCTTAAAAAGCGCGAATCAAGATTACAGATCTAATCATATCTAAAATAACGAAACAGCTTAAACTTTTGTCAAATGTGGTCATCTCCTTCACATAAAAAGATGCTAAGGTATAAAACATAAACAAATGTGCTGCTGAAAATAATTGGATTTATGAAAACGATACTTATTGCAAATCAAAAGGGCGGATGCGGAAAAACCATGACGGCCATTACGTTGGCAACAGCATTGGCACAAAAAGGATATAAAGTAGCATTAGCAGATTCGGACAATCAAAAATCGGCTTTACAGTGGTTAAAACAGCGCCCCGATGGCGTCGCAAAAATTCAAAGCCTCGACTGGCGTCATGAAAAATCAATTGGTGACGCACCTAAAAATCTGGATTATTTAATTATTGATGCGCCTGGTGCACTTTCAGGTGAACATGCTGAGCAACTCATTAGTGAAGCTCATGCCATTATTACCCCACTTCAGCCTTCATTTTTTGATATAGACAGTACTCGTCGCTTTTTGAAGCATTTACAAGATATTAAACGTATTCGTAAAGGCAAAGTTCAGATTTTACTTCTTGCTAATCGTGTAAAACCGAATAGTGCTAGCTCAAAAGATATTCAACAGTTTTTTGAAAAAATTGAACAGGAACCTGTTGCGTGGATTGCTGAACGTACGGCTTATGGTAGCTTAGCGATGCAAGGCTTAAGCATTTTTGATAAACCTCAAAAAAACTTTATTACGATTCAAAATCAATGGCAACCTGTTCTAAACAAGTTAGTTGAAGATAAAGCTGAGTGGTTTTAAAGAACTTTTAGTCTCTAAAAAGAGATGTATAAGGTTCTTTACATTACGGCCTTAAAATTTGCCTCAGGTTATTTTTCAGTTAATATGACTTTATTCTATGTAGAAAATTAGAGAAATATTGTTCGTGCATCCATACGCTCCTAATTTACAGCGCGTTTTATTGTTTGGGCTGTTTTTTATTTTGATTTTTTTAGGATTTAATATCCTGAAATACTTTATTGTTCCTGTACTTTGGGCTGCCATCATTGCTTATATGACTTGGCCTATTTATTTAAGAATTCAACGTTTTTTTGGAGAAACCCGTAATACTTTAAATGCAACTCTAATGATTAGTCTGGTCATTCTGGTTGTTGGCGTCCCTTTTACATGCGCTATTTTTATTTTGCAGCATGAAGGCCGCAATTTATATTTTGACTTGCAACGTCAGGTTTTTTCAGGTCATTTAAGTGTTCCTGATTTTATTCGCGAACTTCCTTTTGTTGGAAAAGAAATTTCTCGCACACTCAATGAAATAAATACTGATCCAAATAGCACTATTCAGAATATCGCAGCTTGGGTTCAAAGCCATTTAAGTTATGGTCGAATGCTGCTCGGTGAAATTAGTAAAAATGTTGTCAAATTTGGCTTTGCCGTATTTAGCCTATTTTTCTTCTATCGTGATGGTCAAATGATTTTATCTCAGGTGAGCAAAGCCTTAGAAATGGTTATAGGCCCTCGTATTCACCATTATCTCGATACGATCTCTGAAACGACTCGTGCTGTAGTCTACGGCGTGGGTTTAACTGCAATTGCTCAAGCTGTTTTAGCTGGATTAAGTTATTTCGTAGCAGGTGTCCCTAACCCAATGGTGCTTACCATTGCTACTTTCTTGTTAGCTTTAATTCCATTTGGTACACCAATTTCCTATTTAGGTGTCGGTCTATGGTTGTTCTCTCAGGGACAAACGATGGAAGCAATTGGTGTAGTGGTTTGGGGTGTAGTGATTGTGAGTAGCTCAGATAATGTGATTCGACCACTTGTGATTTCTGGCGCTACAAAAATTCCATTCTTATTAATTATGTTTGGTGTGTTAGGTGGTATTGCAAGCTTCGGATTAGTAGGTTTATTTATTGGACCTGTAATTCTGGCTATTTTACTGGCAATTTGGCGTGAATGGTTACATGAAACCATTGAGCCTGAACCTATGCCTAAAACGACTATGATTTATGATTCTGAAAGTGAATCTTCCAGCTATAAAGATTGACATATTTATTTAATTTAAAAATGTTTCTAGATACAAATTAACTATTTAAATTAACTTGTAGGCTAGACCTGCGTTTGTTTGAATCTAACAATCATATATATTTATAAGGACATCCAATCATGCAGATGTTTAATAAAATTGGCGCAGTCTGTGCGCTTACAGCTTTTTTTACGGTTGGCTGTAGTTCAGTCACAAAAACTGTATCTGATACAGCTCAAGCATTAACGACAATGCATACGAAAAAAGTAGTTGATGTAAATGAAGTAACTGCCGCTGGTATTGGTAAAAAATTAGGTACGATTAGCTTTCAAGATAGTGACAAAGGTTTAATTATTACTCCTGCTCTAGCTGATTTACCAAGCGGTACTCGTGGTTTCCATATTCATGAAAATGCCTCTTGTGAACCAGCTGAGAAAGATGGGAAAGCTGGTGCTGCTTTAGCTGCTGGTAGTCACTATAACCCGAATCAAGCCCCTCATCACGGTACTCCAACAACTGGCCACTTAGGTGATTTACCTGCTTTAGTGGTCGATAATACTGGTGTTGCAACGACTGCTGTGATCGCACCTCGATTGAAACTTGCTGATCTTCAAGGTCGAGCTATTATGATTCATGCGGGTGGCGATAACTACTCAGACTCACCTTTGCCTCTCGGTGGTGGCGGAGCACGAATTGCATGTGGTGTGATTAAATAATTTATGTCTTTTCAAATTGTGGGTATCTAAAAAGATATCCACAATTTTGTTAATTTATTGATCGTTACAACTTGATTTAAGCCTAATAAAATCTTAAAAAATGACTGACTTTTGTAGATAAAAAGAATAATATTTTTGAAGTAATAAAAATTTAAAGTTACATACTGCTTTCTCACGTATTCTCTAATTTAGAACAAAAGCCGTGAACTATCTGACCCAAATATTTAATAGTTTTAAGACGAACTCCATTTTAATTTATTGCCTGCAAATTTTGATTGTACTCACAGGCACAACTTTAGGTTTACTTTGGCTAGACCATAACGAGCTCATCGTTCCTGTAACTTTAGGCGCGATTGCAGCAGCGTTAACCGACTTTGATGATCGCTTAAGTATTCGATTACGCAACTTGGTTTATGTCTGCCTCCTCTTTTTTACAGTCAGTAGTATTCTGGGCTTTTTAGCCCCTTACAAAATTTTCTTTATTTTATATCTTTCTCTTTCGAGTGCTTTTTTCATTTTATTAGGCGCTTTAGGGCAACGTTACGCCACAATTTCGTTTGGCACTATTTTGCTTTCCATTTATAGCATGTTCGGTTTAGGAGAATATGTACACTGGTACCAACAACCCACCTACTTTGTTTATGGTGCTTTGTGGTATGGCTTCACATCTATCTTGTTTTTTATTATTAAACCGACACTTCCCTTACAAGATAAGCTTTCACAAATTTTTAAAGAAATTTCTGTTCTACTACAAGCAAAAGCACGTTTGTTTGATCCCGACAATAAAGAGAACGTAGAACAGCTTTTATATGAATTATCGCTACAAAATACACAAGTTGCCCAAAGCCTCAATCAAATACGCAGTTCCTTGCTCACTCGACTCAAGGCTTCACGCGTCAGCAATAAAAGTATCTATTGGCTAAATTTATATTTTTTTGCGCGGGACATTCACGAACAAGCAACTTCAAATTATTTACATTACGAACATATTCAACAGAACTTTAGCCGTAGTGATCTTATTTTCCGTTTCCAGAAAAATTTACGCGTACAGGCTCAAGCATGCCAAGATCTAGCTCAGTGTATTTTGCATAATCGACCATCTCAGCCATCGCAAGAAAGCCGGACGGTATTGAACCATTTGGAAAGTTCTTTAAAGGACTGGATACAACAGCATCCACAAAACTTTGAAGTTAAAAACTTAAGACTTATTTTTGATAATTTAAAAGGAATGCATGAACAGTTTGAACAACTACAATATGCACAGCCCTTCCCTGAAAATAATACCCAAACAAGACAAGAACACTTAAATTTACTTGATGATGATATTCAAGGGTTTTCAGATCTGATCTTAAAACTCAGGCAACAGATTACACCGCAGTCGGCCTTATTTAGACATGCCATACGAATTGCAGTCGTTTTCGCCGCAGGTTATGCCATTTCATTATTACCCTTTGCTCAGCATGGCTATTGGATTTTACTGACCAGTTTATTTGTCTGTCAGATCACTTATTTTGCAACTAAAAGCCGTCTTAAACTAAGAACTATTGGTACTTTGCTGGGTGTTTTATTAGGAATACCTATTCTATATTTTGTACCGAGTATTGAAGGTCAACTCATCATTACGATTATTTGCGGAGTCTGCTTTTTCTACTTACGGCAAAAGAAATATGCATTGGCTACGCTTATGGCCACCCTGATGGTGCTGTTAATTTTTAACTTAAAAGGTGCAGGCTACAGCATTATTTTGCCTCGCCTGATAGATACGCTATTGGGCTGTTTTATTGCATGGCTTGCCGTAAACTTTATTTGGCCTGATTGGAACTTCCGCAATATTCCTAACAATATTAAGAAAAGTAGTAAAGCGACCTTAGATTATTTCAATGTGATTGTTGAGCAATATCAATATGGCAAAAATCAGGATATAGAGTACCGTCGAATTCGTCGTGCTGCCCATAATGCTCAAATCGAGCTGTCGAACATGATCTCGAGTTTAAGTGCTGAACCGAATCCAAATCCTCAGCTCATTCATTACGCTTTTCGCTATTTAGTTTATAGCCACAGCCAGCTAAGTTATGTGGCAGCGTTAGGTAGCCAACGACAGAGAATTGATGAAGAGCAGGTTTTGCAATTATTACTACACTGCCAAGAAATTTTGAGCCAGAGTGTCCTTGAGCAAACCCTACCCGACCACACGCTCATTTCTCAAATATTAATAGAAATTCAGGACTTAACAGCTCAAGAACAACTATCTGAGAAATACACCCTAGTTTTAAAACAAATCAGTTTATTGTTAGAAACATTACCAGAATTGCTGATGCTTAAAGATAAGCTGTTAGAGCAAGAAATTACCTAATATTAAAAAAATACCGGAATATAAATTCCGGTATTTTTTAGTTGTTGCCCTGTTGTTGTCGCTCTTGCATTTCCTGCTTTAAAGCACTTCGCGGTTGAGTAAACCAAAGAGCAATAAAGGTAAATGCAGATAATACAAAGGCCAATAAATGAAATTGCGTATAGAGGTAACGTACCAGCTCAATCATTGCAAAAAAGCTCATCATCAATAGCATCGAAACTGCCGCTGCAACAGTTCCTTTTGATACTTCAGATGACATGAGTGCAAAGCGATATAAAACTGAAAAGCTAATTCCCTCACCAAAACAGATGAGCGTCATGCCTGTAAGCAAACAAGGAATTAAATAGGTTTGCCAAACTACACCTAATATTAAAATAATTGTTCCAATCAGCATAATCGGTAAGCCAATCAGGATGGTTTTACCTAAAGCGAGACGGTCAGTAATTTTAATTAAGACGATGTTGCCTACAATGAGACCAAGAAATACTGGAAATTGAGCCAAGCCATATTGCACACTGGAGAGCTTTAACTCATCTACCAAAATGATTGGAGATAAAGCAATCCAAAGCATTAAAGGCATGCCCACCAACGGTAAAGCAAGACTTAAACCTAAAAAACGGCGGTTAGTAAACACCTTTTTAAAATCATCAAAAAGATAACTAAAAGGTTGTCGAGTTACACTGGCCTGCTGACTTGGCATCTGTTTTTTCAAACCGACCCAACTGAGTAATGCTAATACAGCAATGGCGACAAATCCCCAATGCCAAGACACATAATCAATTAAAAAGGCTCCAAGTACAGGCCCCAGCAATGGTGCAAGCAATGAGATATTTGCCATGAGTGCCATAACTTTAATTGCATCACGCTCAGCAAAACTCTCTTGAATAGCGGCATAACCGACTGCGGAGATTACAGTTAAGCCAATTCCCTGCAAAAATCTTAATGCCAGAAACTGTTCTATTTACCGCGTTAGTAAAATTAAGAAGCAGCATAGAGCAAAAAACAAAACCCCTGCTAGCAGTACTTTTTTACGTCCGAGACGATCCGACAACGGTCCAAGTAACCACGCAACTGTAGCGCCACCTAATAAATAAAATGACATTGAAGATGGTGCCCAAGTTGCACTTACACCAAAATCTTCAGTAATTGCCAACATTGCTGGCTGAATAAGGTCATTGCCAATATAAACCGCAAATTCAAATAGCACTAAAGCCAAAGGAAACATCAACGTTGTACGGTTCAACGTTGTCGTTTGAATATTTTTCATGAGTTGTACACTTCAAAATAGCGGCCAAAATGTCTCAGCAACTACATATTGAAATAAATAATGTAGTCACGATGATGACAGTACGGTCTATCAATCTTTAGTTAAGTTTTTATATGCTGTGAGAGTGCATGTTTAGAATGTGAAACACCGTATTCACAAGGTGTCTAAAACGAGAAAAAATGTATGACGTGAGATTCGGTAATTTTTACCAATTGGCACAATTGCCGAGCGCAACAATAGCACTTTTTAAATTGATCAGCAATCACGCAATTTCAAGAAGCTTAAATTTCAGTTTTTTGCACAAAAAGACCTGCAAATTCTTGTTGTGCACAAACTCAAAGTTATCCACATATTCGATAAAAAATTAAGCATTAAGGACAAGGACTAACTTGAAAGTCTGGGGCATCTTGTCCTTGTGTACATTGATAGCTTTGCTTTTTATTTACAATTTTCCAGACTTGCTGGTCTCGTTTTAATAAATATTCTGTACGGACTTTTGTTATCGCATCTTCGCTCGGATCTGTCTGTAAAATAGTGACTTGAGCATTAGAGGGATCATCGGCAGCATTCATTTGCTGTGAAATATCCAAATTGTTTGCATCATTTAAAAGATCGGGCTGATCAAGTAATACCGCTTGTATCGGGCTATCAGCAAGTTGAGCAGAAGAGTTTTTAGTTGGTGCACAAGCCGTTAGCATTACAAGGCTAAAAGCAATCAGCAAACTCATTTTTCTCATACGTGATCTCTTAGATTTACTCAAACTTAATGCTAAAGAATACAAATACTTTTTTCCGTTCAACATTGTAAACGGATTTATAAATATAAAGTTTTTCTTCAAAGCAAATAACTCAGAATGAGATAGCAACCCAATATTATTGATTATTAGTCAACAATATTTTTCCAATTACTACATTTTTCTCTAAGAGTAAGTTCTTTAAAGTATGCATCAAATTTAGGAATTTAATTAGAGTAACTCTCATGAGCAATATTTTAGTGATTAATGGCGCCAAACAATTTGCCCATTCAAATGGTGAATTAAATGACACGCTCACGGCATTGGCAACTGACCATCTCACTGAACTAG
Source organism: Acinetobacter sp. XS-4 (assembly GCF_023920705.1). Taxonomy (NCBI): domain Bacteria; kingdom Pseudomonadati; phylum Pseudomonadota; class Gammaproteobacteria; order Moraxellales; family Moraxellaceae; genus Acinetobacter; species Acinetobacter sp. XS-4. The sequence continues at coordinate 365,494 of NZ_CP094657.1, read as the reverse complement.
GCCATGAAGTTCAAGTGACTCGTGCAGATAGTGACTACAATGCAGAAGCTGAAGTAGAAAAATTCTTATGGGCAGATGTTGTTATTTATCAAATGCCAGGTTGGTGGATGGGTGCACCTTGGACTGTAAAAAAATATATTGATGATGTATTTACGACAGGTCACGGTTCACTTTATGCAAGTGATGGTCGTAGCCGCTCTGATGCTTCAAAACAATATGGTTCAGGTGGTTTAATTCATGACAAAAAATATATGCTGTCACTCACTTGGAATGCACCAATGGAAGCATTTGACGATGCAGATCAGTTCTTCCACGGCGTAGGCGTAGATGGTGTTTATTTACCATTTCATAAAGCTAATCAGTTCTTAGGCATGGGCACATTACCGACTTTTATTGTAAACGACGTGATTAAAATGCCTGACGTTGATAGTTATGTTGAAGAATATAAAGCACACTTAAATAGTGTATTTGCAGCAGCCTAATAAGGAGAAATCCATGCTAACCATTATTGCAGAAATTCGCACCAAATCAGCTGGGCAGCATCGTCAAAACGTGTTGGATGCTTTTCAAAAAATTATTCCAACTGTTTTAGCAGAAGATGGTTGTCATGGTTATGAACCTTTAATTGATCACAAATCAAATGCGAGCTTCCAAACCCACGAACCTGACACAATTGTGATGTTAGAAAAATGGAAAAGTGTTGCTCATCTTGAGGCACATTTGGCTACACCTCATATGCAAGCACATCATGAAGCAGTTAAAGATGATGTCATGGATGTCAAAATTAAAATTTTAGAAAGCGGCGTATAATTTAGCCCATAAAAAAAGACGATATATTTATCGTCTTTTTTATTTTTAAGAGCAAAGCTGTGTTTGGAAACCTCTAGAGCCTTTCCCTCTCGCACACTGATAGCTCTTTTGCTTATTTTGCAATTGCCACTTTTCATCCACTAATTTAAATGCATATTCTGTTCGAATTGCAGAGACAGAGTCATCCATTAAACCTGTTTGAATGACAATAATACGAGAAACAGTTGGAGATTCTACTCGGTTAAACACTTGCTGAACTGAGGTGTTATTGTGCTCTTTTGCAATCTCTGGTTGAGCTTTAAGTACTTGTTGCATTGGGGTCTCGGAACCCACAAAAGGAATTAATTTACTGGTCGTTGCACACCCAGTGAAAAGTCCAGCACAGAGCGCTGAAATTAAAAATAAACGTTGCATTTTTATCACCAAAAACAAAAGGCATAGCTTTATGATGCTATGCCTTGCTCAGTTACTCTGTAGAAACTATGTAGTTCTAAGGATGGCTACCCTTTTACAGACCAAATAATTGTTCTTGCTCAATCAACTTTAACGACAATCGTTTGATAAAATTAATTTCTATTACACATAACAAATAGGACCATTATGCAACTGACTTATGCGGGGCAAGTTTTCTTGGTGGTCGTTGCAGTTTTGATGATTTGGTCATTTGTACTCACTAAGTTTTGGATCAAGCGTTTAGCTAAAAATCGTAAAAGTAGTAAGTTTGAATTCGCTTATTTATTTGCCGTGGTTTTTAGTATTAGTGCTTTATTTTTCCCATTTACTTACTGGGTTTCTCAGGCAGTCTACGGCTTAGCAACCAAACCAACTTACGATGCAACGGTAGTGAACTATACTTCTGAATGGGTAGATACTGAACGTACCGACTCAAATGGACGTAAATATAAAACTAAGACACTCATGCATACTGCTCAGGTTCAATTTAAAGATAATCAAAATAAAACTCAAACTTTAGATAATTCAGTTCGCTCTGGTGATGTGCCTGTAGTTGGGCAACATATTACTGTTGTTTATGAATCAGGTGATCACACCGCGCAAGAAAAGAGCTGGCGAACAATTCTATTATTTGCAGCCGCCTTATTTATGTTGTTTATTTTAGGTTATGTGTTGCTCATGATTATTGCTTATAGTCTAAAGCGCGACATGGAACCCTACAAAACATTTGCTAGCACGTTAATTTTTAAAGTCACACTTCCACTTGGAACAATGGCGATGTTTTCGATGTTGTCTTATTCTATTTTTGCCTATTTCTTTTTAGGTAATCCAAGGAATTTACCTGTGTGGGCCATTGGGCTTTGTAGCTTTTTTGCCCTTAGTCTTTTACCGTTGATTTATCATATTCTGACGGGCTGGAAAGCGTACAGGAAATAGAAATTTTAATAAAAAAGCGCATCTTATGATACGCTTTTAACAGAGATTCTTTTATTCAATCAAGCATTAAAGATCAAATAATTTACCTGGGTTCATAATCCCGTTCGGGTCAAACGTCAACTTCAAAGCTTTCATATATTCAATTTCTTCAGGCGAACGTGAATATTCCAAATATGGTTTTTTCGTCATACCTACGCCATGTTCAGCAGAGATTGAACCATCGTATTTTTTAACGGTATCGAACACATATTTATTGACGACCTGACACTTCGCAAAGAACTCATCTTTGGTTAAGTTTTCAGGTTTCAAAATATTTAAGTGCAAGTTGCCGTCACCGATATGACCGAACCAGCAAATTTCAAAATCAGGATAGTTTTCTTGAACAATTGCATCAATCTCACGAATAAATGCAGGCACGTGAGTAATTAATACTGAAATATCATTTTTGTATGGAATAAACGGAGCGATTGATTCAGAAATATCTTCACGTAAACGCCATAAACTTTCTACTTGGTCAAGACTCTGGCTCATTACCCCATCAAGTACCCAACCCTGCTCCATACAATGCTCGAAGATTTCCATTGCTTTATCGAGAATCGGCTCATATGGCGCTTCAAACTCAAGCAATACATAGAATGGACATTGAGTTTCAAATGGGCGTTGTACATGCCCATGATCTAAAACTTTTTGCATTGCAAGTTCACCAAAGAACTCAAATGCAGTCAAATCAATATCTTTTTGGAACGCATGTAATACAGGCATCACTGCGTCAAAATCAGGAACGCCTAAAACTAAAACTTGTAAGTTTTGTGGTTGACGCTCTAGTTTAATTTCTGCTTCAGTCACTAAACCTAATGTACCTTCACCACCAATAAACAAATGCTGCAATGCATAACCAGTTGCATTTTTAACCATGCCTTTGTTTAAACGTAAAATATCACCTTTACCAGTGACAACAGTTAAACCAAGCACCCAATTACGTGTCATGCCGTATTTAATGACTTTAATACCACCAGCATTGGTACCGATATTACCGCCAATCTGACTAGAGCCCGCTGACGCAAAGTCAACTGGATAATACATCCCTTGTTCTTCAGCATAGTTTTGCAATTGTTCAGTCACAACACCAGCTTGTACTCGTACCATACGATCTGCTGGGAAGAACTCAAGAATCTGGTTCATTTTGTCCATGCTAATGACAATTTCACCATTAGTTGCTACAGCACCCGCAGAGAGACCAGTACGACCGCCTGACGGTGTAATCGCGATATTAAACTGGTTCGCAAGCTTTACAACTGCCTGAACTTGTTCAGTGGTCGATGGAAAAACGATGACCGATGGGTTCGGATTAAAATGCTTGGTATGATCTTTACCCCAGTTTTCGAGACTATCAGCATCGGTTTTAATACGGTTTTCACCGACGATTGCTGTTAATTGGGTGAGTAACTCAGGTGTTAAAGCGACTGGAGCATTCATCGTTTGCAGACCTAGCAAGAAGTAAACTATGGTGGGACTATGGCTTCATATTTTCAGGTTTTTCACCTGAGCAAAGCCATAATGTCCAAGGAACTCCTATATTCTACATGCAACAGCTCAAGCGATAAAGTTCAGAATAGAGATACAGTCACTACAAAACATGTTTAACGCAAATAAATGCTTTTCTATGAGACTTTCAGAGAAAAAATACATTTAAATCCCATACGAAGCATATTTTAAAGTACTCACAAGCCATAAATAGAAGTGATTAGACATAGATAAAATTGCCATAAGACGATGGCGCAAACGAAATATCTATAGTACCGACCATTATGTTATGATAGCGCCACCAAATTTGGCCTTTGTAGCGGAGCCGTAATGAGCCAACATCTTTCACTACCTAAAGATAAAATCCGTTTCCTGTTGTTAGAAGGCGTTCACCAAAACGCAGTCGATACTCTAAACGCTGCGGGTTACACCAATATTGACTATCGTAAAACTGCTCTTGAAGGCGAAGCGCTAAAAGAAGCTGTTAAAGATGCTCACTTTATTGGTATTCGTTCGCGTACCCAATTGACTGAAGAAGTTTTCGAAGCTGCAAATAAATTGATCGCAGTGGGCTGTTTCTGTATCGGAACAAACCAAGTTGATCTTAAAGCAGCTATGGCACGTGGTATTCCTGTATTTAACGCACCATATTCAAATACGCGTTCGGTTGCAGAGCTTGTACTTGCTGAAACAATTCTTCTTCTTCGCCGTGTTCCTGAAAAATCGGCGGCTTGTCATCGTGGTGGTTGGGACAAGTCTGCTGTCGGTTCTTTCGAAACTCGTGGCAAAACTTTAGGTATTGTAGGTTACGGTTCCATCGGTTCTCAGCTTTCTGTTCTTGCTGAAAGCTTAGGTATGCATGTGATTTATTACGATGCAGTAACTAAATTACCAATGGGTAATGCTCGCCAAGTTGGTTCGTTAGACGAACTTTTAGCGACTGCTGATGTAGTTACATTACATGTGCCTGATGTTCCATCTACACGAAACTTCTTCACTAAAGCACAATTTGCAAAAATGAAAGAAGGCGCAATCTTCCTCAATGCTGCACGTGGTACATGTGTAGTGATTGAAGATTTAGCAGATGCAATCAAATCTGGTCATATTGCTGGTGCAGCCGTTGACGTATTCCCTAAAGAACCAAAAGCAAATGGCGAAGAGTTTGTTTCTCCACTTCGTGGCTTAGACAATGTGATTTTGACTCCTCACGTTGGTGGTTCAACCATGGAAGCGCAAGCAAACATCGGTTTAGAAGTTGCAGAGAAATTTGTTGCTTACTCTGATAAGGGTATGACGCTTTCTGCGGTAAACTTCCCAGAAATCGCGTTACCATTGACTGCTGGTCAACACCGTTTATTGCACATCCACAAAAACGTACCGGGCGTATTGTCTAAAATCAACAACTTGTTTGCTGAGCAAGGCATCAACATTTCTGGTCAATCACTCATGACTAAAGGTGACATCGGTTACCTCGTAATGGACGTTGACGCTTCAGCTTCTCACGAAGCTTTAGATATGTTGCATGAAGTTGAAGGTACAATTCGCGTGCGCGTATTGTTCTAATACGAACTGTAAATTTAAAAGCCACAGCATTGTCTGTGGCTTTTTTATGGACATTTACATTATCATGTGAAAAGTATACCAATCGATCAAATAATAAAATGTCCAGTTCGAACCAGAAATCTCAGCTACATGCGTTGGGTTTTCTTATTCTCGCTATGCTGAGCGTACAAAGTAGCGCATCTTTAGCTAAATTTCTGTTCCAGAGCTTTCCCACCCTTACCGTTTCAGCAATGCGCTTATGCTTAGGTGCAATTATTCTTGCCTTTATTTTTAGAATTTGGCGAATTAATTTTAGTCAGGTCCGCTGGAAAGCTATTTTAGCGTATGGCTTTGCTCTTGCAGGAATGAACGCACTTTTTTATCTGTCAATTGAACGGTTACCGATTGGTATTGCAGTTGCTTTTGAATTTATTGGCCCCTTAAGTGTGGCCTTATATCACGCACGCCAAAAATATGATTTTGTCTGGGTCAGTTTAGCGATTGTTGGCCTCATTTTACTTTTCCCTTTCAATCAGGCTCATAGTCTGGATTGGATCGGAGTATTATTTGCAGTTAGTGCAGGCGCGTGTTGGGCACTTTATATTATTGCTGGACAGAAACCTTCAGGTATTTCGGGCAATCACACTGTGTGTTTAGGAATGAGTGTGGGTGCATGCATCTTATTACCCATTACTTTTTTCTCAGGCTCAATAGGGCAAGTTATAGAGCTTCCCTATCTTTTTTATTTTATTGGTTTAGCAATTTTAGCCAGTGCATTACCTTTTTCTTTAGAAATGCTGGCCCTACGTAATTTAACGCCCTTAAGTTTCGGAACATTGATGAGCCTAGAGCCCGCAGTTGCTGCACTTTCTGGCTTTATCTTTTTAGGTGAATATTTGTTATGGAACCAATGGTTAGCACTTGCAACAATTATTGCAGCTTCGGTCGGTTGTACCATAACTACCCAAAAAGCACGTCAGGAACGTGAAAAAATAGTAAGTTAAATCGACTAAAACCACGAGTTAAAACATGGCATTCGCTATAATTAACCCTTGTTAGTTTTAAATAATATTAAATGAGGCCCTAGGGTATTTCCATGCAGAATCTTCCCATTATTGCTGTGCTATATATGATTCTGTCGATGGTCTCATATCAAATCAGTGCTTCATTTGCTAAACAGCTCATTGCAATATTAGACCCTCTTACCGTTACAGTTTTAAGGCTGAGTTTTGCAACGGTTATTGTCGCTATTATGTTCCGCTCATGGAAAATCTGGTCACGCTTACCCTATTTAAAATGGCGTGATTTATTGATGTACTCTGCATCTTTGGGTCTCATGAATATTTTATTCTATACGTCGCTTGGAAAGTTACCTCAAGGGATTGCCGTGGGCTTAGAGTTCATTGGTCCATTAGGTCTAGCTCTACTTTCTATTAAACAAAAGAGTGACTACATTTGGGTGGCATTTGCGATGTTAGGTATTGCATTGATGGTGCCTTGGCAAGACCCAACGCAGCACCACTTTTCCTATGTCGGTGCTGCCTGCGCGCTAGGTGCTGGATTTTGCTGGGCATTCTATATTTATTTTGGTCAGAAAGTTGTGACCCAAAATATAGGGATGCATGCTTTAACCATTGGAATTGGATTATCTGCTCTAACCTTACTACCGATTAGCATCTGGCATAATGCTCCTGCATTACTTGAAACACAGTATTGGGGTAAAGCATTAGTTATTGCTATTTTAGCGACGGCTATTCCATATGCACTTGATTTAATGGCACTCAAACAACTCAATAAATTAACTTACGGCACCCTAACGAGTTTAGCACCAGCATTGGCAGCATTAACGGGTTTCTTATTACTTCACGAAGAAATCAGCATGCTGCAATGGGTGGCTTTAGGTTGTGTAATGCTGGCATCAATTGGCGTGACTTTAAGAAGTACTAAAAAAGTAGCATAGTTAAATACTATTGCTGCTTTTTATACTTTTTATATTCCTTTAAATATTTATTACCCAACGTTTCTTTTTCACTGTCTTTAAGAATTTTTCCCGCTTGTTGGAAAAATTTATGCTCTTCTTCTTTTAAATGATGATGGACTATTTCACTCAACTGTTTGGCGATTGCTAACCAGCTTGGGCTACTCATATCGGTTTTTTCGAGCTGTTCGACTAACTCATCCATTTCATGATGTTCAGACAAAGCATGTCTTGTAATATCTAAACCGACATCATCAAACATTAAAGGAATATAGAGATAACGGTCTTCGGCAACGGAGTGAGCATATAATTCATTTTTTAATGCATCAAATAATTCTTTTCTTTCTTCAGTTAAACCATGTGTCTGAACAAGTTGTTCAGAAAGGTTACGTTGATTTTCATGGCTTTCTCTTAATGCTTCGAAAATATTCATTCTCTTCCTCATTTTTAGCTAAAAAATCTTTTTTATTTCAAGGTTTATCATACGTTGAAATTTATATTATTTAAGTAGCTTAAAATGAGACTGTTTTTTATACAGTTTTCTTTCTAGTAAACTTCTGTAATTATTTTTATATGCATGATTTTGAATCACAGCATAAAAAGTATGAACTCCCCCCTAAGATCAGCTCATACTTTTTATTTCATTTAGCCTGTTACAAACAGTTGATAGCCTAAACGACAAATTAAAACACTGACTAAAATTAAGAAGATGATACGAACAAATCCACTACCATATTTTAGAGCAGTTCTCACACCCACAATTGAACCCAATACATTCGCGACTGCCATCATTAAGCCGATGTGTAAAATAGCGTGACCTGTCGGGATAAAGAAACTCAATGCAGCCAAATTGGTCATAAAATTACCAATTTTTGACAAAGCTGAAGCATGTAAAAAGTCAACTTGTAAAAAGCGGATAAAGAAGAAAATAAAGAAACTACCTGTACCCGGACCAAAAATACCGTCGTAGAAACCAATTGCTAAACTACCAATACCAGCCAAAACCAGCATTTTATTAGTAATTTTTTGCTCAGTATGGACCTGTCCAAAGTTCTTTTTAAGTAACGTATAAACTGCTATCACAATCAACATTACAAATACGAAAGGACGTAATACAGATTGAGGAATTAACGATAAACAAGCAGCACCCGCAAATGAACTAATCAGCGCACAAACAGCAATGACTGCTAAAAGCTTCCATTGCAACTTCACTCTTTTTGCAAAAGTATAAGCAGCCGATGCTGTACCAAAAATTGAAGAAAGCTTATTCGTACCAATAACCGTTGCAGTTTGCATGGTCGGGAAAGTGCTCATAAGACCTGGAATCTGGATAAGTCCACCACCGCCAACAGCAGCATCAATCGCTCCCGCAGTAAACGCAAAAAAGATCAAACTCAGGATAACATCCCATTCCATGCCCATGCTCTATACTCTACATCTACTACAAATTTAAGATACGTTTAGGTACCAACCGTTTTTTATCGGTAATCTCGGCTAAACCTAAACAGCGCTCACCCGAAAAAACTAAAACTTCTGCTTCTGCAGAATGCTCAATATTGCTTTCTAAACCATTGCAGAAATACTTTTCACGCCCTTCAGGCACTTGAATTTTTAAGAAATGATCAACTGGAGCATAAACTGGGAGTAATAAAGCTTCTCTTTGCTCTTCTGTCAGGCCTTCCAGATATTCAATGGTATAACTCGGAATAAGCTCAAAATGTCCTGTTTGAGTCCGGTTTAACATCGTTAAATGCCCACCACAACCAAGTGCCTCACCAATATCTTCACCTAATACACGAATGTATGTTCCTTTAGAACAAGTTACGTCTAGGGTGATACTATTTTGGGTAAACTCAACTAACTCCAAGGCATAAATTGTGATTGGACGTGCTTCACGCTCAATTTCGATACCTTTTCGGGCAAGCTCATACAACGGCCTACCTTCTTTTTTCAAAGCCGAGTACATTGGAGGAATTTGTTGAATATCACCTCTAAATTTTTCTAAGGTTTGTTCAATAAGCTCTTGGTTAAGCACGGGGACAGAGCGCTCTTGTAGAATTTCCCCTTCCACATCACCTGTTGTTGTAGTTTGTCCCAATCGCACGGTGGTTTGGTAGCGCTTTGTTGAGTCCAGCAAATAATGTGAAAACTTAGTGGCCTCCCCCAAACAAATCGGGAGTAAACCTGTCGCCAAAGGGTCTAGCGCCCCAGTATGACCTGCTTTTTGGGCGCGATATAACCAACGCACTTTTTGCAAAGCCGCATTTGAACTGAGCCCTAATGGTTTATTTAATAAAAATACACCACTAATATGGCGACGAGAAATTTTTTGATTTTTTGTCGTCATTTTTACTGGAACACAAAGCTGGAAAAAAGTGCCGACATGTTAGCAAATTCGGCAAGATATTTTCACAATATTTAGGTGCCTTTTCACTTATTTTATGGCACATTAATGATCGAGTAAAAAAACAACAAATTAAAACTTAAGGAAGATATCTTTATGCAAGGGATGCAGAAGAAGGTATTGTGGTGTGTGCTCGGATTTTTTATTTTGAGCCTCATTGCATGTGTCTATTGGTTAAGCCCTGACTCAAAAAATACATCAGCTCAGATAAATGAAAATAAAGCTAAAAATTTAGCATCGGCTCCTCAGACAGATCATTCATCACGAAATGAAGATACTTACCATAGTAAAAGTCAGCAAGACACAGAAGTTAACTGCCAGTTAAAAATTGATAGTTCCCAGCATTTAGTCGTTAACAGTCAAACACGCGACTGCTTTGAATATTTCATTACTCAATATGGTGAAAATGATTTAGAACAGATCAAAAATCACTTTGGGAAATTTGTTCAAGGACAATATTTAGAGCCAGCCCGCTCACAGATTATGGATTTATGGGCTCGTTATTTAAAATATCGTGAACAGCTTGCTCAAATCCAAACACCTTCAGCAAAACAACAAGATAAAAATTATTTTCAAAAGATCTTTAATTCAATTCAAGATATAAGAAAACGTTTCTTTTCAACCTCTGAAATTGAAGGACTTTTCTCTAGCGAAGATATCTATCAAAACTACACGCTAGATCGAATGCAGATACTTGAGGACTCGTCTTTAAGCGAAATTGAAAAAGCACGAAAACTTAAAGAACGTTTTGAAGAACTTCCCGAAGACTGGCAACAAAACCTACAAGAACTTTCTAAACTTGATGATTTACATACGCTAACTAAACAAATTAAAGCTCGTAAGGGTTCAGCAGAAGAACTTCGGCAAATGCGTACAGCACTTGTTGGGGCCGAAGCGGCTCAAAGGTTAGAAACTTTAGATACACAACGAAATGCTTGGCAACAAAAGGTCACCAGTTACCTCGATGGTCGAGATGAAATTATTAAAAGCAATATGAGTGATAGCGCCAAAAATCAAGCCATACAGCAATTACGCCAACAACAATTTAACTCATCACAAGAACAACTAAGACTTCGAACTTATGAAACGGTCCACGATCAGGGAGGTGAACTGCCATTTAATTACTAAGCCATTCCTCTTTGGGAACTGGCTAAACATTCACTAGCAGTAAGAAGCTGCTTTTCATACAAAATAAAAATAGTGAGTAAAAAATGAAAAGGAAGTTAATGTTTTTATGTGCTGCAATGCTCTCAGGACTGAGTATTTCAGCGGCCCATGCAACAAATGCTGAACAAGTTAAAAGCTCGTTCGTATATTCATCTTATGCACAAACAAAATATCCAATGGTTTTTAACCATGGTATGGCGGGTTTTAACAGAATTGGAACCGATACGCTTGGTCTCGATTACTGGTACCAGATTCTTCCTGATCTTGCCCGCAATGGAGGAAATGTCTGGGCGACAAGAGTCTCACCATTTAACTCAACAGAAGTGCGTGGAGAACAACTTGCTCAGCAAGTAGAAGAAATTATTGCCATTACCGGCAAGCCTAAAGTTAACTTAATCGGTCATAGCCATGGGGGTCCAACAATTCGCTATGTGGCCGGTATCATGCCAGAAAAAGTTGCCTCACTTACCACGATTGGTGCACCTCATAAGGGATCACCCATGGCAGATGTCATTCTGAACGTTGAGGGTACTCCTCTGTCTGGACTGGCAACGTTAGTAAATTGGTTCTCAGCAGCAATTACCTGGGCAGGAGGCCTAGATCCAACGAGCTATCCGCACGACTCTTTAGCAGGTGCCCATAGCTTATCAACTAAAGGTTCAGCTCAATTTAATAGTCAATTCCCTATGGGTGTACCTACCACTTCTTGTAGCGAGGGAGCATATCAAGAGAAAGGTATTTATATGTATTCCTTCTCTGGAAATAAAGCTCTGACTAATCCATTAGATCCATTTGATATTGCCCTTACAGGCAGTAGTTTGGTGGTCGATCCATTTGGTGATAACGATGGACTGGTTTCCCGATGCAGCGCCAAATTCGGAAAAACAATTCGTGATGATTACAACTGGAATCATTTAGATGAAGTAAATCAAGTACTGGGAATACGTTCTATTTTTGCCTCAGATCCTGTCTCGGTTTACCGCCAACATGCAAACCGTTTAAAACTACAAGGACTATAGTTTTTAAACAAAAAAATGCGCCAAAAGGCGCATTTTTTTACTCGGTATAAGCTTACGCTTTACGAGCTGGTAATTTTTCACGAATACGTGCAGCTTTACCAGACAAGTCACGGAGGTAGTAAAGTTTAGCACGACGAACGTCACCACGACGTTTCACTTCGATTTTAGCAACAACTGGTGAGTGAGTTTGGAATACACGCTCAACACCAACACCGCTAGAAATTTTACGAACTGTAAATGCAGAGTTCAAACCACGGTTTTTCTTCGCGATTACAACGCCTTCAAATGCCTGAAGACGCTCACGCTCGCCTTCTTTTACTTTAACTTGGACAATAACAGTGTCACCAGGAGCAAAAGCAGGGATATCAGTTTTTAACTGTGCATTTTCAATAATTTGAACTAAAGGATGTTTACCACTCATTGTGGGAATCTCCAATATGTGCGGAGTCAGAAGAGGTCTGAGGTTCCGCTGGGGATAGAGGCTAAAGCGCATATCAACCCGTTTATCTTTCCCTTTACGACAACATGTCTATAAAGAGCCTTAGAATATACATAAAACTATTCATTAAATAGAATCATGCTTTAACTCGAAGCATTGCTTCTCGTCTTGTTGCAGAACTTTCGTTCCTGAGCATAGCGGTTAAGAATTACCACCATCCCCTTTAGCATCTTTTAGCCATTTTTTCTGCTGCTTATTCAACTCTACTTTTTCAGCCAACTCTGGTCGACGTTCTAAAGTTCGTTGATAGCGCTGTAAAAAACGCCACTTTTCGATATTGCCATGATGTCCAGATTTTAAAACTTCCGGTACATCCAGCCCCTCAAAATGGTCTGGCTTTGTATATTGTGGACAATCTAAAAGACCATCAACAAAAGAATCTTGTACTGCTGACTGTTCATCTGACATTACATTCGGCAAACGGCGAATAATACTGTCAAGTAACACCATAGCGGGCAATTCACCACCGGATAATACGTAATCACCAATTGACCATTCCTGATCAACATAATGCTGGATCAAACGTTCATCCACTCCCTCATAACGTCCACACAGTACAATTAAGCCGTCGTAATCAACAAACTGCTGTACTGCCTGTTCATTTAAGGTTTTGCCTTGTGGAGACATGTACACCACAGGAACATGAACATATCCTGCTTGTGAGGCAAGCTGTTTGGCATGCGCAATAGCTTTAGCCAAAGGCTCAGCCATCATCACCATCCCAGGGCCACCACCAAATGGACGTTCATCCACTCTTCTGTAGTTTCCCTCAGCAAAATCACGAGGGTTAATACAAGTAACTTGTACGATATCCCGTTTTGCCGCACGTCCGCTGATGCCATAGGCTGTAATCGCTTCAAACATTTCAGGAAAAAGCGTAATGACTGCAAAAAACATTACAGACTCCTCTATTTTCCTGCTGTATTAATCCCAGAAGGATTAATAATCTACGCCCCAATTGACGTAAATACGACCAGCTTCAAGATCAACACGTTGTACTACATCTTTATGCCAAGGAATCATGCGTTCTTCTGAATCAACGCTGTCTGGGGTAGCATGTACCACCATCACATCATTGGCTCCAGTTTCAAACAATTCATGAATTTTACCTAAGTTTACTTCCTGCTCTTCATCATCAAGACCAAACACTGTTAAGCCTTTTAAATCTGACCAGTAGTACTCATCTACATCTGCTTTTGGCAGTTGAGACTTAGCAATCCAGATATTAGCGCCAACCAAGTTTTCTGCTCCAGTGCGATCACTCACACCTTTCAAAGCAACAACTAGACCTTTGCCATGTGGTTTCCAACGTTTTACATCTATTGTTTGCCAACCGGCCTTGGTCTCAATGTACCAAGGCAGGTAGTCAAACATGTTGCTCATAGGTTCTGTATTTGAATACACCCAGAGCCACCCATTCAATCCATAAGCTGAACGTAACTGTCCAATCTGAATACGATCTTCGGGAACATTCTGTGTTGATGTCATGGGCTACCTACTACAAAAAATTATGCAGTAGCTTTTTTAGCTTGAGCAGCTAAAGAAGCAACACGTTCAGAAGGTTGAGCACCTTGAGAAACCCAGTGAGCAAAACGGTCTGCATCTAAACGAAGTTTTTCTGCTTGACCTTGTGCAGTCGGGTTAAAGAAACCGATACGCTCGATGAAACGACCATCACGTGCATTGCGGCTGTCAGTCACAACGATTTGATAGAATGGACGTTTTTTTGCGCCGCCACGTGCTAAACGAATAACAACCATGATAAAAGCCTTATAATTCTTACGGATTATCCCTGCGCCGACCATCGGCAACACTTCAAACCCCTTTCATAGAGGGCAACATTCTACGTGATTTCCGCCCTGAAAGAAAGATTATTTTTTGAGTTATCCGCAGTTTTGAATTTAAATTAGCGTCCATCCCAATTTGATGCTCCAGAAGGAACACAAGCTGTACCACTGTTAATATCGGTCTCCTTTGTCCAGCAGCGCTCGCCACGATAATTTAAAACGATATCTCCATCACCAGACTGTGAAGTTTTTACAATTGGTGTTGCAGTTAACACCCATGTTTCAGCAGTTAAAGCACCAGAAGTAACGGGTGCTAAATTGACCGCATATAGAGGAGTTCCCTGTTCTGGATAAGATTCTGCAATATTTAAATCAGAACTTGTTGCACCTGTGACTTTAAAATTTGCGATTTTGTAGCGTTGAATCTGCATAGCAATTTGTTGCAATGTAGTTTGCATCTCTACACGTTTGGTACGACGAATATGTTCCTGATAAGAGGGATAAGCTATCGCTGCTAAAATCGCAATAATCGCCACAACAACCATTAACTCAATTAAGGTAAAGCCTTTTGTTTTAATTACCACGACTCCCCTCCAGTACCACAAGTTGTATAAGTAACATTGTTAGTGGTTTTGTTCTTACATCGCAACCCGTTACTATTAAATAAAAAAGTAAAATTATTAGGGTCTGAAGCCTCTGCCCTGATAACCCAGTTTTGCCCTAAAGCAATAGTATCCGTTAAGTTTTTCGTCGTATCGTCACCATCTCGTACTGTTATTTGATATTTAACAGCACTACCAATCGCTCCAACAGGCAAAAGTACTGGTGCGGTAGCACCAGTAGAAAAACCTTTATAATTAAAATTTCTAGATTTCTGACGCGCGAGTTGTATGGCGATTTGTTGAATTTGTTGTTGTGCACGTGAAGCATCAGCGCGCAGAACATATGCTTGATATGAAGGGATTGCAACTGCCGCAAAAATCGCAACAATCACTACCACAACCATTAGCTCAATAAGAGTAAAGCCGAAAGAATATGTGAATTTACTTTTCATCACCCATCCCTTCTTAACGGACATACCAACGTTGTGGTATTAAACACATTTTACTACTATTGGATGCAATAATCCCCCCAATAGTTGTGACACCGCGATTTCCCATATTTACACAGTAATTTTTATTATTAGTACTTCCTCCACCATTACTGCCTCCACCGCCACTGCCGCTATTACCACTATCATCAACCACTGCAGTATCTTGAATACCTGCCCCCTGTGAGCAATCTGCACCAGGCGCACACTGAACACTACCATTTTCAGCTGTTAGGGTCGATTTACTACATTGTCCAAAAGGCATACAGAACTGAGTTAAAAAGCTTTCTCCTTTTACCCCCGCTCCACAATCTCCAGACATACCAGCTTTTCCGCCATCAAAAGTAGAAACGAAAATACGGTGATTTAATACGATTGGTGTTGAAAACACTTTTGCATCTTGAATATTGGTTGACTTAAATCGATAAATCCATCCACGGGTAGCAGAAAGTAAAGCAACTGCACCATCATCATAAGCATTCCAGTTTGAATTAGTAATTTCGCCCAATTGATTAGTATTTGTGATTGGGGTTTGATATACGAAATCAGTTTTATATAAATTTCTATCCGCTACATCTTTATCATAGATATTATATACCGCATCATAATTATAACCTTGGCCTGATGCATACTGAGCTAAGGGTTTACTACGATTACCACTACCAATAGAAACAACAGCAAACGTGGTGCCATTATAGTCATATACTGAAAATGCTGGCATTTCATAAAACCGTGGACTAGCAGCACCATTATTTAAATTCAATAACAATTTTGGGGGCTTGGCAAAATTTGCATTTGTTGCTGCAGTATTATCTAAATCAATACGGAATAATTGTCCACCTAGATCACCAAAATAAAGATGGTCAATCAAACCATCACCATTCCGGTCTTCCGTACGAATTTCACTGACGACACTATATTTTAAATTATCAGATTGAGTATAAGCTTCCGCACCTTGAGCTGTGGTTGCTTTAGCACTGGCCCACCAAAGCAACTTACCATTATCAGCGTCAAACATGTATACACCAGCACCCTGACTAATACTAGGGTTGTAGGTATCACTCTCATAGCCTTCATCATAGCCACCGCCAACAAACATTACTCGTTTGCGTTCAGTAGTTTTACCATCGCTTTTCTTCCAATTTACCCAGCCAATACTCGGTTTAGACCAACTTTGACCCATATTGTCTAACGCAGGATAAGTATTACTTGAACCGTTATAATAGGTTTTTTGTTCATCAGGGGATATTTGGAACAGCAACTTTGGATTACTCATATCTTGCAAATTGAGTGCATAATAACTACGCCCTCCCATTCGTAATCCGCCATATACGATCTGTTTACCTTCTTCAGAACCATAACCTTTACCGACAGTAAGTCCTTTTCGACTACTATCTAACACATACTGAGTATAGCTAGCCCAAGGTCCATCAACGCCATAATATAATTTATCGATGCCTCCATTCATGGCATCATTTTTCAAAAATGCTTCAGGTTGCTTTTCGATCATTTCATTTGGTACAAAGGTAAATATCTCTTTCCCACCGTCACTGTCCAAAGCAGTACTATCATTTTTGCCAGCTTTGACTAGATGCAAAACGCCTTGTGTTGTACCAAATAACACATAGTCTTCACGATTTTGTGTATCAATTACACCATTCGTATAAGTAATTTGGCCACTATTAGTAATTAATAGTGGTGAAGAATGCATTAACGCACCAACTTGACGTAAAGCTGTAGTTGCGGTGGCATTTAGAACTAAGTGGTCAGGATCCTTTGCTTGAGTCACAGTCATAGGATACCCTAGCAATGCCATTAAATAACCACGCTTACCATCATTTTGGTAAGTTGTGTCTGTTAGATCCGTCTTTTTAATTTGTCTTAGAGTTGTTGTCGTTGAACCGTCTGCACTTCGATTTGTAAAAAGTTTACGATTCTCTTGTGTTGTTTGATTCATTGTTAATAGTAGTTGTGACCATGCCCCCCCTTTAAAAGTATAACTATTACTTCCAGGTGTATTAGAATCAGCACTATCATTCGTACTATCACTATCGGCATATGCCCAAAAATCACGATTTGGAAGTATTTGTCCCTTTGTACTAGTTGCAGTACTAATTAAGGTATTATTATCTCGGTCTTTTAAAACTCCATTAACTACTGCATATTTTTTGAGGTTACCCGCCCAAAGTTGATAGTTTTTATCTGGGGTAGGTTGAAACTGAGGAAAATAAGCTTGCTTTTGTAATACAGCAGGGTTAAGACTATCTTTAGGAATCGTAGGTGAACCCGTAGTTACAGCTGGAATCTCAGATCCTAAATCTCCAAGAAATGCATTTACACTACTTACAACATCTTGAGAGCTTGAACCAGAATACCAACCACCACTGGCATTGACACCCCATTTTGCAGCTTCTTTTTGATTCGCTGATGCAGTAGAGTTATTAATATTTGCTAAATTTTCTGCTAAAGAAAGTGACCTATTAAAAGATGGAATAATATTAAAATCACTCCCAAAACCGACCACAGCAGTTTTAATCTTTAATCCAACAGGATTACTGCCATTATTTAGTAAAAACTGTGAAAACTGCTGAATACAATTCCAGCCTGTGTCACTATCTGTACAAGCAAATGATTTACCGCTTAAAGCTTTCGACATTAATCCTGATGCAGAAGAGTTACCATTTGGATCTCCATCAGTTAAAACATAAATACCTTGGCCACTACACTGTGTAGTAGTTCCTGTCATTTGTTTAGTAATACTATCGGGACGTACATAGTTTCCCCCACTGGTTGCACCTACACCAGCATAGTCAAAGCCACTATTAGTTAACCCTTGAGTGGTCGTCCCCATTAAAGAGGCTGCTGCCTCCGCATAAGCATTAGCCGTCGGGGTACCGCCTCTAGCACCAAGTTTTGCAATTTCTTCTATGAGTATTCTTCTTTGGGTTTTACCATTTATTACTGTATCCAAACGACGAGCAGGAATACGAACTTGACCTCTTAAATTATCTGCTGAGGTCGGCTCACCAGCACTATTAAATTGCGTTGGACGAGAGAAAGTTGTAAGACCAATCAATTTATCATCTGAAATAGGCAAAATTCCTTTACTACTATTACCGTTAAGCAAATCAATCATGCCATCTTTTACACGAGTAATACGGTCAGGATATTGTGTATCTGGGCCTGCTTTATAGTAATAAGTATTATAGTTTGACGATATTGAGGTCAGACCACTTGTAGATGGTTGACTCTTCAACTTAGTTATACAATCATTTTTCGAGTTAGAATTACCACAGCTATACCAAGATGTCCCAGACTTCATATAATAATAAGTTGGAGCTGTTGCGGTGCAGTAATAACGCTTATATTCTGCGACTCCATTACTAGATAACACATTACTATAACCAGTTTGCACAACATTGCTTGGGATGTCGCATGCACCAGTATCATTTTGAAGCTGTGGATACCCCATAGAACCAGAAATATCTAATACAAACATTAAAGAAATATCACCAGCCTTTGCTTTTTGATAAATATCAATATCACTGGCCTGACTTACGCTACTCGCTACTAAGCTTGTGCATAACGCGGCTACCGCACTTGTTAGAAGCTTTGGATGACATGAAAACCTTAAGTCTTTCTTATCCATTATTATTTCCCCCAATTAATTAAAATCTTGTGCAATAGTGTATTCAGTGACATTGGTGGTAAATGGAACATTTAAGCTGGTTAAGCACTCTGCTACTGACTTTAAAGGATTATCTAAGTCGGATTTATTGGTAACGTCTGGCGCTGCTGTTCCATCTGGAAGCGTAACTTCACTCATATGCTGTTGTAGACATTTATTAATATCAGCACGGTTAACGTTACTTAAACTTGGCATCAATGACACAGCAAAGACCTTGACTCGTTTAGCCTCTTGGACCTGTCCTTCTTTTTCATCGAGACCACGAGTTCGAGCATAAAATGGGTCATCCTCTCCTACAGTCGAAAATTTAACTGCAACCTGAGTCATTACTGTTTTACGACCACTTGTAAACCAGTTATTGTTTGTATCAACTGCATCGCAATATCCATCTGTACCTAATGCGTTATTGGTCGGTGCACTATTTCCGTCTACCCACTGCATTAAGCTGGCACGTCCAATATTAAAAAAGTCGCTTTGATCTCCGCGATAACAAAATACTAATTCCTTATTTTTGTCATTTGCATTACTGATATAACCAAAGAGACCTGTTGCACTTAAACTCTGAATCAGATTAGTTGGATTCTCTATTTGAAAAAAAGAGGCATCTGAATTTTGTAATACCAATTGTTGCACTTGACTAGTAGTTGCGATATTCAAACCAATCAAACCTTTACGAATCGCTATTGTGCCAATAATCATAATTGCGACTAAAAAAATTAGTACCATAATTAATGCTGAGCCACCCTGCTTCAGTTTCATTCACCACGCTCCCCGATTACATTACGCAAGGCAATGGTTTGTGATATCACTTGTCGCACATATTTTTTTGTCGAATTCTCAGGCTTTTTGACTGTGATAGTTTGATCCAATACTGAAAATTTCTGGTCATCTTTAATTGCTACTTCTGGGCCTACCGATTGCAATGAACGAGTTAATAATCCAATTTGTACTGAAACAATACGTGGTCGAGGAGCTGTTAAATTCAAATAATCATGTATTGAAATATAGCGTCGTCCAGCTATCCCTTGAACATTAACTAAAACCCGAAAATAATCCACACGTTTCATTACAATCTCACCTGCATCCCCATAACGAGTTATAGCAGTTGGATTACCCGTTAATGGGTAATACCCAGCATCGCAAGCAAGTGCTAAAGGCTGGTTCGGCTCATCACTATTATTTTTGGCATCTTTACGTAAAAAATAACGCTGAACGACAACTTGACGACCACTAGCAAGAGGAAAATTCAGATTATTTCCTTCACAATCTAGACCACCTTTATATTCATCATCATCTTGAGTTGCCGTACCTTTTGTATCAACTATATATTGTGGTACATATTGAATAACGAGCTGGTCACTAGCAATATCACTACCATTACTTTGGATGTTTGATGCACCAGTCCAAGTATTACCGCTACCAACACTATCCCCGTTACTTCGTGAAAGTAAATTAGTGTTAGCCGTTACACCAACAATAGCTTTATAAAGATTGCTAAGAGGTTCATTAGCCGCATCTTTAGCTGAATTAATTGCAGAGGTTAAGACAATACCGCCATAAGCAGTTTGATCATTAATAACTGCTTTAGGGTTATTTAAGTTGGCAAGACGAATACCTTGAGTTAAATAATTAAGACCAAAATTAGCATTATCCTGCACATCAGAAACACCAAGCTGCATAGATAAACTTTTTTGGCTTGTTAAAAATAATAGTATTGCAGCCGCACTAATTATAAGCCCCAAGGCTAAAGAAAGTATGAGCTCAATTAATGTAAAACCCTGATTTTTTATCATTTTAATAGGTCTCCATAATCACACATGTTGAATTATCGCTATATGAAGTATCTTGAGTACAATCTCCCGGACTAGTTCCATTTGTTGCACTCGTATCGCCCCACGCAATATAAATACATTGACGATTGTTAGTTTTTGGACAAGCAATCATATTCATAGTCATACCTAGAGACGATGAACTTTTAACAACCTGTGCAACATCAAAATCAGCTAAATCTGTATCGCTACAATTATCTTGAAAGCAATTTTTAACAAAGTCTTTCTGTTTACTAGGATCTTGAAGTTGTTGTGTATAGATAGATAAAGAATTACGATTAACTCTGATGCGCTCTGCAATATCACGTGCGATCGTAATTGCTTGTACTCGCGATGTGCTTTCTGAACTTGCCTCTAGTGCCCTATATTGCAAAGCAATAAATCCCAAAATACCGATTGCTAAAATCAGCAAAGCAACTAAAATTTCAATCATACCCATGCCACGTTGGTGTTCAATATTTTTCATGAACATGATCCTTCTGTGGTTGACTGAATTATTCCCATTTTAGAAATACTAATAATTTTTGATTTTTTACCATCTGCCTTATTACAAATTTCAAATGTAGTATCTCCAGTAGCATCTTTTACTAAACCGGACATCAAAAATATTATGGAGGTATCAGATCCTATCTTTAATTGAGCTTTTCCACTTGGCATCCAATTGATTTGATTGTCAGTATCGGCGGTATAAGTAGAATTTAATTGCACTTTTATTTGTCTACGCTCTAATACAGCTTTCATACGTGCCTGATTGATATTTGAAATCAGATCTTCCGTACTCTTATTCAAGTTTTGTTTAACCAACATATCCTCAAATAGTGGCGCAGCCATCATCGCGATAATAGCCATTACTGCAATCGTCACCATGAGCTCAACCAAGGTGAACCCTTCTTGCGGAATAATTCCCCTCATCCCCAGAACCCCAAATAAACTTAAGAATTTTTTATTTATTATTGAAATTTTACGGTTTAGATTTACAAAACAAATACAAAGCAGATAAAGGGTATAAAAAAACAGATAACTGTCACATCAACAATTATCTGTTTTACTATTTTAAAATCAGTATGTTAAACAAGTCACACTTTATGCTTGAGTCACATGAATACGTAATTCTTTAGGAAGACTAAAGGTTATGTTCTCTTCACGTCCATCTAATTCTTTAGGTGCTTGCGCGCCCCAGTCCTGTAAACGTTGAATTACTTGCTTAATTAGAATTTCTGGTGCTGAAGCACCCGCTGTCACACCAATTTTGCAAGTAGCATTGAACCATGACTGCTCTAACTGATCGGCATTATCTACAAGGTAAGCAGCTTTACCCATACGCTCTGCAAGCTCACGTAAACGATTTGAATTTGACGAGTTAGGCGAGCCTACAACTAATACCACATCACATTGTTCGGCCAAATCACGTACAGCATCTTGTCTGTTTTGAGTAGCGTAGCAAATATCATCTTTACGCGGACCTTGAATATGAGGAAATTTTGCACGCAAAGCATCAATAACTTTGGCTGTATCGTCAATAGATAAAGTTGTTTGAGTTACAAATGCAAGTTTTTCAGGATGTCTTACTGCAAGTGCAGCCACATCAGCTTCATCTTCAACCAGATAAATCTCACCACCTTTCAATTTGTCATATTGACCCATGGTTCCTTCAACTTCTGGGTGCCCTTCATGACCAATTAAAATCGCTTCAGTACCTTCACGTGCATATTTAGTCACTTCAATATGAACCTTAGTAACCAAAGGACAAGTCGCATCAAAAACTTTTAAGCCTCGGCGATCCGCTTCTTGCTGAACAGCTTTTGAAACACCGTGAGCACTAAAAATTACAATTGAGTCATCCGGAACCTGATCTAGTTCATCAACAAAAACTGCCCCTCTTTGACGTAAGTCATCAACAACAAATTTATTGTGTACAACTTCATGACGTACATAAATAGGAGGGTTAAAACATTCTAAAGCCCGATTGACGATTGCTATGGCTCGATCAACACCGGCACAAAAACCACGCGGATTAGCTAACACAATTTCCATAACAGCCTCAAAATTAATAAAACAGGGGAATTTCTCTTGAATATTTGCAATTAAAACTATTCAGTTTAAACGCACGGTACACTACAATAGCGAAGATATTTTATCATATCAGGAAAAATATCATGTCGGGTCTATTGTTTGTCGTTTCTGCTGCATCAGGAACGGGCAAAACATCTTTGGTGAAAGCCCTGCTTGACCGTGTGAGCAACTTACATGTTTCAGTCTCGCATACTACCCGAGGTCAACGTCCCGGTGAATTAGATGGTGTTCACTATCACTTCACTACAAAAGATGAATTCCTAGACCAAGTCAACCATGACGGTTTTATTGAATACGCTGAAGTATTTGGTAATTACTATGGCACTTCTCAAGCAACTGTAAAACAACAGTTAGCCCAAGGACACGATGTTCTACTTGAAATTGATTGGCAAGGCGCAGAACAAGTACGTAAACTTTTTCCTGAATCCAAGCAAATTTTTATTTTACCGCCAACACAGTTTGACCTACGTCAGCGTTTATCTAATCGCGGCACAGACTCAGTTGAAGTCATTGAACATCGTTTAAGCTGTGCAGTTGAAGATATGCAGCATTACACGAACTTTGATTACATCATTATTAATGATGACTTTAATAAAGCCTTACATGAGATTGAAGCTGTGATTACAGCAAACCGTCTAGTGTTATCTCAGCAAGCGAAACGTTATCAAACATTAATTCAAGACTTGATTACTCCTCAACCAAAACAGGAATAACTTGAGTCTAGATCGAAAGCCTTTTATACTGTTTAGTCTGTTCAAATTCACCATTCCAAAACGAGAACTTTTATGGCACGCGTCACCGTTGAAGATTGTTTAGATCATGTAGACAACCGTTTTGAGCTTGTGCTCGTTGCAAGTAAACGTGCTCGTCAATTGGCACGTCAAGGCATGGAGCCAACTGTAGAATGGGATAACGACAAACCGACTGTAGTTTCTTTGCGCGAAATCGCGGCAGGGCACGTTACGAAAGAAATTCTTAAACAACGTGAACAAGATTATCAAACTTCTAGTCTTGATCTTGCTCTTTCTACAAACAGCTTGAATTTAGAAGGTTTTTCTTTCTAATTTATTCTGTTTCATAAAAAAACCATCGTTTTTCTGCGGTGGTTTTTTATTTGGCTTTGCCTTGAGTTTAAAGATATTGAAAAAAGCAATTATTTTCATTGAAAAAAAAATACACTTTTTCAAATGAAAAAATTGACAAGTTCCGCAATATGCTTTTCATTAAGAAGTAGATAGATTTAGTTTCTCAGCATTAGGAAAAAGGGTGATTTATGCCAGGCGAAGAGGTCAGCCAAGCCAAGCAACAGCTTAAATTGATTATCGACCCTTACTTATCGGTAAGTGAAGTCGAGAAAGTGCTTGCTGCCTGTGATTTTGCCGATCTAGCGCATACTGGCATTACACGTAAAAGTGGTGAACCCTATATTCTGCACCCAATTGCTGTTAGCTGCATTCTTGCAAACATGCGTTTAGATGCTGAAACCTTGATGGCAGCACTTTTGCATGATGTTATTGAAGACACTCAATATACAAAAGAAGACATTACTGAAAAGTTCGGTCTAACAGTTGCCGAGCTTGTTGATGGCGTAACCAAACTTAGCCAGTCGAGTGATAAGGAATATAACAAAGCCGCCTCATTCCGAAAAATCTTGCAAGCGACCTTACAAGACCCACGTGTCATTATTATTAAATTAGCCGATCGCTATCATAATATGACAACTCTAGGTGCTTTACGTCCAGATAAACGTGCCCGCATTGCTCAAGAAACTCTTGATATCTTCGTGCCAATGGCAAGATTAGTCGGCATGAATGAAATGGGCGATAATCTAGAAAATCTTTGTTATCAAAATCTTGATCTTGACTTGTTTGATAACGTGCAAAATGCACTGCTTTTAACCAAACCAGAGCGATGTAAATATCAAAGTATCTGGGAACAAAATCTCGCTGAACTTCTTCACAATTATCACATTCAAGGCCGCATTAAAAAGAAAAATAACAATATCGAATTATTACGCCATTTCGTTAAAAATGAGATGGATCTACAAGAACTTACCCATAGTCATGCTTTTGAAATCGTTTTACAAACAATTGCTGACTGTGACCGCCTAGTTGATGCTTTAAGAGAAAACTTTCAGGTCATTCAATATCAGGATCATATCCGTCGTCCGTTACCTGGTGGCAACCAATCTTTACTGATTAAACTTAAAGGCGAGAAAACCACACTATCTCTTACCATTCAAACTGAGCTTATGCGTAAAGCTGCCCGTTTTGGAGTAGTGCTTGGTGAAAATGCGCCACAAACTTGTCGTTCAGCTATTCAGGCCTCTATGCAAAACCTGAATACGCTTATTGATGGAGAGTGTGCAAAAACAACCTTCAATGACTTATTAGATTACTTACATCAAGAAAAAATTTGGGTTTATACACCCCATGGTCAACTCCATGAGTTACCACAAGGCGCTACCGTAGTCGATTTTGCTTATTCTGCTAGTTTATTTCTAGGTAACCATGCTGTTGGTGCAAAAGTAGATGGTGAGATTAAACCATTGTCGACACCATTAATTAGCGGTCAGGTTATCGAAGTTATTACGGATGTTTTAGCAACACCAAATCCAGACTGGCTAAGTTTTATTAATACGCAAAAAGCTCGACGTGCATTACAGCACGTTCTTAAAGATCAAGACATTGAAGAACAGCGCTTAGTCGGTGCACAAGCACTTTCTCGAGCACTGAAACTCTTTAATCGTTCGATTAACGATCTCTCTGAAGCTGACTGGTTAGATTTACTTCAATGGCGCCACATCGATAATAAAAATACATTGTTTGAACAAATTGCTGTTGGTGACTTACTACCTCAACTCGTAGCGAATCACCTATTTGCTCATGACAAACATCCACAAGTGGAAAATTCAGATCGACTCATTCAAAGTACCGAAGGTATCGACGTTAAATATGCACATTGCTGCAATCCAGTTCTAGGCGACCCAATTCAAGGCCATTTAACACGTCGTGGGTTAATTGTGCATCGTATCCGCTGCCATAACTTGCTACATGAACAACATCTACATCCTGAAAATATTATGCCGCTTCAATGGAAAGCAGACGATGTAGACGATGTTCGTTTTACAGCCTACCTCGCTATAGATATGGCAATGAATGATGAGCAGGTATCAGACCTGATCTATCAATGCCGTAAAAATAATGCAGGGGTAGAAATGGTTCACTCAAATGAGCAAAGAACTTTTGTTAATGTTGTAGTCAACAACCGTAAACATATTGCAAAAGTCATCCGCGACTTACGCATGCATTATGGTTTTCCACGTATTGAGCGTTTGGATGCCCCGACTCCACAAATGGAAATTTCAAAAGTAAGCTAAGTCTTTACAAGGGCTATTGGTCAGGCTTATGTTTCTTTAACAAAATCAAACTTTCCAAATCCACTTAATCAGTTAAATCGATGATACTTTTGTCCAAACCGATCATCGATTATGATGGAAAGAGATTTAATCAAGGAGAACCAAATGTCCCGCCAAGTGATTCATACTGAAAATGCCCCTGCTGCTATCGGCACATACTCTCAAGCTATTTTAGTAGATAATACGTTATATCTTTCAGGGCAAATTGGTTTAGACCCATACAGTATGGAACTTGTAGAAGGTATCGAAGCTCAAATTCGCCGTGTATTTGATAATTTAAAAGCGGTTTGTGAAGCTGCTGGCGGCTCTCTAGCAGACATTGCCAAGCTCAATATTTTTCTAACTGATTTATCAAATTTCCAACTTGTAAACCAAATTATGGGTGAATATTTTGCTCAACCTTATCCTGCCCGTGCAGCTCTTGGTGTAGCAAGCTTACCAAAAGATGCATTAGTTGAAATGGATGGAATTGTAGTTATTAATCAATAAGATATAAAAATATATTAAATATTTTTCGCTGAATTATTAACTATAAATCATGAACCACCTTTGTATAAAATCTGGACACCACTCAGATTTCCGCTCAGGTGGTCTTTTTTTATCCAAAATCCCAATAATAATAAATGAGATTTTAAATGAATTTCATTGACAAACGATAATAATTATCAATAATATCAATTATCGCATTTATATTTGGGGATCACTCCCATGTACGTTTGCTTGTGTCGTGGCATTACCGATCAAGATATTAAAGACGCTGTTGAAAATGGCGCTGAAAGCTATCGCGAAATTCGTGATTTGCTTGATCTTGGTACTTGCTGTGGACGCTGTGCACCAGAAGCGCGTGCTATTATTAATGAAGAATTAGCAGAAATCGCTGCTCGTATTTCCGTAGCTGCGTAAAAGAATTATAAACATTTAACAGTATTTATTAGCTCCTCCACCGCTTTTTGCGGAACGTTAATAGTTCCTCATTCAAGCGGTTTTTTTTGGCTGGAAACTCTCCTTTCCTAATATTGTGTTGTTTTTGATTGCGATTTTCATTTGCTGTTCTATAAATTACTCGCCATATCAGTATTTGTTCACTAAAATGGTTTCATAGATTGCCTTAATTGAATTGAGGCAGAAATTGTTTTGGAGTAGCTACAATGAAAGGCAATCGTGATGTCATTAATCAGCTCAACCAAGTGCTGTATCATCATTTAACTGCAATTAATCAATACTTTTTACATTCACGCATGTTTAATGATTGGGGAATTGAGCAGCTAGGCTCTGCTGAATATAAAGAATCCATTCGTCAAATGAAACATGCAGACAAAATTATTGAACGTATTTTATTTTTGGAAGGCCTACCTAATCTTCAACACTTAGGCAAACTTTATATTGGTCAACATACAGAAGAAGTTCTGCAATGTGATATTCGTAAAGTGAAAGAAAATATAGAGGCAATTCAAAAAGCAGTTGCACTCGCTGAAACAGAACAAGACTATGTGACTCGTGATCTTGTTCAAGAAATTTTAGAAAAAGAAGAAGAATATTGGGACTGGTTAGATACTCAAATTGACCTTATTGGCAATGTAGGTATTGAAAATTACATCCAGAGTCAAATGTAATTTCTCATAAAAGAATCCCCTTGAGCACAAGGGGATTTTTTTATTACTTTTCTTTTAATAACTCTGGTAGCGTTATTTTTTGCTTATAGAGATGCTTTAAAATTAATATTTGCTGCTCTGCTTGCTCTGGTTTTCCATTATAAGCCAGCAATTTTGCATATTTACGTAAATTATATGGAGTTGCTTTATTCTTTACCGAGTTCCCCCACCGGACTAGATCAGCTTCAGGTAATTTAGTTTTTGGATTAAGCTCAATCCATTTTAAACGCTCTTCAAACTGCGTTAAAACAAAAATGTTACGGCTTCCCATAAACTCTGCATTTGGCTTTTTATTCTTATACAGTAAATTACTGTTCAGAACATAGACATTGTAATCACGTAAAATCGCAATAATAAGCAGTAAACTGGCTGCCCATATTAAGCGAAAAAGTTGCTTATTAAGTACAACTCCCTTGAGTACTGGAGTCTGTGCCTGAACAATACCAAGCAAGAAACCACAGGTAAGCAAGAAATAAGCATAGCGCTGTGGGAACTCGAACATGGCATGAATAAACACAGCGCACACCATCATAATCGCTATAATTGAGATGGTTTCTTTAGCCTGTTGATTTAACCAAAGGAACCAACACGCAAAGTAAGCAATGATTACAGTCGCTAATGGAATGCCATTCCAGATAATTAAATCAAGCAGTACATTATGGGCACTATTAAACCATACATGTACAGTTCCATATTGAATACTATCAACTACAGCAACACTAGTTTGACTCCACCCATACCCTGCCCATGGCTGCTGAGCTATAGCATGCAATATTTGTATCCACATACCTACACGTTCATGCCCCGAACCTGCACGAGCAACAAATGTACTTGTTTCAGTAATCTGTGTATTTGTAGAGAATTCAATAAATTGAGTAATATACGGTAAGATAAATCCAGCAATTAAGAAAAATGTTAAGCACCACAAGAAGCCTTGAACAAATCCAAATCTTTTTTGCTTTCTAAACTGCTTAATCATCCAATAGATGAGTAAGAATGGAAAAACTATCCATGAGGTTCTTGACTGACTTAATGCCACCGTAAATAAAATAATGAGCGTTGAAGGCAGCAACAACCAGATTGTTACTTTATTCTTTTCATATAAATACAAACACCCTAATAATCCAATAATTAAAAAGGTTGCCATATTATTAGGTTGACCAAAATTACCGTAAGGACGATTACCCAGTAGCTTAAGCACATAGGGAATATGAGACTCAATATTCAACCATTGGCAAATGGCAATGAAACTAGTAACAAGCGATACAATAATTACGAGTAAACTAAAACCAGAAAAGATTTGATCTCTCTTTTGCTGATCCAAAGACAGGTTATAGCCAGCCAAGACCATAAACCAAAAACCTAGCAAGTAAAATGAACTTAATAAGGCTGTGCTCAAATCAAAAACTAAACCAAAACCCCACTGCACCATTGGAATTAAAATAAATGGTAGCAACAATAGTTGTGCTCTAGGAATTTTAATATTTTGCTGAATTAGAGCGGCTAATACGCATAATCCAGCCCCAAAAGTACTCACTTCACTTGAGAACATAACCCAAGGACTATAGTGAAATGGAGACAACCATGCAAAACCTAACAGGATTGCAGCGAGGAATAAGAAGAATACTTGCATAGTGACAGGTTAGAGACCAAAACTTGAGAGAATTATACATGGAAGAGGATGCTAAGAATTAAGCCCTATTTGTATTCTCTCATCCAATTTCTCACTTCCAAGGTCTTAGATCCACAATTTTAACAACCTGAGCGGAGCTCTGATTCATTAAAACGACCATATCTATAGCATTAGCTTTTAAAGGAACCCATACATCAGCTGATGGATATTTTCTTAGTATTTCTTTTACTTGCTGTTTAGAATTATATTTTTCTAGTTGATTTAAGTTTTGAGCATGTTTTTGTATTTGTAGTTTTACTTGAGTAAGTTCCTTATAATTTTGAGGATCTTGCGTTAAAGAAACACCTTCAAATAACTCTTTAAACATTTCTTTTTGCTTCAATTTAGGATCTTGAGAGTATTGAATACCAACAAATTTTGGCCCTGTTAAAGAAGATTTATATGGTTTAGATACAATCTCATTATCGCGTATCAATTCAAATTGATCGACACTGTAAACTATCCATACTGGCCTTCCCTTAAATACATGGTAACTCCCAAAGAGAAAAGCACTAATTTGCAATATACAAATAATTGCTAAGTCAAATTTTAGAGTTTTTTTGCCTTCTTTATAAACTAATAGGCCTAAAAAAGGTCCAAAAATGACATCGATAAAAATTAATAAAAGTAATATATGCTCTAACCCAGTTGCTTTAGTCAAAGGCGAGGGATACCACATAAGAAAAATAAAGAAAAGCAATGAACTAATAATCAGAACTGAAAAAGTTATATGTAATACAAAAAACTTAATACGTTTACTCATATGTAATCCAAATAAAAAGCTGGAATAAATCCAGCTTTTTACTTTTAAAATTAATTAGTTCTTGCAAGAACCAGGAAGGTATTTAGCATCAATCGTTGTACCATTTGTAGCCTTAGTTGCTAATGTTACACCCTGTGGTTTTGCCGCATTTCCACAAACCCAAGTTACGTTTCTTGCTGCATCAACACCAGGAATTAGAGACAACACTTTAGTCGACAATGCACTTGAGTTTGCTTTATTACCATACGTAATATTAATGCCGCCATCAGCTACATCCATTTGTGATACATAATTACCTTTATAATCTGTATTGGTACCACCAGCACAAACTGTAGCAGCATTTTTACCACAAACCGCTGCTTTAATATCAGCTGGCCAATCACCTACATCAGTATAATAATCATTTACAGCTGTTTTAACACCACCAGCCATATTCAGACCTTCAGTTACTTGTGAACGAACTGTGTAATCCTGATAAGCTGGAATTGCAATTGCCGCCAAAATACCGATAATCGCAACCACGATCATGAGTTCAATTAATGTAAAACCTTTTTGTGCATTCATAGCCTTTTCCCCAAAGATTGTATGTATGTTTTTATATAAGCTTTTTCAGCTATTAACTATATTGCACCATTCATGCCAACTATTATTTTATTTATAAAACAAAAACTTATGTTAATTTTAAAATTTACTTAATCTAAAATCACTGTAAATAACTGACAAAAATCGTCATATAAATTTTGGTTATAACAGATCACACATCAAAAAAAGTAAACAAAACTTATCAAACTTTATATTTGTTTTTGTGAGCAAATTCTCTTTAAAAATAAATAAATAGGTGACATTTTTTGTCAGTCACCTTAAAAAGTAAAAATTTAAAAATTATGAGATACAGAACACTTTTAAAAAATAACTTAATTAATAATAATTGGAGCATTTCCCAATTCATTGGATTGATCCGGCATGTTTTCGTCATAAAAATGTGACAACACCTCTCCAATTTGCTGTACACCAATCACTACAGCTTGTTGATATTGTTGTTCTTTAAGCTGTTGAACGATAGACTCACAAATCTGGTGCCAGACCTGATCATTAGTCGCATTTCTAATACCACGGTCAAATATAATTTCTACAGTACGTTCACATAAATTTAGGTATAACAATACTCCGCTATTTAATGCAGTATCCCAAACGCCTAATTCTGCAAATAACTGCTGTGCTCGTAAACGTGTATTTTGTCTATAGGCTTGCGAACATGGAATATGACCTTCTATTACAACTTGTATTTCGCCAATATGCCCCTGTTCTGCTTGCTGTACAGCATCAGCAATAATTTGCTTATCTTGTTTTGAAAAATAACGACTACTGGCCGGAAAATAACATAAATGTTTAAACCAACGTTTTAGACTCGGTTCTACAGATTCCTCAATTTTGGGCTGAGTAATAATTTGTGTTGTTTCTGATGTTGTTACCATGAGCCTGAAGCACCTCCACCGCCAAAACGTCCACCGCCGCCGCCATAGCCTCCCCCACCACCGCCGAAGCCTCCTCCACGTCCACCGCCGCCGCCAGAGCCACTCAAAATGGCCTGTAAAATAAGTTGGGCAATAGAAGTAATTAATAGAAAGAAGATTCCAAAACCAAGTAATAAGCTAGTCACTAGACCTGCGCCATTTACAAAACCTGCTACCGCAGCAGTAACACCAGCAGTAGATGCGCTAAGAGGTCGTCCTACAATAAATGAACCCACAATTCCAGCAACAAGAATAAATAGAGCCATTGTGAGCGTTGTTTGTTTGGCCTGTTGCTCTTCTGCGGCTTGATGTTGTCGTTCTTTTAAATCTTGAGCCGCTTGCTGAGCGACTTCCGGATCAAGATTTAAAATCCTTCCGATTTCATCAAGACCTGCATTTAAACCTTGCGCATATTGGGCTTGTTTAAAATAAGGTGTAATTTGGTTTCGAATAATCCGACTTGCGACAATATCAGGCAATATGCCTTCTAAACCATATCCAGTTAAAATTTGTATACGGCGATCATTTACCGCAACTGCAATGAGTAATCCATTGTCACGCTTAGCTGAGCCTAATTGCCACTGCTCGCCCACTCGTAATGCATAATCAAAAATATCTTCTTGACCCGTAGTTGGAACAATAACGATGCCAATTTGGGCTTTGCCTTGTTGGTATAAACTCAGAATTTTTTGGTCGAGCTGCTGTTTCTCCGCCTCACTTAAAATATTCGCTTGATCAATAACAGGCTGATTTAAAGTTGGCAAACCACGAATTGACTCACCATCTGCCATATCGTTAGCGACTTTAGACGAAGCAGTAACACTTGAAGCAGGTTGTTCACCCGATTTAGATGCGGTGGCTTGATTTTGCTGCTTTTGAATAATTTTGCCCGCTACTATGGTGTCGGTTTCATCAGTAGCAGTTGCAATATTACTTTCACTCCATGCCGTATTCTGAAAAAGAACACCACAACAGAGCAAAATTAAGGTCGCAATAAAGACCTTAATTTTTTTAGCCTGAAGCAATATAATCTTTCTCATATGGCACTCCTTTGATTTATTAAATTAATCAAAAGAAACTTTTGGAGCCTGTTGTGCAGAAGCTTCTGCAGAGAAATTGGCTTTTGGATGCATACCAATTACTTTTGCTGTTACTGCCTGCGGGAATTGACGTACATATGAGTTATAGTCTTGTACAGTTGTAATATAACGATTACGGGCAACTGCAATACGGTTTTCTGTACCCTCAAGCTGAACTTGTAATTCTTGGAATTGAGTGTTGGCTTTCAAATCTGGATAGTTTTCAGACACAGCAATCAGTCGAGATAATGCTCCTGTTAGCTGACTTTGAGCCTGTTGATATTTTTCAAGTAAAGCTGGATCTTCTAAAACTTCTTTATCAACTTTTAAGCCCGCAACATTTGAGCGTGCCTGTGTTACTTCGGTTAACACCTGCTCTTCATGTTTAGCATAACCTTTTACTACATTTACAAGGTTTGGTACTAAATCTGATCGACGTTGATATTGGTTTTGTACTTCAGACCAAGATGCTGTTACTGCCTCATCTTTTACTTGTAACGTATTATAGCCACACCCCGAAAATAGTAAGGTACTGGCAAGTGTCGTTGCGATTGCAAATTGTTTCAACGTTTTCATCGTCACATTATCCTCAAGTTTTTCTTTATATTTTTAACCTCTTTACCCGATTGTATGATGAATTTGGCATTATTGTGTTGCTTTTATTTTATTGATTTTTAAAAACCGGATTTTTAAATCCGGTTACCTATTAACTTAATCTTTGATCTTTTTCTTGTTGAAAACTTGCCATTTGATATTCTTCGGCTAAAGAACTTTTCCAGTAATCGACCATCTTGTCGTAATCCTTTTGACTCGGATGAAAGTCTTTTTTGTAATATGCGAAGTATTCAGGCATTAATTGGACAAGCATTTTTATCAGTAAATATGACCCAAATAAATTACCTCCAATTTTAGGTAAGCTGTTCCATTTATCTTGCCAAAATAAACGAGTTGTCCCATAAAAAGCGAGACTCGCAAATCCAGTAGTGACACTTCGCATGAGTAAATGACGGATACGGTCATCTCCATATACATGCTGATAGACATCAAATGCGACTGAACGATGCTCAATTTCTTCAATCGCATGCCATACCCAAAGTTTGAGCGCATCTTGATCTAAGGTTTTCAATAGCTCTGGATGCTGTAGAACATATGCTCCAAGTAGAGCTGTAAAATGTTCAAAAGCACAGGTAAGAGCCAATTGAAGTTTAGGTGGAATCGTTCTTAAATATTTATCACGCTCATTTAACCAGTTTTGAAAACTGTCCAGATTATAATCATCACGTCGCCAAGCTTCATTAAACTCGCCATGTGCTTTGGAATGCATAGCCTCTTGTCCAATAAAAGCTGCAATTTGTGCTTGTAATTGAGGGTCTGAAACTTTATCACGTACATTACGTACGCTATTTACAAAAAATTGCTCACCCACTGGAAACGTTGATGAGAGTGCAGTTAAAAAATGAGACATGAGGGGTGAATTTGCAAAATAGTGCCGCTTGATCGCCTTTGGATTAAATTCAAGACGACGCACTGTAATACCCAACGCTTTTCGACGATTTAAATATGATTTTTCTGCCGTCATATCTGCGATGTTCATACTCAACACCTATTGTATTGAAGAAGGAAGTTTTGAGTATGTCGCGAGCTTAAAAAGCTAAAAAGGGCAAAAAAGCTTATTATATTTGCTAAAAACATCAAAGTGACTAATGGTAGACAATAAAAAAGCCTACTTGAAGTAGGCTTTTTTGAGTGTTTTAACACATTACTTTTTAAACACCAAGATAATCCAAAATGCCTTCAGCAGCTTGACGGCCTTCCCAAATCGCAGTCACGACTAGGTCTGAACCACGCACCATATCACCACCAGCAAAGATTTTCGGGTTTGATGTCTGGAATTTGAATTCTTGCTTTTCAGCTGCGACAACACGGCCCGAACCATCAAGACTAATATTCGCATTACCAAACCAGTCAGCTGGACTAGGGCGGAAACCGAATGCAAGTAGAACAGCATCAGCTGGTAATACTTCTTCAGAACCCGGAACTGGTTCAGGGCTACGACGGCCACGACTATCTGGTGCACCCATTTGTGTCGTTACCACTTTTACGCCTGTCACTTTGCCATTTTCACCAACGATTTCGATCGGTTGACGATTGAATAGGAATTTTACACCCTCTTCATAAGCATTTTTTACTTCACGTGCAGAACCCGGCATGTTGCTTTCATCACGACGGTATGCACACGTTACATCATGAGCGCCTTGACGTAATGAAGTACGGTTACAGTCCATCGCTGTATCACCACCACCAAGTACAATCACCTTTTTACCATCTAAGCTGATGTATTCACTTGGGTCTTTTTCCCAACCTTGGCAACGGTTCACGTTAGAGATTAAGAAATCAAGAGCATCATAAACGCCATTAAGATCTTCACCTGGGAAACCACCCTTCATGTAGGTATAAGTTCCCATACCCATGAACACTGCATCATATTCTGCAAGTAATTCATCAATGGTTATATCTGTGCCAATTTCAGTATTTAAACGGAATTCGATACCCATACCCGTGAAGATTTCACGGCGGCGTTTCATCAC
The DNA here is from genome assembly GCF_023920705.1 of Acinetobacter sp. XS-4. NCBI lineage: Bacteria > Pseudomonadati > Pseudomonadota > Gammaproteobacteria > Moraxellales > Moraxellaceae > Acinetobacter > Acinetobacter sp. XS-4. The sequence goes on along the minus strand of NZ_CP094657.1, from coordinate 330,009 downwards.
ATCTTTTTCCATTTTAAATTCTGGAATACCGAATGTAAGTAAGCCACCAATTTCAGGACGCTTATCGAATACAACTGGTTTAACACCACCGCGAGCCAGGATATCTGCACAACCTAAACCAGCAGGACCAGCACCAATAATGGCAACTTTTTTGTCAGTCCATTTTACGCCTGACATATCTGGACGCCAGCCCAAAGCAAAGGCTGTATCATTGATATATTTTTCAGCATTACCAATCGTTACTGCACCAAAACCATCATTTAAGGTACAAGCACCTTCACATAAACGGTCTTGTGGACATACACGACCACATACCTCAGGTAGTGTGTTGGTTTGATGGCAAAGCTCAGCAGCTTGGAAAATTTGGCCTTCAGCGATGAGTTTTAACCAGTTTGGAATGTAGTTATGTACAGGACATTTCCATTCGCAATATGGGTTACCACAACCTAAACAACGGTGTGTCTGATTAGCAACAGTTTCCGATGTAAAAGGCTTATAAATTTCCACAAATTCTGCTTTGCGGACAGTAATATCTTTTTTCTCTGGATCTTGGCGTGCTACATCCAGAAATTGAAAGTCATTATTTAGGCGTTCTGCCATGTCTCTCTCCGTGGGTAGGCGCGGTTTTCACTGTTATCCGCACCTGCCTATGTCGTTGCAGTCGTGGAATTATTGTGGATCAGCTTGTGTAGTTTTCAAAAGCGTTTGTAAATTAGCAGCCTTCGGTTTCACAAGCCAGAATTTACGGCTGTAGAAATCGAACTCATTGCGGATTTTATAAGCCCAGGCACTACCTGTTTCTTTAATATGCTCATCGATAATACGCAACAAGAACTCTTTATGATCTTCCATAGATTCTGTTGAAATACGATTTAAATCAATCAATTCGTGGTTGTAGTAATCTACGAAGTCATTGTCAAGGTCAAGTACATAAGCAAAACCACCTGTCATGCCCGCGCCAAAGTTATGGCCTACTTTACCAAGTACAGTCACAACACCACCTGTCATATATTCACAGCAATGATCGCCAGCACCTTCAATTACAGCAAATGCACCAGAGTTACGAACCGCAAAACGCTCACCCGCTGTACCCGCTGCAAAAAGCTTACCGCCAGTTGCGCCATACAAACAGGTATTACCAATAATTGCTGTGTTTTGAGTTTGGAAAGGTGAACCTTTTGGTGGGAAAATTGAGATACGACCACCTGCCATACCTTTACCCACATAGTCGTTAGCATCACCTTCTAGACGGATATGTAAACCACCCGCATTCCATACACCAAGTGACTGACCTGCAGTACCCGTTAAGTTCATCACAACTGGATGTACTTCCATGCCTAAGTTGCCATAGCGACGAGCAATTTCACCTGATACACGAGCACCGATTGAGCGGTCACAGTTCACAACAGTAAAGTTGAACTGGCCACCTGCACTTGATTCAATTGCAGGAAGCATTTCAGCAACCATTTTCTCAGCTAACACACCTTTATCAAATGGCGCATTTCCTTGCACTTCACAATACTGCGCTTTACCGTCAGCAGATGGATGAGAAGTTAACAATGCACTTAAATCAAGATGAGCATGTTTTTCAGTTTCACCCGGTAATACTTCGAGTAAATCAACACGACCAATTAAGTCTTTCAATGAAGACACACCTAGCGCTGCCAACCATTCACGCGTTTCTTCCGCAATAAAGTGGAAGAAATTGATGAGCATTTCTGGCTCGCCAATATAGTGCTCTTGACGCAAGTGATCTTGTTGAGTTGCAACACCCGTCGCACAGTTGTTTAAGTGGCAAATACGTAGATATTTACAACCTAACGCAATCATTGGTGTTGAACCAAAACCAAAGCTCTCAGCACCTAAAATTGCTGCTTTGATTACATCAAGACCAGTTTTTAAACCACCATCAGTTTGTACGCGTACTTTGCCACGTAAATCATTAACGCGAAGTGCTTGATGCGCCTCACTAAGACCCAACTCCCATGGAGAACCCGCATGGTGAATTGATGAAAGTGGAGATGCCGCTGTACCGCCGTCATAACCAGAAATGGTAATGAAGTCTGCATATGCCTTAGCAACACCAGCTGCAATTGTTCCTACACCCGGCTCAGATACAAGTTTTACCGAAACCATTGCTTGCGGGTTAACTTGTTTCAAGTCAAAAATTAACTGAGACAAATCTTCAATTGAGTAAATATCATGGTGCGGTGGAGGTGAAATCAGTGTTACACCCGGCACTGAGTAACGTAAACGTGCAATTAAACCATTTACTTTCCCGCCCGGTAACTGACCGCCTTCACCCGGTTTTGCACCTTGAGCAACTTTAATTTGCAATACTTCAGCAGAAGTCAGGTATGCAGGAGTTACACCAAAACGACCAGATGCGATCTGTTTGATTTTCGAGTTACGAATTGTGCCGTAACGAACAGGATCTTCACCGCCTTCACCAGAGTTTGAACGACCACCAATTGTATTCATCGCAATTGCAATTGCTTCATGTGCTTCTGGAGAAAGAGCACCCAAAGACATTCCTGCCGAGTCAAAACGAGGCAAGATATCTTCAACTGATTCAACTTGCTCCACTGGAATCGAATTGGTGGTTTTTAACTTGAATAAGTCACGAATAGTCGCTACTGGACGGTTATTCACCAGCTCAGCATATTCTTTAAAGTGTTCGTATTTACCAGAGCGAACTGCTTTGTGTAATGAGTTAATCACATCTGGGTTAAACGCGTGATACTCTTTATCAAATACGAATTTAAGCAAACCGCCTTGGTCAATTGGTTTGCGATTTGACCATGCTGTAGCAGCTAATTTTTTCTGATCTTTTTCAAGATCAGCAAATGTTGCACCCTGAATACGACTTGGAACACCCAAGAAGCACTGGTCTACAACTTCTGATGATAAACCCACTGCTTCGAAAAGCTGACCACCACGATACGAAGCAACTGTAGAGATACCCATTTTTGAAAGAACTTTTAATAAGCCTTTCTCAATACCTTTACGGAAGTTTGCTTGAGCATGGATTGGATCACCTAAAAGCTCACCTTTAGCAATCAAATCATTAATTACGTCATATGCAAGGTATGGGTAAACAGCGGTTGCACCGAAACCAAGTAATACCGCAAATTGGTGCGGATCACGTGCAAAACCGGTTTCAACCATGATGTTTGCATCAGTACGTAAACCAGTTTTAATGAGGTAATGGTGTACCGCACCTGTTGCAAGCGCTGCATTTGCAGGTAAGAAACCTTGGCGAATATTTTTATCAGTTAAAACAATTAAAGTTTTACCATCACGAACCGCTTGCGCCGCTTCTTCACAAATACGTGTAATCGCAGCTTGCAAACCTTCTTCTTCAGAATAGTTCAAATTGATGTCAACAGACTCATAGCCTGCACGATCAATACTACGGATTTGCTGCATTTTTGAGTTAGACAGAACAGGGCTCGAAATAATGATTCGATCTGCGTGCTCTGGACCTTGCTCAAATACATTCTGCTCACGACCTAAACAGGTTTCAAGCGACATTACAATCGATTCACGTAGTGGATCAATTGGAGGGTTCGTTACTTGCGCAAATTGTTGACGGAAATAATCAGTCACATGGCGTACTTGACGAGACAATACAGCCATTGGCGTATCATCACCCATAGAACCTACAGCTTCCTGACCACTTTCAGCAATAGGACGCAACAATTGATCACGCTCTTCAAATGTCACCATAAACATTTTTTGAGCTGCTTTTAAAGCATCACCAGTTAAACCTTGATCAACTAATTGTTCTTCAAGTTCTGGATTCGCATTTAGGCGAATTGCATGATCACGTAACCATTCACGGTATGGACGCATGTTTTTAAGGTGTGTATTTACATCTTTTGTATCAAGTACTTTGCCGGTTAAAGTATCAACTACCAAAATTTGACCCGGTCCAACACGACCTTTAGAAACCACATCTTCAGGTTCATAACCCCAAACACCAATTTCAGATGCTAAGGTAATGTAATCATTTTTGGTAACGACCCAACGTGCAGGGCGCAAACCATTACGGTCAAGCATACAAATCGCATGACGACCATCTTGAATAACCAAGCCCGCAGGACCATCCCAAGCTTCCATGTGCTTAGAGTTAAACTCATAGAATGCACGTAAGTCTGCATCTAAAGTTTCAACGTTCTGCCAAGCTGGTGGCACGAGCATACGCAATGCACGGAATAAATCCATACCGCCACCGACCAAGATTTCAAGCATGTTATCTAAGCTTGAAGAGTCTGAACCTGTACGGTTCACGATTGGATTAAGATCAGTTAAGCCCGGCAACAATGGATTTTCAAATTTAGGCGTACGTGCCAATGCCCAGTTACGGTTTGCTGTAATAGTGTTAATTTCACCATTATGCGCAAGATAACGGAAAGGCTGAGCCAAAGGCCAACGCGGTAAAGTGTTGGTCGAGAAACGTTGGTGGAATACCACAATATGAGATTTTAAACGCTCATCTGCCAAATCTGTATAGAACTCAGCAATCGCTGCCGGCATCATCAAGCCTTTATAGCTGATTACTGTCGAACAAAGCGTGTTCACGTAGAACGACGAATCATTTAGTAATTGTTGTTCTGCACGGCGACGTGCCAAAAATAGTTTACGGTTAAACTCAACTTCTGTTACACCCATTGGACAGTTCACAATGACCTGTTCAAAAGCTGGTAAAGATTGAAGTGCAATTTCACCTAGTGCATCGTTATTTGTAGGGACAACACGCCAACCTAGTACGCGTAAGCCATCAGCCTCAATTTCTTTAGTTAAAATATTTTTAGAGTGCTGCGCCAATGCCGGATCAACATTTAGGAATACAGTACCGACAGCAAAAACTTCGCTAAGTGTAATATCACTCAGTTTTTTTGCTTCATCACGAAAAAATTGCTTTGGCATCGCCAATAATAAGCCGCAACCATCTCCCGTCTTGCCATCTGCGGCAATACCACCACGGTGCGTCATGCAACTTAAACTGTGAATCGCGGTTTCTACAAGATGATGACTTGATTCACCCTTCATATGGGCAATCAGTCCAAAACCACAGTTATCCTTAAACTCATCAGGTTGATATAAACCTTGAGCGGGAGCTACAGTATTAGGCGATGGCATGTGCATAGCGTACCCTTCTTTCAATAAGGCTCTTTCGAGCGTCAAACAAACAACTTATTTCTGCGATATTGCCTACGGACGATAGTTAGCTCAATGTTTCGCAAAAAAAAATTTTGGGCTGATAAGCCAATATACGCTGTTCCATTTTTACGTACACTGGTTTTTGCTAGAAAAATGTTTTGACTTATTTCGCACTCTTTTAAAGCAGCTCGACCCCACGACTCTGCATAGACTTCACTCTTTAGAGCGCCAAAATAGTTAGCAGTACATTAATAAGCACAAGAATAAAGCAAAAACTATGCCAATATAATTTTAACAACTTAAGTATTTATATTTATTACAAATAGATCGATTTTATTCAGGCTATCATTTTAATAAATGACCAAATATGCACCACACTTGGTCATTTATTATATATACATCTTATTATTGCACTATATTTGTGCAGATTATTCTTATCGTTAGTTCCCTCTTGTGCCCTCATTTGTTGCATTTTTAGGAGGAGCTTCAGTTGCACGATTTTGTTGAGCCTTTTTAGCCGTATCAGCAGCAGAATTCGATTGATGTACATCCACAACATTTCCTTCAGCATCTCGGCGAATAATGGTTGTCCGAGTCGTAGAGTTCGTTGCTGGAGTAGCTACTTTAGGTTGTGCACTTACAGCACTATTTGCACCTGCGCCCATGAGTAAAGACTCATCAATTTTAGGTAATGCAGCTGGGCGTAAACGCACCTCATAAGTTTGGCTAATCCCACCTTTCATTTCATCTGCACCTAAATCATTAACTAGGGGTACATAAGTAGAAAATTGTTGTGGTTGTGGCTTAATTGATTCAGGCAAATCAAGGTTCAGTTGCGTTAATTGCTGAATTGCATCTTCAGAACGTTTAAATACACCATATGTCAAAACATATTGTTCAGATTGCTTATCACCACTTAACCGGAAGTAAATAAATTTATTTCGGTCTGAACGATTCTTTAAAAAGTTTTTAACAATATCTTCATCAGATGCACGGAACAGCTCAAGCGTCCACTGTTTCTTGTTTTCGCTAATAAATTTTGTACCGCGGAACTCTGCCTCATGCTGACCTGAAGCAACCGTACGAGTCGTTAAATCAAGAGGCCTAACTTCATCAGCTAAAGCCCCTAAGTTAACCGTTGTTGCCACTTTTTCTGGCTGAATTTGTACTGGTGTTTCTGAATCGGCTGCTTTTTCTACTTCTACAAGCTTCTTACTATCAGTCATTACCCAGAAAAGAAAAGCCAGAAACAAGCAGACGATACCACCCACCAACCAGATATATTGTTGAACATTCTGCCAAAGTGTACGTGATACAGTCATGTGTTACCTTAATTTATTATCCGTGTTGATTTGCCAAAATAGCTTGTTTCATGAGTTCAACATCAAAGTCTTTAGTAATTACCGCTTGTCCAAGTTGCTTTAACAACACTAAACGTAATTGACCATTGAGGACTTTTTTATCATGTGCCATATATCCAAGGAATTCATCCAATGGAATTTTTGGACATGATATCGGCAAATTAGCGCGTTGAATAATTTTTTTTGTACGCTCTACATCATCACTTGAAATCCAGCCTAAACGCTGTGATAAATCGGCCGCCATTACCATGCCGGTAGCAACTGCTTCGCCATGCAACCAAGTACCGTAACCAAGGTAAGATTCAATCGCATGACCAAATGTATGACCTAGGTTGAGTAAAGCTCTCTCGCCTTGCTCTTTTTCATCATTTGCAACAATACGGGCTTTATGGGCACATGAACGATAAACAGCTTCTGCTAAAAGATGAGCATCTCGTCCAACCAATCCATCCATATTTTGCTCTAACCACACCAGAAAATCAGCATCACCTAACAAGGCATATTTAATAATTTCTGATAATCCAGCAGACAATTCTCGATCAGGTAAAGTATTGAGTTGGGCCATATCAGCCAAAACAACTTGAGGCTGCTGAAATGCACCAAGCATGTTTTTACCTAGTGGATGATTAATTCCAGTTTTACCGCCTACACTTGAGTCTACCTGTGAAAGAAGTGTGGTAGGAACCTGAATAAAATACACTCCACGCTGGAAACATGCTGAGGCAAAGCCAGCCATATCACCAATAACACCGCCGCCTAAAGCTAGAACCGTACAATCTCGGTTAAAACCAGCTTCAAGTAATGCATCAAAAATTAAATTTAAATGTTGAATATCTTTATATTTTTCACCATCGGGCAAAATACAAGTAGCTATCGTTTTACCCAAATTTTTTAATGCTTCTTGATAGTGAGATAAATATAAAGGAGCGACCGTTTCGTTACTTACAATCATGACCTGTTGACCATGAATATAAGGTTCAAGCAACTGCTTAGGATCAAGTTGACTGCCAATAAAAATAGGGTAACGGCGTTCGCCTAATTCAACATGTAAAGTTTGCATGAGTTTATTAAACCACGAGTAAGTTTGGCTATTTTAGCGTGTTAGACAAAATAAGTTGCAAAATCTTTTGAGCAAGATCACGTGCAGCACCCTGATTGGTTTCAATCGTGTAATGAGCAACTTCACGATATAAAGGATCACGTATTTTTAATAAATCGCGCAATTTTTGTTCAGGGTTTTCAACTTGTAATAGAGGTCGGTTTTTATCGCGATAAGTTCGTTGTAATTGTAGTTCCACTGGAGTGTAAAGATAAACAACAATACCACGCTGCTTTAGAAACTCACGATTGGGGGGTTGAGTAACCGCGCCACCACCTGTTGCCAAAACCAAAGCCTTGCGAGAAGTCAACTCATTCAACACTATAGTTTCACGAGCACGAAATCCAAATTCCCCTTCTTTTTCAAAAATCCAAGGAATAGTAGCACCTGTTTTGCGTTCAATTTCATGATCACTATCTAAAAATTCACGCCCTAATATTTCGGCTAAATGACGTCCAACGGTTGTTTTTCCTGCCCCCATGGGCCCTACCAAATAAATATTTGGCAGGGTTTCAAACGCTTTGCTTGGCAAGGCGCCACCTATTTCAATTGCTTTCATTAAAAAATATATTAATGATTTCTCACCAAAGTGTCATTAACAATTCGTGGCGTAACGAAAATCAGTAACTCTTGTTTATCATCAGATTTCACATCTTTTCTGAATAAATGCCCAAGTACAGGAATATCACCAAAGAAAGGAACCTTGGTTTGTGAGTTAGTTGTCGTCTGCTCAAACACCCCTCCTAAAATGACCGTTTCACCATCATTAACCAATACATTCGTATTAATATTATTTTTATTTAAAATTAACTCACCATTAGGGGCTTCGCCTGCTACAGAATCCTTAGAAATATCTAATTTCATTTGAATTTTACCATCAGGCGTAATACTTGGGGTAACATCCAAGCTTAGGAGTGCATCTTTAAATGAAGTAGTTGCTGTGGAACCAGCACCAGAAGTAGTCGTCATCAGATAAGGAACTTGCTGACCAGTAGCGACTTTTGCAGATTGTTTATCTGCTGTCATGACTTTAGGAGTAGAAATAACTTCACCATAGCCATCGGCTTGTAATGCGGAAAGTTCAAGATCAAGCATAAAATCAGACATGCTAATTAAACCAAAGGCAATACTTCCCGCAGGATTGGTTACCCCTAAATCGACATTTAAGTTATCTGGACGTTCAATCGTATATTTATAGGCACCCGTAGTAGTGTCTTTTTCTGGCTTTCTTAAATTCCATAAGGTTGTTTCACTACCACCAACCAGCAAGTTATTATTATTGGTAATCCCTTGCGACAATATTCCCCATTTAACGCCTAGTTCTTTGGTGAAAGATGTAGATGCTCTTACAATACGCGCTTCGACCATGACCTGCTTCACTTGTACATCAAGCAAATCAATCATTTTACGAATTTTATCAATATTTTGTGCTGTATCATTAATAATTAAAGTATTAGTACGGGTATCAGCCACAGCACTACCGCGTGAACTTAATAAGCTCTCCAACGCAAGAGAATCCGAGTTTGCAGTACGATTCGCAACTGCCCCCTTACCATCACGAGAATCTTCGATTAACTTAAGTAAATCTATGGCTTTAGCATAACTCAAATGAATATAATCAGTTTGAATCGGTGCTAACTTAATCGTTTGTGCTAAAGCTTTTGATTCATCATCTTCGGCCTTAATCAGCTCTGCAACTGGAGCAATCCAAATAACATTGCCATTTCTGCGTTTATCAAGATTTTTGGTCTTTAAAATAATATCAAGTGCCTGATCCCACGGAACATCTTTCAAGCGCAAAGTAATATTACCCTGCACACTATCGGCAGCTACCATATTAATGCCCGTAAAATCAGCAAGTAACTGTAGAACTCTACGAACTTCAATATCTTGAAAATCAAGAGAAAGCTTATTACCAGAATAAGATAGCTTAGATGCAGTATTTACATTTTTGTCCTGAGGACGCTTTAAGCTAATGGTGAGTTTATTTTCCGCCTGATAAGCCATATATTCATAGCTACCACTAGATTGGATCGTAATAACGCCATTACCTTTTTCGTTATAAGACTCGATGGTAGAAACAGGGGTCGCAAAATCGTTCACATTTAAACGTTTAGCCAAATGTGTAGGAATTTTAGAGCCCAGAGTTCTCACTACGACTTTGCTACCTTGTTGCTGAACATCAACAGGGGTATTGCTTCCGAGTAAATCAATAACAATTAACCCTTCACCTTGACTTCCACGCTGAAAACCAATATTTGAAACACCTTGGGATTGCACTGTAGCTGTTGGTAAAGGCTTAATAGCCGCTTGAGCTGAATTAATCTTTAAAATAAAAGTATTGCCTTCAATACGTGTTGTAAACGCACCTGCCTCTTTTAAATTGACAGTTAAACGTGAACGCTGATCGTCAGAACTTACATCAACAGAGCTCGCTTCATTTGTAGCAACCGCTACTTTTGACTGTGTTAAAGTCTGGTTAGCTTTATTAAAATCCAAAATCAAACGTGAAGGATTTTCAAGCTGATATGCCTGTGGCTGTGGTGGCAAACCATTGAACATAACTCTAATTTCTGTACCCTGACCTGCAATTTGTGTCGGTACAATATTGGTCATGCTGACCTGTGCAGAGGCAACCTGCATAAGTGCAATGGCTACAGCCCCCATAGAAAACTGACGGAATACGTGATTCATTGTCTGACCATCCCCAATTAAATAATCTTTAAAAATACTTTTTCTTTGTTATTCCCTAAATTTTAGGGTGCGGGCCCAATTAACACTAAGGTTCTTGGTCTCTCCACATAGCCTTCGCGCCCATCAGGGACAATTTCTACCAGATCAATTTGGGTTGGACCAATATGAGTAATACGTCCTTGATTCATCCCAATATAGTTCCCCACCTGTACCCGCTCAATTTGCTGATCAGGTGATTGGATAAGAGCCAGTACTTGCCCACGGTTATTACGTATACTTCCTTTCATGTTTAAGGATTCTAATGCATAACTTTCTAGGGGCTGAGGTGCACGTGAAAAATTCGGATAGACTCGTTTTCCTGCCATAATTTTGAGCTCAGCAGCAAGTGAGCTTGGTAAAAATGGACTCTTTAGCTGATGAGCCGCATAATTAAATTGTGGCACAGCTGTAAAAACAGGAGCTGGGTCGATCGGCTGTGGTGGCTGATTACGTATATTTGCCATTTGCTGATTTACAGCATCAATTCTCGAGTCACATCCAACTAAAACTAAACATGCCAAAATAGAAAAAGAAATTTGCTTAAGTTTCATTGTAATGCTCCTATTTCGACTGTGTATTAGCAGTAGAGGAAACAGGTGCTACAGAAGCCGAAGCATTATTTTCTGGATGTTCAGCATTTTCTACGGCGCCCATATAGCGATAAGTTTTTGCTTTAATAGAATAGTTAAGTACAGGAATATCTGACTTACTATCTTTAACAGGTGCAGCCTCTACAACAAAATCATGCATCGTCACAATACGTGGTAATGCCGCAATACTACTAACAAAGGCACCAAAAGCGTGATAATCGCCAGTTGCTTCCATCGTAATAGGCTGTTCAATAAAGATTTCCTGCTTCACTTCATCTTCTAAACGGATATTCTTAAACTTCAGACCAGAACTCACACCAGTTAAGTTAATATCCTCAACCAAGCTTGGAATTTCGGTTTCTTTTGGCAGTTGCTCTAACTGCTGATTAAAGTTTGCTTGCATCTCTTGAAGCTGAAGCTGATACTGCTGCAAATTACGTAATTTTGAATCCTTTTCTCGAAACTCATTCAACAAATTACTTTCTTGCGCCTCTGCATTATCAATTGCTTGTAGCTTTGGCTGAATAACAACAAAGTACCCCAAAGCCAATACAGCAAAGAAAATAAAAAACCAGCACGTAATTTTCACAGATAATGGCCAGCTACCATAACTGTTCATATCTAGGGTGTTAAATTGCTGAAGAAATTTTTCTAAAGTGATCTTTTTTTTCTTAGATGGAGCTTGTTCTAACGACAACTCATGAAGTTCATCCGGACTCATTTAACTGCCCCCTTATCCGTGCTTACAGATGTATTGGTGGTATCAGCTGTTGTAGTCACCCCCGCTTCACCCAAATCAACAGTCACAACAAAACTGCCATAGCCATCTTCCACTCTAGGAAGCAGCGAACTCGCAGTCTTATCTTTTTTCTCTTCAGTCGCCAAGAATGAATTCATAAAAGCATTGCGATACCATTGTGATGCTTCGAGATTACGTAATAACTCTGCGACCGTATTTGGACTTTCAGCCTTACCTTCAATGGTAAATTTATCTCCAGTCCGGCTAAATTTAGTCAAGTACATTGCTGCTGGGGTCACTCGTACCAATTCATCTACCAAACGCACAACAACAGGACGTTGACTTTGCAATCCCTGAATAAGTTTCATACGCTCGATAATGGCATCACGCTGTTCTTGCAAGCCATTTAAGGTTTTAAGCTGTTGATCTAGACTCTGGTTTGTACTGGTGATGAGTTGATTAGCTTGTTCTTGATCATCTAATTTTTGATTCAAATAAAACCACCCAGAAAATACAGTGGTGATCCCCAGAACAACGACCCCAAAACATAAAATAATAAATTGTTTTTTGCGCTGTTCCCTAAGCCCATCACGCCAAGGGAGTAAGTTAATTGTTGCCATTAATCAAAACTCCTTAAAGCCAAGCCACATGCCACCATTAATGATGAAGCATCATTTTCAATTTTTTGAATGTCGACTTGAGGAGAAAAACCCATTTGTAAAAATGGATTGGCAATGGTCACACGGTAACCAAGCTTTTGTTGCAACAGTTTAGCAAGCCCAGGAATATTGGCATTCCCACCTGCTAGTAAAATATGGTCTATTTCATTGAACTGTGACGAAGAAAAGAAAAATTGTAGAGACCTAGCCGCTTGCTGCACGACCGCATCTAAAAATGGCTCTAAAACTTCGATATCATAGTCATCGGGTAAAGAGCGCTCTTTTTTAGCTCGCCCTGCTTCTTCTAAAGACAAACCATAACGGCTTTGAATTTCCAGTGTAAGCTGTTTGCCACCGAAGACTTGTTCACGGGTATAAATGATTTTGCCACTTTGCATAACCGATAATGTGGTCATGGTATGGCCGATATCTAAAATACCAATGGTATTTGCACCCATGGGCAAACTATCAGCAAATACACTAAAAGCACGCCCGACAGCATAACTTTCGACATCAGCAAGCTTAGGCGTTAAATCCACCAGTTCCAGCACTTCTACTCGTGTTTCAACATTTTCTGTTCTTGTTGCAACTAGAAGTACATTTACACGGTTTGGATTAGGCAGTCGATCTGGTAAAACCTCAAAATCAAGACTCACCTCATCCAAAGGGAACGGTATATACTGCTCCGCATCTAAACGAATCTGAACTTCTCGCTCATCATCATTCATATCTGCATCCATTTCGATGGTTTTATGAATAACCGTCGATGTTGGAACAGCAATTGCAGCGTTACTGGTTTGGGGATTTGCTAAATTCATCGCCCGTTCCAAAGCTTCTGCCACTGCCTCTGGATTCAAGATATTTTTTTCAACTACACTGTTCTCGGGTAAAGGCATCAAAGCATAGCTTTCCACCCAATATTTACCGTTCTTAACAGAGAGCTCTAACAACTTAACAGAAGTCGAACTAATATCGACACCCATTAACCCCTTATTCGGTTTACGATATAACCTGAGCACACTATTGTCCTATTATTTTTTTATCCCCAAAAAAATTACAAACCAATAATCTAGGTCTTTATTTTTACACGGATACAATATCTCATCTAACAATCCGCATGTCTAAAGGCTATACTGACCACAATTAGTTTGTATTCGATCTTATTAAAGCTTACTTATCATGAAAAAGCTATCCAGTTTGGGCTTCGTGCGTCCAATTTTTTTGATCATTATTATTATCTTAGTCTCACTTCCGATGGGCTTTTATGGCATGTATCTCTATATCGCCCCATCGCTACCTGAAATGAGTTCACTAAAAAAAGCTCCGCTTTTAAAACCTCTACAGGTCTACACATCGGATAATCAACTGATTGCCGAGTATGGTGGTAAGCTTTCTATTCCAGTTGAATACAAACAAATTCCTCCTGCTTTTATTCATGCATTTTTAGCAGCAGAAGACTCTTCTTTCTTTGAACATAGCGGGATCAGTTTTAAAGGTTTAGGACGTGCTTTAAGTGAAAGTGTGACTGGCTCTGATGTGCAAACTGGTGGTTCAACCATTACCATGCAGGTTGCAAAGAACTATTATTTGAGCCCAGAAAGAACCTTAAAACGCAAAATAACTGAGATCTTTTTGGCTCGAAAAATTGAGCAAAATTTATCTAAAGAAGAAATTCTCAGCCTTTATGTGAATAAAATCTTCCTAGGAAAAAATGCCTACGGTATCGCAGCGGCAGCCAAAATTTATTACAACAAAAGTATTAATGAACTCAGCATTGCTCAAATGGCAATGATTGCAGGTTTGCCAAAAGCACCTTCTAAATACAATCCTGTGGTTAATCCTGAGCGTGCGCTTGAAAGACGTAACTGGATTTTAGGCCGTATGTTACAGCTGGGTTATATCTCTCAAGCAGAATATCAAAAAGCTGTAGCTGAACCGATTAACCTAAACATGCCCAATCGGGATTTAAATAATATTCACCCGTATGCGGGCGAAATGGTTCGCTCGGAACTCGTTAAGCATTTTGGCGAACAAGCCATTGATTCTGGTTATAAAGTCTATACAACCATCAATGCTAAACGCCAAGCGATTGCAGAGAAATCTGTACAAGATGGTCTTGAAGCTTACGACCGTCGTCATGGCTGGCGTGGTGCAGAAGCACACGATAAACCATTAAATGAATTTAGAGCATATGCCAATACCTACCCTGCACAAATCACCAAGGTAAATAGCAGCTCTTTTGACGCATTAATGCAAGATGGTACCACCGTTACTGTACAGTGGTCAGGTATGTCATGGGCTCGCCCCTATCGCAATGCGAATAGTGTAGGTGGTGCTCCTTCGCGCGCGTCTCAAATTGTTCAAGTTAAAGATATTGTTCGCTTACGTCCAAATGATGCAAAAACAGCATGGTCTTTAGTTCAGGTTCCAAAAGTTCAAGGTCAACTTATTGCGATTAACCCGAATGATGGTTCAATTGAAGCAATTGTAGGTGGTTATAACTTCTATCAATCGAAATTTAACCGTGCCTTACAAGGCTGGCGCCAACCCGGTTCAACGATCAAACCGTTTGTCTATGCATTGGCATTAGAACGCGGTATGACGCCGTACAGCATGGTGAATGATAGTCCTATCACGATTGGTAAGTGGACACCTAGAAACTCAGATGGTCGTTATTTAGGAATGATCCCTTTACGCCGTGCTTTGTATTTGTCTCGTAATACCGTATCAGTACGCCTTTTACAAACGGTGGGAATTGAACGTACACGCCAGTTATTCATGGATTTTGGTTTACAAGAAGATCAAATTCCACGCAACTACACCATTGCCTTAGGTACCCCTCAAGTCTTACCAATTCAAATGGCAACTGGATATGCAACTTTTGCAAATGGTGGTTATCGTGTTCAACCACACTTTATTCAGCGTATTGAAGACGCATACGGTAAAGTGATTTATGAAGCTAAGCCAGAATATGCATGTATTTCATGCATTAATGCGCCTGACACAACTGATGACGAGCAGAAAGCTACAACAACAGATGATGAAGTCATTGAAGTTACGAACAAAGATGTAGAGCAGAAAGAAAAGGCTGCTAAACAACTTAATCTTAAACAGAGTGATAAAGCGAATAGCGAGTACCGCCAAGCTCAACGTATTTTAAAATCAAGCTCTGCTTATGACATGGCCAATATTTTACGTGATGTAATTGAGCATGGTACAGGTCGTGCAGCACTTAAAATTGGTCGTAGTGATTTAGGTGGTAAAACAGGTACAACCAATGACGCAAAAGATGCATGGTTTGCAGGCTTTAACGGTAAATTAGTGACTGTAACGTGGGTTGGATTTGACCAGCCGACTACATTAGGTCGTCGTGAGTATGGCGGTATTGCTGCATTACCAATCTGGATTAACTTCATGGGTCAAGCATTGCAAGGTACACCAGCATCTTGGGTTCGTTTAGATAAAGATGCTCAAGGCCCTATTTCACGTGACAAACAACAAACTGTTACTGAGGTAGGCGATAAGAAAACTTATCGTGCAGCTCCACCATTAGCACGCCCGCTTTATCGCCCAGCACCACCACAACCAAAACTAAGCAATGACAATGACTTTTCCGATTTGCCAGGTGAAGAAATTGTTATTCCATCAAAAGCAGCACCTCCTGCTATGAAGCCTTCACAGGGAGCAGCACCGAAGCGTGAGAAAGATGAACTAGAAAATCTGATTAATCAGATTGAGTAAATATAAAAAAGCCATCGTATGATGGCTTTTTTTACGCTTTTAAAAATGAACTGCTAGCTAGCTGTTTTATTACGTTTCTGAAAGACATAAATTTGAAAAGATGCTGTTACCTCTAATTGCGACTGCTGCTCTAACTGCAAACGACGCTCAGGAGATGCTTTATAAGCATAAGGTGTCATAGCAATCAGATTTTTTAAAGCCTGTTGATCAAGCACAAAAGGGGCATTAATAATTTGCTCTTGTTTGAGCTCAAACAAATCTTGCAACTGCTCTACAAACTTTTCTGGTGTATGAGGGTTAACCTGTTCAAATAAAGCTTCACGCATTGCATATAAATGTTCAGATGCAGGAGTGACAACAATTAAATATCCATCATCTTTTAAAACACGTGCAATTTCTGCTTGTGGAATTGGGCTAAACAAACTGGTACATGCATCCATACTTTGATCAAGTACAGGCAAAGTCGCACCAGTTCCCACAACCCAAGTCACCTCAGTATTGAGCTTTGCTGCACGCTGTACCGCATTTTTTGCAATATCAACACCAATACATTGCTCAACGACTTGCTGCATGGCACTTGTGTAATAGCCTTCACCACACCCAATATCAAGTACGGTTTTTACACCTAATTGTTTTAATAAAGCGACTACGGCATGTTGCAAAGGTTGATAATAACCACCTTGTAAAAAAGCTCGTCGCGCATCGACTGACTCTGGTGTATCTCCAGGGTTCTTACTATGTTTATGTTGCACAACATGTAAGTTCACATAACCTTGTTTAGCGACATCATAACTATGCCCTTGTCCACACCGCCAAGTTTTTTCATTTAAATTGAGAGACTGACGACACACAGGACACATTAAAATTTGCTTAGTCACTTTTAATTATTCTCTTGTTCTTTTTGTTGTAAATAACTTTGTGCATGCATTCCCACAAATGTACGTCCCGCATTAGCTCCACTAATCCATTCATCTACCTGAAATAAATCAAATAGCCCCACTTTGACTAAAGTTGGAATAGCAATCTTTAATTCTTCCTCAATCTGGCCTCTTTGGCCTGCATTATATAGTTTAATATTATGCAGCATTGTAGCGACAGTTCCTGTTTGCACCTGACTTCCATCTTTCAGTACGACCTGAGGTAATACCTCGCCCTCTCCAACTACTTTCTGATTAATTACAGATAATTGGTCTAGACCAGCAACTTTTGTCATTCATCTCTCCAATAAAAAAAGCCAGTAGAACTGGCTTTATATTGACACTAAAATAAGATCTATCGCAATTTTAAAGTCATTAGACCTAAAACTACTAATATAATTGTAATAATCCAAAAACGAATCACAACTTGGGTTTCTTTCCAGCCCTGCTTTTCATAGTGATGATGCAGCGGCGCCATTAAGAACACACGTTTATTACGCATCCGCAGCGATCCAATTTGCAAGAAGACAGATACTGCCTCCATTACAAACACACCACCCATAATCGCAAATACGATTTCTTGGCGCACCATAACAGCAATCGTTCCAAGCATTGCACCTAAAGCTAATGCGCCAACATCACCCATAAAGATTTGAGCAGGGTGTGCGTTATACCAAAGAAATGCCAAACCTGCACCAATCATGGCAGAGCAGATTACAACAAGCTCAGAGGTATATTTCACATAGGGAATATGCAAATAGTTTGCGAAACGGATGTCACCTGACAAATAAGCAAATACACCTAAGCCAGTAGCAACCATTACAACAGGCATAATTGCCAAACCATCTAAACCATCAGTTAAGTTAACGGCGTTAGAGGCACCATTAATAACCAGATAGGTAAATACAATAAACGCCAAGCCCAAAGGAACCATAGAAAGTGGAATTGAAAGATTCTTAAAGAATGGAATCAATAAATCCAGCATGTTTGCAGTATAATCAGCATTCGACTGTTGGGTTGCAATTAAATATAAAGCAATACCCGCCCCAAGCGATGCAACTGAAGTCCAGAAAAACTTCTTACGTGCAGGTAAACCTGCATTGTCTTTATAGCGAATTTTAATCCAGTCATCTGCCCAGCCCACAGCACCGAACACAACCATTACACCAAGCACAATCCAAACATAGGGATTAGATAAATCAGCCCAGAGTAAAGTACTAATACCAATTGAAAGCAGAATTAAAATCCCGCCCATGGTTGGTGTACCCATCTTTTTAGCATGATTTTCAGGAGCAAATGAACTTACTGCCTGACCGTATTTTAACGCTTGTAATTTACGAATCATGATCGGTCCGAGGACCAGACCAATGGTCAGTGAAGTTAATACACTGAGTAAAGAACGTAATGTTAAATAACGAACGACCT
The DNA here is from genome assembly GCF_023920705.1 of Acinetobacter sp. XS-4. Lineage (NCBI taxonomy): Bacteria > Pseudomonadati > Pseudomonadota > Gammaproteobacteria > Moraxellales > Moraxellaceae > Acinetobacter > Acinetobacter sp. XS-4. Next base: position 311,579 of record NZ_CP094657.1, on the reverse strand, counting down.
GAAACGAACTGTGATAGCCCGCAAGTTGTTCAAACAACCATAACAGCATTTAAAGTTTCTCCATCAAATCAGCCATCAACGTTTCCATATGAGTAAAGCGAGAACCTTTAAACAGGAAACTCATGGACTGTGGTTGATGTGTTTGGATTAGATTGATTAGAAATGGAAGCGCCTCAGCTTGTGTCTGAAATGCTTTCACTTTATTGGAATGAGAGTGTGCACCCTCGAAAGCGGCTGGAGCAAACTGCCCAACTGCAATAATATGATCTAAATGAAGCTCAGCAAGATCACGGCCTAAATCGTGGTGTTCTTGCCAACTGCTCTCACCTAACTCACCAATATCCCCCATGACCATCACTTTTACGCCTTGTTGCTGCAATAACACTTGTGCAGCAGCACGCATAGAAGTTGGATTGGCATTGTAGGTATCATCAATAAATAAGTAAGGTGACTTTTGAATAAAGTTAAGACGACCTTTAGCTCCCTGAGCTTGCTCTAAGCCTTGAACAATATCTTCCAGTCCAATACCAATTGCTAAAGCAAAAGCTACAGCTGCGGTCGCATTTTGAACATTATGCTCACCAGCAAAAGGAAGCTTAACGGTACTGCTGCCTTGTGGTGTATGTAGCGTAAAATTTGTTGATTGAGGTAGTAATTCAATATCTGTTGCATAAACATCGCCACCCACACCAAATGTAGAAATACGATACGCTTTTGCAGCGTCAAAAATCTCAGCAGCGAAATCATCTTGTTGCGGTACGATTGCAACGCCATTTGGTAAAATATGACGATAAATTTCCGATTTAGCTCGGCAAATACCTTCACGACCACCAAATTCGCCCAGATGAGCTGTACCAATATTCAAAATGCCTGCAACATGGGGCTGAACGAGTTTTGATGTGTAATCAATCTCACCTTGATGGCTTGCACCCAACTCCATCACCGCATATTGATGTTCCTTGCGAAGCTCTAGCAGCATCATGGGTACACCAAGGTCATTATTTAAATTACCACGGGTGATCAATGTCGGAGCTAAGCGCGACAATATACTTCCTAACATTTCTTTAGTTGTCGTTTTACCGCTACTGCCTGTTAAAGCAATCACTTTTAATTGAGTATTTTGCTCACGGCGATAAGCACCGAGTTGCCCCAAAGCCAAGCGCGTATCAGCAACAACCAGTTGTGCAATTTCTACATCAAGCGGGTGTTCAACAATTGCGATTTGACAACCATTCGCTGCAACCTGAGCTACAAAGTCGTGCGCATCAAAACGTTCACCTTTTAGTGCTAAAAAGGCGTCCCCAGTTTCAGCATGACGAGAGTCCGTTAAAATACGTTTAATTTCAGTTTGAGGGATCTGGTCTTTATGCCAATAGCCCTGCGTTGCCTGTTGTAATTGTTGAGCTGTCCACGGTTCCAAAGGCACGGTACTGGTGGTTGAAGTATGCATAAATAATCCTATTGTGCAGGGTAAGCAGCGTCTACAGTATGATGCTGCGCAGCAATTGCTGATTGTACTTCGACAACATCATCAAACCAGTGACGCACACCATTAATTTCTTGATAGTTTTCATGACCTTTACCAGCAATAACCACAATATCACCAGCTTGAGCTTGCTGTGCAACAAACTTAATTGCTTCACGGCGATCATGAATTTCCTGCATGCGATGCCCAGAAAAATCAATTCCTTGCTTCATATCAGCAAAAATTTGTTCAGTATCTTCGGTTCTTGGATTATCCGAAGTTAGAATAATCGGATTCGCTCCATCTAAAGCGGCTTGAGTCATGAGTGGACGTTTACCACGGTCACGATCTCCACCACATCCGAATACTGCCCAAAGCTGATTAGATACATGACGTTTTAAAGTTTTAAGCACCTGAATTAAAGCATCAGGTGTGTGTGCATAATCCACAACAAATAAACGCTCACCATCGCGAATAACCTGCATTCGTCCCGGTGCACCAATAAGCTTAGGAACAAAAGCGACTAATGCTTCCAAATCAAAACCTGCTTGTTCAGCAGCAATAAGTGCTGCTATTAGGTTTTCGACATTGAAATGCCCCAATAATGGACTTTGAACAGCAAAAGAACCTTGCTGACTGACTAAATTAAAAGTCGCCCCAGCTAAAGAGTAACTTAAGTCACTAATATAATAGTCAGCCGTATTTTGGGTAAGTGAATACGTCAGAATCTTTGGCTGAGCAGGATTTTGTTTTGCTGCATTTATCATAAGAGCAGCATGTTCATCATCAAGATTAATAACAGCTACTTTTAAAGAATTAAAACGGAATAAGAGAGCTTTTGCTTCTGCGTAAGCCTCTAAAGTGCCGTGATAATCCAGATGATCGCGACTCAAATTACTATAAACAGCAATCTCAATCGCACAACCATTTAAACGACCTTGCTCTAAACCATGTGAGCTTGCTTCCAGAGAAGCGAAAGTCGCACCTTGTTTAGCATAATCATGCAATGCATTTTGTAGCTGTAAAGCATCGAGCGTAGTATGAGTTGATGGCGTCAGATCAGGCAAAATACCATTACCAGTTGTACCCATCACAGCACAGCGCTGTTGTTGCGAACTAATTAATTCAGTAACTAGACGTGAAATTGTCGTTTTACCATTTGTGCCTGTTACTGCAACAATACGTGCTGGTGTAACAGGATCTATATATTGCAAATAACGCTCTTGCCATTCACCCATACGCTGACGTACGTCAGGGCATACCCATTCATTTGCCACACCCAGCTCAGTCTCACTAATGATCGCAAGTGCGCCATTAGCTAAAGCTGACTCAGCAAAAGCACATGTTTTTTCAGGTTGGCTATAACTAGTCAAAGCAATAAAAATCTGGCCTGATTCAACCTTACGGCTATCTAGACTAAAGCCATGAAAGGGCTGCTTAGACCACTGTGCATTAATCTCGACTGGATTAATTTCTTGAAAAGAAACAGACATAGCTTACCTGCGAATAGGATTTACTGAAGTATCAAGGGGCTTATCAAGCGGGACATTCATTAAACGTAATGATTCTTGCATAATGCGTGCAAAAACAGGTGCCGCAACCAAACCACCGTAATAACGACCTTGTGGGTTTTCAACAACGACTATAACGGCTAAACGTGGGTCGCTAATTGGAGCAACACCAGCAAATAAAGCACGGTATTCATTATTTGAATAACCTTTACGGTCTGCACGAAGTTTATGGGCCGTACCTGTTTTACCACCAACGCGATAACCCGGAATATTAGCTTGCTTTGCAGTACCACCAGGCATCGTAACTTGCTCTAGCATGAGCAAAACCTGATCGGCAATTTTTGGAGCAAGAACTTGTTCCCCTTTAGGTGCCTGATCTAATTTATGCAGGCTTAAAGGCATTTTCTCGCCATGATTTGCAAGCATTGCATAGCCTTGAGCTAACTGAAGAATAGTCGCATTTAGACCATAACCATAAGCCATAGTACCAATTTGAGAAGAGTTCAATTTACTCACTGGAAGCACTAAGCCTGAGCTTTCCCCAGGGAATTTCACAGCCGAGCGTTTACCAAAACCAGCACGATTAAAGAAGCTTGGTAGTGTTTCTTTTGGAAGTGACAATGCAATTTTTGCAGAACCCACGTTTGAAGACTTAATAATGACGCCACTAACAGTTAAAGCACCATAGTTATGAGTATCACGAATCGTATGCCAACCTAAACGCATTGAACCCGGAGACGTATTTACAATCGTGTTAGGCGTATATTGCCCAGTTTCTAATGCAGAAGAAATTGTAAATGGCTTCATGGTAGAACCCGGTTCGAACATATCAATCGCACCGCGGTTACGCATGGCATCTTTATTAGACAAACCATTTTTATCATTCGGGTTATATGACGGCCAGCTGGTCATCGCCAGAATTTCACCAGTCTTAACATCTACAGCAATTGCAGTTGCCGAACGGGCATTATTTGCAACACCAGCTGCGGTCAACTCTCTATACATAATGTATTGCAAACGAGAGTCGATACTTAAAGTGATGTTTTCGCCCGGCTCACCCTCACGGATAACCTCTGAAACTTTTAAGCGATTTCCGCGCTTATCACGAATAATTTTTTGCTCACCATCCACACCCGACAGCTGTTTATTGAGCTGCATTTCTAAGCCTTCAATCCCTTGGCCTTCACTGTTGGTTAAACCAATAATCTGGGCATTTGGCTGTGGTTGAGGATAATAACGCTTATACGTTTTCTCGGCATACACGCCTTGAAAGTTACCCTTCGTAATGAGGTCTGCCTGTTGCGGTGGTATTTCTTTTTTCAAAACCAGATACCGAGAACGCGGTCGTGCATTCATCTGCTTTTTAAGATCGGCACGATCTAAACCAACGACATCCGCTAACTCATCAAGATTCAAGTTTTTATCGGGTAATTGTCTTTTTAATTTACGATTATTCGGATCTTTCTTTAATTCTGCTGTAATTTGGTCATATAAGTGCTTTGTATCGAAATAATCACGTGGATCCATTACGATTTTCATGATCGGTGTACTAATTGCTAAAGGCACACCATGGCGATCACTAATCACGCCACGCATAGCTTCCACACGCTCAGTACGCAAAATATTGGCATTAGCCTTGTTTTGTAAAAAATCCTTATTAATTACCTGTACATAGAATGCACGTGCAATTAAAACAACAAAACAGAGTAACACTACTGCCCAGAGCAGATAAAACCGCCACATATCAAAGGCAAGAGTTGGTTTTTCCGAAATAGACTGCTGTTTTTTCCGTGTTTGTTTTGTTCGCTTATCTACCATACAGCAAGGCCTTACTTATTTTGCTCTGAGGTCATTGGTAAAGAAATTACCACCGTTTCTGCAGCCGGTGGAGAAAACATCCGTAGCTGAGTTACAGCACGCGTACCAATCTGTGCCGTTGCACCAAAGGTTTGTTGCTCAATGAGCAAACGCCCCCATTCAGCATTGAGATCATCACGTTCACGCATATAAGAGCTAAGCTCTCTATAATCATGACGATATTCAAATACTTGAAATACCACCATCATGGCACTTATAAAAACAAGTGCCACCAAGACTGTATACAGCACAACTTTTTTCACCACTTTGTTTTCTGTGGTGGCGATTTCATCACTGCTTTTCATTACGCGCCTTTTTCTTCCAAGCGTTCAGCAACCCGAAGCCATGCACTACGTGACCGAGGGTTCGCTTTTACTTCTTCTTCACTCGCACGAACCCGTGAAATTTTCTTTAATCTTCTTGTATCTACCCGCTGTTCAGGCATTCCCCAACCGAAATCTTCTGCTAACGTCGATTCTTTTTGAATAAACTGTTTAATCAGTCGGTCTTCAAGAGAATGGAAACTAATAACAGACAAACGTCCTTCCGGTTTGAGTAAGTCTACAGCTTGCGGCAAAAACACTTCAATATCTTCTAGCTCTTTATTAATAGCAATACGAATAGCCTGAAATGTACGTGTCGCTGGATGTTTATGTTTTTCCCATTTTGGATGAGCAGTTTTAACAACTTCCGCCAATTGAGCAGTCGTATCTAGTTTTCCAGCGAGTTTAATGGCTTTAGCAATACGTCGACTATAACGCTCTTCACCATATTGATAAATAATATTTGCTAATTGTTCTTCTTCAATTTTGAGTAACCACTCAGCCGCAGTTAACCCCTTAGAATTATCCATTCGCATGTCCAACGGACCATCTTGCATGAAACTAAAACCACGCTCTGCCTGATCAAGTTGAGGAGATGACACCCCTAGATCAGCCATAATGCCATCAACACTCATCACGCCAATTTCCTGCATCTTCTCTTTGATATCAGCAAAACTGGCATGGATGATGGTAAATCTTGGATCTTCTTGTGCCAAAGCAGCAGCAACTTCCAATGCTTGAGGGTCTTTATCAAATGCATACACTCGTGCATTTTCATCAAGTTTGGAGAGCAATAAACGTGTATGCCCACCTCTTCCGAAGGTTGCATCGATATACACCCCTGTTGTGCGATCTGCCAATAAGCTCTCAACGGTCTCAAAAAGTAAGACAGAAATATGCGACATAGGTGTTAAATCATTGCGTAAAAATGTAACTGCACATTATCACCTTGTTTATGACCAACGCCAAACGGCTTTTTGTAGGAAAATATTAATTTTTCATAGATAAAACCGTTTTGTTGGCACTTTTTAAGCAAAATAAGAAACTAAGAATAATTTTTTTGAGTTAAATACGAATTTATAAAACTTTTTATTAAACGCTTCACCTAAAAAATTCTCTTTTTCTTTTACGATTATTCCGTAGAGACACTCACAGATTCGCCTTAGGAAGAGATGCATTGGCAATCTTTCTCGGCATATTTACCGATTTGATTTAACCATTTTTGCCTTTGGTCTGAACTTGCTCCGCGCACCGTTCCAACATAATTAACTTTGACTTTATTAACCCCACAAAATTGCAAAGTCGCTTTTTTAAGTTGGCGCGTACTTGGCTCGCCATAGTACCAACGATAAAACCAGCCTGGCTGATCTAAAGTCGTAATTAGTCGTGCTGTTTTTGAATGTAAATGGCCAATAACACGATTACTGTTTTCTCGGTAACTAAAGACAAGATTTGGTAAAAAGAGTCGGTCAATAAAACCTTTAGCGATGGCTGGAAGCCCTCCCCACCAAACTGGGAAGAACCATACCAAATGATCAGCAGCCTGAATTTTCTCAAGCGCATTCATTAAATCAGGTTCCAGATCCATCCGTTTCTCATAACCATATTTTAAATTAGGCTCGAAATCCAACTTCGCAATTTCGATGAGATCTACTTGAACACCTAATGTTTTTACGTGCTCCACATAGTTGTAAGCCAATGCATGATTAAAACTAGTATCGGATGGATGACCATTGATAACTACAATACGTTTAGAGACTTGAGACATATATCGCCTTTATTGTCGCGCACTCAGATATCAAATGATATCTGAAATAAATAAGTAGCGAAAATATCTTATAAAAATTAAGATATCAAGTGATATCTCAACTATTCTTTTATTTGGCTCTTATGACTCTTTCTCGCAATAAAAAACAGATACAAACTCGACAGCATCTCATTGAAGCTGGGTTTGCTCTCATTTCTGAATTTGGTTATAACGCAGTATCAATCAGGAATCTTTCTAAACAGGCAGGCTATACTCAAGGTGCCTTTTACTCGAATTTCAACAATAAAGAAGAGTTTTTACTTGAGCTGATGCAGCTTCAATTCGCTAAAGAGAATTTACAATTACAAGAAATCTTTACCAGCACCCCTTCAAATACAGAGCAACTCATTGATTCGTTACGGCAGTGGCTAATAGCTTTTTTTACAAATGATGAATGGCTTAAAATATCAATAGAACTACAACTATTTGCTGCACGTGATATTACCTTTGCCAAGGAGTATCAAAAGGTTTGGAAAACTCATCAGCAAGAAGTAACGAAGATTATGAAGCAATTCTTTTCTTTAATGGAGATGACTGAGCCTGATGACTATGATTCTATTGTTGTAGAGCTCGTATCATTAAGTTATGGGCTGGCTTTACAATATATGATTTTCAAAGATGATATAGATCACTACATTAATATCTTTATCAACACTTTATTAAAAAGATTGGGCAACTTCTAAGTTAATCAAAATTAGATGTAAAAATACAAAAAGCCGCTTAATGATTAAATAAGCGGCTACATAGAAAAACTTAATTCATTATTGCTTCCCATCGTAAATTTGATCGAAGACAGCCCCATTAGCAAAGTGAGTTTTTTGAGCTTTAGCCCAGCCACCAAAAACATCATTAATGGTAAATAATTTAATTTTTGGGAATTGTGCTGAATATTTAGCAGCCACTTGTGCATTGCGTGGTCGGAAATAATGTTTAGCAGCTAACTCTTGCCCTAACGGTGAATATAAAAAATTCAAATAGCCTTTTGCTAACGTTCGGTTGCCATCTTTATCTACGGTTTTATCTACAATTGCGACAGATGGCTCTGCCAAAATTGAAATTGATGGATAAACAATTTCATATTTATCTTTATCAAGCCCTTTAGTTGCCAATAAAGCTTCGTTTTCCCACGATAATAAAACATCACCAATGCCACGTTCGGCAAATGTTGTTAGCGAACCGCGAGCTCCCGAATCAAGCACTTTTACATTGTGATAAAGTTTTTTAACTAACTCTCGAGCTTTAGCATCATTTCCACCCGGTTGTTTTAAGGCATAACCCCATGCCGACAAATAAATCCAACGTGGCGCGCCCCCTGTTTTAGGGTTAGGGGTAATAATTTCCACACCTGGTTTGGTTAAATCATTCCAGTCACGTATATTTTTTGGATTACCTTTTCGTACGAGGAACACAACTGTAGAAGTATAAGGCGCAGAATTATTCGGAAATTCTTTTTGCCAATTCGGTTGGATAAAACCAGCTTTCACAATCTCATCAATATCATTCGCCAACGCTAACGTTACAACATCGGCTTCAAGACCCGTGGCTACTGCCCGAGCTTGTTTACCAGATCCACCATGCGATTGTTTAAAATCAACATCCTGACCTGTACGCTGTTTCCAGAACTTCCCAAAAGCCTGATTATATTCTTGATAAAATTCTCGGGTCGGATCATAAGAAACGTTTAAAAAAGAAGTAGCAGCCTGAGCCGCTGTTGCCATTCCCAAGTACACCGCTACAGCCATTATTGATATTTTTTTCATTTACAAAATCCATCATTGGTTTTAGTTTTACTATATTTTTAATTTTATAATTTACAATCAATTACTTATATTAATATATTTTTTATTAATCTCTTTAAAATATATAGATTAAGATGTCTAAATCATTTCATTTTTGAAATTTTTTGTAATTATTCTTACAACTTAATGAGGGCCTTCACTTTATCTACACATTAATTTGTTAAATAATAAAGCGCAAAGGATACATATGACCTACATTTGGGTCGACCAGATTAAAATATAGATATTTTTTGTAAAAAGTGTGACACAGTTCCACTTTTTTATTAAGATTTATGTTTAAATCGTAGCATTACCGTAATTTTACATTTCGTTAAACTCAAAAAATAGATGAAATGTAATAAACAGAGGGGATGATTAATAATGAAAATTCATTATGGAAAAGCGTTAAGCTTAAGTTTGGTGCTGGGTTTGGCATCACAATTTTCTACAGCAGCAGTACTTAAAGATACCCCAAATAAAACTGGGTCAGATAAGCAGACTTCGCTTATTGAAAAAGCTTTAGATCAACAGAAACGTAATCCTATTGTATTACCTTCTACAGATGATGAGCTTAAAGTACTCAATACTATTCGCGTTACACCGACTCAAAATTTTCTCGCTGCTCAACATGAACGTTTTTCACGTTTTGTTCAGGCAATCTTTCAGCCGCATACCTCTTAAAACCTGAAACACCCCCTCTTCGTTTCAGTTTTAGCCCAGTCTGATGTTAAATAAAACGTCAGAATACTGGGCTTTTTCGTTATAATAGTTTCAATTTTTATTTTGACCCATTACCTATGAAAGTTCGTACTCGTATTGCACCTTCTCCTACCGGTTTTCCTCATGTCGGCACCGCTTACATCGCTTTATTTAACATGTGTTTTGCCAAACAACATGGTGGAGAATTCATTTTAAGGATTGAAGATACAGACCAGCTTCGCTCTACACCAGAATCTGAAAAAATGATTTTGGATTCATTGCGTTGGTTAGGTCTAAATTGGTCAGAAGGTCCAGATGTAGGTGGTCCTCATGCGCCGTATCGCCAATCTGAACGTATGGGAATTTATAAGCAATACGCATTAGAACTTGTTGAAAAAGGTCATGCTTTTTACTGTTTCGCTACAGCAGAAGAATTAGACCAGATGCGTGCTGAACAACAAGCACGCGGTGAAACACCAAAATATGATGGTCGTGGGTTAAAACTTTCTCAAGAAGAAGTGACTCGTCGCTTAGAAGCGGGTGAACCCCATGTCATCCGTATGAAAGTACCTGAAGAAGGTATTTGTAAATTTAATGACTTATTACGCGGGGAAGTTGAAATTCCTTGGGCACAAGTCGACATGCAAGTTCTTCTTAAAAATGATGGGTTACCGACTTATCATTTAGCGAATGTTGTTGATGACCACTTAATGGAAATCACTCATGTATTGCGTGGTGAAGAATGGCTTCCATCTGCACCGAAGCATCAGTTGCTTTACCAATATTTTGGTTGGGAAATGCCAACACTTTGCCATATGCCATTGTTACGTAATCCAGATAAATCAAAATTATCTAAACGTAAGAACCCGACATCAATTAACTACTACCGCGATATCGGCGTTTTACCAGAAGCCTTATTAAACTATTTAGGCCGTATGGGTTGGTCAATGCCAGATGAACGTGAAGTGTTTACGCTACAAGACATGATGGATAGCTTTGATATTCAACGTGTTTCACTAGGTGGACCAATTTTTGATGTTGAAAAATTAAACTGGCTTAACGGTCAATGGATCAAAGGTTTAACACCTGGCCAATTATTAGACCGTTTATTAACATGGAAGAGTGACCGTAGTACTTTAGAAGATATTGCTGCCGCTATTCAACCGCGTATTAATTTACTTTCAGAAGCTGTGAATTGGGCTGGTTTCTATTTTAACCATATGCCACAAATTACCGCGGAAATGTTTGAAAGTAAAAAATTGACTCAAGAGCAAGTTCGTCAAAGTTTACAATTTGCAATTTGGCGCCTTGAAGGCCAGTTTACTTGGAACAATGACACTGTTAGCCAAACTCTAATGGATCTTGCGAACCAGATGGAGATTAAATTACGCGATTTCATGCCAGCGTTCTTTATCGCTATTGCTGGTTCAACTAGCTCAACACCTGTAATGCAGTCGATGGTTACTCTTGGGCCTGATTTGACTTTCGCTCGTTTACGTCGCGCTTTAGAAATCGTGGGTGGACCAAGCAAGAAAGAAGTTAAAAATTGGGAAAAACTCAATGAAAGCTTAAAATTGCCGAAAAATGAAGCAACTAGCGAAGTTTAATTCACTTTTTTGTTGACGTGTGAGCGCATTAACCCTAATATTGCGCTCACACAAACTGGGGTCATAGCTCAGTTGGTAGAGCGCTACAATGGCATTGTAGAGGTCAGCGGTTCGATCCCGCTTGACTCCACCACGCTCCTTTGTGTATGCCTCATCAAGTCCCTATCGTCTAGAGGCCTAGGACATCGCCCTTTCACGGCGGTAACCGGGGTTCGAATCCCCGTAGGGACGCCATATTCTGCTTTAAAAATTATAAAAAGACTCTATCGTCACCTTACTGTTTATTCTTTATCTCTTTCTAGATTGCACATTTGTCTATTTTATCTAAAATAGCGTCTTTCTTAATTCTCTCAATGTGTAATATGCAGCCATCTGACAATCAACTAGATGCTCATCAGCATCAGAACAGTACTGCACCTTTAAAAAGAGCCATGAGTACTCGCCATCTTGTGATGTTATCACTCGGCGGAGCTATTGGAACTGGTCTCTTTTTAGGTTCAGGGGAAGTCATTTCACAAACTGGAGCTATTGGCGCAATTATTGCCTACATTCTTGGTGGCGCGATTGCGTATATGGTCATGCTCTGCCTAGGAGAGCTTGCTGTACACATGCCTGTTTCTGGCTCTTTTGGTGCATATGCCAAAAAATATATTAGCCCTAGTACAGGCTATATGATTTCTTGGATGTACTGGCTGACTTGGACTGCAACGCTTGGAACTGAATTCACAGCTGCTGCATTACTCATGCAGGAATGGTTCCCACATATTTCAATGTGGATCTGGACAATTGTTTTTGCAATCACTATTTTTGGTTTAAATATTAGTTCAACTCGCATTTTTGCTGAGTCTGAGTTTTGGCTCGCTCTTATTAAAGTCATTACTGTTATTGCTTTTATTGTGCTCGGCCTATTAGCAATTTTTGGTTTAATTCCTTTTCATGGTAGTCAAACTGCACCGCTATTTAGCAATCTTACAGCCCAAGGCTGGTTCCCACATGGTTTAATTCCTATTTTCACCACCATGCTGATTGTTAACTTTGCTTTCTCAGGCACTGAATTAATTGGTGTAGCAGCAGGTGAAACCAAAGATCCGGCTCAGAATGTACCCAAAGCAATCAACGCAGCGATTTGGCGTCTTCTTATTTTCTTTGTCGGCACCATTATTGTTATTAGCGCCTTACTACCCTTCCAGCTTGCAGGTTTAGGCAGCGAAAGCGTAAGTAGCAGTCCTTTTGTTACTGTATTTAATTATATTGGCATTCCATATGCTGATGACATTATCCGGTTTGTAATTATTACAGCTCTGCTTTCAGCAGCAAACTCAGGACTTTACGCTGCTTCACGTATGATGTGGTCACTATCAGAACAAAAATTATTACCTAGCGTATTTGCTAAACTTTCAAGAAGTGGAACACCTATTGTTGCTCTAGTTGTAACAATGTTTGGAGCAATTCCTGGTTTGTTATCAGAGCAATTTGCACCAGAGACTATTTTTAAAAATCTACTCGGTGTAGCTGCTTTCACCATGGTTATTGTCTGGATGAGCATTTGTTTAAGTCAGTTCAATTTCCGCCGCCAATGGTACAAATCTGGCCATACTGTAAAAGACTTACAATATGCCGCTCCATTATTCCCTATCGTCCCGATTTTAGGTTTTATTTTCTGCTTTATTACCTGTTTAAGTATGGCAGCAGACCCTGAAATGCGTGCTGGTTTTGTGGGCTGTCTTATTTTTACAGCTTTATGTTATGTCAGCTATTTTATTTTTTACCGCAATAAAGTCTAAATCGCTTTTATTGAATTAAAGTGTAGCAAAAAGCTACACTTTTTTTTGTCTATACACTGGTTTTATATAACGCACCATTGTAGATTTAAATTCATATTAAAAACAATTCCTTGTATAGAATGAAAATTATATTTATCCACGGGATGAACCAACAGAATTACACAGCGCACAGCTTAAAAGAGCATTGGTTAAAAGTGTTTAAGCTCGGCCTAAAACAAATGCCATGCAAAGTTAACGTGCGCGATCTTCATATTCACATGCCATTTTATGGCGATCTGATGACTAAGTATCAATTAAGCAATCAATTAGACCTGAACACATTATTACCTAAGTCATTTTTACATAATTATTTACCTATTCATTTACATCACCATAATCCCCCTACCAAAGAGCACACTCCATTTGTTCCTTTATTGCTACCAGCAACTAACTCTGCTGAAAAAAGCTTTTCGGAACGAGTTTATCTGACCTCACAACTCGTCAAAGACCGCGTACTTAAAGAGTTGGTTGTTCTTTTAAACAATTTCCCTAAATTACATGAGAGTTTGATACAACAGTTTCTGATTGAAACTTATATGTACTTATCTAATCCTGAATTTATGGAGGAAGTAAATGAGCGGATTTTAAAGAAAATGCGAGAAGATGAAGATTATATTGTCGTTGCCCACTCTCTCGGCTCAGTGATCGCTTTTAACTTACTTTCAAACCCTTCATATCGATTTTCAATTAAACGATTTATAACTTTAGCCTCTCCTTTATCTTTTCGTGTGATTCAAAGTAAGCTTCCGATTCCAATTGTCAGACCGTCATGTATTCACGGCGATTGGTTTAATTTTTACTCTCAAGATGATTTTCTAACTGCATTCCCATTATGCGAAGCCCCATTTAATTTTGATCCCCCAATTATTAATCAGAAAATTTATACTTTCGCCAACCAGCCACATGAGATTTTAGGATATTTACAACATCCATCCGTTATAAAGGCAATTATTGAGCCTTTTCAGAAAAATGAGGGCTAAATGTATATATTTTCTACAATTTGAGTTATTTTTAATCGCTTGACTGCTTTTTTTAATATTTCTTCAGAAAACTATTTGACACTTTTATTAAATCGACCTAATATACGCCCACCTCTGAAACGTCCCTATCGTCTAGAGGCCTAGGACATCGCCCTTTCACGGCGGTAACCGGGGTTCGAATCCCCGTAGGGACGCCAGTAATTTTTTCAGATGTATGCCTCACATATGTCCCTATCGTCTAGAGGCCTAGGACATCGCCCTTTCACGGCGGTAACCGGGGTTCGAATCCCCGTAGGGACGCCAAATTCTAAAAAGCCACTGCATAACGTCAGTGGCTTTTTTCTTGCCTAAAAAAATGAAAAACCAATCAATGACTAGCTTTTCCTTTGCTCTATTGGCTCGCAATTCCGACCTGTACTTCGAGGCGACCTGACTGTACCCGTAGCCCTCTAATTTCAAATTGATCTACCAATTGCTGGACCAGCTCTCGGCTTTCTCTCAAAATATTTAAACCCGGTAAAATACTAAAATCAGTCAAGCTCAAAAGCTTTTCAACCATCCAAGAGCGGTTATTAATAAAGTCAATAAATCCTGCTTGTTCTAGATCAATAAACCACATGCGGTGGCCATCGCGTTGGATGCCCGGAATATCACCAATCAAATGATTAATGAGCGATGGAATGGGCAACATATTTACGACTTCAAAACCAACTCGACCAATACGGCGCACAGCCCAATTAGACAGCGTTCCCCCATGACGAATCTGGACATCAAGACTCTCATCCATTTGACGTAGGCGCAAAAATTTTTCCTGTCCGATACGACATTCCAATACTTTAAAATCTAAACTTAAACGATACATGAAACGATGATAATGCCCATCGATCTCGACTTGGAAACTGTCATTGCCACACTTGATTTTAATATCATCAATTTCAGAGCGGTCTATGCGCTTACGAATTTGATTGTTTAATAACATTTCGGGTAAGTACAACGTTAAGGTACTCTTCCCCAAAAATGTACGTGCCATTATCAATGCAACTTGGCGTGCAGTTTCACTGGTTTCAGACACCATATCTCGTACAGTGCCAGCCGCCAGATTTGTCATTCCGACAACGCCACGTCTCGTATGAGTAGTCACTTGGTCGAGCGCATCTAATGCAGCATCCGCGACCTCTGCAATATTACGTGTCGTATCGCTAGCAAACCCTACCGCATCTTGGGCATGTTGCAATGTCTTATGCAGTAATCGACGAGATAATGATGGTTTTGCGGTATCTGGGGTGGCTACAACTGATGGTGTCGTTGTAGGCTTCGACTCATTGTCATCTTGTTGACCCAAGTCCCTCTCTCCTTTTTATATTTATTCCACGTCCTATTTACGAGTGTTTAAGCTCATTTATAGTGCTAATCACACTTCATTTTTCTGTAGATTAGCATGCTCTACAATATTATTTTAATTTTTATGTGTACGGATAAATCATCCGTTTTTTATATTTCTTTGTTTATTCATAAGTAATTTTTTGCTAAATCACAGCGCTTCATCGATATCTTACAAATTTTTTTCTTTTTCGACATTTCCGTTAGAATAGATTCAAACTAAATGTGGAGTTCTCATGCAATATCGTTGCCCTCAATGTCAAAGTGTTAAAATTATGCCTGTAAGCCAAGGTATTAACAGCGCAAAACCAGCAGTTCCTAAAAGCCTTGCTATCTTAATTCCTGCACTTTTTATGCTTTTACTCTTGGTTGTGATTAGCATTTTTATGTGGATTTTTGGCAATGGTGCAAGTAGCTCTCTTCAAATTGCAACAGTAGTTGTTTTTGTTGTGACTGTAGGGGCAGGTTTTATGTTTTGGCGTGATTTGCCAGACTTTAAACTGTCTATGCAAGCATTTATGCAGTCACAAAAACATTGGAAATGCCGTGACTGCAATCACGAATGGGAAATTTAAAAAAAGTGTTCACATCAGCTTAATGCTGATGTGAATGTTCTTTGTCATTCTCATCATGCTCGTGTGAAGCATGTTGAGCAATATGCTGACAATTGATCTCGGCATCATCTTCAATTTGTAATGTCACTTCGCCAATACCATGTTCATGGGAAAGCATTTCAACAGCATCTTGATAGAGCTTGGTACGATCCGCTTGTGGCGCAAATAAGTGCACCGTTAAATGGATGTTTTTAGAAGTAATTGCCCATACTTTGAGTTGGTGAATGCTCTCAACACCATTTAATGAAAGTAAATCTGCACGTAACTTCTCAATATCCACTTCTTCTGGCACGCCTTCGAGTAAAATATTAATGCTCTGTTTAAGCAAAATCCATGTACGCGGTAATACCCAAAAGCCAATCAGCACCGCAATAATCGTATCTACCCAGTACCAGTTGGTGAAGTAAATGATGAGTGCCCCAATAATAACGCCAACCGAGCCTAGCGCATCACTCAATACTTCTAGATAAGCACCTTTCACATTTAGACTGTTGTTGGCACTCGACATGAGAATTTTCATTGAGATGAGGTTAATCACCAAACCAATGGTCGCTACAATCAACATTCCCACGCTTTGAATTTCAGGTGGCTTAGAGAAGCGGATATAAGCCTCATATAAAATATAAATTGCCACCACAAAAAGCATGAGTGCATTAAATAAAGCAGCCAGAATTTCAAAGCGTTGATAACCGAAAGTGCGTTTATTATCGGCAGGACGTTTGGAAATTTGAATGGCGACCAAAGCAATTGCCAAAGCAGCTGCATCTGTAAACATATGCGCAGCGTCAGAGAGTAATGCCAAACTTTGTGTGATTAAACCTGCAATGACTTCAACGATTAAAAACGTTGTAGTAAGCGCTAAAGCAATCGTTAATTTCTTAGCATTACCTTCAGTCACTACAGCATGACTATGATCATGACCATGATGTCCACCCATTTTGCGGACTCCTTTTTATTTATCTTTATGGTGAGGTAAAAGTAATGATGAATGCATCATTATTTTTACCTCTTTAAAACACTTTTTTGACTTAGATTCTGTCATCAAAAAAGATATCTCAAATCGATGACATTATGAATGCTCAACACTTTTCGCCTCGCCTTCATTCATCCACCGATAAATGACCGGTAATAAAACCAGCGTTAATATCGTAGATGAAATAATGCCACCAATTACTACAGTTGCCAAAGGTCGCTGTACTTCTGCACCAGTTCCTGTGGCTAGAGCCATTGGAATAAAACCAAGTGACGCGACACAAGCCGTCATGAGTACTGGTCTTAAACGTAAGATCGCCCCATTCCATGTTGCAGTTTGAATATCAAATTTTTCTCTAAGCTCTTTAATAAAGCTCAGCATCACCAGACCATTCAAAACAGCAACACCTGACAAAGCAATAAATCCGACACCAGCCGACATGGACAGCGGAATATCTCTTAGCCAAAGCGCAATAAGACCACCCGACAAAGCAAATGGTACGCCGCTAAACACTAACAGACTTTCCTTAACATTATGGAATACAGCCATGAGTAGAATAAAAATCATCGCAAGCGCCAATGGAACAACAATTTTCATTCGGGCAGCAGCTGAGGCTAGATTTTCAAACTGACCGCCATATTCCAACCAATACCCAGCTGGTATTTGTTCTTTTGCCAAAGTTGTTCTTAACTCTTGAACAAATGACCCTAAATCACGACCTTCTACGTTAGCTGTAATAATGACACGGCGCTTACCATTTTCACGTCCCACCTGATTTAAACCTGAGGTACGTTCAACTTTCGCGACATCTTGAAGCTGGATGAGACCACCATTTGGCAGTTGAATCGGAAGTTGAGCTAAGTTTTGGATAGTACGCTGCTGATCTTCTAGGCGAATTTCAAAATCGAATCGTCTATCGCCTTGTAAAATCTGCCCAACATTTTGTCCACCTACACTTGCCGCCACAATATCTTGAATGGCTTTTGCAGATAATCCGTATTGCGCGGCCAACGGTCGGTTAATTTCAACACTCAACACAGGCAAACCGCTCGTTTGTTCGACCTTAACGGCTGTCGCACCAGAAATTGTCTGTATTTTTTGAGCAAACGCCTGAGCCTGCTCATTAAGTACTTGCATATCATCGCCAAAAATCTTGACGCCAATATCACTACGAATACCCGAAATCAGCTCATTAAAGCGCAGCTCAATCGGTTGTGAGAACTCACTGTTATTACCGGGTAAGGTCGCCAAGAAAGCCTCCATGCGCGAACGTAGCTCATCTAATGTTTCTTTAGAGTTTGGCCATTGGTCATGCGGCTTAAGCAAAATAACTGCATCAGAGATATTAGGCGGCATCACATCAGTTGCAACCTCAGCCGTTCCTGTTCGCGCAAAAACAGCTTTTACCTCTGGAAAGTTTTTCAAAATGAGCTTTTCAGTATTTTCCTGCATTCGCAGTGATTGCTCGAGTCCAGTACTCGGTGAACGCATTTGCTGCAAAGCAAAATCACCTTCGCTAAGTTGCGGAGCAAACTCACTGCCCATTTGGGTAGCTAACACACCTGTAAGCACCAAGATACTTAATGCAAAACTAACAACTACAATCTTAAGTTGATAAGCCTGATCGAGGACATCGCGGTATTTCTGCTTTAAAAGTAACATCCAACGTGTTTCTTTTTCTTTCACTTCACCCGTAACAAAAAGAGCAACTGCCGCAGGTACAAATGTTACAGAAAGAATCATGGCACCTAATAACGCCATCACCACAGTCATTGCCATTGGATGGAACATTTTGGCTTCAACACCAGATAAGGCAAAAATAGGTAAATAGACCACTAAAATAATCATTTGCCCAAAAATAAGTGGTCGACGGGCTTGTTTTGCTGCAAGGAATACTTCTTTAAATCGCTCAGCTCGTGTAAGGGGGCGATGTAAAGCATGCTGTGCTTCTGCTAGGCGTCGAATACAGTTTTCTACAATAACAACTGCACCATCTACAATAATCCCGAAATCAAGCGCTCCTAAGCTCATGAGGTTGGCACTAATGTTTTGCTCAGCCATACCTGTCAGGGTAAATAACATCGAAAGTGGAATAACGCAGGCTGTGATTAAAGCGGCTCTAAAATTTCCTAGAAAAATAAACAAAATCACAATAACCAGAATTGCACCTTCAACAAGGTTCTTCTGTACGGTTGCAATTGCTTTGTTTACTAAACTTGTTCGGTCATAAACCGTTTCGATTTCCACACCTTTAGGCAAAGTAGGCTGAATCTCCTTAACTTTGCTATCAACCGTCTGAGCAACGGTACGGCTGTTTTCTCCCATCATCATCATGGCTATGCCAAGAACCGTTTCCTCACCATTGTAAGTTGCAGCTCCGGTTCTTAAATCATGCCCAATAGAAACATTTGCTACATCGGCCACGCGAATAGGTAACCCATTTTTGGTACTTACAGTAATATTTTGAATATCTTCAACACTACTTAACATGCCAGGCACACGAACGGTGAGTTGCTCTCCGTTTTCTTCAATAAAACCTGCACCGCGATTTTCATTATTTTCTTGCAGAGCAGTTTGAAATTCATTGATTGAAATCTGAAGCTGCTGCAAACGTTTTAAATCAGGTGACACAATATAGGTTTTATTGTAGCCACCAATACTATTAATTTCGGCTACACCTTTCACACGCTGCAATTGAGGACGTACAATCCAGTCCTGAATTTCACGTAAATCCATGGCTGTATAGGCCGTGCCATCTGCTTTTTTAGCACCAGATTTTGCTTTTACGACCCATTGGTAAATTTCACCTAAACCTGTTGAAACTGGAGACATCACTGGATCAACTGATTCAGGAAGTTGTCCGTCCGCTTCTTGTAAACGCTGGTTAATTAGTTGTCTTGCCCAATAAATATCTGTCCCATCTTTAAAAATAATGGTGACTTGAGAAAGACCATAACGTGAAATAGAGCGGGTTTGTTCCAGATTAGGAATTCCAGCCATCGCATTTTCAATAGGATAGGTAATCCGCTGTTCAACCTCTAAAGCGGTATATCCATTTGCTTGAGTATTAATCTGGACCTGAGCATTGGTAATGTCTGGAACTGCATCAATAGGAAGCTTTTGATAACTCCAGATCCCCACGCCAATCCACGTCAGTACAAATAACATGACCCAAATGGCATTTTGAATAGCAAACTGAATAATTCTGTCAAACAGTCCTTCTGGTTTGGGCAACTCAGGTTTATTAATGTCCATGCTCCGCCTCTCCTTTTTCCAGTTCGGATTTCAGTAAGAAGCTGCCTTCTGCAACATAACGCTGGATTGGATTAATACCTTTTACAACTTCGACCCACTGACCATCTTTAGAACGTTGCCCCAACTGTACAGTGACAGGTTCAAATTCAAAGCCTGTTTTGACCATTTGGGGGGTAAAGATAACGTCTTTGCCTTCGACTTGTTGAATCGCCTGAGCTTTTACACGTGTTACTTTTTGTGTGGAACCTGAATTTAACTCCACGTTAACCATTAAGTTTGGACGCAATTCACTACTATTTGCCAAGACCTTGGCACGCACCTGTAAACGACCGGTTTGAGCATCAGCTTCAGTTGTTAAACTTTGAACTTGAGCTTTAAATACATTCCCAGTTTGCAAAGATTTAAATTCGATCTGCTGATTTGGCTGTAAATTCAGATTTGCGGTGCTTGGTAAAATAAACTCAAGCCACAACTGATCAAGCTGATTAATAATAAAAAGCTGATCTGCTAACTGTACGTTTTCACCTACCACAATATCTTTATTACTGACCATACCAGCAATTGGAGCTGTTAGAGTGTAGCGTCCTCCTGAGCCGGAACCCGCCCCGAATGCACTTAGACGTGAGCGAGCTGCTTTAACTTGAATTTGGGCTTGTTGATAGGCGTTATAAGCTCGTTGATAATCTTGTTTGGCAGAAATTCCTTGAGACCATAAGCTACGTTCGCGTTCATAGTCCTGACGCGCTAAATCAAGATTAGACTGTGCAATTTGCAAATTCGCTTGTTGATCGACCAGATCTGGAACCAATAAGCTTGCAAGAGCCTGCCCTTTTTTAACCTGTTGCCCCAATTCAACATATACCGCTTCGACACGACCACTAAAACTTGGTGAGACATGGGCTTGTCGGTCTGTATTCACAACCAGTTTTGCTGGATAAGTTTGAAGTTGAGGAACTTCACCTAGTTCAGCTTGTTCAATTTTTAAATTTTGTTCCTGCATTTGCTGAGCAGTGAGGAGCAGTGGTTTTTCACCTTCTTCATGGTGTTCTTCACCCTCTTCCTCAGCATGCCCGTGGCCTTCCGATGCCTCCGAAGAATTAGATTTACTTTTTGAATTTAAAACCAGTAAACCAATTAATATTGCAGTGATTGCAGCAATCACCCCGACCCAAAGCCATTGAGAATTTTTCTTTAAATTTAACGACATTATTATTCTCCTGCCTGAGTTGGGAATGTTTGACTTTGTTGCCAAGCACGTTGATTGAGCTGCATTAAGGCATCTTTCGCCATGATCTGTTCTGGTTCTAACCCAAGACGCAAACTTTGAATTTCAATTGAATTTTGCCAAGCCTGTTTTAATAGCTCGACTTTACGTAAGCGCACGTCTTGCAATTGCATGGTGGCTTGCTGAACATCGGTAACAGCGAACTTACCTAAACGGAAACCTTGCAATGTTTTTTGCTGAACTTGAATAGCAAGAGGAACTTGCTGATCATTCAGTTGTTTAAACTGGATGCGTAAACCTTTTAACTCTGACATTAAGGTTTCAATATCAACCTGATTTTGCTGTCGATAAAAGCTTTGCTGGCGTTGAGATAACTCTTGTTTGGCCTGAGCAATCTTGATTCCATATTGCTGACGATTAAAAAGATTTAACGGAATTTCTACACCTAAACGAATTTGGTTATCTGTACTCTGTTCTGGAGAACGAGTGTTATTAACACCCAAAGTTACAGTAGGTTGCGGTCTTGCTTTTGCTTTAAGCTGCTGAATATTCGCTTGCTGTGAAAGAGCATCTAGCTGGAAAGAGCGCTCTAACAAATTATTTTGTGCATCTTGACTGGGTTCTACATTCGCTGCCAAAGCCCATAGTTGATTCGGGCTTTGGAATAGCTGAAACTGACTTGAACCACCTCCCCATAAGTTCACCAACTGTTGTTTCGCAACTTGTAGTTTTAAATCGACTTGTTGATATAAACGCTGATTTTCCAAGTGAGACATCCTCACTCGGTCTACATCAACTTGCGCAATACTTCCTGCTTGATAACGCTTTTCCGATGCCAACAAATTTTCTTGACTAACGGATAACTGCTCTGCAATGAGAGACTTTTCAAGCTCAAGCAAAGCTACTTGTGACCAGAAATATTTAACAATTAATCCAAGCTCAGCTTGATAACGCTGCTCAGCCAAATCAATTTTTGATATTTCCACTTTTGCCAAGTTTTGCGCAGCCTTACGCTGCCCGAAAATATCCAAAGGCTGAGAGATTCCTATTGCGAGTTCTTTTTCTTGATCACTTTGGAAACCTGTTTGCTCAATTGAAATACTCGGGTTGGCCCATAAACGGCTTTGCTTTAAATTGGCCTCAGCCATTTGCTGCTGTGCTTGCCATATACCTTGCTGACTTTGATATTTTTGTACCTGCTCTAAGGCTTGGTCAAAAGTAAACGCTGCTTTTTGAATATAACGTTCTTGTTGAATATCAGACTGAGCCATCGTTACTTGTCCAACCAATAGCATGGCAACAGATAGGCTTGAGATGGTTAAAACCTTTTTTAAGGTTATCTGAACGTTATTCTCTAAGTGAGAAGTAGAACTCACTCGATTTGAAAAAATAGAAGACATGTTTTGCCCCGCAATAAATAAGAGATGCGGCGGGCTTGTTTTGGCTACCCCACCTATAGCGGGGTTAAAACAGGAGGAGGTTTTAAAGCAGTAAGATGGGGCGACTGGTAAGAATTAGACCAGTGATAAATTTGTGAGAGTTCCTGCACATGCACAACAGGTGTTTCAGCTTGCTTTGCAACTTCAGTCATCACCACATGAAAACATGAAGGCAAATGATCATGATGATCTTGCAAACTTAAAGGTGCTTTATGAGAAGTATTTACAGCATCTTTCTGTTCTGTATGAGCTTGATGTGAAGATTGATAAACATTCAAAGCTGCATGATGCCCAAAATGATGCAATGCTTTTTCCTGATTTTCATGCGCACAAAATGCAGCCGCTACATTCCATAAACTTTGGAATATAAGCAAACTAAACAAGACGGACATAAAAATTGCGGAACGTGGCAAAAGCACACCATTAAACTAAAAAGTTGAACAAAGGCACTATAACAGGCTCTAGGCATGTAATAAAATTACAAAACCTCGATTCATAAATCTCCGTTTTTTTAATTTAGAACTTATCTCACTCTATACGAGACAAAAATAATTTCTTTTGAGTAACCCTTATGTACAAGCTTTTTTCTGCATCTATATTAACAATTTGTCTGGGCTTAGCGGGCTGCGCAACCAATATGTTGTCTACAGCCTTACCAAATGAAACAACTGAAATTAAAACAACCACTTTAAAAACCGATCAAATTATTGCCTTAGGTCAAGCAGTTAAAAATGAGCAAGAACAAGGCTTTGTATTTATCGGTCAAGATTATAATTATTTAATGACAGATGGCAGCTCAAATCTTCTAAATATTATCAAAAGCATTCCAGCAGAACAGAGAACAATAAAGACACCATCACCTCTTGTACTAGAGATGGATGATTCCACCTATTTCCATGGAGAAATAACGATTCGTTATAATATCTCTACGTCCAAAATAGATGAAAAACAAAAAGAACTTTTAAAGAACTTAGGTTTTAAAAATCAATTCATGGCGATGGAAAATCAACAACAAGTTTTTTATCCTTTCACCATCATCCGCTTTAAAGGAAAGATTTACCAAAAAGCAGATAATCAAAAGATTCAACAACAACTCCCAAATCTCTACCCCATCGCCTTACAGCAAAAAGATGAAATAACCAAGAAACATCCGTTTAAACGTGTAACACGCATGGCCTTATATCCTTTAGCAATGACCTTTGACGTGATTACAGTAGCTCCATCATTAATTTGGTCAGATTTGCATGGTGACTTTAATAAATAAGATCTTTCGCTCTTAAAATAAAAAACCAGCCCTTAGGCTGGTTTTAAAAATTAACTGGCAATATGTCATACCCAAATAGCTTGTTTACTTAAACTAGATGTTTATTGCTGTTTTTGTAAGTCAGAAGAAAAACGAATCACAACATCATCAACAACTTTATTAAATGCTTCGTTGATCGACATTGGCTGCACATTTTCAATAGGCGCTTTTTTATTTCCAACAGTTGTTAAAATCATGTGTGGATAACGCTCAGATGTTTCTTTACCTTGAGTATCAACATAATTAAATTTAAACTCATATTTATCAGCAATTGCATTACCGACAGCACCAAAAGTCAAACCTGTTAAAACCCCTTTGCCCGCAGCCTCCCCTAAATCAGCCACATTATTCGCGGTTAAATGTAATTTTGCTTGCTTCTCGCCATTCGACTGGGCTGTTGGAGAAAATACGCCTGTTGCTCTTAGACTACGCTCAACTGCTGATTGCAGTTCTTTACCAGCTTTTGGAACAACCGCTCCATTTCGCTGAAATTCAGTAGTTAAAACTACTGGAATAGGTTGAGCCGGTTTTTTAATATCCGAATAGGAAAGAGACTTATAAGCAGGATCAACATAAGATTTTACTGAAAGACATCCCGTAAGTTGTGTAGCAACAGCTACCCCTAAAGCAATAGTATAAAGTTTAAATTTTTTCATGATTTTCCAGAAAGGTTTATTTACCTTTTAATAAATTAAGCCGTAATGTTAATCTTAATAAATCAAAAATATAAGTATGAATTCAATAACTTTAGGGAATTTTAATTTTTTATTTCTTAAAATTTTTGATAGAAAACAAAAAAACCAGCCCTTAGGCTGGTTTTTTAATTAGCAGAGATTAACCGCTAATTTTTTTGTATTTAGTACGTTTTTGAACAGCGTCATCACCTAAACGTGACTGACGATATGCTTCGTATTCTGCATAGTTACCTGCGTAGAATTCTGGCTGTTCATTTTCAAATGACAAGATGTGTGTCGCAATACGGTCAAGGAACCAACGGTCATGCGATACCACCATTACGGTACCTGGGAACACAAGAATTGCATCCTCAAGCGCACGTAAAGTTTCAATATCCAAGTCGTTTGATGGCTCATCCAGTAAGATTACGTTTGCGCCTAACTGTAAGATCTTCGCTAGTTGTAAACGGTTACGCTCACCACCAGACAATTCACCTACACGTTTTTGCTGATCTTGACCTTTAAAGTTAAAACGGCCGATATAAGCACGTGACGCGATTTCGTAATCACCGATTTTTAAGATATCTAAACCGCCAGAAACTTCTTCCCAAACAGTTTTATTATTATCTAGAGTGTCACGAATCTGACCAACATAAGCAACTTTAACTGACTCACCTAAGGTCACAGTACCTGTATCAGGTTGCTGTTCGCCGGTCATCATACGGAATAAAGTCGTTTTACCTGCGCCGTTTGGACCAACGATACCAACGATCGCTGTTGGCGGTACAGTAAAGCTTAAGTTTTGATACAGTACGCGACCGTCAAATGATTTACTGATGCCTTCCACTTCCACAACTTTATTACCCAAACGTGGGCCAGGTGGAATATAGATTTCAGATGTTTCATTACGTTGTTGGAATTCTTTAGAGTTAAGCTCTTCAAAACGTTCCATACGCGCTTTGTTTTTCTTTTGCTGACCTTTAGCATTTGAACGAACCCATTCAAGTTCTTTTTTCAATGCTTTAGCAAAAGATTCTTCTTGTTTATTTTCCTGCTCTAAACGCGCATTCTTTTGTTCTAACCAAGAAGAATAGTTTCCTTGATAAGGAATACCCATACCACGGTCAAGTTCAAGAATCCACTCAGCCACGTTATCCAAGAAATAACGGT
This sequence comes from Acinetobacter sp. XS-4, assembly GCF_023920705.1. Taxonomy (NCBI): domain Bacteria; kingdom Pseudomonadati; phylum Pseudomonadota; class Gammaproteobacteria; order Moraxellales; family Moraxellaceae; genus Acinetobacter; species Acinetobacter sp. XS-4. The sequence continues at coordinate 285,696 of NZ_CP094657.1, read as the reverse complement.
CATGCGTAATCGCAACGATAGTGCCTGGGAAATCTTTCAAGAAGCGTTCTAACCAAGTTACAGATTCTGCATCCAAATGGTTCGTCGGTTCGTCCAGAAGTAACATATCTGGTTTCGAAAGCAATAAACGGCACAGTGCAACACGACGGCGTTCACCACCAGAAAGTAATGATACGTCTGCATCCCAAGCTGGAAGGTTCAAAGCATCCGCAGCAATTTCAAGCTGGTTGTTTAGGTTATGTGCATCCCAAGCATGGATAATTGATTCTAATTTTTCCTGCTCTTTTGCAAGTGCATCAAAATCTGCATCTGGGTCTGCATATTCTGCAAAAACCTGATCAAGACGCTCTAATGCATCTAAAGCTTCACGCACGCCATCTTCAACGTTACCACGAACGTCTTTAGTTGGATCAAGCGGTGGTTCTTGCTCTAAATAGCCGATTTTAATTCCAGGTTGTGCACGAGCCTCACCAGAGAAATCTTTATCTACGCCAGCCATAATACGAAGCAGGGTAGATTTACCTGCACCGTTCAAACCGAGCACACCAATTTTGGCACCCGGGAAAAATGATAAAGAGATGTCTTTTAAGATTTCGCGCTTTGGCGGAACCATTTTAGACACTCGGTTCATCGTATAAATATATTGGGCCACGCAGGACTCCTCAATTGAAAAACCAATACATCGCATAAGCGATAAATAATCGCGCGTATTATACGCTGAAAACCCCGATGACTTGAAGTTATGATTTCCATCGTACGGATTTATCAAACAATTTTCTTTTTCAATAAGTTGCAAAATGTTTATGTATAAGATTTATACAGTGTTTCAGCGTATATTTTTCTATCTTTATTCCTAAAATTGGAAAACAAACCAGAATTTCTGCAATTTTGTTTATTCATTTTAGGCTAGACTCGCTCAATATTTAACTCACGAAGATGAAGTAATCATGACTTATAAAGATGAAACTCTAGCAATACATGCTGGCTATTCACCAGAAGCAACCACAAAAGCTGTTGCAGTCCCTATTTATCAAACTACATCTTACGCATTTGATAACACACAACACGGTGCCGATCTTTTCGATTTAAAAGTTCAGGGTAATATTTATACCCGCATTATGAATCCGACCACGGCTGTGCTTGAGCAACGCCTTGCTGCACTCGAAGGCGGAATTGGCGCTTTAGCCTTGGCTTCTGGTATGGCAGCAATTACTTATGCCATTCAGACTATTACCGAAGCTGGAGACAATATTGCTTCTGTCTCAACTCTATATGGCGGAACGTATAATCTATTTGCTCACACATTGCCAAAACAAGGTATTGAAGTTCGCTTTTTTGATTACCAAAAGCCTGAGAGTTTGCGTGACTTAATTGATGATAAGACGAAATTGGTTTTTGTCGAGTCGATTGGCAACCCACTTGGAAATATCATCGATTTAGAAGCAATTGCAAAAATCGCACATGAATATGGAGTGCCTGTCGTTGTCGATAATACGGTTGCCACCCCTGCCTTATTAAAACCATTTGAATATGGTGCTGATATCGTTATTCATTCGCTTACCAAATATATCGGTGGACACGGCAATAGCATTGGTGGAGCGATTGTAGATAGCGGTAAATTCCCTTGGGGTAAATATCCAGAGCGCTTTAAAGTTTTGAACACGCCTGACCCAAGTTATCACGGGGTTAATTATGTTGAGGCATTAGGTGAAGCAGCCTATATTGCCCGCGCACGTGTAGTTCCATTACGTAATACAGGCGCGGCAATTAGCCCGCTGAGTGTTTTCTTGATTTTACAAGGTTTAGAAACTTTAAACCTCCGTATGGAACGCCATACTGAAAATGCGCAAAAAATTGCGGAATATTTACAGACTCATCCAAAAGTAAAATGGGTCAACTACGCAGGTTTAAAAGATCATCCACAGCATCAACTTGCTCAAAAATATGTAAAAGGTAAACCTTCTGCAATTTTATCTTTCGGTGTACAAGATGGTCTCGAAGGCGGTACTCGCTTCATCGATGCTCTTCAATTATTTACTCGTCTTGTAAATATTGGCGATGCAAAAAGTTTGGCATGTCACCCTGCAACCACGACTCATCGACAGCTCAATGAAGAAGAACTTAAAGCTGCGGGCGTGAGTAAAGATATGGTACGTCTTTCAATTGGGATTGAGCATATAGATGACTTAATCGCCGATTTAGACCAAGCACTTTCATCTGTATAAATTTTAAACTATTCGACAAGCCTCTGGAAATAGAGGCTTTTTTATTTTTTACATATTATACAGCTTAAAGCAATTAATGGATTAAGATAATATTTTAGAGTTTTTACTCTAAATAAATTGTTAAATTTCATATATTTACAGACTAGACAATTTTTAAACATCTATTAAGATAAGGACAATATTTATGAGTTCATCTGGATGAACCTACGGTTGTAAAAAATAAAAATTACATACCGGAATAAATAGTCCCTGCCCCTACTTAGGTAAAATGCTGTGAATAAAAAATTAGAAGCTCTGTTCCAGGAAAAGGTACAAGATAAAGTCATTTTAGTGACAGGCGCCTCAAGTGGAATCGGATTAACGATTTCAAACAAACTTGCTGATGCTGGTGCTCATGTTTTACTTGTTGCCCGTACTCAAGAAACTTTGGAAGAAGTGAAAGCAGATATTGAAAGTCGTGGCGGTAAGGCAACAATTTTCCCATGTGATCTCAATGATATGGACATGATTGATCAAGTGTCTAAAGAAATTTTAGCGACTGTTGATCACATTGATATTTTAATTAATAACGCAGGTCGCTCTATTCGCCGTGCCGTACATGAATCTTATGATCGTTTTCATGACTTTGAACGCACCATGCAATTAAATTATTTTGGCGCAGTACGTCTAGTTCTTAATATTTTGCCGCATATGATTCAGCGTAAAGACGGACAAATCATTAATATTAGCTCGATTGGTGTTTTAGCCAACGCAACTCGCTTCTCTGCCTATGTCGCGTCTAAAGCTGCGCTTGATGCATTTAGCCGCTGTCTATCAGCTGAAGTTCATGCACATAAAATCGCAATTACTTCTATCTATATGCCATTGGTTCGTACCCCAATGATTGCACCAACTAAAATTTATAAATATGTACCAACCCTTTCACCTGACCAAGCTGCTGACTTAATTGCTTATGCAATTGTGAAACGTCCGAAACGTATGGCAACTAACTTAGGCCGCTTAGCTTCAATGACATATTCGGTTGCACCAGGCATCAACAATATGTTTATGTCGATTGGTTTCCGTTTATTCCCAAGTTCAGATGCAGCAAAAGGTCAAGAAACCGAAAAATTAAACTGGGCACAAAAAGCATATGCACGAATTTTCCCAGGTGAACACTGGTAATTTTGAGTTGATGCCATAGTTAAAAAAGCGCCTTAAATAAGGCGCTTTTTTAACTCAAGAGCTGATCAATCAAGAAATTGAACGTGTCCTGTTTTTACATCGTAAATTGCACCCACAACTACAATCTCACCTCGCTCAACCATATCTTTGAGCACACTGCTGTTATTAATAATGTACTGGATGTTGTAATGAACATTCATTGCGGTCACTTGACTAATAAAAGCATTCCCTAATTCACGTGGCTGCATAATGTCATATACGCTATCAACCGAATGCATTAATGGTCCAAGTACATATTGAATGTGTGGCATTTCCTTCACATCGGACACTTGCTTTTGTTCTAGACGTAATTGGCATGCACTCGTTACCGCACCGCAATCGGTATGTCCCAAAACTACAATTACTTTAGAGCCTTTAGCCTGACAAGCAAACTCAAGTGAACCCAATACTTTTTGCCCAGCAATATTACCTGCAATTCGCAAGCTAAACAGATCACCAATACCCACATCAAAAATCATTTCGGTAGGTGCACGTGAATCCATACAACCAAGCACTGCTGCGATCGGATGCTGCCCTTCATCTGCAGTAACACGAATTTGTCGATAAATATCTCGTTGTAGACGTTCATTTTTTACAAAACGTTCGTTTCCTTCTTTAAGTAAGTTAACGACCTGTTGAGGACTCAGCTTTTGTTGCAAATCATGTGTACTAATATCAATATCAAGTACTGCATCATCAACGTCTTGATAGTGCTGCTTGAATCCGACCAGTTTAAGATTTACTTGGCGCTTAATGGCCGTTTCACTTTGATAATCTTGAATAACTTGATAGATATCAGGATCGATCGAATCACATTGAGTCGCATCAATAATGAGTTGCTGATGTTTATGCACATGTTCCAATGCCGAAATAAGCGCAGAACGATTAAGAAAAGTGACTTGTGATGGAAGTTCAATACGAGTCACTACGCCATGCAAGCGTTTCTCTCTATAAACACGTATACCTTTATTAAAATTACCATAGAGAATAAAAGCGCTACTGGTGAACAGACCAATTAAAATTCCCATTAAAAGATCGGTCAGCAAAATTGCAACTAAGGTAATAATAAAAGGTAAAAACTGTTTCCAGCCCTTTTGATAAAGCTGTTTAAATAGTTTTGGATGGGTAAGCTTAAAACCTGTCAAGATTAAGATCGCAGCCAATGCAGACAAAGGAATCATGTTCATTAATGGCACGAAGAACAAAACCGCTAACAGCAACAATACACCATGAATAATGGTAGAGCATTTGCTACGCGCACCTGCATTGGCATTCACCGAACTACGTACAATCACTGAGGTCACCGGCATTCCACCAATTAAACCAGAAATGATGTTACCTGTACCTTGTGCCCAGAGTTCCCGGTTAGGAGGAGAAGAGCGTTTTTGAGGATCGATTTTATCTGCCGCTTCCAGATTCAATAATGTTTCTAAAGATGCCACGACAGCCAGCGTAATTGCCCCTGTGTAAATCATAGGCTCAGCTAAATAGCTAAAATCAGGAAAAATTAATACTTTTTCGGGTGCTTGTAATATATTCGGTAGTTGAATGAGGTTATCAATTTGCACTGCCCATGCAGAGCCAATACTCACCAAAACAAAATTTAAACCCGCTGCTAAAACCACCGCGATCAGAGCCGAAGGTAAAGCCAGTTTTTTGAGTGGACTACTATCCCACGCTAAAATTAAAAATAAACTGAGCAAACCAATAAGTGCAGCTCCGCTATCGAAACGCTCAAAGAACGCATCAGGTGTTGAAGTCCAAACCTGTTCCCAGGAAAAATCAGAAAGCCCAAACAAATAAGGTAATTGGGTTGCAATCAGGATGACACCAATAGCGGCTAGTAATCCTAAAATGACATTATTTGGAATAAAGTTGGCAAAAAAACCTAACTTGAATAATCCAAAGAGAATTTGCAGGACACCGGCAAAAATAATACACAATAAAAAGGCGGCATAATTGCCGCCTAGTTGTTCTAACTGTACAAGAATGACGGCAGTTAGCCCTGCCGCTGGGCCAGCAACACTAATGTGAGAACCACTTAGTAAGCCTACGATAATGCCGCCTACAATACCTGCGATAATACCAGAGATGATGGGAGCACCTGAGGCTAAAGCGATACCCAAGCACAGCGGTAATGCCACAAGGAAGACGACAACTCCAGACAGGAGGTCTTTTAAATAAAATCTATTTTTCAGGTTTAAAACCGACATAAAACAACCATTTATAATAAAAAGAAATAAGCAAAGTTGTACTATTACAGCCTGAAAGTGAGTAAATGCTTCAAGGCTGGGTTGATGATGTCGGACAACTGAATATCATTAAAGTTTAGTTATGCTATAACGTTGTGTATTTAATTGTGTATTTAACAACGATTTGTTGATCTTAAGATTCACCTCATCTTTACGACCGTGTTTTTTTCTTAATCGCATCTTTAATGCCTATTAGAAATAATTCTTTGCCAATAAAAAAGCCTCCGATTGGAGGCCTTTTATGAATTAAAGACGCTTATTTAGAGCCTTTAATCCCAGCTTGTAGCAACAATGCACCTAAACCACCAATTTTTTGCTCTTGTGGTTTCTCTTGCTTAGTGCGCTGAGGACGTTCAGCTTGATCTTTACGTGGTTGAGGACGTTTACCTTGAGGTTTACGTTCAAAACGTTGTTCTGTATTTTGTTCACGGCGTGGTGGACGCTGAGCTTTTACAGGTGCAGAACCTTCAGCACGCATACTTAAGTTCACGCGGTTACGTTCAACATCAACCTGCATAACACGTACTTGCACAATCTGGCCCGGTTTTACAACTTTATGTGGATCAGATACAAACTCATTTGCAAGTTCAGAAATATGAACTAAGCCATCCTGATGCACACCAATATCAACAAAGGCACCAAAGTTTGTGACATTAGTGATCACACCTTCAAGTTGCATACCTTCCGTCAATTGACCAACTTCAGTAATATCTTCGCGGAATTTAGCAGTACGGAACTCTGGACGTGGGTCACGACCTGGTTTTTCAAGTTCAGCTAAAACGTCTTGAATTGTTGGTAAACCAATTTTGTCATCAACAAATTCATCAGCTTTTACTTGGCGAATGATTTCAGTATTACCGATGATATCTTTAACAGTTGTTGCTTTTGCTGCAACAATTTTCTCAACAAGACCATAACTTTCAGGGTGAACTGAAGAAGCATCTAAAGGTTCAGAACCATTTTGAATGCGTAAGAAACCAGCCGCCTGTTCAAAAGTACGATCACCTAAACGCGGTACGCTTTTCAACGATTGACGGTTGTCAAAACGACCATGCTCTTTGCGGTATTCAACAATCTGTTGAGCAATTGCTTTGTTTAAACCAGCAATATAAGCCAAGATTGCTGGTGAAGCGGTATTTACATCAACACCTACAGCATTCACACAGTCTTCTACCACTGCATCAAGGGTTTTTGCCAAACCAGTCTGGTTTACATCGTGTTGATATTGACCTACACCAATTGATTTCGGATCAATCTTCACAAGTTCAGCAAGTGGATCTTGTAAACGGCGAGCAATAGAAACTGCACCACGAATTGAAACGTCAAGCTCAGGAAGTTCTGCCGACGCAAGTTCACTTGCAGAGTAAACAGATGCACCCGCTTCACTTACAGTGATTCGTGTTAAATTCAGGTCAGTATTCGCAGCCATCATTTCAGCAACAACAGCTTCTGTTTCACGGCTAGCTGTACCATTACCAATTGCAATGAGCTCTACGTTATATTCACGGCATAGTCGTGCAAGTTCAGCAATTGAGCCTTCTTTATCATCTTTTGGAGCAAATGGATAAATCGTGCTGTGAGCAAGTACATCCCCTGCATCGCTGATCACTGCCAGTTTAACGCCAGTACGAATACCAGGGTCAACACCCAAAGTCGTACGGCTGCCTGCTGGCGCTGACAATAATAAATGACGAAGATTTTCAGCAAATACCTGCATTGCTTCTGCTTCAGCAGTAAGACGCTTTTCTGTTAACAATGAGTGTTCGATTTGAGGACGAATCTTGCCTAACCAGAATAATTTTGCAGTTTGCTTTAAGAAATCCTGACGTGCTTGAGGTTGAATTTGCTCAAGGTTGTATTCAGTTTCAATACGTGCCAATGGCGCATCATCTTCACCATCTACTTTCAAACCCAATACGTTTTCTTGACGACCACGTAACATCGCCAATAAACGATGAGAAGGTAATTTGTTTAGACCTTCAGAGAATTCAAAGTAATCACGGAACTTTTTACCAACTTCTTTCTTTTCTTCAGATGCAACCGCACTTTTTAAAACTGCAGTTTTTGCAAAAGTTGTTTTTAATTCTGTAGTAAGTGAAATATTTTGTGCCCAGTCATCAATCAGAATATGCTGAATCGCATCTAACTGACTTTCAACATCTGGATAATCGTCATGACTAAAAGCAGCCAATGCTTCTGTTGGGTCAACTTGTTCTGCAATAATTTTTTCAGCAATTGGTCCTAAACCTGCTTCTTTTGCTTTAAAAGATTTACTTGTACGCTTAGGGCGATACGGTGCATAAAGTTCTTCTAAAGCATTTTTTGTTTCGGCAGCATTTACTCGTGCCAACAAGTCATCACTCAATTTATTCTGTTCTTGCAATGACTGAATAACTTTTTCACGGCGCTCATATAAATCACGTAAATACGCTAAACGAGTATCTAATTGGCGTAACTGCGTATCATCTAAACCTTGTGTTACTTCTTTACGGTAACGGGCAATAAATGGAACACTGGCACCTTCATCAATTAAGCGGATGGCAGCTTCTACTTGGTTTGGACGTACGGCAAGCTCACTTGCCAACTGCTGAACTAAGTCAGTCATCGTGTTTGATCCCACAAGGATAAAGTTTAAAAGCACTGATTATAAAGACCAAGCCCATAAAATCCACACTTGTTTGCGTATTCAAAACGTTTTTTTGTATTGACTCTGAATATTTATGGTTTTTAAGACGACTAGAGCACATAAAAATAGGAGTTCAACTATGAAAAAGTTGAGGCTGAGCTCTGTCTTTTAATCTTTATAAAATATAAACGTAGGACTTATGTCATGAATGTGACCAAATTTTATTATAATTTATGAGAAAATGAACATATTGGTACACTCCTCTAAAGATAAAAATATAGAGATTCAACAAGCTTTTATTCGTCTAAATTTTTATCGAACCCAACTATCTGCTTATTTCAACAATTAAAAAAACAAAAGAAACAAGTGAGCTTGTCTAAAATAACTTATTTGAAACAATTAGTTATTAATATTTAATTATTAAAAAATTATCAAAGATTTAAGTATTTGTTTTTTTAGATCAGTCTTTGCTAAATTATGGGCTTAAGATGTTGTTTTTTGGTTTCAAACTACCTTGAAAATTGTAATTTTGAGCAAATTGATACATAGTCTTAACAAGAACATCAGCATTATACTGAGGGCTTGTTGGCAATAAGCCTCACCGACCCAATAATATATAAATTATGACTTTAAAAGGGAGTACATCATGAGTTTAGTTGTACCTGCTGAACATCCTGAAACCGTACACAACGAAACGGATCGTGTCGAACGTATTTTAGTGGTCGATGACGATGTGCGTTTACGTACCCTCTTGCAACGTTTTTTGGAAGATAAAGGCTTTGTTGTAAAAACTGCCCATGATGCTTCTCAAATGGACCGTCTATTACAACGTGAGTTATTTTCACTTATCGTACTCGACTTTATGTTGCCAGTTGAAGATGGTTTGAGTATTTGCCGTCGTTTACGCCAATCAAATATTGATACGCCAATCATCATGTTAACAGCACGCGGTAGCGATTCAGACCGTATTGCAGGTCTTGAAGCTGGTGCAGACGATTACTTGCCAAAGCCATTTAATCCAAATGAACTTTTAGCTCGTATCCGTGCTGTATTGCGTCGCCAAGTTCGTGAAGTTCCTGGTGCTCCGAGCCAACAAGTTGAAGTTGTGAGCTTTGGTCCATGGTCTTTAGACTTGTCTACTCGCACACTGACACGCGAAGGACAAATCGTTACCTTAACGACTGGCGAATTTGCAGTATTAAAAGCATTGGTACAGCACCCACGTGAACCATTAACTCGTGACAAACTCATGAATTTGGCTCGTGGTCGTGAGTGGGGTGCAATGGAACGTTCAATTGACGTTCAAGTCTCTCGCCTACGTCGTTTAATTGAAGATAATCCTGCACGTGCACGTTATATCCAAACGGTATGGGGCGTGGGTTATGTATTTGTTCCAGATGGTGCGGAATAAGCCTGAGATAAGATAGAGTGAGTTTAGATCCAATCGCGCCACAAAACTTTACTGATTACGCTACCTACTCAGAACGTAAACGAACTCGGTGGGAACGTTTTCTCGACAAAATTAAGCCACGCTCTGCTGCCATGCGTACCACCATTCTGGTACTGCTGGTGGTGTTTTTTAGCTTATTTATGTCGTTATGGTTCTTTTGGCGCACTCTTTACTTACCTGAAATTCAACAACACGCTCGTTATCTTGCAGTTGAACTTGAGCTCGTCAACAATCCAGATATACGGATTTTTCATCGCGAAAATGAAGTCGATGTTGATGAGTGGTTACGTAATCGTGTTGGAATTGAATACGTTACCAATCCCAAAGAATATCCAAGTGTCCGCGATAAAGTAATTGCTGAGTTTTTTACTAATCAGATCGAACAAAAACTGGCAAATGAGATTGGGGCTAAGGATGTTACGGTTTACTTCCAGTTTAAACCTAGCCCACGTATTTGGATTCAAACACCTGAAATGCACGGGAATTGGGTTCGCGAACCTTTAAAAACCTATGCAAACTATAGTCCTGAGCTATTAATTGGTTGGGTTGTTGGTGTTCCTCTACTGTCGGCGATCATTATTTTGATTTTGGTCAGACAAATGAACCGCCCTCTGCGTCGTTTGCAAAATGCTGCCAATGAATATAGTAAGTCTGGAACAGCACCTTACTTAGATACCAATCACGGCCCACTAGAAATTCGACAAGTAAACCAAGCCTTTAATCGCATGGTCTATACGCTTGATCAAACCGAGCGTGAAAGACGTATTATGTTGGCCGGTATTTCACATGATTTGCGAACTCCTTTAACACGCATTCGCTTAACAGCAGAAATGCTACCTGATGAGTTCTTACGTGAAGGTCTGGTCTATGACGTAGATGATATGGATGCAATTCTTAATCAGTTTATTTCGTATATGCGTGATGGCTCAGATGAAGAGTTGAAAGACACCAATATCAATATGCTTTTGCAAGAGCTTGTTGTCCAGTTCAAGCCACTTGATATTCAGTTCGAGATGCAGGATGTGCCCATTATTCCGGCACGTAGCCTTTCTTTAAAACGACTTATTGCGAACCTGATTAATAATGCAAAACGCTATGGTGCTGAACCTATAGATCTAAGTGCAAAAGTTGAAAATGAAAATATTTTAATTACTGTTGCCGATCATGGTGAAGGTATTCCGCCAGATCAAATTGAAGATTTAATGCAGCCTTTTGTGCGCGGAGACGCCGCAAGAACAATCCAAGGGAGTGGACTTGGATTGGCTATTGTCAAACGTATTGTCGATATTCACCATGGTGAAATTCAAATTCACAACCGTGAACAAGGCGGTTTAGAAGTTATTATTTCTTTACCGATCCCAAAACCAGTCCCAGAAGAAAATAGCTCGATCAATCCATTGGAAAAAATAAAACAAACTTTAAGTGAGCGCTTTTAATTTAACCAGTTAGTTATTAAAAGCCTCATTTTAAAGACAAATAAAAGCAATAAAAATCAATTAAATAAAAACCATAAATATAATTTATACCACCATTTATTTACAAAATTAGACCTTAGCCTAACACCTATGCACTTTTCAATTTTTCATAGCTAAAATCCCGTATGTTTTGACAATTCTGAGGATGTCCAATGTCTTTAAGTCGTATTCGCCTAGCTTCTCTTCATGACAAGGTCATCAGTGCTGAACAAGCTGCGCAATTCATCGAAGATGGAATGACCGTAGGTATGAGTGGTTTTACTCGTGCTGGTGAAGCTAAAGCTGTTCCACAAGCCCTTGTAGAACTTGCAAAGAAAAATCCGTTAAAAATCACGTTAATTACGGGTGCCAGCTTAGGTAACGACTTAGACAAACAACTCACGGAAGCAGGTGTTTTATCTCGTCGTATGCCATTCCAAGTGGACAACACTTTACGTCGTGCCATTAACAATGGCGAAGTTATGTTTATTGACCAACATTTATCTGAAACTGTTGAGCAAATGCGTAACCAACAGCTTAAACGTCCTGATGTTGCGGTAATTGAAGCAATTGCAATTACTGAAGATGGCGGAATTATTCCAACAACTTCTGTAGGTAACTCTGCAAGTTTTGCTATTTTTGCCGAGAAAGTTATTGTTGAAATCAACACATCTTTAAGCGAAAGCTTTGAAGGTTTGCACGATATCTACATCCCAACTTATCGTCCAACACGTACTCCAATTCCATTAACAAAAGTGGATGAGCGTATTGGTACATCAGCAATCCAAATCGATCCTGCAAAGATTGTCGGTATTGTATTTAACGACACTCATGACTCACCATCAACGGTAACTCCGCCAGATGATGAAACTCAAGGTATTGCGAACCACCTCATTGCTTTCTTTAATAAAGAAGTTGCTGAAGGCCGTTTACCAAAAAGCCTTGGCCCATTACAAGCAGGAATCGGTTCGATTGCAAATGCGGTATTAACAGGTTTAAAAGATTCTGACTTTGAAGACCTCATCATGTACTCAGAAGTATTACAAGACTGTACTTTTGAATTAATTGATGCAGGCAAAATGAAATTTGCTTCTGGTAGTTCAATTACGCTTTCTGCAAAATGTGGTGAAAAAGTTTTTGGTAATATCGAAGCTTACAAAGACAAATTAGTACTTCGTCCACAAGAAATTTCTAACCACCCTGAGCTTGTACGTCGTTTAGGTATTATCGGCATTAACACTGCGCTTGAATTTGATATTTACGGTAACGTGAACTCAACTCATGTATGCGGCACTAAAATGATGAACGGTATTGGCGGTTCAGGTGACTTCGCTCGTAACGCTCACTTGGCAATCTTTGTGACCAAGTCAATTGCTAAAGGCGGCGATATCTCTTCTATCGTGCCAATGGTGAGCCATGTTGACCACAGTGAACATGACGTTGATATTTTAGTGACAGAACAAGGTTTAGCAGACTTACGCGGTTTAGCGCCTCGTGAACGCGCTCGCGCTGTTATCGATAATTGTGTACACCCACTTTACCGTGATGCATTAAATGATTACTTTGATCGTGCATGTGCTAAAGGTGGACACACCCCTCATTTACTTCGTGAAGCACTGTCTTGGCATGCAAACTTCGAAGAAACAGGTCAAATGCTTCAAGCAGCACCAGTTGCGAAATCAGCTTAAATAACTGGTTTTAATTCAAGCACTCCTACGGGGGTGCTTTTTTATTTGTTTAAATTATTAATAAACACTGCTCAAGGCCGAATTTTTACTTTATCTTTTGAGCACATCAAAACAAAAAGTAGAAATCTATATGTTTATCATTCGTCAATTTACAAATGCGGATTTAGAAGATGTCGTCATTTTATGGGAAAGCTGCGGCCTGACTCGACCTTGGAATAATCCTGAAACCGATATTTTTAGAAAAATCTCACAACAAGATGATTTGTTTCTAGTTGCGATTAAAGATGAGCAACTCATTGGCACGCTTATGGGCGGCTATGACGGCCATAGAGGCTGGATTAACTATTTGGCTGTTCACCCCCACCAACAACGCTTAGGCATAGCTACAGCCCTTGTTCAGCAGCTTGAAAAGCGACTAATTGCTCGAGGCTGCCCAAAACTTCAATTATTGGTGCGCAAAGATAATCTGAATGTACTGAATTTTTATGAACAGCTCGGTTATGACGAAGTAGAAGCGGTATGTTTAGGGAAACGTCTAATTAACGACAGTCCACATGATTAAAGTCTTACTTATTATTATTTTAGCGCAACAAGAAAAGCAAACTGAGTTTGGGGATAAGTGAGTGGACTTGTGGATAAATCTCATTTTACCCACAACTAAACAAATAATGATTCAGATAAAATCACAAGCATGAAAAAAGCCTCATACATTATGTATGAGGCTTTTCCGAATATGGTGGCGAGACCCAGGATCGAACTGGGGACACACGGATTTTCAATCCGTTGCTCTACCTACTGAGCTATCACGCCGTTGGCCTGTATTAAGCCGTATCTCAGAACAATAGTCAACAATTATCCTGAGTTTTTGATTTAACTGAGTATTTTTTATACTTAAAAAAAATCCCTGATGGGATCAGGGATTGAAAACACAAATAATGGTGGCGAGACCCAGGATCGAACTGGGGACACACGGATTTTCAATCCGTTGCTCTACCTACTGAGCTATCACGCCGAAGTGGGCGTATTAAACAATGTTTATATGATCACGTCAAGCAACTTCCGTTTTTTTTGTAACAAGTGATTATTTTTAAATCACCATTACATACGGACTGGGCTGTTAATGATGCAATTTACCAATATGAGCCAAACAACGATGAATTGCGCCGCAGCCAGGCTCAAAAATTTTAACGCCTTTTGACTCTTCTATACGACAAGCTTCTTCAACTAAGCGCTCAGCTACCCCACGACCACGGTTAGCAGGGTGAACAACAATATATTCAAGCACCTTGCTTTCACCTTGTCCTGAAGACCAGATTGCACCTATAATTTTGGTGTTAAATTCAGCAGTGTATAGCGTGGTATACTGTTGTAAATCTTGTTCAAGTTGTTCAATCGCATCGTGCCCGTCACCAAACTCCGGACTTGTATCATACAAACGCTCAAGCTGATCGCGGATCTCTGAATTATCTAGAGAACTATAAGCATGTACGGTAATAGGCATTGATTAACCCTCCTGAGCAAACTATGATGCTGTCACGAATTCGTCACAGCGAAATTGTCGTTAACATCCAATCATTTTTGACGTTTTTTGAGGAACGTGTCCATGACGCAACGTATCAGTGAAGTGGTTAGAAATACCAATGAAACCAAAATTCGAGTTCGATTAAATCTCGACGGTACTGGTCAAGGCACACTAAACACTGGAGTTCCATTTTTAGACCATATGATTGATCAAATCAAGCGACATGGCTTATTTGATATCGATATTCATTGTGACGGAGACCTCGATATTGATGATCATCACACCGTAGAAGACTGTGGTATCACGCTTGGACAAGCTTTTGCACAAGCTTTGGGTGATAAAAAAGGTTTAAAACGCTATGGTCATTTTTATGCTCCATTAGACGAAGCTTTATCTCGCGTTGTTGTAGATTTATCTGGTCGTCCGGGCTTATTCATGGATATTCCATTTACCCGTGCACGCATCGGTACGTTTGATGTCGATTTATTTTCTGAGTTTTTCCAAGGTTTCGTAAACCATGCGCTTATGACCTTACACATCGATAATTTGAAAGGTAAAAATAGCCACCATCAAATTGAAAGTGTGTTCAAAGCGCTAGCTCGTGCTTTACGTATGGCATGTGAAGTTGATCCACGTGCAGAAAACACGATTGCATCGACAAAAGGTAGCCTCTAATGACACGTATCGCGTTACTTGATTATGGTATGGGCAATCTACACTCAGCAGCTAAAGCACTTGAGCATGTAGGCGCTACAGTCGATGTGACCAATGATCCAAAATTAATTGCGCAAGCCGACAAAATTGTTTTTCCGGGCGTTGGTGCAATGCGTGACTGTATGCAAGGCATGCGTGAAGCAGGTATTGATGAAGTCGTACGTAACGCTGCTTTTAATAAGCCAGTTCTTGCGATTTGTGTAGGCATGCAAGCATTACTACAAAGTTCTGAAGAAAATGGCGGTGTAGACGCACTCGGTATTTTTGACGGCGTAGTAAAACACTTCCCTCAAATGGAAGGTTTAAAAGTACCACACATGGGCTGGAACCAAGTTCACCAAATGGACCCAAGCCATCCAATGTGGAACAACATTGAGCAAGATGCTCGCTTCTACTTTGTACATAGCTACTATGTCGAACCAAAAGATGAAAGCTTAGTTGCTGCAACCTGTGACTATGGCGTGAACTTCTGCACAGCGATTCACAAAGATAACTTATTCGCGACTCAATTCCACCCAGAGAAAAGTCATACTGCTGGTTTGCAGTTGCTTAAAAACTTTGTGGAATGGAATATTTAATCTGATTTAAAACTGAAAAGATCAGGGCTAGATGGCCTGATCTTTTTTTTTATTTATAATAATAACTAATCATTTATAGAATGATGTTTTATTCAACAAAATATTGAATATTTATACTTTTAAATAAAACCAAATGATCAGGAAAACAAAATGAATTCACCTTTTGAAAATCAAATTAATTACACACATTCACCGCTTAAAGCGAATGGGCGACTTGGTCGTTTATCATATATTGCTTGGATGTTACTACTCTCAATTCTTGCAATGCTTCTCATCGCTCCAATCATACTGAGTGGATTAGATTCTCTAAATAATCCTACATCTATTGAGAGCTTTCCTTCATGGATGTTGATTAGTATTTTTATTGTTTATCTTATAGGTGCTTATTTTAATATAATCATTGTCATTCGTCGTTTACATGATCGTAATCATACAGGATGGCTAGCATTACTAATGCTTGTCCCCTTCGTAAACTTGTTTTTTATGATTTATCTCTTTGCGGCAAAAGGTACTGAAGGCAGTAATGATTACGGCCCACAGCGCCCGACTCTAGGCTGGGAACGTGTTTTAGGCTGGATTTATATTGTCATTATTCCACTTGTATTTATTTTTGCCATTATTACTGCAATTATGGCTCCTACCTATGAAGGCTATATTGAGAAAAGCGAAAGCATTGTCATTGGTACACCATCTCAGTCTCAATAATTTTTAAAGACAGTCATAAAGCCTAGTTCTCTAGGCTTTATTCATATATAAAGCTAATAGCTCACTTCTTTTGTATGCTGTTAAATATGTCCGAAGCCTCCCCCCTCCTTGATAAAGCATCTATTCAACAGCTCCCTCCTTTTGAAAATCTTAATCATCAAAATATTGTGGTCATTGAAAATATTGAGCAATGCAAAAGTATCGAAGAGGACTTAAAAGTCGTTAGTATTTTTGGCTTTGATTCTGAATCTAAACCGACTTTTCGGGTAGGTGAAGTCTCGACAGGTCCACATCTGATTCAGCTTGCCACAGCAGAAAAAGCCTATTTATTTCATGTCAATTCATCGACTTTAAAATTTTTACAGCCCATTTTGTCTAACACTCAGCAAATTAAAGTTGGCTTTGGCCTTAAAAATGATAAGCACATTTTTCATAAAAAAGGCATTGAGCTGGAAAGTTGTGTCGACCTAGCCAAAGGCTTTAGTCACTTTGGTTTTACCCAACAAATGGGAGTACAAAAAGCGATTGCACTGCTATTTGGGCAGTATCTTGCAAAGTCGAAAAAAGTTGGAACTTCAAATTGGTCACGAAAGCCACTTACATCACAACAAATAAGCTACGCCGCCGCCGATGCGTATGCTGCATTATTGGTATTTGAAGAGCTCAGAAAGCAAGAACTATTACCTGCTCACATTTCACAAACGATTCAAACCGCACTTCAAGCGTAAAGTTATAAAAGTCTTTTCTAAGACTTAGCGATTGATCAATACTTTGCTAAGATGTGCACAATTTCATAATCATGATGAAGCAAGGAGCGGAAGCATGCTAATCATTCCTGCAATTGACCTGAAAGATGGTAAATGTGTGCGTTTAAAACAAGGGCGTATGGAAGACGATACCGTTTTCTCTGATGATCCGGTTGCAACTGCCCAACATTGGGTAAATGAAGGCGCACGTCGTTTGCATTTGGTCGATTTGAATGGCGCTTTCGCAGGCACTCCAATTCATAAGCCTGTTGTTGAAGCAATTGCTAAAGCTCAGCCAGAATTACCAATTCAAATTGGTGGTGGTATTCGCTCATTAGAAACAATTGAACACTACTTAGAAGCTGGCGTGACTTTTGTCATTATTGGTACTAAAGCAGTTCAAGAGCCTGAATTTGTAGAAGAAGCGTGTAAACGCTTTGCTGGTCACATCATTGTTGGTATTGATGCCATGAATGGTATGGTTGCAACTGACGGCTGGGCAAACGTTACTGATGTGAAAGCAACAGATTTAGCAAAACGTTTTGCAGATGCAGGCGTGTCTAGCATTGTTTATACAGATATTGCACGTGATGGCATGATGCAAGGTGTAAACGTTGAGCAGACTGTAAACTTGGCTGAATACTCAGGCTTACCAGTGATTGCTTCAGGTGGCGTAACTAACCTTGATGACGTTCGTAACTTAAAAGGCAAACCAGGCATTTTAGGTGCAATCACAGGTCGTGCAATTTACGAAGGTACTTTAAACCTTCGTGAAGCTCAGCTTTTGTTAGATGAAAACCGTCTTTAATTTTTAAGATGTAAAAAAAGAGCCTGTTTAGGCTCTTTTTTATTGCTGATATGACAAATATATTGTTAATCAATACACCACATTTCGCATAAATTTAAGTACTTGGTTACCACTATTGATATAGGTATAAGTCACTGAACTAGCATATATAAATGAAGAACCAGCCACGATAGTTTTTAAACTATCTGCAAATTGTATGGTCAACTCACCTTCTAATACATAAATAAGTTCTTGCCATCCTTCTGGGTCTGCTTCAGCAACATAAGACTCCCCCACTGCTAACGACCATGTCCAAAGCTCAACCTGCGAACGAGACGGAACTGAAGCCAATAAGGTTGCTCTGCTTTCTTCTTTTTCACCTTGCCAAGCAAGTGCATTGACCAAAGCTTGTTCTTTATACTCAGGTGCACTCACAATCGTTCTAAAGTCTACGCCCAACACTGCTGCAATTGCATCAAGTTTAGCTAGGCTAATATTGACCTGCCCTGTTTCCAAAGCTGCGATTGTCCGTCTGCTGACCCCTGCCTGATCGGCCAAGTCCTGTTGGCTTAAATCTCGTTCATCTCTTAAGGAACGAATGTTTGTGCCGACATGCTGTAAAACGGTACTGGAGGACTGACTCATAAATTAACGCAGCAAATAAAATATGAGCAATATATTGCACAAAATAGAAGAATAGCGCAATATGTGCAGTATATTGCACAATTCTTTTTAATTTGAATATGTCACCAATTTCTTTGAGTTCAAGCAAAGCCCCACAGTTAGCACTCGTTTTGATTACGATCATTTGGGGTGGAACATTCCTTACTGTGCAATATGCACTGAATTTTTCATCACCTATGTTTTTTGTGGGCTGCCGCTTTGCTGTCGCGGCTCTTACCTTGCTACTTATTTCGTTCAAGAGTATGAAAGGTATTACTTTAAAAGATTTAGGTGCTGGCAGCGCGATTGGTCTTGTAATTGCGGCAGGTTATGGCACACAGACGATTGGTCTTCAAACAATTCCTAGCAGTGAGTCGGCTTTTTTAACAGCGCTTTATGTTCCGCTTGTACCTATTTTAATGTGGCTCATCTTTAGAAAAGTCCCACACATTATGACTTGGGTGGGAGCAGCCCTTGCTTTTACTGGCCTTATTTTATTGACAGGTAATGGTTTTGAAAAAATCTCTTTAAATTTTGGACAGCTTGTAACAGTACTCGGATCACTTGCGATTGCTTTAGAAATTATTTTTATTAGTTACTTTGCTGGAAAAGTAAATTTACGTCGCGTTACCGTCATTCAGCTCGGCGTAGCATCTCTGGTTTCTTTTGCCATTATGCCTGCGGTGGGTGAACATGCAATTCCTGCATTTTCATGGCCGCTTGTACTCCTTGCTGTTGCATTAGGTTTAGCCAGTGCGCTTATTCAATTTGTGATGAACTGGGCTCAACGTATGGTTGATCCTTCACGGGCTGCAATTATCTATGCAGGAGAACCTGTTTGGGCAGGAATTATTGGTCGAATTGCGGGTGAGCGTTTACCCGTTATTGCTCTTTTGGGTGGTGCTTTAGTGGTATTAGGTGTTTTAGTGAGTGAATTAAAACTTAAGTTGCCAAGCAAAAAAGTCAAAAGTATCCGAGAATAAAAAAGAGAGCTTAACGCTCTCTTTTTATCTATTATTTTTTCTTCAATAATATAGATGGCTGGTAGTACTCAACCGTTGGCATTGGATCATAAAATGGATGGAGTAATGCTTTCCATTCCTGATAAGCCCCAGACTTTCTAAACCCTTCTGTATGATTTTCAATCTCATCCCAAAAGATCATTAAAATATAATGATGTGGGTCAGTTGCATGTCTAATGAGTTGAACAGCATTGAAGCCCTCCATTGGATAAACAATATGTTTAGCTTGCTCGAAAGCTTCAAGAAATGCTTCACTTTGCCCAGACTTTATATTCAAATGTACATGTTCAATAATCATGATTTATTGATACATCGGACGGTTATCATTTAATGCAATCAATCCGCGAATTGCACGATATACAATCCAGATCCACGCAGCACCAATTACCCCCACACAGAATACGGTCGATGAGATTGCAACACCTGCAAATAGGTCAGTATTTTCACCTGTAAAGAACAAGAAAATAAATGGCAAAAAGGCAATAATATTCCAAGCGAGATACCACCAGAATGTTCTGATTTGCCATGTAAAGTGGCTCGCAAAAATTGAACCTTGCACATCGGAACGTTTTACGTAGTTAATAATTAAAGCAATAACCGCAAGTAAGCCGCCTGTAAAAATGGCAACAATATAAAGTACATATAAAATAAGTGTTAAAGTACGATTTGAATCTTGGTCGATAGAACTATTCATTTTTATACCTCTCAAGTTTAATAAAACGATTTACTTTTATGAGCCCCGCAACACATTTAAGGGAGAAATTAGCCACAAAATCAAAAGTAAATGAAGGAATATGGTACAAAAATAAATCTTACGGAATGGTTGTTTTTGTGTTTTATGTCTCAGTTTTTGTTGTGCCCACCATGCGGCAGGCCACCCCCCTAAAAAGCTGACAATGTGCAATGTTTGCTCAGGTACACGGCGATTACCCAATTGTGCGGCTTCTTTGTCTTGTGAATATAACCAGTAACTCAGCACATTCATCATTAAAATAAACAATAAGGTATAGGCTGGTAAAATATGAATAAAACTCATAATTCCCATTAAAACGAAATAAAACACGATCCCCATTTGCATTGCAGACCATGGACTGGCTTGAAAAGAAGATTGTGTTTTTGCTGGCTTTGACATTTTACGAGTTTGAGATGCTTTTAAATAAGTGACCTGCTGGGCACGAAAGCGACCTTGCTCATCGAGAATAATCAAATATTCCAAAGCACAACCAATAATTGGTCGAGGTCCGGGGCGTGCAAAATCTTTGATATGCAAAAAGACTCGCTCTTTTTCAGCATCATCTGGCTGAATAAAGCCATAACCTTTTTCGTCGAACCATTCGACTAATCGCCCCTGATCTCGCATCTTTATTCCTTTATCCTTTTACATGGCTCAAACGGTCTTGCATCATTGCTCGCATTTCTTTCGGATCTTTTTGCAAGATATCATCGCCGGTACGTCCTTCTTCTTTATTTTTTTGAGCAACTTGCAAGCGCATTGACCAAAAACGGCATGCTGCCATTGCCAAGAATACATCTAAACACTCAAGTTCATCTGAAGTAAGCACACGAACTTTTTGGTATGCCTCCAAGTAAGCCGCCACTTTGTCTGAGTTTAAATGTGCTGCTGGATATTCGGTACAAAAATCATTGATGGTAATCGCAATATCAAATAGCAACTCATCTTGATTTAATTCGTAAAAATCTAAAATACCTTGTAATTGCTCGCCTTCAAACAAAGTATTGTCACGGAACAAATCTGAATGAATAAAACCTGTTGGTCGGTTTGAATACTGCGCTGTTTTCGCATTAAAAGCTTGATAGACCTGCTCAAGTAATGTTTGGTCATCTTGAGTCATGCTTGGTTGAAGCTGCTGTGCAACACCTGTCCAGTATTGGTGATCACGTCGATATTCACGCTCAAGTGGAAAATCTTGTAAAGCCACATGTAGCTTCGCCTGTGCGTCAGCAATCGCTGCAACTTGCGCCACTGTCGTTTGCATGGGATGGTGACCCATTAAACGTGGTGCAATCTGTGCAGGCTTATCTGCAATCACATGAACCGCTTGTCCGCTATGTTTTAACGGCACAGCAACAGGTACATCATGAGTTCCCAATTGTTCAAGAACAGGAATGAGTTCGCCTGCTCCTTGTGCATCTAACTCTTCAAACACTGTGAGTACATATTGTTTGCGGCTTACATCAACCAGAAAATAATTGGTGTTTTGAATACCTCCCTGAATTGGGTTCAGCTCCAACACCTCTAATCCATAAGGTGCAGCAAAGGTGCGAACTTCATCTAAACTCAACGGGGTATAAACCGACATGGAAAACCTGCAAAAAACATCTGTGAAGTTTGATAGAATACCTCTTCCCTCCATGAAGGTGTAGCGCCTGTGTAGGAACTTTCACCAACGGCGATTATTTTTGGAAAAAGCTATGCTTGCTAAACGTATTATTCCTTGCCTAGACGTTGATAACGGACGCGTAGTTAAAGGCGTTCAATTCCTCGATATTCGTGATGCTGGCGACCCTGTAGAAGTGGCGCGTCGCTATAACGAACAAGGTGCAGATGAAATTACTTTCTTAGACATTACCGCTACACATCATGGACGCGATACCACTTACCGTACTGTTGAACGTATGGCCGAGACTGTATTTGTGCCATTAACTGTCGGTGGTGGTGTACGTAAAGTTGAAGATATTCGTGCGTTATTAAATGCAGGTGCGGACAAAGTAAGTATTAACTCAGCTGCCGTATTTAACCCAGAATTTGTTCAAGAAGCTTCACAGCACTTTGGCGCGCAATGTATTGTGGTTGCGATTGATGCCAAAAAAACTGGCGATAACAAATGGGAAATCTTTACTCACGGTGGCCGTAAACCAACGGGCATTGATGCGATTGAGTGGGCTGTACAAATGGCTGACTACGGTGCGGGTGAGTTACTGATTACCAGTATGGATGCCGATGGTACGAAAGCAGGTTACGACATTGCTTTAATGCGTGCTATTAATGACCGCGTTACCATTCCAACCATTGCTTCAGGCGGTGTAGGTAACTTACAACACCTTGCAGATGGAATTTTACAAGGTGGTGCCGATGCAGTATTGGCAGCAAGTATTTTCCACTTTGGTCAATATACGATTCCAGAAGCTAAACAATATTTAGCTGAACAAGGCATCGAAATGCGCTTGTAAGCTTATTGATATTTAAAGGGGCGATATGCCCCTTTTTTATGCAGCACCATCGACCGAATTTAAGTCGCTAACCAGTTGAGGTTTTTCTTTTTTCTCGACCCATTTTGCAGGAAAGATTTTCTCTACTGCTTGAGACAGCGGTCTAGCAAGCGTAGTAGGTAACCGTATACCCAAAGGATTTTGTTCTTTTAAATCTGCCGAAGACACCACCCGTGTTCCCATCACATAGTCAAACCAAGGTTTAGTCACACACCAATTGGCGTCTTGATTAGAGTTCATGTGGTGATCGTAATGCCACGGAATTTTACGCTTTGCCCAGTCGGGCTCTAAATGCGCACGGCGATGAATATAATAATAATTTCCTGCACTGTACCAAGCTGCGAGAGCCATACCTTTTGAAAATGGGTAAAAAATTGCGCTTGAAACGGTTGCCACCACAGCAAGCGAAATTAGCTCATTTTTAGTTCGCCAGTTGCCAATGCCTTCCACATAGCAATCATCATGAAATTGCTGTTTACGGACTTCACGATGGTGTGCCCAATGAGACTCCATGCTTTTTGGCACGGGGCTATAGCGCGGTTTTCCAGCACGGTGTACACCATGCAAAATATATTTGTGTGCTACCCATTCAAATGCATTCGCAACCGCAATTCCTGCAATAAACCCTTTTAACATCGCCTAACTCCTTTTTCTTTTATTCAGAATATAAAATTCGCTATGCTAGGTATTGACCAGAATTTATGGTTTCATTGACAAATCACGACAAGAAAGAGGTGGTTAGGGATGCCACAACTAAAGAATTATACAGGCTCAGTATATGGAGGGCTCGGACACCTATTAAAAGCCTACTGTGAAGCCAATCAATTAGCGATTCCAAAACAATTAGAGCAAATTCAAAATCTGGAACGCTTTGACTACGTCGTTTGGCGGGACCTATTAGAAGCGATTTATAAACTAGACCCGAAGCCGGGATTAGGTCTAGAAATTGCCAAATACGTGCAACCCAAACACTTAGGAATTATTGCCTATCTCGCACTCTCTTGCGATAACTTAGGTGAAGCCTTAATTCGCTATCATGATTTTCACCGTCTGATTTATGATGGAAGCCCTCTAGTTGTTGAGCTACAAGGAAGATATGGCTCTATTCTTTGGGAAGCTACAGAACTCCACCCAACTCAACTTACCGATGAAATCGCGATTGCGCTGGTCATTCAATTTTTACGTCTTTTTATGTCTCATGAAGACGTGCATTTACATGAAGTACATTTCTTAAATGCTGCCCCTAAAAATATCAGGGTTTATGAACAATACTTTCAATGTCCCGTTCGTTTTAGCCAGCCGCGTACAGAGTTACTCATTCCAATTACGGAAATTCATAAGCCGCTTAGCAGCGCCGACCACACCCTACAGCAGTTATTGGTTCAGCAAGCACAAGCGCTATTAGAGCAATTACCAAATTCGACCCAACTTGATCAGCGCTTACAACATTCAATTTTGACTGGACTGCAAAAGAATCAATATCAAATTGAATATATTGCTGCTCAATTAGGCCTGTCCGTGCGGCAACTCCAAAGACATTTACAACAACAAAACACCACCTTTCAGGAACGTGTTCAGCAAGTACGATTTATGCTCGCGACTGAGTATCTAAAAGACCCACATTTAAGTTTACAAGAGATTGCTCTTCTGCTTTGTTACTCGGAACAAAGTGCTTTCCAAAGAGCTTTTAAGCATTGGACCAATCAAACACCACAGCAATGGAGAGAGCATTTTTTAGACAAAGAATAACCAACCAAAACTTACAAATCTTTTCTTGATTAAAACAACACTGAAAACAAAAATTTCATATAGTCACATGCTTCAAATTTATGTGACGCAATTCACATTAATTAAAATAGATTAAATAAATGAGTAATCAGAATGAATAAATATTTTGCTGAATTTCTAGGTACGTTTTGGCTAGTCTTTGGTGGTTGTGGTAGCGCAGTATTAGCCGCAGCTTTCCCTGAACTTGGTATTGGCTTTGCAGGTGTAGCCCTTGCCTTTGGTTTAACCGTACTGACAGGCGCCTATGCTCTAGGGCATATCTCAGGTGGACATTTTAATCCCGCGGTAAGTGTTGGCCTTTGGGTCGGCGGCCGCTTCGATGTTAAAGATTTAATTCCCTATATTGTTGCTCAAGTGGTCGGTGCGACTGCTGCTGCATTTGTTCTCTACATTATTGCTCAAGGCCAAGCGGGCTTTAGCGGTGTTGGTGGTTTTGCTTCAAATGGTTTCGGTGATTTATCACCAAACAAGTTTGGCTTAGGTTCTGCTTTCTTAATTGAAGTTGTACTTACTGCTTTCTTCTTAATCATTATTTTAGGTGCAACTGACCGTCGAGCGCCTGCTGGCTTCGCTCCTATTGCGATTGGTTTAGGCTTAACGCTTATTCACTTAATCAGTATTCCAGTGACAAACACTTCGGTGAACCCTGCACGTAGTACAGGCGTTGCATTCTTTGCTGAAACTGCTGCTTTAAGTCAGTTGTGGTTGTTCTGGGTGGCTCCGATTTTAGGGGCTGTGATTGGGGCGATTATTTATAAGGTAGTTGCTGGGGAGAAGGATTAACTGCACGACCACAAATACCATGTTCACTCAAGTCGTAGTTGTGAGGTAATGCCTCACTTTTGAGTGAGCAAAAGTGACAAAACTCATTCGTTTCACTGACGTTACTTCCATGTAACGCAGTGAAACAGGCGGCATCCGTGCCGCCGTCTCGATAGCAAATTGAGTAAAATAATATTTATTACAAAAACGGATTATTAACTTCTTGTTCAGCTGGACGTTCGATTTTTTCAGGCAATTCTTCTTTTTCCAAAGCTGCAACCACTTCGTTTAAAAAGCTCTGCAAGGCCTTCGCTTGTTCTAATCCGATTTTGTCTTTGGTGATTTGCAAGTTGCCATAAATGCTGACGCAATCGACATCATTTTCTAATGTTAAATCTTCAATTGAAGAAGACTCTGTACCCTTTTCAAATGGCTTAAACATAGGTCTTGTCTCGTTGTTATATCTTCACAGTGTAATACGACCAATTTAAAAAAAATCGATCAAAATTAAAAGAGCCGATAAAATTAAGAATGCTCCCATAAGGATATTAAAATATTTCAAACGGTTGCCCTGATTCAATACCACTGAAAATTTATCACCACAGAACCCCCAAAAGAATAAACACACATAGCAAGTGAAGAAATAAATAACGATAAAGATCGGCAACGACTGTGGGTTTTCAATGCTTGTAAACATGGTAATACCCGACACACAAGCTAACCATGCTTTCGGATTGAGCCACTGTAACAAGAAACCATCTTTAAAATTAGGAATAATCATCTGTTCTACAGGAGCACTTGAAATGGAAATATTGGCGGCAGAAAGAATAATTTTTATACCGATATAACAAACAAATAGCGTTCCACAAATCGCAAGAATCTTTAATACAACAGGAAACTGAGTTAATAAACTCTGAAGACCAAATGCCATAAAAATTAAAAGTAAGGTAAAACCAATCGTGGCGCCTGAAATGTAAGGAAGTGACCGTTTTAAACCATGATTTAAACTGGTCGATAAAATGACGGTATTTACTGGCCCGGGGGTAATAGACATTGCAAATGAAAAAAGAAACATCGAGGCAAACATTGTTATTGTCCTTATTAAAATAGAATCCATAGACAGATCTGTCTATGGATTCTATTTTAAACATTTACGGTGTTGCAATAACAATCAAAAAAACTGTTTATTTCATTATTTGCAAGAAATAGTTTACCAACGCTTCAACCAGTTGCTTCACAATCGCTTGACGTGTTTCTTCATCAATCGTTGGAACTTTTGCTTCCATCGCTTCTGATGAGCCACTTTTTTGCTTTTTAAACTGGTCTTGTAACGCTTTAATTTGATCGGCGTTTAAGTCCTGCTCACACTGGCTCTCACCATCCCAATGTAAATAGTCTAACTTCTGATTTGGCTTAACTGACGTTGCCGTTAAAGGTAGACGATAAACATTACGCTTTTGTTGCTCAGTTAACTGCGGGAACAGGTTAACGCCTAAACGTTCTTCAAGGTAACAAACACTCACCACTTTCACTTGTAGAGAGTTGTTGTTGGGTGCGTAGTAAGCCCCAATAGCGCCAGTTTTAGGTATATATACTGCTTTATAAACGGCTGTTGGAACAATGACCCCCTTCCCAATCGTTTTAAGGCGTTTACCCTCAAAAACAGGGCCTGTAACCACATAAACATCTTGTTTTTGCTTAGTCGCAAGGGCACGCGTAGCTTCTTCAAGTTTACGCCAAACTTCCTGATTATTTTTAGGTGCTTGCGGCACCATATTACTTAACGAAAAGCTATCGGACTGTGAGCTTTTATTTGGCATATCGCCATTCGGTGCCATATGACCACGGTCATAACCTGAACCACGATAATCACTTAAAAGTGAGCGATGCTTTTGATCAATACGGGTTTCTTCATGGAAGTTATCTTCACGCTTAATTTTGACACTCAAACGCTCCGCATTTAAATGCTCAGCCGACCATAACGGTGTTTTAGAGATGCCTGAATACAAGACATTAAAGCCATTAAAACAAAGCGGATAACTGTCTTTTTTTAAGCTATCTTTATTTAAAGCAGGGGGAACTTCACGATAGAACTGATTAAGACAAGTCGAGTTAGTGCTTAAAGGTGAAAACCACTGCGAAATCTTTTCACTACCAAATGCAATCGCAAAACTTCCAGCCGCAATACAAGCAAGAATAATCTTGCCAAAGTGCTCACTTAGAGAGAATGAGTTTGTACCTTTACTACGTTTTTTACTTGCCATGTTTCTATCAATACCACTGTCCACATGCAGCTTAACAATCCTGCTTTTTTAAGTATATCTCTTATCTTTCAAATGGTTAAAACATGGTCATCTTTTTTGTAACTCCATTTCCCCTTACGTAACAATCTGTTGGAATTATGAGAGGCTTTGGCTATTGAATTACGCCAATTGCGTATCTTTCGTTGAAAAACACTGATTGCTTATGACATGGTTAGCTCCACAAATTTGGATAAAAATATAATCGGAGTCCACTTAATGATCCATTCAAAGATTATTGGTATTGGCGTAATCACGGGATTATGTAGTATGGCCGCTTTGGCTGAGCCAGCAGTCCAGCCAGGAGATACTTTAGAAAGTTTGTCTAAAGTGAAAGTTACGACAACGGTAAATGGCCAACCTGGTTCTATTAGCGATTTAGTCAATAGCGGACAAGTACAGCAAGTTTCTGCTGCACCGACAAATGCAGCGCCTACAGGTGCTCCTATTCCAGCAGACGTTCCACCAGCGCCTCCAGCAGGCGGTGAAATGGCACCTCCAGCTGCACCAATGGATGCTGTACCACCTGCACAAGATCAGGCGTCTCCAGCACCACAAGATCCTAATGCTCCACCGCCTCCAGCAGATCCAACTCAGTCGGCAGACCCGATGGCAAAAGATGGTGGTTTGCCAGCAGATGCACCTATGCAAGCTCAATAATCCGAGCCATAAAAAAACCAAGACATCTGTCTTGGTTTTTTTATTACATCAAATTTTTAGATTTCGATTTGGCTACCTAACTCAACTACACGGTTGGTTGGAATTTGGTAGAAGTCACTCACTGGACTGGTGTTACGCTGCATAGAGATAAATAGTTTTTCTCTCCATGGAGACATACCGTCGCCCACCGAATGAACAATACGGTCGCGCGAAATAAAGAAGCTGATGTGCATCAAGTCATATTCAAGACCTAACTGCTCATAAGCTTGCATAAGTGCTTTTGGTACATTCATTTCATCTTTAAAGCCGTAGAAGATTTTAATACGGAAGAAATGCTCAGCTAGAGTTTCTGTTGAAATACGCTCTTCTGGTGCAACAAATGGTACGTCTTCAATGACTACTGTTACCAAGATATTACGCTGATGCAGCACTTTATTGTGCTTGATGTTATGCAGCATGGCATGCGGCACAACGTTTGGCGTACCCGTCATAAAGACAGCATCACCCGGCACCCAGTGCACACTATTACCAATACTTTTCACAAACAAATCTAGCGATAAAGTATCGTGTTCGAGCTTGGCAAAAGTAAGCTCACGACCACGTTTCCATGTCATTAAGATGGTCACAGCAATCGCACCAATTAATAATGGTACCCAACCGCCCGACAAGATTTTAAGTGAAGTTGCTGCGACTAAAACTGACTCTAAAATAAAGAACGGAATAATCAGGAGTAGCACTTTTGGCATGCTCCACTTCCAAGCCGAATAGATGAATACAGCAACCAAAATCGTGTCACACAGCATGGTTAAAGTGACAGCTAGACCATATGCACTTGCCAAGTTTGAGCTGGTTTTGAAAATCAAAATTAAGATAATAATTGCGATTAAAAGTAACCAGTTTAAGAAAGGAACATAGATCTGACCTTCTTCAGACTCAGAGGTATGTTTAATACTTAAACGTGGTAAATAACCCAATTGAATCGCTTGGCGAGCAAGTGAAAACACCCCAGAAATTACGGCTTGAGAAGCAATCACGGTTGCCATGGTCGCCATAATAATCATTGGGTAAAGTGCCCACTGCGGCACCAATAAATAGAATGGGTTTTGAATCGCCGCTGGGTCTCTTAATAGTAAGGCACCCTGACCTGCGTAGTTTAAAACCAAGCACGGTAACACCACAAAGAACCATGCGAGGCGAATTGGAACTGGTCCAAAATGTCCCATATCGGCATACAGTGCTTCACCACCAGTGACTGTTAAAACGACAGCACCCATAACAAAAAAGGTCATTACGGGGTGGTGATAAATAAACTGAATCGCCCAATGCGGACTAAACATGCCTAACACCACAGGAGTCTGAATGACGCTGTGAAGGCCTAATAATCCTAACGATAAGAACCACACCATCGTGATCGGGCCAAAAAACTTGCCGACAAAGGCCGTACCGTGTTTTTGTACCAAAAATAACGCGATGATAATGGTGATCGCAATTGGCATGATGAACGGGTCAAACACATTGGTTGCAATAGACAAGCCTTCGACTGCCGACAGTACTGAAATCGCTGGGGTAATAATACCATCACCAAAAAATAGTGATGCGCCAATAAAGCCAATCGCAATCATGTAGATTTTTTTGTTGTCGGCAATTTTGGCTTTACGCAGGTTCAATGCGAGTAAGGCCATGATTCCGCCTTCGCCATTGTTATCTGCACGCATGACAATAGCGACATACTTGATGCTGATGATCAGCATTAAGCACCAAAAAATAATGGATAAAATTCCTAATACGTTTTCAGGCTGAATTCCCAACCCATGCGCTGCATGGAAGGACTCTTTTAAGGCGTAGAGTGGACTTGTTCCAATATCTCCAAAGACCACCCCAAGAGCTGCCAAAGCCGTGGCAGGCAAGGTTGCTTTTTTGGCCGTATTTTGCATTGTGTAATTAAACCAATATGATTTTTATCGCAATCTTATCACCTCTATTATTTTTTTTCTGTAATGCTCATCTTAAATCTTGGCAGAACTCGTTTTTTTAGTTACTATCGCACGCCTTGGTGAGGTGTCCGAGTGGCTTAAGGAGCACGCCTGGAAAGTGTGTATACGTTTGCGCGTATCGAGGGTTCGAATCCCTCTCTCACCGCCAGATTTGTTATATACGGTATTATGCCGTAGTGTTAAATTATTAATTTAAAACAAGATTTACATCTTTCACGCTACAGTACACTACAGGGTTCTACGGTAGCATACTGATATCTTTGTCGGTACAATTGTCGGTATATTCATTATTTTTCTCCAATCCGCATGTATCTATGTGGATTATTAAAATTTGTACCGACAGATATGGCAAAACAATCAAATAAGTTAACAGCTAAAACCGTTAAAAATCTAAAATATGACTCTAATCCACAAGGTAAAAATAAACATTCTGATGGTGGAGGTTTATATTTATTAACGCACAAGAATGGTTCAAAATATTGGCGTCTAGACTATCGTCGTCCTATTAGTAGGAAACCAAATACTTTTGCAATTGGGGTATACCCAGAAATTTCACTTGAGCAAGCAAGACTTAAACGAGATGAAATTAAAAAACTTCTTTCGAATGGAGTTGATCCTGCTCAAGAAAGAAATAATCAACGTAACGAACTAAAAGCCAATTTAGAAAATACATTTAAAAAATATTCAGAAGAATGGCTGAAGATCAGAGAACTAGAGGGTAAAGTCGATAGTGAAACTATTCGAAAATTAAACAAAGATATATTGCCCTTTATTGGTGATATGCCTGTTACCAGTTTTACAGTAGAACAGTTAGAAAAAGATGTAACAGAACAAATTGTCAAACGGGGTGCTCTTGAGTCAGCAAGAAGAGTTAAATCAATCATAGGAATGATTCTAAAACTTGCACTCAAGAAGCGTATAATTTCTTATAACCCTGCGTATGATATTACCCTCCCGAAGCCTATTAGAGGCAATCACAATGCTATTGTTAGTGAAAGGGAGCTAAAAGAATTACTTATCAAAATCTGGCAATATAGAGCTGAAAATCCTCGAGCACGAAAAAGGACTGAGCTTGCGCTCAAACTATCAGCTTACATTTATCAGCGGCCAAATGAAGTACGAGGTTTATTGTGGAAATCAGTAGATTTTGAAAATCATTGTTTGAGTTTTAAGGCTAGTAAAACATATCAAGATCATATTGTTCCCCTATCACGTCAATCATTTGACATTCTAAAAGAACTAGAACAATTAAAAACAACTTCCAAATTTGTTTTCCCTAGTACGAAAACAAATTTGGAATGCATGAGTGAAGATACCATTCGCCAAGCCTTAATTCGTTTAGGATATAAAGGAAAACACACAGCTCATGGCTTTCGTGCTACTGCAAGAACCTTATTGGGTGAAGAAATAGAATATCGAATAGATATTATTGAACATCAACTCGCCCATACCGTAAAAGATCCAAATGGTACGGCTTATAACCGTACTAAATTTTTAAAGCGCAGAAGGCAACTTATGCAATTATGGTCTGACTATCTAGATACCTTACGACAAGGGGGAGATGTTTCAGTTTTTAAACCTCAAGATAATGATAATTCTTTTATTTAATATGAAATTGAACTGTGGCAGTTCTACCTAACTTTTTTTTTAATTTAATCAAAACTACTCAAGGTGATAAATTGGAATCTGCTAAAAATATACTCGAAAAAAATGATAATTTTTTATCAGTTGGAAAAGCTTTAGAACTCATCAAAGCCAAAACCGATCTCGCTGATGACTCAGAAGTTGCAGAGTTATTAATAAAAATTGATATTAATGAAGATTGTACAGGTTACAATCAGTTCCAAAAATTTGATAATAAGCCTTTAGAGCTATATCGAGATAATTACAGCTCTTCTCTTTTAGATAAGTTACTTTTAGAAATCGCAGCTAATAAAATCAATAGTAACAGTGATATTCCTGAGCTAAAAAATTATGCATGGATAAAGAAGAGTTTTTTTATTGAATTTGAATATAAAACTGGTATAGATCTTCAAAGTATGGAAATAGAATTTACGCAAGAAAAGTCTGCTGAAAATATAAGACTAACTAATGAAAATAATAAATTAAAAGAAGAAATTAAAAAATTAGAAACATTAATAGAAGAAATGCAGCTTACCTATCAATCTTCTAAAGATCTTGTCAATAATATCTTTAATGAAGAAAATCCGTATTATGCACCAGATTTAGTTTCTTCAATTAAGTTATGGGAGTATTTATATTTAGAAGAAAAGACTGAAAAAACACATTCAAATCAAGCAAATAAGTGGGTAGAAAACCATACTGGTTATAATGGCTCACAAATTGGAGGAGACTCTTCAATAAATCGAATAAGAGAAATCGCTACACCTTTTTTAAAATGGGGCTCCACGAGAAATAGAAATTATAAAAAAAAATCTAAATAGTTAATTTTTAATAACAAAAAAAATAGGTGGGGTATTATTTTATTTTACCCCTCTTACCTGACCTTACTAAAAATTTGCTTCACTACGAACATCTACAGTGAACAACAGGTTAGTCTAATATCATATGCCAAAGCAAAATATAACTTTTAATCTCTCTGGTTATGCTCGCATGGCTGAAATAGCAACTACAGCAGAGCGAAAAGCTAGAACATATGTAAACAAACATGGTAAAACCATAAAAATAAAAGGGAAACCAGCTAAAAAAGGCATTCTTCCTTTAGGAGAATCAACTATTTGGGATAAAGTACGCTCAGGTGATTTTCCACAACCTATTCGTTTATCCACAAGACTGACGGTATGGCGAATAGAAGACATTGAAGAATGGATTAAATCAAAAGAAGTTGAGGTTTAATCATCATGAAAGATTTTTCTTTACAACAAAACTATCAAAACGTCATAAATTCAATTAACTGGAAAGCACCACAATATTTCGGTACTGAGCTTTTACCTGTAAAAAAATTAGAACGGGAAATGCTTCCTCGAGAATTGGCAGATTATGTATTTGGTGAAGCAAGAAGAGCGGACAATATGTCCCCTGATTTGATAGCCATCTGTTTAATTACAGCCTTAGGTTCGTTGCTAGGTTCTCGAGTTGGTATTAAACCTAAAAAATTAGATGACTGGAATGTTGTACCGAACCTCTGGGGGGCAATTGTAGCTCCACCAAGTAGTAAAAAATCTCCAGCAATGAATATTGGCACCCGCCCTTTAGATATTTTAATTGATAAAGCAAAAGCTCTTTATACAAAGAAGTGTAAAGATTTTGAGGTGACTAATTTAGTGTATCAAGCTCAAGAAAAAAAATTGAAGGAAATGTTAAGAAAGGCTGAGACTGCTGAGGAACAGGAAAAAATTGTATGCAATTTAATGGAGTTACAAAATAAAAGTTTAGTATCGCCAACTTTGAAAAGATATATGACTAACGATTCTACCCCAGAGGCATTAGCTGAAATCCAAAAAGACAATCCTGCTGGTATTTTAAGCAAACGGGACGAATTAATAGGTTTACTTTCATCACTTGATCAAAATGATACTGATACAGGTCGATCGTATTATCTAGAAGGGTGGAATGGGACAGGCTCATATACTTTTGACAGAGTTATGCGGGGAAATGGACATATAAAAAACCATTGTTTATCCGTTCTGGGTGGTATCCAACCAGATAAATTGATCACTTACTTAGAAAAGTCAATCAACGGACTTGGCAATGACGGGCTTTTACAAAGATTTCAATTATTAGCTTATCCTGATGTTGATGATTGGAAATATGTAGATGAAAAGCCAAATAAAGAAATTCGCCAAAATATTTATAATCTTTTTGAGAAAATAGATGCACTAGAATTTCAAGATTTTATTGAAATTGGAGCACACTCTACAGATAAAAATGAATTCAGGCCGTACTTTAACTTTTGTGAGGATGCCCAAGAACTTTTTATCGAATGGACAACCAACTTACATACTAAAAAAATTCCTTCAGAGGAATATCCAATTATTCAAGAGCATCTATCAAAATATGGTAAGTTGATGCCAAGTTTAGCTCTTATTTTCCATATCATTGAATGTATTCAACACAATTACAATGGAGAAGTTAGCAAAACGGCAACGGAGCTGGCAATCCATTGGTGTAATTATCTTGAAACACATGCAAAACGAGTCTATGGTTTAGTTACTCACTCATCAACACTACGAGCAAATATACTTCTACAGAAAATTCAAAAAATTCCATCGAATCATAGTTGGTATTCTGAAGGATTTACTGCAAGATTAATTGCACAAAAAAAGTGGAAGAATTTAACAACAG
Source organism: Acinetobacter sp. XS-4 (assembly GCF_023920705.1). NCBI lineage: Bacteria > Pseudomonadati > Pseudomonadota > Gammaproteobacteria > Moraxellales > Moraxellaceae > Acinetobacter > Acinetobacter sp. XS-4. The sequence continues at coordinate 251,021 of NZ_CP094657.1, read as the reverse complement.
TTGAATTTGTAAATGATGCTCTTGAAGTTTTAGTAGAAAATCATTGTGTAGAATTTATGGAATCTGAACTATCGGATAAAGGTGGGCGTCCTTCAAAACGTTTTTTTATAAATCCCCAAATTCGTAAATAGTGCAAAAAGGTTACCTACAAAACCTACGAAACTAGGTTTCGTAGGTTTTGTAGGTGCGGTTTAGACTATAAAACGTTATTTAAAACCCGCCTTCTTAAACATCTTTTGTAAATCTTTTTCAAACTGCTTTTTTACTTTCATTACAGCGTCCTTTTGAATCTTCCCGAATCTTTGTTGCTTACCACATTTTGCACATGTAATAAGATCTGAAGCTCTAAGCTTAGCTGGTGCATTGAACTTATCGCTTCCGCATGAACAAATCATATTAACTTCTTGTGACGACATAAAAGTAATCTCCAAATTATTCTTTTCACCTTTACCTTATATTTTTTCCACAGAAATAAAATATATAAAAATCATTAGAGCGACATCTCATGTCGTTCATTTATTGCTCAGATCAAGTTTTAATATATGATGAAAAAACAATCTATATTGGAGATCTAATATGTCAAAAAACTCTAAGCAAACTTCGAAATCTGTTGGATCCTTAGCCTCTAAAGTTCTAAAAGATTCATCATCTTCTTCAATTCAAAAAGAACTTGCAGGCTCTGCTCTATCTCAATCTCATTCATCAAAACAAACTAGCAGTGAGATGGAGACAAAAGCCTCACAAGTATTGCAAAGTAATAAATATAATGACACCACTAAAACATTAGCAGCATCTGTGCTCTCTCAATCAAATAAGGAGAGATAATTCAAACTTCGGTTACAACTTTATAAGGAAATTTTTTTAGAGAATGGACTCTCTTAAGTGGCACTTCCTAATAATGAAATTTAATAAGTAATCTAAGCTTTTAAACAAACTGATTTAAAAACAATTTCACTGAATGACTCTGGAACAATATCTTCAAACTTCAATTTTTCATGGGTAAAATTATACTTAAGGGTTCTATTCGCATTATAAATATAGAGTTTTTTTAATGCCCTTTTTCCATCCTCACAATTAAAGTATTCTAAAGAAAGCATATAGTCATTTTTACGCGTATTTTCAGTATCTATGCGAAAGATTACTTTTTGCCATACTTGCTTTAAATTTGTATCACCATTAACAATTTTGATTGATTCTTCATCATAATAAAGTGAATGATCATCTTTAATAGAAATAGCTGTCCAGTTTGCTCCATGTGAAAGCGATACCGATAGAGCGAATAAGATACTACAGTGAAATAAAAACTTATTATTCATATAGATTCTCATTTCTTACATACAGCTTCATAGACGCTATAGATTGTTGAACCTTTCGATGCTTCCGAAATATGTTTTTTACCCCATTCATTTTCAACTCTCGCCAATTGATCATTTTTATAGGCTCTTATTGACTTGAATTGATATTCATTAGAATTACAGTAAATATATAGCTTAGCTTTCATATACAGGTTGTCCCCAACTGACGTATGAATTGTAAGTGCAAAACTATTTGTCGCTTTTAAATGCTCTAATGTATCAACATCAACTTTAGAATTATCACTACCTAACCAATTCTCAGCAAAAATTGAAGTACTTGCACAACATATCAATATAGACATTATTTTTCTTAACATTAGCTATCCTCATTTTAATTAAATGAGGATTATAGTCCGTGGACTCTTAATCCGCAAACTTTAATAGTTCTATTCTTTTAGGATATGAACTATGAATGATTTACCTAGTCGAATTGGACTTTTAATTAGGAAATCTAGAGTAGAAAAGAAGATTACACAGGAGAAATTAGCTTTACTTTGTAATATTGACAGAAGCTACTTAGGTCGTATAGAGCGTGGGGAAGTTAACATAACAGTGGTAAAATTGTATGAAATTGCTGCTGTATTGAAGGTTCAACCAAGAGAACTTTTACCAGATATATGATGACCAGTTTCCATCTAGTCGTCATATTTTTTAAGAAATTTCATCAACATTGATCTCATTGTTATATATAAATTTTTCGATAAAGCTTCCTGCTTCCTCTTCATCAAGTGTTTTTGAAATTTCACGTGGTAACTCCTCTCCACACATCGAATAAACATAGCGCCTTAAATCATACTCTTCAAAGCTTTCTGCATAGGTCTGGTATCTCAGAATAATTTTAAGATCGAGTTTCGGTAGTTGAGCATTATCCCAAGTTTTCTTTGCCCGACTAAAATAAAACTTCTTTCCGAAAGTATATAAACGTCCAGCTTGTTGGCGTGTACCGCGAAACACTGCATAGACATTCATATAATGCTGCCATAGCTTTAAATCATGTGGAGCACTGCTATTCGGCTGCGAAATCATACGACTGATAATCTGGGTTAATTCCTTGCGTTTCTGTTCAATACATACCTGTGTGAACCGCCAAGTCCAAGAAAAGCTTTTAGTCGGTTGGCGATAAAATTTACCTTGTTGAGACCCATACTTTTTATGGGTTAAACGAACTAGTTCCACCTGACCTTTGCCAAAAGATAAATCCAGATATGGCTTATTCAGTACACACTGGAAATTCTCTGCATCATCAAAGTACTTTTTGAGAAAAAATAAATCTTGATGTTCTTGGTCTTTGTTCCATGTGGTATTTTCTAGCTCATTAATTTTGTCCTTCACGAGCTGTTGCCTATTCATTTCCTTAACTCGATCATGGGCATTTTTTGCATGATCGTGACTATATGGAGTTGTTATCAATAGAACAAATAGCCAATTATCCAGATTTAAACTTTTTTGAATAATGAGATCGGCGATCGGAGTACTTTGACTCATGCGATAGCTACGTTGTCGGCTTGTTAATTTAAGCTCATAACGTTGATGTAGTTTTTTGATCAATCGAGGAATGTGATTAGAGTCTTTCGCTTCAATAGTAAACATTGAATAGTAATATGCTCCACGAGCGACTTTATCCTGAATTTTTTGAGCGGTATATTTAGTATGTGGGGAATAATCAATCATTTTTTATCACTCAACTATACAGTTTATATGTCAATCAACAATGCACTTTTCTTCATTGTTCTCATCAGTAATTCAATGTGTAAATCAACTAAAGTAACAGTGCTTTTTGGCTCTTTTTTAGGTTTGAGCGATGCTCAAACACAAAGATGGTGTAGTCATTACTAAGATCAATTCACCCTATTTTGTAAGGCGACAATAAAGTAGTTCCTAATACGACCAGCCACTTAATCAGTTCATCTTATATATTTTTATTTAATATATCAATATTATTGATATATTAAATAATCTTTGCTAATATGAATACATATCAATCGTATTGTGGATTGACCATCCATCCTGACTTTTCTTTTTAAAAGTTGTTTTGGGTGGCTGACCCTCATTCAAAAACTTTGATGCATATTGCCCTGAATATTTAGACTAACCATCTCTATATTCGCTGATGTAGCGGACTGCTGGAGAAATCTCGCTCGGTACGCTGCAACGGGGGCTAGAGGAGTGCAATATCCTCTTTCTATCCGATCACTTCTAAAAGTTCCGAAGACTCCGAAGTGGTTGGGCGACAAGGACACGGGAGCTTATAAGCGATTTTTATCGTGAAATGGTCATTTGGTGAGGAATTGCCAAATTAGATTAATAAAGTGATTTGTTGATTGAAACCCTGTTCAAGATGAGACAGTCAGGAGCAGTACAGGATGTACGATAATCTCCGTTAATAGCTGAGTGTGTATGCTTGATCGAACAAGTCTTTAGGCTTGGAAAAGTGTGCTCATTTCCAATCACGATGGCTGCTGAGAGTACCGTGAGGTACTAGGACTTTGAGGCTAACGCTGGATAAGTCGGCACCATTTAGCTCAAGCTAAATGGGTCGCTGGATAGCTTAAACGTGTAACGGCATTAATCGATAGATGCTGATTGGAGTGTAAGAGTTTTACCCTTGTGGAAGTTATATATACATCATATCCCGATATTTTTAAGGAACTACGGTCGGGGGAAACTGGAAGTATGTATGTAAGCGAGAGGATAAACGATCTGCACGATAAGACATTTTGGACTAACTTGGGAAGCACTGTTTTCAAGACTTAAATTGGTTAAAAGTCAGTGGTATGAATACAGTGTGAGAGCGATGGTGAGTAGCGCATATAACATAAGCTTACTTCTCTGGAATTGAAGTGAAGTGAGAATGTGGAAAATGTAACTCCCGACTAAAATATCTATGTTATGTAATAATCCTCTGAATTATTTAATCTCTTAAAAGATCAGTAATACTTAAAGATTTTACTTAAATGATGATTTTAACTAATCATTGTTTTTTAGTCGGTGGGGTGAAGTGAGAGAGCTAACTTAAAGTGAATCCTCAAACAGCCTGATTTAAGTTGGGTTAAACATTGCGAAAGCTGGAGTCGGCACATACGGAAGTATGTTCGGCAATATGTAAAGAGAAAGGTTAATGGAATACTGGACGTATTTCTGTGTCGGGAATTGGTCTTCCCGACTAAACCAAGATTGGTACAGTATAAGTATTCTGAAGTTTGGTCACTGATGAAGTTTTTACTTATATGAGTTTGCAAAGTACTTAACTTGAGCTAATGCTACACCAGCATGAAAAATTAGGTGGCTTGTTATTCCTATTAGACAAGTATAAAACTGCTATCCGATGGCAGAAATATGAAATGGAATATGGCTTGAGTCAGCATGAATAAAATTGAATAGCCAAATAAGGCGTAAAAATTTACTCAACAAAGAGTATAAAAAATGAAATAGGCTCAATTCTTCAAGAATGAGCCTTAACCAATTAGTTGGTTACAAATTTAAGAGTAAAAAATGCCTCTCTAATGAGACCTTATGTTCAATAGCTTTCTCACATATAATAGCTCGCAGAATTCTATCAGACTGAAACATGGAACATATTGACCTAAATCAAGATCAATTCTTACAACAAAGATCGCACATAGAGCGAAAAAAGCTTGGACAATATTTTACTGGATTACAAATAGCCAAATTTATGGCGAGATTATCCCGCATAAAGCTATCTACAAAAAATATTGTAATTTTAGATGCGGGTGCAGGTGCAGGTATTTTGGGTATTTGTGCCGCCTATCATGCTGTTAAAATGGGCCATAATAAAATTTCTCTTATATGCTATGAAATAGACTCAGCAATTCTTCCTCTACTTAAGCAGCACTTGGAAGAGACAAAAGAAAGTTTAGAAGCTATTGATATAAAATTTGATTATGAAATAAGAGTATCAGATTTTGTACTTTCGCCTCCTACTGAATTTTTTGATCTTTGTTGTATAAATCCCCCTTATTTTAAATATTCTTCAATTTCACCTTACGCGAAATCAGCCAAGGATTTATTCAAGGGTGATCCTAATATCTATGCTCTATTTGTGGCAAGAGCATTAGATAGATTAAAACCTGAAGGAGAAATTATTTTTATTACTCCTAGAAGTTTCACTAATGGTTTATATTTCAAAAACTTCAGAAAATATCTCATCCAAAATAGCTCAATAGATAATATACATATTTTTAAATCAAGAAGAGATGCCTTTAAGAATACTGAAGCACTACAAGAAAATGTCATTCTAAAGTTAACAAAATCAGGGACTCAAAAAAATATTACTGTTACAAGCTCGTATGGTGTCGATGACCTTGAACTACCTGAGATAAATATATATCCATCTAAATTAATAATAGATAAAAACACATCAGAATTATTTATTAGAATTCCTGAAAATAAAAAAGATGCAGATATTTTAGAGTTGGTAGAAAGATGGCCTAATACATTCAAAGATTTAGATTACTTTATTTCAACAGGGCCAGTAGTTGAATATAGAGCAGGAGATTTCACCAAAGATTTAGAGAATATTGAGTCTATTCCCCTAATTAATGCACATCATATAAGCAATCTAGAAGTAAAATGGACTGGAGCACATCCTAAAGATCGTAATTTTAATTTAATTAATGGTTTTTCTAAATGGGTAGTGGATAATAACTATTACGTTGTTATTCGCAGAATAAGTTCAAAAGATCAAAAAAAACGTTTAACTACAGCAGTCTATATCCCATCCAACAGCAAACAGAAATATGTTGCTTTTGAAAATCACATTAATTTTATTGGTTCTAAATCTAGAAAAATGTCCAAAGAAGAAGCCTATGGCTTAGTATTAATATTAAGATCAGATATGTATGATACTTATTTTAGAAACATTTCAGGTAATACTCAAGTCAATGCTACTGAGATTAAAACATTAAAATTACCTTCATTAGACCTTATAAAAAAAATTGGAAAATGCTGGATAGATAATAAAATTAAAGAAAAAAACATTGATGAAATTTTAAAAGACACTCTTAGAAAATAACTACTTAAAATCAATTCAAATATACTTAACTATCAAAAAGAGATAATTAAGTATATAATTAAACTCCTATGCATTCCCCTCAATTATATCTATATCTTCCAACCTTGAATGATATTCAACTAAAATATCTTGAATAGTTTGTTTCAATGTTTGATTAGCACTTTCATGATAGGTTTCTTTACTTTCTTTATTTATTTCAAGATAATATTTCTCAGTAGAATATTCCAAAATATCATCGCTAAATTGTTGCATCATTACCAATATTATCTGCTTAAGATACTTTAAAGTTTCAAAGCTCAAAACAGCATGTTCACTATTCTCTCTGCCATGTGCATTATGATTACGGCATTTTAATAGCGTTTGATCAATTACCTGAGCTATTAGTGACTTATCCTCTTCACTAACTAAACAGTTCCTAAATGGAGGGATTAAATCTTCTAAATAGTAATCATGTATTTTCATACCTAAATTTTCAAGAATACTCGAAAAAACATTTTTATTAAGATTACTTTCCGTATTAATTAAGCTGTTATTTTTATATTTATCAGCATCATCATAATAAGTTTTTATAAAATATCTTCCAGTTACCACCTCATCATATTCAGAAAAATAGCCCAATACTGAAGATAATTTAACTGTTCTTCCTCCATCTTTAGGGTGTGCATTTGCCAGTTTTTTCATACTTTTTCTTAAAGCTAAAATCTTAAAATTAATACTTAAATCAGCCATATTACATTGTTGATCTGAAATATATTGCAAATATATTAAAGAACTTTTCTTAATAAAACCTTCCCAATGACTGTAGAGAAGCAGTGTTAAGGACTTATTTAAAGCCGTATGGATTCTACTTTCACCATCTGTCAGAGAGCTTTCTGCTGTAATATGCAGTCTATTGATTTCGCTTCTTCTCCAGCTTAACTCTTCTGACAAAAGTGTTTCTAGTCTTGCTAAATCAATCATTTAAATATTCTTCTAGAAATTTCTGTTAAGTTAACAAAGCGGTCAAGTGCCTTTTTTCCATGTTTAGTATGCAGAATAAATTCTTCATTAGCATACACTTCTGTAATTTTATCCTTAATATTGGTAGAACTATATTTATCAATATTCTCAACTAAACCGACTAAAATTACTTCAAAAGCACTGTTACTGAAAGAACCTCTAAAGTTTTTCTTAAAAGATAAACCCTTCAATGAAGTATCAAGTAGATCAACTGCTCGGCTAAGTTCACTTATTTCTTGATCAACATCAAAACTATCATCTCCTATCAACCTAATTATTTCTTCATCAAAGAAATCTCTAATTTCTGTATAAGATAATGAATAATCTTCTATTTTAAACTTATTTCTTTTAGCCACTAAATAACGGACTAATAGTTCCATTGGATAGTCTTCTTTTATTTTATTTGAAGAAATTCCTAAAATCCTTGTAAATTCTTTACTCACAGCAAAAGCTGCTAATTTCTTATAAACACCTTCATCTCTCATAATAATTAGACAATTTCTAATTTCTTGTGGTGAAAGATGAGTTCCCCCTGTATTTAATCTCTGGAAAAGTTCAAATTTAGTATGCTCATTTTTTACTGCTGAGATTGAAATAACAGAGATATATGTTTTATTAATAAGTCTCTGAACTACTACACCCAAATCATCCCAATTCTTACCATTGAGCTCAGTAATCTTTTTTAAATTCTGCAGATTAAAACTTTTATATGTATCAGAAGATGTTTCTTCTATTTTATTAATTTCCTCTTGTTGCTCTACTTCAACTTGTTCTTCTTCAGATTGCTCCTCTTCAGATTGCTCTTCTTCGTCCTCCTCCTCTAAAGCCTTTTTATTAATTGAAAATGGCAAATTTTTCGCAAACTCCAAAATGGTGGATAATCTTTGTACACCATCTATAACTATTTCACATCCATTTTTATCAATCGCTACAAAAACTGGAGGTAAAGGAATTCCTAATAGAATCGACTCTATCAGACGAGACTTCTGCCCTATTGACCATCTAAACATCCGTTGAAAATTTGGATCTAAAATTAGCTCCTTTTCTTTATATCTTGTAATAATCTCTGAAACGCTTAAACGTCCATTATCTGTTTTAATCTCATCTCTCGAATCATGAATAGCTTTAAGTAAAGCTTCTTGATCTGAAGTTTGCATGTTGTATATCCCAGTTTAGAGTAAACTACTCTTTGAATTTATGTAATTTATTATCTTATATTAAGTATAAGAAGTTAACTCAAATTCACTTACTTAAGTTTTTTTGTATCAAAATATATGTCGGTATAAATGTCGGTATAAAAAAATATAAATAAAATAATATTATTTAAAATCAAATATATAATAACAAAATATGATAACCTCTCTCACCGCCAGAATTGAAAAAAGACCTAGATCATTTTGATTTAGGTCTTTTTTATTACACCTAGACTCATTTTAATAAAATTAAATAATATCAATTATTTATATTAAAAACATACTGAATACAATCCCTTGGGTGATCATCAAGTAAAGGAAATTTTGCCCAATCTTTTAGAATTTTACTCTTTATAAACCCACACTTAATAAGTACATTTTGAGCTCTAACATTTTCTACGTCGCAAAAAGTCTCCAGCATATTTAAAGTACTATTTTCCTTCAAATAGCCGATTAAAGAGTTTAATGCTTCTAGCATCAGCCCTTGTTTTTGAAATTTTCTCCCGATGCCAAAATGTACTTCTCCACGATGTTCATTAAAGCTAAATATGATTAAACCGATCGCCAAATTTTCTTGGCGTTCGCTAATGATCCAAGCAAAATTATGATCTTGATTGTGCCATTTCTCTCCACCCCATACTTCTAGCATTTTTCTAGTTTGATCGATATCACTATGTGCTTTTCTCTGGAGATATTTTGCTGACTCTACATCGCCGCAATATTCATAAAATAGAGAAATCTCATCGCCCTTAATAAATTTGCGTAAATACAAACGACTCGTTTCGATGAGAGATGGAGATACTTTGGATAGGCTCATATTTATTCGCTTAGAAATATTCTATTAATTAGAATTCGATTGGAGAACTTTGTGGGCAAAGCTCACAATTAGAGTCAACAGAACGAATAAATATTCGGCTGAGGTCGATATCCGAAATAGGATCTGCAAAAATATCACGTGCATGAAAGCCTGCTGTATTATTAAGAAATATGGCTCGTCTTTCTTGTTGAGCAATACTTATACATTCAGGACTATTATTTATAGACTCTCTCAATGATGAAAATAGCTCAACAAGCTGCCTCTCATTATTTTCATCAGATACATCACCATTTAAAAAGAAGCGATTTTCCTGAGTTTCACTCTCCCAAACTAATGGCGCCCTAACATGAGATGGCCCTTCTTTTTTATATCCCCCATTAGAGTCTTCATATACTGTCGGTGTTAGTTTCACAACAGCTAGATTACTTTTTAAGTAATTTAAATCTTTATCATTTAATTGATTTTCCCATAGTCTAGATGGAACCCAATGAAAATAACCGGCATCTTTATAACCAATAAAAGAATTAAACAATGCAATATGTTTAGGTATTTCAACTTTGTCAGGTTGAACTACACCATCATTATGAAAGCCTAATTTATCTTCTAAATTTAATAATTTAATACCCATGGCATCCATATCTTTCACATTACTGTGAGTAGCTTTATGAACCCTGAAAGGCATATTTTTTTCATAACAAATAGGATTTGTTATATTGCTAAAAATTGCCACGAAAGTAGCAATTCCAAAAACAAAATTTTCATTTACCGAAAAGTTTGGATCCGTTGGTATATCAATTGCTGAAATTGCTTTTTTAGTATCTTGTAGATCTTGTTTTGCCAAATTAATATTTTCATGAAATATATGCGCCCCTATTTCTTTGATTTCATTTAAATATTCACCAATTAAGTTAAGGTCAAGATTTTTTTCAATAAGTGAAATTAGAGAAAATGAAAATTGTCTATATAAAGTTAAATCTATTTTTTGTATTTGTATCATTTATATATTCCTCAATGTTTCTGCTTAAACAATAAATGTTTAGGCAGAAACAATTACTTAAAAGTCAGGTTATGCTTTGTCCATTTTGATGATATTGCACTCTGGTCTAGAAGCTAGAATAGGTATTCCCGATTCACTCATTGACTCGATTAATGTGGATGCTTCACTTTTTTTATTGCTAACATCTGCGTTAGTTACATTTACAGATGTCGCAGCATTTGCACCTTGAGCTGATGCAGCCATAGCAGCACCTAAAGCAATCGCTTTTAAAATATCTTTTTTTTGCATTAGTATTTTCCTTTAGTTATCGCTTATTTATTAAGCAAAAACTAAATAGCAATAAATATACCAATTAGTAAATTTTATATTTAAACCGGATTAAATCTTTTATAAAAAAATTAAAATCAAATATTTACAACTCAAACAAAAAAATTATTTTTATTCCTATTTATAAAATATAAATGGTGCATTCGCTCTAACATGATGCATTTAAAATTCTATTTATCTTACTCATGATACAAACTGTGCTAATAAAAAGACCCGAATCGATTTGATTCAGGTCTTTATTAATAGTATTTATTAAAAATCTGATAGCCAACCTAATCAACTATAAGTAACTTTGCACCATTCAGGCTAAAAGACTGATGTGGCTCTGAATTATCTCCAACTTGATAACTCATGCCTGAAGTTAAAGTGAATGTTCTTCCGTCTTTCAATCTACTTTCTAGCTCGCCTTCTAGGCAAAATAATATGTGCCCTTTTTCACACCAATGGTCTGCCAAGTAGTTTGCTGAATACTCCACAAGCCTTACTCTTATTTTATTTGTTTCTTCACCAAAAAATTGAGTTTTCCAATAAGCTTTTCCAGTTTCACCGCTATATTCAGTGACTTCAATTTCTTCCCAGTTTGTAATTTGAAATGGAAAAGGCGCGATATTCATAATTTTTCCAAAGACGTATTATTGTATTTTCAACTTATAGATAAATTTTATTTTTGCAAACGATTTAAAGCATTTACTATTAAGGTCCACTGCCTAACTCAGTAACGAGCCAATAAGATTTTGGATCTTTTTGTACAACAGTTACAAACACAATATAGGTTCCCGCAGGGTTACCAGCAAGATCCGCATGCACTGTTTTTAGCTTTATGGCGAGTGAAATCATTTTATAAAATTGTTGATAGTAATCAGGTCTATTTTTTGCTGAGTCGTGATGAACTTTTAGCACTTCTAGAACTTTTGAGTCTTTATAGACCTGAGCTATTTCATCACTTCGAATGTTTGATTTCTCGCCTGACCAAACATATTTATATGCTGTAGCTGAGTCTCCATTAGAAAGTGAATTAAAAAAGGAAATAGCAACTCGACTCGCTTGTTCTTTTTCAAAGTTAGCCTTTTTCTCGTATGATTTAAAGGCTGCCAATACACATAATCCTGCAAGAAGTAGTCCGATAGTTATAAAGATTCTAGACTTTAGCATTTGGCTTCCTTTCTAATTTTTAAAATGCCGTGTTAAGAAATAGTCTGATCAAAATTAATTTACAGAAAGGCCTAAATCATTTTTGATTTAGGCCTTTTTATTTTAAATAAAAATTAAAACGTTAGTTATTACCTAGATGCTTTGAAACATCCTTAGCAACTTGTATAGCAATATCATCCCATGCTTTATCTAACAAACCTGTTTGAGATGAACCACCAATTTTTGGATCGTTTAACTTAGAGTTAAATGTATTCGTCCATTTTTGGCCTTTATATTCAAATGTAGCGACTAAGGTTACATTTGCTACATCAATTGCTGGGGTAATATTGAACATACCAGCTGAGTATTCAAAGCCAGATCTAGCTTTTTCAACAGTAATCGTTAATGGACTTCCATTTGGTGATAATTTTGCTATCTGAGCGATCGCTTCCTCAATACGACTTGATAGAGCTACTCCTGTAGGAATACGTGTTCTAGACCCTCCTCCTACAAAACCATCTGAACCTTGAATATCAATACGTTGAGGAAAGGTATCTGGATTCCATTTGATATATACAGTATCTTGCATCTTTGGAAGAGCTGATAATTCTGAAACAGACGTATAATTTAGACGGTTGTTAAAAGGTAAATTAACTGCACAACCTGTTAATGTAGTTACTAATATTAATGCACTTAAACTGAGTAGTTTTTTCATACTTTGAATCTCATGTAGTTTTAAAAATAAAATTTAGACTTCCCTAATCAGCCTTAATCCCAAACGAATACTTCTAATGACTCTACATAAGGCAAAATAAGATATTCATGATTAGATAAATGCTGTTCTAGCTGGTTATGCGTTGTTTGATTGAATTGATAAAAGTTGCTCAACTCATTAATCAATTGAGTTGTTTTATTTGCATCAAATTCTGGTATTTTAATGAAGAATAATAAGCTTGCGCCTAAGCCAACATACTCTAAACCATAGTTCTGATCTAAATGCTGAATTAAGCTAAAAGATTCAAAAGGATTCAAATCACAAGTAAAGTATCCATTGAGGCAGGCTGCAAATTTTTGAGTTTCAGTTTTACTGTTTATTAACTTTACTTGAATAACGGCATCTAAAATTTTTTCGGGTTCAGCATTGATCTGTAACAGAGTCGACTGATCTTCATCACAATAATTAAGTTTTTTAGGCAAGTTATTAAAGTCTATATAATTTTCTGGCTTTAATAATTGTTCAATGTGGTATTGAAGTTCTAAGGGTCGAGTATTATCCCAACTTGCTTCACTGTCATCTTCAGTATCAAAATAAAGCCCATCTCCCATTGAAGCATGCATAGACGTGTATTCGCACTGTCCTATATCTTCTAAAAGTAATAATACTTTTTTTGGAGAGTTGTTCTGCTTAATTTCTGAATATAAGTTAACAACATCCTTCCATAAGTTTATTTCACTGATTGTTGCGTAGCATATTAATTCATGAGCATCATCAGTTATAAGTGAATTTTCTTTTTCTTTAATATCAAGAATAGTCATAAATTTTTAAAATTAATCTATATTTAGCGGATATTTATATCATAAATAAATTGTATATTTAACTTAAAACCTTAATGTAATTTTTAAAAAATCTTCTATATAAGAAGCCCAAACTCACTCGCTTAGGCCTCCCCCTTTTTAAACTTACTCAGACAACGCTAATAACTTCTGAACATACTCAATCGCATTATTTTCGATGTCTTGGTGAGTCGGAACATCGTCATCTTCAGAAGGGTTTGTATCTAAACCATAAAATGCATGAAGTGGTTGATAGTCAGCCCCAACATATAAAGCAGTAAGTTCAAATGGAGTAAAAATCTGCTCTAAAGAAAGCTTGTATTCACCATACTTTGAGTAAACTTTTTCTTTCACACCAGCAGACAAAGCCAGCATAAACTTTTTATTTTTAAGCTTGTCACCTGTTGAGCCATACGCCCAACCATAAGTCACAACTTCATCAATCCATTGTTTCAAAAGCGGTGGACAGTTAAACCAATACACTGGAAATTGAAATACTAAATTTTCGTGTTCTTCTACAAGTGCTTGCTCTTTGGCAACATCAATCCCCCCGTCTGGGTAGGCCTGATAAATTTGGTGAACTGTAAATTGGTCTGGGTGTTTTTCTAGTTCCTCTACCCATCTTTTATTTACAACAGACTGGTCTATGTGAGGATGCGTAACGATGACTAATGTCTTTTTCATTATGGAAACACTCTTATCGAAAAGTTGATAAATCGATTATAGAAGTGTGCTTTCCTAAATATAAGTACGGTAATTTATGTTATATACTATACCAAAAGATAGTATAGATTTTAAAAATGACTGAATGCGTTCCATCACATACGCCATTAGAAGAAACGGGATTTGGCTACACTCTTTCTTTAATTAATGGCAAATATAAAATGATTATTATGTATTGGCTGTATGAAAAAAATGTCATGCGTTTTAATGAGATGCAACGCTGCATTGGCAATATTTCGTTTAGAACACTCAGCAATACACTTAAAGAGTTAGAAAGAGACCAGCTTATTATTCGCAAGGAATATCCTCAAATTCCACCAAAGGTTGAGTATCGCCTTTCTGAAAGAGGACAGTCTTTAATTCCCTTGTTAGATATGATGTGCGAATGGGGCGAGCAGAATAAGCCATCTTAGTTTTATAGACTTGAAGTGATACTAAATATGAGAAATGAATTAAGAGAAATTTTTATTAAGGGATGCGACGATAAAATTGAAAAAAAAGGAGACAATGTCGGTCTGTCTTTTTATGCTTTTTTTAAAAATAAGAATGATAACCCTGAGTTACTGATGGAAGCAGCACATTGGTGGATTATGTTGCATAAGCTAGATCACTTTGAGAAAGCTGTGAAGATTAAACAATTGGTTTTGAGTGAAAGTTAAAAATTAGAGCTAGTTGAAAAGGCTTAAATTTAAATAACTTAAGCCTTTTCATTATTTTAAACATATTTACTTAACATATGGCCAAACATCAGGATCTGTATATTCTTCATCGATATGATAACCCTCAGCCTTAGCTTTTCTCTCTTCCTTTTCCCGATATTTCTTATTTTCAATTAATCTCTTTTTAAACGCTTGCTCGAATTCACTAGGCGTCATTTTATCAGAATCAGGAATTGAGTCTCTTTCATTGTAACGAACACTCTGAAAGCTAAATCTAAGCATATATTGCTCTTCATTACGCTCATTCTTAGCTGTTCTTTTTAAACTGATATCTAACATAACTCCATTAGCATACAACCTATAACCCAATGATTTTGTAGGAATATTATTTATTATATTTTTCCACTCTTCAAAAGTAAAAATATAGCTTGGATCAATGACATCGCGACTTTTCGATAGATGTTTAATATTATCCTCTTTAGCGATACGAGGAGCATCTGTAAAGAAATAGTTTTTCCAGCCAGCCTGATTAATACGTTTCATTAAGGCTACATAGCTTTGATAAGCTTGCCCTGGAGTAGCGAATTCTTCTTTTGTGAGACCCGCATCGATATCTAAAACTTGAATCCCTTCATTTTTGTCATATTGAGTACCTAAAACAGAAAAAACATGTTCAATTAACAAACTGTTAGGGCCATTCTCTATGGTTAATTTTCCTAAGTTAGGAGGAGAAAATTGAAGTTCTCTAAAGCTAACACCAGCTGGGTGATTATCGACATTCCCATCACTATGCTTTGAAAAATCTTGAATACCTTGTTCACCCATATGCAAAGTGTAGGTCTGCTGATGAGAATCTAAACTTTCATTATGTTTTGCGGCTGGCTGACAAGCGGAAAGTAATAATCCGAAAATAAAGATTAGGAAATATTGTCTAAATTTTGCCGTCATTACTATCTTCACTACTTTGCTCTTTCTCAACTCTGTGATAATTTTTTAATTCTTTTTCTAAGGTTTTTGATATGAAATTAAAAGAGTTTAACTACTTTAGCTAAACCATAGATTAATTTTAATCTTGGACGATAAAGTTATATGTCTTGTCAATTTCAGCACCACCACCTGCATAGAAATCAGCTCTTATGTGAATGATATATTTTCCTTTGTACTTTGGAGTGCCTTTGATTTGTATGACATTATAGCCATCTAAATCATCAATAGGTTTAACGGTTACCCCTAAATCCTCTGGAATGTTTGTTTCTAATTCAGCATATTTATCAATAACTTTTCCACCAGAAATCTTAATAATTTGTTGGTATTCTTGATTAATATGAGCAGCAGGCAAATCCTCGGGAGTAATCGTATATTTTTTTCCACAACCTGTAAGTATAAAAATAATGGAGAAAATAAATATTAATTTATGCTTCATTAGAAACTTGCCTTTTTAAAGACCTAAAACTAGAAATTTAGGTCTTTCCTTTCTCAAGGAAAATAGAACTCGATATAAAATATAAATCTATTAAATCTTTCCTTTCTCACTCCAAAATTTTGCAATCTCTAAATTTTTCTCTACACCCAATCCATATTCATACATAAAGGCAATATCTCTCATAGCTTCTTTACTACCTAGAGCAGCAGCCTTTTTACGTAACTCTAATGCTTTTTGAGAGTCCTTTTCAACACCATCACCACTACTATATAAGCTAGCTAATCCCGCTATACAATCTGCATCATTTAGTTGAGTTCCTTTAGAAAACCACTTAAAAGCTTTTTTGTAGTGTTCATCTGCATCAGCTGGATCCATATCTCCAACAAGTCCAGCATACGTAGCATAACCCTCACCGAGCCAATACATTGCTTTTACATTACCGCTTTCAGCTGATTTAGTTGCCCAAAATTCCGCTTGAGTTTCATTCTCCTCGACACCCCACCCATGTACATAAACATCGGCTAATTCTAGTTGGGCTGATGTATCACCACTTGTAGCTCTTTTTAATAGATCATCTGAGAACGTTGGATTAGCAAATAAATTCATTGAAAATGTTAATCCTAAAATAATGAAAATAATTTTGAAGTTATTCATGCTTAACCTTAAATAGTTTTTTCTAACCTTTATAATTGATCAATAATACATTAGGGCTATTTAAACTTAATGAATTAAATAAAATTTACTAGTATGACTAAAAATATTTATCTTTAATCTATTCCCTATTCAAAACTTAAAAAGATTACTTTTAGTACTAAAAAAGCCCAACTCCCGTCGGGCCTTCCCCCATCAAACCCGACTTAAAAAGTACTCCAGTAATGCATCCCTTTCATCGGTGTTATTGGTCTCTAAAAGCTGAACCATGGCTCCATCAATCACAAATAAAAACATGTGCGCGTCTTCAACTATAGCAGTCGCTTTTACAGTTAAAAGGAATTTATGAATTTCATTAATGAACCAGTTTCGATAGTCAATCACGAGTTTATAAGCTGCTGGATAGATCTTTTCAATTTCAAAAATGGCTTTAAATGGCAACCGATAAAAGCCTTCTAAGTTCGCATGTAAGAGGTAAATTTTCTTGAGTTTATCGAATGCCATGAGTTCACAGTACGAATGAATAATTGAAAATACCTCATGTTTTAAGGCATCTATTTGAAAAGTTAAGCTCATCTGAATGAGCCTTTCTTTGGAATGAAAATAGTTATAAAAAGTGGCTTTGGGGATTTTGGCTTCCTCAATAATTCGATCTATCCCGATGTAAAACCCATTTTGATTAAATAAATCTTTTGCTGCGTGGAGCACGCGTAATGCTCTAAATGAAGCTTCTAAATTTGGCATTTTTATACCGTTTAAAATAATTTTTTGTTGTATGTAAAAGAGATAGAAATGCCGTCACTCTTAAATTGAGCGCTAAAAACAGGCATGCAAAAGCCGCACAAAAATGGTGTGCTCGCCTATCTCAGGTTTTATTGTTGCTATGATTTTTTAGTCGTAATGACCTATGGCTTAAAACCTAGAGTCGGTTAAACCGTTTTAAAGACCAGTTGGGTATCGAGTCAAAGATTTTGGCAAAGGTTGCCAATGAGAGAGATGAAATAGTACGCATAGTGGCGGACTCCTTTTGATTTAGAAGAGTCTTACCAATTACTGTCAAATAATGGTGGCAAGACTAGAAGGGTTGACAGACTGGTACAAAAGGAAACCAGCGCACGCAAGCGTGCCCCTCCTAGCCTCACCATAAAGGCGTGACTTAAGAGAACGCACAAAACGAGATACGTTGTTGTGCGCCTTTTGTTCCAGCTCTGTCAAAAGCTAACTGGCAATGTAGGCCAGCAGGCAAAGGATAATCCGCACGTTTTTGAGTGTCAATGTAAGGTTGAATAGAAATTAGTTAAATAATTATTGTTGTTTATTCAATTAGATATTTAAGCTAAAAAGACCTTCAACTTAAATTTAACGATATCATAATAATACTAAATAATGGTGGCAGAACGAAAAGAGGTTAGCAGACTGGACACACAGAACCAGCACACCCGAAGGTGTCCTCTTATCGCTCTGCCATAGAATGGTGGCAAAACGAAAAGGGATTAGCAGACTGGTACAAAAGCAACCAGCACACCTGAAGGTGTTCCCTTATCGTTCTACCGTAGAATGGTGATAGATCGATAAGGGGTTAGCAGACTGGGAACTGTACCAGCACACCCGAAAGTGTCCCCTTATCGCTCTACCCTAAAGTAGTTTGCAGGCAAAGAATAATTCTCAAGATTTTAAGTGTCAATGTTCATATATTATTAATTTATAAAAATTTTTATTCCTATTGACTCATTTTCCCATTATTAATTTATCATTCATTTTCAAAACTGTTTAAATGACCCGATTGATCGCGCTATAAATAAAAGCTACAGTAAATAAAGTTTGAATTTTATAACTTTAAATAATTAATAAGGCATGCAGGCAAAGACATGGAAACGATACATGATTTTTATCGCCGCTTTTCTTTAACCAGAGATAGCGATTACTCGGTTCCATCGACTTCGTTTGGACATTTCAACGTGTTCCAACGCGATGCCTGCTCGTTTCTGACACCTTATAGCCGCCGCGATTATTATAAAATTTCACTGGTTTTAGGCACAGGTGAACTTCACTACGCCAACCGCTGGATTCAAGTAGACCGCCCTGCTTTATTGTTTTCAAACCCGATGGTTCCCTACGCTTGGGAAATTAATTCGCCTGAACAGGCAGGCTGGTTTTGTCTATTTACCGAAGAGTTTGTAAACCAAGAATCTAGACAAAGTTTTTTAAAAGACTCACCACTATTTAAAGTCGACGGCGACCCGCTATATTTTTTAAATGACCAACAAGTTGAAGAAATTTCATTTATTTTCAAAAAGATGATGAATGATATAAATTCAGACTATATTCATAAATACAACGTTTTAAGAAACTATTTGCACCTACTTGTGCATGAAGCCATGAAAATGCAACCGACCCAACAGTTTGAAAAACATAGTAATGCTGCGGTTCGGATTTGCCATTTGTTCTTTGAATTATTAGAACGCCAGTTTCCCATCGACTCGCCCCATTTTCAGCTTAAACTCAAAACTGCACATGACTATGCCTATGGTCTGTCGGTGCATGTGAACCATTTAAACCGAGCTGTAAAAGAAGCCACAGGTAAAACGACGTCTGAGCATATTAGCTCGCGCATTACGCAAGAAGCCAAAGCTCTGCTACAACACACCAGTTGGAATATTTCCGAAATTGCCTATAGCTTAGGCTTTGAATATTCAGCGTATTTCACTAACTTTTTCAAGAAAAATACGGGTTTTTCACCTAAAAAGTTCCGAGAAGACTGTGTGGCCTAAAAACAGATTGTTTGAATTTTATAATTATTGGTTTGAATGTTATACGTCAGTTTGAGCCAAAGCATTTTATAGTTTTTCTACTCAAGTGATTTTGCAAAAAGAGTGTGAAAAATGAAATATAGAACTTTAGGACAAACAGGCGAAAAAGTATCAGCACTTGGTTTAGGTTGTATGGGAATGAGCTTTGCCTATGGTGCCTCAGACGACACACAAAGCATTGCCACTCTAGAAAAGGCATTAGACCTCGGCATTAACTTTTGGGACACCGCCGACATGTACGGCAACGGCGCAAATGAAGTTTTGCTCTCAAAAGTTTTAGAAAAACATCGCGACAAAGTGTTCTTGGCGACCAAATTTGGCTTTCGCTATAAAGAAGACAACCTTAACCCACAAAACTCTTTAGAGTCTTATATCGACGGCTCTCCAGAGTGGATTAAAGTTGCGGTCGAAAACAGTTTAAAACGCCTAAATACAGACGTGATTGATTTGTATTATGCGCACCGCATAGATCCAAACATTCCAGTTGAAGACACCATTGGCGCAATGGCTGACTTGGTGCAACAAGGTAAAGTTCGTTACCTAGGACTCAGTGAAGCATCGGCTGAAACCATTCGTAAAGCGCATGCGATTCACCCAATTGCAGCAGTTCAACATGAATATTCATTGCTTACCCGTGAGCTGGAAGATACACACTTTCAAACCGTTCGTGAGTTAGGCATTAGCCTTGTGCCGTATTCACCACTATCGCGTGGTTTAATCACCAATACGCTTGATGTGAGCAGCCTAGACGAAAACGATTTCCGTCGTCAGTTACCACGTTATCAAGGCGATAACTGGAAAAATAACCAAAGCTTGGCACAAGCATTTAGCAACTTTGCCCAAAGCAAAAATGCAACAGCGGCTCAACTGGCTTTGGCTTGGATTTTGGCGCAAGGTGAAGACATTATTCCAATTCCGGGTACACGTAAAATCGAACGTCTCGTAGAAAATGCAGGTGCTGTAGACCTTGATTTAACAGCAGCAGATTTGGCAGAAATTGAAGCGATTATTGCGAGATATCCAAACATGGGCGCACGCTATAACGCTCAGCAACTTGCTGCGGTGAACCACTAAAATATAAGTCATAAAAAAAGTCCGACTCAATGTCGGACTTTTTAATTTAGTCTTTGCTATAACTGCCTTGCTGGCGTCCACCTTCCCAAATCGCGTCTAAGGACTTGTCAGAAATCGTTAGACTTTCAGGGAAAATACTTAAATCCTTTTTAAATTTAGAGTCTGGTTTTAAACCAATACAATCTCCATTTTTCCACCATGTGCCTTCGGCATATTGGTCTAAAGCACCCACAGCAAGCATCCATTTAAACTTACCATCTGGTTGAAGTAAAAGTTCCGAACCAACTTCCATCACGCCATTTAAATAATAGTGCCCACTCCACGCTTCATCGGCTTTTTGGAATTTCACTTCTTTGCATGTGCTAGTTGGCTCGGCGTAAATTTGAGATGAAATGGCAATCGTAGAAACGAGTAGCAACCGTGCAAATATATTCATCATTCAATTCCCTATTTTTAGTTTTATTTCCCAGACTCAACTTTTAAATACGTTCCATCTGCATATACGTTATGTCCAAAGCCACAACCTGACTCACCTTCATTTTGTTTGGCTTGAATATAATTTCCTAATTTCGCGTTGGTTTTAAAGTCGAGTTGAATGCGACAGTCTTGATCTTTATAGACGATTTGCTTTTTACCACTCGGCATTGTAGTGCCAAACTCACCCATGTTTGGCCCGTAAATTAAGCTTCTAAGTCCCATATATAAACCAGCATAGCTGATTGCATATTGGCCCTTCTCACGGCTTACCGTGATGTGATCCCATTCACCAAAGCCTGAGTAACGTACATATTCACCTGACAAATCATTTGAGGCTTTAGGTGTAGGTAACTGCTTAAGATTAAATTGGCTAGATTTTGATTTTTCATCGAGCATAAACCACGACCTTGCCCAAAGTGGTTGACCCAATTTGGCATAGGCTAAGCCCACATTATTGTTGGCAACTTCAATATCTCGGTCAGTAAATTTAACTGTGGTTTCGTCTTCATTAGCTTTACAAAATGCAGTCCAAGAGGCTTGGTTCTGGAAATTTTCGAGCGCCTTTTTATATTGTTTTTGGTCGTAGTTTTTCTTACCTAAGCTCGCGTATTGTTTCACTTTATTACAGCTTTGCTGTAGTTCTTGTTCAAAAGAAAACTCTGCATGCGTGACAGCCAAAGCCGAAAGTGTGAGAACCGCACAACCTGAAATAATAGATTTAATCATTTTTAAAATTCTTTAATAATTAACTAATTATATAATATGAGCTAGTTCTATAAATCACAATTCTCTGAAACAAAAGTCTATTAGAAGCGTTTAGGTTTTTAAAAGTTCATTAAATCAATTCAGAAGAAATCTTTATAAATATGAAGTATTAACTGATTATTTTAGTTGAATATTCCTCAAAAAAATAATGTAGACTGCATGCGTAAAACTTAGGAAGAATTATAAGAGTGAATAATCTAATTATCGGAACCCTATTTGCACTTTGTGCTGCGGCTTTAAATGCGTCTATTGGCGTGATCAGTAAACTGCTTATGCACAGTGGCTTAAACCCACAAGACATTGCTTTTTTAAAAACAGTCATCGCATTCTTCTTTTTAAGTGTGTTTTTATTTAAAGTTCCTGTTAGCCAAAAGATTGCATTTATTAGCAATACTCCAAACAAACTGAGTGTTTTTGTCCAAATTGCGATATGTGCTTTTTTAGGGATTTTTTCACTATTCTTTTTCGAAACCATTGCCTACAACCATGGTGCTGCGGCAAATGTAGTTGTGGTACTCATGGCTTCAGCCGCTATTTCAGCTTTATTTTTTGGTAGATTAGTTTTAAAAGAAAGTATTTATATTCATTCTATTGCTGGAACATTATTAGCTGTAGCAGGTATTAGTTTAATTTCATGGAAAGGTGAAAATAGTTTATTAATGCTGATCAATGCCTCTATTGCCGGCACTGGCTATGGACTATTTTCAGTCTTAATTAAAAAATTTAGATTAAATGGTGGCTTATTCCTAACGAAGTATTTATTACTTTTTGGTAGTGTTTATCTGGCTGTTCCCTTTTTAATTAATTTTCATAGCATTAGTTTTAATACCAATATTATTTTGGGTTTAATTGGCTTGGCAGTTCTGCCTACCATTCTTGGATTTTATTGCACAACCAAAGCGTTAACTTATCTACCCGCCTCGAAAGTACAAGTGACCGAACTTTCTGAACCCATTTTTGCAGCACTGATGGCTTGGGTTTTCATTCATGAACAGCCGACCTTATCGTTTTTATATGGCGCAATTTTCATTATTTCGGGCATCGTTTTAATGAACAAAGCACCTAAATCATAAAATAATTTCATTAATATCCATCTGCATGGTGACAAGCCACTTGCACCACACTCGCAAAATTAATTGCCATTTGTGAAGGGGCATGTTTTTTATAAGCAAGCCCTAAACCCACCGTAGGTACTGGCGCTTTCAAAGAGCGATAAGCCACGCCTTGTATTTGCAATTGTTTGGTCGACTCTGGAACCAAAGATACGCCTAAATTTGCAGATACTAACGATAGAATTGACACAATTTGCGGTGCATTTTGTCCAATTTTAGGTTCAAAGCCACGCTCATGGCAGGCTTGTTTAATTGCATCGAAAAGCCCTGCGCTAATTGAAGGTGGCGAGACAATAAAATCAAGTTCTCGTAGTGCATTTAAATCAATTTCTGGCGATGAATCGTCTAGATTAAAAGACTCAGAAGGTAAAGCAGCAATGAGGGGTTCAGCCAATAACTCTTGAATAATTAAACTGTCTGGAATATTGCGTGGTGACCGAATAATCGCGACATCTAAGCGGTCTTCGAGTAGTAAATCGATGAGCAGCAAGGTGTTCGCTTCTTCAAGTTTTAAATCCACTTTAGGATATTGCTGTTGGAAATAGCGAACGCATTTAGGAATTAGAGGGTTCAACATTGAAGTACCTGTAAAGCCCAATCGCAATTGACCAACTTCACCATTTGCTACCTGTTTGACCAAATTCGCTGCATCCTCTACACGCTGCTGTACAGGCTGAATCGCATTTAAAAAGGCAAGCCCAGCTTCGGTCAACTCGACCCCATGCGGAGAACGGATAAATAAATCTGCACCTAGCTCTTCTTCTAAGTCCCGTATTTGCATGCTTAAAGGTGGCTGACTCATGTTTAAACGATGCGCAGCTCTGGTAAAGTTTTTTTCTTCTGCTACTGCTAAAAAGTAGCGTATATGTCTGAGTTCCATTGCTATATATAAAACATATCATGACCTATTGTTAAATATATTAGAAAAATACCACCTAAATTGCTAATTTTAATTTATCGAATTCTCTCGATGCAGCATGCCCCCAAAGCACTGCTCTTTCTTTCTGTCATGGTCATGATATGAGCTCTTCATCTACACCCAGTACCTTAAACACTGAGGCAACTTCTGTTCTCTCCCGAGAATGGATTCACAAAGGGACTAAAGCCTATAAACATGCAGGTTTTGCATTATTCCTCGTAGGTTTTGCCAGTTTCTCTCTGATTTATTGTGTACAACCACTCCTGCCAGCATTTAGCCAAAGCTTCCAGATTAGCCCTGCGAGCAGCTCTCTCGCTTTGTCTTTAACCACTGCCTTTTTAGCGATTTCAATTGTGCTATCGAGTGCCTTTTCACAAGCGATTGGTCGTCGTGGTGTTATTTTCAGCTCAATGCTGTGTGCGGCTATTCTTAATATTGTGGCTATGTTTACACCTAACTGGCATAGCTTACTCATAGCACGAGCACTAGAAGGCCTATTGCTTGGCGGCGTACCAGCCGTAACTATGGCTTGGATTGCCGAAGAAATCGCACCTGAACACTTAGGTAAAACCATGGGTTTGTATATTGCAGGTACGGCTTTTGGTGGAATGATGGGCCGCGTCGGCATGGGTATTTTGATTGAATATTTTTCTTGGCGAACTGCTTTAGGCTTACTTGGCGCAATCTGCTTTATTTGCTCAATTGCCTTTTTGAATTTACTTCCTGCTTCGCGTAATTTCGTACAGAAAAAAGGTTTGAATTTAGATTTTCACCTGCAAATGTGGCGGACCCATTTAATTAATACTAAATTATTACGCCTGTTTGCCATTGGTTTCTTGCTCACGAGTGTTTTTGTGACCTTGTTTAACTACGCTACTTTCCGTTTAAGTGGAGCACCTTATTCGCTTAGCCAGACTCAAATAAGCCTTATTTTCTTGTCGTATAGCTTTGGGATGGTGTCTTCATCATTGGCAGGTACATTAGCCGACCGCTTCGGTAAAAAAACCATGATGATGAGCGGCTTTGCCTTAATGATTGTGGGTAGCCTCATGACATTACTCAGCTCTCTTTTCGGCATTATTATTGGGATTGCCTTTATTACCACAGGTTTCTTTATTACCCACTCACTCACCAGTAGTTCAGTGGGTGCTGAAAGTAAACAAGCCAAAGCCCATGCCAGTTCCCTGTACTTGCTGTTTTACTATATGGGTTCGAGTATTGTTGGCTCAGCAGGTGGCTGGTTCTGGTTACACGGCGGCTGGGGTGCAATTGTAGGCTTAACCATTGTACTGTCGTTAATTGGAATATTTTTAGTAATTTATACATCACACGCAAAAGCTCATTAATTTTTAAGTTAAAGGAAAATCACATGTCGAGTTTATTTGTTTATGGCACTTTAGGCCCAGGTCGTCCTAATGCACATATACTTGAAAATATTGGCGGACAATGGGCAGAAGGTTGGGTAAACGGAACCTTACATAATGAAGGTTGGGGAGCTGATTTAGGCTATCCGGGGATTGTGCTTGGTGAAAGTACCAATCAAGTTCAAGGTTTTGTTTTTAGCTCAGAACATTTAGATGCAAACTGGAAATTACTTGATGATTTTGAAGGCGAAGAATACGAAAGAGTACCTGTTCAAGTCACTTTAAATAGTGGCGAACGTGTTGATTCTTTTATTTATGTGTTGAAGTCTTAAGCTATTTCTAAAGCCCAAGCACATAAACATTTAAAAATTGATAGAAAAAATTTAAGTGGTCATTTTTTGGCTTGTATTTTTTTTAAGAAACTGTAGAATTCATTCCACGTCGCCGACATAGCTCAGTTGGTAGAGCAACTGACTTGTAATCAGTAGGTCCACAGTTCGAATCCGTGTGTCGGCACCATCATTAAGCCTCATGAATATTTGATTTATGGGGTTTTTTGTTGCCTGTAGGTTTTAAAATACTTAAAGATTTATAATTATTACCAAAAAATTGAGTGCAGACCTATTGATCCACACCCTTCAAATTATTTTTCATATTTCTCTAATTCAATAACCATTTCTTTTGCTGCGGCTATAATTTTAGGCATAGCTTCTTTAGTTAGATCTTGGCCCAATTTCATGCTTTGCTCCATCACTAGAGGCATTTTGTTTATGGCTGCTTGACCAACTGGTGATTTATAAAAATTAATTAATCCATCGATTTCTTCTTGAGTGAAATTTGTCACATAAATACGAGTAAATTCAGGCTCAAGTTTTTCCCAACCCATGTCTTCTACAGTAATTTTAGAGAACTTTTTAGCAAAATTTGCCACGACTTTTTTTTGTTGGGAATTAAGGGGTTTACCTTGTTGTACTTCAACTTCAGAGATTGTTTTTGAAATCATCTGCTCAACGTACGAGCCCATTTGTTTATATAAATCTTGAGATTTTGTGACCTTCATTAATTCTTTTACAGACTCACTAGAAGCAGGCTGTGCAAAGGTTGGATGAGTGAGACATAAACCAATAACTAAAGTAGATAATATTTTCTTCATCATAATTAATAACATATTAATAATATTTTGTAAGGATAATAGTTGGGATAGACATTTCTTGTCAAAGGCTTTGTTTTTTGGGTTTTAATAAATATTTATTATAAACATAAGCTTCAAAATAAATTTATAAAACACATTTCTTCTTTTAAGAAGTGAAACAGAATGCTGTTAATTTATTAAAAAATATATAATTAAAATAATAAATATTAAAAATATAAGATTATAATGCGCCCCCAAATAAGGTCATATGAATAAGACCTATTTTATAAACTTTAATTCATTAAGATACCAATACGGAAAAATATGAAACTTCGTTTTATTTTACCTGCTTTATTTCTAACATTGCCTTTAACAACATATGCTCAAGACACTACATCTCAACCTCAGATGCAAACTACTACAATTCCACCTATTTGCTTAATTGAGGGCACTCCTTCAGCAGAGCACTATAAATCTATTAAACGTATTAAAGCTGCAAAAGGAACCTATGGTGGTTTTGAAGAAGTAAAACCTAAATTAGCGATCATTGCTCGTAAATACGGTGCAGATGTAGTGATTAATTATCATCAAAGCCAAAGATTTGGTTTCTGGCCGTGGCGTATTGTACGTCCTGTACTTACAGGAACTGCCGTGAAATGGAATACACCAGTTGATTGCACAGCATTAGGTGGCAAACAAATTTATTAATACAAAATGAAAAAAGCCCAACATCCTGTTGGGCTTTTTTCGTATTTCGTTACTAGGTACACTTCCTTTAATACCTCACGTCCTGATGCTTAAACTTATTGTTGTTGTTTTACGTTTTCGGAACTTCCTGTTCCTGATGAGTTCATGATAGGTAATTTATAGAGTTCTAAAAAGACGCCAATTTCCCGAATGTATGTAAGAAAAAGCGTACGAGCTTGTCAGAATGCCTCTATCCTTCTTTCTTCTTCTCTATCATTTTTTCAAAATGTCTAAGGTTTGGGTTCAGCGTATCCCAAGCATAGGCTTGGCTCACAAACACTTCTGCTCTAGGCTGATAGAGACTCGGGTCATCAAGCGTACCTGCACGTATTGAAATCATTTCAGGGGCAATTTCAGGTAAGCCAAAAAGTTGAGAACCACAAGTCGGGCAAAACGCTCGTTTAATAGGTCGGCCAGAAGATCCTAAAGTCTCAAAATATTTAAGTTCACCATTCACTTTCAATTCAGATTGGTGAAAAAAAGCAATTGGTGCATATGCTGAACCTGTTGCCTTCTGACAATCTCGACAATGGCAATTAAAGCTATAACGTGGCTCCGCTTCGCTTTGGTAACTCACAGCTCCACATAAACACGATCCTTGATATTTGGCTGACATGACTCATCCTATTTTTTTTATTGCTGTTATCTGAATATAACGTACATATCCATTTTGGTAGAGTTGTTGGCATAACTTTGCAGTCATTTGAATTTTTAAATTTGCCAATCCTCGGCTTTGATTTTGTCCTTGCTGATTTTGAATATACTGCGAAAAACCGAGTAATACAGGCTCGGATAAATCTTCAATTTGAATATCGGCAAAACCTTGTTGTTCCAAGGTTGTTCTTAACATTTTTTCAGTCGGTACAGCATCCCAAGCGACATTTGCTGCTTTAAGTAAATAACGATGCTTTTGTTCTTGTAACACAGTCATGTTTTGACATGAGTCAGGACGCATTAAGTAATGAAAACCTAATCGGCCTTTTGAATTTAAAACTGGAGTAACTGAATCTAGAAATGAATTTAAATTGCTGTGATAAGCCGCATCAATACACAGTATGACATCGAAGAGTTGTTTGAATTTAAATTGTTTTAAATTTAAAAATGAACCACAAAAAATCTGACTTATTTCAGGAATAAGCTTTTGAATTTTATTAACACACTGTGCTTGTAAATCAACTGCGCTGAGGCTTTTGGGCTGATAGTGCTGTAGCCAGTGCGACAAACTTGCACCCTGTCCGCAGCCTAAATCTAAGAGATGATCTTTTGAATTTAAATGGACAGCTTGTGCCAAATGATCTGCCAATTGGCAACAAGCTTCACGGTAGTTTTGGGTATTTTTCCAAAAACCCAAATTTGTCCAAGCAAGCTCTTCGTCATCTCCCAAACTTGATGCATCAATTGCATATTTATGGGGAATGAATTTAGAAAGGGCTGCTCGAACTTTTGTTTTCACAATTTTAGTAACCGAGTTCAGGGGCAACTTCAACCTGAGGTTTTAACCCTACGAATGGTAAAGGAGCACCTAAAATTTCAGCGATATGCATTGCGGAAGTAACTGCTGACTCTAAAATTGGTAAACCATCACATGACCATGAACCACAGTAAAATACTTTACGGTTTAAGTCTAAATGGCGTTGTTGCAATTCTTTATTTAAAGCAACTGTTTGTGAGTCGACGACTGCTCGCGTTAAAGTCACTTTTGAAATGATTTTTTTAGGATCAATATCTGTCACTGGGCGCCAAGTCTGGAACACTGGGTTTTTACCTACAAGCGTAGGCTCAACCGCATTCATCCAAACTGTGAATTGCTGACGTGTAAACTTACGATCCATCATATAGCTCAGCACTGACCAGTCTTTACGGCGTGGTGGCATTACGCTAGGGTCTGTATGAATAACAAGATCACCTTGCTCAAAACGGAATTGCTTAAGCAAATTCATATCTTCAGCAAATTGTTCAGGGTTCAAAAACTCATCAATTTTAGACGTTGGCGTTGCAACAATCACTCGATCAAATAAGTTCTTTTCACCTTGGCTGTTTTCAACCAGTACTTTTTCACCTTGTAATTCAACGTTCTTAATCGCTGATCCGCTATGAATGTCGATATCTTTAATTAAGCTGTCTACAAATGCAGGTGTTCCACCTTTCATACGTAAAAGCATATCGCCATCAGTTAAGTGACGTAAAAACTCAAGTAAGTTTTTTGCAGGCCAGTCGCCAATTGTTTTTGGATTACACGTACAAATTGTATAGAGCACAGGCATTACAACACCATGCCAGAATACTTCTTCTATATCGTTCTGATTAATAAATTCAGCGAGAGTAATATCTTGATTTTTAGATTTGAAAAACTGGTGGATTGCAGTTTTTAATTGCAACATCCCTTTCACAAGACGCCAGCCATATTGCTGGATGCCTTTACGGTTATTGATAATCGGGAAATTACCAATACGGCTACGAGATGTGGTTAACCATGTTTCAGTACGGTCTTCAAATAACCAGCTACATGACATATAAGTGCGAACCGGAAAGGTTTTAATACCTAAATGAGCAGCAAGGCTGAGCGTGTTTTTCCACAAATGTGGATTCATCACACGCAATGGTGCATCAATAATTCCACCATCGAACTCAACACTATGGCTATCCATTCCCCGACCGGGAAGTGCTTCAAATATCGTGATCGTATGCCCTGCATCTTTCAGAATTCTTGCTGCCGCAAGACCTGCCATTCCACTGCCAATAATTGCGATATTCAAAATGATGTCCCATTTTTCGAGAATTTTTTTGATTATCACTCATACCCTAAAAAAACACCGTATTAAAAACTACCAGATTTTTATTTTTTGCATCAATTTATATAGAAAATTTTTAACTACCGAATCGGCGAATCTTTTATATTTTTTTACAAAAATATACAGTCATACAAAAACTCATATTTTTTATAAATTTAAAAAAAATCTTTTAAATAAAATGAGATAATTTAACTATATTTATATCATGTGTTTTACAACTATCTTTTTTTAAGATATCATAGCACCACAATAACGAGAACCAAGTCACATAAAACAATGCCGAAACAACAATGAAAACCATCATAAAAACAGAACCTTTACAGCGAAAAAGCCCGCTATTCACACTTGATAGCGGGCTTTTTATTACTTTGCTTTAATAGCGAATTAAGCGCAATTAAACAATTTATCCTTCTTGCATGAGTGAACCGAATTTTCCACGATTAAAATCATTAATCGCTTCCATGATTTCGGCTTTGGTATTCATCACGAATGGACCATAACCTTCGATTGGTTCATTAAGTGGTTGACCAGTTAACACCAAGAATTTAGTGTCTTCTTCAGCACTTAACGTAAAATCAACACCCTCACGAGACAAAATCGCAACGGTTTTACCTTCAAGACGATTTGCATCATTAACCACAACCGCACCATCTAACACCACAACAAGGGTAGTATGACCCTCAGGTACATAAAGGGTATGTGTTTGGCCTTTAACCAATTTACCATCCCATACATTTAACGGACTAAATGTTGTTGCTGCACCTTTTGCATCTGCATATTCACCAGCAATCACACGTAAATGACTGCCATACTCGTCTAACGCAATGTCTGGAATCTCTTTCGCTTCAATTGCTTGATATTTTCCAGGCGTCATTTTTGAATGAGCAGGTAAATTTACCCATAATTGCACCATTTCAAAAAGACCACCATGCTCTGCAAACTCAGGAGAATGGAACTCTTCATGCAACACGCCTGCACCCGCCGTCATCCATTGCACATCACCAGTTTTAATGGTTCCGCCGCCGCCGCTTGAATCTTTATGAGTCACTTCACCTTGGTAGGCGATTGTCACTGTTTCAAAGCCACGGTGTGGATGCGAGCCTACACCTTGCTGATCGTTGGTTGGCGAGAAGGTATAAGGCGCTGCATAATCGAGTAGCAAAAATGGGCTTAGGGTTTGGCCTAAACGGTCGTAAGAGAATAGGTTATATACAGGGAAACCATCACCCACCCAATGCATGTGGTTATTTTGATATGCACCAAGAAATTTCTTCATCTGATCTCTCCTATATATGTAGGATTTTCTTGAACTGAGATTGATTTTACGCCTCAATAATTGCAGTTTATAGATCAGGATTAGCAACACATTATTTCATCTATGAGACAATCATAAAGTTTGAGGTACTCTTTTTAAGATCGTCCTATTTTTAAAATTCTTAATCCTATTTTTTAGACTTAATCACGACAACAAACTCATCTAGCATAATTTTAGGCAATGATGACCTACTTAATAATTTTTTGATTATTTATTTTGATAACACGAGGACATAAAAAATGGCTCAAGATTACGTACGTTTAGACAAGGATAATGCTGCGGTTCTTTTAGTTGACCACCAAGCAGGTTTACTTTCTTTAGTTCGAGATATCGATCCAGATAAATTTAAAAACAACGTACTTGCTGTTGCAAATGCAGCAAAATATTTCAACCTTCCAACAATTTTGACAACCAGTTTTGAAACTGGTCCAAACGGTCCTTTAGTTCCTGAGTTAAAAGAAATTCACCCAGATGCTCCTTTTATTCCTCGTCCAGGCCAAATCAACGCGTGGGACAATGAAGACTTCGTAAAAGCAGTCAAAGCAACTGGTAAAAAACAATTGATTATTGCTGGTGTGGTAACTGAGGTTTGTGTGGCATTCCCAGCTTTATCTGCACTCGCTGAAGGTTTTGAAGTGTTTGTGATTACCGATGCTTCTGGTACTTTCAATGAATTAACCCGTGATGCTGCTTGGGACCGTATGTCTAAAGCTGGCGCACAGCTTATGACTTGGTTCGGTATGGCTTGTGAGTTACACCGTGACTGGCGTAATGATATTGAAGGTCTAGGTGCACTCTTCTCAAATCATATTCCTGACTACCGTAACCTGATTTCAAGCTACAATCACAACACTAGCCAAAAATAAGTTCTATTACCAAGATTAGAATGCTTAAGCATTCTAATCTTGAATTTAAATAGGTTGAGCGGACATTGATAAGTTCTTTTGATGATTTTTATTATTTCTATTTAGTCGTAAAACACGGCGGCTTTAGTGCAGCCAGTGATGCTGAAAATATTAGTAAATCTAAGCTTAGCCGACGTATTATTGACCTTGAAAATAAATTTAATGTCAGCCTGATTCAAAGAACAACTCGCCATTTTAAAGTGACCGATTTAGGTCAAGAGTTTTACGAGGAATGCTGCAAAGTTATTGCTCAAGTTGAATGTGCAGAAAATGTTTTGTTAAAGCAAAAAAGTGAACCTCAAGGGTTAGTAAAAGTAAGCTGCCCACCGCTTATGATGCATTTTCAAATTAGAAAAATTTTAAATCAGTTTTTAAAAACCTATCCAAAAGTTGAGATTGCACTCGAGCTGACGAGCCGTCGAGTTGATATTTTGCATGATGACATCGACCTTGCCATTCGGACCAATTTCGAACCCAATGAAGATTCAAATTTAATTGTTCGTGATGTGATTAAAACTGACCACTGTCTGGTGGCTTCACCTGAATTACTTCAAGGTCGTGCCATTGAGCATTATTCCGAGTTACAGGACTTTCCAAGTATTAGCTTAGGTACTCAAAAACAAAACCCTATTTGGCATTTATGCAATATTCGAAATGGTGAATCGGTTGATGTACCTTATCAACCACGAATCAAAAGTAATGACTTGGCAGGTGTCTACTATGCCGTGATGGACGGATTAGGCATTGCCGACCTTCCCTTTTTAACTGTTGAATCTGAAATTCGTAAAGGCACACTTGTTCATATTCTTCCTGACTGGAAGTCGAATATAGGCATGCTACAACTGGTTTATGTGTCTAGAAAAGGCCAACGCCTTGTGGTCGAAAAACTCATTGAAACATTGATTGAAGAACTACGACGTTTACCGGAAAGCCATGAAGGATATCTGGCAACTTAAATAAAAACCGGTCATGAATGGGCATGACCGGTTTTTGTGAAACATCACATACAGCATGGCTGCATGTTTTCGTTCAGAACAAAACGAACTCGCTTTGTTCCTTACTCAGATAAGTCTACGCATAGGTATTTCATTTCAACATATTCTTCAATGCCGAATTTTGAACCTTCACGACCTAGACCTGATTGTTTTACGCCACCAAACGGAGCAACTTCATTTGAAATTGCACCTGTGTTAATACCGACCATACCGTACTCAAGTGCTTCACCCACTCGCCATTGACGAGCTGTGCTTTGAGTAAACAAATAAGCAGCTAAACCAAACTCGGTATCGTTCGCCATTGCCACTGCTTCGTCTTCAGTTTTAAAGCGGAATAGCGGTGCAAGCGGACCAAAAGTTTCTTCTTTAGACACTTTCATTTCTTGCGTTACACCAGTTAAAACTGTTGGTTCAAAGAATGTGCCACCTAGTGCCGAGCGTTGACCACCAATACGAACTGTCGCGCCTTTCTCAGTTGCATCTGCAATATGAGACTGAACTTTTGCAATCGCATCTTCATCAATTAAAGGCCCTTGAGTTGAACCTTCTTGACGGCCATCACCAACTTTCAGTTTAGACACGGCTTCAACCAAACGGTCTGCCAACGCATCGTAAATACCATCTTGAACATAAATACGGTTAGCGCAAACACAGGTCTGACCACTGTTGCGATATTTACTTGCCATAATGCCCTGAACAGCTTGTTCAAGATTGGCATCGTCAAATACCACAACTGGCGCGTTACCACCGAGTTCAAGTGAAAGCTTTTTAATGGTTGGCGCACATTGTTGCATCAAGATACGACCCACTTGGGTTGAACCTGTGAAGCTTAACTTACGAACAATATCGCTTTCGCATAGTGTTTTACCCACTTCAACAGCATCACCACTAATGTTAATTAAAACATCAGCTGGTAAACCTGCCTGTAACGCCAATACTTCAAGGGCATATGCTGTTAACGGCGTTTGCTCTGCTGGTTTAACCAACATTGAACAACCCGCAGCAATTGCCGGACCTGCTTTACGCGTAATCATGGCAGCGGGGAAGTTCCACGGCGTAATTGCAGCTGTAACACCAATCGCTTGTTTAATCACGAGCAAGCGTTGGTTTGGCAAAGTTGGCGTCAACACTTCACCATCAACACGGCGGGCTTGCTCAGCAAACCAGCGGATGAATGATGCTGCATAACCAATTTCACCACGTGCTTCTGCCAATGGTTTACCTTGCTCAGCCGTTAAAATCTGAGCAATATTTTCTTTGTGCTCAAGCATGAGGTTGTACCATGCCAATAACACATCAGCACGAGCCAAGGCAGTTTGCTTTTTCCAAGCAGCCTGCGCTTTTGCTGAACGATTAATTGCGGCTTCAACCCCTGCGCGGTCATAGGTTTTCACCCATGCCAAAGTTTCACCCGTAGCAGCATCATTTACCTCGATATAATCATTTGATGCAGGTGCGTCTAATGAAATATCAGGATGTTTTAATAAATACTGCAAATTATTTTGAATCATGCAGATTGCTCCATCGCTTTTGCACTACCTGCTTTGAGTGTCGCAAAACCTTGTTTCAGGATATCAAGGCCTTGACGGAATTGCTCAGCAGGAATGGTTAATGGATATAAGAAACGAATTACATTACCGTATTTACCACAAGTAAGAAGTAACAACCCATTTTCCATTGCATAGTTTTGTACAAATTTTGCTTGCTCAGCAGTCTCAAGTTCTACAGCAACCATTGAACCTAATGCACGAATATCAGTTACGACGTCGCCTGTTGCTTGTTGAATATCTTTAAGCGCAACAACTAACTCAGCACCTAGTTCATTTGCACGTTCACATAAGTTTTCTTCTTCAATCGCATCAATCACCGCGTGCGCAGCTGCAACCGCAATCGGGCTACCTGCGTAAGTACCGCCTAGACCACCTGGGTTTGGCGCATCCATGACTTCTGCACGGCCAACAACACCTGAAATTGGGAAACCACCACCTAAGCTTTTCGCCATAGTGATAAGGTCTGCTTTAGTCTCGAAATAGTTCATCGCAAACAATTTACCTGTACGGGCAAAGCCAGATTGCACTTCGTCAGCAACCAATAAAATACCGTGCTTGTCGCAAATTGAACGTAAACGTTTTAAGAACTCGGCTGGTACAACATGAAAACCACCTTCACCTTGGACTGGCTCAAGCACAATTGCTGCAACATCGTGTGGTGCAATATCTTCACTGAAAATATCTTCAACGCTTTCAATTGCCGCATCTACTGAAATACCTTTAGCAGGCACAGGGTAACGTGCGTGGAACACACCCGCTGGCATCACGCCGAAATCACGTTTGTAAGGTGCAGTTTTACCTGTCATTGCCATGGTCATAAATGAACGACCGTGGAAACCGTTACCAAAAGTGATAATGCCATGACGGCCTGTATAACAACGAGCAATCTTCACAGCATTTTCAACTGCTTCTGCACCTGTTGTGAAAAAAGCTGACTTCGCAGCACCCGCAATTGGGGCACGCTCATTAATACGCTCAGCTAAAGCCACATAGCTTTCATAAGGTGTTACTTGATAGGCAGTGTGAGTAAATTTAGTGAGTTGTTCAGTCACCGCTGCAATGACTTTAGGGTGGCGATGGCCTGTATTTAAAACTGCAATACCACCAGCAAAGTCAATAAATTGGTTGCCTTCCTTGTCCCAAAGCGTCGCGTTTTCAGCTTTTTCTGCATACCACTGACACATCACGCCTACACCACGTGGAGTTGCTTGCTGTTTACGTGCGTTAAGTGCAGAATGTTGATTATCCATTTGATTCCCTCATATTTTCATCATCAGTTGCAGCTTTGGTTTTTGCATCCTGTGCTTAATTTTCAGGGTGCTTTACAACGACTGCCTATGCATGTAATTTCGCTCGTCTGGCGGCAACTGACGAGAGCCATTTTTTAACTGTAGGAGAGAGCCAATTGCGTAGTTTACTTGGAGATCATTTATTACAACGGCTCCAACAGGACACCGAAGGTAAACTACATCAGCGCCTTTTCCGTTGTCTGCGTGGTGCCATTATTGATGGCGTCATTCAGCCTAAAACACGCTTGCCCGCTTCCCGTGACTTAGCCAGTGAAATTCATGTTTCGAGAAATACTGTTCTTACCGCCTACGAACAGCTACAAGCTGAAGGCTATTTAGAAGCTCGTACAGGCCATGGCACATGGGTTGCTGAAAAACTACCAGAGAGTTTTTTAAATACACAAAATAAGAAAAAAGTAGTTTCAAGTCCGAAAGTTCAAAACTCTTATGCACTCTCAAATCGTGGCTCAAACTTATTAGGCTATGCCGCAGCCTCGCCACACCAATGGGGAGCTTTCGTGCCGGGAGCGCCCGATGTTACCGAGTTTCCACATCATATTTTTAGTCGTATTCAGGCTCGTCTAAGCCGAGAGCCTGACATTAACCGCTTAATTTACAGCAATGCTGGCGGCTGTATTGAGCTTCGAAGCGCGTTGGCAGACTACTTGCGTGTTGCACGTTCAGTTCAGTGTGATGCAGATCAAATTATTATTACCGAAGGCATTCACCAAGCGATTGATTTAGTTTCGCGTGCACTTAGCGATATTGGTGATCGCGTCTGGATTGAAGATCCAGGCTATTGGGGAATGCGCAACACTTTACGTATTAATGGCGTTGATATTCAACCCATGCCAGTCGATGCCGAAGGCATTATCCCCGAAGAAAATCCAGCAAAACCACCTAAACTCATTTTTGTCACGCCATCGCACCAATATCCGCTGGGTTCACATTTAAGCCTAGATCGTCGACGCAAATTGATTGAGATTGCCCGTCAGCACAATAGCTGGATTGTAGAAGATGATTACGACAGTGAATTCCGTTTCTCAGGCCAGCCTTATCCATCCTTACAGGGTTTAGAGAATGATGCACCTGTGCTGTACATGGGTACGTTTAGTAAAACCATTTATCCATCTTTAAGAATTGGGTATTTGGTGGTGCCTAAACCCCTCTTTTCACCTCTACGTATTGTGGCAGCTGAACTGTATCGTGGTGGACATTTACTTGAGCAAAAGGCCCTAGCAGAATTTATTCGTGAAGGTCATTACGAAGCGCATATTCGTCGTATGCGTTTACTTTATGGCAAGAGGCGCGATTACTTAGTCAGTCTGATTAAACGCTATCTTGGCCCCGAATTTATTCATGAATATGACGAAGCGGCAGGATTACACTTAGTTTTAAAACTGCCAAACTCTTGCGATGATGTCGCGATTGCAACAACCGCACTTGAACGTGGTGTCAAAGTTCGCCCACTTTCACAATACTACATGCAATCACATGCTCACGCAGAGCGCGGCTTACTCATGGGCTTTGCCTGTGTAAATGAAAAAGACATGGTGATGGCTTTTGGTGTGTTGCTCCAGTGCTTACGTGAAGCGGGTGTACAAACAATTAATTAAGTCTGTTTTTGACCCAATCCATAAAAAAAGAGCCTCACAATGAGACTCTTTTTTTGTTCTAAAAAGACTAAACTAAATTTTCTTCTTGAGTATGAGAGAGATGGGTTGTTCTACGCTCTTTACCCCACCCTAGTTTTTCCGACAACATTCCAAAAAACACAATAATGCCGAACAATGCTGTGGTGTAAATCACTTCTTTAAAATATGTACCTTCAATCAACATAGTCAGAATTGCACCAATAATTGCAAAGATCACTACATAAGTCAGATAAGGGAACATCCACATTTTAAAGTCAATTTTGACGCCTTCAGCTTCGAGTTTTTTACGCATACGGAGCTGAGAATAAGCAATCGTCAGGTACACATACAATGTTGCTGCACCCGTCGTTAGCATGAAAAAGTCATAAACATTCATACTCTTGGTTGCAGTTAAAACTACAGCAATCACAGAGAAGAAACATGACACAATCACACCAACCCACGGACTGCTTTTGCTGTTTACAGAGCCAAAACTTTTTGGTGCATCACCGCGTTTAGCCAACGAAAATAACATACGTGAACACGTATAAAGTGCTGAGTTAAAGCAACTACATACCGATGTTAGAACCACAAAATTTACGATATGGCGCGCCCCCGGAATCCCGAGTGCAGACAAAGTCACGCTATAGGTTCCCCAAGTTGAATCTTTCAAGAGTTCATTGTTGTGAGGAATAAGACAGACTGCAACGAACATTGAGCCTACATAGAATAAAATAATTCGCCATACAACCGAGTTCGATGCTTTACGAATTTCCTTAGATGGATTTTCTGATTCTGCCGCTGCTACGGTAACAATTTCAGCACCAATATAGGCAAACATAACTCCAAGCAAGGCGGTAATAACGGATGATCCTCCATTGGGCATAAAGCCTTGAGAGGTTAGATTACTAATACCTGAAGCAGCCGGATTGCCCCAAGGCCACAAATGCATGATGGCTAAACTACCAATCACAAGGAAAATAACAATCGCAATGACTTTGATGAGTGCAAACCAGAACTCAAATTCGCCATAGTTTTTCACGTTTTGTAAATTGACTGCGACCAATGCACCAATCACGACAACCATATAGGCCCAGATCGGTATAAATGGGAACCAATTATTTAAAATTTTACCCGCCACATAAGCTTCCCATCCCATGAGCATTGCGAGTGTACACCAGTACAACCACCCAATTGAGAAACCTGCCCAACGACCAATCGCACGGTCAGCATATGTTGAAAAAGAGCCACTATCAGGGTTTAAAACGGCCATCTCACCTAGCATACGCATGATGAACCAAACGAGTAGACCACCCAAAGCATAGGTTAGAAAAACTACAGGCCCAGTATTGTAAATAATGCTACCTGAGCCCACGAATAAAGAGCCACCAATAACCCCTGCAATTGAGATCATCGTTAAGTGGCGTGATTTGAGTCCATGTTTTAAACTTTGGGAGTGATTGGCTTCAGAACCATTTTGATGAGCTGCCATATCATTTTCCTTAATATATGGAGGATATCGGCTAGTCTCGGAAACCTCCGAAGCCAAAAAATATCCCCTAAAAATTTAGCCGTTCTGCCCAATTCCTAAAACAGAAAAATCACTGAGCTTATCCGGCGCTTCCGTATGCATACTTCCAATGGCTTTAATTTGTCGTTTCGGCACTCAAGAAACGAGAGCCATTTTTGGAATAAAAGAGAGAGCCAATTGCAAAATTTATACGCAAAATTGGCTCTTTTTGTCTGAAATGCTGGTAAATGCTTTTAAGTTTTTATTTTGAATAATAATTAAGTTTTGCTTGAATAAAATGGAAATTCTTTAGTTTTGCTCAGAAATTAATAATGCTTTCGTTCCTTTCTCTAAAGCTCTAAATATATGTTTCTGATCGGCAGGATAACAAATATAGTCTCCAACACCGAGCTCAACTGCTTCATCAATTAAGCCAACCAAAGCTTTGCCTTCGACCACAATAATGTGTTCCACAGAACCAACTGGATGAGGCTCTGAAAGACGGTCTTCGCCCGGCTCAACAATCAGTAAGTACACATCACGGCGCGCATGCGGTGGACAAGTCGCCAGCAAAATTGCTTTGTAATTAGCAATCTCCGAACTAACAGTTGGCCCATCGCCACAGCGAATGACTTGTACCTGATTGCTCGGTTCTTCCATCAAACGTGCAAATGGAATATTCAGTGCCACACAAAGTGCCCATAGCGTTTCAATGCTTGGGTTACCTTGCCCTGCCTCTAATTGTGAAAGTGTAGACTTTGCAACGCCTGCACGACGAGCAACCTCTGCCAAAGAAAGCCCTGCTCTTTGACGTTCACGATTTAAACCTTTGGCAATAATTTCAATTGGCTGAGACATTCACCACATCCGTTCTATAAAAAAAACGATCGTTCGTTTTGACAAAACAATCAGACTTATTCATTATAATGGAAAATCGTTCGTTATATCATGCTATGTCCACATACTCTCTCATTAAGAAACTTAGTAAAGACACCACCCGCTCGATTTTCTTTGTGTGTCTGGCAACCAGTGTTGTTGGTATGTCTTTAGGTTCACTCGCGGCAAGCTATGGCTTAGCGCTCTGGATCCCACTTTGCCTATCCATATTTGTGCTCGCAGGAACTGCTGAATTTATTTTTATTGGGTTCTTGGCCGTAGGTGGCAGCCCGATTGCTGCTGCAATTGCAGGACTACTCGTCAATTTAAGACATCTGCCTTTTGGTATTGCGGTCAATGAACTAATCAGAGGTAAATTCTCTCGATATTTCGGGGCTCATATCATGAACGATGAAAGTGTTTTGTTTGGCATGGCGCAGCCCGATTTCGAAACAAAAAAGGCTGCTTACTGGTTATGTGGTATATGCATCATGCTGACTTGGCCCCTCGGTGTTACTGCGGGTTATTTTATTGGAAGCGCTATTCCAGACCCAAAAACATTTGGTCTAGATGCCATTTTCCCTGCAATTTTAATCGCACTTACTTTTAATGCTTTAAAGAATAAATCTACTCGAAAAGCTGCATTTGCTGGATCCACTTTGGCACTGATTAGCACACCTTTTTTGGCCTCAGGACTTCCAATTCTGATTTCGCTTTTTGGCTTAATATTTAGTAGAAAAAAATGAATCAACAATTACTCATTATTTTGGGCATAGGCTTGCTAGCACTTGGAACATATGGGATTCGTTTTGCTGGTTTTCACTTAGGTGCCAAATTTAC
This sequence comes from Acinetobacter sp. XS-4, assembly GCF_023920705.1. Classification (NCBI taxonomy): domain Bacteria; kingdom Pseudomonadati; phylum Pseudomonadota; class Gammaproteobacteria; order Moraxellales; family Moraxellaceae; genus Acinetobacter; species Acinetobacter sp. XS-4. Next base: position 210,054 of record NZ_CP094657.1, on the reverse strand, counting down.
TTTTTCTGAAAAATACCAAGTTTTATTGTCAAACGGCGCAACCGTTTTGCTCTGTGCGATTGCAGTCACAACTACATTTTTTGAAGGCCAACATTTCGCAGGTTTCGCTCGTATATTGGGTGTGGGTTTAGCGCTTTTCTTGGTTTGGAGAAAAGTACCACTTTTATTAGTGATTTGCTTGGCAGCCGCTGGTACGGCCCTGATACGTTTGCTTGGAATTGAGTAATAAAAAAGGCGAGATAAACTCGCCTTTTTTAAAATTTTGCTTAGAACGGTAAATCGTCGTCTAAATCTGCTGGAGCAGACCCAGGCTGTTGTGGTGCTTTAGGAGCAAAGCCCCCACCTTGCGGGCTGTTACCACCATTACCAAAGCCAGCTGGGTTGCTGCCATAGCCGCCACCACTATTTTGGTTATAACCACCGCCTTGGTTATTATTATTTTGATAACCATTACCACCTTGTTGAGGTGCGTTAAAACGTGGTTGATTAAAATCATTACCGCCAGCGAAACCTTGTTCACCTTGTTGACGACCATCTAACATTTGCATCTGTTCGCCACGAATTTCTGTTGTATAGCGCTCTTGGCCATTTTGATCAGTCCACTGACGCGTGCGTAATGAACCTTCAATATAAACCTTAGAACCTTTACGTAAGAACTGCTGAGCAATTTCCCCTAAACGGTTATGCAAAACAATACGGTGCCATTCAGTTTGTTCTTTACGCTCACCTGAAGTTTTATCGGTCCAAGCTTCACTTGTCGCGATTGAAAATTGAGTCAGCGAGCCCCCATTTGGAAAAGTTTTTGTTTCAGGATCACGACCCAAAGTACCAACCAAAATAACCTTATTTACACCACGCATTAGCTGTCTTCATCCTATTCATTTCTATGTTTTACTTTATAAGAGTTATGCTTAAATGGCTACCTCTTTACCGAACAACTGCGTTAAATCACGTCGCGCAGCCTCATCAAGAGTCTGTTTATCGACTTTAATATAAGCAACTTGCTGGTCAGGCATCACCACAACTTCTTCTATACCACGAATTGCCAATAGCTGTGTGGTCCACTCATTCACCTGCTGCACTTGCGGCAATGGCAACACAATCGATGACAAATACCGCGGCTGAGCTAAACCAAAACTAATTAGCAGCCATATTATAGCAATCCCTGTTAAGACACTCCATCCAATCGCAGTATTATGTAACATCAATAATTGACCACCTAGTGTGCCACCAAAGAAAGCACCTAAAAACTGACTACTGGCATTTACACCCATAGCAGTTGCTTTTGACTGGATTGGCGCACATTTTGATAACCACGATGGCAATAAAGCTTCCATCACATTAAAGGCAATGAAGAAAATACCTAGGCCTGCGAGTAATACATATTTTGATTGATAACCAAATATAAGCAGCAACAAACCTGCAATAATGCCTGTAATTGCCGTTAAGAAAATGCCTCGCATTTTGCGATATTTTTCAGCCACGATAATGCTTGGAAATGCAAAAAACAGACTAATTACTAGTAGCGGCAGATACACCAAACCATGACTGGCTAGAGGAATATGGGCAAACTCGATAAGCTGTGAAGGCACATAAATAAACATGGCGGTAAGCAATAAATGCAATGCAAAAACCGAAACATGTAAACGGTTTAAATCACCCATTTGAATGACTTGCTTAAGCTGCGCTATGTAGCCTTGCTGATAATTACGATGATGACGAGTTACTTTAGGTACAAGCAATAACATCAAAATCGCGATTAAACCCATAATGGTCGTGACAAAGAACAAACCAGAAATGCCGACAAGACTTGTGAGCCAAGGCCCAAGGCTGAACGCCACCACAAAAGACAGACCAATACTCATGCCCATCGCAGCCATGGCTTTAGTACGCTGTTCTTCACGTGTCACATCGGCTAAAAGTGCCATCACGACTGCTGAAACTGCACCTGCACCTGCTATGGCACGGCCAATAATCACGCCATAAATCGTATCAGATAACCCAGCAATTGCACCGCCAATAGCAAAGAGCAATAAGCCAAGCACCACCAAAGGTTTACGGCTAAAACGGTCAGCCAGTAAGCTAAATGGAATTTGCAAAATAGCCTGACTTAAACCATAGACACCTACAGCCAAACCAATGAGTGCTGGAGTTGCATATTGATATGACTGCCCGACTACAGAAAAGACAGGAATAATCATGAACAAACCCAACATGCGTAGCGCAAAAATACTACTTAAGGCAAAAGTTGAGCGACGTTCCAAAGCATTCATCATATCAATACACGTTTATCAAACTAGGCAAATTATAAGCCGATTCGTTTCTAAAAATACGGGACACCTTATTTAAATTAACGATTTCAGCTTAAAAAAATAAAGAGGCATTTAGCCTCTTTATTCTAAACAACTTTACTGAAAATTAGCTTAAGGCGACTGTTGCTCGCGCTTCGAATATTGAATTGAAGCAATAATAGCCCACACAATAAACGCCACACCAATTAAACCTGTCACAACTTCAGGTACATGTACGCCTGTACCACTTGCAATCATAATGAATGCTAAAGCACCAATCGCATAATGCGCACCATGTTCCAAGAACACGTAAGCATCTAGCGTGCCTTTTTCAACAAGGTAAACTGTCATTGAACGGACAAAAATAGCACCGATTGCAAGACCTAGCATAATCACAACAACGTCGCTAGTAATTGCAAATGCACCAATCACACCATCAAAACTAAATGATGCATCTAATACTTCAAGATATAAGAAACCACCTAAACCAGCTTTAACTACACCTGATGCAGCACCCGAGCCATCTTGTAATACAGCATTACCATTTTCATCAATTTCAGGTTCACCACCTAACAAATGACTTAAAACTTCAACGCCAATATAAACCACAATGCCCCAAATACCGGCCATGGTCACTGCTAAACGTTGGTGGTCATCTACATAACCAGCCATCACAATTAAAGCAATCAAAGCAAGAAATACAGACATTGCAGGTACGCTAGCTAAACTTGAAAGTTTAGATTCAAGCCATCTAAACCAATGGGTTTCTTTTTCATCATCAAAGAAGAAGTTTAAGAAAACCAATAATAGGAATGTTCCACCAAAAGCTGAAATTTCAGCGTGGTGTGCCATTAAGCGCTCAGAATAAGTTTTGGGATCATTGAGTGCCAATTTCGCCACTTCAATAACTCCCATATCAGCGGTTACAGCAACAATCACGACAGGGAAAATCAGACGCATACCAAAAACGGCGATTAAAATACCTACCGTTAAAAAGATCATTTTCCAGAACGGATCCCAATTACGTAGAACCGATGCATTCACGACAGCATTGTCAAAAGATAAAGAGACCTCCATTACAGCTAAAATGGCTGTAATTGTTAAAGCTTTGAGCATGGTAGACACGCCAGCTTCAGGTCCATGGGTAAAACCCCAATACGCGGATAGTGCTAAACACACCACCGTAAAAAATATCGAAAATCGGAAATGCTTCATGGATCAGACCTATACCAAGAACTAAATTTAATCTTTCTTAAAACCGCGGCTATTATATCGATAATTAACCACAAAACGATGTTGTTTTGTGCCGTTATTCCCGTTACTTTATCTCTATGTTTAATAAAGAAATTTATAATTTTTAATTAACTTATTAATCGTATTAAATATTTTCTTGCGATATATCTATCATTATTATTTTTGTATTTTAAAATTGATTTAAAATCCAGTTCAGCTGTCTTATTTTAAATGGAATATTTTTATGCTTTTTTCTCAAGAACTTTGGCAACGTAATTTAAATTTATATCAAAAAATTCTCGACCTACCTTTTAATCAAGAACTTGCTAACGGTACTTTAGATAAAGAAGCTTTTTGTCATTATGTCATTCAAGATGCCCAATATTTAGTGGCTTATGGTCGCGTACTTGCTGTTGCGGCAGCAAAAGCGTTCGAGGCTGACGATATTATGCAATTTTCAGATGCCGCTAAAATTGCGATTGTGGTGGAGCGTAGTTTGCATGATGACTTCATGAAAAACTTTGGGGTAACTAAAGAAGAATTTAAAAATACGCCTTTGACCTTGGCAGGCCACCATTACACTTCATTTTTAACAGCAACAGCTTGGTCTGAAAGCTACCCTGTCGTACTCGCTGCACTATTACCTTGCTTCTGGATCTATGCTGAAGTCGGTAAAGATATTGTAGACAAATCAATTGCTAATAACCCTTACCAAGCATGGATTGATACCTATGCAGGTGAAGAGTTCCATATAGCCGTGCGTAATGTGATTGCGACAGTAGACAAGGTTGCCGCACGTTGTGACGCAGACACTTTAGAAAAAATGCATGCTGCGTACACCATGGGCGCAAAACTTGAATGGTTATTTTGGGATAGCGCCTACCACCAAAGACAATGGTTAGGTTTAGATCCTATTTAAAACTTCAAAAGAATCGGTCAGATCGTTCAATACGCTGACCGTTTTTAATAAAATGCGAGATAGATATGTATATCGGCGAATTAGCATCTTTAACTGGAGCCACTCCTAAAGCCATTCGGCATTATGAAAAATTAGGCTTACTCCCTGTAGCAAAAAGAAAAGGCAATTATCGTATTTATGAAGAGATTGATGTCAAATCAGTTAAGATGATCCGCCTTGCACAAGCTGTTGGGTTTAGCCTTTCCGAGCTTTATGACCTGTCAGCTTTAAAATATAAAAATAATCGCTTTCCTGTAGAAATTGCACAGCAACTTATTCAAAAAAAGAATCAACAAATTATTGAGCAAAAAAAAGCGTTAAACCGTTTACAAGAAGATTTAAAAGAACTGGAAGATGAGATTATTCAAACTTATATTACCAATAAGATTTCGGCTTAAAACAGCTCATTAAAATTTGAAATAGCTTTCAAAATTAGTGCTTGACTCTGCCCTTAGGGTAAAGGTTTATCGTAATGACTTCGTTTATTACGGATAAATAAAATGAGCGCTCATCTTTCTACATTTAAAAATTCAACAGCATTAATTACAGGTGCATCTTCAGGAATAGGCAAGGCCTATGCTCAAGAATTTGCATCTTTAGGAATTCATTTAATTTTAACAGCACGCTCTGAGCAAAAACTAAATGATTTAGCCGATGAACTTAGAAAAAAATATAACGTAAATGTTGAGGTTATCGTTTTAGATTTAGCTCAAGCGAATTCAGCTCAAAACTTATTTGATGAAGTACAAGCGAGAAAATTATCGGTAGAGATTTTAATTAACAACGCAGGATTTGGAAAATGGACTAAATTTTTAGATCAATCTGTATCTACCTATCAAGAAATGATCACGCTTAATATCAACAGCGTAACCTCTTTGTGTTATTTATTTTTGCCCCACATGCTTGCGAACAAAAAAGGCATCATGATTAATATTTCATCGACAGGTGCGTTCCAGCCGTTACCCTATATTACTGTTTATGGTGCTAGTAAATCGTACGTATTGCAGTTTACTGAAGCGCTTGCAGGAGAATATAGCTCTTCAGGAGTTAAATTTCTGGCAGTTTGTCCGGGCAATACCGAAACCAATTTTACTCAGGTCGCAAATGCTGACACCAGCGGCATGAAAAGCTCTACAGTTGAGGATGTTGTATCTGCAACGGTTAGAGCATTAGATAAGAATAAAGCAACAGTTGTGGTTGGATGTAGCAACTATTTGACATCTCAATTGCCTAGAATTCTTTCTCGCCAAAAGATGATTAATTTAGTTGAAAGTATGCTCCAAACCCGTGTTATTGAGCAGTCATAAAAAAATAATGCAATTTAAAAGATTAAGGGGTCTCTCTTAATCTTTTAATGCTGAAATAGCTGCCAGCCATAAATTAAACCTGCCGCAGCGACCACCCAACATAGGGTTGCTAATCCTAGGCAAGACCACATCGACAAACGCGTTGCCAGCACATAGACGGCCACTAAATAAATGGCATAGGGAATAAGTGACCATAGACCAAACAAAGCCGTTTTCTGTAATGCCTCGGCCCCTTTTTGCTGAAAAACAATCACATGAGCAATCAAAGCAAAGGTAGGAAAAAGCGGAACCAAACCTGCAATATAAAATGCCTTACTTTTCGATAAAATCGAAATAATGAGGACAACACCTGCCCCCAACATACATTTAAAAAATAACGCCCACATGCGCTGATCCTACCTGATCATTCCAACTCAAAACGCTGTATTTTGCGCTTTTCAGAGAAAATTAACAGCGACTAAAGCAATTAAAGCGGGAACTGCCTGAATATAAATAATCTTTTTACTAGCAGTCAGACCGCCATAAATACCTGCAATGAGTACACAGCCTAAAAAGAAGTTGGCAATTGATGTGGCAAATGGTGCATCAGCCAATAAAGACCAAAATAAACCCGCTGCTAAAAAGCCATTATAAAGACCTTGGTTTTGTGCCATCACTTTGGTGAGTTTTGCTTTCTCTGCATTATTTCCAAATGCTTTCATGCCATAAGGCTTGTCCCACAAAAACATCTCTAACACCAAAATGTAGACATGTAATATGGCAATAAGCGCAATGAATATTTGTCCGATCATACAATTTTCCTTTTTATTTTAAAGATATGAAAAAAGATCAGTCTCTCGACTGATCTTTTAGTGTTTTACGGTTTTAACAACACTTTGCCTTGGCGAGCACCTTGTGTTGCTCTTTGGGCTGCTGTTTTAATCTCATCAAAACTAAACACACCTTCTACAGGAAGGATTAATTTTTTCTGAGTTGCTAACGTTAATAACTCAACAATTAGTTCCTTTTTACGAGCTGCTGGCATTTCTTTGTTGACCACACTCGCCCAGAAACCTTTTACTGTTGCTTGTTTGAAAATTAGATCGCCCGATGAAATTTGCATGGTTTCACCAGTCATACTGCCAAACGAAACCAATAGGCTATTTTCACTAAGTAAATTCAGCATTTCACCACTTGCGCTGCCACCAATCGAGTCCACACCAGCAATGAGAGGTTGGTCGCCATGAATCTGTTTAACTTGCTCTTTCCAATTTGGTTGATCAGTCGCAACAACATGTTGAATACCTAATGCTTGCATTTCAGCAATTGCATCAGTACGACGAACTAGATTAATCACAGGTAAACCCCGTGCCTGTGCAATCATCGCAACTGTTTTACCGACTGCACCATTTGCCGTGTTTTGAATGAGCCATTGACCCTGTTGAATATTTACAAAGTCCAATAACATGAGAGCACTAATTGGCATACCAATCAGTTGCGCTGCTGTTTCATCATCAATTTCATTATTGAGTGGAATAAGCCCTTGCGCTGGTGCAATAAAATATTCAGCCCAACTGCCATGCACAGATGCAACTGCGATACGTTGCCCTACCTGTACATGAGTAACGCCTTCACCGAGCGCATCAATAATACCAACGGCTTCACTACCACCAATCGCAGGTAAAGTTGGCTTGTAGCCATAGCTTCCACGTACTGTCCATACATCATGATTATGAATTGGAGACATAATGGTTTTAATACGCACTTCGCCTGCTTTTGGTTCTGGCTTTGGCATATCCGTCTGCTCTAAAACGTCTACAGGTTCGCCAAAATTACCATGGATAATACTTCGCATTCTTTATTCCTCTATCGGTTTTAAGAGTTGTTGGGTCGTTTCTAAAGCTAGATGTAGATGTACTTTGTCTTGCGATAATTTTGTGAGTAAAGCTGCACCCAACCACAACTGATACATGACTTGCGCAGTTTTCAAAGGTTCAATATGTTTTGGAATTGACCCTTCTTGTTGTCCTTCTTTGAGTAGCAAAGCCAGACGCTGCGTTAATTTGCACACACCGTCATTGAGAATTTGGCGCATATCTTCCGACAAATCAGAAACCTCTGCCGCCAATTTCACAATCAAGCAGTTTTCAGCCCAGCTGCCATATACGGGATCATCAATCCACGCCTGCCACAACGCCATTAAACGGGCATGAGCACTTTGCTCACTGTGCTGCCAAAGTTGTTCCATACGAACTTTATAATTGGCCATGTATTGCTCTAGCAAGGCACAGCCAAATGCCTCTTTCGAAGCAAAGTAGTGATAGAACGAACCTTTGGGTACGTCACAAGTCTTTAAAATTTCTTGCAAACCAACACCGACAAATCCTTTGTGTAATACCAGCTCAAAGCTTGTATCCAAAATATGTTGTCGCGTAGTTTCGCTTTTATTTAATCGTTTCATGCAGACACCATACCCCACTATTAGACCAGTCGTCTAGTAAAATTATGTTGCTCATTAAAATTTGCTAAGAGTAGAAATCAAAAGAGAGGGATGTTAAAAATACAACCTGCTTAATTAAACAAATTTTGTCGATTGTCGTTTAACCGTCACAATTTGTCGCTTTAAATCATTTTGTACCACTTGAACAATTTTAAATCGTTATCATATATAGGGTCTGTTGTTTATAACCAGTCACAATGCACAAGACTGATCAATCAACACCTAAATTTTCATCAATACATAATTGAGATGTTTTATGAGCCAAAGTCATATCCGTATTCGAGGCGCACGCACCCATAATTTAAAAAATGTGTCTCTCGATATTCCACGCGATAAGTTTGTGGTAATTACGGGGTTATCAGGTTCAGGAAAATCTTCTCTTGCCTTCGATACCCTGTATGCCGAAGGACAACGCCGTTACGTCGAATCGCTTTCGGCCTATGCCCGTCAGTTTTTATCGCAAATGGAAAAACCAGAAGTTGACTCAATTGAAGGTTTATCACCAGCGATTGCCATTGAGCAAAAGTCTACCAGTCATAACCCCCGTTCAACGGTAGGTACCATTACCGAAATTTATGACTATTTGCGTTTGCTTTATGCACGTGTCGGCACACCTTACTGCCCTGAACACGACTTGCCGATGGTTGCGCAAACTATTTCTGAAATGGTCGATGCAGTAAAAACGCTTGAGGAAGGCACAGCACTCATGCTACTTGCCCCTGTCGTGCGTGAGCGTAAAGGTGAATACAGTAACCTGTTCGAACAATTGCAAGGCCAAGGCTTTGTACGAGCACGTGTTGATGGTGAAATCATTGATATTGATACGCCACCCGAACTCGACAAAAAGAAAAAACATACCATCGAAGTTGTCGTTGACCGCTTTAAAGTGCGTGAAGACTTAGGTAACCGTATTGCAGAGTCATTTGAAACTGCACTGCGTTTAGGTGGTGATATTGCTGTTTTGTCATGGATGAATGGCGAACATCCTGATCGTGTTTTTTCTGCAAAGCATTCATGTCCTGAATGTGATCGCGCAGTCGCAGAGCTTGAGCCTCGCTTATTTTCATTTAACAACCCGTTCGGTGCCTGCCCTGTTTGTGATGGCTTAGGTACACGCAGTCATTTTAGTTCTGAAAAGCTCATTCCAAATCCTGATCTTGCAATTAGTGAAGGGGCTATTCGTGGATGGGATCGTCAACGTCCATATTATTATTCAATGCTGCAAAAAGTTGCCGATCATTTTGGTTTTCAACTTGATACGCCTTGGAACAAGCTAGATAAAGACACTCAAAAGAAATTCTTACAAGGTACGGGCAAAGAAAAAGTCGATTTAAGTTATATCGATGAACGTGGCCGTAAACATACACGCGTACAACCATTTGAAGGAATTTTGCCGCATCTTGAACGTCGTTACCGTGAAACTGAAAGTAACTATGTACGAGATGATTTAGCCCAATATCTATCTAATGCAGCTTGTGATGCATGTGATGGCTCACGTCTAAATGAAATTTCACGTCATGTTCGTGTTAAAGATAAAACGATTGCCGACATTACTCGCATGTCGATTGGTGATGCCGAAAATTATTATCAAGACTTGAATCTTGAAGGTGCTAAAGGTGAAATCGCCGATAAAATCTTTAAAGAGATTCGTGAACGTTTACATTTCTTGGTGAGTGTCGGTCTTAACTATTTAAGTCTGGCTCGTTCTGCCGAAACCTTATCGGGCGGTGAAGCACAGCGTATTCGTTTAGCCTCACAAATTGGTGCAGGCTTAATGGGTGTGATGTATGTCCTTGATGAACCATCAATTGGTCTACATCAACGCGATAATGATCGCCTATTACAAACGCTGATTCGCTTACGTGATTTAGGTAATACGGTATTAGTCGTTGAACACGATGAAGATGCAATTCGTGCAGCCGACCATATTATTGATATCGGTCCAGGGGCTGGGATACATGGCGGTGTGATTATTGCCGAAGGAACTTATGATGAATTAGCTAATCATGCTGATTCACTCACAGGCCAGTACCTTTCAGGCAAACGCAAAATTGAGATACCAAAACAACGGACTCAATCACCACGCCCAGATGAGTTCATTAAACTTTCAGGTGCAGCAGGCCATAACTTAAAAAATGTCGATTTAACTATTCCGCTCGGCATTATGACTTGCGTGACTGGCGTTTCAGGTTCAGGTAAATCGACACTCATTAACCGTACTTTGCTTCCATTAGCGGCTACACAGCTCAATGGTGCAACCACATTAACAGCAGAGAAGTTTGATTCAATTGATGGTCTTCAACATCTAGATAAAGTCGTTGATATTGACCAAAGCCCGATTGGACGTACACCACGCTCTAACCCTGCAACGTACACAGGCTTATTTACGCCAATCCGTGAGTTATTTTCTCAAACGCCTGAGGCAAAAGCGCGTGGTTATAGTGCAGGTCGTTTCTCGTTTAACGTAAAAGGCGGACGCTGTGAAGCCTGTGAAGGCGACGGCATGATTAAAGTTGCGATGCACTTCTTGCCAGACATGTATGTGCCTTGCGATGCGTGCCATGGCAAACGTTATAACCGTGAAACGCTTGAAGTCGGCTATAAAGGCAAAAACATTTCTGATGTTTTAGAAATGACTGTCGAAGATGCTGCTGAATTTTTTAGTGCAATTCCGGTCATCCACCGTCGCTTGGAGACCTTAACTCAAGTTGGCTTAGGCTATATTCGTTTAGGTCAAGCTGCGACTACACTCTCTGGTGGTGAAGCACAGCGTGTAAAACTCGCACGTGAGTTAGCAAAACGAGATACGGGTAAAACTCTTTATATCTTGGATGAACCGACAACAGGTCTACATTTCCACGATATTGCCAAGTTACTCGATATTTTGCATGAGCTACGCAACAAGGGTAATACCATTGTGGTGATTGAACATAACCTTGACGTCATTAAAACAGCGGACTGGGTTGTAGATTTAGGCCCAGAAGGTGGTTCGGGCGGTGGGATGATCATTGCTGAAGGCACACCTGAACAAGTGGCCGAGGTTAAGATTTCCCATACAGGTCGTTTCTTAAAACCGATGTTGAAGTAATTTATTGAATAAAAAGCCGGAAATCATTTCCGGCTTTTTTATCCCTCAACTGCATTCCGGCCTCGGGCTTTAGCTCTTAATAGTGAACGGTCAGCTTTCTCTAAGAGTTCGATCCAACTCGTCGCGCCTATCGCAAAACCAATACTGACAGACACATGTAATTTTTCATCTGAACCAGACAAACAAATCTCTTCTAAAGAAATCGCAATCCGAATTTTTTCAGCTAAAAGGCGAGCATCTACGAATTGTACCTGCTCTAATAATATTAAAAACTCATCTCCACCATAGCGAACAATTAAATCCGAACTTCGGATATTTTGCTTTAACTGTTCGGCAATACTGACAATGACATGATCACCTACAATATGCCCATATTGGTCATTCACCTGTTTAAAACGATCAATATCTATAATCATTAAACAAGTCTGCGTAAATTTTTGAGGGTAACTTTCAACAATTTTTAAATATTCAGATAAAGCTAGACGGTTGGGTACACCTGTTAATGGGTCTGTATTGGCAATATTCTTTAATTGAAATTCAAAGGCATCGCGTTGTTGCAACATACGCTGTAATCGATCAATCGCCTCAAATAGGGAAAGAAATTCACCTTTTGTTGTTATATTCATCTCATCTGTCCAATGATTAGAACTACGCGATAAATCTAAAATTAAAGTTCTTGCTTTTATTAAAGGCGAAAATACTCTTCTTTGCGCATAATTAAGCGTAAGTAATGCTGTAGCTAAAGAAATTAAAGAAATTAATAAAGTTAAAAGAAAACCATTTCGAGCAATTATATTTTCTTGAGTTGCAATCATGACACTTTCATCAAGAATATAACTTTGTAAATCAACCACAGTAGTAAATTTACCTACGATTGCTTCTGTCAGTTGAGTGCCATTTAAATCATATGGCTCCCCTTTTTGGCTTTCTTCTAATAAGTTTTGTACTATCGGAATACCTTTATCTATAAATTCTGATTTCACTCGGGAATATAATCGACGGTATTCAGGGGTCTTTGCCTGCTCAGGCTGCAAGGTATCAACCAAAATCCATAAATATCGAGCTTGGTGCTGAGTTTGTAAAGAACGTGCGCGGTTATTACTTGGAATTTCTTCATTAAAGCTCACAGGAGCAATAATATTAGACGCCATCCGCCCCGCCTGATCGCGCATATCGGTTAGAACAATAATAAGCGTAAAGTAATTAGAAATACGACTATCTTTACTTTTTAACTGCAACATCAGTTTTTGCAGTATTTCCCTACAATTGTCCCAGACTCCAAACATTCCCAAAATGGCATTATCCATTTGAACAGAAGTTCTCGCTCCATAGGGAGTTTCACCATAATAATCAACGACACGTCGGGCTTGTCTAAGATTTTCTTTGAAATTAGTTTGCAGCTCATTTGCTAATGAAACATAGCCTGCTTGTTTTAAGATAAGAATGCTTGTATCAATTTGTGCATCAACAATTAAACGAAATTTTTTTAACTCTTGCTGATTCTTTAATAAATCATGAGGACTGCTCGACATCATTTTATTAGCGGGAGCACGCTCTTTAGAAATTTTATAGGCAATATCAGCTACCGCTCTTAAACTTTTTATTTCGGCTAAGGCCTGTCTAGTTTTTATATAATCCTGATAGCTTCCCACAATAAGTGGTACAGCCATGAATAATAAGGACAAAATAATAACCAGCATGAAAAAGAACAGTCGATTACTAATATGCTCTGAACGTAATCCTGACATTTCTAGCTGGTACTCCGTAAATGTCCTGCCATTTTTAATACGATATAAATTAGGCTTAAATCCATCCTAGCATTTTAATAACTAGAATTTCATCAATAAACCCTTCATTTCTCTTTTAATAATTATACGACTTCTACGTTTTAGTAAGCTTAAATAAATGGTATCGAAAAATTAAATAATTTTTATAAAAAAACTCTATTTTACAGATGAAAGAAATTTAGTAATGATAGTAAAACATATTTAGTTATCCTCTTGGATGCACTTCTCCCAGCATCCACAACCCAGCTTAAAGCTGGGTTCTTTTTGGTCTAATATTTTTTAAATAAATTTCATGTAATTATTATTATAATTTTAAGATTTTCTTATAGATAAAAAAAAGCTCAACCTTGGGGAAAGCTGAGCTCGTAAAATCTGATGTGCTACGCACATCGTATCTGGGAAAGCACTTTAAACCCTAAAAACGTTAGGCAGTGAACTTTGCAATTGAATTATGTGACTTATCTCTACTTTTGTAAAGTCGATTAAATTAATCAGAATTCAAAATTTAATCGATTTTTCAACTTAAAATAGAGATTTCTTTTATTTTATCCACTTATATAATAATTAAAAATAGTTAAATTTTTTAGTTAAACTAATCTAAATATTGTTAACTATTCCTCAAAATATTATAAATTCGATAATAAATTGATGATTTTTTACTCAACATGTATGCAAGTCTACAATTTATTCAACGTTAAAACCGATTAAAACAATCTTTTTTTCCAATCATGATTGTAATAACTTTTTAACATTTACTACTAAATTCGCTAGGAAATATAATTATTAGTCTCTTGTAAATGTTCATTTTTTTATCAGGTTGACAATTTACTTTTCATTTGATTAGTTTTTCACCAATTTTAACATAAGTGTCAAATATCTTTAACATTCCTTTTTTTCATTATTGACTTCATAAATTGTTACAATACAATGACCCCAGCTTTATCTCTTGTTATTGCTGGAAATGATTATGAAAAAACTTGGTTTAGCCACTGCTGTATTATTAGCCATGACCGGTGCTCATGCTTATCAATTTGAAGTTCAAGGTCAATCTGAATATGTTGACACAACTGCAAACGATAAAAACTTCACGGGTGACGTTGCTGGTACATACTATTTAAAAAATGTTGATACCACTAAAGGTCCTTTAGCTGAAGCAGCTTTCTTGAACCAAGCTTCTAACGTATCTGTAGGTTACAGCTACCAACAGTATGACCAAGGCAACGTAAACTACCACGTTGGTACTTACGGTGTTAAAGGTGAGGCTTATGTTCCTACTCCTTACCTTCCTGTATATGCTAGCGCAACTTACAACCACACTGATGTTGATGGTAAAAACAACTTCTCTAAAGATGACAACGGCGACCGTTATGCATTAGAAGTTGGTGCTATGTTGTTACCTAACTTCTTGATGACTGTTGGTTATACAAGTGTTGCTAACCAATTCGCTTTAGACAACTTTGGCATTATCAGCAACGGTATCTACTCTGCTGTAAACCAAACTGCTGCGATCCAAAACGACCAAGATGCTATTACTGCACGTGCTAAATATGTAGGTCCAATCGATGGAACTAACATGGCAATTGGTTTTGAAGCTGCTGGTGCTTTTGGTGAAGAAAACCAATACGGTTTAAAAACTGACCTTTACTTAACTCCTAAGTTAAGTGTTGGCGCATCTTTCATTGGTAACGATGGCGTAGCTGACATCAAAGGTAATGACCTTGGTGAATTCCGTCAAGCTTGGGGTGGTAACGTAAACTACTTCATTACTCCAGCTTTAGCAGTTGGTGCATCGTACATGAAAGCTGACGTTAAAAATGCGTCTACTAGCTACGATACTCAAACTATCGGTTTAAATACTAAATTCCGTTTCTAATTTAATTTAGAAATCGAATTAAAAAAGGACTCAATTGAGTCCTTTTTTTTACACCTAAATATTAGCTTCTCACAATATTTAAGAAATACAGATGACGTTCATATTGATCAATAATGTCTTGAATTAAATCTTCTTGCGTCCAATCCATTACATCATAATTCTGACCACCCTCTCTTAAGAAAACTTCAGCTTGGAAATATTGCCCATCTTCTGCTTCTGTACGCCCGATTAAAAAACTTGGCGGTACTGTTTCACGTGGAACAACTTTATAAATAAAATTAATTTCATTGTGATGGTCTACCCGAAGCTGCATACCATCTTCAAGTTGGCTTATTGAAACTTCTAGATGACGACGTCTAAATTCATGTTGAATATTTTCAAACGCACGAGCTACTTGTTTCTCAATATATTCACGCACTTCTTCTTCATTATGAGGATAGTGCATGATTAATCCTAAACGCTGTTGCCAGCTTCGTGGATTATGAATGGCACGTGGTGTAATGCGTGCTTCTTGAATAGCTGTCATTTTGGTGACATCAAGATGCAAGGCCTTTATTAATCCCCAACTCATTAAGAGCATGACGACGGTAAAAGGTAACGCACTCATAATGATGGAAGCTTGAAGTGCAGCCAAGCCACCGACTAGCAATAAAATAATTGCGAGTACAGCCATGAGTACCGTCCAGAACAGACGCTGCCAAGTTGGTGAGTTTTCAGATTTAGCAGTTAAATAGTCAGTGACTAATGCCCCTGAGTCAGCGGATGTCACAAAAAATAAAACTACCAAAATAGTTGCCAAGACATTCATCACTCCAGACCACGGTAAGTGGCCTAAGAATTCAAATAATGCAACTGACGAATCTTGCTGAACAGCCTGAATTAATGTTGTTTGGTGTTCATGAATAATGCTAAATAATGCGGCATTTCCTAAAAAACCCATCCAGATAATGGTAAAGCCTGTTGGGATAAGTAAAACCCCAACAATAAATTCTCGAATGGTACGACCACGTGAAACCCTTGCAATAAACATTCCCACAAATGGCGACCAAGAAATCCACCAAGCCCAGTACAAAATTGTCCAACCACCGATCCAGCCATTTGGCTGATAGGCATATAAGTTGAATGTCATAGTGAACAGGTTAGAAATATATTGCCCCGTGTTTTGAATCGTTGTTTGAAGTAAATAAATACTTGGACCAGCAATAAAAACAAATACCAATAATATTAAAGCTAAGACTAAGTTTAGCTCTGATAAACGTTTTACACCCTTATCAAGGCCTAAAAATACAGATAATGAAGCTAACATACTCACAAAAATAATGAGTAAAACCTGTACATGAGTACTTTGCTCTACACCAAATAAATAATGCAAACCAGAATTGATCTGGGTTACCCCAAAGCCAAGCGATGTCGCGACACCAAATACCGTACCAATGGTCGCGAATATATCGATACCATCGCCCCACACTCCATAAATTCTCTTCCCAATAAGAGGATAAAGTGCAGACCGAGTCTTTAAAGGTAAATTGTGCCGATAGGCAAAGTAAGCCAGAGCTAGCCCAACGACAGCGTAGATCGCCCACGCATGTAGCCCCCAGTGGAAAAAGGTAACTCTCAATGCTTGCTGTGCTGCATCAATGGTTTGAGCCTCACCACTTGGTGGATTAACATAATGCATGACAGGTTCAGCAACGCCGAAGAACATCAGTCCAATCCCCATCCCTGCGGTAAACAGCATGGCGAACCAAGACCCATTGTTATAATCAGGCTGACTATGATCTGGTCCTAATTTAATACGTCCAATCGAGGAGCAAGCAATGTAAATCAATAAGATGAGAAAGAAAGCAACAGATAAAACATAGAACCAACTAAATGAATCAGTGATCCACTGTTTTAATTGCTGTGTTAGAAGCTCAAAAGAACTCGGGGCAATCACAACCACTGCTAAAAACAAAGCAATAATAATGACCGTACCCAAAAATACGTTAGGATTAACGTTTGCGAACCAACCGGACTGTTTGGAAGGCATAAATCCTCCATGTTATTTTAATGACGAGTGACAGGCTTGAATGCCAATAAGATATTCATAGAATGAACAAAGCTAGGGCTTTCAATAGAGAAAGCCGATAACACTCTAAATAAACTTAAAGAATATTGCAGTTACAAAGGTGTAAATAAATTAAAACACCTCCTCCACTATTTATCTGAATTTTTTTTAGGGAGGTGGGTAATATATTGTAAAGCAATTAGACGGGTGACGATTAAAGCTAAATACATGACTCCACAAAACATTTGGAGCATGGCTAAAACACGCGCTGGTGGAGTGATTGGCATGAGGTCGGATAAACCTGTAGCCGACTGCAAGCTAAAGCTGAGAAAGAGCAAATCCAGCCAAGTTTGTAAGGCGTGAGGGTTATTTGGATTTTGAAAGCTATAAGGGAAAACGAGCTGGCAAATGTTATATAAAAATGCAAAACCCCATGCAATCAGTGTAAAGACCGCTGCTGCCGCAAATAGTTCATCTCTTGTTAAATACCGATCAGCGAACATATAGCGAAATAAACCATAAGCTGCCGAAAAATAGGCCAACGCTTCACAGCTATGAGCAAATAGCTGAATATATAAATTGCTATATCCCAACACAATCAGTACTGATGACAGAATTGCACCGCTCACAAATGTTAAGCCTAAAAAAGTAAACATGGGTGTCTGGCGAATAACTTTGGCAATCAATAATAAAGCAAGGACACCTAATGACCACGTTAAAGTCCGGTAAGGCAAACTATCAAATGTCAGCATGGCTAAAATCAACAAAATAAACTGAACGAATAACAGCCATGCAGAAGGCAGTAAACGAAAACTTGTCCAAAATTCAATAATAGATCGCATTATTATTTTCCTTGTTTCATTATGCTTTTTTGAGATTTAACAAATAATACTGTACACAAAATCAGGCAAACAAGTTGTTCTTTATTAATTATCTAAACTCTAGATTGGAAATAAAATAAGTATAAAAAAAGCCCCGTAGGGCTTTTTAAAGAATGAGCTAGCAATATTAATCTTAGTGATCCGATGCCCCAGATGCACCAATACCTGTCATTGAACGAACATATTGAGCATCGAAAGCAGCACGCTCTTTTTTAGCACGTGCAGAGTTGTCAGTCACCGAGAAGAACCAACAGCAAAGGAATGACAATGGCATAGCAAATAACGCTGGACCATTGAACGGATTGATTGGTGTATCAGAGATTTTTAAAGTATCTACCCAAACTGCTTTAGAAAGAACAATGAGTACTACTGCTGTTACAAGACCAACAACACCACCAATAACCGCTCCACGAGTTGTTAAGCCTTTCCAGAACATTGAAAGAACAAGAATCGGGAAGTTTGCACAACAAGCTACAGAGAACGCCAAACCAACCATGAATGCTACGTTTTGCTTCTCAAACAAGATACCCAAAACCATTGCGAAGATTGCTAAGCCCAGTGTCGCAATTTTTGACATACGAAGTTCAGAAGCAGGCGTCGTTTGACCTTTCTTGAATACGTTAGCGTATAAGTCATGAGAGATTGCAGATGCGCCTGAAAGTGTTAAACCAGCAACAACCGCAAGAATCGTTGCGAACGCTACTGCTGAAATGAAGCCCATGAATAAGTCACCGCCTAAAGCGTCACTTAAATGCACGGCTGCCATATTGTTACCACCAACAAGCTCAAGTTTGCCTGTTACTGCCATTTTTGCAACATCAAGGAATTGCGGGTTGTTTGATACGAAAAGGATCGCACCGAAACCAATAATGAAAGTTAAAAGGTAGAAGTAACCAATAAAACCTGTTGCAACCACAACCGATTTACGTGCTTCTTTTGCATCTTTTACAGTGAAGAAACGCATCAGGATGTGTGGAAGACCTGCTGTACCAAACATGAGTGCCAAACCTAGAGACAAGGCATCAATTGGATTTGCCGCAAGTTTACCCGGCCCCATAATTTTTGAAGCATCGGCCAAACTGATGTCGTGTACTTTACTAAAAACTTCAATTGATTGGCTAAACATGTTGCTGAAGCTGAAACCAACTGCTTTCATCACCATGAATGCCATGAAGGTTGCACCACTGAGCAACATCACTGCTTTGATAATTTGTACCCATGTCGTTGCCAACATGCCACCAAAAATTACGTATGCCATCATCAATAGACCAACGATGACGACCGCAATGTTGTAGTTCAAACCAAAGAGTAATTTAATGAGCTGACCCGCACCTACCATTTGAGCAATCAAATAGAATGCCACCACAACAAGTGAACTGATTGCAGCTAAAGTACGTACCGGTTTCTCTTCAAGACGGAATGAAACTACATCTGAAAGGTTGTATTTACCAAGGTTACGCAAACGTTCTGCAACCAAGAATAAAACGATTGGCCAACCTACCATGAACCCAAGCGAGTAAAGTAAGCCATCAAAGCCCGAACTAAACACAAGTGCAGAAATACCAAGGAAAGATGCAGCAGACATATAGTCACCCGCAATTGCCAGACCATTCTGGAAACCGCTGATGCCCCCACCTGCTGTATAGAAATCTTGTGTTGATTGAGTTTGCTTCGCAGCCCACTTCGTAATGAACAAAGTGAAACCAACAAAAATGACAAACATAATAATGGCATGCCAGTTGGTTGCCTGTTGTTCAGCTTCACCCAGATCTGGACTCGCCATAGCCACTGTTGAATATAGCGATGCTGCTGCTAATAAAGCTTTCGCTTTTAATGAATTCCATTTCATATTAGTGTAGTCCTTTCTCATGCGTGATGGCTTCAACTTCCTTCAACGCTTCTTCACTCAACTGGTCAAGGGTACTATTCGCGATAAAAGAATACACACCACACAATAGGAAAGATAAAACGATAATTCCTAAACCTAGTGGGATTCCCCATGTCGTTACACCACCACTAAATGAACTCATCAAAAATTCTTTGTTGTAGCCAACAAGCAGCATAAAACCCACATAAAGAATTAACATGATGATTGTGAGCGTCCAACTTAATGTACTTTTTTTCTTGACCATCTTTTGAAACTTTGGATTGCGTAGAATCTGTTCTACTTGGTTCTGATCCATAACCAAACTCCTTGCCCTGTGCCCAGCCTTGGCCACTTTTTAATAGTAGTTTCTCAGGATTAAAGTTAGCAAAATTACGTGTAATTCGTAACTTAGACTTTGGTCGTTAAAATTTAATCAATTTATAGCTTTGTTTCTGCTTGGGGTATGATAGGCACAAGGTTTTAATCATGTGAGTCATATGAACAGCTGGCTGATTATTGGGGTACTCACCCTTTATATAGCACTCTTATTTGTTTGTGCTTTTTTTGGTGAAAAGCATGCCAGCCGTCTGAGTACACGTGGCCGCATGTTCTTGTTCAGCTTAACGCTAGGTGTTTACTGTTCATCATGGACATTCTATGGCGCGACTGGAGCAGCTGTTCGAGAAGGCGTCATTTTCTTGCCTATTTACTTAGGCCCTCTTTTATTTGTTTGGTTTGGCTATGACATTTGGCGACGTTTAGGGCGGGTACGCCAGCACCACGCTATCTCGTCAATTGCCGACTTTGTTGCGGCACGTTATGGGAAAAGTGGGGTATTGGCATCACTGGTTACCATTTTAGCTGTAATCGCGATTATTCCCTATCTGGCCTTACAGTTACGTGCGATTGCTTTAAGTACTTCTGTCATTATGGAACAAAATGCTCATATCCATACAACCACCAATAGTGTTTTGCTTTTAACCAGTGTACTGGCTATTTTGGCCATGATTTTTGGTACAAGGCAAATTGCCAATACCGAGCAACATGGCGGCCTCATGTTAGCTGTCGCATTTGAATCTTTTGTAAAATTATTTGCTCTCATTTGCGTCGCTTTATTTTTTATTTTTGAAACACCAGCGAACCTTGTACAAGTCACATCAGATGTGAACCAAACCTTTCAGGAGGTTCAACTATTTGGAGTGCCTGAAACTTTCTGGATTCAGACCTTATTGGCAGGTTTGGCAATTATCTGCCTGCCGCGCCAGTTTCATGTAGCAGTGGTCGAGCTGCGTGACGAAAAGCATATTCGCGGTGCACGCAAATGGTTTGCGGTTTATCTGATCTTAACGATTTTAGCCATTATTCCGATCGCAAGCTGGGCATTACATGCTGCACCGAAGTTCTTAACTGTACCTGATGTTGCAGTACTCTCATTGCCCCTGAGTTATAACCAAGAATGGTTAGCTTTACTGGCCTTTCTAGGTGGGTTCTCTGCATCAACAGGTATGTTACTGGTTTCATCTGTTGCCTTGTCTATCATGCTCAGTAACGACTTGATTATGCCCGCACTCTGGCGTTTTAAGTTGCTGTCACGTCACGATAAACATTTACCTAAGGTTCTTAAATTCAGTCGCCGCATTAGTATTGTTGCAGTGATGCTACTTGGCTTTTTATTCTTCCATTTCTTTAATGATATTAACCAGCTTTCAGTATTTGGTTTATTGGCGTTTAGTGCCGTTGCTCAATTTGCTCCTGCACTTATTGGTGGTTTGTACTGGCGTGGTGGAAGCCGCCAAGGTGTCTATGCTGGCCTCATTATCGGATTTTTGATGTGGAGTTATACTTTACTGTTTCCAACAATTTTGCGTAGCTTACCCGAAAGCTATCAGGAAACAGCTCAAAGTATTTTGCTTTTTGGCCCTTTTGGAATTAACGCCTTACGACCAGAGTCACTTTTTGGTTTTGAATCATTTGCACCACTTACACACGGGGTAATCTGGTCGCTTGGTTTAAATATTGTTTTATATATCTGGATTTCAAAAATTTATCGACCAAGCGTGGCTGAGCAAATTCAAGCAGAAAGCTTCTTCTATTATGAAACCAAACCCTTGCCATCGCCGCATACATCTACCGATTTAACCTATTTACCGCACGATGCCGCACGTTTAAAAGTAGGCGACCTATTCGCCCTTGCTAAAAGAATTACGGGTGAGCAACCCACAACACAAGCATTTGAAAACTTTTGTGAGCAAAATCATCTCACACTTAACCCGAACAGCATCGCCAACGGCATGTGGTGGCGGTTCACCGAACAATATCTCGCGGGCATTATCGGAGCTGCATCTGCACGTACTTTGCTCACTACAGCAATGATTAACAATGGTCTGGCATTAGGACAAGTCGCGAATATTTTAGACCAAGCCTCACAATGGCAACGTTTCAACCAAAACCTGCTCATGACCATGATTGACCACATGACCCAAGGGGTAAGTGTGGTTGATAAAAATATGTGTTTGGTGGCATGGAATAACCAATATTTAAAACTGTTTGGTTATCCAAAAGATTTAGTCTATGTGGGTTGTCCAATTGCCGATCTGATTCGTTATAACGCTGAACGCGGCGAATGCGGTCCCGGTTCAGTCGAAGAACATGTTCGTAAACGCTTACACTGGATGAAAGTCGGAAGCGCACATGAATTTGAACGAATCCGTAAAGACGGACGCGTTATTCAAATGCGCGGTAATCCTATTTCAGGTGGGGGCTTTGTGACAACATTTGCCGACATTACTCCTTTCCGTACAAATGAGGCAATACTTGAAGCCCGTGTAAAAGACCGAACTCAACAACTTGCCGGTGCTTTAACCGAACAACAGCTCGCACGTGAACAAGCTGATATGGCCAATATGTCGAAAAGCCGATTTATTGCTGCGGCAAGTCACGACTTATTACAGCCTATGCATGCTGCTCGTCTCTTTAGCACGGTTCTTGAACAAAGCATTGCGACTGAAGAAGACCGTCAAACTTTGCAACAGCTTGACCGTGCGCTGTATGGCGCAGAAAGTATGCTCTCTGCCCTACTCGATATTGCCCGTTTAGAAGGCGGTAGCATTCAGCCAAAAAGACAGCCTTATCCTTTGCATGATTTACTCAGTGATCTTGAACTACAGTTTAAATCGATTGCTGCTCAGCGAAATATTTCACTCAAAGTTCACGATGTATCATTCTGGATTGACACAGATCCACAGTGGATTCGACGTATTATTCAAAACTTTGTAAGTAATGCTTTGCGCTATACAGCCAAAGGCCGAGTGATTGTGGGTGTATTACGCTCGGCTCAAAAACCTGACCATATTCGTATTGGTGTTTGGGATACAGGCCCCGGAATTGCAGAAGAACAGCGCATTAAACTGTTTCAAGAATTTGAACGTTGTGGGCATTTATCACCTTGGGGTGAGCAAGGTCTAGGCTTAGGCCTCGCTATTGTGCAGCGTATGACAAGCTTGTTGAATTACCCTGTTCATGTCTACTCGCAACTCGATAAAGGCTCATGTTTTATGATTGAAGTTCCAGTCGTAGA
Source organism: Acinetobacter sp. XS-4 (assembly GCF_023920705.1). Lineage (NCBI taxonomy): Bacteria > Pseudomonadati > Pseudomonadota > Gammaproteobacteria > Moraxellales > Moraxellaceae > Acinetobacter > Acinetobacter sp. XS-4. The sequence goes on along the minus strand of NZ_CP094657.1, from coordinate 186,666 downwards.
AGCGCCAAAATTGATTACCCCAACCGTGCAGGCGGTGCCGTTGAAAACTAAAGCCTATCGGATTTTGTGTTTAGATAACGATGAAACTATTTTAGAGGGAATGAGTAGTTTACTAGGTCGATGGGGCTATCAAGTGTTTAAAGCCACTGAACCAGAACAGGCTCTTGAGATTATTCAAAAAGAGAATATTCAAGTCTGGCTTATCGATCAGCATTTAAACAATAACCAACTCGGTGTCGATTTTATTTTGCAAAATCGGCAGCATGATGTTCCAGTTGCTTTAATTACAGCGGATTCTCATCCAGAGTTACCTCAGCAATTGAAAGAACTGAATATTGTTTTACTCAAAAAACCGCTTAAACCGGCCTCTCTAAGAGCTTGGTTATCGGGACTTAAAATTGCCAGCGCGGCAGATTAAACATTTTCTCTCCCAAGCTTTTTAATCAGTTTGGGAGAGATTTTTGGCAAAAGTTATAGCTTTAATTTAAGCCAATAGGCAGAACTGCTCAAAAAGTCTACTTTTGTTTATTAAATAATTGGCTAAACTTTCCAACAGCCCTTTTTCTATGGCAAAGCCCATCTTTTTTGTAAGTGAACACTTGTATACTTAGTTACAATTTAATAAGTGCATGTTTTTTAAAATTATTATTCAAATAAAGCCACCATATACGACTTTAGTCTTATTCTACTTGCATTCTTGATGACACATAACTACTCCAAACGCATTTAATAAATGCATAACCATTTTTTAACCGATTTTTATATTAAGCACCCCTGCTCACAAATTAATGCAAAGGATAATTGCCATGAATATTTCTGATAACAGCCCACAAAGCCAACTCTCATCCCAACAGTTTCATCGTCAATACAGTGCCAATGCTTTACTTCCTGAATTAGATTGGCAAAGTATTTTTCCCAACAGCAAACTGAATGAAGCCCATATCAAGGCGTTAAATACGATTTATCAGTGTGCTGTTCCTTTGGCACTTAACATTTTTCATGATTTGAATTTTGATGTATTTGCACCTGCGGCTTATCATCCGCAAGGCTTAGGACTATTTGATAAATTAGGTCAACAAGAAGAGAAATTCTTACAGGTCCTTACAGCTGAAAGTGAAAATCTTGATCACGATACGCGTCATCAAATTTGGAGCATGTTACTTCGCGGTGGCGCTGTACTTGTTTTTAAAGCTTGGCTTGGTCATGTCAAACTCGGAGAAAATCAGCTAGATATGTCTCAGTTTGATGAACTCTCTGACCTACTCTTCATTAAGACTCATCCAGATCAACTTGCTGAACGACTACATGTCGATGGCAAAGCAAAACTCGACCATATCTTCTTGATGTATGGCAATGATATTTTCCTTGATCGTTTCAATAGCCTAGAAACAGCTGCACTGTTTGTAGATTTAGGTGTTTATGATGCGGCTTTCTTAAGCTTGCGTGATGACCGCGTAGCTGAATATTTAAAAATGAAAGGTTATGTGACTCAAGATCAAATTGATGATTTGCAATGTGCACTCAATCCCTTGTACTGCGACAGCCTAACACCAAAGCAAGATTGCCTTGCTTAAGTAGCACACATAAAAAAGACCTCAACTGAGGTCTTTTTTATTTTTAAATTTTCTTATCTTCAATATTTAATGCACTAATGGCCAGTACAGCTTGTGTTCTGTTTTGCACACCTAATTTTCTAAAGATGGCTGTCACATGTGCTTTAATCGTTGCTTCCGAAACATCGAGTTCATAGGCAATCTGTTTATTTAGCAAGCCTTCTGCAACCATCATCAAAACACGGAATTGCTGTGGTGTTAAAGATTGAATACGTTCAGCTAAAGCAGTTTCATCTGCCGCTCTCGGATCAAGATTAAGATTAGGTGGCAGGTTAGGTGGTAACCAGATTTCACCTTCTAAGACGTGGCGAATCGCTTCACCAATATGACTTGGATGAGCAGATTTAGGAATATAACCCATTGCACCATGTGCAATCGCACGCTGAATAATTGAAGTTTCTTCATGCGCAGAAACCACAATAATTGGAATAGCTGGATACTGTGCTCGTACATAGACTAGAGCAGAAAAGCCTGAAGCACCCGGTAAATTTAAATCGAGTAAGACTAGATCAGGTTCTGCCCCATTTTCCAAACGCTCATAAAACTCATCAACCGAAGCTGTTTCATGAATTTGTGCCTGTGGCAGGCTATAACGTACTGCTTGAATTAAAGCATGACGAAACAAAGGATGATCATCAACGATTAAAATATTCATAAGCGATTAAAGTAATCTTGAGCATAAGTATGGCCTATTGTAACCCTACTATTTAGTTGAAAGATACGTTCATCTTATCCATTTTTATGCAAAATGTTGATAAATGCAGAACTTAGCTAAAATATTCAGATGTTTTTTAACATTTAATCAAAATTAATCTGTTTTTTATATAAGCTTACTTTTTATTATAAAAAATATATCACCAATAATTATATAAAATAAAAACAGTAACTTAATATAGAAACAAAGTATAAAAATCCACTATTTATCTTTTATATTTAAAACTGATAAGGTTGACCAATTTCGTTATTTTACAGTTTGCCGTCGTTGTTGATTAATAAGTCCAATCTCTTGTTTTAGGCTTAGGAACCAAATTATGACTGGTATCACATCACCAAAACCTTTGAATATTGTTGCTGTTTCTGGTGGCTTAAATACCCCATCTAAAACGGAAAGTTTGGTTCAAGCCATTCTTGATGAGTTATCCGAAGCAACTGACATTAAAGTTCACTTTATTAAATTAAGCGAAATTGGGCCTTTATTAGGCGGTGCATTTTATCGCAACCAACTTCCACAGCGTGTACAAGATGATCTTGCAGCAGTTGAAGCAGCAGATGCTTTAATTGTAGGTACACCAGTTTACCGTGCATCTTTTACGGGTCTTTTCAAACATTTCTTCGATTTTGTTGAACAAACTGCATTGGTCGATGTGCCTGTACTTTTAGCAGCATCAGGCGGTAGTGATCGTCATGCACTCGTACTTGAACATCAACTTCGTCCATTGTTCAGTTTCTTCCAAGCACAAACTTTACCAATTGGCGTATATGCAACTGATCGTGACTTTACCCCTGAATATACGGTGAAAAGCGAGCAATTATCAGATCGTATTACGTTAGCAGTAGCGCGTGCGTTGCCAATTTTAGAATGGGCACCAGCGAAAGGTGAACGTGCTGAAGTAGTCAAATCTAAGACTCAGCAAGCCAACCAAGAGCTTGGTATTAACAAGCAAATTGAGCAAGAAGAAGTATTACCTTCAGCGGCTGTACCCGATCTTGATGCAGCAGAGTCTCGCTTGCATCACAAGTCTGGCAAATCATTAACGCATGTTGCCTAACAGCAGTATGTCTAAATAAAAATAACGAATTGGGAGAGCACACCATGACGCAATTACAACAACCGATTAAATTTGCTTATTGGGTACCAAACGTAAGCGGTGGCCTTGTCGTAAGTAACATCGAACAGCGTACTGACTGGAGTTACGACTACAATGTTCGACTTGCTCAGGCTGCCGAAAAAAATGGTTTTGAATATGCGCTCACCCAAATTCGTTTTACGGCGGGCTATGGGGCAGAAAATCAGCATGAGTCTGTAAGTTTCAGTCATGCATTACTGGCAAAAACTGAAAAACTTAAGGTGATTGCGGCTATTCTGCCCGGCCCTTGGAAACCGGCACTCGCAGCCAAGCAACTTGCAACAATTGATTATTTAACTGAAGGCCGTATTGCCATTAATGTAGTGAGTGGCTGGTTTAGAGGAGAGTTTGATGCGATTGGTGAAGAGTGGCCAGAACATGACCAGCGCTACGTCCGCTCTGAAGAATTCATTCGCACGCTAAAAGGAATTTGGACCACCGATAACTATAGTTTCGATGGTAAATATTACCAATTCCAAAACTACACACTTAAGCCAAAACCACTGCAAAAGCCTTATATTGAAGTATTTCAAGGTGGTAGCTCACGTGCTGCACGTGACATGGCTTCACGTGTTTCTGACTGGTATTTCACTAACGGTAATACCGTAGAGGAAATTCAAAAACAAGTCGAAGACATTCGCACTAAAGCTAAAGCCAATAATCATCACGTCAAAATTGGTGTAAATGCGTTCATTATTGCCAGAGATACCGAAGAAGAAGCAAAAGCGGTACTTCAAGAAATTATTGATAAAGCCAACACTGAAGCCGTAAATGCCTTTGGTGATGCAACACGTGAAGCAGGTGCAGCGTCTCCAGAGCAACAAGGTAACTGGGCAAAATCAAGTTTTGAAGATTTAGTGCAATATAACGATGGCTTTAAAACCAATTTAATTGGTACACCCCAGCAAATTGCAGAGCGTATTGTGGCGCTTAAAGATGTAGGTGTTGATTTGATTCTTTCTGGATTCTTACATTTCATTGAAGAAGTAGAATATTTTGGGGAAAAAGTTCTACCACTCGTTCGCCAATTAGAACTTCAACAAGAAAAGGAGATAGAAATTCAAGCCAAATCAGCCTAAAAAACTTCACTTAAAGCAGCGCAAGACAATAAAAACAATAAATTAAAAATAAAGACTTATTGGCTCCAAGACTCGGCTTGGAGCCTTTATTTTTTAAGATTTCTCAACTTCTCGGATCACTGTTTCAACCGAATAACGGCACCATTTTGAAAGTTTTTCGATAAATTCATTTAATGCTGCGGGTTCAAAATGGCTTACGATCATATAGCAAGCATTGCCCATGACTTTAAAGCATTCATCTATTTGTTCATATTGCTTGACCAAATTTTCAATTTCTTCAAATGCACGTTGTTCATTTAAATGCAAATGAATAAATTGTTTATGTGAATACTGCACGGCAATCGTGTAATTTTTAATGACACCAGCATCCATTAACTGAGCAATTCGAGCACCTACCGCCTGCCCTGTCCGGTGAACTCGTAGCCCAATTTCTTTATTGGTTACTCGAGAATCTTGTTTAAGCAATGCAATAATTTTTAGATCAATCGGGTCTAATTCAATATTCATTTTTCATAGCGAAAGAAAACTGGCGGTAATGCTTTCATCTGACTATAGCCGATTTTACCAGCAGAGAATAATCTTGTTTTATCTCATATCAACAAGAGTGATCTCATGAAACAAGCACTGTTAGTTATCGATGTACAAAATGATTATTTTAAAAATGGCAAAATGGAATTGGTTGGACCAGAGCAAGCACTGGAAAAAATAAAACAACTCGAACAATATTTTAACGAGAAAAACTTACCAATTATTTATGTACAACATATTAACCCGCCACAAGCGAGTTTCTTTCAAGAAAATACAGATGGGGTTTTACTTCACCCTGAACTTAGCGCTCACGATGAATCATTAATCGTGACAAAGCACTATCCGAATAGTTTTTTAGAAACCAATTTAGATGAACTTTTAAAAGCACATCAAATTGAGCAACTCGTGATTACAGGCATGATGACTCACATGTGTATTGATTCAGGGACACGTGCAGCAAAAGAGCTTGGCTACCAACCGATCTTAATTGCAGATGCAACCGCAACTCGTGATTTAAACCATAATGGAAAAACTGTAAAAGCTGAAGACGTAGAAACTGCATTTTTAACTGCACTTAGCATGTTTGCAAATGTACAAAGTACTGCTGGCTTTCTAACAAAGTCTTAAATAAAGCTCAATAAAAAAGCCCCTTTTGGGGCTTTTTTATAAATTAGTTTTGCTTATCAGGATAAACTGTTGCAATCAACTGATCTACCACAGCAGGTTCAGCCAAAGTTGAGGTATCACCCAAACTATCCAACTCATTTGCCGCGATTTTTCTTAAAATACGGCGCATAATTTTACCCGAACGCGTTTTAGGTAATGCTGGCGCCCAGTGTAGTGCATCAGGTGAAGCCACAGGCCCAAGCACTTTACGAACCCAATTAACTAACTCTTTACGCAGTTCTTCCGACTCTGGTACGCCCGCTTGTAAGGTCACGAAAGTACAAATACCCTGCCCTTTAATATCATGAGGCATTCCCACTACCGCAGCTTCAGCAACAGCTTCATGCGACACCAAAGCACTTTCAATTTCAGCAGTACCCAGACGATGTCCAGAAACGTTTAAGACATCATCAACACGACCTGTAATCCAGTAATAGCCGTCTTCATCACGGCGAACGCCATCACCTGTAAAATAAGTGTTTTTAAAGGTCGAGAAATACGCCTCAATAAACCGGTCTGGGTCACCCCAAATGGTACGCATCTGGCCCGGCCATGAATCTTTAATAACTAGATTACCTTCTACAGCCCCTTCTAGCTCATTGCCTTCACCATCTACAATGGCGGGTTGAATACCAAATAGCGGACGTGTTGCCGAACCTGGTTTTAATGCTGTAGCACCCGGTAACGGTGCAATTAAAATACCACCTGTCTCGGTTTGCCACCATGTATCAACAATCGGACAGCGACCTTCACCGACCACATTGTAGTACCAGTTCCAAGCCTCAGGGTTAATAGGCTCACCGACCGAACCAAGTAAACGTAAACTACTACGGTTACTTTCACGTACAAACGAATCACCTTCTCGCATCATGGCGCGAATCGCGGTTGGCGCTGTATATAAAATAGAGACTTTATGTTTATCGACCACATGGCCAAGACGGGCCCAAGTTGGATACTGAGGTACACCCTCAAACATTAAAGTCGTAGTACCATTTGCAAGTGGGCCATAGAGCAGATAACTATGTCCTGTAATCCAACCTACATCAGCCGTACACCAGTACACATCATCTTGTTTTAAATCGAAGACCTCTTTAAAGGTACTTGCCACATACACCAAATAACCGCCTGTAGTATGCAAAACACCTTTAGGTTTACCTGTCGAGCCCGAGGTATAGAGAATAAATAATGGGTCTTCAGCCTTCATAGGCTCTGGAGGACAGTTTGCATCAACCTCCATAATAATGAGGTGATACCACAAATCACGGCCCGGCTTCATTTCAATCGGGTTCGCATTACGGTAAACCACCACTACATTTTCAACACATTCTGTGCCCGGCAACTCTAGAGCCAAATCAACATTTTCTTTGAGTGGTAATAGTTTTCCAGCACGTAAACTTGAGTCTGCGGTAATCACCAGTTTAGCTTGGCTATCTTCAATACGGCTTGCTAAAGAGTCTGGTGAGAACCCACCAAATACCACACAGTGAACCGCACCAATACGAGTACAGGCCAACATGGCAATTGCAGCCTCGGTCACCATTGGCATATACAGCACAACACGGTCGCCTTTACCAATACCATATTTCTTTAAAACGTTGGCAAAACGGCAGACTTCGTCATGTAATTCTTTATAAGAAACAATTTTATGGCGAGAAGGATGATCCCCTTCCCAAATAATTGCAGGTTTATGAGGATGTTCTTTAAGATGCCTGTCTAGGCAATTTGCTGACACGTTCAGCTCACCATCAGCAAACCATTCAATTTTGAAATTGTCTTTGTCAAAACTCGTATTTTTAACTTGGGTAAATGGCTTTATCCAATCGACAATTTTAGCTTGCTCTGCCCAGAATTCCTCTGGGTTCTCGATAGAGTGTTGATAACGTTTAAAGTAGTCTGCTTCAACAGTACGAGCTGTTTTTTTAAATTCCTCTGGTACCGGATAGATCTCATTCATACGCAACTTCCTTGATCTTGTGCATCCCATCTCGAGACTGTGGCTATTATTTTACTGGATCTTATTTGCATGCCTTTGCAGTATGATGACTCTTTCAAAGTCTAAACAATGCGACCTTGGTCATATATTAACCACTTACTCAAGCATACGAAATTGTGAACATTTTTATAAAATTAAGTTGATTTAAAACATTTGTCTATAGCTTTTCCTTTTATAATTTTTTTAAGATTTGATGGTTTTGATCATCAACAAAGATTATTTTGTCTCTCATACGCAACACAGGAATAAAATAATATGTTTGCCCAAACAAGCTCTTCACGCCCACCCCAGCTCCCTTTTAAAGATAGTCCTTTTTCGATTCATGGGCGTTTTAATCGTATGAGCTATTTAGGTGGTTATGGACTGATTTATTTAGTCACCCTCGTAGGCTATTTCATTTTGGCTTCATTTCTTGGAAGTTTTCAGCTTTCAAGCAATTTATTTAATTTTGAATTTTATAGCTCTCTTTCTGGAGCCAGTGCTTTAGTAGTCTGGGCTTTTTCGCTATTTTTAATTTATTTAAATATTGTTCTCGTTGTTCGACGTCTTCACGATTTAAATAAAAGTGGCTGGATGGGATTGCTATTATTTATTCCGGTTGTTCAGTTCTTTTTTATGATTTATTTACTGCTTGCCTCAGGTACAGCAGCTCCAAATGAATATGGCCCTGTTCGACCATCAACGTTTATAGAAAAACTGATGGCTTGGCTTATTTTGGCGGCTATTTTAATTAGCCTCATTTCAACAGCAGGAATTTTTTATTATTTCTCAGGAACCGATACCCTAGAAACACCGACACAAATCTTACAAAAAGGAACGGAATACTTTTAATTAAAAAACACTTTATTATTCAGATTAACTCATTATAGTAGGCGCACATTTTATCTCCTACTATGATGAAAGCTGAAAATCGCTTTCATAAATTTTTTTTAATTGAGACTTGCCGTGGCTGATGAACAAAAATCCTTAACGGATGTCGCAAAAAATACAGGCGAACTTTTGCAAGAAGCGGGTACTAAAACCACTCAAACGGTTTTAGCCCATACTGAAAAGTATCATGATGCCTATACCACTATCGACAAAATCGTAGATAGCTTCTGGGAACGTGTGCCTTATATTTGTATTGCGATTATCGTTTTTATTATTTTTTGGCTACTGACCAAATTATTTAAGTTCTTTGTTCGTAAAACTTTAGAAAATCGCTCTTACACGCGCCAAAACCTCGTTTTGGTCTTAAACCGTGTAGGCAGTACAGCAATTTTATTCTTTGGTTTCTTAATTGCTTTAGTGATCTCGATTCCAGGGTTTACACCAGGGCAACTCATGAGTGCTCTTGGAATTGGTTCTGTCGCTATTGGTTTTGCATTTAAAGATATCTTTCAAAACTTACTGTCAGGCATCTTAATCTTATTAAGTGAACCATTCCGCATTGGCGATTCGATTGTCGTAAATTCGCTTGAAGGAACTGTTGAAGATATTCAAATTCGTGCAACATTCTTACGCTCGCCAGATGGCCGTCGCATTGTTATTCCAAACGCAACTGTTTATACGAGTGCTTTAACTGTAAATACTGCTTATCAACAACGTCGCTGTGAGTTTGTAGTCGGCATTGGATATGACGACGATGAACAAAAAGCCAAGCAGATTATTTTAGATATTCTTAACAATGATCGAAATGTACTGAGTCAGCCAGCCTTCTCGGTTAACGTAACAGCTTTAGCAGACTTCTCGGTTAACCTGACTGTACGCTGGTGGGTTGATACGACTGAAACTGATATTTCGTCATCTACGAGTACCATTCAAGCTCAAGTCAAACAAGCTTTTAATGCGAACGGAATCAATATTCCTTACCCAATTCAGGAATTAAAAATGGCAGCAAATCAGCCACTTTTAAACCCTGAAGCATCAACTAAATAGACGACCTAAAATATAAGAAATAGACGTTTCAGTTCTTAAAATACGGTTGCCTAAGCTCACAGCTTGGCAGCCGTTTTTTGTGAGCAAATCAACTTCATAGGGAATAAAACCACCTTCAGGCCCAACGACTATGCTACAAGCATGTGGAATATTGACGGGCATGCTCTGCTCGGCATAAGGATGAGCTACATAGGTTGGTGTTTCTTTCGAAATTAAGCTTGGCAAAACATCTTCAACAAAAGGTTTAAAGCGTTTGTACATTTGAATTTCAGGAACAATCGTGTCACCTGCTTGCTCAAGACCTAAAGTGACATAGTTGTCGAGTTGTTGCAAAAATGGAGTTTGCCAATAGCTTTTATCTACGCGATAGCTATGAATCAAACTAATTCTTTCAACACCTAAAGTCACACTATCCATGATTAGACGGCGTAAAACTTTGGGTCTTGGTAAAGCCACAATTAAATGAACCGGAAGTTTTGCAGGGACGGCTTCTTCACTAATAGGTCGTATACAAGCTTCTTGCTCGTTAATCGATATAATTTCAGTGGTATAACGTGCACCATTACGAACACCAACTTTTAGATTTTGGCCAACCGTAATATCAAGATGTTCACGTAAATGTTGTAATTGGCGCTTTGAGTGAATTGTCCACATATCTGACCGAATATCTTCGGGCTCTAGTAAAACGATATTCATGATTTGTCGGCCAAATACCGGTTAATTACGCCAATATGTTTTTGCAATGAACCTTGGTTACGTTGTAAGACTTTATGTGCTTGTTCTACTACTTGTTGGGCCTGATCAGGTTCAGCTAAACATGCCATCCAGATTGCCACAACTTGCTCAGCGTCTTGAGCAATGAGCACACCATTTTCATCAATGAATTCATCGACAATGGTTTGGAAATTAAAGTAACGAGGTCCAATTACGGTCGGTACATTTAAAACCATAGGCTCTAAAATATTATGTCCACCACCCGGCTCATTTAAAGAGCCGCCCACAAAACACACCTGACTTAAGGCGTACCATAACCAAAGCTCACCCATACTATCGGCTAGATAAACCTGTGTACTCGTATGAATACTTTGGTTCAAACTTCTACGATGAGTAATTAAATCTAGGTTTTGGCAAATTTCAAAGACTTCGTCGAAACGTTCAGGATGTCGAGGTACGACAATACAAACTAACTCAGGATCTGACTTTAAATAAGGCTGAAGTGCCTGCAAAATTTGTTGTTCTTCAGGTGCATGTGTACTGGCAATTGTCAGTACTTTTCGTTGGCCCAAATACCATAGCTGGTGTAACTTTGCTGCTTGATTTATAAATATTTCTGGTGCATGAATATCAAATTTAATATTTCCAACCACCTGACTTTTTTGTTGATCTAGACCAAGCTCAACATAACGTTGGCGAGTAGCGTTATCCTGTGCCAACACCCAGTCAATCTGTTTTAGCATTCCTGCCGTTAAACCTGCGACTCGACTATAACCTTTAGCTGATTTTTCTGATAACCGCGCATTTAACAATAAACAGGGAACCTGTTGTAGCTTGGCTTGATCAATTAAATTTGGCCAAAGTTCAGTTTCAACCAATGCTAAAAGTTTTGGCTGATATAACTCAAAAAATTGTTTTAAAAGATGCTTTTGATCAACAGGCAAATAAACTGCTTGAAATAAATCTAAATAAGGCGCTTTTAAAAATAATGATTTGGCACGCGCCTGCCCAGTTTTAGTTGTATTAGTAACCAATACAGGTTGACCAAGTTTAAGATAATGCTCGATTAAAGGCTGCGCAGCATTGGTTTCTCCAACCGAAACAGCATGGAACCAAATTGCTCTCACATTTTTCGGAGATTCAAACGGCCCAAATCTTTCAAGACATTCCTGATTATATAATTCCTGGCTTTCTGCACGTTTTTTTATCCGCCAGTGGTAAAAAGGTTTTAATAAATGGAGTGTGGTGTTGTACCAAAATGGGGTCGCCAAGCGGTTTGCCTCAAATAGTCAAAGTTTAAAACTGGGGAAAATATAACATAGATAGAAAAAATGGCAGAGTTTCGATACCTAAACTCTACCATTACAAGAAAAGCGATTTACTAGGTTCAGAAATGAACGAGATTAGTAAATCATCATTTCAAAAAATTTACGAAGCTTCTAGCGTTGGATAGTCTGTATAACCTTCAGCACCTTTCGCATATAAAGTTGTTGCTTGAAGTTCATTTAAAGGTAAGTCTTGCTCTAAACGCTGTAAAAGATCTGGGTTGGCAATATATGCTTTACCAAAAGATACTGCGTCAGCTTCACCATCACGCAAAATACGTTTTGCTGACTCTGGTGTTAGGTTTTCATTGGCAATCCAGACACCATTAAATTTTTCGCGAAGTTTAGGGCCAATACTGTCAGCAGCTTCATATTCACGAGAGAAAATGAAAGCAACATTACGTTGGTTCAATTGTTCAACCACATAGCCAAACGTTGCTAACGGGTTTTCATCACCCATATCGTGTGAATCACCACGTGGTGCAATATGTACACCTACTCGGCCAGCGCCCCACACTTCAATAAATGCATCAACAACTTCTAACAATAAACGTGCACGGTTTTCAACAGGACCACCGTATTCGTCATCACGTTGATTCGTATTGCTTTGAAGGAACTGGTCAATTAGGTAACCATTTGCTGCGTGTAATTCAACACCATCAAAACCAGCTGCTTTAGCCAATTCTGCTGAATGTTTATATTGAGCAACAACCTCTTTCACTTCTTCTAATGAAAGTGCACGTGGTTTTACATACGGACGTTTAGGACGTAATAAACTCACTTCACCCGCAGGTTGAATTGCACTTGGTGCAACAGGAATATCACCATCTAAAAGTTCAGGATGCGAAATACGGCCAACATGCCAAAGTTGGGCTACAATTTTTGAACCTTGAGCATGAACTGCCTCAATAATTTTATTCCAAGCCTGTGCCTGCTCTTGCGACCATAATCCTGGGGTTTCTGCATAACCGACAGTTTTTGAACCAATCACTGTTGCTTCAGTCAAAATAAGACCAGCATTTGCACGCTGTTGATAATATTCAACCATTAAATCATTCGGTATTCGACTTTCACCACTACGCGCACGCGTTAATGGAGCCATTACCAATCGATTTTTGATTTCAAAATCACCAACCGTTAAAGGAGTATTGAGTTCAGCCATAGTCGCCTCGACTTACACTTTAATATCGTTAAAGTGTTTGTTTTAAATGTTCGATATATTGCTGAATCAAAGCTTCGTTACGTGAAAAATAAGACCATTGACCATATTTTTGGACCTGAATCAGCCCCGCCTGTTGTAAAACAGACAAATGATTCGACATCGTAGACTGAGCTACTTTACCCAATCGTTCAATATGACCTGCACAAACACCTTTCTCAAAACTACCACCACACTCTTCCACGGGTAAATAATGGTCAGGTTCTTTCAACCATTGCAAAATTTGCCGACGTAGCGGATTGGAAAGGGCTTTGCTAATTGCATCAATATCCATAGGCTCAACACGTCTTTTAAACGAACAAAGCTTTATTCAGCATTTCGAAAACATCATATCGCATTTTTGCGATATTCATATCTATTTTTTTCGATATTCATATCGCATTTTTTCGATTAACATTCGAAGACTGAACTGCTTTGCCGTTTTAATCGCTAAAAATCCAAGAGTTCTACATATTCATAGATGAACTGTATTTAAACTAAAAGTTCAGCAGACTCTTATAAACCTTGTTTTAAGCTCGCCTCAATAAAGCGATCAAGGTCACCATCAAGAACAGCACCTGTATTAGAGTTTTCCACGCCAGTACGTAAGTCTTTAATACGCGAATCATCTAATACATATGAACGAATTTGGCTTCCCCAACCAATATCAGACTTCGAGTCTTCTAGGGCTTGAGCTGCTTCATTACGTTTTTGCATTTCCAATTCATACAATTTCGCACGTAACTGTTTCCATGCATGGTCACGGTTAGCATGTTGCGAACGCTGGTTCTGACACGCCACCACAATACCTGTTGGAGTGTGTGTCAAACGAACTGCCGAATCGGTTTTGTTAATATGCTGACCACCTGCACCAGATGCGCGGTAAGTATCTGTACGAACATCAGAAGGATTAATATCAATTTCAATATTGTCATCAACTTCTGGGGAAATGAATACCGCAGAGAATGAAGTATGACGGCGGTTACCACTGTCAAATGGTGATTTACGAACTAAACGGTGTACCCCTGACTCTGTGCGTAACCAACCATAGGCATATTCACCTTCAACACGAATCGTTGCAGACTTAATACCAGCTACGTCACCATCAGATACTTCCATGAGTTCTGCTTTAAAGCCATGACGTTCAATCCAACGCATATACATACGTAATAGCATTGAAGCCCAATCTTGTGCTTCTGTACCACCTGAACCTGATTGAATCTCGACATAGCAAGGATTCGGGTCCATTGGGTTACTAAACATACGACGGAATTCAAGTTTAGCCAGTTCATCTTCAGCAGCACCAAGCTCTGACTGAACATCTTCAAGCAGGCTTTCATCATCGGCTTCTACAGCCAAATCTAACATCGCTTTTGCATCTTCAAGTTGTGTTGACAACCCATCCAATACATTAATAACGTTTTCTAGTTCGCCCTTTTCTTTCGCCATCGCCTGAGCGCGGCTTTGGTCATTCCAAATTGCTGGGTCTTCTAACTCACGTAAAACTTCTTCTAAACGTTCTTTTTTCAGATCGTAGTCAAAGATACCCCCGTAGTGTTTGGCTACGATCAGTTAAGTCTTTCAATTGGTTTAGATAAGGATTAATTTCCACGCGAGTGTTCCCATAAGAGCAGATAAACAGTCAATTATTTTAGCATAGCTGTGGTTATCTTCGAACCTGCTTTGTATTTCTCATTATATTTCACTCCTCTAATTTCTAAATTTTCTTCAGTTCATTTTAAGTTTAACCAGTAACATCCTCATACAAAATTGGGTACTTTTACAGCATTTTTTATGATCTACACAAAATCTCCTCAATTTTAATAAAATAAAACATTCTATTTTTATATTTTAAAATCAAATATTTAAGTTAAACATATTTACAAAAAAATCACATAGTTACAGTATGGTTACTTGTGCAAGATTGACGCTAACTCATTTTCCTCTAGACTAAAACTTGTAACAAAACATTTATAAATCGCTTTTTAGAGGGGAGAGATTCCATGAAAAAACTAGCAATTGCATCAGCTCTTTTATCTGCTCTTGCAGTAAGTGGCGCAGCAAACGCTTACCAAGCTGAAGTTGGTGGTTCTTACAATTATCTTGATCCAGACAACGGAAGCAGCGTAAGTAAATTCGGTGTTGACGGGACTTATTACTTTAATCCTGTTCAAACTCGTAACGCTCCACTTGCTGAAGCAGCTTTCTTAAGCCGTGCAAGTAATGTTAACGCACTTATCAACTATGGCGATAACAGCGGCACTAAAGATACTCAGTATGGCGTAGGTGTTGAATACTATGTTCCTAACTCTGATTTCTACCTTAGCGGTGATGTAGGCCGTAATGAGCGTGAAATTGATAACACCAATATTGATAGCAAAGTAACTACTTATGCAGCTGAAGTAGGTTATTTACCAGCTCCAGGTTTATTACTTGCTCTAGGTGTTAAAGGTTACGACGAAAAAGACGGTAAAGACGGCGCTGATCCAACAGTTCGTGCTAAATACGTAACTCAAGTAGGTCAACATGACGTAAACCTTGAAGCGTTCGGTGCGTTTGGTGACCTAGACGAATATAAAGTTCGTGGTGACTACTACATCGATAAAACTTTAAGTCTTGGTGTGGATTACTACAACAATGACTTAACTGATAAAGATGAATTTGGTATTAATGCTAAAAAATTCTTAAATCAACAAGTAAGTCTTGAAGGTCGTATTGGTTTCGGTGACAACGACAACACTTATGGTGTTCGTGCAGGCTACCGTTTCTAATCTAGTCTAAAAGTTTCTAAAAAAATCCGCTCATTTGAGCGGATTTTTTTTATTGGTTTAAATGCACAATACGCAATTGTAAATTTACATTGCCCTTAAATACATTACGATCAATCTCATAGAGCAAATGAACTTCATCTCGCATAGGATTAAATTCAAATCGTCCAGCGGCATTAAAAGCAATTGCATCAAAAGTATATTGATCAAGGGCCAATCTAAGTTTTAGATGCGTTTCTTTAAGCCAACGATAATCAACAACTTTGAAATGTCCTTCAAACTGAGGAAAAGGGAATTTTTGCCCCCATGGTCCAAGCTGCTCTATCCAGTCCAAGGTATCTAGTTGCAAAGCCGAAGCTGGTAATTCTCCATCTGTCCATAACGTAGCCTGAAACAGAGAGTCGTCCATAGCTGCAACACAGGCAGTAAACACTGTTTTAAAAGCATCAAAATTTTCTTTACGTATCGTTAAACCTGCTGCCGCCGCATGTCCACCAAAATGGCTCACCAATTCCGGATGTTGTTCAGCAACTTGTTCAATCATATCTCGAATGTGCACACCATCAATTGAACGCGCAGACCCTTTAATATGAATACCATCTTCATCTGGTGCAAAAACTATTGTTGGTCGATGGAACTGTTCTTTTAAACGCCCTGCCACAATCCCAATCACGCCTTGATGCCAACTCTCTTCAAAGAGTACAAGAGCTTGTGGGATATCTTCTTTTGAGAGTTGCAAGCTATCTAAAGCAGATAAAGCTTGTTGCTTCATCTCCCCTTCGATTTGTCGCCGCTCTATATTTAACTGATTTAATTGTTGAGCAATCGGGTAAGCTGTTTCCATAGAATCTGCTAATAAACACTCGATACCGATTCGCATGCTCTCCATACGCCCAGCAGCATTAATACGCGGACCTAAAACAAAACCTAGATCTTGTGCACGCAAAGACGACGCCTCTCTGCCAGCAATATCTAACAACGCCAATATCCCAACTCGACATTGATGTTGCTGAATGCGCTTCACGCCTGCATCCACTAAAATGCGGTTGTTATAATCTAATACAGCAACATCCGCATAAGTTCCCAAAGCGACTAAATCTAGATATTGAGTGACTTTACTCGTACTTTTGCCTTGCTTGTTACGTAAACTAGCCAAATTGGCCAGCACATAAAATGCAACACCAACACCAGCAAGCGCTTTACTTGGAAAATCACAACCTAACTGATTTGGGTTAACCACCGCTTCTGCCGGAGGTGTTTCTTTAGTTGTTAAATGATGATCGGTAATAATAACTTGCATGCCCAATGCATGGGCTGTATCAACCCCAGCATGGCTGGAAATTCCATTATCGACTGTAATTAATAAATCGGGCTGATAAGTTTGATGTGCAAGCTCTGCAATTGCAGGCGTAAGCCCATAACCGTATTTAAATCGGTCTGGAACTAAATAGTCGACTTGTGCTCCCATATCACGAAGCACCAATACCATTAACGCTGTGCTGGTTGCACCGTCTGCATCATAGTCACCAACAATAATAATCTTTTTCTGTGTATCAATAGCTTGATCTATTAATGCCACAGCGATTTCTAATCCTTTGAGCTGAGGAGCAAGTAAATTCTTAAGCTTTAATTCTAATTCCTGCTCAGATTGTACTCCACGCCTTGCCAAAATCTCGGCAATAAACGGAGGCACGCCCTGAAACTGTTCAGGGCGTGTCAATAAAGGTCTTTGTTTGATTTGTATTTTTGTCATTTAAGGCATCAGTCGGTGCAGCGTCCATTGACCGTCGATTTTTTCATAACTCAAGCGGTCATGTAAACGATTTGGTCGTCCTTGCCAGAATTCATAATAATCTGGTTGCAGACGATAACCACCCCAGAACTCTGGCTTATCAAGCACGTCACGACTTTCGACTTGCTGCTGTAAGTCTTGAAAACGTTGCTGCAACAGCTCTCGGCTTTCAATTTTACCACTTTGCGGAGTGCTAATATGCGCTGCAATCTGGCTATCACGTGGTCGCTTAAGGTAGTAATCTGTAGATTCCTGTTCAGGAATTTTGACGACATGACCACCAACTCTTACCTGACGCTCTAGACTTGGCCAGTAAAATAATAATTCGGCATAAGGATTTTCTGCCAAATCAATACCTTTCTGACTGTCATAGTTAGTATAAAAATCATAACCAGCTTCTATGGCCCCACGTAACAAAACTGTTCGAACATGAGGTCTACCATTCGCACCCGCTGTTGCTAATGACATTGCATAGGGTTCATGCAAATTGGCTGCTAGAGCATGGTTAAACCAACCAAGAAACTGCTGATGAGGGTTAGAATCAACCTGCCCCTCATACAACTCGCCTTGTTCATAGCTCAAGCGTAATTCACTTAAATCTTTGATGACATCACTCATGCCATGCACCTTATGCGACTTGTGCTTGTGAACGAACTGAATCTGCTAAATGCTGAGCTAAAGCATTCACTTCTTGCTCATTGTCACCTTCAACCATGACACGAATTACAGGCTCTGTTCCTGACTTACGAATCAAGATACGTCCACGACCTTTGAGCTGTGCTTCTGCTTTATCAAATTCAGTTACCAATGCTGGAATAGAATACGGATCAAGCATTTGTTCTAAACGTACATTTAAAAGAACTTGCGGGAATAATTTAAAGTCTTGAACTAATTCATGAAGAGCCTTATTTTGCTCAACCATCACCGTTAGAACTTGAAGTGCTGCAATAATCGCATCACCAGTCGTACTCTTATCTAAAGTTAAAATATGACCAGAAGGCTCGCCACCTATCACCCAACCATTTTCTTCTAAAGCCTGTAATACATAACGGTCACCGACTTTTGCACGAACAAAATTAACATTTGCTTTTTCAAATGCAACTTCAAGTGCCATATTACTCATGACAGTACCAACAATACCCGCTGGCTTATTTTGCGCCTGAGTCGCCAAAATATATAAGATATGGTCACCATCAATTAAGTTACCAAACTTATCAACCATCACAACACGGTCAGCATCGCCATCAAAGGCAATACCTAAATCTGCTTCGTGCTCAACCACTGCTTTTTGTAAGTGTTCAGGATGAGTTGAACCACAGCTCTCATTAATATTTAAGCCATCTGGTTCATTATATAAAGCAATAACTTTTGCCCCTAGCTCACGGAAAACTGAAGGCCCAACGCTATATGCCGCGCCATGAGCACAGTCCAACACAATCTTTAAATTATTTAAATCAAAGTGGTAAGGGAATGTAGATTTACAAAATTCGATATAACGACCATTTGCATCATTTACACGAACACTTTTACCTAAGTTTGCAGTGTCCTCAATAAATAAATCTTTTTCTAATTCAAGGTTAATTTCTTCTTGTAATGAATCTGGTAACTTTTTGCCTTCACTTGAGAAGAATTTAATCCCATTATCATAATATGGATTATGTGATGCAGAAATAACAATACCTGCATGTGCATGCAAAGCACGAGTCAGATGTGCAATTGCTGGTGTTGGTAGTGGGCCAAGTAAATGAACATATACGCCAGCAGCGTTTAAGCCTGCCTGCAAAGCAGATTCTAAAATATAACCAGATAAACGTGTGTCTTTTCCTAATACAACGAGCGGTTTATTTTTTGGACTCGTTCGTTTTAATACCTTCCCTGCAGCAAAACCGAGTTTTAAAGCAAACTCTGGAGTAATAGGCATTTGCCCAAATTTTCCACGAATACCATCCGTTCCAAAATAACTCATAGCTTATCTCATTCTTACGCCACTTCAGCGGTGGCTCACTTCATATATGGCAATTCCGCCATATTTCTTTTCTTCAGTTTTACTTTACACCAAAAACAAAAAGCCGTCAGTGTAATGACGGCTTTCTTCATTGTTTTGGTTACCAAATTCTAACCAACACGATAGTTTGGAGCTTCTTTAGTAATCGTTACATCATGAACATGTGACTCAGACATACCCGCTGAAGTGATTTTTACAAATTTAGCGTTTTGGCGAAGATCTTCAATCACAGCTGAACCGGTATAGCCCATCGATGAACGTAAACCACCCATCATTTGATGAACGATGTTACCCATTGGGCCTTTATATGGCACACGACCTTCAATACCTTCTGGTACTAACTTCTCAGCACCCGCTTTTGAGTCTTGGAAATAACGGTCAGCAGAACCTGTTGCTCCCGCCATGGCACCTAATGAACCCATACCACGATATGCTTTGTAGTAACGACCTTGGAAAAACTCAACTTCGCCAGGCGCTTCTTCAGTACCAGCTAGAAGTGAACCAACCATGATCGTGCTTGCACCCGCACCAATCGCTTTTGCCATATCGCCAGAGAAACGGATACCGCCATCTGCGATTAAAGGAATTTGATCTTTTAGTGCGTTAGCAACGCTGTCAATCGCAGAAATTTGTGGCATACCAATACCTGCCACAATACGAGTTGTACAGATAGAACCAGGACCAATACCCACTTTTACAGCATCTGCACCTGCATCTAATAATGCTAATGCAGCATCACCAGTTGCAATATTTCCACCAATCACTTGTACTTGAGGGAAGTTTTGTTTCACCCAACGTACACGTTCAATTACACCAGCTGAGTGACCGTGTGCTGTATCAACAACGATTACGTCAACGCCGGCTTCAACCAACGCTTCCACACGACTTGGTGTATCAGCACCTGTACCTACCGCAGCACCAACACGTAAACGACCAAGATCATCTTTACAACTGTTTGGATAGCTTTCAGCTTTGCGGAAGTCAGTCACTGTAATTAAGCCTTTAAGTTCGTTGCTCTCGCCAACGACCAAGACTTTTTCAATACGGTGTTTTTGCAATAATGCTTGAATATTTTCTTTAGACTCGCCTTCACGTACAGTGACTAAACGATCTTGGCCCGTCATGATGTTGCTAACAGGTTGTTCTAAATTGGTTTCAAAACGCGTATCACGGCCTGTCACAATACCAACAACCTTGCCGTCTTTAACAACAGGTACACCGCTAATGTTATTAGCAGTGGTAATTGCAATCAGTTCACGTACTGTAGTTTCAGGCGTTACAGTGATAGGGTCTTTCACCATACCCGCTTCGAATTTCTTTACACGGCGTACTTCTGCAGCTTGAGCAGCAATATCCATGTTTTTGTGCAAAATCCCGATACCACCATTTTGTGACATCGCAATCGCCATACGTGACTCAGTCACTGTATCCATTGCAGCTGAAACTAATGGGATATTTAAATGAATGCCGCGAGTTAAACGTGTCTTTAGAGAGACATCTTTTGGGAGAACAGTAGAGTAGGCAGGAAGTAATAAGACATCATCGAAGGTTAGCGCTTCTTGAACGATGGTCAGCATAACAATCTCACTGGTAATTTCCGTGAGCTATTATAAACAAATTTCAATGCAATTTTCATATTATCTTTGCCTTTTTCAGCAATAGATGTAGAGCTGCTCTAAATAATTCCCACTTATTATAGTTTTAACCTTATTTTTTAACCCATGTTTTTTGCAACCCAGAATTTTATCTGGGTTGATCATTAGACATCATATTTAGGCAGGACAACTAAAAATTTGTTCTGTCATCAAGTCGATGCCGCAAGGTAAAACCTCAATCCAGTCCAAAAACTGATTAATCATTTCTTTACCCATAAATGGACTGCCATGCTGTGGAACAATCATTTCAATATCCATTTGGCGAACCATGTTTACCCATAAACGGATGACTTTATTGGAACACATATAGCGTTGGTGAAAAGCTTTCATTTTCAGAACATGCGTATCAAAATCTGTTAAAGGTTGATTAGCATCCTCAACAATCGAAGCACCCATATCACCAGAAAATAAAATTTTGGCAACGGGGTCATAAAACTGAAAATTACCGACTGAATGTAGAAAATGAGCAGGAACTACCACAAGCTTTGATTCCCCCAATTGAATCACTTGACCCTGATCAGGTAGTTCAATTAGGCGATCTTCCCAATTCCCTTTCATGCGCTCACTCATAAAAGACGAGTTTAAGTGAGGTAAAAATCGTGCCCATAATTTTGACGCCACGACTTTAGCATCGGTATAAACTAACCAGCGTGGCATCGAGGTAATAATGTCCGGATCCTGATGTGAGGCCATCACATAGTCGAGATTTTTCAAACGTGTATATTTGTTTAATTCCATGGTCAACGGAACATAGGTCAAATCGCCACCCGGATCGATTACAGCAGCGCGCTCATGATCAATAATTAAAAATTGATTGGCTTGGATACCTTCCCCTTTGACCAAACTGGTAAAACTAATACATTTATGAATGCCATTATCAAATAATATCTGCGATGTTGTTTTTTCAAACCCCATACAATTCCCCCAAAAAAACTTTAAATATTAGATATTTTTATATCCATACTAAAATAAAGGGATTCGATAACTCTTGCAACGAATTGCTTTATTTTTCTCATAATATTTTAAAATAGCTTTTGCTTTTCTTATTTTATAAATGAATCATAATGTTATTTAAAGTTAATACACAATAAATTAAAATAATTCTCATTATCAGTTTTGTCTTTTGCGCTGCCTAGGCCTCCCATGAACCAAGCCCCTTATTTTTCAAGTTCCAAAACATTGTTAGCAGTTGCTATTTTTAGTTCGATGACAGCAAGTCATGCTGATGAAGCAGCAGAACAACAAAATTCAACCAGTGTGCTACCCACAATTTCTATTCAGGCGCAAAAAGAACCCACCTCTCCCTATGTCGCAACAAAAGCAACCTCTGCCTTAAAATCAGATGCACCCTTATTTAAGACTGCTCAATCGGTTTCAGTGGTGACACGTGAACAGCTCGACCAGAAACAAGCAAAGACCCTTGCAGAGGCACTTGAAGGCGTTGCAGGTGTTGAAGCTGGAAAACTTGGTCGTCGTGGTTGGGATGATTTTGTTATTCGAGGGCAGACATCTTCAGATTCAGTTTATGTAGATGGTTTAAGAGTTGGACAAAATACTTACGTTGCCACTGAACTATCAGGCATGGATCAGGTCCAAGTTTTAAAAGGCCCTGCTTCTATTAATTTCGGGTTGGTTGCACCAGGCGGCATGGTCAACTTAGTGACTAAACGACCTGAAGCAGAAAGCTTTGCACGCGCTAGTATGACTTATGGCAGTTACAGCCTTAAAGAAGGGACATTCGATTTAAACTATAGTCCTAATAATAGTGAAAAAGGTGCTTTCCGTTTAAATGGTCGTATCTCTGACCAAGATGACCCCACAGATTATGTGTATTTTAAAAATTACTATATTTCGCCTTCTTACAATTTTGACTTAGGTGATAACACTGACCTCTCCGTAATCGCAAGTTATCAGCACCGCGAATATATTCGTCAGCAAGGTTTACCTGTTATTGGCACTTTAAAAGACAATCCTAACGGTGCTATAGACCGAAGCTTATATATTGGCGACCCTAATTTTGGTAAATATGAAGCAGATGTTTACCGCACTGGTTATACGTTTAAACATGCCTTTGACAATGGCTGGAACTTTAACCAGAATTTTGCCGTGCAAAAAACCGAAATGGATGGTAAAGCGGTTTTTGCTCGTACAGGTAGTAACTTTTGGGCAGATAAAAACTACACCACCATAAGCCGCAAAAATAACAGCCGCCACCAAATTATTGATAACTTAAGTTTTGCCATCGATAACCGTTTAAATAAACAGTTTGATTTATATGGTATGCAACATGATTTCAATATAGGTGTAGATGCTTTCCAAGAAAAAAGTGATTACACCAATAACCGTTGTAATGTAGGTGATTTAAACATATATGCTCCTGTATATGGGCAAACTGTTACCTGTTCCAACCCTGTCAGCAACCATGATATTAACCGCTTAAAATACGCAGGTTTATATATTCGTGACCGTATTCAACTCAATGATCAATGGCTTTTAAGCTTGTCAGGACGCCAAGACTGGGCACAAACCCAAAGCACAAGCTTAGTTACAAGTAGTGCGAGTAAACAATCAGACAATGCATTTACGGGTAGCATCTCTGTCATGTATACCCTTAATGACATTGTTGCCCCTTATGTCAGCTATGCCACTTCATTTACACCTAACACTGGTACTGATGTAAATAGCAATCCATTCAAACCTGAAGAAGGAAAACAGGTTGAAGTCGGAATGAAATTACAAAGCCCTGATCAACGGATTCAAGGTGCTATCGCTTGGTATGATTTAAAACGCCAAAATGTTTTAGTTACTGATACCGTAAATAGTGGCTATAAAGTACAACGTGGTGAACAGTTAACTCGTGGTATTGAAACTGAGCTTAGCGCAGAAATTTTAGAAGGCTTAAAATTAACGGCTGCATATACCTACACCATTGATGCTGAAATTAGTAAAGATGCAAACTCAAGCAATGTAGGAAAAGCACTCGATAATATTCCTGAGCATGCTTATAGCTTGTCAGCACGTTATAAATTTGACCCAGCATCAAAACTTGGCTGGTATGTCGGCGGTGGATTCCGTGGTGAAACCTATAAAACTGTCGATGGTTTAGATGTTCACATTCCAGGCTATACAGTCTTTGACACTGAAGCTGGCTATGACGCTGGACATTGGGGCGCTCAACTTGCGATTCGTAATTTATTTGATAAAGATTACTATGCAGGTGCACTGAATGAGAATTTGGTGACGCTCGGTAATCCACGCCAAATTAACTTTACAGTGAAATTTAACTACTAAAATGACCTACAAAAAACGCACTCGAATTGAGTGCGTTTTTTTGGCAGCTTTAAATGCATTAGAAGAAATAATGCTGCACTAAAGTAGAGACACCTACAATTAAGAAAATAGCAGCACCAATTTTATGAATGAGTGAAATAGATAAACGTTCAGCTAACTTATTACCAATAAATACAGCTGGTGCATTGGCAATCATCATACCTAAGGTTGTACCTAGCATCACCCAAAAAATGCTATCGTAACGTGCAGCTAAAGCCACTGTCGCAATCTGGGTTTTGTCACCAATTTCTGCTAAGAAAAACAGGATAAAGGTTGCACCAAAAACACCAAATTTTTGCCATCTGTTAATGCTATCTGTTTCATCATCTAGCTTATCTGGAATAAGCATCCAGAACGCCATACCAATAAAACCACCAGCAAGTACCCAAACTAAAATTTCGGGACTCAAGACGGTCGTAATCCACTGCCCAAGCACAGCAGAGATACCATGGTTAATTAAAGTTGCTAAAAGAATCGCAATAAGAATAGGGATTGGCTTACGGAAACGTGCAGACAGTAAAAGGGCCAACAATTGAGTTTTATCGCCCATTTCAGCGAGGGCAACAATCGAGGTAGAAATCAGAAATTCTTGCATGTCGTTTCTCTGGCTAGCATAAATGCCCATGACCTACCCCTCCTGCTAGCCAAATATCTGCAGAGTGGTAAATCAAAGGTCTTGCCAACTCGGAAACGATGAGACGTTTAAGCTATGATGACCATGTTCTGTTGAACAATTATGTTGATCATCACCTATTCATTCAGAAATGAATAGCGGCTACTCCCCAATGAAGTATGTGCTCATTATATTCGAGCAGTTCTATTTTTCAAACAAAAAATTTTATCCATGCCCACACTAACAGCCGCCCTAAACCTAATAGTAAAGCTAAACAGATACTTAAGTTAATAAACCCAAAATTGTTAACGCCTGTTATATGTTGTGATTGAAATTCAAATGGCAAAATAAGCGTTGCCACGAATACTTCCAAACCTATTGCAACGTAGGTCATCCACTCCCAAGGAAAGTGCAAAAGACTGACCCATAATCCCATTAATAAAAAGACAACCAACAGAATCGGCAACATGATTTTAAAAAAACCCATCATTTATTATTTCTCCTTTACCTAAAACGAGAAATTTTTCCTCTCTCGATCACTCCCTCTTTATCTTTAGATTAACCTAAAATCAATTAAATTAAATACCAAAATAAAACCCCGCCGAAGCGAGGTTTTAATGATTTATTTCAAAATATTAGATTAATAAAGTACGAATATCTTTAAGAAGTTTCGTAAGTTTATTGGTAAAGCGAGCGGCATCTGCACCATTAATTACACGGTGGTCATAAGACATCGACAACGGCAACATTAAGCGTGGATCAAAGTCTTTACCATTCCAAACTGGTTGCATCGTTGCTGGTGAAATACCCAAAATCGCAACTTGTGGCCAGTTCACAAGTGGTGTAAATGATGTACCACCAATCGAACCTAAGCTTGTAATCGTGAAGTTCGCACCTTGTAAGTCTTTCGGTGTTAATTTCTTATCACGTGCTTTTTGACCTAACACACCCAATTCAACTGCAATTTGCTTAATTGATTTTTGGTCTGGGTTACGAAGTACTGGCACAGTTAAACCATCAGGTGTTGCTACCGCAATTCCCATATGGATTTCATTGCGCAAGAGCACTGATTTACCATCATCAGATAGATGACCTGCAAACTCACGCTCTTCTTTCAACAAATGCGCAACCGCTTTGATAATGAATGCCATAATCGTCAGGCTGATACCTTCTTTTTTGAAGTTGCCTTTTAGCTCATTACGCCAATCTTCTAACTCAGTAATGTCAGCCGAATCAAACTGGGTGACTTGCGGAATAAAGTTATTCAACGACAATTGCGGAATAGATACTTGTTGCAAACGCGTCAGTACTTTTTCTTCCACACCACCAAATGCAGTGAAGTCAGGAAGCTTTGGCAAACCCGAAACCGCTGGTGCAGCCGCAGCAACTGGTGCCGCTTGTGGTGCAGTTAAACGAGTCTTCACATAAGCAAAGATATCTTCTTTAACAACACGGCCATGCTCACCAGAAGTTTTGACTTGTGACAAAATCACACCAAGCTCACGAGCAAGCTTACGTACAGCAGGACCTGCATATACTTTAGCGTTGTCGGCTTCTTGTTCTTTGGTTAACTTGTCACTACCAGACGCTGGAGCAGATACAGCCTGAGTCGGAGCAGGAGCTGCCGCTTTAGGTGCTGCTGCCTGTGGAGCTGGAGCTACTTCTGCTTTTGCCGCTGGTGCCGCAGCAGGTGCTTGGCCTTCAGCTTCAATTGTTGCAAGCAATATA
Source organism: Acinetobacter sp. XS-4 (assembly GCF_023920705.1). Classification (NCBI taxonomy): domain Bacteria; kingdom Pseudomonadati; phylum Pseudomonadota; class Gammaproteobacteria; order Moraxellales; family Moraxellaceae; genus Acinetobacter; species Acinetobacter sp. XS-4. The sequence goes on along the minus strand of NZ_CP094657.1, from coordinate 159,895 downwards.
CCTTGTGAAACTTGTTGACCTGCTTGCAAGTGAATCGCTTTCACAACACCTGCAACAGTACTTGGAACTTCAACAGTTGCTTTATCTGACTCAACCACAACAAGGCTCTGGTCTACATCAACTTTATCGCCAACTTGTACCAAAATTTCAGCAACAACTGCTTTGTCTACACCCAAATCAGGAACGTTAATATCAACTGGTCCAGATTGAGTAGCAGCCGCAGCTACAGTTTCTTGTTGAACTGGTGCAGGTGCCGCTACTGGAGCCGCTGTAGAAGCAGGAGCCTCAACTGGCGCACTTGCTGCAGATGTTGTTTTCACTTTAATGAGCACAACACCTTCTTTAACTGTATCGCCTTCTTTAACTTGAATGCTTTCTACAGTACCAGCAACACTGCTTGGTACTTCTACAGTTGCTTTATCAGATTCAACCACAACGATGCTTTGCTCAACATCGATTTGCTCGCCAACTTTTACTAAAATTTCACCAACGAGTGCTTTTTCAACACCAATGTCAGGAACTTGAACTTCAACCACTTGACTCGTGGTTGCCGCTGCTGGTTGTACAGCAGTTGAAGCTTGTTGTACCGCTACCGGTGCTGCTGATTGTTCAGCTGCTGGAGCAGGTTTTGCAACTTCTTCTGTTTGAGCCGCAGGTGCAGTACCTTCAGCTTCAAGTTCAAACAATACCGTACCTTCAGTTACGCTATCGCCTTCTTTGATTAAGATACTTTTTACGACACCTGCTGAAGTGCTAGGCACTTCAACAGACGCTTTATCCGACTCAAGCAAAACAAGGCTGTCATTTTCAGCAATGCTATCGCCAACTTTTACCAAAATTTCGGCAACAATTGCTTTATCTACGCCAATATCAGGGGTCTTAATTTGCATGCTTAGTTCCCCTCACCTGTTTGCGTTTCATGGTATTCAGCAACTGCCTGAACTTCTGGATGTGCTTGTGGAGCCCATGCCACTGGACGATCAGTGTCTAACTCAAAGTTAGAAATCGCATCTTTAACTAAACGTGCATCTACTTCACCTTCGTCAGCTAATTTTTTCAAAGTAGCAACAACGATATGTGCAGCGTCAACACCAAAGAAACTACGTAAGTTAGCACGTGTATCTGAGCGACCATAACCATCTGTACCCAACGCAACAAATGGGCGACCATCTGGAAGATAAGCACGAATTTGTTCGCTATATGCACGCATATGGTCTGTTGCTGAAACAACAATACCTTCTGTACCGCGTAATTGTTTAGATACCCAAGATTCTTTCACTTCTTCAGTAAGTGGGTGTAAGCGGTTGTATTCTTCACATGCCATACCATCACGCGATAACTCATTGAAGCTTGTTACACTCCAAACGTTTGAATGGATTTGGTATTCATCACGTAAGATTTTCGCAGCTTTGATCACTTCACGAAGAATTACACCTGAACCAAGTAGCTGGACAGTTGCTTTTTCATCTTTTTCGAACAAGTACATACCACGTTTAATGCCTTCCTCAGCGCCTTCAGGCATTGCAGGATGCTCGTAGTTTTCGTTCATTACAGTTAGGTAATAGAACACACGCTCTTGGTTCACATACATACGTTGTAAACCGTCATGAACGATTACAGCTAATTCGTAACCAAAACATGGGTCATAAGATACACAGTTAGGAATCGTGTTCGCTAAGATATGTGAATGACCATCTTGGTGTTGTAAACCTTCACCGTTCAATGTGGTACGACCAGCTGTTGCACCTAACAAGAAACCTTGAGCTTGTGCATCACCCGCAGCCCACGCAATGTCACCAATACGTTGGAAACCAAACATTGAGTAGTACATGTACATTGGAATCATTGGTAAGTTATTCGTTGAATAACTTGTTGCCAACGCAGCCCATGCGCTCATCGCACCAGCTTCGTTAATCCCTTCTTGAAGCATGTGACCGTCACTTGCTTCACGGTAATGCATTAACTGTTCTTGGTCTTCTGGGGTATATTTTTGACCATGAGCGGCATAAATACCAAGCTGACGGAACATACCTTCTAGACCAAAAGTACGTGCTTCATCTGGAACGATTGGTACTACGCGGTCTTTAATTGCTTTTTCTTTAAGTAAAGCAGCAATTAAACGAACCATCACCATAGTCGTAGATTGCTCTTTACCACCTGAACCGTTTAATACTGCATCAAATACAGATAATTCAGGAATCGCTAAAATTTCACTCTCACGACGACGTGCAGGTAGGTAACCACCTAACGCTTCACGACGCGCTTTCATATACTTCATTTCTGGAGAGTTTTCACTTGGGCGATAGAATGGAAGCTCTTCTAATTTATCGTCTGTAAATGGCAGGTTAAAACGGTCACGTACATATTTTAAAGAATCGATCTGCATTTTTTTGATTTGGTGGGTCTTATTCACCGCTTCAATTTCTTCAGACAAACCATAACCTTTAACAGTTTTCGCAAGAATAACTGTTGGTTGACCTTTGGCTGTCATTGCTTCTGCATAGGCAGCAAAAACTTTGTACGGGTCATGACCACCACGGTTAAGATTATCGATATCTTCATCGCTTAAATCTTTTACAAGTTCCGCAGCTTCTGGGTACTTACCAAAGAATTTCTCGCGTGTATATGCACCACCTTTCACTTGATAGCGCTGGTATTCGCCATCAACTGTTTCTCCCATTACCGCTTTTAATGCACCTGTGCTGTCTTTTGCAAGTAGCGGATCCCAATGACGACCCCATACCACTTTAATGACACGCCAGCCCGCACCACGGAATAAAGATTCTAATTCTTGAATGATTTTACCGTTACCACGTACAGGGCCATCTAGACGCTGTAAGTTACAGTTAACAACCCAAATTAGGTTATCAAGCTTTTCACGACCAGCAAGTGAAATTGCACCAGTACTTTCTGGCTCATCCATCTCACCATCGCCAAGATATGCCCAGACTTTACGATTTTCTTCTTTGATCAAGCCGCGATTCATCAAATATTTTTGAATGTGCGCTTGATAAATTGACATGATTGGACCAAGACCCATTGATACAGTTGGGAATTGCCAATAGTCCGGCATTAAATATGGATGTGGATAGCTTGGTAAACCGTTACCGCCAACTTCACGGCGGAAATTACTTAACTGTTCTTCAGTCAAACGCCCTTCAAGGAATGAACGAGCATAAATACCAGGAGCACAATGTCCTTGGTAATAAATCATATCTCCGCCAAAGTTATCGCTGTTTGCGCGGAAGAAATGGTTAAAACCTACGTCATATAATGTTGCACTTGATGCGAAGCTCGCCAAGTGTCCACCTAAATCATCACCTGTTTTATTCGCACGGAGTACCATTGCTAAGGCATTCCAACGAATCAATGCACGAATACGGCGTTCCATATCTTGGTCGCCTGGCATTGCAGGTTGTTCTTCAACAGAAATTGTATTTAAGTAAGGTGTATTGAGACGTTGAATGGGAACATGCTTAGCAATTGCTTGTTGGTAAAGTTTTTCCAATAAGAATGCCGCGCGCTCAGTTCCCATATGTTGTAAAACTGAATCGAATGCATCTTGCCACTCTTGGGTTTCTTGTGCATCGGAGTCACCGTAAAACGCCATAATTCACCTGTTCCTTGTTCTTTAATCTACTTTGTATTTTTACCACGTTTTACCCCTCTCTAGTTATTGCCACGGGTGAATGTGAGGGGGGCCTATTATTTTCTGAATGAATAGTCATTGACCGAGCATTAAACAAAATAACAAAAAAACGCCAATAATGGCGTTTTTTTATACAATATTTACGTTAAAAAAGGTTTAAGTTAATTTTCAGATTCATAAATTTAATAACCTAACCCTTTTTAACTATGCTTTTAAGGAAGCATCGCCAAGTAAGTTGTTGGATTCTTACGTTGACCATCTTTTACTACTTCATAGTGCAAATGTGGACCAGTACAACGACCTGTACAACCTACATTCGCAATATGTTCACCTGCCGACACTTGGTCACCTACGCGAACCATTAAACGTGAAGCATGAGCATAGCGTGTTAAATAGCCATTACCATGGTTAATTTCAACATATTGACCATAGCCAGTGCCCCAGCCAGATTTAGTTACAATACCTGGGCCTGTCGCATAGATTGGTGTGCCACTCGGAGCAGCCATATCTAAACCGCCATGATGTTCAGCACGACCACTCATTGTACGACCGCCAAAGTTTGAAGAAACTCGTACAGTATCAGGAAGCGGATGAGAAATTAACCAAGAGTAAGCATTTGAAGAAGAGGCATTAAAAGAGTTCTTTGCGCTCGTATTGCCATATTTTTTTGCGAGCGACTCATTATTGAGCTCAACTGTTTTTTGGCGTAAGGTCACTGAAACTTTCGCGCTCGCTGGAAGATCTAAATCATCAGGATGGGTATATGAACCTTGAGATAATGTTTTTGATAGTTGTTCCAATCGATCTGAATCAGTAGATTGGTTAATAGTTTGATAATCTGCAAAAGCAACTGATGCTGCCGAAGCGGCAAGTGAAAACGCTAATAAAATACGACGCGTGTGCATAAAAACCTCTTGAAACTGTTCTTACTCAAGTTCCTTATGATCTCTTCCTTGATATCAATCGAAATGAACGCTTAAGATAAAGACAAGAATCTATCCGAGAATGATCCATGTCTAAACCCGATAACGTTTTTCAACAAACCGGAAAACACATAAAAACAGGAAACCTTACGTTTCTAACAACGCAAGTCGCGCAATGGCAAAGACTTACGAAAATGATCCAACCCTTATTGCCCCAACCGGAACAATGGCAGGTCGTGTGTTATCAAAATGGTTCTTTAATCATTACTGGTGAAAATCAGGCGATGATTAGTCAACTCAGTTATTTACAGAACCAATATGTATCTAAATTATCTCAACTTGAAGGGTTAAAAGACTTACAAAGAATTCAGGTTCGCTTGAGAAATAAAAACATTTCAAATGCACCCTCATCTGAGCCATCTAAACCCATCCCCCCGGAAACACAAGAAATGTTACGTAGTGCAGCCGACTTTGTGAGCGACCCTAAGCTTAGCCAAGCTTTACTACGTTTGGCAAGCAATAAAAAATGATGAGCTTTCTATTTCTTAATTAGAATCGTTCTTATTATGTGATAATAATCACACTTTACAATGTTACAATATAACATAGCCAAGTAAAGACAATGACTTATGTCACACTGACATATGGAATTGGACATTCACTCTCGTCATTAAATGTTACAATTTCATAATTACTCGGATCACTTTGAACATTGCGTAACAACTGATTATTTAAAGCATGTCCCGATTTATAGCCATCAAACTTGGCAATAATTTGATGACCAAGCAAATACAAATCACCTACTGCATCCAAAATCTTATGTCTTACAAATTCATCAGCGAAACGTAAGCCTTCTTCGTTAACAACGCCTGTGTCATCTACACCAATGGCATTGTCTAAACTTGCACCTAAGGCTAAGTTATTTGCTTTGAGATAATCTAGATCTTTCATGAAACCAAAAGTACGAGCTTCACTGACTTCATATACAAAAGTTTCAGTAGAAAAATCGATAGTCGCAGATTGATATTCTTTAGCAAAGGCAGGATGATCAAAATCAATTGTAAAATTTAATTGAAAACCATTATGCGGACTAAAAATTGCTTTTTTATCATCTATTAATGCTTCAACTGGTTTTAATATTCTTATAAATTTTTTCGGTGCATCCAACTCACGTAATCCACCTTGCATTAATAGGTAAATAAACGGACCAGCACTTCCATCCATAATCGGAACTTCAGACGCTGATACCTCAACAATAAGGTTATCAATCCCTAAACCTGCAATTGCACTCATTACATGCTCAATCGTTCCAACTTTTATATCTCCAATCACTAAATTGGAGCACATGAAAGCTTCTTGAATGAGCAAAGCATTTGCATGGATTTCAACGGGCGGGTCTAAATCGATACGACGAAATACAATACCTCCATCCGCGGTATGTGGAATGAAATTGATCATCACTTTTTGACCGCTATGAAGACCTATTCCACTCGCTTTTACCACACGATTGAGAGTACGTTGTTTCACCATGCTTTGTAACTTCTTTTTTAAAACCGCTATACGTTAGCATATTTAGTCATTGATCAAAAACAAAAAAAGGCAGTGTTTAAACACTGCCTTTTTTTAAATTTAATACTTTTTTACTTACGTTGCTGATTTTTCAAGTAATCTTGAATACTCATTGGCGAAGAACGCGGAGAAGAACTTGCAGTACTACTCACTTCATTGTCTGCATTTTGACGTTTATTAATAGCAGGAACATCATCTTCATCAACAGATTGAGCCGCTTGAGACGATGCATGACTTACTGTATTACGTTTTCTCGGTTCTGCATCTGCAGCATTACGAGTTAAACCAGTTGCAATGACTGTTACACGTAATTCATCACGGGCATCTGGATCAAATACCGTACCGTAGAAAATTTCACCTTCATCAAGGTCAACAATCTGGTTCACAACATCAGTAATGATTTCAGTTTCACGTAACGTAATATCGTCACCGCCAGTAATGTTAATCAACACACCTTTAGCATTAATAATATTGACGTTATCAAGCAATGGGCTACGAATAGCCTGCTCAGCTGCTTGACGTGCACGATCTTCACCACGGCCTAAACCAGCACCCATCATTGCGTAACCACGAGTACTCATTGCAGTTTTCAAATCGGCGAAGTCAAGGTTAATGTGACCACGGTTTACTACAAGGTCAAAGATACTGCGTACAGCGTTTAACAATACATCATCAGCTTTTTTATAAGCATCTTTCATTGAAATATCGCCATATACGCTGAGTAAGCGTTGGTTAGGGATAATAATCAATGAATCAACATGTGCTTCAAGCGCTTCAATACCGCGTTCAGCAGATTTTAAACGGCGACGGCCTTCAAAGTTAAATGGGGTTGTTACAACACCAACGGTCAAAATACCCATTTCTTTGGCAACTTCAGCCACGACAGGAGCCGCACCCGTACCCGTACCGCCACCCATACCAGCGGTAACGAATACCATATCCGTACCTTCAAGATGGTGACGAATAATTTCACGGCTTTCTTCTGCTGCAACTTGCCCTACTTCAGGGTTAGCACCAGCACCTAAACCACGCGTACTTTGCTCGCCTAACTGAATTTTGAAAGGTGCATTCATACAGTCTAGTGCTTGTTTGTCTGTATTGGCACAAACGAATTTAACACCTTGAATATCAGACTGCACCATATGTTGAACGGCATTACCGCCACCACCACCTACACCAAATACAGTGAAACGGGCTTGACCGTTGCCATCGTTTAGTTCATCTTCTATAAATTCAAATGAGGCCATGACCTTTAGGGTTCCTAATACATTATGGCAGTCACTTCAGCCCGTATACTGCCTTGATTTTCAAAAATAACTAATTTTAAGAATGCTGTGCAATACAAACCTTGTCAAGTACAGTGGTTTTCTCTTACAACTTCCTAACAATTCTACCAATAAATCCATACATCCTAAAAAATGGCTTTTAGCTTGCTATTAAATGCATTCCAGCCATTTACCATTCGCTCCCATACCGAACGGTCATTTGCCTCTTCAGGCTCTTCAACAGCTTCTTGCAACTCACTTTGGCTAAACATGAGCAAACCAGCTGCTGTTGCATACATCGAACGACGTAATGCTGCCTGATGTTGATCATCAGCATAAACCTGTAACGGTGGATTACCCAAATGTGCGGATACCCCCAACATACGGCGAGCCAAGCTCACCATACCTTCGATTTGACAGGCATCCCCTGTCAACACTACACCATGGTATAAACCATGAATTGCACCGCTGTTTTCGAGTTCATCGCGAATCTGGCTAAAGATCTCTTCATAGCGGGCAATAATAATTTCTGACAACTCAATTCGACTAATGGTTTGAGGGCCATCAATTCCTTCTACCTGAATCATGTGATCTGGCTTAACAGCACTTAAATCGACACAACCATACAGAATTTTAATACGCTCAGCTTCTTCTGTCGTAGTTTGCAATACAGCAGCAATATCACGCGTAACGTGCTCACCACCACGCTGCAATGTACGTGCCAGAGCCAAACGCCCATCTAGATAAACCGCAAGATTGGTAATACCTGCGCCAATATCGACCAGACAAACACCATACTCTTTTTCATCTTTAAGCAAGCTTGCCTCAGCTGTTGCCAGACAAGATACCACCATTTTTTCAACCCCGATATTTGCACCTTTCATAGCGCGATCAAGGTTTTGCATAGTTGCTATAGGCATCATCATTAACTGATAATGTCCTGTCATACTATGGGCAGTCATGTTAATTGGATTCTGCACCCATTCAGCAGAATCACCTAATTCAAAGCCTAACGGCACTGCACTTGCTAAATAGTAATCAGAAGTCACATGACTTGCTTTTGCCAATTCTAACGCGCGCACGACTTCATTTGTTGTAATAACATGTGCTGGATTAGCAACTGGTGTACGGCCAGAGGCATAAAAACTTTGCAACTCGGTACTCGGAATCGATACCCATGCGCTATGAATGCGACATTCGGCCATATTTTCCGCTTCAGCAACAGCATTTTTAATCGCAGCGATGACTTTATCGAGGCTTACGATTTTTCCTTTATTCATGCCTCGATTGCGAGCAGTTGCCATACCGATAACTTGAATGTTATCCGGCGCATGAATTTTTCCAATCAAAACTGAAACTTTATGCGTCCCAATGTCAATCGCAACAACTGAGGGAACAGCTTCATTCATCACTCATACCATTTCTTTGTTGTTTAATACCAGGCAAATTGCCTATTTTAAAGCCACGTATTATGGCTTTGCTTTTGTTCCACCTGCAATGCTTGTGTCATCAATCGTTACAACAAACTGACCATTCACAATTTTAGGTGGTGTTGCGTTCTTCCATTGAATAGATAATCCATTACGATATCGCAAATCAATGGCTGAGATTTTCGACCACACCGGTTTTAAGTCAGATTGTGCCAGATGACTTAAACGTTGCAACTTATTCATTGTTTGATCTTGGTCAACGATAATTCGTAAACCTGAGTCGAACTGCATAAACCAAGTCATTCGCTCCGTCAGATATAACTCTTTTAGGCGCAAATTAGCTGGATGAAATAATTGATTGATTTCATTATAGCGCCGCATCATCATTTTCGACTGGCTGACCGGACCATGGAGTAACGGAAGCTCAGGATGAATTGTCGGATCTGCCTCACTGAATACATCGCCTCCATCGCTTAACAAGCGACCTGTTCCCCAACGGGCGATGGCATGTCGAGGCATGACACGAACACGAATACCATTGGGCCAGGCACGAGATACGACAACTCGGTCTACCCACGAAATTTCTAATGTTTTATCACGAATCTGTTCTAAATCAGATGTGAAATAATTCGCTTTTATAATTGGAGCAACATGTTGCATCACTTGTTGTGTTTCAACTGAAGACGTTGACCCCACAACCTCTAGCTTTGCAACTGTTGCATCTGTAATAACTTTATATAGCCCATAAATTCCGACTGCCAGCACTACAAAAGCAATAACCAACAGCACCCATCCACCAGCATTAGTAAGCTTCTGCTTACGTGTAGGTGGCTTATCATGAATAGAGGTGATGGCCGCACGTTTACGGCGCATGGAAGCCGGAAGTTGTGCCATATTTAAGCCGTACCTTCCAATGTTTGCTCAAGAATGGCAACACACAATTCATCAAAACTATAACCAACAGCTTTCGCAGCTTTTGGAACTAAAGAGTGACTGGTCATGCCTGGCACAGTGTTTACTTCTAAAAGCCAGAAATTACCCTGCTCATCCTGCATTGCATCAATACGGCCCCAGCTTTCTGCACCAACTGCCTGAAAAGCGCGTAAACACAATGCTTGAAGGTTCTTCTCTTCTGTCTCACTTAGACCGCAAGGAATACCATACTCTACATCATTACGTTGATATTTCGCTTCGTAATCGTAGAAAGCAACATCTGCTGGTGGTTGTAAACGAATAACCGGTAAAGGCTGACCATTTAGGAATGAGATTGTGAATTCACGACCTGTGATCCACTTTTCTGCCATAACAACAGCATCGTGTTGAGTCGCCTTCTCAATTGCAGCAGCAAAGTCTTCTGCTTTCTCAACCTTACTCATGCCGACACTTGAGCCTTCATGTACAGGTTTGATAATCACAGGTAAGCCTAACTCAGCAATAACCGCATCTAAATCTGTTTCTTTAGTAATAATGCGATATGGCGCTGTAGGTAAATCACTACCTTGCCAGATTTGCTTGGTTTTGACTTTATCCATGCCAATTGCAGAACCTTGCACACCAGTTCCTGTATAAGGCAGATTTAACCATTCAAGCACGCCTTGAATCTGGCCATCTTCACCACCACGACCATGCAATACAATGAATGCACGATCATAATTTACAAGTTCAGTCACACTGCGGTCTTGCGGATCAAATGCTTCAGCCTGAACACCTGAACGCAATAAAGCATCCAGAACTGCCTGACCACTATCTAAAGACACAGCACGCTCAGCCGATTTCCCACCAAATAGCACGGCAACTTTGCCGAATTTTGTAGCATTTGACACGTTTAAATCCTTAACCCGATAATTCAATATTTTTGTTTATTTCACATACAAATGGTGTTGTGCAAGTTCTACAGAAATTGCTCCCACGTTACCCGCACCCTGCGTTAATAACAAGTCATTTGGTTGTAACACATTTTGCATGATGTTTTGCAAATTACCTTCAACCGGATCGACCAAAATCGGCTCCACCTGTCCACGTAAACGAATACTACGCGCTAAAGTACGGCTGTCTGCACCTACAATAGGCTTTTCACCGGCAGGATAAACTTCCAATAATAATAATTGATCGACTTGAGAAAGCACTTCAATAAAGTCATCAAAACAATCGCGGGTACGAGAGTAACGGTGTGGCTGGAATAACATCACCAAACGACGATCTGGATGGCTCTGACGAGCAGCTTTAATGGTTGCTTCTACTTCTTTCGGATGGTGTCCGTAGTCATCAACCAACTTAACGTTACCATCGGCAAGCTCAAATTCACCTTGTACTTGGAAGCGACGACCAACACCACTGAAGCCTGCTAAAGCACGGCTAATTGCGTCATCAGAAACACCTTCATCGGTCGCAACACCAATAGCAGCCAAAGCATTCAAAATATTATGCATGCCCGGTTGATTAATCGTTAAACGTAGCGGCTCACGACCTTTACGTAACACGGTGAAGTGTGAACGCATACCATCTTGTTCAACATCAATTGCGCGAATGTCGTTGTCTTCGTTAAAACCATAGGTAATCACTGGACGGCCTACACGCGGCATAATTTCACGAATGTTGGCGTCATCACCACAAACGACAGCCAAACCATAAAATGGTAGGTTATGAAGGAACTGAACGAACGTATCTTTTAATTTATCAAAGCTACCTTCATAGGTATCCATATGGTCAGCATCGATATTCGTTACAATCGCTGCCATTGGTTGTAAATAAAGGAAAGATGCATCTGATTCATCAGCTTCAGCTACGATGAAACGGCTTTCACCTAATGCAGCATTTACGCCTGTACTATTAAGCAAACCACCAATAACATAAGTTGGATCAAGATTTTCTTCAGCCAACATAGTCGTTAAAAGACTTGTAGTTGTCGTCTTACCATGTGTACCAGCTACAGCAATACCATGGCGGTAACGCATAAGCTCACCTAGCATCTCTGCGCGGCGTACGATTGGAGTACGTTGCTCAATCGCTGCTTTAATTTCCGGATTTTCTGGATCAATCGCTGTAGAAACTACAAGCACATTGGCATTTTTAATATTTTCCGCTTGATGGCCAATATAAACCTTGATGCCATTTTGCTCTAATTGTTCTGTAGTTTTAGATGCTTTAATGTCTGAACCGGAAATTTTATAACCTTGGTTACCCAATACCTCTGCAATGCCACACATCCCAGCACCGCCGATTCCCACAAAATGAATGTGTTTGATACGGCGCATTTCAGGCACTTTAATCAGTTTTTTTGCTTGGTTCGCAGCTGTTGATGGAGACATAGTAAATCCGATTACATTTTTTGGATAAGATCAACCACATGCTGAGTCGCATTTGGTTGGGCATGTTGACGCGCTTTCACTGCCATTTCTGTAAGTAACTGGCGGTTCATCAGCGAAGTGAACAATTCATTTAGAACATCTGGTGTCATAATCGATTGCTGACAAATTTTTGCAGCACCGAAATCTGCCAGAAATTTGGCATTTGCAGTTTGATGGTCATCAACTGCTATAGGAAGTGGCACAAAAACTGCGGCCACACCTGCTGTTGCAACTTCTGTTACCGTGAGTGCTCCAGCTCGGCAAATAATTAAATCTGCCTCACTATAAGCCTTTGCCATATCTTCAATAAACGGCAAAACGTGTACGGTTAAATTGGCTGGTACATCTGCATAGAGTGCTTGAGTTGCCTCAACTTGTTGCTGACCGCACTGGTGAAAAATATTAAGTGGAACTTGTAATTGTTTTAATGCTGGAGGTAAGCGTTCGTTGAGTGCTTTGGCACCTAAAGAACCACCAACAATTAGAATATTTAGAGGCTGCCCTGCTTGCGCACGCTCATCATAACGCCACTTTGGGCTTAAAATATCTGTGATTTCATGACGTACAGGATTTCCTGTTGTAACGACTTTTCCACCCGCAGGAAATGTATTTGGAAATGCTTCACACACGACTTTAGCAACACGAGACAACTGCGCATTGGTAAAACCAGCAACCGCATTTTGTTCATGAATGAGAACAGGAATACCTAACAAACGCGCTGCCAAACCACCCGGTCCAGCTACGTAACCACCAAAGCCTGCAACTGCATCAACTTTAAGCTGTTTCATATAACGCATTGCGCTAAAAGTTGCTTTTAAAATTTTAAAAGGTGCGGCAATTTTACGGACTAATCCATTGCCACGGACACCTTGGATATCGATTTGATATATTGGAATATTTTGATCTTTTAATAATCGGTTTTCCATACCTGTTGGCGTGGCTAACCATGAAACCTGACAACCTTGTTGTTGAAGTTTTTTGGCTACGGCGAGGGCTGGAAAAACATGTCCACCTGTACCGGCAGCCATCATCATGACATGTTTAGGTTTGCTTTGCTGTGAATCGGTCACGGTCTAATTCTTCAACTCAAAAAACAATGGAAATTGTCATCTATTTTTGTAGCCGTTTATTTTAATCCTAAAGCTTCATTAACGAAAAGCTAATTTCACTCGTTTATAACAGAAAGATGTGCTTTTTTGAAAATATGCCTACAAAGCTGTGGTGTATTTAGTATTGTTATTTTATTAATTCATATATTTTCAGGTGATTTCCCATAAATACCGCGGAAAACCACCTGAAATAACTAATTAAGCTGAACGACCAGCTTCTAATACATCAAATAGATCATCTGCAATTGATGTACCAAATTGAGCATCAATTTCACGAATACAGGTTGGGCTAGTGACATTAATTTCAGTGACATAATTACCAATTACATCTAAGCCGACAAAAATCAAACCTTTTTCGCGTAGGAAAGGGCCAATTTTAGCTGCAATCAGCTTATCGTTTTCAGTAAGCGGACGCGCTTGGCCTAAACCACCTGCCGCTAAGTTGCCGCGTACTTCACCATTTTGTGGAATACGAGCTAGACAGTAAGGAATAGGTTCGCCATTCACCATTAAAATACGCTTATCTCCTTCTACAATTTCAGGAATATAGCGCTGAGCCATAATTGGACGGTTGCCTAGCTCTGTAAGCATTTCTAAGGTAGAACCAATATTTACACCGTCTTGGTATAAACGGAAAATCCCCATACCGCCCATACCATCAAGCGGCTTAACAATCACATCACCATGTTCTTTAATAAATTCACGAATTAAACTTTGTTGTGATGTTACAAGTGTAGGCACTTGTAGATCTGGAAATTGCGTTGCAAAAAGTTTTTCGTTGCAATCACGCAATGACCGGGGGTTATTAATAATCCATGAACCTTCACGCTCAGCTTGTTCAAGCACGTAAGTCGTGTAAACAAAATTCATATCAAACGGCGGATCTTTACGCATAAGCACTACATCATAAGTAGCGATAGATTCTTTTTTCTTTTCACCTAACTCATAGTAATGATTGCAATCTTCAAAAACTTTTAATGGTGAGATTAGGCCGTAAGCCTTACCTTGATCGATATATAAATCTTGTTGTAATGCATAACCCAATTCATGTCCACGACGGCTCGCCGCCCACAACATTGCCATGGTTGAATCCTTTTTCAGGTTTACGGTTTCAATCGGATCCATGACGACAAGTACACGCATGCTCAAGCTCTTCTTAAAATTTAAATTAACATGAGTATAGCTGAGATTTTTCACTGGTTTTTCTTAATTTCAGTAAATCGTTATCTGTTATTTCTTGATCTGGAATTTAAGTAAATTCAGTTAAACTATAGCCATAAAATATTATTTTTAAAGGCTAAACATGAAACTTTATCGCTATTTAACGGGTCCTGATGACTCTGCTTTTTGTGCACGAGTGACTAAAGCACTGAATCATGGTTGGGAATTATATGAAGCGCCAACCATGACCTTTAATGGTACGCACGTCATTGTTGGACAAGCAATTTGCAAAACAATTGATGAGAATTATGATCCAGAAATGGATATTTTAGATGTTCTGAAAAATAACGCTTAATCCTAAAGGGGAGTTTTTATCAGTAAAAGCTCCTCTTTAAAGCTCAATTAACAAGAAAAACTAATGAGTTAATTTACATAGCTTGTTTAATCCACTCATTACATTCCTAAAAAATAGTTATTAAAAAATAAATATGTCATTTTTTAAGGCAATAGTTCTTTTATTCTAAACAATTAAATGATTATAATTATCATTTACACTTTTATTTTTGTTAATTGATTTTATTTTATGTTAAGAATTTCTTTATCATCTCCCCAAATTAAGCGTTTGTTCCCTCTGAGCTTACTCAGTTTAATGATCTTGAACATTCAAGGTGCTTACGCAGAGGAAGCGACTGATTCAGCCGCAAAAGTTGCAGCCACCATGCCTACCATAAAAATTGAGGCCATGAGTGAACTCGACCCAATTAAAAGTTATATCGACTATGACAAAGCCAATGTCACACGCAATGGTTTAGACAAAAAAGACATTCCTCAAACCGTTGATACGATTGATGTTCAGAAATATAAAATTTATGGATCAAATGATCTAAGCGTTATGCTGCAAGGTACCCCTGGCGTATCCACCAATTACGATATGCGCGGTGACGGTATTACGATTCGTGGTTTTGGTGCTGATACAGGTGATATTTACCGTGATGGTATCCGCGAAAGTGGGCAAGTACGCCGTAGTACAGCCAATATTGAGCGTATTGAAATTTTAAAAGGCCCCGCTTCTGTTTTATATGGCCGTAGTGCTGGTGGTGGGGTTGTGAATATGGTGAGTAAGTTCGCCAATTTTGACTCTAAAAGTTCTGTTGGCGCTTACGCAGGTTCTTACGACAACTACGGAACAACTGCCGACATTAACCAAGTCATTAATGACAATTTAGCAGTACGTTTGACTGGAGAATATGGCGAATCTGGTAGCTTCCGCTCTGGTATTGAAAATAAAATTGAAATGTTTTCACCAAGTTTCACTTATAAAAATGATGATGGAACACTCACTTGGACCACACAATATACCTATGACAAATTAGGTCGTGTACCTGATCGTGGTCCAGCATATGAAAACTTGCCTGCGGGAACTTCAATTAAAATGGGATTTGCCCAAGACGGCGATTATGTTGATGATATTTTGCAAGTGGTTCGCACCGATGTGAATTATCAATATGCGCCTGATTGGAACTTTCACTGGGCAGCAAGTTACCGACAAGCAGAACAGAACTTTGACCACTTTTATTTTGGAACTTATTGTGGGTTAGATGGTAAAGATTTAAAAGGTAAAGCATGCACCACTAAAAAAGGCTATATCAATCAAATTTACTACTGGCAACAAACCAGCAATAAAACCACCACCAATACATTTGATATTAAGGGCAAGTTCAAAACTGGTCAGCTTGAACACCAAATCATGATGGGTACAGACTGGACGTATGAACAACGAGAACCACGTCTAGCCAATAAAACTCAAAATGGGTCAGCCATTTATGGTTACGTTAATCCATTCACTGGTGAACGAGAGTACAGTCGTGGCAATGGCCCATTAAAGATTAGTCAGCATAACTATAATGAAGGCACAACTTACGGCGTATTTATTCAAGATTTAATTGGTCTAAATGACCAACTTAAACTGATGATGGGTGTCCGCTACGATTACTTCGATTTTTCAACCACCAACAAGTTAACGAATGAACACCGTAATGTAAAAGATGGCAGCTTTAGCCCAAATGTTGGTTTGGTATGGCAAACGCTTCCGGAACATAGCTTTTACACGTCTTACTCTAAGAGCTTTGCACCATTTGGCGGACAAATGGGTGTTAACCAAGTTACTGGAAGCACCGATGTCACAAAAATGGATAAAGAACCTCAATATAACGAGCAATACGAAGTTGGCGTAAAAAGCGAATGGTTAGATAATCGTTTAAATACTCAATTTTCTGTTTTTGATATTCGTAAAAATAATATTCGCTATAAACCAAAGCCTAATGAAGAACCAGAAGTATGGGCAACTGCCGGTCAGCATCAATCTCGTGGTCTTGAATTTAGTTTTATTGGTCGTGTACTAGATAATGTCTTTGTCCGCGGTGGTTATGGCTACACAGATGCGAAAGTAAAAGAAGACAAACAAAAGCCCGAACAAGAAGGTAACTATTTAGCAAATACATCTAAAAATACAGGTAATTTATTTGTTCGTTATTTACCAACCGAGCAGTGGTATACCGAAGTGGGCGTGACCTATGTCGGGTCTTATTATCCAAATCTTAATAATCAAGTAAAAATGGAAGGCTTTAACCGTGTCGATGCAGCGATTGGTTATAGTGCAGACCCATGGAATGTTACGCTTGCTGTGAATAATCTAACCAATAAAGAGTACTGGCGCTCAGACAGCATGCCAGGCACACCACGTAATGTGTTATTGCGTTTGAATTATCAGTTCTAAATAAAAACATTAAAAAGGCATGCCCCTATTTAGAAGTATGCCTTTTTCTTTTAGATACCGTATTTTTCGCGATAAGCTTGCATATTTGCTAGCGCTTCTTTTTCGCCTTTGGTGCTGGCTGAACAAGCTCAATAAGACAAGTTGGGCATGACGTTGGAGTGTAAGAAGTGGGATTTAAAAGATTTCGAATAGATCACTTTATTGGCAACAAATGATAAATCCGCTTAAAAAAAAGCCGACATATTACAAAGTCGGCTTTTTGCTATTTTTTTAGGGTGGCGAAAAATATTTCATTTTTTGATTTTAAATAAACAAAATTGGAGAATTTCGCATAATGCCTCATTATCTTAAATATATTTCAAAAAGCCCCATCCCATCGCATTAAAAACTCTTTTGATTCAGTTTCTTCATCTAAGGTTTCTTCTACAACTTTAAAACCAACAGACTTATAAAACCTGATGCTGTTCGTATTCTGTTGATATACATTTAATTCTAAATTGTCTCTAATTCCCTTAGCATAATTAATGAGTAATTTACCTATTCCTTTACCTTGCTGTTCAGGCGATACGAAAATTGCAGCTATCGTATTTTCGACTAAAGCAATAAATCCACAAATATTATTTATATTTTCTACAAGGTAAACTTCTGACATTGGAAGATAGATATTTTGCATTTTTATTTTATTATTTTCCCAATATACTTCTGGAATAAAATCATGAGCTTTAACCGATGCACTAAACCAGATCTCTGTTAAATCACTAAAGTCATGAATATTTGCCTGCCTAATTTCTGCTGAACTCATAATGTTTAACTCTTAAATTTTTCTAAAATTAACATAATACGCCTTATACAAAATACTTAAATTTCACATTTATTATCAATGTTTTAGTATGATTCACTCTAGAATTCAGTGCACTTGAACGGCTTTTTATAATTTCCCACATCCTACGACTACAATTTGACCAACTCAATAATTTAATTAAATTATAAAAAAAGGAAGCCACAGCTTCCTTTTTCATACCTAACTCTTAAATACCATATTTTTCACGATATGCTTGCATATTTGCTAGCGCTTCTTTTTCGCCTTTTGCGTCTAAATAATCCATTAAATCTTTCATGGTAATGAGTGCATGCACAGGAATTTCTAATTCTTTTTGAACTTCTTGAATTGCAGAAAGTTCACCTTGCCCACATTCCTGACGATCTAATGCAACCAATACGCCCGCAATGGTCGCGCCTGCATTTTTCAAAATCGTTACCACTTCACGAATCGCTGTACCTGCGGTAATAACGTCATCAATAATCCAGACTTTTTTACCTTCAACCGCTGCACCTACTAAAACACCGCCTTCGCCATGATCTTTCGCTTCTTTACGGTTAAAGCCCCATGGCACGCTCTTATTATGCGTTTGCGACAAAGCAACAGCAGTCGCTGCTACAAAAGGAATCCCTTTGTAAGCTGGCCCAAAAATCACATCAACATTTTCACATTGTATTAATTTATCAGCATAGCCTTGTGCTAAAAGAGATAAAGCTTCACCATCGTTGAGTAGGCCTGCATTAAAAAAATAAGGACTCACGCGTCCAGATTTTAAAGTAAACTCACCAAATTTAAGCACACCGCGTGATAATGCGAGTTCGATAAATGCTTGCGGGTTAAATGACACAGGCGTTGTCATGAGGTGCTCCAAATTCACAATTGAGGTTAAATTTTCGCATGATACCAAAGGATCAGTATCCAAGTGATGTAAAAATTCTTCGAGTCGTTTCCATTAATGTAAATGGCTTGCGTTCTTCAGTGACGAAAGGCTTACTTGAATGGTTAGAACAATCAGATGCCGATGTCGTATGCATGCAGGAAAGCCGCATTACCCATGAACAATGGACTGAAAAATTTAGACCCGAAGGATGGCATACCCATCTCTTTCCAGCAGAACGTGCAGGTTACGCAGGAACTGCCATATATAGCCGTTTGCCCTTTGTCTCGATTAAAGATGGTTTAGGGTTTGAGTTGGCTGACAGTCAAGGCCGCTTTGTTTCTGCTGAATTCGATTTAGGTTTGTCACATCCGGTACATATTGCGTCATTATACTTACCTTCAGGCTCAAGTGGTGAAGAAGCGCAAGCACGTAAAGATTTATTTTTAGGTGAGTACGCAAAAATCTTGAAACAATGGCGTGATGAAAATAAGTCAGTCATCATTTGTGGCGACTACAACATTGTTCATAAACGCATTGATATTAAAAACTGGTCGGGTAACCAAAAATCATCTGGCTGTTTACCTCATGAGCGTGCATGGCTTGACCATATTTATGATGAACTTGGCTATGTCGATACCTTCCGTGTAGTTCGCGCAGAAGCAGAACTTTATTCATGGTGGTCAAATCGCGGGCAAGCTCGTGCAAAAAATGTAGGTTGGCGTATTGACTATCAAGCGTGTTCACCAGACTGGAAAGCGCGTACAACCAACGCATGGGTCTTTAAAGATCAATGGTTTAGCGACCACGCACCGGTTATTATTGACTATAAAATTCAAGACTAAGTGAACGAGTGTTCACTTACATTGTCGTTTTCGCTTACAGCATATGTCGTTTTTGAGTATTTTTCTTACACAGCTTTAACGGCATTATAGCTGCACGGCACAGGGAAGCAGTCAGGATGACGCAAAAGGATAGGACGCCGTAGGAAGATAAAATAAACTTATGATAAGTTTATTTGCAAGGATGTGACATTGGACGTTGAAATGAGACCCGCATGATCAGGATGATTAAATGCGGGTTTTCTCTTTTTAAGTCTCTTATTTTTGCGCTAAGTTCTTTTAGTTTTAATTTCTTCTTATTAAGCTCATTATCGCTTTGTCTTATGACAATAACATGACATTTCTCTTTCGATTAATCATTAATTTTCATTTGTTTTAAAAGTATCGGTATAAAGTAGTGCTCACATGCATTTTGAGTTAGGCTGTGTGCTCTCTCTTTTTGACATGGCCCGATAAAATGTTAAAAATTTATGGAATTAAAAACTGTAGTTCAATGAAAAAAGCATTTGATGCCTTACAAGCTAAAGCGCTTAACTATGATTTTCATGATTATAAAAAACAAGGA
This sequence comes from Acinetobacter sp. XS-4, assembly GCF_023920705.1. Lineage (NCBI taxonomy): Bacteria > Pseudomonadati > Pseudomonadota > Gammaproteobacteria > Moraxellales > Moraxellaceae > Acinetobacter > Acinetobacter sp. XS-4. Next base: position 139,562 of record NZ_CP094657.1, on the reverse strand, counting down.
ATTGACGCAGATACCTTAAAAATCTGGTTAAAAGAAATTGGACAAGATACTGTTCTCAATAAAAAGGGAACAACTTGGCGCAAGCTATCAGAAGAAGAACAAAATCGTGCTTTAAGCAGTGAAGATCACCTTATTGAAGCACTGATTGCTCAACCAAGTTTAATTAAAAGACCTGTTTTACAAACCTCACAAAGTTTTGTTGTAGGGTTTGATGAAGCAACTTATCAAAATATCCAAGCATAAAAAAACGAGCCAAATGGCTCGTTTTTTTATTAGGGCTTTTAGTTAGCGCGAATCCACGTTTGGTTACGACCAAGTGCAGAAACACCAATATAGCCACGCAATTTAAGCTTCTTACCGCCGTCTGTTAACTCACCTTTCAATTTGTAAGTTTTGCCAGACTTTGGATCTAAAATCGTACCGTTTTCATAACTATTGCCACCCACATTTTTCAAATTATGTACAATGGTGACACCTTTAAGCGGTTTGTTTTTGTACGGACCTTCACATTTTGTACAAGCGTTTTCTTCACCTGGCGTCAAAATGTTTTGAATGGTAGCAGTTAAGGTTCCATCCTTCTGTTCCGTAAATTTAACTACGGCTTTTGGCTTGTTGGTCTGATCATCAATTGTTTTCCATACCGTTCCATTGAGTGTATCAGCCGCATTGGCAAATGCAGCCATACCAATGAGTCCTAAAGCTAAAGCAATCTTTTTCATTTTTGTAATATCCTTGGGTCTTTCAAGATTTTTAGTATTCAGAAGTCGCAAAGATATTGCAATTTTTGAATGTGACTGTTTCGTGTAACCTTGTAATCTTGCAAAATAAAATTTACAAGAAAACAAGAAACTAGCATAAAAATGGATGCTGTATGAATATATCAAATGTTTGGAAATATTACTTTACAGAAACTTTTCTTAAAACAACAATTCGCAAGCCAAGTCAGCTAAATTTGCCGGCTACCGCCTTACGTCCCGTTCTAGATCAGATGTGTCGTGCCTTTCCACGACAAAAAAATGTTTCTGTGCGTCCAATTCGGTTAGCAGGGATTAAAGGTGAAGAAATCAAACCACAAGATTCCGCCACTCAACTGATTTTTCACATTCACGGCGGCGCATTTTTTCTTGGCAGTGTCAAAACACACCATGCTTTCATGACAGATTTAGCTGCCCGCACTCAAATGCAAGTTATTCATGTGGACTATCCGCTTGCACCTGAGCACCCCTATCCTGAGGCAACTGAAGCTCTATATGACATCTATCAATCTTTAGTGGTACAAGGCATTCAGCCTAAAGATATTATTTTATCGGGCGATTCGTGTGGAGCAAATTTAGCACTGGCGCTTTGTTTACGCTTAAAAGAACAACCTGAACTCATGCCAAGTGGCCTGATTTTGTTATCTCCATTTCTAGATTTAACGCTCACCAGCGAGTCTCTCAGATTTAATAAAAAACATGATGCCTTATTATCTATCGAAGCCCTACAAACAGGGACTCAGTACTATATAGGTAATCAGATCACAGCTGATGACCCGCGTGTTTCACCTATTTTCGATGACTTACACGGCTTACCACCGACTTTGGTTCAAGTGGGTTCTAAAGAAATATTATTAGACGATGCCAAGCGTTTTAGAGAAAAAGCTGAAGATGCTGGCGTTAAAGTTCAATTCAAACTTTATACAGGCATGTGGCATAACTTCCAGATGTTTAATGCATGGTTTGATGAGGCTAAACAAGCATTGGCAGATATTGCTGAATTTGCTCACGAACTCGATAAAACTTAATTTATCTATACATGGTGTGAATAGTGCCAGAAACTTTTCACATCATTTTCTTTATAAAAAGTCATCATGTATAAATTGAAAATCATGTTATGTTTAAAACATAAATTATTTAAACAATCCAATTTTAGGATGGTCCAACAAAGAGGCATCTATATTTAGGAGCCCTTACTTATTATGAAAAGTCGTTTAATCACTCATCCAATACATAGAATAAAACAGGTGATACTCGATTTCATCCACAATAATCACATCATCAACTGGACACCATTACAAAAAAGTGCCCTGATGCTCATACTTGCCTGTGCAATGAATTTCAGTTGGGTTTTATGGAAAGGTTATATTCTAATTACCCCCAGTGTCTGGCAATGGGCACATTTACCTTTAGTTGAATCGCAAATCTGGCTCAATTTATTCACCTTATTTTTATTAGGTCTTTTGATTATCCCCTGCTATCGCTACAAAAATGATGAATGGGCTCAAAGAATTATTCCTTTCGTGAGTGTGCAATTTTTTACGCTCATGCTATGCCACGATGGATATTTAATTGGCAGCATTAGCCCAGCCACTATGGTCGGTTATGTCGGCACGATTGGGGTAGGTCTGGTGTTATTTGATCGAAAAATTGTTTATAGCGCCCTTGTACCTGCGACAATTATATTAATCGTATGTACTTATTTGAGTATGAAAGGTGCTTTGCCTTATGCGCCTTTATTTAATCTTATTGCTATGCAACGTGCTCAAACTAATCCTTTTTGGTTAGGAAGCATGGCATTTTTTATTATGCCTATTTTATTGGCGTGTTTTATTTTATTTGAAATATTACTCACCCAGTGGCGTCAGCGAGAAACTTATATTCAACGTTTAAGCCAACTTGATCCATTAACCAATGTATTAAATAGACGTAGTTTAAATACGCATTTAGAGTCGCTACACCAACAGCAATTTGATTATGCGGTGGTACTTCTTGATATCGATCATTTTAAAAAAATTAATGATATATATGGGCATCACCAAGGTGATCAGGTTTTAATTGAAATCGCTCAATGCCTTTCTGAGAACTTGCGTGGTGAGGATATTATTGGTCGATTTGGTGGAGAGGAATTTATCTTATTACTTCCCCACACCGATATTATTCAAGCAGAAAAAATTGCTGAGCGTTGCCGCCATGCTTTGCAAGAATTGCCTGTTTTTAGCACTCAAAATAACCCCATTCATATTAGTGCAAGTTTTGGCATAAGTAGTTCAGCTTTTGCACAGGATCCTTATCTCGTTATTCGGCAGGCTGACCAAGCACTTTATGCTGTAAAAGCTTCAGGACGTAATCAGGTACGTACATTTCATCAGAATGAAGCTGCTAATACACTATGATTCTTTTAGTTTTGCCAAACTCGCAAGTTGCTGCAAAAGTTCTTGCTGACTAAAAGCACCCGTTAAACGTAAAGCACGAATTTCTTTTTGCTCAGGGCTTAAAAATAGATAAGTCGGTGGTCCTAAAATATTCCATTGTTTGAGTAGAGCTTCGTGTGATTGATCATAATGGCTCAAATCAAGCTTAATTAAATAGTAAGGTGCAAGAGCAGACTGAACCTCGGGTGCTTTTAAAATACGGTGCTCAATCGGTTGGCAAGCAACACACCAATCTGCATAGACATCAACCACAATGGCCCGATCAGCGGGTGCGGCTGCTAAAATCTTTTTGAAGTCTGCCGCGCTAGCCGCAACATGCCACTCAGCCATGTGTTCAGAACTTTGCAAAGTTCGATTTTGAATATGCTGATATTGGTTATAGGCTACAAAAGGTGTAACGATTAATAATAAGATCGCATAGAGCCATTGTAGCTGTCCCTTTTTCCAGAAAAACTGATAAACCGCATAGGCTATAAAAGCGAGGCCTAGTACTAGACTAAGTACTTGCATGCCCCAATCTGGCAATAAAGGACGAATAAAGTAGAGACTTAAACCTAACATCAGAAAAGCAAAAATCACTTTAATCTGATGCATCCAGTCTCCCGCTTTAGGTAAGAATTTTGCCCCTAAGATGCTTGCAAGCAATAAGGGAATTCCCATTCCAAAACCTAAACAGAATAAAAGCAAAGCGCCTTGCCATTGGTTTTGTGTTTGAGAAATGAATAATAAAGTTCCAGCCAGAGGTGCGGTCATACAAGGACCGACCAAGAGTGCAGAAACCACACCCATGACTCCAGCACCCACTAAAGTGCCACCTTGTTGCATCGACTGAATACGGTCAAGTCGGTTTAACCATGTTTGTGGTAAACGAATTTCAAACAAGCCAAATAGATTTAGAGCAAAGATAATAAACAGCAAACTAAAAGCAATTAAAGTCGCAGGCTGTTGTAACCAACGCTGGAAATTTAAGCCTGCTGAAGAAGCAATTAAACCTAAGCCAGCATAGACCAATGCCATGCTACACACAAAAGTAAGTGCAATGGCCCAAGCCTTTAAACCTTTATGTTCTCGAATAATTAACGAAGTTAAAATTGGCAACATCGGTAAAGAGCATGGCGTAAATGCGAGCAGCATGCCTAAACCGAGAAATAATAAAATCCCATACCAAAGTGAATGCTCAATTAACTTAGCTGACCAGATCTGATCTTGCGCAATTTGTGGTGTAGATGGATCTATTACTGGCTCTGTACTCTGCTCTTTTTCTAAAAGTTTTGAATCTGAAGAAGTGTCGGATTGGGTGTTTGTCAAATCCAGAAATCGTTTTGGCGCTATCCCTGCTTGGTTTTGCACACCGACCAAGCCATCTGCATCAGTTTGAAACTCAATCGTTTGTGGCGGATAGCAAATACGGTCTTTGGCACAGCCCTGCCAAGTCACACTATAGTGTTCTGAAGGCTTTGTCTTAATTTGAAAATTAACTTGATGGTAGTAAACCTGACTTTGCCCATAATTTTCATCATATTGGGCAATCGCTTTAGGTAACTTTAAAGCTAAAGGTTGAGTACCTTGTTGTACGGAAAATTTATGCTGATATAGATAGTAGTTTGGCTGAATCTGCCAAGACAAACTCGCAGTATGCGGCTCAGACGATTCAACCGAAAATGAAAAAGCTTGTTCGGGTGAGAGCAGCTTCTCTTGTGCGGAAACCAACTGGCTAAACACACAAACAGTAACTGCTAGAAAATAAAGAATTCCCTGATGAATAAGCTTTCTCATTAACATAAATTTAAATTGCTTCGATTAGAACAAGAATGCCACGCCTAAGCCACCGTTGTAGCTCTTGTCTTGACCTTCTAAATCAACCCCGATACTTGCATCAAGCTGAGTACGATTATTTACGGCATAGACTAAACCTGTACCTAAACCATATTCATAGTCTTGGCTTTCAGCTTTACGGTAAATGAACTCAGAATATCCAGAAAGTTTACCAGCGATCTTATAGTTGATTGCTGGAATTGCAGTTACAGCCCAGTCACTGTTTTGCACTTCGTAGCGCATGGTAATTGAGGTATCAATCAAGTCATTATATTTATAAGCCACTGCTGAACTTAGGCTATAAATATCGTCATGCGCAGTAAATTCATCATTACCAGTTGCAATAACAGCCTGAGCTAACACAGCCATTGATAAGTTTTCATCATCTAGATCAATTGCTTTTTTCAAACCGATGCTTACATCACCAAAGCCTGAATTGTCAGTTTTTTTACCAGCACGCTTGGTTTGAGTCCATGCTGGACCTTGCCAGCCTAATTGTAATTCTAAGCCATCAGCCAAACCTGTACGGAATAGCATATCCTCATTTACAGTTACGGTCTTTTCTTTAACGCCATCAACAGTCGACTCTGTATAAGTCGCGCTAGGTAAACCCTGTTCCCAAGCTAACTTACCTACTGGGGTAATGCCTGTTCCAAAGCCTGCTCCAGGACGGTCAAAGGAAAACTCTGCTGCGAAAGTACTTCCGGCAGCAACAGTTGTAAGGGCAAAAGTTAAAATTTGTACTATTTTCATTTTAATATCCAATCAAGTAGTTAATTCTTTTGTCATTTTAGCCCCATGACGGCGCAATAACTCTAATGTTTCACGCTCTTCTTCAAGTGATTCTGACCAATCTATTTCATCAAAATCACAATCAAAGAACAACTGACTGATTGAAGATAAAATGGTGAGTCCTTCTTCATCACGTGAGTTTGGATCAACTTTTTCATCGAGTAAACGTTGAACGGCTGGAGCACATGCCGAGCTTGCCGCATCCCATAACGGACCATAAAACTCTTCTGCATCCCAAAGGTGTACATTGGCTTTAGCTTGAATTAAAGCTTCAAGAATATCGAGATAAACTTGTAACGCTTGTTGCTTCTCTTCTTTTGAAAGTGGTGTACCCGCTTCATAAGCTTCCGATACATTTTCCCACCATTTAAAAATTCCGTCACAGATAATTGATACAGGTGGCCCTTGCTCCGGATCAATAAAGTTCGGATCAAGTCCGTCAGCAAGTAATTTCTGCACTTGCGCGAGTTCTAATTCTTCTATGGCTTTAATTAAAGCTTGCTGCTGGGTGGTTAACATGACCATCTCTCAAAAATATATTAGGGCTATTATGCCTAATCTCATCTCCAGATTTTAGAGGTTGATTGCATCGCATTGCAAACCTAATGTTGTGAATAGTTTATTTTCATCAAATATAAAAAAAGCCCCGAAGGGCTTTTTAGCATTTTCAATTAAACTTCATCATCAATGAATTCTGGTTGCCCACCTCTCGGGTGTTCTTTTTTCTCAAAAGTATGTTCGAGGCTGCGTTTTAATTTTTCAATCGCGCCATGAATTGAAGCGTCAATATTTCCTGCTTTATGGTGAACTGCAACTGGTTTCAAACCTGAAGGACGTGCTTCAATCATACAGTGGATATCTTTGTCACCACTTTTGTCCCCATTTTCATCACTAAAATGAACCGAGAAATGCGTAATACGTTCGCTGTGACGTTGGAATTCTTGAGTAAGTTCTGCACGTACATAAGTAATTAAACGTTCACTATTATGGATGTTTTTATCTGTGCGGATTTCAATATTCATAAATACCATCCTCTCTTTCTTACTGTGGATCTTTTCTATGCAAAACTTTTTTATGTTGGCATGTTTTAAGCATGCATGAACTGACTTCAATTGTACATTTTGATGGTGTAATGGTTTGTTATCTCCTGACTTAAACGTACTGGTTTTAATTTATTTTGAAGATCTTCATATCTTCAATATCAGTCCATCTATAAAAATATGCAAGCTGATTTTTTAAATTTTTATGAAAAATTGAACAAAAGGAGAGCAATCGTGTCCAAATCTTATCAATCTGGAGCCGAGCTCATTGAGCAAATTCAAAAGTCTCCTTATTCACGTGATTTGATCGGTTATCACGGGCAGCCCCCACAGGTTAAATGGCCTGACAATGCCAAGATTGCAGTGCAATTTGTTCTTAATTATGAAGAAGGTGGCGAAAAACATATTGAGCACGGCGATGATGGCTCAGAACAGTTTTTATCTGAAATTATTGGTGCAGCAAGTTACCCAGCGAAACATATGTCGATGGACTCTATGTACGAATATGGTTCACGTGCTGGTTTTTGGCGCATTCATAATGAGTTCCAAAAGCGCAAACTTCCAATGACCATTTTTGGAGTTGCAATGGCACTTGTCCGCAATCCTTATATTGTGGAAGCGATTAAGCAAGCTGATTATGATGTGGTTTCTCACGGCTACCGCTGGCTTCACTATCAAGATGCTGATATTGAAGTTGAAAAACAGCATATGGAACAGGCTTTGTCTGTTTTAGAAAACTTGTTTGGAAATAAAACGATAGGTTGGTACACAGGACGTGACAGTCCCAACACTCGTCAGTTACTGGCAGAGTTCCCGCAAATTCAATACGACTCTGATTATTATGGCGATGATTTGCCTTTTTGGACGACTCTCACCGATGTTGATGGTGTATCAAGAGCTCATCTAATTATTCCTTACACCTTGGAGTGTAACGACATGAAATTCTGTTCACCAGGCGGATTTAATAGTTCAGAACAATTTTTTCAATATTTAAAAGATAGTTTTGATGTGTTGTATGCAGAGGGAGAAACTGCACCAAAAATGATGTCGATTGGAATGCATTGTCGTATTTTAGGGCATCCAGGCCGTTTCAAAGCCTTACAAAAATTTCTCGACTATATTCAAATGCACGATCGTGTCTGGGTATGTCGGCGCCAAGATATTGCGCAGCATTGGTATAAAAATCACATAACTAAATAATTGATTTTTTAATTTTCCAAATTCCTAGACGAATCACAATCTACTCTTGGCACTGTTATTGCTAAAACTCTATATCAAGACAATGAGTTTAGGAATAACAGTGTTTTTAGCCGAGTTTAATCAAGCCCCAACCGAACAACTCAAGACTTTGTTAAAAAACTGTGTCCACATTCCAGCATGGGCCGAGAAAATCATCTCAGAACGCCCCTATTCATCTAAAGCATCTCTTTTAGAGCATGCAAAAAATCTAAGTCAAATGTGGTCATGGCAAGACATTGAAACTGCTTTAGCAACCCACCCCAAAATTGGTGAACGACAAGCAAAAAAACAACTTAATGAAAAAGAGCAGCATTTTTCAAATCGAGAACAAGCTGGCATTTCTTTAGATAAACAAACACAACAAGCGCTGCTACAAGGCAACTTTGATTATGAACAAAAGTTTGGCTTTATTTTTTTAATTAAAGCGGCAGGTCTTACTAGCGATGAGATTTTAAAAAAGCTACATGAACGTCTACAAAATGACTTGGCTATCGAAAAAATAATTGTACATGAGCAACTCGCAGCGATTGCTCTATTACGTCTATCTCAGGAAATACAAGCATGATCAGCACTCATATTTTAGATACGAATTTAGGTAAACCAGCTGCACACGTAGAGGTGAAGTTGTTTCATGCAGCAACCCATGAATTGATTGCGACTGCAACCACTAACCCAGATGGTCGAGTGGGTGATTTTGGAATAAAAGACTTTGCAAAAGGTGCATATCAACTTGAATTTGAAATTGCGCCTTATTTTTCATCGCAGCAAATTAAAACTTTTTTTCCACGTGTTTGTATTCAATTTTTTATAGAAGATGTCAATCAGCATTATCACATTCCATTACTGATCAGCCCGTTTGCTTACTCCACTTATCGCGGTAGTTAATTCAAATATAAATAGGAGAAAAATATGAATCATCAGCAAAAAAATGCGATTTCTCCAGAGCATGAATATTTAGGAATTTCCAAAAGTTTTGCTTACGGCTTACAGCATGTGCTGACCATGTATGGTGGTATTGTAGCCCCGCCACTTATTATTGGAACAGCAGCTGGCTTAAGCTCAGCACAAGTCGGAATGTTGATTGCAGCTGCCCTATTTGTAGGCGGATTGGCAACACTGATACAAACCATTGGAACGAAATATCTAGGCGCAAAATTACCTTTAGTTCAGGGTGTATCTTTTGCTGGCGTGGCTACCATGGTTGCCATTATCACCACTGGTGGCGGCTTACCTGCTGTGTATGGTGCGGTGATTGTCGCATCTCTGATTGGACTATGCCTTGCACCTTATTTTTCAAAAATTATTCGGTTTTTCCCGCCCGTTGTGACTGGATGCGTCATCACGATTATTGGACTATCTCTGTTACCCGTTGCGATTCGCTGGATGATGGGTGGCAACAACAAAGCATCTGACTGGGGTAGCGTAGAAAATATTTCTTTAGCCTTACTGACTTTAGGCATTGTGATTGTTCTAAATATGCTGCCGCAAGCAAGCATCCGACGTTTATCAATTTTGTTGGCTATTGTTGCTGGTACCACCCTCGCCTACTTTATGGGTTTTGGCGATTTTAGTCAGGTGAGCTCAGGCGCATGGTTGCAATTTCCACACTTATTTGCATTTGGTTTACCAACTTTCGAGCTCAGTGCAATCTTGTCGATGTTGATTGTGACGTTAGTCATTATGACTGAAACCACAGCAGACATTATTGCTGTCGGAGACATTGTAGGAACTGAAGTCGATTCGAAACGAATCGCCAATGGCGTACGTGCCGATATGTTTTCAAGTGCTTTTGCACCTATCTTTGGTTCATTCATGCAAAGCGCTTTTGCCCAAAATGTTGGACTCGTTGCAATTACCGGTATAAAAAGCCGCTTTGTAGTCGCAGCAGGCGGTGTGATTCTGATTATTTTGGGGCTACTACCCATTATGGGTCGTTTGATTGCCGCGATTCCAATGCCTGTACTTGGTGGTGCAGGTTTGGTCTTGTTTGGGTCAGTTGCAGCGAGTGGAATTCGCACTTTGGCAAAAATAGATTATAACGATCAGAAAAATTTGATTATTGTGGCAACTGCTTTATCGGCAGGAATGATTCCAATTATTAACCATGAGTTTTATGCTCATTTTCCAGTTTGGGTACAAACTTTGTTCCATTCAGGTATTAGTTCAACATGTATTTTTGCTATCTTATTGAATTTATTATTTAATCATTTACCCACATTTCGCAGCTCGCGTACCCCGCATTTAAGCCAAACAATAAAGACACAAAACCCGCATTAATCTTTTAGTTTTTAGCGCCCCACTTCGGTGGGCATTTTTTTAACCGTTGATCAAATTTGGCTTCATTTTTGCTTAAGACCCTGTATCCTTAGCGTGCTTTATTTGGGGGGAGATCATTTAAATGCAATTAAAGCAACTTGCGGCGACTTGTGCCTTGTTATCTGCAACTGCCATGGTTCAGGCAAAACCAATCTGGCAAGATTTTAGCGTGACTGGACTTTATGGTGAAAACTATGAAGTTGTAGACGACAAAGAAACCACGATTACTTTGGAATATGCGGCGAAAGTTAAATACGCTGATGTGTTTTTCTTCATGGACCGTATGCGCGGTGAAGATGACTATAAGAGTACTTACTTTGAGTTATCACCACGTTTAAGCTTAGGCGAAGTGTCTGGTAAAAAACTGGCGTATGGCCCAATTAAAGATGTGTTAATTAGTACCACGTGGGAAAGTAACACTCAAAGCGGCAATAACTTCGACAACTTCCTTTATGGTTTTGCAGTTGACTTAGATATCCCATATTTCCAATATGCGAATTTAAACTTCTACCGTGCAAATAATGAGAAAACTGACGACGATTATCAAATGACATTCGTTTACGGCGTTCCATTAAAATTAGGATCTGAAGATTTCTTGGTAGATGGTTTCCTTGACTGGTCAACTGCTGAAGGCGACCATGCCAGCGAGTTGAACTGGACAACTCAGTGGAAATGGAATCTAGGTAAACACATTTCTCCTGATACACGTCTATACTTAGGTATTGAACATTCTGTGTGGAATAACAAATTCGGTATTAAAGGTGCAGATGAAAATAACGTCAGTGCTTTGGTTAAATACCACTTCTAAAATTATGATTTAGAAGATTAAACAGCAAGGAAAATTCCTTGCTGTTTTTGTTTTAATCGAGTGGATTACCAACAATGTTGCTAATAATCCCCTGCATAATATGTCCGCCTTGTTCACGGCGTAATTCTGCGTACCATGCTTGTGTAACGCTTTCATCTTTCATATGGGTCACATCACAGCGTTTACGCGCACGAAGTACCAATTCATTTGCACGCTCATTGCGCTTGTTTTGATAGCGACGTAAAGCATCTTCGACACCTAAAGTGTTAATTTGCAGAGAACGCGCTAAATAAATCGCATCTTCCATCGCTTGGCAACCGCCTTGACCAATATCAGGTGTCGTGCTGTGTGCAGCATCACCTAAAATCACTACACGACCTTTATAAAACTGAGTAAACGGTTCAATGTCATGGATTTCTACCCGATTCGTCTTTTGCGGGTCTAAGCGCTCAATGAGCTGCTGTACGGGCAAACACCAATCCGCAAAATATTGTTTTAAAAGTTTTTTATAGTCATCTCGATTATTGTCTAATCCTGCTGGCAAAGGCACATCTAAAAAGAAATAGAACTTACCATCTGCAACTGGCATTAAAGACGCTCGCTTGCCTTCCCCCACATAAGTCGTCCATTGCTGAGCTGGGGCTAAATCTTCAGATATTTCAACCAAGCCATTCCAGTTCACATAACCCGCATAACGGCGCTGTACTTGCTGGCCTAACACATAGGTCCGTGTAAGTGAGTGGGTACCGTCAGCCCCAATTAATAGATCAGCCTGCGTTGAACTGCCATCTGCAAAATGGACCTCAACATAATCAGCTTTGTCTTCAAGGCTGACCATTTTTTTGCCTAAATAAATCTGATCTCTGTCAAATTCATCCATCAGCATATTTTGTAAATTAGCACGTGCAACTGGATATGGGCGTTGGCCGACTTCTTCAATTAATGGCAGTAAACTGAATTGTGTCATCACATCTCCAGTTAAACCATCCACATAGGCCAAATCATCCATTTGTCCGCCAAGTTTGGCGATTTTGTCTGTTAATCCGAGATAGTTTAGACATTTCACACCATTCGACCACAGCGAAATTGCAGCGCCAACTGGAAGAATCTTTTCAGTTTGCTCAAAAATGCGAACTTGGTGACCAAATTTCTTTAATGCAATGCCTGTGGTTAGACCTCCCATTCCCGCACCAATAATCACCACATTCATAACATGCTCCTATAGATATTCACCTATAGGGTGCTTATGCTAAAAACATGCCATTGTTCAAAATTTATTTAGCTTTTCCACAAAACTGGCATACACCATGCTTATATATTTACGTGTAAAACTTGTCTCAACACGCTTCGTTTGAGCGCAGTTTTAAATGAAAAATCATGTTTTTAACAAGAAATACGGATAATCCACTATGGCAACATTGCACGCTCCAGCGTTTGAACTTCCAGAAATTTTGAATACAAAAACCAATTTGGCAGATGCCAGAATTGGTGCACAAGTCATTGAGTGTTCAGATGATTTCTTTGCAGAAGCAAAGCGTATGCTGCAATTTGATGCCCCTATTTTTGTTGAAGATAAATTTGATGACAACGGCAAATGGATGGATGGATGGGAAACGCGCCGTAAGCGTCACGCAGGCTATGACTGGTGCATTGTGAAGCTTGGTGTAAGTGGGAAAATCAGTGCACTTGATATTGATACCAGCTTTTTCACAGGAAATTATCCAGCATCTGCATCTTTAGAAGCATGTTATGCACCAAATGGTGACCTGACAGGGGCAAAATGGGAGAGCCTTTTAGGAAATACTGAACTCGGGCCAAGTCAGCATCATATTTTTATGGTCAATAATGATGCACTATTCACCCATATACGTCTCAATATTTTCCCAGATGGTGGTATTGCCCGTTTACGTGTCTATGGAGACGTTCATATTCAGGTGACTGATAGCGAGCAAATTCTCGATTTATTAGCCCTAGAAAATGGTGGCCGTGTCGTTGCCTATAGCGATGCTCATTTCGGACATCCGCGTAATTTGATTAACCCGGCCCGTGGCATCAACATGGGCGATGGATGGGAAACCAAACGCCGCCGAGCACCGGGTTATGACTGGTGTATTCTTGCGTTGGGTAAAAGCGGAAAAATTGAAAAGCTTGAAATTGATACGGCTCACTTTAAAGGGAATTTCCCTGCCCAAGTATCTATTCAAGCGGTTTACCTTGAAAATGCAACCGATGCACAACTGATTCCACAAAGTATGTTCTGGTCTTATTTACTTGAAGCTCAACCGATGCAAATGGATCATATTCATGAATACGTGAATGAGATTTTACCGCATGAAAAAATCTCTCATATTCGTATTAACATGATTCCAGACGGTGGTATTAGTCGTGTTCGTTTATGGGGAAAAATTGCCAAGTCATGATCATGAAGAATGTTCAAATTCAGCCCTTAACCATTGAAAACTTTCAGCCCTTCGGAGAGGTCATCTGTTGCGACGGGCATGACTTTTTTCATATTAACGATGCCCACACCGAGCGCTACCACGCGCTCGTTGAAACTGAAATTGAAGGGGAAGCAAAAGCAGGAATTAGTATTTTTCGTAATATTAAAGCCAGCCTGTTACCTCTGGAAATTTCAATGCTAGAGCGTCATCCGAAAGGGTCTCAGGCATTTATTCCACTACAGCAACAAAAGTTTTTAATTATTGTCGCGCCCGCTTTCGATGAAAACACTCCTGATATTTCAAAGCTATGTGCATTTGTTTCAAATGGAAAGCAAAGTATCAATTATCGGGCGGGTACATGGCATCATCCTTTGCTTACCTTTGAAGCACCGAGTGATTTTGCAGTGGTAGATCGAATTGGAGGTGGAGCGAATTGTGATGTTTTTCAATTTCCACTTGCTATAAAAATTACGACCTAAATTAAAATAAACAGATCGGTCTATTTTAATTTAATGACAGAAACCGTTGTGGTGATTTCCAACAATTTAGATTTACATAAAAAATCCCCGCCTATTGAGCGGGGATTTTTTTATTCTATTTTAAACAGTGATATCAGCTAAGTTACCTTTCTGCTCAAGCCACTGCTTACGATCTGCCGAACGTTTTTTGGCAAGTAACTTATCAAGTAAACCAGCTGTAAAATGAGCATCATCTAGATCGAGCTGCACTAAACGACGAGTGTTTGGATCCATGGTTGTTTCACGTAGCTGGCTCGCGTTCATCTCACCCAATCCTTTGAATCGGGTAATTTGCGGATTACGATTGCCTTTTACATTTTTCAAGATGACTTCAAGCTCATCATCATCAAGCGCGTAATGGACATCTTTACCAATGTCGATACGGAACAATGGTGGCATTGCTACAAACAGATGGCCTTCTTCAACCAAGGTAGGAAAGTGTTTAACGAATAAAGCGCAAAGCAAAGTCGCAATATGTAAACCGTCCGAGTCAGCATCGGCCAAAATACAGATTTTGCCGTAACGTAGCTCTGATAAATCATCACTACCTGGGTCTACGCCAATGGCAATCGCAATATCGTGAACCTCTTGAGAAGCCAAAACCTCGTCAGAAGAAACTTCCCACGTATTTAAGATTTTTCCACGAATTGGCATGATAGCTTGAAAGTTTTTATCACGTGCTTGCTTGGCACTACCACCTGCTGAGTCACCCTCGACAATGAATAGCTCAGTGTCTTCACGGGTTTGCCCAACACAGTCAGCCAATTTACCCGGTAAAGCAGGGCCAGAAACAATCTTTTTACGCTCAACTTTTTTCGCTGCTTTTAAACGACGACCTGCTTTAGAAATCGCCATTTCTGCCAGTTGCATGGCAACTTCAGCATGTTGGTTTAACCAAAGTGAAAAAGCATCTTTGGCAATATTTAAAACAATATTTGATGCTTCTCGACTAGAAAGGCGCTCTTTGGTTTGACCTGAAAACTGTGGTTCTTGGAACTTAAGTGACAAAATATAGTTCACACCATCCCAGACATCTTCTGCCGATAGTTTGAGATTTCTTGGCAACAGGTTCCGCAGCTCACAGAACTCACGTAAAGCCTCCGTTACACCTGAGCGTAAACCATTCACATGAGTACCGCCTTGTGCGGTTGGAATCAGGTTGACATAACTTTCTTGAACCTGCTCACCACCTTCTACATTCCAGCAAATCGCAAATTCACACGCCGCACGGTCTGCCTGACCATTACTCACAAAAGCAGGATTTGGCAAAATTTCGCGGTCTTGCAATTCATCCATCAAATAATCGACGAGGCCATTTTCAAATTGCCATTCGATTTTTTCATCGTTAATTTGATCGATATAGATAATTTTTAAGCCAGCCGCTAAAACAGCTTTGGCTTTTAAATTGTGTTTTAGGGCTTTTAAAGCAAATTTCGGACTATCAAAATATTTTGCTTCAGGCCAAAAATGTACTGTTGTACCTGTCGCACGTTTTGGTGTTTTACCCTCGAGAACGGCTAATGGTGCAACTGGTTCACCCTGCTCAAACGCCATTTGATATAGGTTACCCTGACGTTGTACTTCGACTTCAACACGTGTTGATAAAGCATTTACAACCGAAATCCCCACACCATGCAAACCACCAGAAAACTGGTAGTTATCAGTACTAAATTTACCGCCAGCATGGAGCTTGGTCAAAATAATTTCGATACCACATTGACCATATTCAGGATGAATATCAACCGGCATACCACGACCATTATCTTCAACCGACAATGAACCATCTTTATAAACTGTGACACATATTTTGTCGGCATGACCCGCTAATGCTTCATCAACAGCATTATCAATAACTTCCTGAGCTAAATGGTTAGGTCGAGTCGTATCGGTATACATCCCTGGACGACGGCGAACAGGGTCTAAACCAGAAAGGACTTCAAGCGATTGAGCCGTATATTGTGTCACGTTGTACGTTTTCCTTATTTGATGGTGTGCGCAAAGAATTCGATCACTAACGGTAATTTTTCTTCAAAATCTTCCATAGCATGATTGCCATGAGCATCCGTCAAAATCAATGAGGATGGCGTTGCAGCACTATAATAGCGTTGTGCTTGACGATAATCCAAAATTTCGTCGCCTTGTTGCAACAAGACGAGTATTTTGTCGGCATTTTTAGGTTGTTTCAGTTCCAGTTGTTGTAATTGTCGCAACTGAACATGATCAATTGACCATTGATCATTCACCACATAGGGCATGCTTTCAACTTGAAACAACTCATCAAACAGCTTCCATGGTTGCATAGCAGGATTAATCAGTACAGCCGGAATATTATATTTCGCGACAAAATATGTCGCAAAAAAACCACCTAAACTACTACCAACCAATGCAACATCATCCAGACTTTCAATAAGTTCTGAAACTTGCTCAACCACCTGATCTGGAGATCTATTCAGGTTTGGCAAATGCACATTAATCCCTAATTCGCTACAATACTGCCTTAAGCTCAGTCCTTTAATCGAAAGAGAGCTACTATTAAAACCATGGAGGTAGATAATATTCATATATTCCCCTCTAAATTGAGACAAATTTCACAATTTTGTTCTCAGTTTGTATAGAAAAGCACAATTGTCAGACAAGAAAAACCACTCAACTAACCATTCATCAGTATTTTAAAAAAATGTGTTATTTAAACTACTAAGATGGAAACGTTTACTGCCGTTGATAAAAAGTACAGCTTAAAACGTCGGTTATAACGTATATGGGGAAAAGATATGCCGAGCTTAACACCACTACATGAAACTTATTGTAAATGGGATCGTACGCCACCGAGTCAGGCAGACGTACTAGAAGGTTTAGCTCAACTGTTCAGCACCAGCTTAAATGGTGTACATGAATTAATACAAGTTATTAATATTGAAGTATTAAAAAATGCTTTTGGTGTGAGCACACAAAATGCAAAAAACTTTCAAAAACGACCATTTGTGCAAAAGGCATATCAATTTTCTTATGGCGCATTACAAAAATATGGTAGTCACTTTTTAGCGCCAAGTTTACGTCACATTATTGAAAAATATCCCACACTTCATGAAAAGCCACTCACCCCAAGCCTACATTTTTTAGTCGGAATTTTGAATGGAATTTTTGGGGATTACCTACTTAAACAACATAGTCCACTGGCCTTACCAATGGTGCTATACGATCACTACGGTGCAATACAACAAGGGGAACTTGCAGGACGTATTGTGATTTTGGTTCATGGTTTGTGTATGAATCATCTTAGTTGGTCAAACGCACATTATGGTGGTATTGGAGAACGTCTGTTAGCACAGCGTGACCATAACACTATGCTGTATTTAAATTACAATACAGGTCGACGTATTTCAGCTAATGGCCGCAGCTTTTCAAATGTATTAGAAGACTTAGTACAACGTAACCCGAGAATTACCAGTATTGATATCATTGGCCATAGCATGGGTGGATTAGTTTCTCGAAGTGCTCTGTTTTACGGCAAACAAAATATGTATCAATGGATTCATATGGTCGAGAATCTGGTCTGCATTGGTTCTCCGCATCATGGTGCTGTCTTGGAGCGCTTTGGCTTTACCATACAAGATAAGCTCGGAGCCTTCCCTTTTGTGGGTTTACTCGGTCAACTGGTTAATATTCGTAGTAACGGCATTTTAGACCTACGCCACGGTAGCGTTCGTGATGATGACTGGGAATATATGGATGCCCGTATTGGCATGATGGATGATAACCGTGCACCTGCTCCATTGCCGTCTCATATCAATACCTTTTTAGTGGCAGGCACACTCGAGTTTGAAAAAGTACGTAACAAAGCGCTTACCGTGATTGGCGACTACCTAGTGAGTGTGAAAAGCGCGCTGGGTGAACACCCGAATCCACGTTTTCAGCTCAAAGTTCCAGATTCGCACAAAGCCGTGTTCTATGGCCTAAATCACTTTGAAATTCAGTATCACTCGAGTGTCGCGGAACAGATTACTCGCTGGCTATATCCTAATGTTAATGATTATGTGCAAGAAGGTATTCAAACCCATATTATTGATATGCCGAACTATACGCTCGAAGATTTAGAAGGAATTGTAGAGACGTAAAAAAAAGCCCAACTTAAGTTGGGCTTTTTTTATCTGTTTAAACTTATTTTTTCGCAGTCTTAAATACTGGATAAAAACGGAACAACTGCCATAAACATACCAGTAATAGCAAAAGGAAATAAACCAATGACCAAACTGGTAAAGATTGACCTAAAAAGGTCCAATCAATTGCAGCACATTCACCTGAACCAGCAAGCACTTCTTGTAAAACGGCTTTCATAGGTAAGGCATCAACTAAATAGTTTAAACCTGGTCCACAACTCGGTACTTGATCTGCTGGTAAATGCTGTATCCAAACATGACGGCCTGCCACTCCGACTGACCATAAAATTGCGATGCCAGCCAAAAATGCATAAAAGCGTTTAACCGCATTGGAAACCGGGTTATGCAAAAATGCTATGAGCGCCACAAAACCCATCGCCATTAAGCCAACACGTTGAAAAATACAGAGCGGACATGGCTCTAAACCTTTTACATGTTCCAGATACAACGCAAAAGACATGCCGACAATACTTGCTAAAACAAGTAGTCCACTCACCAAACGGTAACTTAATCGCATGTAAAACCTCGTTTTATTATCGATATTGTTCAAGATATTGGTCAAAACTGACCTGAGTATCTTGCTCAAGTTGTTCTTGCTGCTGTAACGACTGTGCAGCCAATTGTTCAAAATGTTTCAAGGTTTCCACACTAATCTCATGCTCTTCATAACTTTCAGCATGTAATTGCGCCATGTGGCTACCAAAACTCCAAGTTCCACCATGTTTTAACGTATCGTCAATGACATGGGCAGATAAAGTCTCATCAACTTCATCAATTCGTGCTTGCATGATCGCTAATGCTGAGCCATACAAGTCCGTTGAATAGGTCTGATCGAGTAGCTGTGCACAATCTTGCATTTTTGCAATATATAACCGTGCCCAATCTTCGATGTGGTATGACCCTATTAAATCTGTAATAGTTGCGTTCGGCGCTCGCCCTCGGTTTACCACCTCGGTCTGATTTTTCTCAACCAAGTCTTGCTCAGGGCCTAATAGCTCTGGGCTGTCACTTAGCAAACAATAAAGTGCTAACACTTCAAGGAAACCTGCCGTCGTTTCATCAACACCAATTGCCGAATATGGGTTTACATCAACAGCACGTAGTTCAACATATCCTACACCTCGATTTTTCAAGGCTTGAGACGGTGTTTCACCTGATTGAGGCACCTGTTTCGGACGTACAAGACTGTAATATTCATTCTCGATCTGCAAAACATGATCATTAATTTGCAACGGCTCACCAGAGGCATCATTTAACCCTAAACGGCTAAATGGCGGGTAAGGAGAATGAACGGCTTTTTGTAAACCATCCAGATAACCAGTCAAATTGTTGTAGTGAATACCTAAGCTTTTTTGGGCTGAGTTTTGATAGCCCAATCGTCCCATACGCAAAGCTGTAGCATACGGTAAATAGTATGAACCTTTGATTAAAGGCAATAACTGATGTTTATGTCCAGTTAAGAAACAACGACATACCGTTGGGCTAGCGCCCACTAAAAACATAACCAGTGGTGTTAAACGGATAAAGTTACGAATAAGTCCAAAATAACGATGGCTACGATAATCCTGCAAATTTAATAATTTTAATTGTTCGTCAGTTTCATGAGCTTGTAGCTCGGCAAAAAGTGTATCCGGAAAAGATAAATTGTAATGCACGCCTGAAATGGTCTGCATACGACGGCCATATCGAATGCCCAACCCACGGCGATATAGTGTTTTAAAACGACCAATATTAGAGGTGCCGTATTGTGCTAGACGAATTCGTTCTTCATTGTCGTCTAACATACATGGCATAGACAGCGGCCAAAGTTTTTCACCATTTTCTAAATGACGATGCACAACCGCATGAATATCGGTGAGCTCATGCAAAGCTTCTTCAATGGTTGGCTTGGGCGAGGTAATAAACTCCATCAATGCTTCTGAATAATCAGTCGTAATTTGTGGATGTGTTAAAGCCGAGCCTAAAGCCTTCGGATGTAACTCTTGTGATAAGAACCCATTACTTTGCATACGTAGGCTTTCACGCTCTATTCCACGTAACATGCCTTGTAGTAGCGACGAATCCACCCAAGCAGGAATAACTGATTGAGAGGGTGTAGTGGGTTGACTCATGCATTTGCTCGCTTATTAAAGATCACTATATACAAAATCGTGAGATGATACGGCTATTTATATACTCACATCATTCCAGTTTGGCAATTTTTATCACAATCTTGTTATTTAAGACACGAAAGAATTGTGATTTTATTGAAGAATAATTGCTAAAGAGTTGTCAATATCATGAACGAACAAGACATTTTAAACTTTTGGTTTTCTCCTGAACACCGTTCACTTTGGTTTGCAAAAAGTGATGATTTTGACAAAAAAATTTGCGAAACTTTTTCTGACGTTCATCGACAGGCAACTCAAGCTGAATTGTGGTCATGGCGAAAAACAGCTGAAGGCCGTCTGGCAGAGATTATTGTACTAGACCAGTTTTCTCGCAACATTTATCGTGATCAACCCCAATCTTTTGCCTACGACAGCTTGGCATTAGCTTTGGCACAAGAAGCGATTAGCTTGCAACTCGATGCACAGCTTAATCCAGAGCAACGTTCTTTTTTATATATGCCGTTTATGCATAGTGAATCAAAATTGATTCATGAGTTTGCCTTGAAACTCTTTCAACGTCTCGGCAATGAAATTAATTTAAGTTTTGAGAAAAAGCATAAAGTCATTATTGATCGCTTTGGACGCTATCCTCATCGAAATACCATTCTCGGGCGTGTTTCTACTCCAGAGGAAACTGAATTTTTATTAGAACCGAACAGTAGTTTTTAAAGTTTCTTAAATTTTAATGCTGAGTCATTTATTTTTTAATGCTCAGCTGGGAGTTCATCATGAAATATCTCTCTCTTTGTTTAGCCTTAGGCACTGCCTTAACTTTAACTGCGTGTGCAACGACTCCAAGTAAACCAAAAACCTTTGATCAGCTTGGGCAGTTTTCAGCATACCCTCTAAATGCCCAAACGTTCCGTATTAGTTTTCAAGCCGACCCCAATATGAGTTATGGCAGAGCTGAAGAAATTACCTTGGTGAAATCAGCACAAACGACTATACAAAAAGGTTTCCGCTTTTTTAAAGTGCAAAATGATCCAAGTAATCAGAGCCAGAAACCACCACGTCAGGCTGTGGTTTATCCATCAGCTCCAAGCTTTTACCCATATGGTTATGGTCGTCGCTACCCAGGTTTTTGGCATGATCCGTTCTATGATTACCCACAAGTGGTCAATATCGACCCTGTTCAAGTATCGTATACTATTGAATGTTATCGGGATCAAAAGCAGGCTCCACAGGATGCTTTTGATGCAACCTTGATCTTGAAATCAATCGGACAAAAATATGGATTGAGTCCGACAGGAGAGCTGTTGCCACCGCCTGAGCCTCCAGTAAAACAAAAATGAATAGGATAAATTTATGAACATGGCAGAAGAAGTTCACCACGTGCCCAGTCTTAAACGTAGCAAATATTTTGCTACTCTGGCGCTTATTATTGTCGTTGTGCTGTGGATTGCACTGATGGTGGCTGATCGTTTTCTGCCAGAGTACACAGGTTTTATTCATATTCTAATGTTAGGGGCAGAAGCAGGTGTCGTCGGTGGCTTAGCTGACTGGTACGCGATTACCGTTCTATTTCGGAACCCTTTTGGTAAGTTACCCATTCCTAAGTTTTTACGCGACCACACCGAAATTATTCCACGCAACAAAGCTCGCATTGCAGAATCAATGGGACGTTTTGTACAAGAAAATTTTCTTTCACCTCAAGTGGTCGAACGAAGCTTAGAAAAAACTGACTTGAGCCTCGCAATTGGTCAATGGTTGGCAAGCCCACAAAACAATACTCAAGTGGTACAGCTCATTCAGCAAACCGTACCGAAAATTTTTGAGTTTGTTAGCCAAGATCAAATTGCCAATTTTGTGCAAAATAATAGTGTGCAATGGGTGCGTAATACTGAAGTCAATAAACTCGCAAGTGAAATGCTACGCGCGGTATTGGAAAATGATTTCCACCAAGATGTCTTACAGCGTGGACTCGATATCGCGCATGAATGGGTGGTACAAAACCCAGATAAAACCCGTGAATTAACCCGAAAAATGTTTAAAGCGCTTGGTGTCTGGTCACTTGCAAAAGGCGCAAGCTGGATTGGTATTGATGTTCAACAACGTACCATCGAC
Organism: Acinetobacter sp. XS-4; assembly: GCF_023920705.1. Lineage (NCBI taxonomy): Bacteria > Pseudomonadati > Pseudomonadota > Gammaproteobacteria > Moraxellales > Moraxellaceae > Acinetobacter > Acinetobacter sp. XS-4. The sequence goes on along the minus strand of NZ_CP094657.1, from coordinate 117,032 downwards.
TCACTCGTTGAAAAAGTAGAATCGATGTTGGCAGACGATGAACATCCTTGGCGACAAGAAATTGAAACCATTGCCCACTCTCTCATGCTTGAGTTGGCAAAACCAGACAGCGTTGCTAGCCAACGCCTCAACAGCGGTAAAGATGCCCTTCTCGATAGTCCACAAGTCCTCAATTTCATCAGTGGTGCTGTTACTATTTTGTGTAATGCCATTAAAGAAGATTTAATGAAAGAAGACTCTGGCATTGCAATGAACCTAAGAGCTGCTATTCAACAACTGGGTGAAAACCTCGTTCAAAATGCCAAAGTACGTGAAGTGCTAAACAAAGAAATGACAGGACTTGCGCTGACTTTTACAGATCAATATAGCCATAAAATCATACGCTATGTCAGTGAACGCATTCATGAATGGGATTCACGCGAAATGATCGGGAAAATTGAAAATGAAGTCGGTGGCGACCTACATATGATCCGAGTAAATGGCGTTGTAGTAGGTGCATTTATTGGTTTGACACTGGGTGTAATTCGGGCAGTGATTGAATCAATTTTATAACTTTAAATATTTTTAATAAGAGAACAATATGCTACAGCTACAGTCAAAATTGGCCACTCAAGGCGTGACTATTTTTAGTACCATGACGGCAATGGCACATCGATTAGGTGCTCTCAACCTGTCACAAGGCTTCCCAGATTTTCCGGCACCACAAGCCTTACTGGAAGCTTTATCTCAGGCGACTTTAGCTGGGCATAATCAATACCCACCCGGTGACGGTATTCTCGGTTTACGTGAACAACTCGCTTTACAATTTCAGCAACGTGACCAACTTCAACTTGACCCTGTAACTCAAATCACGATTACTCCCGGCGCAACCATTGCAATTTTTTGTGCCATACAAGCCTGCATCAATGCAGGTGATGAAGTCATTATTTTTGACCCAAGTTACGACAGCTACAGCCCTTCTGTGCAATTAGCAGGTGGTAAAGCAGTTCATATTGCACTTGAAGCACCTGACTTTAAGGTGAACTGGCAGCAAGTTAAAGATTTGATTAATGACAAAACCCGTATGATTGTGGTGAATACTCCCCATAATCCAACAGGTACCATCTGGGATAAACAAGACTGGTTAGAACTCATTGAACTGATTCAAGATAAAAACATTGTGGTTTTATCAGATGAAGTCTATGAACATCTGGTCTTTGATGGTCAACAACACTTTAGCGCATTGCATTTTCCAGAGCTCAGAGAGCGCAGTTTTGTGATTGGGTCTTTTGGAAAAACCTTTCATGTGACGGGCTGGAAAACAGGTTATTGCGTCGCTTTACCTGAGTTAATGCGTTTATTTCGCCAGATTTATCAATATGCAAATTTCTGTGGCACGACACCTTGTCAGATTGCCCTAGCTCAATATATGGAGCAACATCCAGAACATATTCAAGAGCTTTCGCAGTTTTACCAGACTAAGCGAGATCGATTTAATCAGGCAATTCATAATAGCCATTTCTTGCTAAAACCATCTCAAGGGACATATTTCCAAAATCTTGATTACAGTCAAATTAGACCAGACTTAAACGATGTAGAAATGTGCCAGTTTTTAGCCGAGCAACATAAAATTGTGGCTATTCCTGTTTCGGTGTTTTATCAGCAAGCACCAGAGTCTTTACGCCTGATTCGTTTCTGCTTTGCTAAAAATGATGAGACTCTGCAAAAAGCAGGAGAAATCTTGAATGAATGTTAATAAATTTAGCTACTTAGCACAGTAAAAACACTACAAGTTATTCGCTCCAACTATGCTAAGTTGGATGTCTGCCCCGCTCATCAAAGAGATGGGCGATGGAGAACACATGCCACCAAGACAATCTTTAATTCACCAGCAAAATCTATGGAAAACATTTTTTGTTTTCTTGCTCCCCCTGATTGCAACCAATATTTTGCAAAACTTGTCGGGGACGATTAACACCATCTTCGTTGGTCAAATGATGGGAGTTGATGCAATTGCTGCCGTCTCGGTTTTTTTCCCTATTTTATTCTTGCTCCTCGCTTTTATTATCGGGATTTCAACAGGTACTACTGTTTTAGTAGGGCAAGCGTGGGGCGCACAAAATATAGAGAAAGTCCAAAGTGTGGTCGGTTCTACCCTGTTTATGACACTGATTGGTGGGGTAATTACCGCGATTATCGGTGTGTTTTTTGCCCACGATATTTTAGAGTTATTGGGCACAGATCCAAAGGTAATGCATCTTGCTTTGCCTTATGTGCAATGGATGCTGGCGGGTAGCCCGCTTCTATTTGTTTATATTATTTATACCTCAATTTTACGTGGTGTAGGCGACAGTACAACGCCCTTACTTGCATTGGCTTTAACCAGTGTAATTGGTTTGGTGATTACCCCGATATTGCTTAAAGGTTATTTTGGTTTACCAGCTCTGGGAATTATTGCTCCAGCAATTGCAACAATCACGGGTTATGTTGCAATTTTGATTTTTCTGGCAATTTATCTGAACAAGAAAAATCATCCACTTAGACCTAATCGGCAGCTTCTGCAACATATCCGTCATAATCCAGAACTGAGCAAAATCATTTTGCGCTTAGGCGTACCAACCGGCATTCAAATGATTATGACCTCAATGGCTGGCTTGGTTATTGTTGGGTTGGTTAACCATTACGGATCGCATGCTACAGCAGCGTATGGTGCAGTGAATCAGGTGCTCAACTACATTCAGTTTCCTGCTTTATCAATCTCAATTGCAGCTTCAATTTTTGCAGCACAAGCAATTGGTGCTGGCAAATCAGATCTGTTAGCACGAGTAACCCGCACAGCTTTGGGAATGAACTTCTTATTTACAGGCACCTTAATTGCACTTGGCTATCTATTTTCAAAATATTTAATGGCTTTGTTTATTACCGACCCAACTGTGGTCGTGTTAGGCCAACAGCTTTTATTTATTGTACTTTGGGCAATTTTATTCTTTGGTGCAGGTGCCATTTTTGCATCGATCATGCGTGCCAGCGGAACCGTGACCGTTCCAATGCTGTTAAACATCTCTGCTATTTTATTTATTGAAATTCCATGTGCTTACTGGTTTAGTTCAATGTGGGGGCTTAAAGGAATCTGGGTTGCCTATGCCTTGGCATTTGTCAGTTTATGTATTATTCAAGGCTTATATTACCAATTCATTTGGAAGAAAAAGAAGATCAAAGTTCTTATTTAGAACCATTCAAACTACATAAAAAAAGCCATCATTTGATGGCTTTTTTTCGTTAAAAAATTATTTCATTAATTTGGTCACAATGGTTGAAGCACGTTGATATCCCGTTGGGAATAAACGCTGGAATGCATCAAGAATTTTTGCGTCACTACCAATCAATAAACGGCGCTTATTTTTTAATACAGCTTGTAAAATTTGACGAGCGGCTTCTTCAGGTGGAGTACGTAGTAGCTTGTCAAAGTTTTGAATCGATTTCGTCGGGTCCATACCCAAACTATTCAAGCTATCACTCATTTTTGCAGATTTAGCAATATTGGTGCGGATTCCGCCCGGATGTACACACAACGAGCTTACGCCACTTTTTTCAATATCCAACTCTTGGCGTAATGATTCGGTAAAACCACGCACAGCAAATTTAGTCGCGTTATAACCAGATTGCGTCGGTTGAGCAGTTAAACCAAATAGGCTCGATATGTTAATAATATGACCATCTTGAGTTTGCTTAATGAACGGTAAAAACTCTTTAGTTCCGTACACCACACCCCAGAAGTTAATCCCAACAATCCACTCTAAATCTTCGTAGGTCGCACCTTCAACAGTCGAACCTAACGCAACACCGGCGTTGTTAAAAATCAGGTTAACAGAACCATGATCTTGCACAGTTTCTTGTGCCCACTGCTTTACCGCTTCACGGTCAGAAACATCAAGCTTTTTGGTGGTAACAGTAATATTGCTGTATGGTTTTAAAAGCTCGACAGTTTGCTGTAATCCTTTTTCATTAATATCACTCAACGAAAGATGGCAGCCCTGTTTTGCCAAAAGAATTGCTAACTGTTGTCCAATGCCAGAACCCGCGCCCGTAATTGCAGCGACTTTGTTTTTAAAATTTTTCATTGTCCATCCTTTGTTTTTCGATATTTGCACAGTCGGTTCATTGCATGTGCAGTTTAGACACCTTTAATATAATTTTGACAATATCCATTGTCAATATAGTACACTGTAAATTCAGATAGAATGGCACAATTCTGCTGAGGGCTTTATCATAGTGAGCATATTTGGGTAAAACCTATAAATTAGGAAACCATTCTTTAGGAAACGACTTATTTATGGCGACAAACGACTCAACCAGTAAAAAGAAAACAAAAACTGTGAGTAAAGAACGTCAGTTCAAAGGGTTATCTTTATCTGAACGTAAAGAGGCACGCCGCGAAAAACTGATTGAAGCGGGTATCGCGACTTATGGAACACTCGGCTTTTTTTCCGTAACGGTCAAAGATGTCTGCCAAGAGGCAAAACTCACAGAACGCTATTTCTATGAATCATTTAAGAAAAGTGAAGATTTATTTCAAACCATCTTTTTAAAAATGATTGAAGAATTACAGCAAAACCTGATGCAAGCTGTGATTAAAGCTACCCCCGATCCAGAAAAAATGGTCGATGCGGGATTGCGAGCACTGCTAACAACATTAAAAGAAGATCCGAGATTAGCTCGTATTGTCTATGTCGACGCAGTTTTGGTACAAGAGTTACATAATCAAGCCACCATTCAAGAAACACTTGCGCAATTTGACCGCATGATTCAAGCCTTTGTTATGCTGACCATGCCGCAAATTCAACACCACGAAAATGAGCTCTCTTTAATCGCAACTGGCTTAAATGGATATGTTACTCAAATTGCAATTCGATGGGTCATGGGAGGGTTTGAACAGTCTCTTGAGCAGGTTTTAACCGCATGCCGTATCGTTTTCTTATCTTTATTAGCGCAAGTTTCAAAATAATATTAAAGTTTTTTGACAGCGATAAATGTGCAAAACCAGTTAAACTACTTCATTGATAAGCTATTGAATGATTTTAAGAAAACTAAAATATTCATGTCATCATTTGGTCATACCTTTGCCTTGGTTTTGTCACAACTTATTGCTAAATTTAATTTTATAGACTTTTCTGCAATGAAATTGTCATAATTAATCTTTGTAATAAGCCTGTCATAACTACAAAACGGTTCACCGTTAAATCTATAGGATATTGCGCTGTGAAAGATGACTATATTTTAATTGTCGATGATGAGCTTCCTATTCGCGAAATGATCCATACTTCTTTGGACATGGCAGGCTTTCAGTGTTTACAGGCAGAAGATGCCAAACAAGCTCATCAAATTATCGTCGACCAACGTCCGGCGCTTATCTTGCTTGATTGGATGTTACCTGGAGGCGTAAGTGGTGTCGATTTATGTCGCCGCTTAAAACGAGATGAAAACCTAGCAGAAATTCCGGTCATTATGTTGACTGCCCGCGGAGAAGAAGACCACAAAGTACAAGGTCTTGACGCAGGTGCAGATGACTACATGACCAAGCCTTTTTCAACACGCGAACTGGTTTCACGTATTAAGGCAGTTCTGCGTCGTGCTAATGCATTAAGTGGTGAAAAAACTATTGATGCCAATGGCTTAATTCTTGATCCTGTAAGCCAGCGTGTTAGCTTTGGCAACAGCATTTTAGATATGGGCCCAACTGAATATCGCTTACTTGCATTTTTTATGACCCATCCAGAGCGTGCATATACACGTGCCCAGTTGCTCGATCAGGTGTGGGGCGGTAATGTATATATCGAAGACCGCACTATCGATGTGCACATTCGTCGTTTGCGTAAAGTTTTAGAACCTTTTGGTGTAGACCGATTTGTTCAGACTGTGCGTGGAACTGGCTACCGTTTCTCAACACGTGCAGATTTAGCCGCAGGTTAACCAAGATTTATGTATGAACCCTACCCCGTCCCCGAACAGGTACGTGAACAAAAACTTTCCCGCTACAGTAGTTTATGGACGTTTGCCAAACAAGATTTACGGCTTTTATTATTTTTTCTAATTATTGCCGGCTTAATCGGTTTAGGCCTTGGGTATTTCTGGAGCTGTATTTTTATCGCCTTCGTGGTGTTTTTTACACTCCAGTTGCGTTCTTTATATCTGGTCAATGACTGGATTGCGAATAAGCCTTATGACGTTCCTCCAAATCTTAATGGGATTTGGGGGGCATTATTATTTAATGTTTACCGTGCTCAGCGCCAAGAACGAATTGTTCAAGCCGAAATGGTCGGTTTAATTGATCGAGCTCAATCTTCGTTAGTTGCACTTGCCGAAGCCGTTGTTTTAATTGATGACCAACATCAAATCGAGTGGTGGAACCCTGCTGCTGAACGTTTGTTAGGAATCAGTCCTCTCGACCGCGGCCGAAATCTATTAACGATTTTACGTCAGCCGACCTTTATTGAATATTTTAACAATATTGATCAGGCACCCGATGGGATTAAGCTTCACTCAAATTTTGATGATGACCGCTATGTACAGGTCAAACTCACAAGATTTGGTGGAGAAAGTCGCTTATTGGTGGCTTACGACGTTACACGTATGCACAACCTTGAACAGATGCGTAAAGACTTCGTCGATAATATTTCTCATGAACTTCGCACACCATTAACTGTACTAAGTGGTTATATCGAAACGTTTACAGATCAGGAAGATATTAGTCCGCGTTGGAAACGTGCGTTTGATCAGATGCAGTCACAAACCAAACGTATGAATGCTTTGGTGAATGATTTACTACTGTTATCGAATTTAGAAAATAATAAAAAAATTGCAAAGAATCAGATTATTGAAATGCCGAGTTTAATGAGTCAACTTTTTGATGATGCTCAGGCCTACAATGCCGATTATGGACACACGCTCAATTTACACATTGATAGCCACTGTGACCTGATTGGTTCAGACATGGAAATCGCCAGTGCATTTAGTAATTTAATTACCAATGCCATCAAGTACACGCCAAAAGGTGGAACCATTACGATTGGCTGGCATGATGATGGTGAACATGCTTACTTTAGCGTACAAGACACAGGTATTGGAATTAACCCAAAACATTTGCCACGTTTAACTGAGCGCTTCTATCGTGTTGACAGCGACCGTAGTCGCCAAACAGGTGGTACAGGTTTAGGCTTGGCGATTGTAAAACACGTGCTTATGCAACACGGTGCCTATTTAGATGTGCAATCTAAAGAAAATGAAGGTTCAACATTTACTGTAGTTTTTCCAAAAGAAAGACTTTATAACATGACCTAAAGTCACCTCTCTTCAAATAAAAAGCCGACTCACGAAAAGTCGGCTTTTTTGTATTATTTAAAATAATTTACTTAAAATTAGAACAATATGATTTCGTCTGATTTTTGTCTATTACATTTAAAAACTTAGTGGCAAAAGTATTGCTCTGGCGTAATGCATCGCGATGATCTCCACCATCAATTGTTTGATATATAGTTGGTTTTTTTAATTTACATAGCTGCTGGTAATAAGCAGATGTCCCTCTAGGATCGACTAAATGATCTTTAGAACCCTGAACAATCATTAACGGTACGGTAGGTACCATATTTTCAATGGACTGTTGTTTTAGATAAGTCAAAAGAGGCTTTAAGTCCGCATCAGATCGAAATATGTGAGAAGGAGATTTCTTCAAATCAGCCTGAAGTTCAGATAAACAACGGCTGCGCCCTTGAGTCAGTACTGCGTTCATTTCTGGACTGACTAAATTCTCAGGAACAATACTTGGTTCTGCTGCTTGTGCTCCTAATAACACAATCGGGAAAAATGCTGCCACACTAGGTTCTGGGTTTGGATGGGTCTGCACATATTCTGCAATGCCTTCATATTGATAGCCGCCAGGCGCAAGAGCAATTGCCCCTTTTAAATCTAGTTCGGGCGCATCTTTTTGACCATAGGCAGACACAGCAATTGCCGCAGCCCCGCCTTGACTGTGACCCATTACCAACCACTGTTTATTAAAACTCTTGGGCTCAAGTAAATGTAATGCACGCACTGCATCGACCACTGTATGCAATTGGCTCTTTGCATTCATATAAGGATGCCCACCTGACGTACCTAAACCCTGATAATCAGGTGCGACAACTGCATAGCCACGTGCAAGCCAACCATCTAAAGCTTTAGAAGCCACTTCTTGATATGAATGAACTGGCCCACCAACATAATCACCCGAAGGTGCACAAGTATCAGCTACTCCAGTTGTGCCATGCGCCCAAGCGAGTATTGGCCAGCCATTTTTTGGCTGCGTGCCTTTCGGTAATAAAATAAAAGCCGATGCCACAATGGGCTCGCCCTGAATACCTCGACTACGATAATTGACCAACAAACGCTGATCAGCATGAGGAAATAAATCCGTCACATCTTGCTGTTCTAGAGACAGTATTGAACCTGGTTTTTCGCTCACAATTTGCTTACCCAAATCTGTAATTGGAGCAGCCATAGCAGAGCCCGACACCAAACAAGCGCTACTAAATAAAATTTTTAAAAGAAAATTAGTTTTTCTAATCAAGGGATTAATCCTCTATTATTTACAATACATCTATTTAAATAATTAATTTATAAAATATAAATTACCATAAAATCATCTAGATTTATATTCAACTCAAAATAAATTACATTTATATATAACCACTTAAAATTTAATTAAAATATATTTTAAAGAAACGTATTATAAATATGGTTGCAAAAATTAATCCCATTTCAATAATAAAAATATATGCTGATATTTTCCTAATGACTATAGCGATTAAAATGTCAAAACAATATAAATTTATACCCTACCTGATTTGTCTTATTCTCGGTTCTCTACCCATCTATAGCTTTGCAGACGTACAAGTATATGGTCCTGGTGGACCAGCACCCGCAATGAAAGAAGCCGCCAAACAATTCACCAATAAAACGGGTATAGCAGTTCATGTAACGTCTGGACCTACTTCTCAATGGTCTGACAAAGCGAAACTAGATGCCGATGTTATATATAGTGGTTCCGAAGCCATGATGTCGGATTTCGAAAATGCTTTTTCTGAGCAAATTATAAAAGACTCGGTAGAACCTTTATATTTACGTCCCGCAGCCATTTTAGTACGTAAGGGAAATCCTAAAAATATTAAAGGATTTAAAGACCTAGCTAAATCCAATATTAAAGTTTTAGTTACTCACGGTGCAGGTCAGGTCGGTATGTGGGAGGATATTGCTGGTAGAACTGGCAATATCCAATTAACCAAATCCTTTCGAAAAAATATTGTCACCTATGCAGCCAACACAGGTATTGCCAAGAAAAACTGGGAAGAAAATAGCAATTATGATGCTTGGTTAGTTTTTAATATTTGGGGAATTAGTAATCCAGATGTTGGGCAAATTATCCCTATCGAACCAGAGCTGGTTATCTATCGCGATACGGGTGTTGCTTTAACCAAACATAGTTTAAAAGATGCTGAAGCTAAACGTTTCTTAGAGTTTTTATCGTCTCAACAAGGAAGTATTATTTTCAAAAAATATGGTTGGACTAAATAACTTAAAAGGGAGCCTAGCTCCCTTTTTTAACTATTTACTTTCAAATTCTTTAAAATCAGCTTTTCTGATTTTTGCATGAATGCCTTTGGTTTTATCTACAACTTGTGAAACTTCAAAATCAGTTGCGGCACTTAAATACGCATACGCTGTTGCTTCATCAATACCATATTCTTGATTTAAGAAACGAATAGCTTCACGTGTAGATTTTTTCATGGCTTCATCTAAATCTTCATCAAGTCCCGGCGTAATCCAAAACTCAGCATTTTCAGCTAAAGGTTGTTTTAAATCTTTACCCGGTATTTTATCTTTACCTGCTTTGAGCAAGGTAAATTTTAGGGTCGCACGTGCTGAAGCTTCTAGTGCAGTTAATGCAACTTCACCATCCCCTTGCGCAAAATGACTATCACCCGTATAGAATAATGCGCCTTTGACCTGAACCGGATAATAGGCTGTTGAACCTGCACCTAGTTCATTAATATCAATATTTCCACCATACATCGCAGGTGGTACAGAATGCACAGGCTCAGAAGTATTTGCCGCTACGCCCATAATTCCCATAAAAGGATACAACGGGAAACGTATTGATTTACCCGATTCTGTTTTTAATACACCTTCATATTCACCTTGAGCATTTTTTTCAATTGGTGTGAAAATTGAGACATTCCCATAACGTTCAGGATGCTCAGCCGACGCATTTTCTTGCTTTGCTTTTTTAGGAAATTCCCCCACTAAAGCACCCTTACCATGTCGATTTGAAATAACACCATAAGGAACACGCGGCTCAACTTTAAGCACTTCAACTTTCAAAATATCACCGGGTTGTGCACCTTCGATCGCAACAGGGCCTGTCACAATATGTGGTCCATCTTTATGAAAATCATGCTTTAAATTTGACTGCGTAATTTTTTTTGCATCTTCCAAGATTTCATTAGATTTTACTCCTTTCGATTGAAAGAACTTTTCAGCGTTACGTCCTTGGTCTTCAAGCAAACCCTCATGAGAAACCGTATCAAATGTCACAACACTGCCCGACGGAACAGTAAGCACGGGTTTAGCGTCCCGATTTGGTAAATAACCCCATATGATGGTGTTTAAAGTAGAAGGAACGTAATAATTACCTTTATATTCGCCACTTTGAAGTTGAGTAGGCTGTTTTGAAATTTGATTTAAAACTTTAAAATCATTGGCATGAGTGAGTGAAATACAAAGTACAGATAAAACCGAAGCTGTCAGGCGTTTAACTTTTAACATGATTTCAGAACCTAAAAAATATGAAAATTACAGTAAGGTCTTGAATAGTTAGCAAGCATTGTGCCAAGGCTAAAGGCTGTGTAATATCTAAAAAGCGCTTCACGTTTAGAAAAAAATAAATAATTTTTTATATTTAATAACTTATCTTTAAATAAAACTAAAACTACGACTTAAGTCTAACTTAAATATTTATTTCTATTTTTATTCATTAATTTTAAATCGTATTAATATTTTTGCTCTCTTCATATACATATTTATAGACTAGCTTATATAACGTACCAAATTAGATCACTTAATAATAATTACATTTACATATAATATAAATTCAGACATGGTTATATATTTTACTTTTATTAATTGAAAGAAAAAATAAGCCCTGAATAATTAAATTCAGGGCTTATTTGTATGATACGAGCTATAAAAGTGACTAAACTGTATGTCCCATGCGCTCGCCCATTACAACCACAGACTCAGCTTTAAAACGTTGTTCCCATTCGATCTTATCTTTTTCAAATAAAATAACTGCTGTAGAACCTAAATAAAAACGTCCAAGCTCAGCACCTTTCTCTAGCTTTAACTGATGATGCTGTAATTCGATACGACCTGAAGGTTTCACTTTACCTGTCGCCACAGTTTCAATACCAGCAACAATCATTGCACCCACTAACACAACAGCCATACGGCCAAGTTCAGTATCAAACAAACACACCATGCGTTCATTGCGGGCAAATAGCCCCGGTACATTTTCAGCAGTCACCTGATTGACCGAAAATAGCTCACCTGGTACATACAAAGTTTCAGTTAATGTACCTGCAAACGGCATATGTACACGGTGGTAATCGCGTGGAGATAGATAGACTGTCGCGAACTCGCCTTCTTGAAACGGCTGAGCAAGTTGAGGATCGCCAATGAGTTTCTCTACAGAGAAGCTTTGGCCTTTTGCTTGAAATACTTCACCCGCAGTAATTTTACCAATCTGAGAAATAGCACCATCAGCAGGTGACACAATGCTATCTGTATTTTCGTCAACTAGACGCACACCATCTTTTAAAGCACGAGTAAAAAAGTCATTAAAAGATTTATATTTCAGTGCATTGCCTTGTTCAGCAATCGATAAATCAATCCCATATTTGGTTTTAAATGCATGAATAACAGCAGTTTTTACAACTGGATTTTCACTCGCAGCAACTTTACCTACCACACGGCTCAATTGATGCTGTGGTACAAGGTTTTGTGCCTTAATAAATAATTCTTTTTTTAATCGAGATGTGAAACTCACGACGGTGATTCTCCAGTAATAATAGGACTATCGAGGCGATTGCCCCATTCACTCCACGCACCATCATAGGCTTTGGCTTCCCAGCCCAAGAGCCTAGCCAAAATATAGGCCAAACCAGAACGGTGATGTGACTGGCAGTACACGACTACAGGTTGCTGTAAATCGAACCCGAGTTGTTCAAGGCGCTGCCGCGTGCGTTCAAGCGGGTGCAATTTTAGATGATTTTGACGATTAAGTGCAGTACTCCATTCAAAATGGAGGGCATTTGGAATGTGACCGCCGCGTCGCGCTGCTAAACGGACCCCACTATATTCATCACTCGTCCGGCAATCCCACAATTGAACATTTTCTTGTTCAACTTGTTGACGTAGTTCTTCATAGTTCACACGAAACTGAGCAGTGTGTGATAAATCAATTTGAATTAAGTCTGCAACAGGAGAAACTTTTTCGACTTCTGCTGTAGTTGGCAACCCAGCTCCTAACCACGCATGAATACCGCCATTAATTAAACTGGTACGGGTGAATCCTAAGCAATGCAAATTCCAGATTAAACGTCCAGCCCATGCCCCGCCCTCATCGTCATAGACCACAACATGATGATTAGGTGAAATATTCAATTTTTCAATCAGTGCTTGTAAACCCGCTTCATCTGGCAAAATGCCAGTGGCTTCTTCGTGTTGGGCTACTAACCATTTAGGCTGTAAGTGAATGGCATGTGGAATATGAAGTTGCTCATAAACAGACGCACGGCTCAAATCTACAATGCGAATATATTCATTGCCTAAATACGGTACTAATTCTTCTGCTTCAATTAATAAATCGAGTTTAAAATCCGGGAGTGTCATCGTCATGGTTTCTTTTTATACCAGCATAATTTCATATTAGCATAAGCATATATCTAACAAACTCTGATTTTCTGCTACTCTTTAGCAGAAAATCAGATATCGGCATTCTTACTTTTAAAGATACAAAATAGTGAGACTATTTTTTACTTAAACCACTTCTTCAAGTTCTTCTATTTCAAAAACCTGACGTAAATAGGCCAAGAAAGTATCGTTATCAGTCATAGTTTTACCGGGACTATCAGAGATTTTCGCAACCGACTGACCATTACATTCGACTAGTTTTAACACAATATTGAGCGGCTTTTGGCCCATGTCATTGGTCAAATTAGTTCCAATACCGAAACTTACCTGAAAACGATCTTTGAAGTATTGATGTAATTCCCATGCTTTTGGCAAATTAAGACCATCGCTAAAAGTCAGCATCTTGGTTTTGGTATCAATTTTTAATTTACGATAATGCGCATAGGCCTTATCGCCCCATTCATAGGGGTCACCGCTGTCATGACGTAAACCATCAAAGAGTTTCGCAAAATACAAGTCAAAATCTCTGAGGAAAGCATCCATACCAACGACGTCAGTTAGGGCAATTCCTAAATCGCCACGATACTCTTGTACCCATGTTTCTAAAGCAGCTTTTTGAAAATCACGCAGTCGTACATCAAGTGCCTGAAAAGCCTGTAGGAATTCATGAGCCATCGTACCGATTGGGGTAATATTTAACTCTTTTGCAAGCAAGACATTACTTGTACCACGGAACACATTTGGTACTGTTTTATGAAAGGCTGCCACCACATGTTTTTGCCATACGAAGCTATAACGGCGACGTGTACCAAAATCAGAAACTAAGAATGGCGGGTCATTCGGTTTTTGTGTTTTTTCATATTCCTGAATCAATTCAAGCTTGGCTTTTAAACGGCGTTCACCTTCAGCCCATACTTCATCGGTTTTGATACGGCTAAAATAAAGTTCATTTACAATTGCCAATACAAAAATTTCAAACATCATGGCTTGAACCATCGGACCTTCAATATGAATATCCAAACGGCCTTCGGCATCGATGCTTGCCTGAATAAAGCGTCGCTTCAGCTGAAATAGTTCTAAATAATCAACAAAGTCACTTTTTATAAAGCGTAATTTACGCAAATATTGAAGCTCGTCTTCTTTATATTTAAGGCTACATAAGTAGTCGAGTTGCTCGTTTAAATCATCCAGAATATCTACTAGTGGGTAGACTGTGTCTTCTAAATTTCTACAGCGGAAATGATAGACACTATGGGTTTGCGGGAATTTATGCAAAACCACTTGTAACATCGTAAATTTGTACAAGTCTGTATCTAGTAAAGAATGGATAATTGGAGACATAGTCAATGATTATTCGCTTGCTTCTTAGCATTAAAGCATATTTTTATAAATCAATTGCGAGCTTTTAGACCATTGTTGCAATTCCATGAAATTTCCTTTTAAAAATCATTTAATTTAAATTCTGCTAAACTAAATCAATTCAATTAATTGCAGAAATTTGCTTTAACTATGCGCGCTTTAATACAACGAGTTCTTGAAGCCAAAGTGGTGGTTGACGGTAAGACTACTGGTGAAATCCAACACGGACTACTGGTTTTTTTAGGCATCGGCCGTGATGACACTTTAGCAATTGGCCAAAAGCTTATTGATAAGATTTTGAAATATCGTATCTTTGATGACGAACAAGGCAAAATGGGCTGGAATGTCTCTCAAGCACATGGTGGAATCCTGCTTGTTTCACAATTTACCCTGATGGCTCAAACGCAAAAAGGTTTACGTCCAGATTTTGGTCCAGCTATGCCACCAGCAGATGCCAAAGCGTTATATGAGCAGCTGGTTGAATATACCCATTCACAATTTGAAAAAGTTCAAACCGGTATTTTTGCAGCCGATATGAAGGTTCATCTCATTAATGATGGCCCTGTGACGTTCAATCTAGAAGTCGAAGCGTAGATATAAAAAAACTCCCAAATGGGAGTTTTTTTATATCTGGCGATTAACGACCAGTTTTCTCTTTAATAAAAGCACGTGCTTGACGTACTTTCTCTTTAACTGGTTTTGGCAACTTAGGTGGAATAAGTCTAGCCACTTGGTTAAACCAAACGAGTAGGCTGAAGTCTCCTTCCATTTTAATACTGCCGTTTTGCATGCCTGTCATAAATGCTGTTGGGTCACCTTTAATCAAAGTTTTTACACCCTGCTCACTATCTGCAAACTGCAAGATAAAGTCAGCTTTTTCAGCTGCACCTGCAACAGTATCAATCTGTCCATTATTAATAATGATCTGACGTGCAACACCTAAATCCGTACCAATCTGAATACGGAACGCGCGGTCATGAATCAATTCAATAAACTTAGGGCTAGTACGTGCCAATTGCTTCATACGCAGCACTAAACCTGCTACCAATAAATCTAACGGGTCTGTACTGACATCAACGAGAGGTAATTTAACTACAGGTATAGAAGAAAGTTTCATGAACATTCACGCCTATTGTATTTTTATGAAAACTGTATAGCAAAACTCAGCAAGGACATACCGTTGCCTGTGTTTTGTGCATCAACTGATAATTTTTAGCTGGCAACGCAATCTAAATGAAACGTCAACAGACGCGTATATCCTAGCATAACTGGCTATTTTTTAATAAATGCTTTGTATAATAAAAATCACGTTTCGTAAATAAAAAAGGCATGCTGTGCATACCTCTTTACCGTTAGATAACAATTTAATTATCGGCTAGAACATTGCTGCTGATCATCTTCATATACTGGCGTGTGTTCTATATATTGGCGATTTGCCAAAGCCTTTTGTGCCTGTTTATCCTCACGTAACAAAACAAATGTAACCATTACCATCGCTAGACTTAGTGCAGTTAAATAACTATATGTGACTGGCATTTCAAAAGTGACTTGAACTCCAAAACGGACCACTTCCAATAGCCCCCAAAAGAACATCCCTGCAAGCATAAAACCAAGCCAACGACGGTAAGGAGAAAAGAAAACAGCAACAAGCGCGACAGCGATCAAGCTGAATCCGGCGATAGCGGCAAAATTCGCTGTTACCATAGAAACCTCCGTCTTAATGAAAACGTCTAAAAAGATTCGGTCTTAAAAACCCGACCTCATTCCAAAAACAACTTTAATTCATAATTTGTGTTGAAGCTTAGGATGCATTATGGATGTTTTTTTTTAGAAAAAAAGACCCGTTTTTTCTTAATGCGACATATTTTGTCGCAACATTCTTTTGTCATTACATTTTTGTAAAATTCAAAAAGTTCGATTTCCTATATGGCATCAATTCTGGCGTGTCATTACAAAAAAATATGCTGTTTTTAAGGACCAAAATAAGTTTTTTTCAGATTTTTTTATTGCCTTTTTTCTGTGCACGATTTGAGCATAACATGCTTGTTTTTATGACTATTCTGCATAAAAAAAGCGCTACTCTGAAGTAGCGCTTAAAGCTTAGCCCTATAGGTTAAGCACGGTTTAAATCTTTATCATGCATGCCAAGTAAATACAGCACCCCATCTAAGCCAACACTTGAAATTGCCTGATTTGCATTTTGACGAACTAAAGGTTTAGCACGATAAGCTACACCAAGCCCTGCAATAGCAAGCATTGGTAAATCGTTTGCGCCATCGCCTACTGCCATGGCTTGTTCTAAAGAAATATCCATTTTATTTGCAAGTTCGCGTAATAGATCAGCTTTACGGGCGCCATCAACAATCGCACCTTTCACTTCACCCGTTACAAAACCATCTTGCACATCTAAAATGTTGGCATGAACTTCATCAATACCAAGTTTACCTTGTAGATATTCAGCAAAATACTGGAATCCACCAGATAAAATTGCCGTTTTATAACCCAGTGCTTTTAAGGTCGAGATAAGACGCTCTGCACCTTCAGTAATGGTTAAACGCTCTGCAATTTTAGGTAAAACAGCAGCATCGAGCCCTTTTAATAATGCAACACGAGCACGGAAGCTTTGCTGAAAATCAAGTTCACCTTGCATCGCTCTTTCAGTAATTTCAGCAACTTGTGCGCCTACCCCTGCTTCAATCGCCAACTCATCAATCACTT
Organism: Acinetobacter sp. XS-4; assembly: GCF_023920705.1. NCBI lineage: Bacteria > Pseudomonadati > Pseudomonadota > Gammaproteobacteria > Moraxellales > Moraxellaceae > Acinetobacter > Acinetobacter sp. XS-4. Next base: position 99,974 of record NZ_CP094657.1, on the reverse strand, counting down.
CTTGTTCAATGAGTGTTGAATCCATATCAAAACAAACTAAACGACGGTTACGTCGATAAGCATTGTCTTCTTGAACAGCAACATCAATATTTAATTCACTTGAAAGAAGTAAACATGCTGCACGCATAGCTTGTGCATCTAAAGTTGGACCGCTACTTAAACCAAACTGTACACATGCACGACGTGGGAATGCGCTATCCTTTTCAAAGTCGACACGGCCCGATAAACGGGTAACAGTTTCAATGTTAAAGCCTTGGCTAGACACAATTTGTGTAACTGCTTGTAAGTGTGCAGCAGTGAGTTCAGGGGCTAAAGCCGTGACGATATAACGAGTACGACCACCTTCAGTTACCCATTGATCGTATTCTGCGCCTGTGATTGGTTTAAAGCGCACTGTTAAGCCAATATCATGTGCTAAAATCAGAATTTCTTTCATTGCCAATGCGGTCGCAGTTTCATTATCGGAAGCGACTACAATGCCCAATGTGAGTTGATTATGAATAACAGCCTGACCTACATCCAGTATTTGCAATGAATGTACGGATAGTACTTGCATTAATCGGGTAAACTGGTTTGGTTGGTCTGGTCCTAAAAAGGATATAAGAATGATTTCTCGCATGAATTGACTCTAGTCTGAGTGACAACTATTGTAAGAATCATAATCGAATTTCAATATAATTGCCTTGGAAGTTTAACTTGATTGCGCCTAGACAAGGGCTATTTGCTAGCCTACTGATCGTTAGTTTTGCATTGCATACCTTTTTATTGGTGATTGCAACGACACACCAGCTCAATGAAAACCGTGCTAGTCAAGGTCAGCTCATGACCAGTCAGCTCGTTGCAGACAGCTTATCTGAGCTAGAACCTGCCAATACGGTGTCTTTAGCTCTGATTGCCAATCGCTATGCGACCAATCCAAGCGTTGCGTCTATTCGCATTCTTGATGCCAACAAACAAGTGCTGGCAACGAGCGGAATTTCAAAAACTCGCCAAGGTGAGATTTTTGCTCGCGATGCTTTGCAAAACGAAAAGAAAGTGGGCTCTATCGAGATTACGCTTATTCAGCCAAGTATTGGTGAAATTCTGCGCACTCAATGGCTGGCAATCTTAGCTTCTCTGTTTTTGCATGTTTTATTATGGCTTGCTTATCGCGCGATTGCTCGTCCAACTCGTAGCGAATACTTGGCACGCATTAACGAAGAAAACCGCTTGAAACATGAAATTCAGCAGTTAACTCAAGCACTGGCTCTAGAAAAACAAAATACGGTAACGTTGGTTGCTCAAGCTCAGCAACAAGCCAAAGCTAAACCAGCAGTCCGCCAACAAGCCGAAAAAACTTCAGATTCAGCTGATCAACATACTTTGGCACTCAATATTCAGTTTTATGACCCTAAACAGTTATTAAGCAGTGTTAACCAATCGGTATCTGTTCCGTACTTTAAACTCTGTCAGCTCTTTTTAAACAAGAGTATTGAGTTATGCGTGAAACATTACCAATTAAAGTTAGCAGACATTGAAGTTGTAAATGAATTTAATGCTGACGGCGCTACACTTGCGATTTCAACCTCGCATACTCACGCTATAGAGTGTTTACTCATGATTGGAACCGTATTCCAATTGCTCTCTGACGTTTTATATAAACGTTACCGTGAAGATAAACGCTTTGCTTTGCAAACTCGTAGTGCAACTTGTAATGCTGTAGAAGCGATGCAAATTGATGCGAAAGAGGCTGCTCAACGTTTAGCACAGCATCTTCATGCAAAAGAATCTGCTTTATATCTTGAGAATGATCAACTCAAGGCAATTCAAGACAGCTATCAACTGGTTGCAATGCCAAACCCAAGTAATGTGATGACTCGTCATGCCTTTATGATCAATGGCATGAATGCAGAGTGTGCTGAACTTGCTCAAAATATTCGGACTGAGATTTTGATGGGGAAAAAATCAATCCCACAAAATGATAGTCCAAGTAGTGCAGCTTCATAAAAAATAACTGCGTATATCAGAACCTAGCCTTTTGGCTAGGTTTTTTTTATTTAAATTCATTGTTTTTATTTTAAATTATTCCATTTTCTTATGATTTATTTGTATAAATAAAGCTGGATCTATTCTATCTCGTTGCAAAGTTGGATAAATCAGAATCATAGGCAAAATTCTCTAAACAGCGTAAACTATGCAAAATTTATTAAATAGAAATTGTCTAACGACAAAAAAAGGTGAAAGCGAATGCCGCTGAGTCGTGTTGAAGATCTTGTCGCCGATATTCGTGCAGGCAAAATGGTTATCTTGATGGATGACGAAGATCGCGAAAATGAAGGTGATCTTGTCATTGCAGCAACGCATGTTCGTCCTGAAGATATTAACTTCATGATTACCCATGCACGTGGTCTAGTTTGCTTAACGTTAAGCCGTGAGCGCTGTAAGCAGTTAAACCTTCCGTTGATGGTTGACCAAAACGGTGCTCAGCATAGTACAAACTTTACCTTATCAATCGAAGCCGCTGAAGGTATTACGACTGGTATTTCAGCAGCAGAGCGTGCACATACAATTCAAGCTGCTGTCGCAGCGCATGCAAAGCCAAGTGATATTGTACAGCCGGGCCATATTTTCCCGTTAATGGCACAACCAGGTGGAGTTCTACATCGTGCGGGTCATACCGAAGCGGGCTGTGATTTAACACGCTTAGCAGGTCTTGAACCAGCGTCTGTCATTTGTGAAATCATCAATGAAGATGGCACAATGGCACGCCGTGCAGATTTAGAAATTTTTGCCGAGAAGCATGGCTTAAAAATTGGTACAATTGCGGACTTGATTCACTACCGCATGACCAATGAGCAAACGGTTGAACGTCTGGATCAAAAAACCATTCAAACAGAATATGGTTCATTTGAACTCTATCGTTATCGTGAGATTGGTAACCCGGACATCCATTTGGCTTTAGTCAAAGGCGAGCCAAAAGAAGGTGTTACAACAGTACGTGTACATGGTTTCAGTCCAATTCGCGATTTACTTAAGCTAAATAAAGCTGATGGTGAACCTGCGTGGAATCTAGACCGTGCACTACAGACAATTGCAGCGAGTGATCGCGGTGTTTTAGTCTGGATCGGGCAAGATCATTTGCAAGACTTGGGACCAGCGCTGGATGATTTAAATAAGCCGAAACCGGTGAAATCCAATGCAGCACTTTCACATCAATATCAAACCATTGGTGTAGGCGCTCAAATTTTGCGTGACTTAGGTGTTGAAAAAATGAAGCTTCTTAGCTCACCATTACGTTTCAATGCTTTATCTGGCTTTAATTTAGAAGTAGTGGAATATATCACTGCTGATCAAATCACAACGAAATAATCGAGGTTGCTATGGCAATTCGCCGTATTGAAGGTTTATTACATCTCGCAAGCGAAGGACGTTATGCGATTTTAGTGGGTCGTTTCAACAGTTTTGTTGTTGAACACTTATTGGATGGTGCAATCGACACATTAAAACGTCATGGTGTAAATGAAGATAACATTACTGTTATTCATGCTCCTGGCGCATGGGAACTCCCGATTGTTGCTAAAAAATTAGCTACATCAAATCAATTTGATGCAATCATCGCACTTGGTGCAGTTATTCGTGGTAGCACACCACACTTTGACTTCGTTGCTGGTGAATGTGCAAAAGGTTTAGGTGTAGTCGCGTTAGAAAGCAGCTTGCCTGTCATCAATGGTGTATTAACTACTGATAGCATCGAGCAAGCCATCGAACGTTCAGGTACAAAAGCAGGAAACAAAGGTAGCGAAGCTGCTTTAACTGCAATTGAAATGGTTAATTTATTAAAGGCAATTTAAAGCATGTCTCAAACACTGCAAGCCGCTTATGCAGCAAAACGCAAAGCACGTCGTTTTGCTGTACAAGGTATTTATGAGTGGCAAATGAGTCACAATCCTGTACATGAAATCGAAGCACGTACTCGTGCTGAAAATGCCATGCACAAGGTAGACTTAAATTACTATCACGAACTATTAACGCAAGTGATTGCACTACGCGACGAACTTGATGCATTACTCATTCCGGTACTTGACCGTGAACTTGATGCACTTGATGGTGTAGAGCTCGCAACCTTACGTTTAGGTGCTTATGAGTTACGTGATCATTTAGAAGTACCTTATCGTGTAGTTCTTGATGAAGCCATTGAACTCGCCAAACACTTTGGTGGAGCAGATAGCCATAAATACATTAATGGCGTTTTAGATCGTTTAAGTTCAACACTACGTAGTGCTGAAAAACAACAAGCAAACTAATAGGTTTGAAGTTGATATGGCTGAGTTTTCTATTATTGACCAATACTTTAACAGACAATCTTATACAGATGTCACCTTAGGTATTGGAGATGACTCAGCCTTAATCACCCCTCCCCAAAATCAACAATTGGTGATCTGTGCAGATACACTAGTTGCTGGTCGTCACTTTCCTCTGAATACCTCTGCGCATGCAATTGGCTGGAAAAGTGTGGCTGTAAATCTTTCAGATATTGCTGCCATGGGTGCTAAACCCCATAGTATTTTACTTGCGTTAAGCCTACCTACCATTGACCATGAATGGCTCGAAGGATTCAGTCAAGGCATCTATGACTGCTGTAATCAATTTGGTGTTGCTCTCATTGGTGGAGATACAACCCAAGGTCCACATCTGACTATTACGGTTACGGCAATGGGCTGGATTGAAGCTGGACAAGCTGTGTTACGTTCAGGTGCAAAAGTCGGTGACTATGTTTGTGTAAGTGGTCAAGTTGGGGATGCAGCTTATGGTTTACAACACCTAGGTCATCCATTACAAAAAAGACTAGACTACCCCACACCACGTTGTCAGCTTGGACAACAGTTGAAGGGCCTTGCTTCTAGCATGATTGATATTTCTGATGGATTAGCCCAAGATTTAGGCCATATTTTAAAAGCCTCGCATGTCGGTGCTCGATTATTTTTAGAAAAGTTACCGATTGATTCAACGCTAGAAAAACTACCAGAACAGCAGCGCTGGCAATATGCACTAGCTGGTGGTGATGACTACGAATTATGTTTTACAATAACACCGCAAAATTATGAAAAACTTTTGCAAAAACAACTAGACATTAAGATTACAATGATCGGACAGATCGTTGAGCAAACTCAACTAACTTTTGAGCATTTGGGTTCGGATTACCCATTGCAAATTCATGGATACCAACACTTTGCATAAGCCGCCGATTCATTTTAAAGACATGTCTTGGTTCAACCGCTGCATCGTTTTCTGTGGAGTTGGTTTCGGATCTGGTCTCGCACCTAAAGCCCCTGGTACCTTTGGCTCTGCCTTTGCCCTACTCTTCGTTCCGATCTGGTTATCGCTTGGATTTAACTTAAGCTTAATCGCGATGATTATCATGTCCTTGGTCGGAATTTATATTTGTGGGCAAACGGCAAAAGTCATAGATGTACACGATGATGGTCGAATTGTGTGGGATGAATTTGCAGGGCAATCTATTACCTTTCTTCCTCTCATTTATTTACAACAAATGAACTGGATGTGGGTGATCGTCGGCTTCATATTATTTCGAATTTTCGATGTTTGGAAACCTTGGCCTATACGTGTTATTGATCGTCAAGTGCATGGTGGTTTTGGTATCATGCTTGACGATATTATTGCCGGTGTATGGGCTGCTCTTTGTACACTAATTATTATCCATTTGACTTAATCATTAGAGTTATACATGTCAACTACTGTCATTATTCTTGCTGCTGGCAAAGGAACGCGTATGCGTTCTCAGCTTCCTAAAGTATTACAACCTTTAGCAGGTCGCCCACTATTAGGGCATGTCATTCAAACAGCAAAACAATTACAAGCTAAAAATATTATTACGATTTATGGTCATGGTGGTGACCGCGTACAACAAACATTTGCCCAAGAAAATGTTCAATGGGTTGAACAAGCTGAACAACTTGGTACAGGCCATGCTGTACAAATGACCTTGCCCGTACTTCCTAAAGAAGGTGTTTCACTGATTTTATCAGGCGATGTGCCATGTATTAATGCTAATACGCTACAAAAATTATTAGATGCATCGACCCAAACAGGAATTGGCTTAGTTACGCTCACTGTAGATGATGCAACAGGTTATGGCCGTATTGTGCGCCAAGATGGCAAAATTCAAGCCATTGTTGAACATAAAGATGCAAATGAAGCACAACGCCAAATTAAAGAGTTCAATACAGGTATTTACTGTGTTAGCAACGCAAAACTTCATGAGTGGTTGCCTAAACTTTCAAATGAAAATGCACAGGGTGAATATTACCTAACAGACATCGTTGCAATGGCAATTGCAGATGGCTTAGAAGTTGCCTCTGTTGAACCAGAGCTTGCTTTTGAAGTTGAAGGGGTTAATGACCGCTTACAACTTGCAGCTCTAGAACGCCAGTTCCAGCAAGAACAAGTCAAAAAGCTAATGCAGCAAGGCGTAATGTTCTTTGATCCTGCACGTTTTGATTTACGTGGCTCTGTAAAAGTTGGACAAGACGTTCGTATTGACATCAATGTTATTATTGAAGGTGAATGTGAGCTTGGTGATTTTGTAGAAATCGGCGCTGGCTGTATTCTAAAGAACACCAAAATTGCAGCAGGCACTAAAGTTCAGGCCTATAGCGTTTTTGATGGCGCAGTTGTAGGTGAAAATGCTCAGATTGGACCATTTGCACGCTTGCGCCCAGGGGCTAAATTGGCAAATGAAGTGCATATTGGCAACTTTGTTGAAGTTAAAAACACATCAATTGGATTAGGTAGTAAAGCTAATCATTTCACCTATTTAGGTGATGCAGAAATTGGTGCTGAATCAAATATTGGGGCAGGTACAATTACTTGCAATTATGACGGTGCAAATAAACACAAAACCACTATTGGCGATGCAGTTTTTATCGGTTCTAATAGCTCGCTGGTTGCTCCTGTGACCATTGGGAATGGTGCAACAGTCGGTGCGGGTTCTGTGATTACGAAAGATGTAGCTGAACAAAGTCTATCCTTTGAACGTGCGCAACAAATTTCTAAAGCAAATTATCAACGTCCCCAAAAGGTTAAAAAATAAGAGGATTGAAGTATGTGTGGTATCGTCGGAGGCGTTGCAGAGCGTTGTGTAACCGAAATTCTAATTGAAGGTTTAAAACGTCTTGAATACCGTGGTTATGATTCTGCGGGTGTTGCTTTACTAAATAATCAACAAATTTTACGTGAGCGCCGTGTAGGTAAAGTCATCAATCTTGCAGATGCAGTTGCTGAACACCAACTGACAGGCGCTATCGGCATTGCGCATACACGCTGGGCAACCCATGGTAAGCCAACTGAAAACAATGCTCACCCGCATATGTCTGGTAAGGTTGCTGTTGTACATAACGGTATCATTGAAAACTATCAAGAACTAAAAGATGACCTTCAAGCTTTAGGTTATGTTTTTACTTCTCAAACAGATACTGAAGTTGTTGCTCACTTAGTTGCTGAAGCTCTAAAAAGCACAGATAGCCTTTTAGAAGCCGTTGAAACTGTTGTACCTCAGCTTAAAGGTGCTTACGCGCTAGGTATTATCCACAGCGATTATCCAGATGAACTCATTACTGTACGTGAAGGTTCACCTTTAGTCATTGGCGTAGGTATTGGTGAAAACTTTATTAGTTCAGACCAACTTGCACTTTTACCAGTGACAAACCGCTTTATGTACCTAGAAGAAGGTGATATTGCACGTCTTACTCGCACTTCAATTGAAGTATTTGTAAATGGCGAACCTGTTGAACGTCCAGTAAGAGAGCTTGATGCAACCGTAAGTAGTGCATCAAAAGGTGAATACAAGCACTACATGCTCAAAGAAATTTATGAGCAACCAGAAGCAATCAAGCAAACTATTTCTCAAGCGCTTGATGGCAACAGTTTACGTGATGATTTCTTGAAAAATTCTGAAGCAGATTTCAACAAAATTCAAAGCGTACAAATCATTGCTTGTGGTACAAGTTACCACTCAGGAATGATTGCGAAATATTGGTTTGAACAACTGATTGGTGTGCCTTGCCAAGTTGAAATCGCGAGTGAATTCCGCTATCGCACCCCTGTAATTGTTGAAAATACACTTTATATTTGTATTTCACAGTCAGGTGAAACTGCTGATACTTTAGCGGCACTACGTGAAACTCAAAAACGTGCGAAAGCAAACAATATCGATATTCAGACTTTGACTATCTGTAACGTTGCGACGTCTTCAATGGTTCGTGAAACTGATCATCACTTATTGACTCTTGCGGGTCCTGAAATTGGTGTTGCATCAACTAAAGCGTTTACGACTCAGCTCGCTGCGCTTATGTTGTTAATCTTAAAAATTGGTCAAGTTAAACAACGTGTTAGCCCTGCTGTTCTTGAAGAAATTACGCGTGAGCTATGGCACAGCCCGAAAGTTATTCTTGATACGCTTAAAAATGACCCAGAAATTTTGCGTTTGTCTGAATTATTCGTTGAAAAAAATCACTGCTTATTCTTAGGTCGTGGTACGAATTATCCAATCGCATTAGAAGGTGCATTAAAGCTGAAAGAAATTTCATATATTCACGCAGAAGGTTATGCGGCTGGTGAGTTAAAACATGGGCCATTGGCACTCGTTGATAATGAAATGCCAATCGTGATTCTTGCTCCAAATGATGAAATGCTTGATAAGCTAAAATCAAATATGGAAGAAGTTCAGGCACGTGGTGGTGAATTATTTGTTTTCGCTGATGAAAATAGCGGAATCAATGAAAAAGACCGTCAACATGTTGTGCATATTCCAGCAGTAAACGAATGGCTAGCTCCAATTGTTTATAGCGTACCAGTTCAGTTGTTGTCTTATCACGTTGCTGTATTACGTGGTACAGACGTTGACCAGCCACGTAACTTGGCTAAGTCAGTAACTGTAGAGTAATTCAAAAAAGATCATTATTAAGGCATCACCTGCTTTAATAACTGATTGATTAAGCCCGATATGTGTAAGTCATATCGGGCTTTTTTATTGCATTCATATCGCTACACAGCCCCTTTCCCGTGAAAGAAAATAGAGAACACTCCCCTAGGACTCTGTGCCACAACGGACTTTTTACTTTTGCGCTGATTTAAAGTTTGAGAGATCATTGCGACACAGAGATAAAGGAGCTAAGCGAACTTAGCCCATTTCAGTTTTATTGCAGCGTTGAATGCTGCTAAACAAGTTAGGGGCAAAGTCCTGTGGGAGAACAGGACTTTGCAAACTGGTGTGTTTTAAACGTTGTACGGTTTGAGGTGAATAAACCTGTTCAAGCTGTTGGCAAATACAATCGCAACTGGCTTGCATGTGTTCACCTGACAAACAAATTCTTTTAAATTCCTGCTGAGCATTGGCGTCATCATTTGTAATACTGTAAGCACCGACCACAAGGTTTAAAAACAATATAAATTTATGAAATTTCATATTATTCTCATGATTATTTATATCTTTAAATAAAATAAAAATATTATTCGTTAAATATTAAAATATTTTTTAAATAATAATTAATCCTCCCACAAATACAGGAAAATAAAATAATTAAGATTTTAAAATAAAAAAAATTATAAATTTAAAATACAAGGTTGCAAAAACCCAAATTTTAAATAAATAAAATAGTTAAATAAGAGAGAAAATGAGTTTGAATAGTGGCATAGCCAACTCCTTAAAAATGGAGTCCTACCACCAAATCACCGTCAATTGATTAGGGTGGCAGAACGAAAGAGGGTTGACAGACTGGTGCCCATAGAGACCAGCACGCACGGGGCGTCCCCCTTCCGTCCTACCGCAAAGAAAGGGGACGCAAGGGTCTAACGACTTATAGTAGAACTATAATCCGCTATGGGGACTTACGGTCTGTCAAAACCGTCTGGCAATGTAGGCCAGCAACGAAATAATAATCGGTATAATAAAGAACGTCAATTTATTTTAATGAAAAAGTTTAAATATAATAATTTAATTAATGTTCAAATAATATTATCCTTATTTTTATATTTACATCTTTTAATTAAATTTAAAATATAGAATTGGGTTATATATTTTTAGTTAATAAAATAGATTAATCGTTAAGTAATTTAAAAATATATCGTTGTCAAAGCAGCCATAACTTTGATAACTCATCTATTAAAAAGCCTGATATGTCTTTGAAATACATATTGGAATTTTTTATTGCGTTCATAAAGCTCAAAAACATAGTGGCAGCCTTTTATTAAGCAATTCTAATAAATACAATTAAATCAATATGTTATATACAAAAACCAACAAAAACAGTTGGGTTTATATGTGGGAAATTATGGTATAAATCACGCTTCGAAATTTACTTGATAACTATTAATTTCGACAATTACAAAAACTTTCTAATTATAAGGAGTGACTTATCATGGCTAACGGATTCCCAGAAGGAAACTTTAGAATCGTTAACAAAGCGACAGGTGCATGTATCGCAAGTCAATACGGTGGCCAAACCCATAGTTTACAAGATGCAGTAACTGCACGTGGTGAAACGGGTAAGTTAGCTTACTCTCATACAAATGACCGACTATTTACGGTACATGACAAGGTTAAAAACATAGAAGAAGAGCTTTGGTATTTTGACAGTCACGCAGACAGTTGGGGTTACAGAGTGAATATGCTATACAACAAAGTTAAAGATATCCGTTCTAGTTGGGTATTAGGCGCTTCTGTTGAGGCAAAGCCAGTTGCCTATAAATTATTAGATAAAGACTTAGAAAACTTTCTTGAGCTTTTACCAAAACAAGATGAACAAACCCTAGCTCACTTAAGAACCAGTGATTTTCTGGATACTGTTCATTTATTAGAAACATTTATTGATATTAATGGCGAAGAAACGATTAAATCGGAACTGATTGGTAAACTTGATGATAAAAAGTTAGATGAATATTTAAACAATGCATTGGCTCATGATGCACTTCGTGGCATTGAGCAGAAGTTCCACGAATATGCTTCCTCTCCTTTTCTAGGTTTAAATATTCCTGAACTTGAAGGTTTGTCCGCAAATCCTTTCACTCAGCACAATGAACAACTCTATAAGATCATTCTTGTCTCTATTCAATTAGATATCTTGGATCAAAAAGATTGGAGTTCATATTCACAGTTCAGGTTGCATTTAAGACATCAAAATATTAATCGTCTTCTAGAAAATCTTAAAAAAGATAATCTTGAGAAACTACAAAATAAAGTACAGACAGAGTTTAAAAATGTAGAAGACCCTCAAAAAGAAGCAGTAAAAATTATTCACGAACTTAGCAAAGCCCTCAATTTAAGTACCAATGAAAAAAATATAAATACTGCCAAAAAGATTTTGCAGACAGGCTTAAAGTCAAATGAGTCTTTTGAGCAGCTCCAAACAGCATTAAACAGTACCAATGGTAAAGAATTACAAGCAGTTAATGTGTATGGTGGTGATATTTTCTTACAAGGCGCTGGTCGTCAGTATCAAACTAAGTGGGCATTTGAAGATGGCTATATCTTTGTAGAAGGTAAACCAGATGCAGTACTGACATGCTTAGGTGATACGCATGTATATATCAGTCATCGATCTGATGACCCAAGTCAGCATTGGGAACTTAAAAGAGCTTAATTTGAGCTAGAACATAAGATGGCAAGAGAAAGCTCTCTTACCATCTTTATAAAATTTATATTGCAATATCTTTTACAGGTAAATGCTTACCTAACAAAGAAAAACTAACATCCGCAACTTCCAACGGGTCTGAACTGGTCCAAATGATATGACTCCCCTCATTTGGACTTTGTGAATTTAAATCATATTTCTTTAACTGGCGGATTAAATGCGCTGTAACTGCTTCTGATGGCTCAATAATTTGGATATCAGAGCCAACAAGACCCTGAATAATATTTGAAACAAATGGATAGTGTGTACAACCTAGAATAATCGTATCAACCTTTTGTTCTACCAGTGGATCTAAGATATTTTTTAGATAGCTTTTAACCTCAGCAGTATGCGCTTTGCCATTTTCAATTTTTTCGGCCAGACCAATACATGGCACTAAAGACACTTTGATATCTTGTGCGTAAGTCTCAATTAAACTTTCTAGATTTTTTCCTTTAACCGTAGTTGCAGTTGCCAAGACAGCAATATGCTTACTTTGTGTGATTGCTACAGCAGGTTTTACCGCGGGTTCTATGGCAATAAGTGGCACATTAATTTGCGCTCTAATCGTTTCAATCGCTACAGCAGTCATCGTATTACAAGCAACAACAATCGCTTTGCAATTCCCGTCATTTATAAGATTTGAGATTAAATGAGTAGTTCTTGAAACAATCCAGTCGCTATCTTTGTCGCCATAAGGAACATATTTTGAGTCTGCAAAGTAAATAATATCTTCATTCGGAAGCGCCTGCCGAATGTATTTAAATAGAGACAGCCCACCTAAACCAGAATCAATCATTCCAATCGGGTTATTCTTCTGGTCCATTATTTTTCCAATTTAAAATTCTAAAAGAAACTCTATTTTTCATTATTATATTATATTTTTAGTGCCCTTTTAAATCAGGCCTTAACTGAAGACCTGACTTAAAATCATATTATTTAACTTATTGATTAAATAAGTATTGATAAACAATATATGCAGCCAGTTTTGCTGTTCTATTATCTAAATCAAATTTTGGATTGCACTCGGCAATATCTAAAAGTTTGATCTTGCCGCTCTCTTGAAGATGCTTAAAAATTGCCTCAAAAGTGGCTAAATCAATTCCTTTTACAGCTGGCGCACTTACACCAGGTGCAACCGCAGCAGCAAAGACATCTAAATCAATCGTAACGTACAAACAGTCTACTTTTTCAATAAAAGCATCAACCGCCGCAAGCACGTTGTTTAGGTTAAAAATATTAACCTCATGATCGCGTAAATATGAACAATTTAGCGCATCGGCTGTATCAAACAAAACTTTAGTATTGGCATGGTTGGCGACCCCAATACATAAATAATTAAATTGTTTTTGATGCTGTTCTGAAAGTCGCGCTGCTTGTAAAAAAGGTGTTCCAGAGGTGGCATGCTCTGCTTCACGCAAATCAAAATGGGCATCGAAATTAATAATGCCTATTTTTTTATCTGGTGCGTGAGCTTGTACATATTGGAATAAGCCGCTAAAGCTACCAAATGCAACTTCATGTCCACCACCAAGTACAATAGGTTTTAAACCATTTTGTAGGCTAGTTGCGACTTGCTCCGCCAACTCGGTTTGGGCTTGCTCTAAATTGCCATATTCACAAGTTACTGTACCTAAATCGACCATACTCACTGGACGATGGATAGGTAAATTGGCAAGCTGATTACGGATTGCATCTGGCGCATCGGCAGCACCGACTCGACCTTTATTACGTTTCACGCCTTCATCAGAGCTAAAACCAATCAGCGCAAATTCGGCATGTTGGGTTTTATTCATAATATGGTGAATACGTTGGTGTGCTTCACCTTCGCCATCATGGCGGCCTTGCCATTTAAATGTGTGATTCATATGACACCGTTTAAAAAATAACTTCTTGTCCATGCTGAATGACTCGCTTAGGCAAATCTCCGCCAAGCCAGTAAACAATTTCAGATGGATGCTCAATATCCCAAGCCACAAAGTCAGCGACTTTACCCTGCTCTAAACTGCCGTGTGTTTGCTCTAAACCGAGCGCTTGTGCAGCATGAATGGTGACACCAGCTAATGCCTGCTCTGGCGTTAAACGGAAGAGCGTACTGCCCATGTTGAGCATTAAACGTACAGAAAGTGCTGGAGATGTCCCCGGATTTAAATCACTCGACAGCGCAATACGCACGCCATGTTTAATCAGACTTTCAATCGGTGGATATTGTGTTTCACGTAATAAATAAAAGGCACCCGGTAGTAACACTGCAACCGTGCCCGACTCTGCCATGGCTTTGACATCATCTTCGGTCATGTACTCTAAATGGTCTGCTGACAAAGCATGATAACGTGCTGCCAAGCTTGAACCACCTAGCGATGAAAGCTGTTCAGCATGAAGCTTAACGGGTAGACCCAATGATTGTGCTGTTTTAAAAACACGTTCGACCTGAGCAGGTGAAAATGCTAAATGCTCGCAGAACGCATCAACTGCATCGACTAAACCTTCAGCATGCAATTTAGGCAACATTTCCGTGCAAATATGCTCAATATATGCATCGCTTTGATCTTTGTACTCTGGCGGTAAAGCATGCGCAGCCAAGCAAGTACTTTTTACCGTCATTGGTAAAGCTTCACCAATTTGACGGATCACACGCAGCATTTTGCGCTCATTTTCGTAATTGAGTCCGTAACCAGACTTAATTTCGATAGTGGTGACACCATCTTGTTGCATGCAACGAATACGCTTAAGGGCTGATTTCAGTAATTGTTCTTCACTTGCTTCTCGGGTTGCACGTACTGTACTGGCAATACCACCACCGCTTGCTGCAATTTCAGCATAACTTACGCCTTGTAAGCGTTTTTCAAACTCAACACTACGGTTGCCACCAAATACACTATGCGTATGACAGTCGATGAACCCTGGGGTCACCCAAGCGCCTTTTAAGTCAACTGTTTCGGAATAAGTGTCGGTGGGAAGTTGTTGTTGTTTTCCAATCCATTGAATGAGATGCCCTTCGGTAACAATTGCAGCATCTTCAATGTAGGAGTATTGCCCATTTTGCATGGTCGCAATGTGGCAATTTTGCCAAAGTTTTTTCATGAGCCTTTCCTCAAAACTACCCAATAGTTAAACCATTGGGCAGTTCATTTGTTAGCTTTCTATCTCAACATTTTGCTGGATAGGATTACTTTCCTTTCCCAAGTTTTGCTGTGGTTTTACCCATATGCGATAAGCAATAGTTAAGAGTGCAAGCCATGTTATTCCGACATAAATTGCAGGACGTGAATCAGGGAAATAACCCATCATCACTAAAATAAACACCATAAAACCAATCGCGAACGCAGGTGCAACTGGCCAACCCCATACAGGGAAATCAAGTGCTTTAATTTCAGCAGTAGATAATTTACGGCGCATCGCAACTTGCGAAAGCAAAATCATGAGCCACACCCAAACCGTTGCAAAAGTCGCAATTGATGCAATGATCATGAATACATTTTCAGGAATCAGATAGTTCAGCACCACGCCAATTAACAGCACGCCAGCCATAACCACAACAGTCATCCAAGGCACACCATTACGCGATAATTTTTGGAAAATGCGAGGTGCTTGACCACGATTTGCCATACCGTAAAGCATACGGCCAGCGCCAAATACATCACTATTAATTGCTGAAATCGCAGCAGTTACCACAACAATATTTAGAATATTCGCAGCAGACTTAATGCCTAAATTTTCAAAAATTTGTACAAATGGGCTACCTTGGCTACCAATTTGATTCCATGGGAAAATCGACATCAAAACAAAAATGGTCAGTACATAGAAAAGTAAAATACGTACTGGAACAGCATTAATTGCTTTTGGCAAAGTGGTTTTCGGGTCTTGTGATTCGCCAGCAGTTAAACCGATAATTTCGATACCACCGAAAGCAAATACAACGACAGATAAACATGCAACTAAACCAGCAATACCATGTGGCATAAAGCCATCATAAATCCATAAGTTTTGAAGCCCAGGTACCACACTGCTATGGTCAGCATGGAAGCCATAGAACATTAAGCCTATTCCGCCTACAATCATCGCGACAATGGCAGTAACTTTTATAATGGACAACCAGAATTCGAGTTCACCAAAGACTTTAACGTGAATCAGGTTAATGGCACCCAAGAACATAATGAGAGATAAAATCCAGATCCACCGTGGCACATCGGGATACCAGAACCCCATATAAATACCAAACGCGGTGACATCGGCAATCGCTACAATCACCATTTCAAAAACATAAGTCCAGCCCGTAGTAAAACCTGCCAAAGGACTAATGTATTGTGATGCATAGTGACTAAATGAACCGGATACTGGGTTATGGACAGCCATTTCACCCAGTGCGCGCATAACGATATAAATTGCAATCCCTGCAACGATATACGCCAACAATACTGAAGGCCCCGCCATTTTAATAGCGGTAGCCGAACCATAGAAAAGCCCAGTTCCAATTGCTGAGCCCAATGCCAAGAAACGAATATGGCGGGTGTTCAATCCCCGCTGTAGTGTGGAGTTTTGTGACATTATAATCTCCAATCCTTGAGGAAATTTAGTTAGATTCGGCCACTCCATGTGACCGTTTTATCAATCACACTTCAGATAAACTAGGGAGTAGTTTTGGAATAAGTAACTTGTTTAAACAGCCACTCGAAAGTAATTCACTTGCTTGTTCAATATCAGGAGCAAAGAAACGGTCTTCACTGTAGTAAGGAACTTGATCGCGCAGGATTTTACGAGCTTGTTCAAGTTTAGGCGAGCTTTTTAAGCCTTCACGGAAGTCTAGACCCTGACAAGCGCCTAACCATTCGACAGCTAAAATGCCACGAACGTTATCAGCCATATACCAAAGTCGTTTGCCCGCATTCGGAGCCATTGATACATGGTCTTCCTGATTCGCTGAAGTTGGCAAACTATCAACACTCGCCGGATGTGCAAGTGCTTTGTTATCACTCGCAAGAGCTGCTGCTGTAACTTGAGCAATCATGAAACCTGAGTTCACGCCACCATTTGCAACCAAGAACGGTGGAAGCTGTGACATATGGCGGTCCATCATCATCGAAATACGACGTTCTGAAAGTGAACCAATTTCTGCAATTGCCAATGCTAAATTATCTGCTGCCATTGCTACAGGTTCTGCATGGAAGTTACCACCAGAAATCACATCACCTTGTTCTGCAAAAACAAGCGGGTTATCAGATACAGCATTTGCTTCAATTTCTAAAACTTCAGCAGCCTGACGGATTTGGGTTAAACATGCACCCATCACCTGTGGTTGGCAACGTAAAGAATACGGATCTTGAACTTTGCTACAGTCTTCGTGTGAATGTGCAATTTCACTCGAATCAGTCAATAAGTCACGATAAGCCGCCGCCACATCAATTTGACCACGTTGACCACGTACTTCATGAATACGAGCATCAAAAGGTGAACGTGAACCCAGCATTGCTTCAACACTTAAGCCACCACAAACTGTCGCAGCAGCAAATAAATCTTCAGCTTCAAACAAACCACGTAAAGCATAAGCAGTCGAAACTTGTGTACCATTTAAAAGTGCCAAGCCTTCTTTCGCTGCTAAAGAAATTGGTTCTAAGCCTGCAATTTTTAAAGCTTCAACTGCTGGTAACCATTCACCTTTGTAGCGAGCTTTACTTTCACCAAGTAAAATCAATGACATGTGTGCAAGTGGTGCCAAGTCACCTGAAGCGCCTACTGAACCTTTAAGAGGAATATGCGGATAAACTTCAGCATTAATTAAAGCCAACAAAGCATCAATCACTTTACGGCGAATACCTGAGAAGCCACGTGCCAAGCTATTTGCTTTCAATAAAATAATTAAACGAACCATTGCATCATCAAGTGCTTCACCTACACCTGCTGCATGCGAAAGAACTAACGAACGCTGTAATTGTTCTAAATCTTCAGGAGCAATCTTGGTTGAAGCAAGTAAACCAAAACCTGTGTTAATGCCGTAAGCTGTACGCCCTTCATTTACAATCTGTTCTACACAAGCCACGCTTGCGTTGATTGCAGCTGAAGCACTTTCATCTAATTTAACTTTAATCGGGTTGAGGTAAGCTTGACGTAAATCAGCTAAGGTTAATTTTCCCGGTTGGATCAGTAATTCCATGTTGGCTTCCTAATTTTTTGCACTATATTCTGCTGAGACAGCGCTTTTCACAATTGCAAAAAGCACCGCCAGTTCTTCCATGTATTTTTATTGAGTGATCATTGGCAAGTTTAAGCCTTGCTCTTTCGCACAGTTAATCGCAATTTCATAACCGGCATCGGCATGACGCATAACACCTGTTGCAGGGTCATTGGTCAGTACACGAGCAATACGTGCAGCAGCTTCATCTGTACCGTCACACACAATCACAACGCCTGAGTGTTGAGAGAAGCCCATACCTACACCGCCACCATGGTGTAGAGATACCCAAGTTGCGCCGCCCGCTGTATTGAGCAATGCATTTAATAAAGGCCAGTCTGATACTGCATCTGATCCATCTTGCATTGCTTCAGTTTCACGGTTTGGACTCGCAACTGAACCTGAGTCTAAGTGGTCACGACCAATCACAACTGGAGCTGATAATTCACCACTACGAACCATTTCGTTAAATGCCAAACCAAGTTTTGCACGTAAGCCTAGACCAACCCAGCAAATACGCGCTGGTAAGCCTTGGAAGCTAATGCGTTCACGTGCCATGTCTAACCAGTGGTGTAAATGTTCATCATCAGGAATTAATTCTTTAACTTTGGCATCTGTTTTATAAATGTCTTCTGGGTCACCAGAAAGCGCTGCCCAACGGAATGGACCAATACCACGGCAGAACAATGGACGGATATAAGCAGGTACGAAGCCAGGGAAATCAAAAGCGTTTTCTACACCTTCTTCTTTCGCCATTTGACGGATGTTATTACCGTAGTCAAATGTTGGAACACCCATTTTTTGGAAATCGAGCATCGCTTGTACGTGTTTTGCCATCGACTGTTTTGCAGCTTTTACAACAGCTTCTGGTTCAGTTTTCGCACGTTCACGGTATTCATCCCAAGTCCAGCCTACTGGTAGGTAGCCATTGAGTGGATCGTGGGCACTTGTTTGGTCAGTTACCATGTCAGGACGTACACCACGGCGAACAAGCTCAGGTAAAATCTCTGCAGCATTGCCATGAAGTGCAATTGAAATAACCTTACCTTCTTTCGTGTAACGATCAATACGCGCTAAAGCATCATCTAAATCAGTCGCTTGTTCATCTACATAACGCGTACGTAAACGGAAATCGATACTTGCTTGTTGGCATTCAATGTTTAAAGAACAAGCACCTGCAAGTGTTGCAGCTAAAGGCTGAGCACCACCCATACCGCCTAAACCAGCAGTAAGAACCCAACGACCGTTTAAATCACCATTGTAATGTTGGCGGCCAGCTTCAACGAAAGTTTCGTAAGTACCTTGTACAATGCCTTGGCTACCGATGTAGATCCAAGAACCTGCTGTCATTTGACCGTACATTGCCAAAGCTTTAGCGTCTAACTCGTTGAAATGTTCCCAGTTTGCCCAGTGCGGTACAAGGTTTGAGTTTGCAATTAAAACGCGTGGTGCATCTTTATGAGTTTTAAATACACCGACTGGTTTGCCTGATTGAACTAATAAAGTTTCATCAGTTTCAAGATTTTTTAAAGTATCTACAATTTTGTCGAAACATTCCCAGTTTCGTGCTGCACGGCCAATACCACCGTATACGACCAACTCTTTCGGGTTTTCTGCAACGTCTGGATCAAGGTTATTCATCAACATACGTAATGGAGCTTCAGTTAACCAACTTTTAGCCGTCAATTCAGTGCCGCGCGGCGCACGAATTTCTACATCACGAAATTTTGTTGTCATTGTTGTCACAGGCGGACTCCTTCCTTTGAGCTTACATCAGCAGAACATCACTTGTTTCTGCATTTGTATAGTAATGTATTAACTTGTATATACATCCATATACTACACAAATATTTTACGGCGTGAAGAGGCTTGCTGATATTTTTTTGAAAAAATTAAATAAGCAAATGAATTTAAATAATTTATTTTTATTTATCGCATAAAAAAAGCACATATCTTTTCACTAGACATGTGCTTTTAAAAAGTAATTTTTTTAGTTTTAACGTTGAATTAACTCAATAACATAACAATTTTTTGCCCAATTTTGAGGGAAATGAACTGAGGTCATCGCAGCGGTTCTCTCAATTTTTAAAGTCTCATGAGCAGCAAGCAAAAAGGTTTTGCCCTCAATGGCCACTTCTGTTTCGGAACCACTATTAAAAATAAAAAACAGGTCTGCCGAACTTAAAAAGGTCTGTGCTTCTGTACCATCTACTCTCTGAAAATGGGCATGAAATTTTGCAGGATCATAAATTAAATTTAGATCTCGAATTACCCCATCTATCAGTTCACTTTGGACCTGACTCTCACCATGGAAAGCGAAAATATCACCTTGGTTTAGCGTTTTGGCAGGAAGATCATCGACATGCAGCACCATACCTTTCCCATCAAGCACGCTAATAATTCGCTGCTTATTGGGAAATAGCGAAAATGGCCCAGAAGTTGTCACATCCGCCATCGAAATACGCCAATCGAAATCAGCTTCACCTTGGCTTCGAGCAATTTCTAAAGTAAAGCCAGCACCATTTTTCCAAAGCATTTTTGTATATTGATCGGCCCTGATCAATTCAATCATGGGTTAAATTTCCCTTCGAGATAATAGCGACTACCTGGATAAATCAAACGTGCACTTGAAATGAGTTGTTTGTTTGACCACGTACGGCGACGGATCAGTAAACACGGTTCAGCTTTAGTAATCTTTAACCACTTACACTCTTGCGGCGATGCTAAAACTGCCTCGACAATATGCTCACCTTCTGACACAGGTGCTTTTGCCATCAAATAAGCATTTGGGGTAATCGTTTTAAAATCTTGTTGTAGATAATCTGGAATAAGTGCTGCATCAACCAGACGATCTTCGACCTGAACAGGTACATCATTTTCATAATGCACAATAATCGAGTGAAATAATCTTTGCCCTTCGCGAGTCTGCATTAACACGCTTTGTTCTGCATTTGCATAAATTTGTTCTAAGACTAAAACTTCAGCATGATGCTTATGGTTTCGTGCAATAATCTCTTCAGCAATATTGTTAATCTGAAAAAGTGCAGTACGGCCCTGTCCTTCGGCAACGAAAGAGCCAACACCTTGAATTCGAACAAGTAGGCCCTCTGTCGTTAACTCACGTAGCGCACGATTTACCGTCATGCGGCTACAGCCGAGTTGATTGACCAACTCACTTTCCGAAGGAATTTTTTTATTTACAGCCCATGAGCCTTCATAAATCTTTTGTGAAATCAGCTGTTTTACGCGTTGATATAAAGGAACGGGACTATCAGCTTCAATCGAAAGCTCAGTATGTTCTTGTTTTGATGTTCTGGGCATAACAAATACTCAAAAAGGCAGCAGGCAAAAAGGTATTTTAGTTGACATGCTATGTATATACAACTACATACAACATGTTAATTTATGAATTAAATAGATTTTAAAAAGTTTAAAAAATAAACATAGCTCAACAAGAGCTAATTTAAAGTTTTATGTAGAGAAATTCAAATATATTAGTATTTTATTAATATTTATTTAATAGTTATTTCTGCTAGCCCTGTGCTTCACTCAAGAATATAAAAATGTAGAGCCTTTTCTGGTTTACGAAATGATGCTTAAAATTTTTATTTAAAATAACTGATCGATAGTATTCTTCTGCCACACAGTATATTAATAAAACTGGAAGCACATCGAATGCGTAATTATAAAATAGATATTCTTCGAGGAATCTCTATCCTTTTGGTTCTTTTACATCATTTTAATATTCCCTATAAACTTAAAGATACATGGTTAGGTTTTGATTTCTTAGGTGAAGCATTTAGCACAGTCATCGCAAGAAACGGAAATTATGGCGTCACCATGTTTTTTGTGATCTCGGGTTTTTTAATTACCCATCACACTTTAAAAAGAGACAAACAATTCTCCGCAATTAACCTCAAGCATTTTTATATCCGACGAGCAGCGCGTATTTTACCGTGTCTGGTTTTACTCATTTTAGGTGTAAGCATACTTGGGGCATTTGACTTAAAACCCTTTATGAACCAAGCACCCAATGGTATTGAGGTTTCCTATCCGCTAACAATTTTTGCGGCTTTAACCTTCTGGATGAATATCCTGATTATTAAATTCGGTTGGGTCAACTACGCTTTAGGTGTGTTGTGGTCGCTCTCTGTAGAAGAAGTTTTTTACTTTGTTTTTCCATTATTGTGCCTACTCACGCGTAGTAATAAGGTCTTTATTGCTGTACTGATTGGAGTAATTTTATACGGGCCTTATTTTAGATCTCTCCATTTTGGAGAAGAAAGTGGTGCCTATTTATATCATTATTTTTCGAGTTTTGATGGTATAACAATTGGCTGTTTAACAGCGATTTTTTCTCATAAATATCAGCCAAATTGGCACTATAAAAAACCTCTTTCGTGGTTAATTATTTTGAGTATGACCACTCTATATTTATATGCGCCAATTAAAGAAGTGAGTACTTGGGGTATTAGCTTATTTGCTCTTGCTACTGGTTTACTGATTTTGTGTTTTCAACATTCTTCCGGAACGCAAGCGCATAGTCTATTTACAAAAATCATGGTCTGGTTAGGGCAAAGAAGTTATGAAACTTATTTGTTTCATCTGGTTGTGCTGGGTCTAATGAAAGTTGCTTTTATTCCAGCTCAAACCGACGCTAGCATCAAAATTATACTTTTAATTAGCTATCTGATTCTGACCTTTATTATCAGCGCAGCAATTGAAAAATATTATTCCACCCCGCTTAACAGCTACATTCGAAAGGTTTTCATTAAAGATAAATCATAAAAAAAAGCCCCTTTAAAATAGGGGCTTTTTTAATTAAGCGATCAACATGGTTTCATCTTCTTGTTTAAAAGGATTAGACCAGTTCTGCCAAGCTTGTGGCCCTAAAGCCATTTCTTCATCACTTAATAAACAATGGTCTAAGCATTGTATTAAAGCTTGCTCATCCATTTGCATACCAATTAAAACCAGCTCCTGACGTGCATCACCTGTTTGAGCATCCCAAACCTTTTTAATTTGTTCGATGCTGTCTAAGTCACTCGGCCAGTCTTCTTCTGCAACAGCGGCCCACCAATAACCTGCCAAACCATGCCGCGCCATCGCGCCCGCTTGTGACCATGAATAAGCCAATGTCGGTTCAGCAGCCAACCAGAAAAAGCCTTTAGAACGGACGACACCCGGCCATTCAGCCTGTACCAAATCATAAAAACGTTCTGGATAGAACGGTCGGCGGGCACGGTAAACAAAGCTACTGATTCCATACTCTTCAGTCTCTGGCGTATGCTCACCACGTAACTCTTTTAACCATCCCGGTGCTTGTGCGGCTTCATCAAAATCGAATAGTTGAGTATTTAAAATTTTATCTAAAGCAATCTTTCCAAATTGAGCAATTTCAATGCGAGCACGCGGGTTAAGAGTTTTTAAAATTGCGATGAGCTGGTGTTGCTGGGCCTGATCAATCAGGTCAATTTTATTCAACACGATTACATCACAAAACTCGATTTGATCAATGAGAAGGTCAACCACAGTTCTCTCATCTTGTTCACCCAAGGACTCACCACGTTGTTGCAGGGAGTCAATTGAACCGTAATCTTTAAGAAAGTTAAAAGCATCGACTACCGTAACCATGGTATCGAGTCGAGCAAACTCATTGAGAGAGTTTCCATCTTCATCTTCAAAAGTAAAAGTTTCTGCAACAGGCAACGGTTCAGAAATGCCAGTAGACTCAATCACCAATTGATCAAAGCGCCCTTCATCAGCTAAACGTTTAACCTCAACCAGTAAATCTTCTCTTAGCGTGCAACAGATACAGCCATTACTCATTTCAACCAGCTTTTCATCTGTTCTTGAAAGCTCCGCCCCGCCTTCACGTACTAACGCCGCATCAATATTCACCTCTGACATGTCATTTACGATCACAGCAATACGGCGGCCTTCCCGATTATTTAAAATGTGGTTAAGTAATGTGGTCTTTCCTGCACCCAAAAAGCCAGACAAAACAGTGACGGGAAGCTTGGCAAATGAGTTGGCGATTGCAGTGTGCATGGCTTGATCTCTTTGAATAATATTTAAACTGATCATGGCTGGCCATTTAAATATGGCCAGATCACAGGCGTAATCTATTTCTAAACCACAATAATGTTATGTTATAACATAACTATTGATCAAGTTTTTATTCCAGTTTTATTTAAGCCAAGTCATTTAGTCTTTGAAAAAATTGCTTTTATAGTTACTGACAAATCGAGGTTCTATAGTGATGGTCAGGTCCCCATGAACGGAATCCTTGACTATCAATATGGATTTGTCCTGAAGCATAAACACCCAGCCCCATGTTAAGTGCTTGGCCCTTGGTTTCCCAGAACTGACAAAGTTTGGTTTTGGTTTGTTGAATATTGAACTGGTCTAAATCTGTAGGCTGTTCTGCTCCAATTCGAAAATCAAGCGCTGCATTAAAGACATGTCGAGAAGCATCTGCACCACCAGCACAGCGGTTTAGAGATAAAGCCCGATAGACCGAAGTCACTTCAAAATCGTTAACCACCCCATCGTCAACTAATGCTTTTAAGATGCTGAGTGTCGGAACGATATTGGACCAAATCTCTCTTGGTGGCACCGCATACGGCTCAACTCCACATTTTTGCCAGTCGCGCGCCGAACGTAATAACTCATGGTCTGGAACTAAATTGGCAAGCCCTTTTTGCTTAAGAAACTGCTTATAAGCTTGTACAGACTGTCCGTGATCTGATGATGCTAACCAAGCAACATAATCTTCGGGTTGTTGTTTTATTCTAACCACTGTTTTTTTAGGCTGTGGTAAGGACGTCTGAGTGTTCAAAGGAGTTGTGGGTTTGGGAGTTTGAGTACTACAAGCTGTGAGAGATAATAAAAGTAAACCTAAATAACGCTTCATAAATATGCTCTATCTTCACCCAAAGGGGAAAACTGCTCATCATTAAATTGAAGAAATGTTATATTATAACAATGATAAAATCTTTTAATTTCTGTTGCTAAATTTTAAAAATAAAAAAGGACGTATGAAATACGTCCTTTTGATAACTACAACTTACTATCTTATTAAATATCCGCTTTAACAGCAGTTAAAGACTGCTCAGCCTTTAATTTTCGGCGTTTAAATTGATACGCTACCATCAAACATAAGATCCAACCAGGAATCATCATGACTGCAGTACGCATATCTGGTGTTAAAGACATTACAATTAAAATGCCCAACATAAACACGATGCATAAATAGTTGCTAAATGGGTACATAAAGCTTGGGAATTTAGTGGTTTGACCTTGGCTCTGCATATATTTGCGGAATTTTAAATGTGTCCATGAAATTACAACCCAGTTAATCACAATAGCTGCAACCACAAGCATCATAAGTAAACCAAATGCTTTTTCAGGGAAAATATAATTTAACAGTACACATAAAATAGTCACCGCAGCAGAAAGGATCACTGCATTGGTTGGAATACCGCGTTTATTAATACGTGCAAATACTTTTGGTGCATTTCCTTGTTGCGCAAGGCCCAATAACATACGGCTACTGCAATAACTCGTACCGTTATAAACTGAAACCGCAGCAGTCAAAATCACAAAGTTCAATAACGTTGCAATTCCTTGGCTATCTAAAGAAGCAAATACCATCACAAACGGACTACCGCCTTGTGCCATTTGGTTCCAAGGGAATAGCGAGAATAAAACAAAAAGTGTCGCGATATAGAAAATCAAAATACGGTAAATAATTTGATTTACAGCTTTAGGTAAAGTTTTATCAGGGTCACGTGCTTCAGCCGCAGTAATACCAAAAAGCTCAATACCACCAAAAGCAAAAATAATGACCGCCATTGCCATGACTAAGCCTTCAACACCAAATGGGAAGAAACCGCCAAGTGCCCAAAGGTTCGAAATGCTTGCTTGTGGACCTGCTGTACCAGTTGCAAGTAAATATGAACCAAAACCAATCATTCCTAAAATCGCCAAGATTTTGACAATAGAAAACCAAAATTCCATTTCGCCAAAAAACTTAACGTGTAGCAAATTAATGCCATTAATTAAGACAAAGAAGGTTAAAGCAGATGCCCACGTTGGAATTTGCGGCCACCAATATTGAATATAAAGACCAATTGCGCTTAATTCAGCCATGCAGACCAGAACATTGAGTACCCAGTAATTCCATCCAGACATGAACCCAGCAAATGGTCCCCAATATTTGTAGGCAAAATGACTAAAAGACCCGCTTACTGGCTCTTCAACCACCATTTCACCAAGCTGACGCATCATTAAAAAAGCAATAAATCCTGCAATTGCATAGCCAAGGATGACCGATGGACCTGCTAATTTAATCGATTGTGATATACCAAGAAAAAGCCCTGTACCAATCGCCCCACCCAATGCAATAAGCTGGATGTGCCGATTACTCAAACCATGTTTCAGGTTTCCTTGCTCTTGTGCTGACATATGATTATTCTCATCCTTGTCACGTAATTTTTTTCCAATAAATTACGTATATCATAAATTGATCAAACTTTCATAGAGATTCATGAAAAAATAATTGCGTGACTTTTCTCATGACCGCGAATGAAAACAGAAAATACAAGAAATGACAATTATTATGAAATGTGTAATTAAATTATGTATTGCGTAATTTTATGAATTCAGTATTATAGAGCCATGAAGCAATTGGTTGTGCTCGGTCTATATCAAACTCATAAGACAAAAGATGATCTAAGCAAAGATTAAAAACTTATTGAGTAGCTCAGTCCTAGACCGAACTTTTATTTGTATAAGACCCGAGATAAAGACAAGGACGCGAAAATGGAACAAAAACTAAACTCTTTTATTGAAGTTTCACCTCAATCAGATTTCACTATTTATAATTTGCCTTATGGTATTTTTAGCAAAACAGTTGATGGCGAGCGTCAAGTCGGTGTAGCAATTGGTGAATGGGTCATTAATCTCGCTGCTCTTGAAAAGCACGGAATTTTAAAACTTTCAGAACAAGACACATACTTTAACCAGCCTACACTGAATAAATTTATCGAGTCTGGCAAAGCCAATTGGTCAAAAGTTCGTAAGACACTACAGTCTCTTCTTTCAGTTGAAAATTTAACACTTCAAGAAAATGAAGCATTACGCCAAGAAGTTTTAGTTAAGCAAGACAGCGTTACTTTACATTTACCTCTTCAGGTGCCTGGTTATACCGATTTCTATTCTTCTAAAGAACATGCCACCAATGTGGGCTGCATGTTCCGCGATCCAAAAAATGCCTTACTGCCAAACTGGACTGAATTGCCTGTTGGTTATAACGGTCGTGCTAGCTCTGTTGTAGTCAGTGGCACTCAAGTTGTGCGTCCGTCTGGACAAATTAAACTTCCAAATGAAGAGCGCCCAGTTTTTTCTGCATCGCGTAAACTCGATTTCGAACTTGAAACAGCATTTGTTATTGGTAAGCCGACTCAGCTTGGCCAGCCAATCTCGATTGAAAATGCGTGGGACCATATTTTTGGAATGGTATTACTCAATGACTGGTCAGCACGTGATATTCAGCAATGGGAATATGTTCCACTCGGGCCATTTAATGCTAAAACTTTTGCAAGTTCGATTTCACCTTGGGTGGTAACGCTTGAAGCACTTGAGCCATTTAAAGTTGAAGGCCCGAAACAAGAACCAAAACCACTGGCTTATTTACAAGAAAGTGTTGCCAATAGTTACGACATTAATTTAAGTGTTGAAATTCAAACCCCGAAATCTGCACAAAGCGACGTAATCTGCAAAACCAATTTTAAATATATGTATTGGTCTATGTCTCAGCAGCTCACTCATCACACGATTGCTGGTTGTAACGTTCAGGTTGGTGACTTAATGGGTTCGGGTACCATTTCAGGTTCTACACCAGATTCATATGGTAGCTTGCTTGAGCTTACATGGAACACCACCAAGCCTTTAACACTTGCGAATGGTGAAACTCGTGGTTTCTTGCAAGATGGCGATACGCTCATCATGAAAGGCCACTGTGAAAAAAATGGTATTCGAATTGGCTTTGGTGAAGTTCGAAACACGGTTCTTCCTGCATTAACGTTCGATTTTGCAGAAACTTCGGAGCCAGACTATGAAGCTGTATAGTTACTTTCGTAGCTCTGCAGCCTACAGAGTACGGATTGGTCTAAACATTAAAGGTTTAGCTTATGAGACTGTTCCAGTTCATCTGGTAAAAAATGAACAGCAAAGCGAAGACTATTTAAAGTTAAACCCTAGTGCTCTGGTCCCGACCTTAATTGATGGCGATTTAACCTTGTCTCAATCATTAAGTATTTTGGAATATCTGGATGAGCAATATCCAGAAACCAAATTACTTCCAAGCGATGTGCAAGAGAGAGCCAAAATCCGAGCTTTTTCCCAAGCAATCGCTTGCGATATTCACCCGTTAAACAACTTACGTGTTCTGAAATATTTAAAAAATGATTTAAACGTTTCAGACGAACAAAAAAATTATTGGTATCAGCACTGGATTATTGAAGGCTTTCAAAATCTCGAACAGCATCTTCAAGATTCAAACGGACAATTTTGCTTTGGAGAACAAGCCACAATTGCCGATTGCTGTCTGATTCCACAGGTTTACAACGCGAAACGCTTCAAGATTGATTTATCTGCGTTTCCAAAAATTGAATCGATTTATCACCATTGTTTGTCTATCCCAGCCTTCTATAACGCGGCACCAGAACAACAACCAGATTGGGAATAGTAAAAAGGAGTTTTAATATGACATTTGCCATTAAAAAAATACATCACGTTGCATATCGCTGTAAGGATGCGAAAGAAACAGTTGAGTGGTATAAAAAAATGCTCAACATGGACTTCATTTTAGCTTTTGCTGAAGACCATGTGCCGTCAACTAAAGCTTTCGACCCTTACATGCATTTATTCTTAGATGCAGGCCAAGGCAACGTTTTGGCTTTCTTTGAATTGCCAACTCAACCAGACATGGGCCGAGACGAAAATACGCCTCAATGGGTACAACATATTGCTTTTGAAGTTGAAGACTTAAATGCTTTGATGGCTGCGAAGCAACATTTAGAAGAAAACGCTGTGAAAGTTTTAGGCGTAACCAACCATGGCATTTTCCATTCGATTTACTTCTTCGACCCAAATGGACACCGTTTAGAACTGACTTATAACGATGTACATGCTGAAGAAAAAATTGCAAAAATTACTGAAGAAATGAAAGCCGAAATGCTTGAGGAATGGAGCAAAACTAAACGTGCTCCGCACCACACCCATTTCTTACATGAAACAGAGTTAGGAACCTAATTTTAAAAGAGTAAATTAAAAGTCGGCATTGATTAGAATTGTTTGAATGAACGGTTCTATATCAATGCCGATTTATATTATTTAAAACCGCTAATTTTTAGAAAATCGCGCTATAAATGAGAGTATGGTGATTTTAGAAAATTGTTGATTATTAAACATGTCAATTTCGCTAATAGAAAAAGGTGATTTCTATTTTTCACTAGGCTCAGGCATGATGTAAAACGCAGCAATTTCAATTTATGTTTTGATCGTCAGTGTTTAACAGCTGAAGTAAATTTATTAAGGGTATTTAAATGATTGAAGAAAAAGTATCTGGGGGGGTTCAATCACTTGAAGTCGGTTTATCTGTACTAAACGCCCTTTTAGAGCACAATCAACCTATTATTCTCAAAGATCTATCGAGCAAGCTAGAAATGCATCCTGCCAAAGTGCATCGCTATCTGGTCAGTCTTATTCGCATGGAATATGCAAAACAGCTTGATGATGGGCAATATGCTTTAGGTGATCAGGCATGGCGCTTAGGTCTCAACTGTGTTCAGCATAGCGACACACTACAGCTGGTACAGCATTTAATTTACGACCTACAAAACAAAATTGGTTGCGGCATACAAATCAGTAAATGGTCACCGAAAGGTCCTGTGGTTGTTCAGTCCATTGAATCAAACCACCCTATTTCAATTGTCACTAAAGTCGGCTCGATTATGCCTTTAGTCAATTCTGCTGCGGGACGTTTATTTGCTTCATATCTTCCAGAGCATTTTGTTCGCCCTTTAATGGAAACAGAATGGCAAAAGCATCAAGAGCTTGGTTTACACATTGCACCACAAAACTGGCAAGCGTTTACAGAGCTTAAAGAAACGATTCGCCAGCAAGAAATGTCAGCAGCGAAAGGTGATTTATTGACAGGAATTAATGCGGTGGGTTTACCTGTGTTTAACTCAAATCAAAGCATTGAATTTTGTATTGTCGCCCTGGATAGCGAAATGTTTTTACCAGTCGACCCTCACAGTAAAACGATTGAAATCTTAAAAAATGAAGTAAAGCTCATCAATCAATATATTAAAAGCCGCTAATCAATAGCCATAAAAAAACCAAGAGATCAAACTCTTGGTTTTTTTAGATCAGGAATAAAGCTCAGCTTATTTAGTTTCTAAAACACCACGGCGAATCTGGTCACGTTCAATAGACTCAAATAACGCCTTGAAGTTACCTTCCCCAAAACCGTCATCATCTTTACGTTGAATAAATTCAAAGAAGACTGGACCAATCATATTTTCAGAGAAAATTTGCAATAACAGTTTCTTCTGACCATCTTTAGTATTGCCGTCTAACAAAATCCCACGCTGTTTTAACTCATCAGTCGGTTCACCATGCTCAGGTAAACGTTCTGGTAGCATTTCATAATAGGTATTTGGCGGCGGTGTCATAAATTTCAGACCGAGGCCCTTTAACTTATCCCAAGTCGAAATTAAGTCATCACAAATAAACGCGATATGTTGAATGCCTTCGCCATTAAAATCAGAAAGGAACTCTGCAATTTGGCCGTTTCCTTTGTCCGAATCTTCATTTAACGGAATACGGATCATGCCGTCTGGCGCTGTTAATGCTTTAGACGTTAAGCCTGTATATTCACCTTTAATATCAAAGTAGCGAATTTCTTGGAAGTTAAAGATTTTTTCATAAAAGTTTGCCCAATACTCCATACGGCCTTTGTAGACATTATGAGTTAAATGGTCAATCTCTTTTAAACCTGCCCCTACTGGATGTCTTTTCGCATCATCAAAGAAGACAAAGTCATTTTCATAAATATCGCGGTCAACTAAGAAGATTGGCATGCCACCAATACCTTTAATTGCCGGAATGTTAAGCTCCATTGGCCCAACTTTTGAATACATTGGTTCAGCGCCAAGCTCTACTGCTTTTTGGAAAGCTTTTGCTGCATCACGTGTTTTGAAACCCATCGCACAAGCAGATGGACCATGTTCATTAAAGAAGAATGAAGCGTAAGATTCTGGCTGATAATTCAGGATAATATTGATATTTCCTTGACGCCATAAGTACGCTTCTTTCGATTTATGCTTGGCTACTTTTGAAAAGCCGATTGTTTCAAAAATTGGATCTAATTCATTTTCTTTTGAAACAAACTCAATAAATGCAAAACCGCATAATTCTAATGGGTTCTCTAAAATATCCATCTAGTTTCCCTCTGGTGATTACCTGTTCCGTTTATCTCTATTGCTGATGAACTCAGCTCCTTTCTCTATAGAATACGTAATCATTGGGTGAGTATTTGAACCGTCAAAATGCCTTAACCCAACGCATCCTATGAGAAAAAAACGAATCATTAAAACGAAGATATGATGAGCGTGAAGCCTTTGATGATTAATTTCCGTTCCATGTGGTGTTTATTTTCCATACACACTGTCCTTTCTTATCTAAAAGTACGATTGAGATTTTTCAATAAACCCTTAAAAATCGTCTTTTCCTAAAAATCATTTATAGATTTATGGAGACCAACATCCTTGTTGGATCTCCAATGGCCATTTACCTTGAATTAGATGCTACTAAAAACAATTAAATTATGCAATACATAACTTGATTATGAATTACATAATTTTGGTAATCTTTTAATTTGTCTATTTTTAAAATGAATTGTCATCTTTCATATTCTGTTTATGATTCTTTATATTCAATAAGCCTCAATTGTTTTAATTTTGGAAAACTATGCTTTTAATCAGTGCATGTTTAATTGGTGAACCCGTCCGTTACGATGGTCAATCTTGCCTAAATATTTTACTTAAACAACTGGTAGTTAATAAAAAAGCCCAAGCATTGTGTCCAGAGTTATTAGGTGGCTTTACCACTCCACGCTCACCCGCAGAAGTTGTAGGAGGAACAGGCCAAGATGTGCTTGATGGCAAAGCTATAATTACCGATTCATCTGGTCTAGATGTAACAGACTTATATTTAAAAGGCGCTTACCGCACTCTCGAAATTGCACAGCAAATAAAAGCGAGCTGTGTGGTCTTAAAGGAAAATAGCCCTTCTTGTGGTAGTCAAAAAATTTATAACGGTACTTTTCAAGGAGAGAAAATTGTAGGAGTTGGGATTACCACAGCACTACTACAGCGCCATGGTTTCAAGGTGATTTCTGAAAATGAGATTAAAGATTGGTTAGCAACCCATCCTCTTTAGTGAATTAGTCAGCTTTTACTTGAATGGGTTTGTCTACCTCTATACGACTTGCCCAATAAGTCGCAAGTGCAGGCCCAGAAATATTGTGCCAAAGGCTAAAAATCGCGCTTGGCACTGCGGTAATCGGGGAAGCCGCAAAATGTACTGCTGCGAGCGCAACACCTAAACCTGAGTTTTGCATCCCTACCTCAACAGCAATGGCTTTACTGTCCGCATAAGGCAATTTAAAGAACCGCGCTGCTGCAAAACCTAATAAATATCCAAACCCATTATGCAATATCACTACAGCCAAAATGAGCAAGCCCGATTGTAGAATGGCTGCTTTGCTCCCACCAATAATAGCGGCCACAATCGCTACAATTGCAATAACAGAAACTAAAGGCATGACCTGGATATAGGACTCGACCTGACGCTTGAGCCATGTTCTTAAAATTAGACCAACGACAATAGGCAGTAGCACTACCTGCAAAATCGAAATAAACATCGAAGCTGCATCAATTTTTAACCATTGGCTGGCAAGCAAATAGAAAATCGCAGGTGTCAACACTGGCGCTAAAAGCGTAGATACCGATGTACAAGCCACCGACAAAGCCACATTGCCTTTAGCCATATAGGTAATCACATTTGAAGCAGTTCCACCTGGGCAACAGCCGACCAAAATAACTCCAACAGCAATTTCAGGAGGTAAATTAAATAATTTACATAGAACATATGCTAAACCGGGCATCACCACAAACTGTGCCACCACCCCAATCAACACAGCTTTCGGACTTTGTAATACCCCTTTAAAGTCGTCTATGGTCATGGTCATTCCCATACCAAGCATAATAATGCCCAAGATCCATGGAATATAAGCTTTAAGCCAAACAAAAAACTCAGGCTGCCATAGCGCTAGTGCTGCAAAAACAATCACCCATAGAGCAAAAGTTTTTTGAATAAATTGGGTAAAGCGCAGTAATGCAGACATACTTTCTATCCCTAAAAATTAAAATACTAGACCAACAGAATTAGCACCCACTCAACAGATCAATCGATTGAATACGGACAACTCCTTGTTGCTGCATGGTTTGCCACGCGTGTTCTAATGAACCATTCAGATCAATACCTTTGCAAGCATCTTCAACCACTAAAGTTTTAAAACCTTGCTTCATTGCATCTAAAGCAGTCCATGCCACGCAAAAGTCTGTCGCAATTCCGACTACATAGACCGTATCAATGCCACGCTCTTTTAAGTAACCCGTTAAACCCGTCATTGTGATGTGATCTGCCTCCATAAAAGCAGAGTAACTATCAATATGAGCATGAAAGCCTTTTCGAATAATGAGTTGAGCAGTTGGAATATTTAAATTTGGATGAAACTCGGCATCTTGAGTCCCTTGTACGCAATGCTTAGGCCAGAGCACTTGCGGTCCATAGTCGAGTTCAATGGTTTCAAATGGCTGCTTGCCCGAATGGTTTTGTGCAAAAGAGATATGATTATCGGGATGCCAATCTTGTGTCAGAACAACATTTTCAAAACAATCAGCAAGTTGGTTAATCGTTGGAATAATTGTATCGGCATCGACAACTGCTAAATTTCCACCCGGTGTAAAACCATTTTGTACATCAACTACGATTAAAGCCGCATTTTGTGGTTGTTTATTCATATTCATGTCATCTTCAATCCCAACCGGGAAAATTGCATTCTATCTTGCCATAAAAAGAGCCCATATTAAGTAGGGCTCAGTTGAATCAAGCTGTATTGTTATATTTACTGACCCTTCTCACCCCTGCAATACCAACACATCCTATCTTTTCCTCAAGTTTACATCGCGATTATCCGTTAGGCATATTGTTCTTATGCGTCTGATCAGTCATAATTTGCATAATTGTCATTCAACAATCTGTTATTGTTAGAACTGGACAATCAAAATACTGCAACCATCCCACATTTTGTTTTTCTTACCTCAGATTCGGATGGATAAATAGGATATTTTTAAAAATGACTCAGCAAGCACAGACCATTCAAGGCTCAATCGTCGCAATCGTCACACCTATGTTGAAAGACGGCGGTGTAGATTGGAAGGGTCTTGAGAAGCTGGTTGAGTGGCACATAGAACAAGGTACAAACAGTATTGTAGCCGTCGGTACAACCGGCGAAGCCTCAACATTGAGCATGGAAGAGCACACACAGGTTATTAAAGAAATTATTCGTGTAGCCAATAAACGTATTCCAATTATTGCCGGTACTGGTGCAAACTCAACCCGTGAAGCAATCGAATTAACTAAAGCTGCGAAAGATCTTGGCGCAGATGCAGCTTTACTTGTGACGCCATACTATAACAAGCCAACTCAAGAAGGCCTATTCCAACACTATAAAGCGATTGCTGAAGCCGTAGAACTACCTCTTATTCTTTATAACGTACCAGGCCGTACTGGTGTAGATCTTGCAAACGATACAGCTGTACGTTTAGCAGAGATCCCTAATATTGTTGGTATTAAAGATGCGACAGGTGATGTGCCTCGTGGCAAAGCTTTAATCGAGGCTTTAAACGGTAAGATGGCTGTCTACTCTGGTGACGACGAAACTGCATGGGAACTTATGCTTCTCGGTGCAGACGGTAATATTTCGGTTACTGCAAATGTTGCACCTAAAGCAATGAGTCAAGTATGTGCTGTTGCAATTGCCAAAGATGAACAACAAGCGAAGACGATTAACAATAAGATTGCAAATTTACACAATATTCTATTTTGCGAATCAAACCCAATTCCTGTGAAATGGGCACTACATGAGATGGGACTGATTGATACTGGTATTCGTTTACCACTCACTCCTCTCGCTGAGCAATATCGCGAACCTCTCCGCAATGCCCTAAAAGATGCGGGAATTATTTAATAAGAGCAATTTATGATGCAATTACGTCTTGGTTTAGTCCTTGCAGTTTCAGCCTTAAGTTTAGCTGGTTGTGGTCGCTTCGCAATTAATAATCACTCTTTAGATTATAAAAATGCCAAGCAACTTGCCCCGCTTGAGTATCCTGCCGACGCAACTGTACGACCAGCGACACCTTTGTATCCTGCACCAACTGTTGACCAGCTCGCTATCGAGCACGCGCCGAAGTTTGAAAACCAGCGTGGTAACCGTTTTGCTTTGCCACGTCCTGAACAAACACAGGGTGGTAATGCAACAGCAGATGCATCTGCTCAAACGACCACTGCGCTTGGACGTCCTCAGCTTGTGACCGACGGTAATAAAAACCCATTATTAAAAGTTGATGGGAATACGACCGAGATCTGGCAATACACCAAAGCGACATTAAGTACTTTAAATTACAACATCATCGCTCAAGGCAGTAATCAGGCGACGATTAAAGTAAATGACAATACTTATGTGCTTAAACTTACTGGTGTAGGTTCAAGTCATACTCTTGCTCTATTTAATGTAGACAACACTTTTGCAAGCCCAGATGTGGCTGCTGAAGTGTTAAACCAGATTTACCAAAATTGGCCAGCCTAGTCGTTTACTAGGCATTTTTTTTAAAAGGTTCCCTCATGTTAAAACAAACCTTGCTCTATACTGGTAAAGCAAAATCTGTATATGAAACAGACAATGCCGACCATCTGATTTTAGTCTTTCGTGATGATGCCTCTGCGTTCAACGGTGAAAAAATCGAACAACTAGATCGTAAAGGCAAGGTGAACAACCTTTTTAACGCCTTCATTATGGAAAAACTTGCTGCTGCGGGTATTGAAACGCATTTTGAAAAATTGCTTTCTCCAACTGAAGTGCTTGTTAAAAAACTTCAAATGATTCCAGTTGAATGTGTAATTCGTAACTACGCAGCTGGTTCTCTATGCCGTCGCTTAGGTGTAGAAGAAGGTAAAGAGTTAACTCCTCCTACATTTGAATTGTTCTATAAAGATGACGGTTTAGGCGACCCAATGGTTAACGAATCTCAAGCGATTGCTTTAGATTGGGCGACTGCTGAACAATTAGAGCAAATGAAAGTGTTAACTTACCAAGTAAACGATGTATTAAAAGCATTATTTGCTGAAGGCAACATGATCTTGGTAGACTTCAAGCTTGAATTCGGTGTTTTCCATGACCGTATCGTGCTTGGTGACGAATTCTCTCCAGACGGCTGCCGTCTATGGGACAAAGACTCTAAGAAGAAACTCGACAAAGACCGTTTCCGTCAAGGTTTAGGCGGTGTTGTTGAAGCTTATGAAGAAGTTGCTGCTCGTTTAGGCGTAGATTTATCTGCTATCTAATCGTTCAAACTTCATGGAAAACCGGGCTAAAGCCCGGTTTTTTATATGAGGTACTTTAGAAAATAAATAGCGTAGACAGATTTGTCTATTAAAATAAATTAGTACTTGCACAAACTCAATTTAAAACACTAAAATCTAAAAAAATACTAAGCACTTCACAATAATTAAATTTCAAAACTAGGATAAAACGATGGAAATGTCTAAGCTTGAAAAGAAATTAATGAATCATTCAGTCCATTTTGGTGAAAATCCTTTAGTCTTATTAACTAACTTTAGTAGTTCCGCTTTAAAACAAGGCTGGAGTCAGGCAGAGGTTGAATCTGTTATTGCTAAGGCCTCTCAAGGCGACTACATGGCACTCATCCGCACTTTAAGAGCTTATACACTTCTTTAATATTCTTGTTCTACCTTACTGTAAGTACTCGTTTTCAGCCTCATGCAATTTATAAAAAGACACATAAAGCTGTTAGGAATCGACTGGATTTATCCTGAGCACTGCCTTATCAATAAATAAAAATAAGAAATATAAATTATTTATTCAGAGAGGAGTAAATCTGATGGATCATGAAATAGAGGAAAAAAAGGTCGAGAAAACCTTAAGCTGGCGTGAAAAAATGGCAGTTGAAGAACATGAAAAACTGTCACCCCGTTTGGTCTATGAAATTATCCGCCGTGATGGCGCCGAAGAGCTGGATCGTCCAACGGCTGCACTGATCTTTTCAGGGATTGCTGCGGGTTTAGTTATCAGTTTTTCATTTGTATTTAAAGCGATTATTGCCTCTTATCTCCCAACTGATGCGATCTGGACCGATTTAATCACCAATATCGGTTATACCATTGGGTTCCTAATCGCTATTTTGGGTCACATGCAGCTCTTTACCGAGAATACCATCACCACTGTTGTGCCTTTATTCAAACCCTTTACCTTCGATAAATTACGAGCAGTGGGCCGCTTATGGGGGATTGTGATTCTATGTAATATCATTGGAACAGCTTTGGCGAGTTTATTTTTCCTCACTACTCACCTGTTTACTCCAGATATTGACAAGGCGCTAGATGAACTTGCTCATCATGTCGGTTCCTTTTCTGCAACCCAGAATATGCTCAAAGGTATTATGTCAGGGCTGTTAATTGCAGCTTTGGTCTGGATGTTGCCTTCAGTCAGTAATAAGTTCCTGCTCATCTTTTTCATGACATATTTGATAGGACTGGGTGACTTTACCCATGTAGTGGTGGGTTCTACAGAAATGTCCTATCTCGTCTGGCAAGGAGATGCTTCCATTAATGACTATCTATTTACTTTCCTTGTTCCAACCACCATTGGCAATATTATTGGGGGTACAGGCGTGTTTACTCTGCTGATTTATGGTCAGGTGACTGAAGAACTGGAATAGCAAGAACTATTGTTCTTGCTGCCATCTGCGTTGCTGCAAACGCTCACCTTCAACTTCACGCTTGTTTCTTGCAGATTCATAGAGCTTACTTCCCTTCAACTCAGGCGGTAAATAGTCTTGCAATACAAAGTGCTCAGGGTAATCGTGAGGATAGAGATAATTAATCCCATAACCTTGTTGTTTCATAAGCTTGGTCGGTGCGTTTCTCAAATGCAAAGGCACAGGTAAATTTGCCGTTTTTTCAGCAAGTTCCAGAGCCTTATTAATCGCTAAGTAAGTACTATTACTTTTTGCACTCGTTGCTAAATAAACTGCGGTTTGGCCCAGAATAATTCGAGCCTCAGGCATACCCACCGCTTGTACAGAACGGAAACACTCACCTGCAAGTAATAGCGCATTTGGGTTAGAGTTTCCGATGTCTTCTGAGGCTGCAATCAGCATACGTCTGGCAATAAAAACCGGATCTTCTCCGCCTTTAAGCATACGAGCCATCCAATACAGGGTTGCATCTGGATCACTACCCCGAATTGATTTAATAAAGGCAGAAACTAAATCGTAATGCTGTTCACCCGATTTATCATAACGCGCAATATTTTGCTGAGCGACTTTCACCACCACGGCATTGGTAATTGTGTTTTCAATTTCTGGCTCAAATGTACTTGCGATCAGATCTAGTAAATTCAGTGCTTTACGCGCATCACCTGCCGCGAACTGAATAAGAGCATCATATTCTTCAACATGAATATAACGTTCTTTTAAGAATTTATCGGCTTGAAGTGCATTATTGAGGAGTGTTTGAATTGCCTCGCTGTCTAAACTATTTAAAGTGTAGACCTGACAGCGAGATAAAAGCGCACTATTCACCTCAAAAGATGGGTTTTCAGTCGTCGCGCCAATTAAGGTAATTTTGCCTTTTTCAACTGCACCCAATAATGCATCTTGCTGTGATTTATTAAAGCGATGAATTTCATCAATAAAAACCACAGGCGTCAGTAAATCACCACTTTCTGCAATGATTTCACGTAATTCTTTTACACCCGTATTCAGCGCAGATAAACTCACAAATGGGCGATCTATCGCCTGAGCTAAAAGTAAAGCAATTGTTGTTTTACCAACGCCTGGTGGCCCCCAAAAAATAATAGAAGGCAAATGCCCCTGATCAATCATTTGACGTAAGGGCGCATGTTCACCTAACAAATGATCTTGCCCAATAATTTCAGACAAGTCTCTCGGGCGCAGGCGTTCAGGAAGTGGAATATGGGTGTCTGACATCTCAAATGGCTTTATCGTCTTTTCACTATAGTCTATTGTGTCTCACAGAAATCTACAATTTGAATCTATGAGACACGTCCGTTATTTACAGTCTGGTTCGTAGCATTAAGATGGTTTCTTACTCAGCTTCAGTAAACGCGCATTTGAGCCGTCTTCAATGACCCAAATCGAGCCATCTTGGGCTTCATGTAATCCACGAATACGTTTTTTCATATCTAATCTTTGCACTTCTTTCACGGGTTTATGCTCTAAATCCACTACAATAATCGCTTCTGAAGATAGCCCGCCAATTAATGCTTTATTTTGCCATACAGGAAATTGTTGTCCGCGATAAATGATTAGGCTCGATGGAGAGATTACGGGAGTCCAGTCAATTTCTGGTGCTTTAAATTCTGGGCGAGTGTGATGATCTGGAATAGGTTGACCTGAATAATGGTCTCCATTTGAAACGATTGGATAACCATAATTTTCACCTTTTACGATGATATTAAGCTCATCACCACCTTTAGGCCCCATTTCAACTACCCAGAGCTGTCCTTGGCGGTCAAAAGCCATACCTAATGGATTACGGTGTCCAAGTGACCATATTTCAGCAGTGATTCCACCTTGCTTATAAAAAGGGTTATCTACAACCGCTGAACCATCCTCATTTAAACGCAAGATTTTACCCAAGTTACTTTTCATATTTTGAGCAGGATCAAACTTTTGTCGTTCACCTGAACTGACCCAAAGCTTACCGTCTGCGCCAAAAAGCATACGATGTCCATAATGGCCTTGTCCTGAAACTTTAGGTACTTGCTGCCAAATCTGCTTCACATCTATAAGTTTTGGCTGATTGGCATTAGATAAATCTAATTTAGCACGTGAAATAACGGCCCCAGATCCGCCTTGTCCTTTTGTAGCATAGCTGAGATAAACCCAATGATTCTTAGCAAAGTCAGGGTGTAAAACGATGTCTCCCAAACCACCCTGTCCCCCATAGTTCACCGCTGGAATCCCTTGAACATCCAAGATTTGTTTATTTTTAGGGTTAAAAATTTTTAATTTACCTTGCCTTTCCGTCACTAATAAACGCTGATCAGGCAAGCTGGTCACAGCCCAAGGTTCATCAAAATGGGCAAATGTTTCAGTTTGATAAGGTTGTTTTACTGGAGTGGGCTGTTCTGTTTTTGCAGACGTATTTTGTTCAAGATTTTTTGAATTTGTATTATTAGCCCCACAAGCCATCAACAAAAAAACGCTACTACATAATAAAGGGGCTGCTAATCGTCTCATCATTTTTATCTCCTTTTGTTTTTATTGTTATATAACGGAGATGAGCAAAAAATTTACGATTAAATGTTACTTTATAATACGTTGTAATTAAAAATGCCCATAACGAGCATATTAACGCACCCATCGTACGACATAATCTTCAAGATCATCTTCATGGACATCGACTTCAGAAATACAACGCCCAGCAACTGACTTTTTCGCCTTAACGACACTTTGTCTCGAGCCTGTATTTAAATAATGCCAAGACGGTAGATTTTTTCCTTCATTCAAACGTTTATAAGCACAGCTCGATGGTAACCAATGAATTGTTTTTAAAGACTCAACAGTTAATTGCAAACAGTCAGGTACTTGCTGC
This sequence comes from Acinetobacter sp. XS-4, assembly GCF_023920705.1. Lineage (NCBI taxonomy): Bacteria > Pseudomonadati > Pseudomonadota > Gammaproteobacteria > Moraxellales > Moraxellaceae > Acinetobacter > Acinetobacter sp. XS-4. The sequence continues at coordinate 59,078 of NZ_CP094657.1, read as the reverse complement.
TGACGATTTGGATAGTCTGTACAACGTCCTGTATCACAATCGAGTAATTTACAAGCCACTTTGGTGTAAGCCACCTCATGGGTATCTTCATCTTCAAGCTTGACCAGACAGCACAAACCACACCCATCGCATAAAGCTTCCCACTCAATTTGAGTGAGTTGCTCTAGCGGATAATTTTTCCAGAAGAGTGGACGAAGTGAGGTGTCGGTAGACATAATTTGTTAGCAGCTGATGAGATAAAACAGTGGTCAAGTATAACATTGAAGTAGTCTGTACGAAAAAAGAAGCTGTATTCCTAACATCACAAAATGATTGTTTAATATACATTTCAACCACATAAACGACACATTCGGTGCAAAAAACAAGCTATATAGTTAAATAACAATGAAAAAATAAGGAGAACAGCATATGTTCCGTTGGGCTATCATTTTTGCAGTGATTGCACTCATTGCCAGTCTATTAGGGTTTGGTGGTGTTGCAGGGTTATCTAAAGACTTTGCCGTGATTTTATTAGTTGTGGCTGTAATTCTCGCTGTAATTGGCTTCATTTCGCGAGGCAGAACGTAACTTAATCATGATCACCTAAAAAGAAGGAACTGGTTTCCTTCTTTTTTATTGCGTAAAGATTTCTATCTTTTATTTTGATGTAGATTCTTACACAGTTATTTAGATTACTTTTATCTTTTTATGCTTTAATCAAGCGTGTTTAAATCTCTTTAAATTTCAGGATTAAGGTCATGAGTACAGCAATTAAAACCCGTGAAATTCAATATACTGCACCAGATGGCAGCCATTTAATTGGTTACTTTGCGGCTCCAGATAGTGAAACACCTATTGCGGGTGTGATTGTTGGTCCTGAGTGGTGGGGTCGTAACGAATATAGCGAGCAACGTGCACGTGAGCTTGCTGAACATGGTTATGCCGCGCTTGCAATTGATATGTACGGCGATAAAAAAGTGACCTCGACGGCAGCTCAAGCCTATGAATGGATGATGCAGACATTTGAAAATTTAGATACGGTTACTGATCGTGCCAATGCAGCGCTTCAAACTCTAGCGGCCCAACCAGAAGTAGACAGTGAAAAACTTGCTGCAATTGGTTTTTGCTATGGCGGTAAAGTTGTATTAGACCTTGCTCGCTCAGGTGCACCACTTAAAGCAGTTGTAACGTTCCATGCCACATTAGCACCGAAAGCGCCTGCTCAAAAAGGCAACATTCAAGGTGAAGTTTTAGTGCTACATGGTGAATTAGACAGTATGGTCACCTTAGAAGATGTTGCTAATTTTGAAAAAGAGATGCAAGCTGCTGAGGTTAAACACGAAGTAGTGGTTTTAGAAGGTGCTAAACATGGCTTTAGTAACCCACTTGCAGATGAGAAAGCTAAAGCGAACGGTGTAGACCTTGGCTACAATAGCGAAGCTGAAAAACAAGGCCTTGCTAAAATGTACGCTTTGTTAGATCGTACTTTAAAATAAAAGAAGCAAATTTGGAGCAAATGTTTTTTTCGCATTTGCTCCCTTAAATGTTTATGACTTTGCAATATTTTTACTGTATTTTTTAAACCATACTTCAATAACTATACTCCCGTTGAGCTAGAGCAAAGCCTAGTCTTATTTCCCGCACTCGGGGTTTAATGGAATAACATGAGAGGATACAACAATGACTGACAAGAAATGTCCGTATTGCGAATTTGATGAATATGACATCATTGATAAGAATGAATTTGCTGTAATTTTGCCTGATTCTAATCCGCTATCTAAAGGCCACTGTGTGGTAACACCACTACGCCATGTTCGTTCTTTTTTTGATATCACCTCTAAAGAACATCAAGGCTTACTTACACTTCTTGAAATTGCGCGCCACGAAACACAACTTCGCCATCAACCAGACGGTTTCCATATCGGCTTCAATGATGGTGAAGTGTTCGGACAAAATTCAGATCATTTCCACATTCATGTCATTCCATACTACAAGAACCAGCCGTTGAAACTTGATCAACGTTGGGGCATACAAAAGGATTAATCCTTTTTATACATGAAGCAGAGATTGCTCATTATCTGGTAATCTCTGTTTTAACATACTCTCGCCGTTCGCCTGCTTTAAACAAAATTTCATCTAAATTTCAGCTATAATTTAGCCCTTACGTCTCTTCTATAGCTGTTCATGCCTGAATTTTCTTTTTCTGATGCCCTCTTAAACTGGTTCGATCAACATGGTCGTCATGATTTGCCTTGGCAAGTTGCAGATGACCCATACAAAGTTTGGGTTTCTGAAATTATGCTACAACAGACTCAGGTGAAAACGGTTCTGCAATATTTTGACCGCTTTATGGAGCGCTTCCCAACTGTAGAAACCCTAGGTCATGCAACTTGGGATGAAGTAGCGCCTTATTGGGCTGGTCTTGGCTATTACGCTCGTGCACGCAATTTGCATAAAGCTGCTGGTCTTGTTACTCAACAGGGCAAGTTTCCTGAAACACTAGAAGAATGGATTGCACTACCCGGCATTGGCCCCTCTACCGCAGGTGCACTCATGTCTTTGGGTTTACGTCAGTACGGCGTCATTATGGATGGTAACGTAAAACGTGTCTTAGCCCGTTTTTTTGCCATTGAAGATGATTTAAGCAAACCTCTGCATGAACGTGAAATGTGGAAACTGGCTGAAGAGCTTTGCCCTACCCATCGTAACCATGACTACACTCAGGCCATTATGGATTTGGGCGCGACCATTTGTACGCCCAAAAAACCGCTGTGTTTATATTGCCCAATGCAAGAACATTGCCAAGCTTACAAACAAGGTTTAGAACAAGAATTACCTTTTAAGAGACCGAAAAAAACACCTCCTGTTAGAACCGCAGATGTTCTTATCATTCAATGCGAAGACGAATGGTTTTGGCAACAACGACAAGCTCATGGTCTATGGGGCGGTTTAATCTGTTTACCTATTTTAGAAAATGAACATGAGCGACTAAGCTTAAGTCAGCAATTTAAACTGCAACCTCAACCACAGACCTTTCAAATTAGTCATAGCTTCACTCACTTTACATGGCTACTTAATGCTCATACGTTCCACGTGGAACCTGACCAAAAAGAGCATCTAGCAATTGAACTTGAAGGCCAATGGTTGAGTCCAGAACAAGCTATTGCTAAAGGTGTTCCAACAGCTATGAAAAAATTGATCTCGACGAGTCGTTCGTGACATAGTGAGCAAAATAATTTTGATATGGCTGTGACAGGGAGTATTTTGTGCGACGTTTTGTTTCTCATTTCTCACTTGGTTTTCTCATTATTCTATTGGCTGCCTGTGCCAGTGCGCCAAAAAAACCTACACCACTTCCACCCGCTCAAGTTAGTAAACTTAAAAGTATGCAGCTTCCAAATCGGCTTCCAGTTCCAGTGAAAGGTGTCGATCGAGACGAATTAAAAGACACATGGGGAGCTGCTCGCAGTCAGGGTCGTAGTCACGAAGGAATTGATATTTTGGCTCCACGTGGAACCAAAGTGTACAGTGCAACCGAAGGCCTCGTTGCAGATCTTCGTAATAACAATTTAGGTGGCAAAGTCATCTGGATTTTAGGCCCAGCGGGAACATGGCATTATTATGCTCATCTTGATGGTCACAAACGTGGCCTAAATGTAGGGGACTACATCAAAAAAGGTGATCTAATCGGTTATGTCGGCAATACGGGCAATGCACGTTATACTTCACCACATCTTCATTACGGACTTTATCTAGATGGTAAAGGGCGTGGTGCTGTTAACCCTTATTCTTATTTACGCTAGGAACACTTTATGTCGGAAGCGCTGATCAATCGCTTAGTAGAGTTTGCCGAGTCAGGCAATCAGCAAAAGATCATTTTAAATGGCAATAGCTATCAAGGCTGGATCATGGAAATCAGCGATGATGCCCTGCTAATCAGTACCGGTTTTTCAGATAAAGTTGGTAAAGACTTTTGGCTAAAGTTTGAAGACTTAACTCAAGCTGAACTGTATTATTGGGATACTCGCCCAAATGAATGGGTGCTGTTTAAACTTTAAAATTCTAAGATAAATATAAGGAGCATCATCATGAAAACTCAACGCTGCGGATGGTGTTCCAACGATCCACTCTATATTACCTACCATGATGAAGAATGGGGCAAACCAGAACATGACGAAGCAAGATTATTTGAAATGCTTTGTCTTGAAGGCCAGCAAGCTGGCTTATCTTGGATTACTGTACTGAAAAAAAGAGAAAGCTACCGTCAGCATTTTTTTAATCACCCTATTGCAGATATTGCTGCCTTTACAGATGACTTTTTAGAACTAAAACTATCCGATGCTGGTTTAATTCGTCACTTAGGTAAACTCAAAGCCATTCGTGACAATGCAATTGCTTGGCAAGCGCTTAAAACACAAGTGGGTGATGTTCCTACATGGCTTTGGCAGTTTGTAGATGCAGCTCCACAAAATAATGATGTTGAAGATTATCGCCAAGCTCCTGCTCAAACAGAACTAAGTGTAAAACTTTCCAAAACGCTTAAAAAGAATGGTTTCAAATTTGTCGGCCCAACCACCTGCTACGCTTTTATGCAGGCAGTAGGCATGGTCGATGATCATGAAAATAGTTGTCAATTTAAAGCTTCATAACCCACCAGAACGGTTCAAAGCCGCTTAAGGAGTTTCCGATGAGCAATAATACGATTCAGGCTTATGCTGCAATGCAGGCAGGTGAAAAACTGGTTCCTTACCAGTTTGATGCAGGTGAATTACAGCCGCATCAAGTTGAGGTAAAAGTTGAATACTGTGGTTTATGCCATTCTGATATTTCTGTTTTGAACAATGAATGGCGTTCAACTGTCTACCCTGTAGTTGCAGGCCATGAAATTATTGGGCGAATTGTTGCTTTGGGTTCAGAAGCCAAAGGTCTACAAATTGGGCAACGTGTCGGCATTGGCTGGACCGCTGAAAGTTGCCAAGCCTGTGATGAATGTATTGGTGGTCAGCAAGTACTTTGTACAGGCGAAAATGTTGCAACAATCGTGGGGCATGCTGGTGGCTTTGCAGATAAAGTCCGTGCAGGTTGGCAGTGGGCTATTCCCCTCCCAGACGATTTAGACGCTGAAAGTGCTGGTCCTTTACTTTGTGGCGGAATTACCGTTTTTGACCCACTCCTTAAACATAAGATTCAAGCAACACATCATGTCGGTGTGATTGGCATTGGTGGTTTAGGTCATATGGCCATTAAGCTACTTAAAGCTTGGGGCTGTGAAATCACTGCTTTTAGTTCTAACCCTGACAAAACAGAAGAACTCAAAGCAATGGGAGCCGACCATGTCGTGAATAGCCGTGACACAGACGCGGTAAAAGCTCAAAAAGGTAAATTTGATTTATTGCTCAGTACCGTGAATGTGACCCTAAATTGGCGTGCTTTCATTTCTACATTAGCACCAAACGGTTCTTTGCATTTCTTAGGGCTGACTCTGGAACCTGTTCCTGTTTCTGTCGGTTCTCTCATTGATGGTGCCAAGTCAGTAACAGGCTCACCGACAGGTTCACCTGCTGCCCTGCGTCAGCTTTTAAAGTTTGCTGCACGCAAAAAAATTGCGCCTCAAATTGAGCTATTTCCAATATCAGAACTCAATGAAGCAATTGAACGTTTACACTCAGGTCAGGCACGCTACCGCATTGTGCTTAAAGCAGACTTCGCAGAATAAAACTAACTCACAGTTTTCATCTGTTGTCGTGACCATTCCGCCAAGTCACTAATTGCTTGGCGGACATCTGCTGTTAATTCATGCCCCGCATTTAAACGAATGAAATGTCGATATCGCTCATCCTCACCAAAAACATGACCTGGTACCACGGTAATTCCTTGAGCTTTCGCAGTGTAATACAACGCTAAGGTATCTACTTCCTTTGGTAACTGTATCCAGAGTGCATAGCCGCCTTCTGGCTGACTTAACGCAATGGGAAGGCCCTCAAAGGCTCTTAAAATACAACTGCGATATTGCTCGACTTGTCGCATCAGATTTGGTCGTAGCTGCTCTAAATGCTCTCGATAACCTCGGCTATAAATAAAATCAGCTAGGCCTAATTGTAGCGGTGTATTTACGCCAATATTACTTGCCAGTAGCTCAAGCCTTAAATGCTGTAACTTTGAGCTTAAACAAAACCACCCTACCCGATACGCACTCGACAGTGACTTAGAAACTGACCCACACCAAATCACATAGCCTTCACGATCCCAATAGCGAATCGGTAGAGGACGTTCATTGCTGTAACCACATTCACCAAAAATATCGTCTTCAATAATAAAGCACTGATACTTTGCAGCTAATTCAGCAATCTTTTGTTTTTCCGCATTACTTAAACAATATCCTAAAGGATTTTGATAATTGGCTGTCATCAGGCAAACCTTCGCCAAACCCTGCTGCATCAATGATTCTAAACGTTCAAGATCAATACCACGATGATGTGCTGGAATTTCAATAATCTGTCGTTTTAAACTGGCTAAAAGCTGTAGTTGCCCATTGAAAGTAGGCGTTGGAATCAAAATACTATCGCCTACTTCTGTTAGATGCTGAATGACTAACGACAAAGCAGGGATGCAACCATTGGTAATAAAAATATCTTCCGTCGCAATGAAGATTCCATCTTCGCGCCAATGATCAGAAAGCGCTTTTCTTAATTGCTCATGTCCTTGTTTATTACAATAGAGAAAGTCTTGTGGCTGGCAATTTTTTAACGCCCGTTGAATAGAACGACGTAAACCTTCCACTGGAATAAAATGCGGCGTCAACTGAATCGAACCCAATGGTACGAGATGGCTTTGTAAGGCTGCTTCTTGAATTTGGTTATGCAACTCTAGATTTGAGACTTGCCGAGGCAAAGACAAAAAATCTGGGCTATCAGGAATAGGGCTAGATTGGGTACGAGCAACCACAAAGTAACCCGATTTCGGCTTTACATAAATCAGCCCCATCGCCTCAAGTAATTCATAGCAACTTTTTGCCGTGCTTAAGCTAATACTGTGCTGACGAGCAAAATCTCGTAAAGAAATCAGCTTTTGATGAGGCTTGAGCTCATCTTGATAAATTCGATGGGCTAAGTGATTGGCAAGAACCTGATATTGAAAAGTCATTCTGTGCTGCTTTTTTAAAAATTTCTGTATCTGTACTGGTTTATAGAACACCTTTACGCTATATAAATCAACTCAAAGAGCAGCAAGATCATGAAATTAAAAGCTATATTGTTATTTTCTATTGTTTTAGCAGGTTGCCAACCACAATCGCAAAATGAGCAGTACAGACATACCGTTTGCCAAAGTCTCATTGAAGGTTATTTAAAAATGACCAATCAACAAGACTATAAAATGGAGCAACGCACTGATGATGAGGCCAGTACAATTTCTCATTATCAATATAAGCGTAATAACTCAAATGAAGTTGTAATGGTGAACTCGACTTATTCCAAATTATATTTTAGTTGCCGCCAACAGCAAAAAAGCTATTTTCTGACCCAACATTTATCAGAAGGACAAATGACTCCAATTTTAGAAGTTCATTTTCCAACTGACAGTTATGCTACTTTTAGAGACAGGTTTTAAAACCATCTTGTAATTGCTCTGCCAAAAATTCAATAAACAAACGGATTCGCTTTGGTAGATGCTCTTGTTGATAATACACAGCATGGATGCTTTGATATTGATGCTCAATTTGATCTTCGAATAATGCAATCAAGCGTCCTTCTTGAATATCTTTCCAAATTTCAAATTCAGATAGTCGTGCAATACCATGGCCTCTAATCGTGAGTTGGCGTACCGTCTCACCACTAGAAGCTTTAATATTTGCTTGTGCAAAAAAATATTCATCGCCGATTTTAATCGGCCAGCTATTAATATAGGCAGGTCTGGTAAAACCAATCAGATCATGCTGTTCGAGTTGTTCAGGCTGTGTTGGTGTGCCTTTAATCGCTAGATATTCTGGGCTCGCAACAATAAATAAACGACTTTTACACACCAGTTTGGCATGCAGACTCGAATCATTAAGCTCCCCAAACCGAAATGCCACATCGGTTTTATGCTGCAATAGATCAATCACCTGATCATTACTATTTAATTCAATTTCAATATTTGGATAGTACTCACGAAACTTATGCATTAATGGCGCAATCACGTGTAAAACAAAAGGTGTTGCCGAATCGATTCGTATAAGACCCGAAGTATCTTGATCAGACTTTTGTAACTCTTCTTCGGCAGCATTCAGCTCATTTAAAATTTTACGAGCCTTCACAAGAAACTGTTGCCCCTCTTGTGTTAGTTTCAACTTACGAGTCGTTCGCTCTAACAAAGTCACATCTAACTTTGCTTCCAAGCGTGTTAAAGATCGACTAACTCCCGAAGGTGTTTGTTTTAAATGCTCTGCTGCCGCAACAAAAGAACCCGTATCAACGATTGCGATAAACGCGACAAGTTCTTCAATAGTTGATTTCATGTCTTATTCCATTATTGACTAATGATCAAAGATATTTTGCTTATTCATGTATTTTTTCGCAACAATAAAAAAAGCAAAATGCATCTCATGTTAAATGATTACTCAAATTTAGGTGAACATATGAATATTCCACGTTTTGGTCTAGGTACTTTCCGTCTTCAAGAACAAGCCGTCATTGATTCTGTGAAAACTGCTTTAGACGTAGGTTACCGTGTAATTGATACAGCTCAAATTTATGGCAATGAAGCAGCGATTGGTCAAGCCATTGCCGAAAGCGGTGTATCACGTCAGGACTTATTTCTAACCACAAAAATCTGGGTAGATAATTTTGCTCAAGATAAATTTATTCCAAGCTTAAAAGAAAGCTTAGAAAAGCTTCGTACAGACCATGTCGATTTAACTTTGATTCATTGGCCAGCGCCGGATCTAGGTGTTTCGATTCCTGAAGTTATGCAGCTTTTACTTGAAGCGAAACAACAGGGTCTTACCAAACAAATTGGTATCTCAAACTTCAATATTGAGCTTACTCAGCAAGCAATTGACACCATTGGCGCTGAAAATATTGCAACTAACCAGATTGAGTTAAGCCCTTATCTTCAAAACCATAAACTTGTAAATTTCTTACAAGAGAAGAATATTGATGTCACTTCATATATGACGCTTGCATACGGTAAAGTGCTTCAAGACCCAGTTTTAACTGAAATTGCAGCAGCTCATAAAGCAACGACAGCACAAATTGCACTTGCATGGGCATTACAACGTGGTTTTGCAGTCATTCCATCTTCGACTAAACGTGAAAACCTGATTAGCAACTTAAAAGCACAGGATATCGAGTTAACTTCAGCTGAAATGCAAATGATTGCCGAACTTGATCGTAACAGTCGTGAAGTTAGCCCAGAGCCATGGGCACCAGTTTGGGACTAAACTCATGAACACTCAATCAAATACGGCGTTCTCGTTATTGGCATTGGCAATTGGTGCCTTTGCCATTGGCACCACGGAATTCTCACCAATGGGATTGTTACCGAATATCGCTAATGATTTAGGGATTTCAATTCCAACGGCCGGAATGTTAATTACGGGCTATGCACTTGGTGTAATGCTAGGTGCGCCTTTCATGACACTGTGGTTTGGTGGTTTTGCACGACGTAATGCGCTTATCTTTCTCATGGCGATCTTTACGGTAGGTAACCTGATAGCGGCGTTTTCACCAAGCTATATGAGCTTATTAGGTGCACGTCTCATCACAAGCCTTAACCATGGTGCTTTCTTCGGGATCGGTTCAGTTGTAGCAGCAAGCATTGTGCCCGCACATAAACAGGCCAGTGCTGTAGCAACCATGTTTATGGGCTTAACGATTGCAAATATCGGTGGTGTACCGTTGGCAACATGGGTTGGACAAAACATTGGCTGGCGTATGTCTTTCCTTGCAATTTCCTTGCTTGGCGTGATTACTATACTCGCTTTATGGAAAGCATTACCACAAGGTATGGTTGCCCAAAAACCCAATGTGAAAGCTGAATTGAAAGTGTTAACGCGCACTCCTGTAATACTTGCCCTACTCACCACTGTACTTGGTGCGGGTGCAATGTTTACGCTCTATACCTATATTGCGCCAAGTTTGACTGAGTTTACACATGCTTCACCGACCTTCATTACGTTTATGCTGATGTTGATTGGTGTCGGTTTCTCAATTGGTAACCATTTAGGCGGTCGCTTTGCAGATTTGTCTATTAACAAAACTCTGATTGGTTTCTTGGTTCTGTTAATTGTGATGATGGTGACTTTCCCAATCCTTGCACAAAGCCATATTGGAGCAGCCATTGCATTAGTCATCTGGGGTGCTGCAACTTTTGCTTTAGTTCCACCATTACAAATGCGTGTAATGTCAGTCGCTCACGAAGCACCTGGTCTTGCTTCTTCAGTAAATATCGGTGCCTTTAATTTAGGTAACGCAGTTGGAGCAGCAGCAGGCGCATTAGTACTCGATTTAGGTTGGGGTTATAGCGCAGTATCATTTGCTGGTGCATTGTTAGCAGGGTTAGGTTTGTTATTGGTGTTATTCCAGATCAAACGAGAAAGCAGCTCTGCCCAAGCGTTACAACAGTGTTCAGATTAATAAAAAAAGCGCCTGAGATCAGGCGCTTTTTTTTAAGTTATTTATTTTAAAATATCTGGTAGTTTCGGTTGTTCATAAATCGGACTAGTTACTTCCCGCTTCATTTTCAGCAACATCTGGTAAGGCTGTTGTTGAACAAACATATTTACGAAGCTCAGCGGAATCGCACCAGCTGGGTCAGCATAACCACTTGTGGTTACTTTAACTTTGTTATTCGCTAATTTCTGGAATGTCCAATCCCCTTCATAGCGTGTTAAGCGCACGACATCAGGTTGTATCGGATAATTACTATTAATCGCCGTATTCTTAATGGTAATCAGACCATTGGCCGCTTTACTCATTTTTCCTTTTACAACCACATCGCGATCTTTTAGAGGAAAAGGAAAATCTAACAGCATATAGAGTGTGAATTCACCCTTTTTTTCATCTTGAGACAACATCTGAACCTTGCCCATATAAGGCACCCACTGATCAGCACGATTTACATCTAAAATCACCGCAACAGCGCGTTCAATTGGCACATCAAAAGTCGTTTCAGCCTTATATTGAAAGACTGGATTATCAGTCTTTTGATAGGTCCAGACTTTAATATTATTACGGTCTAAGCTGAGTTTAGCTTTTTCCGTAGAAGCAGCCCCCGTCCAGAGGCTGCTTAAGCAAAGAAGAGTGGTCAAGGCAATTTGTTTTTTATTCATGTTCTGCTCTATCTTGTTTTTCTCGCTACACATGGAATACGTACAGGGTTTTAAACCTGTACGTCGTTCAATCCTAAAACATCTTTCATGTCATATTTACGCGCTTCACGGCCCACAACCCATGCAGCAGCTCGCACTGCACCAGCAGCAAAGTTCATACGATTCGTTGCTTTGTGAGTCACCTCAACGCGCTCACCTTCACCAATGAACATCACAGTGTGTTCACCAACGATATCTCCACCACGAATGGTTTCAAAACCAATCGTTTGACGGTCACGTGGACCCGTATGCCCTTCACGTCCATAAACAGCAACTTCTTTTAGGTTACGGCCTAAAGTATCTGCAATCGCTTCACCCATCATTAACGCTGTACCTGACGGCGCATCTACTTTATGACGGTGATGAGCTTCAATCACTTCAATATCTACTGTATCGCCAAATACTTTTGCTGCAAGCTCAAGTAACTTGATCGATACATTTACACCTACCGAATAGTTTGCAGCGTAAACGACAGGTGTATGAGTAGCAACTTCATCTAATTCAGCTTTTTGCTCATCTGACATACCTGTTGTACCAATTACAATTGATACACCTGCTTCACGACATAGTTTTAAATGCTCAGATGTTGCTACAGGAGTTGTAAAGTCAATGATTACATCACAGTCTTTCAAAACATCTGCCAAGTTTCCTGAAACCTTCACACCCAGTGAACCAATACCAGCAAGCTCACCTGCATCTGCACCAATTAAAGTACTTTCTGCACGTACAACGGCTGCTCCCAACTGATAGCCTGCTTGTTGAACTGCTTGAATAAGCGTACGGCCCATACGACCGCCTGCACCTAAAACACCAATGCGTGGAGCTGCTGACATAATCCTTTCCAATCTTCTGTTTTACGTAATTTGTCTACTATATCAAAACTCTTTGCTCACAATAAAAAGTAAAAATTATTTTTTGAGATGAACTGAAATTTAATCTGTTTTCACAAAAGTTAAAGAATTGATCGGCACACTACTCAGCCACGAATGAAAAAAAGATGACTATAAGGAGTTCAGCATGCATTCGAGAATTATTGGCTTTACAGTGATGATGGGGATTATGAGTTCAATGGCATTTGCAGAGCCTGCAATCCAGCCAGGAGACACATTAGAAAGCTTATCTAAAGCACGTATTACAACTAACGTAAGTACTCAAACAGCAACTCCTACAGCTCAAACGAGCGTAGCAACCGATGCCAATATTGACGTTAAAGTTGAAGATATTGACCCGATTATGGGCGAAACAACACCAGAAGCACCTAAAGTAGCCGTACAAGCAGAAACAGTAACTGCACCAGTGATCGAAAGTGCTCCTACTCTTGCTTCTAGCGAACCGACTGTAAGTGTAGATGATATTGATGTTGCTCACCCTACAGAGTAAGCAGTGGTAGTTTTGTTTTAAGCAGAATAAAAATAATAAGATGAATCAGCGCAATAAAAAGGCGGATATTTTATGAATATCCGCCTTCTTTTTAATTTCTTATCTAATCAAGTATTAATCGAACAAACGATCAAAGAATGATTTTTTCTTTGGTGAAGAAGCACTGTCTTCGCCATCGAAAGAAGCTTGCAGCTCTTTAAGTAATTCACGTTGGCGAGAATTTAAGTTGACTGGTGTTTCTATCACAATACGGCAGAGTAAATCACCTACCATGCTGCTACGAACTGGACGAACGCCTTTGCCACGTAAACGGAATAATTTACCTGTTTGAGTTCCCTCAGGAATTTTCAGGCTAACACGACCTTCCAAAGTTGGAATTTCAATTTCTTTACCAAGTGCAGCATCAGCAATGCTCACTGGTACGTCCATATAAAGATCGGCACCATCGCGTTGGAAAATTTCGTGTTCGCGAACAACGACTTCAACGTATAAATCACCTGATTGGCCATCACGAATTGCTTCGCCTTTGCCACTCAAACGCACGCGGTCACCATTATCTACACCCGCTGGAATTGTAACTTCCAACGTTTGCTGACGATCGGCTACACCTGAACCATGACATGCCTGACAAGGGTTTTTAATAATTTTACCTTGGCCACGACAAGTACCACATGTTTGTTGTACAGAGAAGAAACCTTGCTGCATACGTACTTGTCCTGAACCATGACAAGTTTTACAGGTTTCAACATCTTTTGGATTTTTAGAGCCTTTACCATCACACACATCACATGGTGCTGGAGCAGTAAAAGTAATGGTTTTTTTCACCCCTTTTACAGCTTCTTCAAGGGTAAGTTCCATTACATAACGTAAATCTGATCCGCGACGTTGACGCTGTTGACGTCCACCACCACCGAATGCACCACCGAAGATATCACCGAACTGGCTGAAAATGTCTTCTGCACTAAATCCGCCGAAGCCACCACCACCGCCGCCACCAAAGCCGCCTTCAAACGCATTATGACCCATGCGATCGTACATGCTACGCTTTTCGCTGTCCGATAAAACTTCATAAGCTTCAGCAGCTTCTTTAAATTTATCTTCAGCTTCGGCATTGTCAGGGTTTCTATCAGGATGATATTTCATCGCCAATTTACGGTAGGCTTTTTTGATCTCATCATCACTTGCGGTTTTTGAAACGCCTAAAACCTCATAATAATCACGTTTAGCCATTTTTGGCGGTGCTCCTCACGGAATTTTATCAATACTCTATTGCCGACTAAATGGGGGGCTTTAGCCGAATTTACAAGGGGAAAATGTTTAAAAAATAGATATATTAAAAAACTGCCTTATTTTTTAAATATTTAGACAAGCCTTTTAACCATGCATTTAATAGAAATAACCACGCAATAGCGCTAAATACCACACCAGCAACCGTAGAGGCGGTTACCCAAAGGTTACTGTCCCATGCAAAAAAGAACAGCGGAATAAACCAGACCGCAGCAAAAATTGCCATACAAAGAAATAGAATCCCGTTTCGCATAATCCATAATGCATGTGCATGAATCCAAACTTCCGCATTATCTACAACTGCTACTTTGCGAGCAACCAAATAAGCAAAGGCTGCAAAAATAACTGTAAACAATGCAAGAAACATGAACGCATAAGAAATTACAATATAACGGCGATGCTGTTCGATATGGTCTTGCCCCATCTGTATTTCACCTCAATTCACTGCACTTAGCCTATTTTTTATGCAGTGAAATAATCCTGTATTTTTTGTGTAAAGACAGGTGCTACTATATTGGAGTTTTCAATATTTCGCACCTTTATTCACAAAAAATTTATGTATTTTATGCGGTTTTTTTCACCTTAAACCACGCTGCGTAGAGCGCAGGTAAGAAAAATAATGTCAGTAAGGTGGCAACAATCAATCCACCCATGATTGCAACTGCCATCGGACCAAAGAAAATACTTCGAGAAAGTGGAATCATGGCCAAAACTGCGGCTAAAGCAGTCAAAATAATCGGACGGAATCGACGCACTGTCGCCTCAATAATCGCTTCCCATGTTGGATGCCCTGCTTGCCTGTCTTGTTCAATTTGATCAATTAAAATAAGCGAGTTACGCATGATCATGCCAGAGAGTGCAATTGTGCCCAACATCGCCACAAAGCCGAATGGTTTGTTAAATAGGAGTAAGAATAAAACCACACCAATTAAACCAAGCGGAGCTGTTAACAACACAATAGTCGCGCGAGATAAGCTTTTGAGTTGAATCATTAGTAATGTCATTACTACAGCTAAAAACAGTGGCATACCCGCATTAACGGAGTTCTGCCCACGTGCAGATTCTTCTACGGTTCCACCGACTTCAACAAGATAACCACTTGGTAATTCAGCACGTAACTTATCCATTGATTCAGCTAACTCGCCAACCACTGTAGCGGGTTGTAATTGAGTCCGGATATCTGCGCGAACAGTAATGGTTGGTAAGCGGTTACGATGCCAAATTAAACCATCTTCAAACTTATACTCAATTTTAGCGATTTGAGCCAAAGGCACAGTAGTTCCATTGGTCGTTGGTACAGCCAAACTTGCCAGTGAAGCTACTTCAACTCGCTCGCTCTGATCGCCGCGTAAACGGATTTCGATGAGTTCACGCTTTTCACGATATTGCTCAATCGCACTACCTGTAATTGATGCATTAATGAAGTTCGCTAAATCGACACTAGAGACACCCATTTGTCGAGCACGATCTTGGTCAATTTGAATTGAAATAATCTTACTCGGCTCACCCCAATCTAAATGCACATTGGTAGTATTCGGGTTTTCGCTAACTAGTTTAGCAACCTTCTGTGCTTCTTGGCGGACCAGATTTTGATCTTCGCCCGACACACGATATTGCAATGGATAGCCAACAGGTGGGCCATTTTCTAGTAATGACACGCGAGTACGAACTTGTGGAAGTAATTGCTTAATTTGTGTGTCTAACGAGCGTCGAATTTCATCACGATCATCTAGTGATGATGCGAGTACAACAAACTGCGCAAAGCTGGCTTGCGGTAATTGCTGATCTAACGGTAAATAAAAACGTGGTGAACCTGTACCGACATACGCCACATAGTTATCAATACCTTTTTGTTTAGACAGAAATTTTTCAACCTTTTTCACAGCTTGTTCTGTCGCTGTTAAAGAAGCACCTTCTTCAAGTTTTAAATCGACTAAAATCTCGGCACGGTTCGAAGGTGGGAAAAACTGCTGAGGAACGATCTTAAACATCAGCACAGATAGCACAAAAATACCCACCGTCGTCGCAATTACGGTTTTACGGTAAGTCACACAAAACTCGACCATCTTTCTAAAACGTAAATAGAAGCTAGATTGGTAAGGATCGTAGTGATGGTCCTGTGAAATGACTACAGTTTGCGGTTGCGGTTTTTTAGTTAATCTCGCCCATAAACGGACATACCAAGGTGCCTGATGGCCTGTTTTGGTAAAATCAGGTAATAGTTTTTCACCTAAATAAGGTACGAATAAAACTGCCGCGATCCAAGAGACTAATAAGGCAATCGTCACCACCTGAAAGATAGAACGTGTGTATTCACCTGTACCAGACTGAGCCGTAGCGATCGGTAGGAAACCAGCCGCAGTAATCAGTGTTCCGGTGAGCATTGGAAACGCTGTTGTTTTCCACGCAAATCCGGCGGCTTTAATCCGGCTATAACCCTGCTCCATCTTAATTGCCATCATCTCGACGGCAATAATGGCATCATCGACTAACAAACCTAGCGCCAGAATCAAGGCACCCAGTGAAATCTTATGTAGGCCAACATCGAACAGACTCATACCTGCAAAGGTCATTGCTAAAACTAAAGGAATAGAAAAAGCGACCACCAATCCCGTGCGGAATCCTAAAGAGAAAAAACTCACTAACAAGACAATAATAACTGCTTCAGCGAGTACCTTTATAAACTCATGAATACTGCGTTGTACTGCTACAGGTTGGTCAGAAACTTTTTGAAGCTTCATGCCTAAAGGCAAAGTTTTTTGCAGTTGGGCAAATTCTGTGTCGAGATTTTTACCTAAGGCAATAATGTCACCGCCCTTACGCATCGATAAAGCAATACCAATGCCATTTTCACCCATGAAGCGCATACGTGGCTGAGCAGGTTGACTAAAACCACGGTAGACATCAGCGACATCTCCGAGCTGAATGGTTTTATCACCTACCAGTAAAGGCATTTTCTTAATTTCATCAATGTTTTGTAAATGACCACTTACCCGAATCTGAATACGGTCTGTGCCTGTTTCAAAAAAACCTGCACTTGCCATACTATTTTGCTTTTGTAAGGCATCTTGAATCGCTGTAACTGGAATACCAAGCTGTACCGCTTTAGTGTTAGAAATCTCAATCCAGATTTTTTGATCTTGCAGACCAATTAATTCAACCTTACTGACATCCTTGACGCGTTGAAGCTGTAATTGTAAACGATCTGCATATTCCTTAAGAAGTGCATAGTCAAAGTCTTTGCCTGTCAGTACATAAATATTGCCGTAAGTGTCTCCAAATTCGTCATTGAAAAATGGACCTTGTACACCGTTTGGCAGTTCATGGCGTATATCATTTACCTTCTTACGAACGTTGTACCAAACATCGGGAATCTTGTCAGAAGTAAGTGAATCCTTCGCCACAAAAGTGACCAACGACTCACCAGGACGGGAGTAAGCCATAATCTTGTCATACTGCCCTGTTGTCATGAGTTCCTTTTCGATACGGTCCGTAACTAAAGTAGAAACTTCTTTGGCAGTTGCCCCAGGCCAGTAGGTCTGCACCACCATGACCTTAAAGGTAAATGGTGGATCTTCACTTTGTGATAATTTTGAATAAGAGATCGCGCCGATAATACCAAGCAACAGCATAAAATAAAGGACGATGCCTTTATTCTTTAATGCCCATTCCGAGAGATTGAATTTCATGGCTGGGTTGCTCCCTGAATTTTCACCCCACGGTTTTCACGGTCAATCGGATGAATCTTCTGTTTATCACGTAGCAAATGTACGCCACCAATCACAACCCAATCGTTTGGAGCCAAACCAGATAACACCGGTACGCTATCTTTGCCATATGCACCAATCGTTACAGGTACTTTACGCAAAGTCTGATTCGCATTAACCACCCAGACATAAGGCTGATTATCTGTTGCTGAAACACTCGAAAGTGGCACACTCATCACATTGGTTTGAGTTGAGCTAAAAAATACACGTGCACTTTGTCCAAGCTGAATAACAGATTGACCTTCTTTGAGAGCAACTTTGACCGTAAATGTACGAGACTGATCCGCCGCTGGAGACACTTCACGCACATAACCAGCAAATCGGTCATTCGGTTTAGACCATAAAGTCACCCAAGCTGCTTGGCCAACCTTAATCTCGGCAACAGCTTGTTCTGGCACGCCAATGACAACTTCACGCTCTCCATCAATAGCCAATTGATAAGCCGCTTGACCCGCAGCAACCACTTGTCCAATTTCAATGTTTCGCGCAGTAATCACTCCGTTTTTATTAGAAACGAGTTGGTTATAACCAGTTTGGTTCGCAGAAACTTCATAGTTAGAATGAGCTTGCTGTAGAGCCGCTTGTGCCGCGTCATATTGATTTTTTACCGTATCGAATTGCGAACGGCTCACCGCATTAATCGGCAATAATTGCTGAAAACGTTTAAGTTCATCTGCTGCTGTTTTTGCTGAAGCCTGTGCATTGTCCAGTTGTGCTTTAGCAGCATTTAATTGTAGCTGAGCATCTGCCACGTCAAGCTTTGCTAAAACTTGTCCGACCTTAACTCGATCGCCTACATCCACATAACGTGCCGTCACCTGTCCGCCGACCCGAAATGCTAAAGCTGTTTGTTGTCTGGCCTGCACATCCCCTGCATAGCTTTTTTGTTCATTGAGAGTAGTTAAGGGTTGAGCCACCATCACATAGGGTATTTCTTCTGTTTTTGGGGCTTCTTTACTACACCCCATTAATGTGACCGTACAAACAATCACCATACTCATGATGAGAGGTTTTAACAGATTCATATCTTATCGCTCTTATTCAAACTGATTTTTTAAGGCACAATATGCTTTCATCATAAATTGTTTATTTTTTAATTAATATACTCATGGGTACATTAATTAAAGAAAAACTTATAAATTGATATTTTTTTAAATTTTTATCAGAGGATTTTGTGCAAACAGTTAATCAAAGTGGTCGCCCCAAAGATCTGGAAAAACGTGCTCGTATCCTACAAGCCGCGAAAGCTATTTTTTTAAAATCTGGCTATCACGGTACCAGCATGAACCAGATCGCACAGGAAGCAAGTGTCACTAAACTCACGGTTTATAACCACTTTCAAGACAAAGCGAACTTGTTTATCTGTGCGATTACAGAAACCTGTGAAGAGACGCTGAGTACGAAACAATTTGAGTTAGATGCATCGGCAGACTTTTATCAAGCACTCTTTATTGTGTGTTCACGTGCCTTGCAGATTATTTATTCACCTGAAGCACTTAAACTCGAGCACGTATTATTCGAACTCGCAGCAGAACAAAGCCCTTTAGCTGAACAATTTTTTACTGCATCTCATACCAGACTTCAAAATCAATTAACCGTATTCTTCCAAAAAGCAGCTGAATTAGGTTTTATCCAAGCCGCTGATCCTGTTTATCAAACAGAGCTTCTTTTAACTTTGTTGCTTGGTGTACGCCACCACAAGGTTCTACTTAGAATTATTGCTGTACCTAGTGCGCAAGAACTAGACCAGATTATTCAAGATGCAATTAATTTATTCATGCTCAAATATCGGAATTAAACCAAAGTCCGATTGCTAAAAGTTGCGCTGAGTGCATGTCTTCTTTTAAGACGCCATAAGCGAATTAAATGTTATTTTTTAAGCAAAAATTCACATTTTCTTACGCTCAAAGCTTGGAATGTTTGTTAATCGCGCTATATTCGATAAGAATAAGAACAGGAGAAAATAGCATGGTTCAGCAAATCGATGCTCCACTGCGTGAGGATGTCCGTTTACTTGGCAATTTGTTAGGTGAAACCCTAAAACAACATGCAGGACAAGAACTGTTTAATCAGATCGAGCAAATCCGTGCTCTTGCTAAAGGTGCACGAGATGGTCAAGCTGAAGCAGAAAAGCAACTAGAACAATTATTTTTAGAACTGCCCGATGAAGAGCTATTACCTCTCACCCGTGCTTTTTCCCACTTCCTAAATTTTGCCAATATTGCCGAGCAATATCATGTGGTGCGTAGTCGCAGACAGGCAGAATTCGATTCGGAGGCTAATTCTCCAAATCCACTTGTTCACCTATTTGAAAAATTTAAAGATAAAAGTATTTCGACAGAAAAACTATTTCAGCAAATTTGTGATCTCAATATTGAGTTAGTACTTACAGCGCACCCAACCGAAGTGAGCCGTCGTACACTGATTCAGAAATATGATGATATCAATGCATGTTTATCTCAGCTTGATCAGCAAAAACTCACTCCACGTGAACGTCAAAGTGCACTTGCCAACTTAAAGCAACAAATCAGTTCAGCTTGGCAAACAGATGAAATTCGTCAGCACCGCCCGACTCCAGTTGATGAAGCGAAATGGGGCTTTGCAACAATTGAACAAACACTCTGGAATGCTGTACCTAAATTTGTTCGTGAGTTAAATGAGTTGGTCCAAGAAAATTGCCAACAAGACTTACCCCTTAACATTGCGCCAGTTCGCTTTGCTTCTTGGATGGGCGGAGACCGCGATGGCAACCCAAATGTTACTCATCAAATTACCCAAGAAGTACTGTGGTTATCACGCTGGCAAGCTGCTGACCTTTACCTAAGAGATATCGAAAACTTACGTTGGGAACTTTCAATCCAAACCTGTTCTGAAGAAATGATTCAGGCTATTGGTAACCAACATGCAGAGCCTTATCGTGAATATTTAAGGGCAACACGCGAACGCTTAAAAGCGACTCGCCACTGGTTAGCGCAGCGCCTACAAGGCTTAGAAGCAGACGACAGCAATGTCATTAAAAGCAAAGACGAACTCTTACAACCTTTATTGCTGTGCTATCGCTCCTTAATCGACAGCAACTTACCTGAAATTGCGAATGGTCAACTCCTCGACTTTATCTACCGTGTGAACTGTTTTGGTATCGAACTACTTAAACTCGACATTCGCCAAGAATCAGGTCGCCATCGCCAAGCGATTTCAGCAATTACCGAATATTTAGGTTTAGGTAATTTTGAGTCTTGGACTGAACAAGCGCGCCAAAACTTCCTGATTCAGGAATTACAAAGCAAACGCCCGCTTTTACCGAAATATATTAATGAACCTGAAGGCAGTTTGATTGGACACCCAGATGTCCAAGAAGTATTTGCAACCATGCGTACTTTGGCAGACCAACCGCCTGAATCCTTAGGTGCCTATATTATTTCGATGGCTGAATATCCAAGTGATGTTTTAGCTGTATTGTTATTGCAAAAAGAAGCAGGTATTCAACACCCTCTACGTGTAGTTCCGCTATTTGAAACTTTAAAAGATTTAGATGGTGCCGCAACTACTATGAATACGCTGTTCAATATGCATTGGTATAAACAGCACATTCAGGGTAAACACGAGGTCATGATCGGTTACTCCGACTCTGCAAAAGATGCTGGTTTCATGTCAGCTAACTGGGCGCAGTATCGTGCTCAAGAAGAACTGACAGCAATTGCTCAAACACACGGCGTACAGTTGACGCTGTTCCATGGCCGTGGTGGTTCAATTAGTCGTGGTGGTGCTCCAACACAACAGGCACTATTTTCACAGCCGCCCGGCTCTATCTCTGGTGCAATCCGTGTCACAGAACAAGGTGAAATGATTCGCTTCAAGTTCGGTTTAGAAGGGATTGCCATGCAAAACCTTGAAATCTATACCGCTGCAACACTCGAAGCGACCTTATTACCGCCACCAGAACCTAAGGCCGAGTGGCGTGAAATCATGAACCGTATGACAGATCATTCTGTTAAGGTTTATCGTCAGACAGTGCGTGAAAATCCACATTTTGTGAAGTATTTACGAACCGTTACGCCTGAACTTGAATTACAAATGTTGCCCTTAGGCTCACGTCCAGCAAAACGTAAAGTGAGTGGAGGCATTGAGTCTTTACGTGCGATTCCATGGGTGTTTGCATGGACTCAAATTCGTTTAATGTTACCTGCATGGCTAGGTACTGGTGCAGCAATTAATGAAGTAATTGCCGATCAGCAAAAAGCAACGCTTGATGAAATGCTCCAGCAATGGCCTTATTTCCAGACGCTTATTGATATGTTGGAAATGGTATTGTCCAAATCTGATGCCAACATTGCACTCTATTACGAGTCTCATTTGACTGAAGATGAAGATTTAAAAGTGCTCGGTAACCAATTACGTCAGCGCCTAAAAGATGCTGTTGAAACGCTACTTAAATTGAAAGATGAATCAAAGCTTCTTAGCAATAACGAAGTTCTTGATCAATCAATGCAGGTTCGTAAACCATACTTACTTCCTTTGCATCTATTACAGGCTGAACTCATGAAACGCCGCCGTGATTATCTCGCTGAACGTCAGGCAGAGAACACACCTGTTGACCATGCACTGATGGTGAGTATTGCGGGTATTGCTGCTGGTTTACGTAATACGGGCTAAGCTAATTTTACCGATTGTTTAACAAAGCAGTGCATCTCGATGTACTGCTTTTTACTTGCAAAATTCTCTATTTTTCTTAAATTTTCCTCGATTTTCTATTTTTTAGAATATTTTTTTAAAATCAAAAAATTAGTCTTTATGAGAAAAAAATAACTAATTCCTTATATTTAGAATTCATAAAATTATACCAATCGTTAAAAAATAATTATTTTTCACTAACATACTTCTCTCTAGAGATTAAATGCATTCTCAAGAAAGAGTATCATGGCACCAATTAAAGAATAATGAGCTTATTTTATGTCCAATTGGTTTCCAAAATGGCAGCCTTACCAAGGTGATATTGACCATCGACCGGTCTCTACCAACGAATATCTCCCCCCAGTTCAAAGTGCTATTTTAGGTATTCAACATGCGTTTGCCATGTTTGGAGCAACTGTTTTAGCACCATTACTCATGGGCTTTAATCCTAACCTTGCCATTTTAATGTCTGGTATCTGTACCATCCTGTTCTTTTTCATTACGGGTGGTCGTGTTCCGAGTTACTTAGGTTCAAGTTTTGCATTTATTGGTGTAGTTGCAGCAGCAACTGGGCATATTACAGGTTCAGGTGCCAATCCAAACCTTTCTATGGCTTTAGGCGGAATCGTAGCATGTGGTGTGTTTTATGCCATTATCGGTTTTATTGTCATGCTTACAGGCACACGCTGGATTGAAAAACTCATGCCACCTGTCGTGACTGGCGCAATTGTGATGATTATTGGTCTGAACCTTGCACCTGTTACCATTAAAGGTGTTGCAGGACAGCCATTTGAAATGTGGATGGCCTTAATTACCGTACTTTGTATGGGCAGTATTGCAGTCTTTACTCGCGGCTTATTGCAACGTTTGCTTCTATTGGTCGGTTTAATTTTGGCTTATGCAATTTATGCTATTACCACCAATGGGCTAGGTTTTGGTAAACCAATCGATTTTAGCCAAATCTCAGCAGCTGCGTGGTTCGGTATTCCAAGCTTTTCGCACCCAACTTTTGATACCAAAGCAATGCTAATTATTGCGCCAGTTGCGCTTATTTTAGTAGCAGAAAACCTAGGCCATATTAAAGCTGTTGGTGCAATGACTGGTGAAAATCTGACTCCACAGTTAGGCAAAGCATTTGTTGCAGATGGTTTAGCAACAACGCTTTCTGGAAGTGTCGGTGCTCCAGGTATGACGACTTATGGCGAAAACATTGGTGTTATGGCAGTCACTCGTGTCTACTCAACCATTGTTTTTGTAATTGCTGGTGTCTTTGCTATTTTCTTGGGTTTATCTCCAAAATTTGGCGCGGTAATTAGTACTATTCCAAGTGCTGTATTAACAGGCGCGTCTATTGTTGTATTTGGTTTAATTACCATTGCTGGTGCAAAAATCTGGATTGAAAACAAAGTTGATTTTTCTAACAATAAAAACCTGATTGTTGCTTCTGTAACAATTATTTTAGGTGCAGGAAATTTTGAATTAATGTTTGGTAATTTCAATTTAGGTGGCATTGGTACAGCAACATTTGCAGCGATTATTCTAAATTGGCTGTTTAGTTTAAAAGATAAAACCTAAGTTCAAAAAAAGGCAGCGAAAGCTGCCTTTTTATTATTGCCTTTCATCACATTTCTTGATCACTTTTTAGTATGATGAATTTTTGCATTTCAATACGTTCATATCATGCGTTTTGATTTTTTTGATTTACAGCTAGTTCTCCATATTGTCTCGACTGGTAGCCTAACTAAAGGTGCTGATCGCTCTGCGATTTCACTTCAAGCAGCGAGCGAGCGTATAAAAAAACTCGAACAATATTTTGAAACACCCTTATTTATTCGCCAAACCACTGGGCTAGAACTCACCACAGCAGGACATGCTTTTGTAGAACATGCTCGTCAGCTTTTAGCACAAAAAGATCAACTCGAACAAGAAATGCAGCGGTTTAGGCACCCTACCACAGAGGCATTAACGCTTTGGTGTAACTCTTCTGCTCAAAGTGAATATTTGCCTATGTTATTACCGCAATATCTGGTGCTTCATCCTGAAATGAATATCGATTTGCATGAGGCAGAAAGCTCAGAAATTGTAGATGCATTAACGCAAGGGGTTGCGAGTCTAGGTCTAGTCTCAAGTTTTTTTGATACCAGACATTTGCAAACTAAGGAATTTGCTAGTGATCCGTTAGTTCTGATTTGCCCTGCTACACATAATTTAGCTCAATGCCAAGAGCTGAATTTGGTAGATGCTCTAAGCTATGGTTTTATTGGTCTTAAACCCCATCACTCTTTGCAACAGTCTATCGAAACCCAAGCTAAGCTATTAGGCTTTAACATACAGTACCGTTTGCGCTTACCTAACTTTAGTGCAATTGCTGAAGTAGTTGCCAAAGGCGTGGGAATTGCGATTATGCCGGCTCGCGCTGCACAGCGTTTGCAATCGGATTATGATTTTCATTCGATCCAACTGCTAGGTGCGTGGGCAAATCGTAAACTGCTTTTAGCCACACAAAATTTCAATCAGCTGCCTAGCAGTTACCAACAATTTGCAAATTTTTTATTACAGCATCGCCCTTAAACACTTGGCTTAGTGCAAAACCATATAAAGACCTAATGAGACTAAACCTATAAAAAAGATACGGCGAAACTTCTGTTCATTTAGGCGATAACGGATTTTTTTACCTAACCACATACCAATGAGTGCAGCGAATAAAGCCGCAAAAGATAAACGATAGTTCAGTGTTATTCCTGACATCGGGTTGTGATGTAAAAAAACCGCAAGACAAATAGTAGACACCGTAAAAGTCAGTCCTAGAGCTTGTACCAACTCGTCACGTTTTAAATGCAAAGACTGCAAATAAGGAACAATCGGAATAATAATGACGCCTGTTGCTACCGTCACTGCCCCACCAATATAACCAATGATAGGTGATAACCAACGCTCATGTTTACCTAAGTGCGGAAGCTTCTTCACACATAGACCATAGAGACCATATAGGGCCAACATGCAGCCTAATAGAATTTCACTACTCTTCCCATGACTTTGACTTAAAGTCGGTAGAAAACTCCATATTGAGCCTACCACAATGCCCACTAATAACGTCCAGAAACGGCGAATAAAAGACCAGACATGCCCTTCAGCAAAAAGCTGCCAAACATTGGTAACCATTGAAGGAACAATAAGTAAAGAGGCTGCTTGAAAAGGACTCATTGCGATCGTGAGCAAACCCATCGATACTGCGGGCAACCCTAGACCGATCATGCCTTTAATCATGCCAGCAAAGGCAAACACCACCATAATAATTGCTAAAAATGTCACTGTTTATCTCCGATTCCTTACAAGGTTATGCTACGGAAAAAACAGGCTTTGCCCTATTCTTGTTTTTAGAAGTGGGCCTCAATTAAAAGTTGAGGCCGTTTTATATTTTTCTTCTAATACATTACTAAAAATACTTTCAATCATCCAAACACGGTACAAACTATTAAATACATAGCTTTGACCATCAATACGCAACTCTAGAACTGGTAAATCAGGCTGATGCTTATCTTTGCAAAAAGCATCATTTTGTGCCAGAACTGCTGGCACATCCTGCTCGGTTAACTGCTCAATTCCCAGCTGCTGCTGTAATTCTTGGAAATGCTTTTGGAAAGATAAATCTTTTCCTTTTGTCCAAGCGGCTTGCAAGATCGTAAAAATCGTATCGATTTGCTGATTTTCCTGCACACTATAAAAAAGCTTTGCCATTTCAAGCGTACTTTCTTCTGTAGGGCGGCAAAAAGGAGTAAAAGCGACGTCTGTTCGTTTAGAAACGCGGGTTGCCAAACTCCAGTCAAACCAATCTCGGCCTTGGTAGCTTAAAGGATAAACTTTTAATTGAATGTCGTAATAATCAGCCAGTTCTTCCTTAATATAAGCAAGCAACAGCCAGCTCATTGGATCTTCCAAGGCAATATATATATCGAGCTCAGGATGAAGTGTCTGAATTTCGGTAAGTGCCTCAGCATCATTAATCAAATGCTCACGCCATTCGATATGATTAATTAAAAAGATCGGATTACCAGTCAGTAACTTTTGCTGCTTTAGACGACGAGTTAAACGTAATAAATCATCTACTGCATGATATTTACGTCCACCAAACTCAAAATATGCAGCCGTTACAGGCTCATCCGTAAAAATACGTTCAGAAAAATGTTGAGGGAGCTGATGTTTAACTGCCATGGCATGTAAAGTACGCAACTTTCCATATTGTTGCTGCCAAAGCATGTGAAAAATATCTTCAAGTAAATGTAAGAAATTCTGACCTTGTAATGGGGTTCTTTTTAATATGACAGCAGCTTGTTTTAAAGATTCTTGGCTTGGGATTTCTGGAAATTCATCAAAAGCAAAACGGTGTTGTTTGGCTAATATTTTGGCATCATTCAAACAATAATTTTGCCATTCTTCATGCAACATACCATTCGGAGGTTCAGAAGCCGTATGGGAAATAATAATTTTTAAGGGCTTAAGTTCATCACTTAAAATCTCATCGAGCTGAGACAGTTGCTGAACAGCTAAGTAGCTATACACATCATCAAGTCGTAAATAAATACTTAAACCATTTTCCGTGGGTAACACCGCTTGACGTGAAGGTTTTTGGTAAAACCAACTCGATCGGATAGGGTCAAACCAACGGCGTAGCAATGACATGAGAGTAGAGCCTCTAAAAAATAAATCCTAAGCAAGACCAAAAAACTGCTTTGATCGCAGTACAAAGTGTCGCAGAAACTTCATATACAAAATGCTGAAAGCTCTGCTTATGCAGAACAAAGATCATGTTATTGCACGTATTCCTGCATCGGTGAAGATTTTATCATCATTTTATAGCAAACCCATAGAATGACTTGCAACACCCTCATCTACAAGCCTATTTTTTCGAATAGATGTAAAAAATGCACCCATCAGCATGATAATAATTCATCGTGCAGATGGGTGCATAATTTCTATTCAATTAATAAAATTGAATATTTTATAGAACGCGTACAGCTCCTTTCGCTGCACTTGTTGTATGCATTGCATAAACTTTTAACGCTTTTGATACCTTACGTTTACGTTCTTCTTTCGGATGCCAGCCCTTCGCTTCTTGCACTGTACGACGGTGCGCCATAGTCGCATCATCAACGTTCAAGTGAATAGTACGGTTTGGAATATCGATTTCAATCGTATCGCCATCTTCTACCAAACCAATTGCACCGCCCTCAGCAGCTTCTGGCGAAACATGTCCAATCGAAAGACCTGATGAACCACCAGAGAAACGACCATCTGTAATTAATGCACAGTCTTTTCCTAAACCTTTAGATTTAAGATAGCTGGTTGGATAAAGCATTTCTTGCATACCCGGACCACCACGTGGACCTTCATAACGAATCACAACAACATCGCCAGCTTTAATGTCATGACCCAAGATAGCATCTACAGCCGCATCTTGGCTCTCAAAAACACGCGCTGTACCCGTAAATTTCAAGATCGATTCATCTACACCCGCAGTTTTTACAATACAGCCATCAAGCGCGATGTTGCCATATAGAACTGCTAAACCACCATCTTTCGAGAATGCATGTTCTGCATTGCGAATAACGCCTTTTTCACGATCGCCATCTAAAGTTGCGTAGTAACGATTTTGAGAGAATGCAACTTGCGTTGGTACACCACCTGGAGATGAGCGATAGAATTCATATACATCTGCATCTTCAGTACGAATAATATCCCACTTATCCAATGCATCTTTTAAAGTTTTCTCATGTACAGTTGGTAGTGATACATCAAGTAATTTCGCACGGTCAAGCTCACCTAAAATGGCCATAATGCCACCTGCACGGTGTACATCTTCCATATGAACGTCTTGTTTTGCAGGTGCTACTTTAGACAATACAGGAACTCGACGTGATAGTTCGTCGATATCGTCCATGGTAAAGTCAACTTCTGCTTCACTTGCCGCAGCCAATAAATGTAGAACCGTATTGGTTGAACCACCCATTGCAATATCAAGCGTCATCGCATTTTTAAATGCAGCCTTTGTTGCAATTGAACGCGGTAAAATGCTTGCATCTTCTTGTTCGTAATAGCGTTTAGCCAATTCAACAATAAGCTGACCGGCTTTTAAGAATAATTTTTTACGATTCGCATGAGTCGCAACAATTGAACCATTACCTGGTAAAGATAAACCCAAAGCCTCTGTTAAACAGTTCATTGAGTTTGCAGTGAACATACCTGAACATGAACCACAGGTTGGACATGCTGAACGTTCAAATTCCGCTACTTCTTCATCTGTATAACTTTCATCAGCCGCAACAACCATTGCATCAACAAGGTCAATCGCTTTTTCATCACCGCGGAATTTAACTTTACCCGCTTCCATTGGGCCGCCAGACACAAAAACCACTGGAATATTCAAGCGCATCGCAGCCATCAACATTCCCGGAGTAATCTTGTCACAGTTAGAAATACATACCATTGCATCGGCGCAATGTGCATTCACCATGTACTCAACTGAGTCAGCAATCAAATCACGTGATGGTAATGAATAAAGCATGCCGTCATGCCCCATTGCGATCCCGTCATCTACTGCAATCGTATTAAACTCTTTAGCAACACCACCTGCCGCCTGAATTTCTGCTGCGACTAGTTGCCCTAAATCTTTAAGATGTACATGGCCTGGAACAAATTGAGTAAATGAATTGACCACCGCAATAATCGGTTTGCCGAAATCCTCATCTTTCATTCCTGTTGCACGCCATAAGCCACGTGCGCCAGCCATATTTCTTCCGTGTGTCGATGTTTTTGAACGATAGTCAGGCATTAGTGTTTCCAACAAGTTGTGCTTGAGCGGAATTTCTCCCACTCTGGCTGAATGATACTGATATAGCGTTAGATCAGTCGGAATATTGACTCATCATCATAATTTGATCATTCTCCATTCTATAGAAGCAAATAATATTCGGAAAGCCAAGAACAGTAATAGTCAGTCAATATTTAGCAAAACTTACATGAATAATTTTTTATTTTTTCATAACCTTTTTTTATCAATAAAATTTTTTGAATAATTTTTTGTTCACTATTTAAAAACTAAAACGCTCAATAGCCATGAGTTTAGGGCTTCAAACGTTTTTCACGTATACTACCCATAAACTCTTTTTGGATTGCATTTGTGAAAATTATTTTTGCTGGCACCCCCGAATTTGCTGCAACAGCATTGGCGGCATTATTAAAAACTTCCCATGAAATTATCGCCGTTTACACTCAGCCAGATCGTAAAGCAGGCCGTGGACAAAAACTAACACCATCTCCTGTAAAACAGCTTGCGCTTGAACATGGTATCCCTGTTTATCAACCACTTCACTTTAAAGCATCTACAGAAGAAGGGCTCGCAGCCCAACAAGAACTTGCAGCTTTAGGTGCCGATGTGATGGTTGTTGCAGCCTATGGCTTGATTCTGCCACAAGCTGTGCTCGATACACCTAAATATGGCTGTTTAAATATTCACGGTTCACTATTACCACGTTGGCGCGGAGCAGCACCAATTCAGCGTGCGATTGCAACAGGTGATGAAGAAACAGGAATCACAATCATGCAAATGGCTGCTGGTTTAGATACAGGCGATATGATGTATAAAACCTATTGTCCAATCACAGCCGAAGATACATCAGCGACTTTACATGACAAACTCGCAGTTCAAGGTGCGGAAGCAATTTGTGAGGTACTCGAGTCAGAAGAAACGCTACAAAAATATTTGGCAGAGCGTGAAGTTCAAGATGAAAGTCTAACTGTATATGCACACAAATTGGTGAAATCAGAAGCTCGTATTGACTGGTCAAATGATGCTGTTCAACTTGACCGAAATATTCGTGCGTTCAACCCTTGGCCAGTTGCATTCATTCAGTTAGATGAAAATAATGCTTTACGTGTTTGGAACTCAGCGACTTCTACTCAAAACCAAGCAAATGTTCAAGCTGGTGAAATTATCGCGATTGATAAACAAGGCGTACATGTTGCTTGTGGTCAAAACTCCTTTATTTGTCTGAGCAGCGTGCAATGGCCGGGTGGTAAAGCAATGAATGCTCAACAAATTGCACAAACTCAAAAACTTCACGTAGGACAAATTCTACCATGAGTCAGGTTTCATCAAATTCGTCACGATTTAACTTACGTGCTCAAGTTGTCCAGACGTTATTAAAAGTTCAGCAAGGCCAATCACTCGCTAGTATTTTAAATACACAGCTGAATCAAGTTGCTGAACGTGATCGCGCACTATTTCATGAACTTGTTCTAGGTACGCTACGCCAATGGTTTGCACTTAAATCAATTAGCCTACCTTTGCTCAGCAAACCTTTGAATAATGAAACTGTTGAAACCTGTCTGTATGTTGGGCTTTATCAAGTTTTATGCACGCGTATTGCAGCACACGCTGCCATATCAGAAACAGTAGATGCCACCAAACAACTTGGATTTCCTGCACTCGGCGGTATTGTGAATGCTATTTTGCGCCGTGCTACTCGTGAAACTGATGACTTTCAGCAAGGTTTACAGCAAGCGCATGGCTTACCAAGTTGGCTTTTTAAAAGGTTAAAAAAGGATTGGGGAGAACAAACTGAATCTCTTTGCCAATCATTAAAACAAGTCGCACCTTTAACCTTACGAGTTAACCAGCGTCATATTGGCCGTGATGCCTATTTAGCAAAATTACAAAGTCTAGATATTCAAGCACGTGCATGTACTTTGTCTGAAGCAGGTATTGTTCTTGAACAATCCGTACAAATTACCCAACTACCCGGTTTTGAAGAGGGATGGTTTTCTGTACAAGATGAACATGCTCAGCTATGTGCAACATTATTGCCAGATTTAAATAATAAAACAGTGATTGATGCCTGTGCAGCTCCCGGTGGAAAAACAGCTCATTTACTCGAAAAGTTTAAACCAGCTCAGCTCATTGCTATTGACCAAGATTCTAACCGTTTAATCCGTGTAACCGAGAATTTAAACCGCTTAGCACTTGATCAAAGTCAAACAGAAATTTTGGCAGCCGATGCAACCCAATGGGTGCCTGCACAACCAGTAGATTGTATTGTGCTTGATGCACCATGTTCTGCGGCAGGTGTTATTCGTCGTCATCCTGATATCCGTTTATTGCGCCAATCTAGCGACATAGCTCAAACGATTGAACTGCAAAAGCAAATTTTGGAACACATGTGGCAACAACTCAACGTTGGAGGCACACTGCTCTATATTACCTGTTCAGTTTTAAAAGCTGAAAATGAACAGCAGATGATAAATTTCTTTGCAGAACATACTGATGCAAAAGAAATTAAGATTGAAGCGAATTGGGGACTTGAACAAATTCATGGTCGACAATTATTACCGCAAGCGCAGTCTGGCGATGGATTTTATTATTGTAAAATTCAAAAAATTGCATAAAAAAAGCAGGCTTAAAGCCTGCTTTTTACTAGGTCAGCATCAAAGCGTATGCTGATCTTTTACATCTTCTAAAACATCATCTAACTCTTCAGGATGTTTCGATAAATGTAGGATGGATAAAATCAATCCGCCCCATAAAAACACCATCGAAATCACCATCATCACGATTGCCGAAGTATTCATTATTTTATCCTCCTAGCGATCTTTCATTTTGCTTAACACGATTGCAACGACCGCACAGAAAATCACACTGCCCCAGCCGAATACACCTTGTAAGCTCATACTATAAGTATCATAGCCATTTTTGATCAAATTAAAAACAGTCATACAGAGTGTAGTTAACAAGATTAAAGATGTAATAACCGTTAAAGTGAAATCCCATCCCTTACCCACTTGAATGGTTGAGATACGATTTATATGGTCACTAAGTTCTTTAAGAGCTGAACGTTTAAACCAAGCTACGCTAATAATTGATATTAATGCACCACCGATAATACCGATGTTATTGATAAAGTGATCAACAATATCAACCAGCTTAATTGCATTTACACTTGAGAATAAAATAATTGATACAAGTGCACTACCACCACCAATAATCGTTACAGCTTTTTTACGGCCCCATTTCAATTTATCTTGCATTGCTGCAATAGGCACTTCCAAAATACTGACCATCGAAGAAATACCTGCGACGAAAAGTGAAGAGAAGAATAAAAGACCGAATAAATCAGCCCCAGCACCTAAGCTTGAAATAATTTTCGGGAATGCAATAAATGCTAATCCAATTCCACCACTCACGACATCTTTAACTTCAGTACCTGCTGCATGTGCCATAAAACCAAGCGCTGCAAAAATACCAATTCCCGCTAAAATCTCAGTTGATGCATTTGCAAAACCAACGATTAAGCCAGAACCTGTTAAATTCGTTTTTGGTTTTAAATAAGATGCATAGGTAACCATGATCCCGAAACCAACAGAGAGGGAGAAGAAAGTATGACCATAAGCGGCTAACCATACTTTATAGTCCATCATTGCCGACCAGTTTGGTGTAAAGAATGCATTCAAACCTTGAACTGCACCCGGTAAACGTAATGATTGAATCACCAAAATAGTAAATAGAACGAATAATAATGGCATGAAAATCTTATTGGATAATTCCACACCTTTTTTCACCCCACCATAAAGAATGATTAAAGTAAGTGCCCAAATTCCAACAATCGGCCAGAATAAATGACTTACAAACTGTAAATCAAAACCAGTCGCTTTTGAGGTTTGTAAGTAGGTATTAAAGAAGAAACCTTCCGGATCACTTCCCCACATTTGACCAATAGAGAAGTAAACGTAACTACCTGCCCATGTCAAAACGCTTGCATAATACAAACCAATAATGATACAGACACAAACCTGCCACCATCCTAATGTTTCTCCACCTTTAAATAAGGCCCGATATGCTTTTGGAGGTGAACCAGTACTACGATGACCGACCGCATAATCTAAAAATAATAACGGTAAACCAGCAGTAATCAGTGCCAATAGATAGGGAATAAGAAACGCACCACCACCATTTTCATAAGCAACGTATGGAAAGCGCCAAATATTACCTAAGCCTACAGCCGAACCAACGGCTGCAATAATAAAACCAGATCGTGACGTCCAGTTTTCACGAGAATCTGTCATAAAACACCTAATGTTAAAAGATTGCTTATTTTTACTGCTATTGTTGATTGTTATTCCGCATGCAAAAAAAGAACCAAAGAATACTTTTGTGTTTGATTGAGAATAAAAGGCACCTTGTGAGTATTTTTATTTTCATTTCAAACAAGCAAATATAGAAAATTCTTCCTTAAAGATTTTTGTCCATTTTTTGCCCCTATATAGCTGAACAATACCTGTTTTTATTTCTTTTTACTGTAATTTCCGTCAGAAATTTTACGAATTTCCCAAGTTTTTTTCACAATTGGTTATTTTTCAGCTAATCTTTACGTTTAAAGCATATAGGCAGACAATATTGTTCAATGACATTTTCTTCCAATTCCTAAAAAGACTTATTTAATTACTCAACTTATCTATTAATTTTTTCTTAAGTTTCCAATTAAAATTTGATAATACCAAGTTTTTTTAAATGACAAAATTTATACTAAAAACCCGTAGAGGATTAATATCATCAAAATTCAAAGGAAAATATTAATCACTTGAAATGATTAATATTTTATTCATCTTAGAAAAATTATTAACAATATACGCTTAAGACTCATATTTTTTATCAATGCATCTGTAGCAAGATGTCTATATCATGCGCTCAAAGATTTCTTTTATGCGGATGTTCAAAGTGAAAATATTAAAAATATCTTTATTAACGCTCGGGATGGGCTTAAGTGGCTTTGCCCAAGCAGACTTTGTTGGAGTAAAAGGAGATATAGGCTACTGGTTTTATGATGGTAAAGCGAATATGTCTTCTCAATTCCCTGAAGATCAAGATTTAGATCAAAAAGGGAGTGCTCAACTTTCATTGGCAATAGAACATCCAATCCCATTTATTCCAAATGCAAAAATTCGTTATGTAAATTTAGATACTCAAACTAAATCAGAAACTCTAGGTCAAGCTAACTATAAAGTTGATTTAGACCATAGTGATTTTATTCTCTATTATGAGTTACTAGACAATATTGTGAGTGTAGATGCTGGACTTGGTGCAACTCTACTAAATGGTGATATTACTGCGTATACGGGTAAGCGCGTAGATATTGATAAAACATATCCTATTGCTTATTTGTCTGGTGAAGTAAAACTCCCATTTACAGGCTTAAGTGCTAAAGGTGAAGCAACCTATACAAACTTTGATGATGCACGAATCACAGATGCATTAGCAGAAGTAAAATATAAATTTGCAGATAATCTACTCATTGATCTTGGTTTAACAGCAGGGTATCGCGTACTCAATATCGATTTAGAAGACTACGATAATAATGATCTTAAGTTTGAATTTAAGGGCCCATATGTAGGCTTAGAAGCACATTTCTAAACCCAAATGAACTCGAAATTTCCTTCCCATATAAAAAAGGACTCTTATAGAGTCCTTTTTTATTGCTTTAAATTTTTTGAGCCATATCTGCTACATTAATTTCCGCGCACAAAAAAACACCCCCAACGATTAAGTAGGGGGTGTTTAGAATAATGAGCTGGCGATGACTTACTCTCACATGGGAAACCCCACACTACCATCAGCGCTA
Organism: Acinetobacter sp. XS-4; assembly: GCF_023920705.1. Taxonomy (NCBI): domain Bacteria; kingdom Pseudomonadati; phylum Pseudomonadota; class Gammaproteobacteria; order Moraxellales; family Moraxellaceae; genus Acinetobacter; species Acinetobacter sp. XS-4. Next base: position 23,979 of record NZ_CP094657.1, on the reverse strand, counting down.
AGAGGTTTCACTTCTGAGTTCGGGAAGGGATCAGGTGGTTCACTCTTGCTATGGTCGCCAGCACAACTGGTATGGATACTTGCATTGGTCTTAATGTGCCGATGCGTTTTCCAAAACTTTACAGATGGGCTGATTGAATCTTACTTTATTTGTTCATTTTAGCTAAGCATATAACTAAATCAAGTTGCTTTGTACATTAATGAATCGATTGATGCTTTATATACAACTGCTTGGGTGTTGTATAGTCAAGCCTCACGAGCAATTAGTATTGGTCAGCTTCACATATCACTATGCTTCCACATCCAACCTATCAACGTCCTAGTCTCGAACGGCTCTTTAGAGGACATAAAGTCCTAGGGAAATCTTATCTTGAGGTAGGCTTCCCGCTTAGATGCTTTCAGCGGTTATCCCTTCCGAACATAGCTACCCGGCGATGCGACTGGCGTCACAACCGGTACACCAGAGGTTCGTCCACTCTGGTCCTCTCGTACTAGGAGCAGATCCTCTCAAATTTCCAGCGCCCACGGTAGATAGGGACCGAACTGTCTCACGACGTTCTAAACCCAGCTCGCGTACCTCTTTAAATGGCGAACAGCCATACCCTTGGGACCTGCTTCAGCCCCAGGATGAGATGAGCCGACATCGAGGTGCCAAACACCGCCGTCGATATGAACTCTTGGGCGGTATCAGCCTGTTATCCCCAGAGTACCTTTTATCCGTTGAGCGATGGCCCTTCCATACAGAACCACCGGATCACTAAGACCTACTTTCGTACCTGCTCGACTTGTGGGTCTCGCAGTTAAGCGCGCTTTTGCCTTTATACTCTACGCGTGATTTCCGACCACGCTGAGCGCACCTTCGTACTCCTCCGTTACTCTTTAGGAGGAGACCGCCCCAGTCAAACTACCCACCAGACATGGTCCTCGCCCCGGATTACGGGGCAGAGTTAGAACCTCAACATTACCAGGGTGGTATTTCAAGGACGGCTCCATTGGAACTAGCGTTCCAACTTCAAAGCCTCCCACCTATCCTACACAAGTAAGGTCAAAGTTCAATGTCAAGCTGCAGTAAAGGTTCACGGGGTCTTTCCGTCTAGCCGCGGGTACACTGCATCTTCACAGCGATTTCGATTTCACTGAGCCTCTGCTGGAGACAGCGCCGCCATCATTATGCCATTCGTGCAGGTCGGAACTTACCCGACAAGGAATTTCGCTACCTTAGGACCGTTATAGTTACGGCCGCCGTTTACTGGGGCTTCGATCAAGAGCTTCGCTTACGCTAACCCCATCAATTAACCTTCCAGCACCGGGCAGGCATCACACCCTATACGTCCACTTTCGTGTTTGCAGAGTGCTATGTTTTTAATAAACAGTTGCAGCGGCCTGGTTTCTGTGGCTGTCATCAGCTCAGGAAGCAAGTTCCATCACCAACAACAGCGTACCTTCTCCCGAAGTTACGGTACCATTTTGCCTAGTTCCTTCAGCAGAGTTCTCTCAAGCGCCTTGGTCTACTCGACCTGACCACCTGTGTCGGTTTAGGGTACGATTCCTGTGTAACTGAAGCTTAGAGACTTTTCCTGGAAGCATGGTATCAGCCACTTCGCTGTACAAGTACAGCTTGCTATCAGATCTCAGCATAGAGCACCCCGGATTTGCCTAAGATGCATGCCTACTTCCTTTCACCTGGACAACCAACGCCAGGCTGACTTAACCTTCTCCGTCCTCTCATCGCATTACACAGAAGTATTGGAATATTAACCAATTTCCCATCGACTACGCCTTTCGGCCTCGCCTTAGGGGTCGACTCACCCAGCCCCGATTAACGTTGGACTGGAACCCTTGGTCTTTCGGCGAACGGGTTTTTCACCCGTTTTGTCGTTACTCACGTCAGCATTCGCACTTCTGATACCTCCAGCATACTTCTCAATACACCTTCATCGGCTTACAGAACGCTCCCCTACCACTTGACTTAAAGTCAAATCCGCAGCTTCGGCACATAGTTTTAGCCCCGTTACATCTTCCGCGCAGGCCGACTCGACTAGTGAGCTATTACGCTTTCTTTAAAGGGTGGCTGCTTCTAAGCCAACCTCCTAGCTGTCTATGCCTTCCCACATCGTTTCCCACTTAACTATGATTTTGGGGCCTTAGCTGGCGGTCTGGATTGTTTTCCTCTTGACTACGGACGTTAGCACCCGCAGTCTGTCTCCCGGATAGTACTCATAGGTATTCGGAGTTTGCATCGGTTTGGTAAGTCGGGATGACCCCCTAGCCGAAACAGTGCTCTACCCCCTATGGTATTCGTCCGAGGCGCTACCTAAATAGCTTTCGGGGAGAACCAGCTATCACCAGGCTTGATTAGCCTTTCACCCCTATCCACAAGTCATCCCCTGGCTTTTCAACGACAGTGGGTTCGGTCCTCCAGTTAGTGTTACCCAACCTTCAACCTGCTCATGGATAGATCGCCTGGTTTCGGGTCTATACCCAGCAACTAAACGCCCTATTAAGACTCGATTTCTCTACGGCTCCCCTATACGGTTAACCTCGCTACTGAATATAAGTCGCTGACCCATTATACAAAAGGTACGCAGTCACCGAACAAGTCGGCTCCCACTGCTTGTATGCATGCGGTTTCAGGATCTATTTCACTCCCCTCACAGGGGTTCTTTTCGCCTTTCCCTCACGGTACTGGTTCACTATCGGTCAGTCAGGAGTATTTAGCCTTGGAGGATGGTCCCCCCATATTCAGACAAGGTTTCACGTGCCTCGCCCTACTCGTCATCATTATGTGTGCCCTTTCGTGTACGGGAATATCACCCTCTACGTTCGCACTTCCCAGAGCGTTCCACTAAAACACACATAACTTAATGGGCTGATCCCCGTTCGCTCGCCGCTACTAAGGGAATCTCAATTGATTTCTTTTCCTAAGGGTACTGAGATGTTTCACTTCCCCTCGTTCGCCTTGCAACACTATGTATTCATGTTGCAATACCTACCTTAAAGTAGGTGGGTTCCCCCATTCAGAAATCTCCGGATCAAAGGATATTTGCCGCCTCCCCGGAGCTTATCGCAGGCTATTACGTCTTTCATCGCCTCTGACTGCCAAGGCATCCACCACATGCACTTAATTACTTGACTATACAACCCCAAACAGTCGTCAACACCTACAAGTGAGTGTTGTCCGTGCGATTCTTCATCGCTACTATCTGTTGCCTGTGTACTTAAACACTGTACAGCTTCAATCTAATTCATATACCAAAACGCTTGATTCAGTTAATTTGCTAGTTCTCAATTCATTTAGATCAATTGCTTAATCTAAACTCTTGAGTGAACAATTTATTTCAGACTCAATTTTGCCAATCTGTTAATGAATAAACACGCCTTCGTCAGGTCATGCTTAATACCGTGATACTTAAATCACAGAAGTTAATAAACTAAGATCTAAATCTCTATTTACTAATTTCTGTAATCCGAACTTCTCTTAAGTTCTGGTGGAGACTAGGAGAGTCGAACTCCTGACCTCCTGCGTGCAAAGCAGGCGCTCTACCAACTAAGCTAAGTCCCCAGCTTACATCATCAGTTCTGTATCTTCTTTTCTATAACTTCAACCAGTCAAAGTCATGGTGGGTCTGACAAGACTTGAACTTGTGACCCCACGCTTATCAAGCGTGTGCTCTAACCAACTGAGCTACAGACCCTCAGATACATCTATGAAGAACAACTTGTTGTGGATTCTTACCAATCGTCAATCTTTCGTTAAGGAGGTGATCCAGCCGCAGGTTCCCCTACGGCTACCTTGTTACGACTTCACCCCAGTCATCGGCCACACCGTGGTAAGCGTCCTCCTTGCGGTTAGACTACCTACTTCTGGTGCAACAAACTCCCATGGTGTGACGGGCGGTGTGTACAAGGCCCGGGAACGTATTCACCGCGGCATTCTGATCCGCGATTACTAGCGATTCCGACTTCATGGAGTCGAGTTGCAGACTCCAATCCGGACTACGATCGGCTTTTTGAGATTAGCATCCTATCGCTAGGTAGCAACCCTTTGTACCGACCATTGTAGCACGTGTGTAGCCCTGGCCGTAAGGGCCATGATGACTTGACGTCGTCCCCGCCTTCCTCCAGTTTGTCACTGGCAGTATCCTTAAAGTTCCCGACATTACTCGCTGGCAAATAAGGAAAAGGGTTGCGCTCGTTGCGGGACTTAACCCAACATCTCACGACACGAGCTGACGACAGCCATGCAGCACCTGTATGTAAGTTCCCGAAGGCACCAATCCATCTCTGGAAAGTTCTTACTATGTCAAGGCCAGGTAAGGTTCTTCGCGTTGCATCGAATTAAACCACATGCTCCACCGCTTGTGCGGGCCCCCGTCAATTCATTTGAGTTTTAGTCTTGCGACCGTACTCCCCAGGCGGTCTACTTATCGCGTTAGCTGCGCCACTAAAGCCTCAAAGGCCCCAACGGCTAGTAGACATCGTTTACGGCATGGACTACCAGGGTATCTAATCCTGTTTGCTCCCCATGCTTTCGCACCTCAGCGTCAGTGTTAGGCCAGATGGCTGCCTTCGCCATCGGTATTCCTCCAGATCTCTACGCATTTCACCGCTACACCTGGAATTCTACCATCCTCTCCCACACTCTAGCTAACCAGTATCGAATGCAATTCCCAAGTTAAGCTCGGGGATTTCACATTTGACTTAATTAGCCGCCTACGCGCGCTTTACGCCCAGTAAATCCGATTAACGCTTGCACCCTCTGTATTACCGCGGCTGCTGGCACAGAGTTAGCCGGTGCTTATTCTGCGAGTAACGTCCACTATCTCTAGGTATTAACTAAAGTAGCCTCCTCCTCGCTTAAAGTGCTTTACAACCATAAGGCCTTCTTCACACACGCGGCATGGCTGGATCAGGCTTGCGCCCATTGTCCAATATTCCCCACTGCTGCCTCCCGTAGGAGTCTGGGCCGTGTCTCAGTCCCAGTGTGGCGGATCATCCTCTCAGACCCGCTACAGATCGTCGCCTTGGTAGGCCTTTACCCCACCAACTAGCTAATCCGACTTAGGCTCATCTATTAGCGCAAGGTCCGAAGATCCCCTGCTTTCTCCCGTAGGACGTATGCGGTATTAGCATTCCTTTCGAAATGTTGTCCCCCACTAATAGGCAGATTCCTAAGCATTACTCACCCGTCCGCCGCTAAGTGATAGTGCAAGCACCATCACTCCGCTCGACTTGCATGTGTTAAGCCTGCCGCCAGCGTTCAATCTGAGCCATGATCAAACTCTTCAGTTAAAAATCATTTTGCACCTTATTAAAGACAAGGTGCCAATTCTGGCTCATCAATTTTCTGACTTAAATTTCGCTCAAATAAACTTCGAGTAATTTAAACCAATCAATCAATGATAATATTTCGATCAATCAATCAGTAAAAATCCACACAAGTTGTTCTTCATAATTTCTTAATGATCTTCTTCCTGGTTCGTCACCAGCAAGCTAGGTCGGCTATATTACTCTTAATCTCTTAAAAGTCAACAGGTAATTTCGATATTTTCAAAACTTATTCTCAAAACCAACTTCTCATCAAATTCACTACCTAAAGTAATCAACTTAATTCCAAGTAACTGTTTTTCAACAAGTTCTTATCTGCATCACCGCCGATGGATGTGCATTATAGAGGATTAATAACCCTTTGCAAGGGGTATTTCTGCCTTTTTCTATCGAGTGCCGATTTTTTCTTCTATTTCTAAGAAAAAGTGATATATATGCCTTTTTTTTAGGCGTTTTCACCACTTTATCAATTTTTATTTTGGAAAAATACTGTTCATCTTAGATTTTAGATGTCTTCTTATAGAGGATATATGCATATATAGCATTCTAGATTCCAAAGATTCCAAAGATTCCAAAGATTCCAAAGATTCCAAAGATTCCAAAGATTCCAAAGATTCCAAAGATTCCAAAGATTCCAAAGATTCCAAAGATTCCAAAGATTCCAAAGATTCCAAAGATTCCAAAGATTCCAAAGATTCCAAAGATTCCAAAGATTCCAAAGATTCCAAAGATTCCAAAGATTCCAAAGATTCCAAAGATTCCAAAGATTCCAAAGATTCCAAAGATTCCAAAGATTCCAAAGATTCCAAAGATTCCAAAGATTCCAAAGATTCCAAAGATTCCAAAGATAGATTAGAGCAAATACTCTACTCTCAACCTATATTTCTCTCCATCTTCTTATTTGCTTTGATTACTTTTCATTATTATTGAACTATAGATTGTTCCACGTGGAACGTAGAATTGTTTTTGTGAATCCTTAAATAAAAAAAGCAGGATTACTCCTGCTTTTTATCACTACATAACATTCTTAGTCAGTGAACGTTACACGTGCAATTGCTTTTTTACCTGACTGAATAATGAAAGTACCGTTTTCTTTTACAGAGAAACCTGCATCAACAGCATTCCAGTCAACTTTTACTGCACCGCGAGCTACTGCATCTTTTGCAGCTGCTGCATTTGGATTTAAACCAGCTACACGTAAAATCGTAGCAATAAAGATTTCCCCACCAAACTCACCACGTGAAATAGTCACTTCTGGGGTGTCTTCTGGTACTTCACCTTCTGTAATAACGTTACCAGCACTTTTATGGGCATTAGCGGCAGCTTCTGCATCATGGAAACGTTCAACCAGCTCAAGTGCAAGAATACGTTTTACTTCTTGCGGATTACGACCAGCAGCAATTTCATCTAATAAAGTTTTGATCTCATCTAGAGATTTGAAGCTGAGTAAATCGAAATAGCGTTCAATTAAAGAATCAGGCATTGATAAAACTTTTTGGTACATTGCCCCTGGTGTATCAAATACACCAATATAGTTAGCTAAAGATTTAGACATTTTATTGACGCCATCTAAACCTTCTAGAATCGGCACAGTGATACACACTTGTGATTCTTGACCATAACGGCTTTGTAAAGTACGACCCATAAGTAAGTTAAAGGTCTGGTCTGTACCCCCTAACTCTACGTCAGCTTCGAGTGCAATAGAGTCATAGCCTTGTACTAAAGGATACAAGAACTCATGGATTGCAATTGGCTGATGGTTGCTATAGCGCTTAGTAAAATCATCACGTTCTAACATGCGAGATACGGTTTGCTGGCTTGCTAGCTGAATAAGGTCAGCAGCAGACTTTTGATTAAACCATTCTGAGTTGAAACGTACTTTTGTTTTATTCGGGTCTAATATTTTGAAAACTTGTTCTTGATAAGTTTTAGCGTTGGCTTCTACTTGTTCACGTGACAACGGTGGACGAGTTGCACTTTTACCAGTTGGGTCACCGATCATCGCTGTATAGTCACCAATTAAGAAGGTAACTTCATGGCCCAAATCTTGGAAAGTTTTTAGTTTGTTAATAAGAACCGTATGTCCTAAATGTAAATCTGGTGCTGTAGGGTCGAAACCAGCTTTAATTTTAAGAGGACGACTCTCTTTGAGCTTTTTCAGTAAATCTTCTTCTGAAATAATTTCGTGCGTGCCTCGTTGGATGAGGGCAAGCTGTTCTTCGGCGGGCAAGAAATTTGACATCACAAAACCTAAACACATCAGTTATTCAATTTGTGCGATATACTAACATTTTTTCAGCGTCTTGCAGGGGAAGTTGCATATGAGCGCAATCTATATCGGCGTAATGACTGGCACTAGTATGGATGGTGTGGATATTGTTGCGGCTTCATTTGAGCCACTACAGCTTCATGCCACTCTTACAGTTCCATTTGAACCCGAGTTACGTGATGAGCTTATGGCGTTAACTTTGCCTGATGACAATGAAATTGACCGCATGGGTAAAGCTGATGTTGCTCTAGCGAAAATGATTGGTCATGGGATTAATACTCTGATTGAAAAAAACCAGTTAGATCGTAGTCAAATTAAAGCAATTGGGTCACATGGGCAAACCATTCGTCACCGTCCAGAACATGGTTTTACGTTACAAATTGGCGATCCAAATATCATTACCGAAATCACTCAGATTCCGGTTGTTTCAGATTTTCGTCGTAGAGATATGGCAGCAGGTGGTCAAGGTGCACCATTGGTTCCAGCTTTCCATCAAGCCTTATTTCAACATCCAAGTATTCATCGTGTGATTTTAAATTTGGGTGGTATTGCTAATGTGAGTATGCTGCCTGCCAATAATGCTGACGGCGTATTTGGTTTTGATACAGGGCCTGCAAATATTTTGATGGATGCTTGGTGCCATCGCCATACAGGTCATCCATATGATGAAAATGGTGATTGGGCTGCCTATGGTCATCCTATTCGCTCTTTACTCGATCGTCTTCATGCACATGAATATTTTTCTAAAGAACCGCCTAAGAGCACAGGACGTGAAGACTTTAATATTGACTGGTTAGATGATCAGTTAATCGATTGGCGAAATGATTTAACTTACGATGAGTTAGAAGATACGCCTGAAAACATCCAAGCCACTTTATTAAAGCTTACTGTGCGTGCCATTCAAAAAGCGATTTATCGTTCTGAGATGGAAACAGGTGAAGTATATGTATGTGGTGGTGGTGCTTATAACTCTTATTTATTAGAACAATTACGCTGGCGTCTTCGTAAGCACAATTGGTCTGTTCAACCTACAGATGTTTTAGGACTCTCCCCTACTTGGGTCGAGGCTACCGCATTTGCTTGGTTAGCAATGCGTTTTGTAAATGGTTTAAGTGGTAATTTGCCAGCAGTAACAGGTGCTTCGGATTTTAGAATTCTAGGTACGATCACAGCGGTATAAAATTATTTATTGATTTGATTGGTTAGATTCGACCTCATAGCACATTTACTGACCCGAAATGCTGTTATTTAAATGAGCATAAAAACTCATGATAAATGCCGACAAAAATAATTTAAGGCATGTTTTCATGGATCTGACCAACCGTATTCATCAATACACACGTGGGGCTTGGACATTCGATGTGATTGATTCAGGCCCTATAGATGGTCCACTCGTTGTTTTATTGCATGGTTTTCCAGAGACTGCTCATAGTTGGGAGCAAACCTCCGAGTTATTGCATCAGCATCAATTTAGAACGCTCGCGATCCATCAACGTGGTTATAGTGTAAATGCTAGGCCTCAAAGCCGATTTCAATATTCACTGAGTGAACTTGTAGAAGATGTGGCGAGTTTAATTGAGCAGCTTGGTCAGCCAGTTTATTTAATTGGGCATGACTGGGGCTCAGCAATTGCTTCGGGCGTTGCGATGAAATACCCACAATATATTCAACATCTCACTTTAGTTTCTGTGCCCCACCAAGCTGCTTTTTTAAAAGCCTGTTTAAGCAGCAGACAACTTTTTAAATCTTATTATTTTGCAATTTTTCAGCTACCGATTCTGCCCGAACTTTTATTTAAAAAGATACCTAAATTGGGCCGTAAGTTTCTTAAGTCATCAGGTATGACCGAGCAACAAATTGCGATATTTGAGGCTGAATTTATAGAAGAAAATAGATTAACTACGGCGTTGAATTGGTATCGTGGCTTTTTTTGGGACAAGCCTCAAAATCCGTTTAAAGCCATAGATGTCCCTACTCTCTTTATTTGGGGTAAACATGATATTGCCGTTACAGAGAAAAGTGCCGAGCTAAACTCACATTATTTTAAAAATAGTTATGACGCAGTTTTTATGGATGCAACGCATTGGATTCCCTATCAGAATGCACCTGAACTGGTGCAATACTTTTTAGAATCTGTCCGTGAAAAGTAAGAATATGGACAATAAAAAAAACCTCTCAACATAGAGAGGTTTTTTGAATTTTAAAATTATTTTTAAATTGAGAACGAAGAACCACAACCACATGTTGTTGTTGCATTCGGGTTTTGGATAATAAAACGTGACCCTTCAAGCCCTTCTACATAGTCAACCACTGAGCCAATTAAATATTGATAGCTAAGTGAGTCCACAAGCATTTTTACATCGCCATTTACGAATTCTGCATCATCTTCATTTACGCTTTCAGCAAAATTGAAGCCATACGAAAACCCTGAACACCCGCCTCCTGTTACATATACACGTAACATGAGATCGTCATTCCCTTCACTATCACGGAGTTGGCGTACCTTATTGGCAGCATTATCTGTCAAAACTAGAGCTTGGGCATTCATGATGATTGTTCCTCGGATTTTGCTGTGCCTTTCAAAATAAAAAAGACCCTATATTGAGTATAGCATAATCAATATAGGGTCTGTCTTCGAAGTTTAAAGCCAATCTTGAGTATTTTTATCAAGATTATTTGTAATTTTCTTCCTGTAAACCACATTCGAAGTTTTTAGCATCTTGCTTACAACGGAATTGCCAAAGGAGTTTCATCATACGTTTATCGTACACACCACGCTGTGTAAGGTTAATTCGAGACTCACGCATGAGCTTTTGGTAACCCGGTTTATCTGCTGCTGGAACATCCATCCAGTATTTTTGTGGAATATCAGCTTTCATTTTACCCAAGATGGTAAAAGCACGTGGTAACTGACCTGAAACCCATTCTCTAGATTTTTGCCCAAAACCAGCTGGGAACTTATCAGGACGGATAATAATATTTCCTGTGACCTGTAAGATCGGATAATTTACAATCGCACCTTTTGTTCCTAAACCTTTTTGTAGTTCTAAAGGTTTAAATGCAGCAGCTGGTGCACCAATAATATCAACTTGATGGTTATTAAATTTGGCACCAAAATTTGTTATGTCAGCACTAACAGCCTGCGCCCCTACTTGCTGAACCATAATTTTTTGAGCTTCATCGTAGTCAAGAACCGCAATTTTTTTCCCTGCGGCTTTCGCTACTGTATTGATGCTGCGATCATTTACTAAAAGATAAGCATCACCCACTGGAATAACACCTACAACCTCATAGCGACCATTAACCATATATTTACTAAAAGTCGGACTCGCTAAACCTTGCATTATTTTTACAGCAAGCTTGAGGTCAGGAATGGCCCCGATTGCATCTAATGACCCAGTAAATGAGTTAAATTGACGGCCACGCATCCCTGACACACTAATACCATCACATTTGCCTGCTTTAAAATCTTCAGCAATCACGGCTTCATTCTGGTTTACTTTAAGTTCGATATCAGCTCCCCAGTTTTTAGCTGCAAGTTGATAATCCTTCATCAGTGCATAGACATCGCCATTTTTACCAACGAAGTCAAAAACACATACTGTTTGTTTAGCCTGAGCTGCAAAAGAAACTGTAGTAAGTCCCATCGCAAGTAATAGCATTTTGGAAAATTGCATATTCTTTTTCCTTTCCTTGTGGAGTTTTTGTTTTTCGATACCAAGAAATTTCACACCGACAGGGTATGAGTCGGATAGGCCTCATATGAAAAATCATATTGAAGATATTTTTACGAATCCATTTTGCTTTTATGATTTTATTTCCATGAAAAATAGACAGAGATTGCCCCACCTATTAGCAATTATTTTAATCACTCAAGTCCTTGATCCATTTTTATACCTTCATGTTTCCTTATGAAGTTTTTATCTAAATTTAGCTTAACGTCTTTCTAACTAACCACAATGGCAGAATTGACAGCACATACAAAACAAAAAGCCTAGAACTAGGTCTAGGCTTTTTGAAAGAAATTAGGATTATTCACCAGGCATTGAACATTCAAAGTTAGCCTTGTCTACAGAACAACGTGCTTTTTTAAGTACAGACATCATTCCTGCATCGTAAACACCGCGTTTAGTTAAGTCCATACGGCCATCACGCAACATTTTTTGATACTTAAGTTTGTCTTCTGCACTTAAGTTCATTTTGTATTTGCCAGGAATTTGCGCTTCTAAACGGTTGATCATTGCAAAGTTCTTAGGCAACTGTTTAACGAACCAGTCACGAGATTTTTGACCAAAACCAGCTGGGAATTTATCAGAACGTAATACTAGATCTGCTGTAACGTGTAATACAGGGAAGTTCCACATTACACCGTTTGCACCTAAACCTTTATTTAACTCTAATGGTTTGTAAGCATAAGCAGGTGCACCTACCATATCCACCTGACCATTGTTAAATTTCGCAGCAAAGTTTGAAATATCAGAAAGAACCGCTTGAGCGCCTACGCGTTGCACCATAATTTTTTGTGCATCGTCATAGCCAAGTACAGCGAATTTTTTACCCGCAGCTTTTTCAACAGAGTTGATGTTTTTGTCACGTACGAAAATGAATGCTGAACCTAGCGGAGAAATACCAGCAACTTCATATTTTTTACCACCCATATTAGTGGTCATTTTTGCTGCATTACGCGCATCTAATACATAAGTAATTGCACGTTGAGCGATTTGGTTATTTGGAACACCGCCGAGTGAATCGATAGATCCTGCGAATTTGTTATATTGGCGTGCACGCATTGCTGTCATTGCTACAGCATCACATTTGCCTGCTTTAAAATCATTATCAGCAACAGCCTCGTCCTGACGAGGAACTAAGTTAATTTCAGTACCCCAGCCTTTTGCAGCTAGAGCCCATTCTTCCATCATTTTATATGAGTCGCCTGCTTTTCCTAAGAGGTCGAATACACATACGGTACTCGCTGCTTGCGCTGAAGCAGAAAAACCAACAACAGAAGCGGCAGCCATAGCAAGTACGATTTTTTTCATTTTCTTCATCCTTCCACGGAACAGATTTTTTGTTTGAAGTTTCCTTTCAAAGACAGATATTAATCATGTTTTTTAGAAAAAAATAGAGCTTTTACTCAATTTTTTTTATTCCTTCAGATCATTGTTTGTCAGACACAAATTATTTATTAGTAGGAAAAATAGCTGATTTTACGTAAGTTATTTTTTATATTCACAATTTTCATACCCATATTCAGTTTTGAAATATATGTAGCGTTTTTGTGTTTAAAAAATAAACTACTCTCCATTAAGGGTACATTCAAAATTTATCCGTTCGACTGTACAGCGAGCACGTTTCAGCACACTCATCATTGTTGCATCGTATACCCCCTGCTTTGTTAAGCTGAGACGACCTTCACGTAAAATCTTTTGATATTTAGTTTTGTCTTCAGCTGAAAAATTTATTTTAATTTTTGATGGCACACCCATTTCTAGCCGTTTGATCATGGCAAAGTTCTGAGGTAGTTTTTGTATAAACCAATCACGCGACTTTATTCCAAAATCGACTGGAAACTTGTCATTTCTCGTAATTAGATCGCCAGTAACATTCACCACTGGAAAAGTAAACATCGCCCCATTTGTTCCAATTCCTTTACCAATCTCTAAGGGTTTATAAGCATATGCTGGTGCAGCAATTGCATCGACTTGGCCACTATTAAACTTTTTTACAAAATCGGTAATTTCAGAAGGGATTGGCTTTGCCCCAACACTTTCAACCATAATTTTCTGTGCTACATCATATTGCAAAATAGCAAACTTAGTTCCACGTACTTTTTCAATTGAATTAAGGTTTTTATCTCTTACAAATAAATAAGCCAATCCAATCTGAACAATCCCAACAACTTCGTAATTGGTTCCATTTTGTGCAGTTACCATACGATGTTTATTGCGCTTATCTAAAACATAGCTAATCGCTTTTTGAGCAATTGCATTACTGGTTACTCCACCAATCGCATCAATCGAACCTGCAAATTTATTGTAATTTCTCGCTCGCATGGAAGTCATATAAGCGGCATCACACTTACCTTCACGCAGTCTGCGGTCAACCAAAGCTTCATCTTGAAATGGAATTAAGGTGATATCTGCTTGCCACTCTTTCGCTGCAAGCGCCCACTCTTCCATCAATTTATAGGATTCCCCTGACTTTCCTAATAAATCAAATACACACACATTTTGTCCAGCATGTACTGTTCCCATAGCACAGTAAAATACTGCGCCTATTATCCCCAATCTTTTTTTCATTTGACTTTCCTTAGTCTAGTTTTATTAGTAGCTCAATAATCAACCAAACTTTAAACTGTTTTTATTTTAGTCATATTTTTTCAAAGATGTTCTATCTTGTTCAATATTTTGAAAATTTCGGATGAATAGCGAAATCCAGCCTATCTTGATACATGCAATTATTGACTGCGACTCACTAAAATCCGGAATGTTTTGTTTTCATCGGCAGTTGTCTTTAAAATACAGCATCCCTAACTCACCTCGATACAATAAGATGATTCAATTTGACCAAGTTTCTTTACGCCGCGGTGGACGTGTTCTATTTCAAAAAGCGTCTATGCAATTACACCCAGGTTGGAAGATTGGTCTAACTGGGGTAAATGGTGCAGGTAAATCGACATTATTTGCAGCATTACTAGGGAGTTTAGGTGCCGATGAAGGTTCCCTTACTCGTCCTACAGGCTGGACCGTCGCACATATGGCCCAAGAAATAAAAGCCTTAGATATGCCTGCAATTGATTTTGTTCTTTCAGGTGATGAAGAATTTTGGGATATTCAAAATAAGCTTGCTCAACCAGATCAACTAAGTGACTTTGAATTGGCTAAATTGCATGGCCGATTTGATGAAATTCATGGTTATTCAGCACCATCTAAAGCAGCCCAACTCATGGCTGGTCTTGGTTTTCTAGAAAATCAATTGCGTTTGAACGTTGAGAGTTTCTCAGGTGGATGGCGTATGCGCTTAAATTTGGCACGTACCCTCATGAGCCGTTCAGATTTATTATTACTAGATGAACCAACAAACCACTTAGACTTGGATGCCATCTTGTGGTTAGAAGATTGGCTTAAAGCCTATGAAGGTACACTCATTCTAATTTCGCATGACCGCGACTTTTTAGATGCAATTACAGATCATATTCTTCACATTGAAAATCAAGAACTCACGCTTTACACCGGAAACTACTCTACATTTGAAACTACGCGTAGTGAACGTCTTGCCCAGCAACAACAAGCTTTTGAGAAACAAGAAGAAACGCGCGCTCATCTACAAAAATTTATTGATCGTTTTAAGGCAAAAGCGACGAAAGCTCGTCAGGCACAAAGTCGTATTAAACAACTTGAGCGCATGCAGCAACTTGCACCTGCTCATGTAGATACGCCGTTTACGTTTAGTTTCCGTGAACCGACCAAAATGAGTTCTCCTTTGCTGACTTTAGACAATGCCAGCATTGGTTATGGCGATAAACAAATTGCCGAAAAAATCAGATTACAAATTACACCAACCTCACGTATTGGTTTACTTGGTATGAACGGCGCGGGTAAATCGACCTTAATTAAGAGTTTAGTAGGTGATTTACCGCTCTTAGCTGGTGAACGCAAGGCGTCAGAGTTACTTAATATTGGTTACTTTGCCCAGCATCAAATGGATGCTTTAGATGGTCATGCTAGCCCAATGTTACAGCTTGCTCGTATAGCAGATAAAAAAATTAGTGAAGCTACCCTACGCTCTTTCTTAGGTAGTTTTGGCTTTAGTGGTGAACGCATGGATACGCCATGTGAAACCTTTTCTGGTGGAGAGCGCGCTCGTTTAGCCCTCGCACTCATTGTATGGCAGCGCCCAAATGTTTTAATTCTCGATGAACCGACGAACCATTTAGATCTTGATATGCGTCATGCATTAAGCATGGCATTACAAGACTTTGAAGGTGCTGTTGTACTGGTTTCCCATGAACGACAACTGATTGCAAGTGTTTGTGACGAGCTTCTTTTGGTACACGGCGGTAAATGTACCGAATTCGAAGGTGATTTACAGGATTATGCAAAATGGCTACGTGAAGCACGTCAGCAACTCATCAATGCTCAAAATACTGTAGGGCAAAATAATTCTTCATCTACCGCTGCTGCCCCTTCTAAAGTTGATAAAGAAGCACAGCGTAAAGAAGCAGCTCGCCGTCGTGAACAAACGCGACCTATTCGTAAAAATATTGAAAAAGTTGAGTCTCAAATTGAGAAGCTGCAACCACAGCTTGTCAAAATTGAAGAATCTCTAGCAGACACATCTCTATATGAGGCTGCACGTAAAGATGATTTGTTAAAACTTATGAATGAACAGACTGAACTAAAGGCTAAACTTGAGCAATATGAAGAGCAGCTTTTAGAACTCATGATGGAATTGGAAGAAATGGAAACTTCTTTTGAATAATCTATTTTCCTAAATAAAAAAGCCGATTTCTTAATCGGCTTTTTTATTAATTAATAAGGGGTATAAAAAGCCCCTAATTCATTTAAATTGGTATTTACAGGTAAAGGCCAAACATTGCTTGATAGACTATCCGCGATATATAGATCATAACCACCACGGCTTCCTATCTGACCCGCAAGAGATACAACCATGTAACGCTGATCTAAAGGAGCCGGGTCTGAAGTGTCGACGGTATTACTGTTAAATGGCAAACGTGTGGTTTGTTTATTAGCTATATCATAAGCATAAATCTGATCATGGGCATTTGTTGAGCTATACCAGCGCACATATAAAAACCGACTTCCTTGCCACCATACTGGATAATATGAGGCAATATTGGTTAGCTGTGTATCATAGGCTCCCGACTGATCAATACTAAAAATTCTAGAATTATCCCCAGCACCTTTTGCATATAAAATTTGGGTAGTATTGACCATTGGATAAGGCATAGACTCTTCTATATCCCAACCATTTTGGGTGACTGACTTAATTGTACGATCAGTCATTTTGACGATTTTTAAGTCACCATTTTGTTTAAAAATAATACGCTGGTTATCTATGAATTTAGGATCTTCATCACGCTTATTATTTCCCTGAGTTAAATTAATGGGTAACTCATTACTGCCCACTTTCCAAGCATATATGTCCCATGCATCTCCATAGTGCTGCCCAGAAGCCACACCCATGAACGTTAACCATTTTCCATCTGGAGAAAAATGACCATTCATCATATGGTCGATTTTCCAATTCGCGCCCAGTAATGTAGTCTGCTGCGTTGTGAAGTTATAAAGATAAAGCTTACTGTCCCATGCGTCATAATCACTATAACGATGAAATACTAATTTTCCATAAATGGTTGGGGCTGTAGCAGCATGCAGTTGAAATAGGCAATTAAAAAACATGATCCCAATGCATAAGAGTTTTTGTGTTTTTTTCAAAATTATATTCTCTTGATATAAATGGAAACTACCATCTAAATGGCCGTTTAAAAGTTTATTTCTTATAAAAAAAAGGCTTTGTCTTAAATTAAACAAAGCCTTTTCTTAATCATCATAAAAAGAATTATCTAAATTTTTTATGATTTTCATTTCGAATTTTGACTAAATTGATTGCTTCAGTTTTTGCTTGGTCTAATTGTCCTTGCCCAACTAATGCAGTTACTTTATCAATCTCAGCAACAAGCTGATCTAAACCAGCTTGGTACTCTTTTACCTGTACATTTCCTGAAGGTAAACCTTCGAGTTTATGTGGCAAATATTGCTTAGAAGAAACTGCTGCTTCACGCATTACAACAAGTTGTTGTTTCGCATTAGCAACATCTTTCGCTTCAGCAAATGCTTTAGTGCTCTTAGCTAAAGTTTTCATATTCGTTTCTAAATCAGCTGCCCAAACAGCAGAGCTTCCTAAAAACGCGCATGAGATTAACAAGCTAGCTAATACTTTCTGACCCATCATCTTCTCTCCCTAGACTGATTTAGAATCGTGTTCTCAATTAAGCATCAATATCTGCATTTAAAGCATTCTCTTCAATGAATGCACGACGTGGTTCCACATCATCCCCCATCAAGCAAGAGAACATACGGTCTGCTTCAATCGCATCGTCAATGGTTACCTGCAACATATGACGGTTTTCAGGATCCATTGTCGTTTCCCAAAGCTGTTCAGCATTCATCTCACCAAGACCTTTATAGCGCTGGATCATCATACCGCGGCGCGAATCTTGCAAAATGTGTTGCCAAACTTGATGGAAGTTAGCCACTTGAATACGGCGATCACCTTTTTGTAAATAAGCACCATCTTCAAGCAAACTGAACCAACTCTTCGAGTTTTTCAGCAAACGAGCATACTCAGCTGAGTTCAACAAACCTGCATCAAGCAAATATGCATGTGGAAGGTTATGAACATATACCGTAATACGCGGCCAATAATGCGCAGATTTTTCACCCTGAGCATTTTCACGTTCAAATGACTCTAGTGTAATTTCTGGACGTAAACTTGGCTGTAATCTTGTAATGATCTCTTTTACCTGATCAGCCCATTGTTGTACATAAGCCTGATCATGATTTTGATCGCTCTTGAATGCATCCACTTCAAGTAAAGCATCTAGTAAGCTAGCTGGATAACGTAACGTTAAGCGCTGTAAGCTCTTTTGCGAAACTTGATAATCCTGAATGACTTTAGCAAGTGCTTCACCTGTAATTGATGGTGCTTCAGCATTAGTATGCAAAGATAGTTCATCAATCGCATTTGAAATTAAATAATTTTCCAATGCATCATTATCTTTGATGTATTGTTCTTGCTTACCTTTTTTCAATTTGTATAAAGGTGGCTGTGCAATATAAATATACCCACGCTCAACCAATTCTGGCATTTGACGGAAGAAGAACGTTAACAACAAAGTTCGAATGTGCGAACCGTCAACGTCGGCATCGGTCATGATAATGATTTTATGATAACGCAGCTTGTCAGGATTATATTCTTCACGGCCAATACCACAGCCAAGAGCAGTAATTAAAGTACCCACTTCCTGACTAGAAATCATTTTGTCAAAGCGTGCGCGTTCAACGTTTAGGATTTTACCTTTCAACGGCAAAATAGCCTGCATTTTACGGTTACGACCTTGCTTGGCACTACCACCAGCAGAATCACCCTCGACAAGATATAATTCAGAAAGTGCTGGATCTTTTTCCTGACAATCAGCCAATTTACCTGGTAAACCAGCAATATCAAGTGCGCTCTTACGACGCGTCATTTCACGCGCTTTACGTGCAGCATCACGCGCACGTGCAGCATCAATAATCTTACCGGCAATTGATTTTGCAGCTTGCGGGTTTTCAAGTAAGTAAGCAGAGAACTCTTTATTCATTGCTTGCTCAACAGCAGGTTTTACTTCACTCGATACTAGTTTTTCTTTGGTTTGAGATGAAAATTTTGGATCAGGTACTTTTACCGAAATAATAGCGGTTAAACCTTCACGAGCATCGTCACCCGTTACATTGACTTTTTCTTTCTTGAGAATATTTTCATTTTCAAGATATTGGTTTAAACCACGCGTCAAAGCTGCACGGAAACCCGCTAAATGGCTACCGCCATCTTTTTGAGGAATGTTATTGGTAAAGCAACGAACGTTTTCTTGATAACTTTCATTCCACTGCAAGGCTACTTCTACACCAATACCGTTATCTGTATCCGCGGTAAAATGGAAAATCTCATTCAGATGAGTTTTACCTTCGTTAATGTATTTTACAAACTCAGATAATCCACCTTCGTAGTCATATATATGTTCAAGGTTAATACGTTCATCGCGTAATACAATACGTACGCCCGCGTTTAAGAATGAAAGCTCACGTAAACGGCGTGCTAGAATTTCTACGTTAAAAATGGTTTGAGTAAATGTTAATTCACTTGGCCAAAAACGTACTGTTGTACCACTCTTATCCGTTTCACCAATCACACGTAATGGATATTGCGGATCACCGTGTTGATATTCTTGCTCATGCACTTGACCAGCACGAGAAATCATTAAATGTAATTTACTCGAAAGTGCGTTTACTACAGAAACACCTACGCCGTGTAAACCACCTGAAACCTTATAGCTGTTGTCATCAAACTTACCACCTGCGTGCAGAATGGTAAGAATTACTTCCGCTGCAGAAACACCTTCTTCAGGGTGAATATCGGTTGGAATACCACGACCATTGTCCGAAACGCTTACTGATTCATCTTCATGAATAGTGACAATAATTTCATCACAATGCCCAGCTAAAGCTTCATCGATTGCGTTATCGACTACCTCGAATACCATATGGTGTAAACCGGTACCGTCGTCTGTATCCCCAATATACATACCCGGACGTTTACGAACTGCATCTAATCCACGTAATACTTTAATACTAGAGGAATCATAAGCCTTTTCATTGGTTTGTTCTGTTTGAGAGGCTGATTGAGACTCTGAACTCATGGTTTCTCCCTAGCAAATATAGGTTTATTCAAAGATGGGTAACATCAAAAAATTATGGTGAAGCAAGACTAACTTGACCGGATTCAACATTGAATAATTGATATGAAATAGACAAATCATGTAAATGTTTTTTTACCGATGCATGATCTAAAGTTGTCATAAAAACCTGGCTACCAAGTTGGCTTAATCGTTCAATTAAACGTTGTTGTGCGGTTAAGTCTAATTCTGCTGTCAGATCATCTAATAATACCACAGTTTCCTTATTACTCGCATGCAACATTGCAATTTGTGACAGTTTTAAGGCAATAATCAGTAGTTTTTTCTGGCCTCTTGATAAAACCACATCAGCATGTCCATACGGGGTTTTTAAGCGCAAATCTGCCCGATGTGGACCATATTCGGTATACCGTCTTTCGATATCTTTTTGGTGTTGATTAAGCAGGTCTTGCATGAGCCCCTGCTCTGTATGAAAACCTGAGCTGTATTCCAGTTCAATTTCAAGATCAGGGAGTAATTGACTCAAATCATTTTGAAAAAAGACGTTCCATTGCTCCACAATACCCAAGCGCTGAGAGTGCAAAATTTCACCATAATCACTCAGCATTTTGTTCCAAGGCTCTAAATCAGCCAAAGATAAATTCCGCCTAGTTTTAAGTAACGTATTTCGCTGTTTTAATGCACGCGAATAGTATTGCCATGCAAAATAAAACTCAGGTTCCACGTGGAACATCAGCCAATCTAAAAGTTGGCGTCGTGGTTTTGCTCCATGGTCAATAATGTCTGTACTTTGTGGATCAAGATGCTGCAAAGGAAGCAATTTAGCAAGTTGGCCTTGGGTAGCTACGGTATCGCCATTGACCTTCATCAATTGCTCACCAGATGCTAACTTTTGCATACCTATTTTCTCAGTACTAGACTGTGCAAAGACAATCGCATCTTCGGCAGCATACTGAATATAATTTTTAGGAATATGAGTGCGGAAAGATCGCCCTGTTGCAAGCAAATGAATTGCTTCCAGAATTGAGGTTTTCCCTGAACCATTAGCGCCATAAAATATATTAAACGGTTGCAACCCTTGGAGTGCAACCGTTTTTAAATTACGCACGCGTTCAATGTTTAAGCGCGTAAGATGCATATTAGATAGCCAGACTATACACGCATCGGCATAACTACATAAGTTTGATCAGCATGGGCTGGGTCTTGAACCAAAACAGACTGATTCGCCTCACTCATACTCATATTTACGTCATCGCCATCAAGTACACCCAATACTTCTAGTAAATATTGCGCATTAAATGACATTTCGAGCGGTACATTTTGATATTGAATAGCTAAATCTTCAATAGCTTCATCTTGCTCAGGGTTATTCGCACGAAGCTGTAAAGAATCCTGATTAAAATTCAAGAAAACGCCACGCAACTTTTCATTACTCAAAATTGCAACACGCTGTAATGATTGCTTAAAGACATCATGGCTAATTAATACATGTTTATCGCCACCACGTGGAATTACACGACGATAATCAGGGAATTTCCCATCAATCAATTTTGTAGTAAAACGAACAGTAATATCGCCCTGTTCCTTGTCACGACTTGGCGTATTGATGGTTACATTTAACAATTCACGACCAATCAACAATGTTAATTGTTCATCTTCAATACTCAATAAACGCTGTAATTCACCTACAGCTTTACGAGGTACAATGGCCTGAACCAATTGAGATGACGTAGAAGAAGCAGTAATTTCACAAAGTGCTAAACGGTGACCATCTGTTGTTACTGCACGTAATTGATTTTCATCAATTTCCAATAAAGTACCCGTTAAATAGAAGCGTACATCTTGTACGGCCATCGCAAAAGCAGTTTTTTCAAATAAACGCTTTAACTCACGTTGGGTAACTTGTACTTGAGTACCTTGACTATTTTCAGTCGTCAATAATGGATAATCTTCTGCAGGCAAAGTCCCTAATACGAAACGGCTATTACCAGACTTTAAAATACATCTTTGATCTTCAGTAATTTGTAAATCAATTAATGCAGCTGTAGGCAATGATTTACAAATTTCCATTAATTTACGGGCAGGGACTGTGGTTTCCCCTGCTTCAAGGCATGCCCCTTCTGTTAAAACAGTGCTCGCAACCAGTTCGACTTCTAGATCAGAACCAGTAATGGTGAGCGCCTGAGCATTAGTCTGAATTTTGACGTTTGAAAGAATATTCAATGTGTGACGACGTTCTACCGCACCGACAACATGCGATAAAACATTGAGTAAACTTTCTTTAGCGATTTTCAAACGCACGATTCATTCCTCTAGCAACTTGGAGCAAATATTTCATTTTTTAGCTGTGTACTATGCTGCACTTACGTAGACTTTGCAACAAGGTCTTATTATTTCATTAACTCTGAAGTAGACGCAGCAGATTTTTATAATCTTCGTCAAAAATTGGATCTTCTCCGCGCAGACTGGCTACTTTTTCACAAGCATGCATCACTGTACTGTGGTCGCGCCCACCAAAAGCCATTCCAATTTCGGGAAAACTATCACCAGTCAATTCACGAGCAAGTCCCATTGCCAACTGGCGTGGTCGGGCATAAATTCGAGTACGTTTTGGCCCTACTAATTCTTTTAACGGGATACGGAAATATTCACTCACCACGCGCTGGATATTTTCTACACTAATTGTTCGTGCACGAATAGCCAACACATCTTTTAAAGACTCACGAACGACATCAAGATCGATTGGCGCACCTTTAAAACGGGAAATTGCAACAACTTTATTAAGCGCACCTTCAAGTTCACGTACATTCGCAACAACTTGTTGTGCAATAAATAATGCACAATTTCGAGGTAAATCAACGCCGCTATTTTCCGCTTTCTTTAATAAAATTTCGATACGAGTTTCAATATCTGGTGGTTCAACACCGACTGAAAGCCCCCAAGAAAAACGAGAAACTAAACGCGGATCTAACTCTGTTAATTCTTTTGGATAACGGTCTGAAGTTAAAATAATTTGTTTAGATTCATCAAGTAAGGCATTAAATGTATAGAAGAACTCAACTAGACTCGCTTCTTTACCTGCTAAGAGATGAATATCATCAACCAACAATAAATCTAAAGAACGACAGTTTTTCTTAAACTCTTCTACTTTACCTTTTTGTAACGAACTCACAAAATCCTGAACAAAACTCTCAGAAGTCATATACATCACACGGGCATTGGGTTTGGCTTGTAATAAAGCGTTACCAACTGCCTGCATTAAGTGTGTCTTACCCAGCCCTGTTGGTCCGTATAAAAACAAAGGGTTATGCTGTGATGCACCTAATTGAGTTAATACTTTTCTACATGTTTCAGCAGCCATTTGGTTCGAACGGCCTTCAACAAATAAAGAAAAAGTAAACTGAGGATTAAGCAGTTTCTTTTTCGATGTTTTCGGATTGACCACACTATTCGCATGAGGACTAGAAACAGACTCTGGTTCTTTTTTTACTTTAATACTTTGTGGTGGTGCAGTTTGCAAAGCAGCCGTAGTGGTTGCTGGTTGTTCACTCGACGATAAAATGCTCCCAGGACGAGAATCAACTAAAATCTCAACCTGACGAACACGCCCTTCTGATAACTGCTCAGCCAATATAGAAATTAATTCTAAATGATTCTCTTGAATGTAACGCGTCCAATAAGGGTTAGGAGCATAGAGTCGTAGTATTCCTTCTACTTCTTCAGCAACTAATGGGCGAATCCACATCGCAAAGACGTTATCAGAGAGCTCTTGTCGCAAGCGAGTTAAGCAGTCTGTCCAAAGCATGTGTATCCCCTATTTCTGCGTTTTAAATTCAAACCATCTAAAGATCAACCCTTCCTGACGAGAAGGGGTCGCCATTCTAACCAAGTTATCCACATCTGTC